>NZ_PZJX01000052.1 GCF_003034915.1 Mesorhizobium helmanticense | reverse complement strand
ACCGGCACCGGCGCAGGCGCCCGCGCCCGCGCCCGCGCGCCGCGCAGTCGAGGCGCCGCCATTGGCGCCGGAGCCCAGACGGGTCCAGCGCGAAAAGAGCGAAACCTACTACGACACCAAGAGCCAGGTCTTCTCGGCGCTCATCGATACGATCGACCTGTCGCAGCTCGCCAAGCTCGACCCCGAAAGCGCGCGCGAGGAAATCCGCGACATCGTCAACGACATCATCGCGATCAAGAATTTCGCGATGTCGATTTCCGAGCAGGAAGAGCTGCTCGAGGATATTTGCAACGACGTGTTGGGCTACGGGCCGCTGGAGCCATTGCTCGCCCGCGACGACATCGCCGACATCATGGTCAACGGCTCCAAGAACGTCTACATCGAGGTCAACGGCAAGGTCGAGCAGACCGGCATTCGTTTCCGCGACAACCAGCAGCTCCTCAACATCTGTCAACGCATCGTCAGCCAGGTTGGCCGCCGTGTCGATGAATCGAGCCCGATCTGCGACGCGCGTCTTCCCGACGGCTCCCGCGTCAACGTCATCGCGCCGCCGCTCGCCATCGACGGCACCGCGCTCACCATCCGCAAGTTCAAGAAAGACAAGCTGACGCTCGATCAGCTAGTCAAGTTCGGCGCCATTTCGCCGCATGGCGCCGAGATCCTCAAGATCATCGGCCGCGTCCGCTGCAACATCGTCATTTCGGGCGGTACCGGCTCGGGCAAGACGACGCTGCTCAACTGCCTGACCAACTATATCGACCGCGAGGAGCGCGTCATTACCTGCGAGGATTCGGCCGAGCTGCAACTGCAGCAGCCGCATGTCGTGCGTCTGGAAACCCGCCCGCCCAATCTCGAAGGCGAGGGTGAGGTAACCATGCGCGACCTGGTCAAGAACTGCCTGCGCATGCGGCCCGAGCGCATCATCGTCGGCGAAGTGCGCGGACCGGAAGTGTTCGACCTTCTGCAGGCGATGAACACCGGCCATGACGGCTCGATGGGAACGATCCACTCGAACAGTCCGCGCGAATGCCTGAACCGTATCGAATCGATGATCGCGATGGGTGGCTACACGCTGCCGCAAAAAACCGTGCGCGAAATCGTCGTCGGTTCCATTGACGTGATCATACAGGCGGCTCGCCTGCGCGATGGATCGCGGCGCATCACCCACATCACCGAGGTGATCGGTATGGAAGGCGATGTCGTCATTACGCAGGACCTCGTCCTCTACAACATCAAGGGCGAGGACGCGAACGGTAGGCTGTTGGGCGAGCATGTGTCGACAGGCATCGGTCGCCCGCATTTCTGGGACCGCGCCCGCTACTATGGCGAGGAACAGCGTCTCGCCAATGCGCTCGAGGCGATGGAGAAACGTGCTGACTGACGAAGGGGCAGGGGCCACGGTCGATGTTCGGAATTGACGCCACCGTATTGGCATTCATCGCGCTCGCCGGCTTCAGTGCCGGCGGGATTGCCTATGCTTTTTTGTTCAATCAGATCAGCGAGGAGAAGCAGGTCGGCAGGCGGCTGGAGACGATCAAGACCGCCGAGACGGATCGTGCCGTCGTCAAGGCCTCGCGCGATCGTGTGGTGGAAGCCGCCAAGCGGCGCAAATCGGTGCAGGACTCGTTGAAGGAACTCGAACAAAAACAAAAGTCCAACCAGCGCATTGTCAAGAAGCCACCGCTGAAAGCCCAGATCCGCCAGGCCGGCATGAAGGTGTCGCTCGAGCGTTTCTATGTCTACTCGGCCGTTTGCGGCGTCGTCTTGACGTTTCTTGCCTATTTCATAGGTGCGCCGCTGCTTGCCTTGCCGGGTGTGCTGCTGGTGGGTGCTCTCGGCCTGCCGCGCTGGTTCGTCTCGTTTTCCCGTGCTCGCCGGGTCAAGGCTTTCCTCAATGAATTCCCGAATGCGCTCGACATCATTGTGCGTGCGGTCAAATCAGGCCTGCCGCTGAACGACGCCATCCGCCTGATCGCCAACGAATCTCCCGAACCCGTCAAGGCCGAATTCCGCCGCATCGTCGATTCGCAGCAGATGGGCCTGTCGATCCCCGACGCCTCGTTGCGCATGGCCGAAACCATGCCATGCACCGAGGCGAGCTTCTTCGGCATCGTCATCCAGATCCAGTCCCAGGCCGGCGGCAACCTTTCGGAGGCGCTTGGCAATCTTTCGCGCGTGCTTCGCGACCGCAAGAAGATGAAGGCCAAGGTCCAGGCGCTGTCCATGGAAGCGAAGGCATCCGCCGTGATCATCGGCGCCCTGCCTTTCATCGTCGGCTTTCTCGTCTACCTGACCAGCCCGAACTACATCATGCCGCTGTTCACCACCAGCGTCGGCAATCTGATCCTCGGCTGTTCGGCCGTCTGGATGTCGATCGGCATCCTGGTGATGCGCAAGATGATGAACTTCGAAGTCTAGGATTGAGAGCGCATGACCGAACACGTCATCGGAACCCTTACCGACCCGGCAATTCTCATTGCCATGCTGGTCGCCATCGCGGTGTTTGCGACCGCCCTCACACTGTTGCCCGCCTTCGGCGGAAACCAGCTCAAGACTCGCATGAGATCCGTTGCGCTGGAGCGTGACGAGTTGCGCGCCAAGCAGCGCGCGCGGCTGGCCGCCGAGGCCGATCGCCGTCGCAAGGGCCTGCGCGAGGAACAATCGATCGGCATGCGCAACATCGTCGATCGCCTCGATCTGAGGCGCGCTTTGGCCGATGAAGGCACGTTGCAGAAGCTGAAAGTGGCGGGCTTTCGCGGCCAAAACCCGCTGACGCGGTTCCTGTTCTTCCGCCTGGTCCTGCCCTTTGTCGGCTTCGCGCTGGCTTCGATATACCTTTTCGTGCTCGGCGGATTGCCCGAGCAGCCGCCTTTGATCAAGGTATTCGTCTGCATCGTCGTCGCCTATGCGGGCTTCTATGCGCCGGTGCTCTATGTCAACAACCGGGCCACCAAGCGCAAGCAGTCGATCCAGATGGCCTGGCCGGACGCGCTCGACCTGATGCTGATCTGCGTCGAGTCGGGCATGTCGGTGGAGGCGGCGCTTCGCAGGGTCGCCGACGAGATCGGCGCACAGTCGGTGGCGCTCGCCGAGGAGTTCATCCTGACCAATGCCGAGCTTTCCTATTTGCAGGAACGCAGGCAGGCTTACGAAAACCTTGCAAGCCGCACCGGCCTGGAATCGGTGAAGTCGGTATCGCAGGCACTGGTCCAGGCCGAACGCTACGGCACGCCGGTGGCACATGCGCTGCGCGTGCTAGCCGCCGAAAGCCGTGACATGCGCATGAACGCCGCCGAGAAGAAGGCGGCGGCCTTGCCGCCCAAGCTCACCGTGCCGATGATCCTGTTCTTCCTGCCGGTGCTGTTCGCCATCATTCTGGGCCCCGCTGGCATCCAGGTGAGCGAGCGCGGCATCTTTGGCGATACGCCGAAAACCAGCAGCCAGTAAGCGACCTGTCGAAGTCAAGGAGAAAGCCGCGCTGCTGACGCCGCGCGGCTTTGATGTCTGGTACATGTCGCGCAAGCTCTCTCAAAAAGCGACGCGCTTCTAAAGCGCACCGCGTTCGACCGGCCTCATGCGACGCGCTTTAGATTCATGTTTTTGTGCATGTCGTTACCGCAAAACCGCTGCACACTTTTGCGCGACATGCATTAGGCGGCTGGATATCGAGGTAGCTGCTATTGTCAGTTGGTGGCAGGCTTTGCCTTGTCCTGGTCCTTGAGCTGGCTCCAGGCATTCTGCTGGGCAAGCATCTGGCGAAGATAGGCCACGTTCGCCTGCGCCTGCTCGGGCGACAGTTCCTGCGAAGCGATCTTCTCGGCCTCGTCGAAACGGCCCTGCAGGCCGACGACCAGCGCCAGGTTCTGGCGGACCCGGCTGTCCGCGTTCGGTTGCTGGGCGGCCGTGCGCATATAGGTTTCAGCCGTGCGCAAATCGCCTTCCAGCACATAGGACATGCCGAGGTTGGAAAGGATCGAGGGCTCGTTCGGCTTGAGGTCGAGCGCCTTGCGGTAATCCTGGCGCGCTTCGTCCTTCTGGCCGAGTTGGTCGAGAATGGCGGCCTCCGCCGATACCAACTTCCAGTCCGGATATTCCGGCGTTTGCGCCCGGCGCACGGCATCGAGTGCCGGCTCGAACTGGCCGTTGGCGGCGAGCGCCTTGCCATAGGCAGCAAGCACGTCGCGGTCCTTTGGCAGGGCGATTGCCAGCTTGCGCATCACCGCCAGAGACTGGTCGGCATCGCCATCCATCTGCAGCGCGGCTGCATAATTCGTCGCGATCCGCTTGTCGCTGGGGTTTTTGGCATAGGATTCGCCAAGTCTGGTTGTTGCGCTATGCAATTCTCCGGCCGACATGGTTTCCAGCGGTTTACCGCTGGACCGCGCGATCGAGCCGGTGGTGAATTTGCTGGTACCGCAGCCGGCGACACTGGCTGCAAGAGCCATCATCAGCGCCGTGGTGATCAGCCGTTTTCCCGTGGCGTGCATCATTCGGTTGCTCGGCATCAACGTCGGCCTCTATCCGTGCGCGTGGCCATTGCGTGGCCGTCTTTCCTCCCAAAGAAATATTCTGTTAACCCTAACGGAGAGTTAAGAAACGCTGACTCGAAAGCCGGAGACCATCCATGCCCGTCGAACTCGTCGAGACGAAACCCAAGAACGCACTGCCGGTGCATCTGGTCGCCAGGGACGGTCTGGAGACAGCGAGCCTTGCGCCGTCTTCGATCGCCTGGGCGAGGGCCAACGGCTTCTCCGGCGAGGCCGGCAGGACGCTCATCGTACCCGGTGAAGGCGGCGCGCTGGCCGGCGCGCTGTTTGGCACTGGCGATGGCGCTCTCGCCATCGGCGCCCTGGCGAGAGCCTTGCCGGAAGGCGACTGGCATTTCGCCTCCGCATTGGCCGAGCCGGAACTCGCGGCGATTGCACTGTTGCTTGGTGGCTATGTCTTCACCCGCTACGGCAAGAAACCGGGCAAGACGCTGCGCTTCGCGTTGTCGCGCGACGCCGATGCGGCGCGTATTCGCCGTATCGCCGACGGCGTCTTCCTGACGCGCGATCTGGTCAACACGCCGACCAGCGATATGGGACCAGACCAGCTGGAGGCGGCAGTTCGGACATTGGCCGCGGCGCACAAGGCCGAAGTGTCGGTGACCAGGGGCGACGATCTGCTGACACAGAATTTTCCCATGATCCACGCGGTCGGCCGTGCATCGGCCGATGCGCCGCGCCTGATCGACATGAACTGGGGACCGAAGAATGCGCCGAAGGTGACACTGGTCGGCAAGGGCGTCTGCTTCGACACCGGCGGCCTCGACATCAAGCCGTCATCCGGCATGCTCTTGATGAAGAAGGACATGGGCGGTGCCGCCAACGTTCTTGGCCTCGCTTCGATGATCATGGCGGCCAGGCTGAAGGTCCGGCTGCGGGTGCTGATCCCGGCGGTCGAGAATTCGATCGCCGGCAACGCCTTCCGGCCCGGCGATGTGCTGGCGAGTCGCAAGGGCATCAGCGTCGAGATCGGCAACACCGACGCCGAGGGGCGGCTGGTGCTGGCGGATGCCCTGGCGCTGGCCGATGACGAGAAACCGCAATTGCTGGTCGACATGGCGACCCTGACGGGGGCCGCGCGCGTCGCGCTCGGTCCCGACCTGCCGCCTTTCTATACCGGCGACGAAGCGCTGGCGTCCGAACTGGCGGCGGCCTCCGTTGCGGTAGAGGATCCGCTGTGGCGCATGCCGCTGTGGAGCCCCTACGACGCAAAGCTGTCGTCGAGGATTGCCGACATCAACAACGTCACCACTGACGGCTTCGCTGGTTCGATCACCGCGGCACTGTTCCTCAAGCGTTTTGTCGAGAAAACGGCCGCCTGGGCGCATTTCGACATCTTCGCCTGGAACCCGTCCGATCGTCCCCATGGTCCGGCCGGCGGCGAAGCGCAAGGCATCCGAGCGCTGGAGAGCGTCATCTCTAAACGCTTTGGCTAATAGCCAACGAAGATTCGCGACTGAAACGGAACCGAAACAATTTGCCGTCATGCTGGCTAGATGTCGATCGCGATGCGTCCGAGCCAGGCCATGCGACTGTGGCAGCAGGTGATGCTGTCGCAGGTGCGCGAGGGCGCGCCTGATCTTACCATGCGCCAGACGGCGATCCTGTTCACCATCTATCTCGATCCACCGCCGCATACCGTGCGCGGGCTGGCCGCACGGCTCAACGTCACCAAGCCGGTCATCACGCGGGCGCTCGATACGATGGGCGCGCTGAAGCTGGTGTCGCGCCATCGCGACGAACTCGACAAGCGCAACGTGCTGGTCAAGCGCACGGTCGAAGGCGCGCTCTTTGTCGAGCGCTTCGGCGATGGTATCATCGCCAGAGCCCAGGAACTGCCCATCTAGGGCAAAGCTCAAACGCCAAGACAAAAACAGACAAGATAGAACAGAGTTGCCAATTTGACCGCCCGTGACGCTCGCCTCCACGCCTTCCGATCCGATCTCGCCGACGCCAGGCTGAAGGGCGAGGTTGCCGCCGAGCGGTTTGTCCCCGGCCGGCCGGCGCGGATCACAGCGTCCGTGGCCGACATACGCAAGGCGCCGCGGCCCGATGCCGGCGTCAACACGCAAGCCCTGTTCGGTGACGATGTCCTCGTCTTCGAGGACGTCGAAGGCTGGGCCTGGATCCAGGCTGAGCGCGACGGTTATGTCGGCTATGTTGCCGACACTGTGCTGGGAGCACGGGATCACACGCCGACCCATGTCGTTTCGGTGCCGCGCACCTTCCTCTATCCCGGCCCGGATTTGCGGTTTCCCATCACTGGACAACTCTCGATGGGATCGGCGGTAACGGTGGCCGGTGCTGCCGAAACGCGCGGCACGCACTATGCGCTGCTGCCATCCGGCGAGGCGATCATATCGGGCCATTTGCGGCCAGTCGGCGAGGCGGCTGACGATTATGTCGCCGTCGCGGAGACGTTTCTCGGGACGCCCTATCTGTGGGGTGGCGCTTCCGGCTTCGGTATCGACTGTTCAGGCCTCGTGCAATTGGCGCTGCGCATGGCCGGCAGGCAAGTGCTGCGCGATTCCGACATGCAGGCGGCAACCATCGGCGAGCCGCTCGACCCCGGCCCGGATTTTGCCGGGCTCAGGCGCGGCGACCTGGTGTTCTGGAAAGGCCATGTCGCTGTCATGACCGATGCCACGACCATGATCCACGCCAACGGCCACACCATGCTGGTCTCGCGCGAGGGGTTCAACGATGCCGTTGCCCGCATCGGCTATCTCTATGGTGGGCCGACGGGATACCGACGGCTTTAGAGCGAATCTTGATCCCCTTTTGTTCCGATTCCGCTTGGCGATTGCGCGCCGTCGCGCTACCTCTGGCGCGTGACAGAGCAGCCGCGCCTTGCCGAACAAAATACCGCCGTGGTCTTGCCGGAGCCATTCGTCAAATGGTTCGCGCAAAAAGGCTGGTCGCCGCGCGTCCATCAGATTGAGTTGCTGGCAAAGGCTCAGGGCGGGCAGTCGGTATTGCTGATCGCGCCGACCGGCGCCGGCAAGACGTTGGCCGGCTTCATGCCGTCATTGACCGAACTGGCCAATCGGCCAAGAAGGAAACCAGGGCAGGCGCATCGCGGCATCCACACGCTCTACATCTCGCCGCTGAAGGCGCTGGCCGTCGATATCGAGCGCAATCTCGGCAAGCCGGTCGAAGAGATCGGACTGGCTATTTCCATCGAGACGCGCACCGGCGACACGCCGGCGCACAAGCGCCAGCGGCAGAAGCTGGCGCCGCCCGACATCCTGCTCACCACGCCCGAGCAACTGGCGTTGTTGATCGCAGCCGGCGACGCCCGGCGGTTCTTCGAGGATCTGCGCTACGTCGTGCTGGACGAACTGCATTCGCTCGTGACCTCGAAGCGCGGGCATCTCCTGGCGCTCGGCCTGGCCCGGCTGCGCTCCTTTGTTCCCGGCCTGCAGATGATAGGCCTGTCGGCGACAGTCGCCGAGCCCGACGAGTTGCGGCGTTGGTTGGTCAGCCAGAATCCTCCGGGCGGCATGTCCGAGTTGATTGTGGTCACGGGGGGCGCCAAGCCCGAAATCTCCATTCTCGATTCGGAAGAGCGTGTGCCGTGGGCCGGCCATTCGGCGCGCTACGCCACGCCGGAGATCTATCGTGAGATCAAGCGCCACAAGACGACCCTGCTTTTCGTCAACACGCGCAGCCAGGCCGAGCTGCTGTTCCAGGAATTATGGCGGGTCAATGAAGACACCTTGCCAATCGCGCTGCATCACGGCTCGCTCGACGTCGCTCAGCGCCGGCGCGTCGAAAAGGCGATGAGCGAGAATGCGCTGCGCGCCATCGTCGCCACCTCGACGCTCGACCTCGGCATCGACTGGGGCGATGTCGATCTGGTCGTGCATGTCGGCGCGCCGAAGGGGGCGAGCCGCCTGGCGCAGCGCATCGGCCGCGCCAACCACCGCATGGACGAGCCGTCCAAGGCGATCCTGATCCCGGCCAATCGTTTCGAGGTGCTGGAGTGCCGGGCGGCGCTCGACGCCAACTATCTCGGGGCCCAGGATACGCCGCCGCTGGTCGATGGCGGACTCGACGTGCTGGCCCAGCATGTGCTGGGCTGCGCCTGCGCGGCCCCGTTTCGTGCCGATGCGCTGTACGAGGAAGTGCGGACCGCAGCGCCCTATGCCAGCCTCGACCGGCCGACATTCGATCGCGTCGTCGATTTCGTTGCCACCGGTGGCTATGCGCTGAAGAACTACGAGCGGTATTCCCGCATCCGCCTCAACAAGGACGGATTTTGGCGGGTGTCCAATCCCCGGGTTGCCCAGCAATACCGACTGAATGTCGGCACCATAATCGAGGTGCCGGCGCTCAACGTGCGTTATGTCAGGGCTGGCAGCAGAGGCTCGGCTTCCCGCGGCGGCCGGGTTCTTGGCAAGATCGAGGAGGCTTTCCTCGAAACGCTGACGCATGGCGACACATTCATGTTCGCTGGCAAGGTGCTGCGCTTCGAGGGCATTCGCGAGAATGAGTGCTTCGTGTCGAACGCGCCTGGCAGCGATGCCAAGGTGCCCTATTACGGTGGCGGCAAGTTTCCGCTTTCGACGTATCTTGCCGAGCAGGTCCGCATCATGCTGGACGACCCGCGGCGATGGAAGAAGCTGCCGGAACAGGTCGCCGACTGGCTGCGTTATCAGGCCGACAAATCGGTGCTGCCCAAACGCGACGATCTGTTGATCGAGACCTTTCCGCGCGGCAACCGGCATTACATGGTCGCCTATCCATTCGAGGGCAGGCTGGCGCACCAGACGCTTGGCATGCTGCTGACACGCCGCCTCGACCGGGCTGGAGCCAGGCCGCTCGGCTTCGTCGCCACCGACTATGCGCTTGCCATATGGTCGCTGGCCGACATGGGCCAAATGTTCACGGCGAAGAAACCATCGCTCGCCGCACTCTTCGATCAGGACATGCTGGGCGACGATCTTGAAGCTTGGCTGGCCGATAGCTGGCTTCTGAAACGAACGTTCCGCAATTGCGCGCTGATCTCGGGACTGATCGAGAAACGCCATCCGGGACAGGAGAAAAGCGGCCGCCAGGTTACCGTGTCGACCGACCTGATCTACGACGTGCTGCGCAGCCATGAACCCGACCACATCCTGCTTCAGGCGACGCGCGCCGATGCCGCCACGGGTCTGCTCGATGTCAGCAGACTTGCAGAGATGCTCTCGCGCATTCAGGGACGAATCGTGCATAGGAATCTCGAACAGATTTCGCCTCTCGCCGTGCCGATCATGCTGGAGATTGGCAAGATGCCGGTGCATGGCGAAGCCGATGAAACGCTGCTGATGGACGCGGCGACACTGGTCGAGGAGGCAATGGGTCCGGGAATGAGTGAAGCATGAACTATTCGCTGGCGCGCGCATCGCTGACCGCCGAGGCCGACATCGTCGGCATCGCCGGCGAACGTGCGGTTTGCGACCCGCGCGGCGTGCTCTATTTTCCGGAGCTTCGGCTTCTCGCCGTCTCGGATCTGCATCTCGAAAAAGGATCGTCCTTTGCCCGGCGCGGCGCGCTGATCCCGCCCTACGACACCGGCGCGACGTTGTTGAGGCTGCAAGCGGTAATCGCTGATTACCAGCCTGCCATTGTCATCAGCCTGGGCGACAGCTTTCACGATGGCGGCGGCGCCGCGCGCATGCACGCAAGCTTCCGCGAAAGGCTGGAAGCACTGATGGCCGGCCGCGACTGGTTCTGGGTTGCCGGCAACCACGATCCGGAGGCGCCCGCCGACCTGCCCGGCGACACCGTGCGCGAACTCGCCATCGGCTCGCTGCTGTTCCGGCATGAACCGTCGAAGATCAGGGTTGAAGGCGAGATCGCAGGCCATTTGCATCCTTGCGCCCGCATCGTGCAACGCGGCCGCTCGGTGCGGCGGCGCTGCTTTGCCGGCGACGGTGGCCGCATGATCATGCCGGCCTTCGGCGCCTATACCGGCTCGCTCAACGTGCTCGACCGCGCCTATGCCGGCCTGTTCCGCCGCGAGAGTCTAATGGCCTATATGCTGGGCGCCGAGCGCATCTTCGCTATTTCCGGCTCGATGCTGCGGCCGGGCTGAAACCTATCTGCCGTAGTATAGCGTAACTGTGTGCTTTGCTTCGGCGAAGAACAGCCAGCGCTCGACCAGCATCCCGGCGAATTGGGCCGCCGCCGCTAGCACCGACAGCACCGCCGCAGCCTGCCAGGGCAGGGCCAACACAATGGCAAGTAGCAGGACAGGCAAGGCGAAAGCCAGCAATTGCGTGATCCGGCGCAGTTTCGCGGCGTGCTTGCGCGCGATGCGAAAGCCCATTTCCTTGAGCAGATAGTTTTCCTCGGTGTGCGGCCATTCCAGCGACCGCACCGTGCCGCCGGCCAAGCCCGTCGCGGTGTTGGCGGTGGTCGGGATTTCCAATCGGTCATTGTGCCGCCAGGTCGCCAGCTTCCAGCCCCAGCCAAGCAAGGTCAGGCAAACCGCCAGAAGGATGTTCGAGCCGACGGCAAAGCCCTGCAGCAGCGCGTTCAGAAGCACGCTGCCGGTCATCGCCGAAAAAATAAGGTAGCCCGGCAAGGTATAGCGGCTGTGCCACTGGGCGATCGGCTTCAGCGACGCATAGATCATGCTGGTGGTGCAGACAGTGACGACCGCGCCGACGGCCGCCAGCAATCCGGCGATGGCCACCCAGCCATCCGTGCGGCCGAGCAGCACCCAGCCTATGCCGAACAGCCCGGCCGGGACAAAGGTGACGACCGACGCAACGCCTTCGCGCGACAGCCAGGAGCTGCGCCATTGCGAGAAGGCGCGCCATGCCCGCTCCGGCCGGCCGAGATGGCCGGTCGAGGACAACAGGCCTGCGGCGATCAGGCCGAGCGCCAGCCCCAGGCCAATGAAGCCGAGCCAGAAATCGGGTGGGATCGCACCGACGCCGGCAAGCACGCCGAGCAGCGCGAGCAGGCCGTAACCGGCGCCCGTGGCGGTGGTGAAAAAAACGACGGAGAAGGCTGGATGCATGAGGCTGGTTGCTGGTCAGTTCGAAAGCATGCGGTCGACCCAGCCGAGGAAACCGCCTTCGGTCCGCACCGGTTCGAGGGCCGGCGCCGGCACCGATGCGGCGCGCGTGGTATGGGCGCGCGGCGGCAGGTACTTGTTGGTCGGGTGATAGCCCATCTCCGGCATCAGGTCGACGCCGCCGCGCTCAGCCACCAGTTGCGACACCGCCGAGGTTGGATCGCCGAGGTCGCCGAAATGCCGGGCACTGGTCGGGCAAGCGGCGACGCAGGCCGGCACGCGGTCCTCCTCGGCCAGATTGTCGTTGTAGATGCGGTCGACGCAGAGCGTGCATTTCTTCATCACACCAACATCGGTGTCGAATTCGCGCGCCCCATAGGGACAGGCCCAGCTGCACAATTTGCAGCCGATGCATTTGTCCTCGTCGATCAGCACGATGCCGTCCGAGGCGCGTTTGTAGGAGGCTCCCGTCGGGCAGACGGTGACGCAGGCCGGCGTCTCGCAATGCAGGCAGGAACGCGGGAAGTTCACCGTGCGCCCACCCATCTCGGTCGTGTGCTCGTAGCTGTGGACGCGGTTGAACCAGACACCGTCGACATTGCCGCCATAGGGGTCGATGTCGGTCAGCGGCGCCATATGGCCGCCGGTGTTCCATTCCTTGCAGGCGGTGACGCAGGCCTGGCAGCCGACGCAGGTGTCGAGATCGATGACCAGGCCAAGCCTTTTGTCGGTGTGGGCGGGAAGGCAGGTCATTCGGCGGCTTCTCTTTTCATGCGGAACTCGGCGCCGAAGCGGAGTATGTCAGGCGAAGGCGCGAAATGCGGCGGCTGGCGGAAACGTTCGAACTGCGGCTCGGTGAAACCGGCTTCCTCGGCCGCACATTTGACGATGCGCACGCGCAGGTCGAACCATGCCGCCTGGCCGGTGACCGGATCGGAATTCGAGTAACGCTTGCCGTTCGCATCGGCAGAGGTCTGGTCGCCGATGATGTGGTTGAGCAGGAAGCCGCGGTTGGATTCCGCCGCATCATCCTTGAGGCCCCAACTGCCGCGCCGCTTGCCGATGGCGTTCCAGGTCCACACCGTGTCGGGATTGACTCCGCCGACCAGCTTGATCTGCCCCTTCACCCGGCCGTTGATGCTCTCGATCCACACCCAGTCGTCGTCGACGAGGCCCAGATTGGCAGCCGTTTTCGCGTGCACGAACAGCCGGTTCTGGCTGGTGATTTGTCTGAGCCAAGCGTTCTGCGAGCCCCAGGAATGATACATGTGCATAGGTCGCTGCGTCAGCGCGTGCAGCGGGTATTTCTGCAGGTCGACCACGGCTTCCTCGAACGGGGCGTACCAGAACGGCAGCGGGTCCATATAGGTCTCGATGCGGCCGCGCTCGCTCGCCGGCGGCTGCACCCGCCCATGGCCGCGCGCCGCAAGGCGGAAGCGTTGCATCGGTTCGGAATAAAGCTGGAAGACGATGGGCTCGGCCTTCGGGATAAAGCCCATCTGCTCGGCGAAGCTGAGGTAGGAGCGGTTGGCCATCTTGTAGTAACGCTGGTCGGCGGCAAAGTCGTGGTGCCAGAAGCCGCCATTGTCGATGTAGCGCTGTAACTGGTCGGGATTGGGATTGCCCTTGCCGATCGAAACACCGTCCTTGCCGCGCCAGCCGGCGAGCGGGCCGACGCCCGGTGCGCGTTCGTGGTTGACGATGTAATCGGCATAGTCGCGATATCTGGCCGAGCCATCCTCGTCGACGAAACCGGGCAGGCCGAGCCGCGCGCCGAGCTCGATCAGCACGGACTGGAACGGCCTGACGTCGCGGTCAGGCTCGACGACGGGATGGCGGATGGCGTCGCCCGGCCCGTCGGCATGGCTGATCGGCCTGTCGAGCAGGCTGATGCAGTCGTGCCTTTCGAGATAGGTCGTGTCGGGAAGCACCAGATCGGCGAACGGCACGGTCTCGGAATAATAGGCATCGGAATAGATGATGAACGGGATCTTGTAGTTGCCGGCCTCGTCCGCGTCGGTCAGCATGGCGATGGTCTCGACGGTGTTCATCGACGAGTTCCAGGCCATGTTCGACATGTACATTAGCAGCGTGTCGATAGGGTAGGGATCGCCCGCCCAGGCGTTGCGGATCACCGTGTGCATCAGGCCGTGCGCGGCGAGCGGCGCGTCCCAGGAATAGGCCTTGTCGATGCGAAGCGGCGCGCCGGCCTCATCGACCAGCAGATCGTCCGGCCCGCAGACGAAGCCGAGCGGCATGCCTTCGAGCGGTGCCATCGGCTGTACATTCCTGCCCGCGGGCTTCGGTCCCGGCGGCGCCGACCGGGGATAGGGCGGCTTGAAGCGGAACCCGCCAGGTACATCCACCGTGCCGAGCAGCACCTGCAACAGGTGGATGGCGCGGCAGGTGTGAAAACCGTTCGAATGGGCCGAGATGCCGCGCATCGCATGCATCGACACCGGCCGCCCCTTGATCGTTTCATGGCGGCGGCCGGCCCAGTCGGTCCAGGCCACCGGCAATTCGATCGTCTGTTCGAAGGCGACATGCGCCAGCTCGGCGGCAATCCGGCGGATCGTCTCAGTGGGAATGCCGCAGCGCTCCGCGACCGCGTCGGGTGCATAGCTTTCGTCGAGGTAACGGTCGGCGATGAGCTGAAACACTGGAACGCAGCGGCGCCCATCCACCGTGAAGCTGCCGGTGAGCGCAGGCTTCGCATTGGTATCGGTTGCCTTGACGTGCGTCTTCGCCACCCTGTCCCAGGCCAGCGAGCTACCGGCGCCGTCGCGCACGAACAGCCCGTCGTCGGCCGCGCCCGGCTCCTGAATGACGAGCTGATGCGCATTGGTGTAGCGCAGCAAATAGTCGAGATCGACGCGGCCGGCCTTCAGCAATTCATGGATCAGGGCGAACACGAACAGGCCGTCGGTGCCGGGCCGGATGCCGATCCAGTCGTCGGCGATGGCGTTGTAGCCGGTGCGGCAGGGATTGATCGAAACGACCTTGGCGCCGCGCGCCTTGAGCTTGCCCAGGCCGATTTTGATCGGATTGGAATCATGGTCCTCGGCGACGCCAAACAGCATGAAGTATTTGGTGTTGTCCCAGTCGGGCTCGCCGAACTCCCAGAACGAGCCGCCGATCGTGTAGAGCCCACCGGCCGCCATGTTGACCGAGCAGAAGCCGCCATGGGCGGCGAAATTCGGCGTGCCGAACTGGCTGGCCCACCAGCCGGTCAGAGATTGCGATTGGTCGCGTCCGGTGAAGAAGGCGAGCTTCTTCGGATCGGTCCGGCGGATGGCCGACAGCCGCTCCGTTGCGATCGAAAAGGCTTCCTCCCACTCGATCTCGCGGAACTCTCCCGAACCACGTGCACCGGTGCGAAGCAGCGGCTTCTTCAGTCGCGCCGGGCTGTAGTGCTGCATGATGCCGGAGCTGCCCTTGCCGCAGATCACGCCGCGATTGACCGGATGGTCCTTGTTGCCATTGATGTAGCGGACCTTGCCGTCCTTGATGTAGACGTCGATGCCGCAGCGGCAGGCGCACATGTAGCAGGTGGTCTTGGCGATGCGGTCGGAGACGTCAGGCGAAGTGTTGACGCCGTCGCCCTCATCGGGCGCGCGCGTGTCGGCGAGCGGCCGTTGGGACGGTGCGGAATTGGCGCCGCGCGGCGGTCCTTGGGTCATGATCTGCTTTTGTCGTCCGAGTATTTGGCTCGTGTCTTTGGCCCGGGTCCACGCATGTAATGTTCTTCCGGGTGATAGCCGTCGCCCGCGAGCCGCCGCCGCAGGCTGCGGGTCCAACTGGCAAACAGCGATTTGAACCGCCCTATCAATTTCTAGCCCTTGCCGCTTGGCTGCGATTTTTTTCCAACTTCGGCCAGAAATTTAGAACAAAGCAATCGATCTGTCTAATAACTTGCTCTTGTAATTCCAATCGATTTTGCTTCTTAATCAGGGGCATGACCCTGGACCAGTTGCGCATCTTCGTCGCCGTCGCCGAGCGTGGCCATGTGACCAAGGCGGCCGAGCTTTTGGGCATCTCCCAATCGGCGGCGTCGGCCGCCATCCGCTCGCTCGAGCAGCAGCATGGCGTCCGGCTGTTCAACCGCGTCGGCCGCAACATCGAGCTTGCCCAGACCGGGCTCCGGTTCCTGCCGGAGGCCAAGGCCGTGCTCGAGCGCGCCGCCGCCGCAAGCAACGTGCTGGAACATGTCTCACAGACGATTACTGGGAGCCTGTCCATCGCCGCCAGCCAGACCATCGCCAGCTACTGGCTGCCGCGCCGGCTGGCCTCTTTCCATGAGGCCTATCCCGCCGTCAGGCTTAGCGTCACCATCGGTAATACGAGACAGGTCGAGACCCACGTTCTCGATGGCACGGCGGATTTCGGCCTGGTCGAGGGGCGCACCGAATCCGACGTGTTGCGGCGCGCCAAGGTCGATGTCGACAGGCTGCTGCTGGTCGTGGCCCGATCCCATCCAAAGATCGCTGCGCCGCCGCACGGCCCCCCTGATATCAGGGAACTGCGCTGGATCATCCGCGAAGCCGGCTCAGGCACGCGCGAGGTGCTGGAGGATCTGGCGCGCCGCCAGGCGGTCTCGCTCGCCGACCTCCAGATATTCCTGGTCCTGCCGAGCAACGAGGCGATCCGCCAGGCGGTCGAGGCCGGCGCCGGGGCGACCATCATCTCGGAGCTTGTCGTCGCCGGCGCAATAGCCGAAGGCAGCCTGCGCTCGGTGCCGATCGACCTGCCGCGGCGCGACTTCGCCATCATCACCCATCGCGACCGGCAGGCAAGCCTCGCCCAGATGGCGCTCAGGACGCATCTTGTTGCGAAGCCCAAGGCGTAAGCGGATCAGCCAAATTTCCGCTGGGCGTCCAACGCCAACCCAAGCCCCACCGAACCGAACATGTCGCCCTCGATGACGGACGCCTGCGGCACCAGCGCCAGGATATTCTGTCTCGCCAGCGGGATCGCCGTCGAGCCGCCGGTCAGGAACACCGCGGTGATGTCGGACGGCTTCACCCGGGCATCCCTGATGGTCTGTTCGACCGTGGCCGTCACCTGCCCGATATCTCGCGCGATGGTTGCCTCCAGCCCGGCGCGCGTGATTTCGGCCGCGAATTCCACGCCCGGCAGCCCAACCGCGACCTGCGCCGACAATTGCTCGGTCAGCTCGATCTTGGCCCGTTCGACC
Organism: Mesorhizobium helmanticense; assembly: GCF_003034915.1. Lineage (GTDB taxonomy): Bacteria > Pseudomonadota > Alphaproteobacteria > Rhizobiales > Rhizobiaceae > Mesorhizobium > Mesorhizobium helmanticense. Next base: position 168,330 of record NZ_PZJX01000052.1, on the reverse strand, counting down.
AAAGCGGCCAGCGCGTGCCCGTAGCGGTGCTCGACGACATGAATGAAGCGGTCGACCAGGTCGGCGCGTTCCGCCTCGTAGCGGATCTGCCTGAGATGCGACATCGCCCTGGCGGTGTAGACGAGGTTGATGCGCTGCCATGTCGCCAGGTCGATGAAGTAACTGGCCGGCAGATTGCGCTTGCCGTCCTTGGTTGGCGTCAAATAGCCGAGCTCGGGCATAACATGGGCGATGCTCAGCAGCCGGTCGAAGTCGGTGCCGCCGATATGGATGCCGCGGCTGGCCAGGATATCGTCCTTGCGGTCGAGCGAGCGGGCGCGCTGCGGCGAGACCCGCACGATCGAGAAGTCGGACGTGCCGCCACCCATGTCGACAATCAGCGCCAGTTCTTCCCGCGTCACCTTCTGCTCATAGTCAAGCGCCGCGGCGATCGGCTCGAATTGGAAGGCGATATGCGTAAAGCCTTGGGCGCGGGCGGCGTTTTCAAGTTCGCCCTGCGCCTTCGCATCGGCTTGCGGATCGTCGTCGACGAACTGCACCGGACGGCCGAGCACCACACTCTCGACCGTCTCGCCGGCATCCTCCTCCAGCCGCTTCTTCAGATGGCTGACGAACAGTCCGACGATCTCCATGAAGCCGATCGACCGCGCCTTGATGCGCGTCTTTTCGTGAGCAAGCGAACTGCCGAGCACGCTCTTCAACGAGCGCATCAGCCGGCCCTCGATACTGTCGGTGTAGTCGGCAATCGCGCGGCGGCCGAAATAAGTGTAACCGTCCTCGAAGTTGAAAAACACGGCACTTGGCAAGGTGGGCTGTCCGCCCTCGAGGGGCACCAGCCGTGGCCGGCCGTCGTGGATGACCCCGACGGTGGAATTGGACGTGCCGAAGTCGATACCGCCGAATGCCGGTCGCATGGTCGCTCCCTGTCATGGCTTCTCGGCAAAGAACCAGCGGCGTCGGAAGACGCGCCGTGGTCCGGAGGACCGGACCGTTCTGCCGAACTGATTTGTGCGTGTTTACCCGTGGGCTGGGAGGCGGCGGTCTATCGCAAGATCGCGGAAAGGGAAACCCCTCTCCCCGGGAAAATGGTTTTCCATTTTCCCGAGGCGTCAATCCTTGCGGAAGACGAGCCTTCCGAGCCAACCCGTCAGCATGGCCAGCGATACGGCGAAGACGCCGTAGAGGAAGGAATAGTCGTGCGCGACGCGGAAGATCGACTGTTCGAAGCCGGACTTGCGGATTTCGAGCTGGGCAGAGCTTTCCTTGACGAACAGGCCGCTCTTGAACAGGAAGGCGCGGGCCTTGTGGGTGCCGACCGGAACGTTGGGAGCAAGCCTGACGGTGGCGCGAAACAGGTTCTGCGACAGAAACTGCACGCCGCCGACATTCTCGCTGTAGAGGCCGGTCGCCGTCTTGCGTTCACGCAGCGCCGCGGTGAACTCCTGGATCGTCGCCGGACTGTCGCCGGCGTCGGCCGGCTGCATGTAGAGGTTGGAGGCGCCGAGCGACAATTGCTTGTAGCTGTTCGGGTCGGTGACGTCCTGCAGCGGCCGCGTCGTCGCCACCGAATAGGACACCGGCACGTTCTCGAAGGTCTCGGATTCCAGATTGATCCAGATGCCCAGCACCCGGTCCTTGCGGCGCACCACGACGGGCCGGGCCGGGCCTTCCAGAACGACGATGACATCGTAGCGCCCCTGGCGCGCGACAAGCGGGTCGGCGTTTTCCAGCGAGCCGAAAATGGTGAGGTCGGCGCCGGAAAAGCCAGCGGTGATCGAGACATTGTCGGTGGACAGGCCGATCTGGATGTTTTCGGTCGGTGGCGTCTGCGCCAACGCCGGCAACGCGGCGACGACCGAGAGCGTCAGCCAGACAGCGGCAACGAACCCCCTCGCGCCTGCCATCAGCCCAGATCCACGCCGGTGAGCGAATAGCGGTTGGGCGGCGTCACGAACAGGTCGATGGCAAGCCGGATCGCTACCGCCAGCACCAGCAGCGCCAGCAGCGCCCGGAGCTGTTCGCCACGCAGCCTCTGGCCGGCCTTGGCGCCATATTGCGCGCCGGCGACGCCGCCCGCCATCAACAGGAAGGCGAGCATGACGTCGACCGTCTGGTTGGTGGTGGCATGGACCAGCGTGGTGTAGGCCGAGGTGAAAATGATCTGGAACAGCGAGGTGCCGATGACGACGTTGGTCGGCACTTTCAAGAGGTAGATCAGCGCCGGCACCATGATGAAGCCGCCGCCGACGCCCATGATCGACGACAGGAAGCCGATGCCGGCGCCCAGTCCAAGCACCGGGATGACGCTGACGAACAGCTTCGAGGCCCTGAAGCGCATCTTCAGCGGCAAGCGGTGGATCCAGTTGTGCTGGCCGGGTTTCTTCAGCAACGGGGCGGCGCCACCGCGGGTGGCGCGCAGTGCATTGACGCTCTCGACCAGCATCAGCCCGCCGACAGTGCCGAGCAGCACGACATAGAGCAGCGAGATGAACAGGTCGAGCTGGCCGAGCCGGCGCAGGAACCCGAAGACGAAGATGCCGGCGGTGGAGCCGACGATGCCGCCCGCCAACAGCACCCCGCCGAGCTTGAAGTCGAGCGTCCCGCGTTTCACATGCGACAATGCGCCGGAGAAGGAGGAGGCAATGACCTGGTTGGCGCCGGTGGCGACCGCGATCGCAGGCGGAATGTTGTAGAAGATCAGCAGCGGCGTGATGAGGAAGCCGCCGCCCACCCCGAACATGCCCGACAGGAAACCCACCGCCGCGCCCATGGCCAGCAGCACGAAGACGTTGACGGAAATTTCCGCGATCGGGAGATAGATGCCCACCCGTCAGTCTCGATCAATATGCCTGTCGGCGAATGCAACCGTTGCGGGCATCTTGCGCCAAAAAAGCTAAATTGTTCTTGCGCCGGCCGGACGGCGAAGTCAAACCTCGCCGCGCCGCCGAAACAAAAAACAACTCAATCAGTTAACAGGCAAATGTGTGGCAAGGGCATCGTGTAAACGACGCATCTGCCGTTATTTGCGCGCCAGCAGCGCCTTGACCAGCTTTTCGTCGACCGTACCGGTCGCCTTCATCTTGTTGTCGGTCTGGAAAGCCATGATCGCGGTCTTGGTTTTCCCGCCCATCACGCCGTCGGCGTTGCCAGCCTCATAGCCGTTCTTGTTGAGGATGCGCTGGATGTTCTGAACCGCCTTTTTCATGTCGACGCTGGCGGTGGTCTGGGGCGTGCCGTCCTGCCAGGATTCTGGAATGTCGGCCGAATTCGCCGCCGGATCGAGCGGCTTTGCCTTCCACAGTTCGGCGGCGGCGCGTGCGCGTTCCAACTGCTCGGGCCTGAGCGCGTTGGCGATCTCGTCGCGCTTTGCCGCCGCGTCCTTGTCGCCGGTCTTGGCGACGAGCGCGAACCATTTGTACGATTCTTCGAGGTTCTGCTTCATCCCGACGCCTTTCGCCGCCAGGATGCCGAGATTGAACTGGCTGTCCTTGACGCCGAGATCGGCGGCGGCCTGGAACCACTTGGCAGCCGATTCATTGTCGGTCACGCCGTCCGCCGCCATGGCGAAGAGCACGGCCAGATTATGCATGGCGCTGGCGTTGCCCTGTTCCGCGGCCAGCTGGTACCAGGTCTTCGACTTCTTGACGTCGCGCGCGACGCCCACGCCCTTCTCGTAGAAATTGCCGATGCGGTACTCCGCCGGGGCGAAGCCGAGTTCGGCTGATTTCTCGTACCATTTGGCGGCCGCGGCCATGTCTTCCTTGACGCCGCGCGATTCGGCATAGCGCGAGCCGATCTCGAACAACGCCTTGGCATCGCCGCCGGCCGCCGCGTCGCGCAACGCCGCCGGGCCGGCATCGGCCGGTATGTCGATCTTGGCAATGGCTGGCGTCGTCGAAGCATCCGCGGGCGCAACCGCGCCGGTCATGTCCTGGGCGCTCGGCGTGTTCGCCGGCGCAGTGGCCATTGGCTCGGCAGTGGTGGGTTCCGCGGATGCCGAGGCAATCGCTTCTGGCGACGCGGCCATCGGATCAGGCGACGCCGCCGATGCCATTGGAGCAGGAGCCGTGGGAGCAGGGGCGGGCTCTGCGGACACGGAGTCCATCGGGGTTTCGGCTTTGGTCGGCGCGTAGAGAGCGGTCTGCGCCGTCATATCGTCCTTGGTCAGGGATGCGGATGGCTCTGCCTGCCTGACAGTACGGTCCGGCTCGCTGTCCCGATCTGCGATTTGCGCAGCCGTCTTCGGCTCGCTGGTGGCGCCGACCGACGCGGTTTCCACCGGCTGCGCCGCCACGATCGGCGCCGCATCGTTGCTGGCCACTTCGACGGGGTCGGAGAAAAAGGCCTTGCCCAACTGCTGTCCGGAAATCGCCAGCAAGATGGCGGTTGTCCCCATCAAGAGCGGCTTGCGCCGCTTCTTGAGCAGGTCGCCGATTCTGAGCGCCTTGACCGGGCCGCTCTTCGTCGACTGCCGCTTGAGAACCTCAGCCTCGGCGGCGGCGGCCTGTGCCGCTCGTCTGGCCGCCGCGATGAAATCCGACTTCGCCGTATCGGTGTCGCCGGTCCTGGCCGCCGGTCCGCGCTCATCACGAACGCGCTTCATGATGGCATTGAGGTCGGGTGCGCCGGAGCCTGGCTCCAGCGGCCGGTTGGCAAGCTTGGGGTCGAGCGGCTCGTCAAGGTCGACGCTTGGTATCTCGACACCAGGCTCCGATCCGGCAAGCGGCGGAATGTCCGCCTCCTTCTTGCCCTTGAAGGCGCGCGCCAGTCCACCGAACATCGACTTGCGGCCGCCGGCCGGTTCGTCCGTCTCCGGCAGTGTGTCGGAGCCAAGCGCGGCCATGGCCGCCGCGGCCGCGGCTTCGGCCGGTGTGCGCTGGTTTGGTCCGTTGCGCATGATGGCAGCGGCACGGCTCTCGAGTTCGGCCATGTCACCCATCAGCGGCAGTGGCTGGTCGATATCCATGGACGGCGCGGCCTGAACGGTCATCTTCGCCCGCCGCCCGCCGCGCCAGCTGTCCTGATCGGCCGGTTGTACATTCAGAAGTTCGCTGACCGCGTCGGTCGGCTCACTGGTTTCCAGCGACCCCAGCCGGTCGACGATCTTGAGCAGCGTGTCGTGGATGGCCTCGAAGGTTCGCGAATTGCGCTCGTCGGAACGGCGCGTCAGTGCTTCGAGCGTCTTCAGATCCTGGGCGAGCCCTGAAACGGCCGCGGTGTTGGCGCTGGAGCCGGCCAGCGAACTGACGGCGTTCTCGGCTGCCTCGCGCGCCGCGGTGAGGATGGAATCGCGGGTTCCAGCCAGCGACTTCTCGATTTCGTTGAGGCGCGGGCTGATGTCCTCGAATTCCGGCAGTGGTGTGCCGGGTTTCGAAAGATGGGCCGACAGGCCCGCGACCTGCGCTTCCAGGCTGCGGATCAGCGCCGGGTCGATGCCGGCGACTTGCGCCGCCGACGAATCCAGCCGGTGAGAGATATCTTCCAGCCGGCTTTCCAGGCCACGGATCGCTGCCTCGCCGGCGGGATCGGGAGCGCGCGTTTCCATGCGCTTGACGAGCGCGGTGAAGCGGGCGTCGATGGCGTCCATGATGCCGGCACTGTCGACCTGCGACGTGCGCTGGTCCAGCCGGTCGGCGACTTCGTCCAGCCGGCGCTCAAGATCGCGAAACAGCATGTTTCCCTGTTCGATGGCGTCGCCCTGGCGCCGCTCCATCATGCCCGACAGCACATCGAAGCGCTGTTCGAGGCCCTGGAAAATATATTCGGCGTCCGGCATGGCCGGCGCCCGGTCGATCTTGTCGGCAATGAGCGCGATCTGATTGCCGAGACGCTCCATCGCCTGCTCCGGCAGATTGGCGCGGCCGGCGAGATCGTCGACCCGGCTCGACAGCATGTTGAGCTGGTCGATCACCTGATTGCCAGGCCGGTCCTGCGCGACTTCCTCGATCTGCTGGGCAAGCGAGGCGATCCGCTTCTCGATGCGTTCGAAGGGTTCCGGATCGAATGAATTGGCCTGCGCTGCAACGGTCGAGGCGACGATGGCGCGGGAAATCTCGTCCAGCCGCTCGTCGATCATGCCGAATGTGCCGGTGCTGCGATTGTCCTGCTGGCTGGCGAAATGATCGACGGCGCCGGCAAGCGTGCGGACTTTGTCTTCGAGCGAACGCAGCGACAGCGATTCCGGCAGATTGTTGACGGCATTGCTGATCTGTTCGAGCCGGTCGGTCAGCATTGCAAGGCCGGGCGCATCCGATCGCTTCTGCTGATCGGCATCGACACGATCTTCGAAAGCGCTCCAGCGGCGGTCGAATTCGTCCCAGCGGCGGCCGACCGCCTGAACGCTCTCCTCGCGCGCCAGCGTATCGAGCGCGGCCTTGACCTGCTCCAGTTCAAGACGAAGCATGTTGACGCTTCTGTCGTCGCTCTTTTCGGCCAGCGTCTGGATGGCGCCGGAAAGCCGCTCGAACTCGACGCCGAGTTCGGCGCTGCCTTTGCCGCCTCCCGACCGGCCGCCCGGCTGAGCGCTTGCCTGGAAGGCCCGCTCGATATCCTTGCGCAGCGCCTCGAACTCACGTTGCAAGCCGACGGTCATCTGGTGGCGCAGTTCTTCACGCAAGCCGCGCAATTCGCCGGCGATCTTGCCGACCACGGCGACGCCGTCCTCCTGGCCGCGCACGCGGTCGATATCTCGGGCGATCGCCTGGTAATTCTGGTCGAAGGCGGCCGGCGCCGGATCTTTCGGCCGCTGCTGCGCGGGGCGCGGCTCCTCATGCCAGCGCTGCTGGCCATAGGGTTCGGCGCTGGCATAGCGCGGCTCCGCGGCCGGCCGGCGTGGATCGGGACGCACATTTGCGTCCTCGCGCGTGCGCTCCAGCCGCTGCTCCAGCGTTTCCAGGGAACGGTTGAGCTCCTCAAGCGTGGTATGCGGCCGGCGCTGCCTGCCGGCGTTGAGTGTATCGAGATAGGACCGCTTGCTGTTCATCAATGCGCCCGTTTCAGAATTGCTGGCTTATGGCCAGTTTCCCAAAGTCCTGCCGGGAACGAGGCGACCGAGCGGTTTTGCTGCGGTGGAAGGCGAACTTCCCGGGATCTCACCCGCGCTTCGAAAAACCGTGAAAAATTCGCTACAGGATAAACACGGGGTACCGACATGCGCACATTTCGCCCAACGTGGTAAACAACGCGTTAACCAAACTTAAGAAGTTGCAACGTTGTTGAGATTGCCGCCGCGCCAGGTGTCCGTGCGCCAGGGGATGCGGCATAACGTTCCGCCCACACAATGCCCTTGCGTCGTGAGGCGGCTATCGGTATAGAATTGACGTAAACGTAAAAGGTGCACAGACCGCGTCTTTTGCGATTTGTTTGTTGAAACCACGACTGGAAGCACGCCCCCGCTTCCACTCAGGCGACGCAAGGTCCCGGACCGCGATGCCACCAGACGGGGAAAGCCAGTGACCATGAAACTTGTTTCGCCCGGCGAAGCCGCGGCCAATACCAATAATATGTCTGTCGAAGCCGGCGAGGACCTTGCCCGCATCGGCGAGATGGCCAAGAACTACGGAGTAACGCTGCGCACGTTGCGTTTCTACGAGGACAAAGGCCTTCTCAATCCGCAGCGCGACGGCTCGACCCGCCTCTATACGCGCCGCGACAAGGCGAGGCTGAAACTGATCCTGCTCGGTCGCAAGGTCGGTTTCTCGCTGCGCGACGTCAAGCAGATGATGGATCTCTACGATCCGACCGGCTCCAACACCAAGCAGTTGCGGCTGGCGCTCGACAAGTCGGAGAAGCAGCTTGCCCGCCTGCAGAAGCAGCGGGCGCTGATTGAGGACGCCATCGGCGAGTTGAGCAATTCGATGGCGGCGGTGCGCCAGATGCTGATCGAGCGTTCGGCGCCGCAGGCCAGCGTCGCCAGCTAAATCCATTCGCCGCTTCGGCGAACGGCCTTCCAACCAACGAACAAGAGCCGCGTGGCCTTCGCCGCGCGGCTTTTCGCGTTGCTTCGAGGGCATCTCACACGAAGACATTCCACGTTCCGTGCTGGCTTACGAGGTGTCACGCCGCTACGCTACGTGAGAGGCATCGGGAAATTTTGTCGCATCAAAAAATTGACGTTTACGCAAACGTCAATTTTTGCTATCCCGACCTCAACATTGGTCCGCCCGCCGTGCAGGGCTTGATTCCGGGACCAAGTCCGCATGGTGGAGGGAAAAGCATGCCGATCTACAGGGCGCCGGTCCAGGATACGCTGTTCGTGCTGAACGAGGTGCTGGGCTACCAGCGCTATTCCAATCTTCCGGGCTTCTCCGATGCGACGCCGGATGTGGTCGAGGCGATCCTCGCCGAAGGCGCCAAGCTCGCCGAAAACGTCATGCAGCCGCTGAACCGCGTCGGCGATATGGAAGGCTGCGTGCGCCATGACGATGGCTCGGTGACGACCCCGAAAGGCTTCAAGGAGGCCTTCGACCAGTATCGCGAGGGCGGCTGGATGGGGCTGGCCGCGCCTGTGGAGTTCGGTGGGCAGGGCCTGCCCTACGCGGTTCATACCGCGGTCGCCGAATATATGGTGTCGGCCAACATGTCGCTGATGATGTATCCCGGCCTGACGCAGGGCGCGATCGCGGCCATCATCACCCATGGCACCGACGCGCAGAAGGCGACCTGGCTGCCGAAGCTGGTCGAGGGCGCCTGGACCGGCACCATGAACCTGACGGAACCGCATTGCGGCACCGATCTTGGCCTGCTGCGCACCAAGGCCGTTCCCAACGGCGACGGCACCTACAAGATCTCGGGCCAGAAGATATTCATCTCGGCCGGCGAGCACGACATGTCGGACAATATCGTCCATCTGGTGCTGGCCCGCATCGAGGGCGCGCCGGAAGGCGTGAAGGGCATTTCGCTGTTCATCGTGCCGAAGCTCAAGCTCGATGCATCAGGCAATCCCGGCGAGAGGAACACCGTCTCCTGCGGCTCGATCGAGGAGAAGATGGGCATCCATGGCAACTCGACCTGCGTCATGAACTATGACGAGGCCGAGGCCACGTTGCTCGGCGAGGCGAATGGCGGGCTGAAGGCGATGTTCACGATGATGAACGAGGCCCGCCTCGGCGTCGGCCTGCAGGGGCTTTCTCTGTCGGAGGTCGCCTATCAGAACGCCGTCTCCTACGCCAAGGATCGCCTGCAGGGCCGCTCGCTGTCCGGGGCCAAGGCGCCGGACAAGAAGGCCGACCCGATCATCGTCCATCCCGACATCCGCCGCGGCCTGATGACCATGAAGGCATATAACGAGGCCGGTCGCGCGCTGGCGCTGTGGACGGCGATCAAATCCGATATCGCTCACCGCTCCGCTGACGACAAGGACCGCCAGGCCGCCGACGACTACACCGGGCTGATGACGCCGGTGGTCAAGGGCGTGCTCACCGACAAGGGCTTCGACCACGCTGTCATGGCGCAGCAGGTGTTCGGCGGCCATGGCTATATCGAAGAGCACGGCATGAGCCAGTTCGTGCGCGATGCGCGCATCGCCATGATCTATGAAGGCGCCAACGGCATCCAGGCGCTCGATCTCGTCGGCCGCAAGCTCGGCCTGAACGGCGGCCGGGCCGTGCAGGCCTTCTTCAAGGAGGTCGGCGAGTTCTGCGAGGAGAACCGCTCCGATGAGAAGATGGCGCCCTTCACAAAGGCGCTGAAGAAGGGCCTCAACGATCTGCAGGCAGCGACCATGTGGCTGGTGCAGAACGGCATGGCCAAGCCCGACAATGCCGGTGCGGCCTCGACCGACTATATGCATCTCTTCGGCCTGGTGGCGCTGGGCTACATGTGGGCGCAGATGGCCAAGGCCGCCGGCGCGAAGCTGGCGAACGGCGCCAACGGTGCTTCGTCCTTCTACGACAACAAGCTGGTGACGGCGCGCTTCTTCATGGAGCGGATCATGCCCGAGACATCGGCGCACCTCGCCCGCATCTCCAGTGGCGCGGATACGCTAATGGCGCTGCCGGCGGAAGCGTTCTAGGTTTGGTGGGCCGGCACAGCCGGCCCATAATTGTCGGAACGCGGAGGAAATCGTGGCCACAAATCCAGCCGAAGTTCTTGGCCTGCCGAAGCCCGCCTGGGCGGCGGACGAGGTCGGTATGCTCTACGACATGGCGTCCCGCTTCATGTCGGAAGAGATCGCGCCGCGCTACGACGAGTTCGAGAAGAACGAGATGGTCGACCGCGAAAGCTGGCTGAAGGCGGGCGCCGCCGGCCTGCTCTGCGCTTCGATGCCGGAGCAATATGGCGGCTCGGGCGGCACCTTCGCGCATGAGAGCGCCATCATCGAGGCGATCGGCCATGTCGGCGTCGACGGTTTCGGCATCAGCCTGCACAATTCTATCGTCGCCCCCTACATCCTCCACTACGGCTCGGAGGAGCAGAAGAAGAAGTGGCTGCCGAAACTCGCCACTGGCGAGTTGATCGGCGCCATTGCCATGACCGAGCCCGGCGCGGGTTCAGACCTGCAGGGCGTCAAGACGCGCGCCGAGAAGGACGGCAACCAGTACAAGCTCAACGGCTCCAAGACCTTCATCACCAACGGCCAACTCGCCAATTTTATCATTGTCGTCACCAAGACCGATCCGGACAAGGGCGCCAAGGGCACCTCGCTGATCGTCGTCGAGACCGACGAGTTGGACGGCTTCGAGCGCGGCCGCAACCTCGACAAGATCGGCTTGAAAGCCAACGACACTTCGGAACTGTTCTTCAACGACGTGCGTGTGCCGACCTCCAACCTGCTTGGCCATGAGGAAGGCCAGGGCTTTATCCAGCTCATGCAGCAATTGCCGCAGGAGCGGCTGCAGATCGGCACCGGGGCCATCGCCATGATCGAGCGCGCATTGGCGCTGACCATCGAATACGTCAAGGAGCGCAAAGCCTTCGGCAAGGCGATCATCGATTTCCAGAACACCCAGTTCAAGCTCGCCGAATTGAAGACCGAAGCGACCATCGGCCGCGTCTTCTACAATGATTGCGTCGCCCGCCACATCAATGGCGGCCTCGACCCGGTCACGGCCTCGATGGCCAAATACTGGCTCAGCGACCTGCAGGGAAAAGTCGTCGACGAATGCCTTCAATTGCACGGCGGCTATGGCTACATGAATGAATATCCGATCGCCCGCATGTTCCGCGACGCCCGCGTCCAGCGCATCTACGGCGGCACCAACGAGATCATGAAATTGCTGATCGGGCGCTCTCTCTGAGCGAGCTCAGCAAACCCAAGGAGCAGAAAAATGGCCGAAGCTTATGTCTATGATGCCGTGCGCACGCCGCGCGGCAGAGGCAAGAAGGATGGCTCGCTGCATGAAGTGCCGGCGGTAAGGCTCGGCGCCAAGGTGCTCGAGGCGATCCGCGACCGCAACGAGCTCGACACCGGCGCCGTCGACGACATCATCTTCGGCTGCGTCGACCCAGTCGGCGAGGCGGGTTCCGTCATTCCGCGCGCGGCTGCCTTTGAAGCCGGTTACGCGACCTCGGCGCCCGGCATGCAGATCTCACGCTTCTGTGCGTCGGGCCTCGACGCCATCAATTTCGGCGCCGCCAAAATCGCGCAAGGCGCCGACGAGATCGTCATTGCCGGTGGCGTCGAATCGATGTCGCGCGTCGGCATGGGTGCATCCGGCGGCGCCTGGTTCATGGACCCTTCGGTCGGCCTGCCCGGCTGGTTTGTGCCGCAAGGCATCTCGGCCGACCTGATCGCCACCAAATACGGTTTTTCGCGCGACGACGTCGACGCCTATGCCGTCGAGAGCCAGAAGCGCGCCGCCAAGGCCTGGGGAGAGGGCCGCTTCAAGAATTCGGTGATCTCGATCAAGGACCAGAACGGCCTGACCATCCTCGACCATGACGAGCACATGCGGCCCTCGACCGACATGCAGTCGCTGGCGGCGCTCAATCCGTCCTTCGTCATGCCGGGCGAAATGGGTGGCTTCGACGCCGTCGCGGTGCAGAAGCATCCAGAGGTCGAAGAGGTCAACCACGTCCACCATGCCGGCAATTCGTCAGGCATCGTCGACGGCGCGGCCGCCGTTCTGCTCGGCTCGAAGAAGGCTGGCAAGACGCTCGGCCTGAAGCCACGCGCACGCATCCGCGCCTTCGCCAATATCGGCTCGGAACCGGTGCTGATGCTGACCGGCCCGGTCGACGTCACCGAGAAGCTGCTGAAGCGCGCCAGGATGAAGCTGTCCGACATCGACCTGTTCGAGCTCAACGAGGCTTTCGCTTCGGTGGTGCTGCGCTACATGCAGGCCTTCGACATTCCGCACGACAGGATCAACGTCAATGGCGGGGCGATTGCCATGGGCCATCCGCTCGGCGCCACCGGCGCGATGATCTTCGGCACCGTGCTGGACGAGCTGGAGCGCCGCGACTTGAACACCGCGCTGGTGACGCTCTGCATCGGCGCCGGCATGGGCACCGCCACGATCATCGAACGCGTCTGACCGGGAGAAAGACGATGAGCTACACCAATTTCACCCTCGACATCGACGCTGACGGCATCGCGCTGATCACCTGGGACATGCCTGGTCGCTCGATGAATGTCTTCACCGAAGAAGCGATGCTCGAACTCAATGCCATTGTCGACAAGGTGGCGGGCGACGCCGCCGTCAAGGGCGCGGTGATCACCTCCGGCAAGGACACCTTCTCGGGCGGCGCCGACATCACCTTGCTGCAGAAGATGCTGACCACCTTTGCCGCCGACAAGGCCAAGGACGCCGGGCAAGCGACCAAGGCGCTGTTCGACAATGCCGGCAAGATGACCGGACTGTTCCGCAAGCTGGAGACTTGCGGAAAGCCTTTTGTGTCGGCGATCAACGGCACCTGCATGGGCGGTGCGTTCGAATTGTCGCTCGCTTGCCACGGCCGCGTCGCGGCCGATTCCGACAAGGTCAGGATGGCGCTTCCTGAAGTGAAGATCGGCATCTTCCCAGGCGCCGGCGGTACCCAGCGCGTGCCGCGGCTGACCGACCAGCAGCAGGCGCTGCAGATGCTGACTTCCGGTCAGACGCTGTCGCCGCAGAAGGCCAAGTCGATGGGCCTGATCCATGAGATCGCCGAGCCCAGGAAGCTGGTCGAGACGGCCAAGGCGATGATCAGGAATGGCCTGAAAGCCGTCCAGCCATGGGACGAGAAAGGCTTCAAGCTTCCCGGCGGCCCGATCTATTCGGTGGCCGGCGCCAATCTGTGGCCACCGGCCATCGCCATCCTGCGCCGCGAGACCTATGGCAACTATCCTGCCGCCGCCGCGATCCTGAAATGTGTCTATGAGGGCTTGCTGGTGCCGTTCGACACCGGCTTGCGCATCGAGCAACGCTATTTCACCGAGATCATGCAGACCAGGGAAGCGGCGGCGATGATCCGCTCGCTGTTTGTGTCGCTGCAGGAACTCAACAAGGGCGCGCGCCGCCCGGCCGGGGTGCCGGAAACGAAGTTCAAGAAGATCGGCATTCTCGGCGCCGGCTTCATGGGCGCCGGCATCGCCTACGTCACGGCCAAGGCCGGCATCCCGGTGGTGCTGCTCGACCGCGACATGGAGTCCGCCGCCAAGGGCAAGGCGCATTCGGACAGCCTGGTCTCGGATCAGGTGAAGAAGGGCCGCGCCAAGCCGGAGGAAAAGGACAAGCTCCTGTCGCTGATCACGCCGACGGCCGACTACGCCGATCTTGCCGGCTGCGACCTTGTCGTCGAGGCGGTGTTCGAGGATTCGGCCGTCAAGAAGGCAGCCACCGAACAGGCGGAAGCCGCGCTGAAACCGTCGGCGATCTTCGCCTCGAATACCTCCACCATCCCGATCACCGCGCTGGCCAAGAATTCGGCGCGGGCGAAGAATTTCATCGGCATCCATTTCTTCTCGCCTGTCGACAAGATGATGCTGGTCGAGATCATCCTCGGCAAGAAGACCGGCGACAAGGCGCTGGCCACGGCGATCGACTTCGTCCGCGCCATCAAGAAGACGCCGATCGTCGTCAACGACACGCGCGGCTTCTACGTCAACCGCTGCGTGCTGCGTTACATGTCGGAAGCCTACAAGATGCTGATCGAGGGCGTCCCGGCGCCGATGATCGAGAATGCGGCGAAGGCCGCCGGCATGCCGGTCGGTCCCTTGGCGTTGACCGACGAAACGGCGATCGACCTTGCTCAGAAGATCATGAAGCAGACTATCAGGGATCTCGGCGACAAGGCGGTAGATCCCAAGCAGATAGCGCTGATCAACACGCTGGTCGACACGCATGGCCGCTTCGGCCGCAAGAACGGCAAGGGCTTTTACGACTATCCGCAAAAGCCGGCCAAGAAGAAGCTGTGGCCGGGCCTCAAGGATCTCTATCCGCAGCTTGCGCCGGAAAAGGTCGACTATGAGGAGCTGAAGCAGCGGCTGCTGGTCACCATCGCGCTGGAAGCGGCGCGGGTGATGGAAGAGGGTATCGTCACCGATCCGCGCGAGGCCGATGTCGGCTCGATCCTCGCCTTCGGCTTCGCGCCTTTCACCGGCGGCGTACTGTCCTATATCGATGGCATCGGCGCCAGGAAGTTTGTCAAGATCGCCAAGGGCTTGCAGAAGAAATACGGCGCCGAGTTCAAAGCGCCGAAGCTGCTGCTCGACATGGTCGACAAGGACGAGACCTTCTACCAGCGCTTCGACCCCTACGCGAAGGGCGAGGTGAAGAAGGCGGCCTGACGCCGCCTGACCTTCGGGGGAGGCGATGCCAAGAGCGGGTTGACGGCCAGCGCCGTCAACCCGGGAGAAAGCGATGGACCTCGCCATCCGAACCCTGAAGTCGGCCATTGTCGGTCTGCTCGTGCTCGCTGCCGTCATCTTCGTGCCGGCGGGAACGCTGGCCTATTGGCAGGGCTGGGCCTTTCTTGTTGTCTTCACGCTTTCGACCAACATCATCGGCATCTACCTCGCGCTCAGGAACCCGGCGCTGCTGGAACGGCGCATCAAGGCCGGCCCCGGCGCGGAAACCCGGCCGGCGCAGAAGGTCATCATCACGCTCGCCTTCGCCGGCGCGATCGCGCTGGTGATAGTCTCGGTGCTCGATTACCGCTTCGGCTGGTCGCATGTCCCGGCCTGGATCTCGGTGTTCGGCAATTTCCATCTTCTCGATCGTGGAAGCGCCGTAGCTGTTCTCGCGGAAGACCAGGAGATCGATCATCAGGCCGAGTGCCACGAGGCCAGACCGTCATCTCCACCGGCCCCTACGCACTGGTGCGGCATCCCATGTATGTCGGCGTGCTGATCCTTGTCATCGGCGTGCCACTGGCACTGGGGTCTTGGTGGGGGCTGCTCTTCATGCTGCTCAACGTGCCGATCCTGGTGCTGCGCATCCTGGACGAAGAAAAAATGCTGGGATCGGAACTCGACGGCTATACGGAGTATGCGCGAAGGGTGCGCTACCGGCTCGTCCCCGGCCTGTGGTGATGGACACATGCCCGTCAGTGGACAAACCGGCGATCGAAGACTAGAACAGAGAAGGTATTTTTTCCTGTTGCAGAGCGCCGGACCGAAAAGCGTGCAGCGGCTTTCGGAAACGTCCGGTGCTCAAATAAAGAGGCAGAGCAAAGTGCTCTCGCATGATCGGGTATGGGCCGCCATCGACGCTCTGGCCGAGCGTTATTCGCTCTCGGCCTCGGGACTGGCGAAGCGCGCGGGCCTTGATTCGACCGCTTTCAACAAGTCGAAGCGGCTGTCCTCGGATGGACGCCCGCGTTGGCCCTCGACCGAATCGCTGGCCAAGATCATCGAGGCGACCGGCGCCTCGCTCGACGAATTCATCGGGCTGGTCGAAGGCCGGGGCAAGCCCGGCCCCGGATTCCTGCCGGCGCAGAAGTCTTCGGTGCCGCTGCTCGGCTTCGCCCAGGCTGGCGCCGGCGGCTTCTTCGACGATGCCGGCTTTCCGGCGGGGCAGGGCTGGGACCTGATCGAGCTTCCGGCGCGGGCGACGGAAACCTCCTATGCGCTGCAGGTCCAGGGCGATTCCATGCTGCCGCTTTACCGCAACGGCGACGTGCTGATCGTCGAGCCTAGCGCCGCCACCCGCCGGGGAGACCGCGTCGTCGTCAAGACCAACGCCGGCGAGGTCATGGCCAAGGTGCTCGACCGCCAGACGGTGAAGTCGATCGTGCTGGTCTCGCTCAATCCCGACCATCCGGACCGCGATATCCCCATGCAGGACGTCGAATGGGTGGCGCGGATCGTCTGGGCAAGCCAGTAGGGTGCCGCCGATGCGCCCGCTTCAAGCTGCCGTTGCTGTGTTGATTGTCCTGGCGATGGGGACGGCGATTGTCGCCGGCGGCCGCGTCATTCGTCGTGACGAGAACGCCAGCTCCGGTGATCAGGTGCAGGCCGGCCTCGAAGCCCGATCCGACATGCCTGCCGCCACCGCAATTCCGAAACACCAGGCGGCAAAGCCGGAAGCGCACTCCAGGACCATCGATCCCGAGATCGTCGCGCAGCCGCAGCTTCAAACCGAGGAACTCCAGCGGGTCGAGCCGCGCGCCCCGTTGAGCGAATTGGCGCTGGCCGGCCCGCCCAAGCCGCCCAAGACGAAAATGCCCGACGACTGGAACGGGACGAAACTGTTCCAGCCGGTCGCGACGGCCGCCGGCGTGATCGAGGCCAAGGGCTATTCGGTCGCGGTTTCTGGCATCGACATCGTCCAGCAGGACGAAACCTGCACCGATGGCGGCAAGTCGTGGGCCTGCGGTGTTCGGGCGCGCACCGCGTTCCGCGCCTTTCTGCGTGGCCGGGCGGTGGTCTGCACGGTGCCGCCCGAGGGTGGTCGCGACCTGATCGCCGCCGAATGCCGCGTCGGCAAGCAGGATATCGGCCAATGGCTGATCGAGAACGGCTGGGCCCGCGCCGCCAAGGGCAGCCCTTACGTCGAGGCCGGCGAGAAGGCGCGTGAGGCCAAGAAAGGCATTTTCGGACCGGCGCCAAAGCTCTCCGGCCTGCCGCCGGCGCCGGCTGTCGTGACAGCACCGGCAGCCACGCAGCCGATACTCGACCCGTCGGCGACGACGGCTACGCCGTCGACCGAAACGACTGCTACGCCGCCAGTTGACCAGCCAGAGCCTTCCGAATGAGCGCGCGCGTCTCCTCGATGCCATAGAGCGCGACAAAGGAACCGAAGCGCGGACCACGCTCCTGTCCGATCAGCACCTGGTAGATCATCTGGAAGAACGCGACGGAGACGCCAGGCCCGCCTTCGGGGCTCTGCTTCGAATGGTCCTGATACCGCTCGATCCTGCGCGCGACGTTGAGCGCGGCGTTCTGGATCGCTTCGCCCGTAGCTCCGGCGGGAAGCGAGGCAAGCGCTTGCGACAGCTCCGCCAGTGCCTCGCTCTCGACATTGTCGGCCGCGCGAAAGGTTTTCGTCGGCTTCACGAAATCGTCGAAATAGCGGATTGCATAGCCCGTCAGCCTGTCGAGCTCGGGATGCGTCCTGGGCGTTACGCCAGGTACATGGCGCGAGATGAAGCCCCACAGCACATCCTTGTTCTGGGCGTTGGAGGCACTGACGAGATTGAGCAGCAGCGAGAAAGGCACCGGCAGGTCGATAGCAGGCGGGTTGCCGTCATGCATATGCCAGACCGGATTGCCGAGCCGCTCTTTCCAATCCTGCCTGGGGTAGGCGGCGAGGAAGGTGTAATATTCGTCCACTGCCCTTGGGATGACGTCGAAGTAGAGCTTCTTGGCCTGGCGTGGTCGTTGGTACATATAGAGGCCGAGGCTTTCGGTTGGCGCATAGGTCAGCCACTCATCGATGGTCAGTCCGTTGCCCTTCGACTTCGAGATCTTCTGACCATTCTCGTCGAGAAACAGCTCATAGACGAAATGCTCCGGCGCCCGCCCACCCAGAATATTGCAGATCCGGTCGTAAATCACTGCGTTGGTCTGGTGGTCCTTGCCAAACATTTCGAAATCGACGCCAAGCGCTGCCCAGCGCATGCCGAAATCCGGCTTCCACTGCAGCTTCACCTTGCCGCCCTTGATCGAAAGCGTGGTTTCGGTGCCGTCGTCGTCGAAGGTGACGGTGCCGGCCTTGGCGTCGACATGCTTCATCGGGACATAGAGCACCCGGCCGCTCTTCGGTGAAATCGGCAGGAACGGGCTGTAGGTGGCCTGCCGCTCCGGCCCAAGCGTCGGCAGCATCACCGCCATGATCTGGTCATAGCGTTCGGCGGCGCGCAGCAGGACTGCGTCGAAACGGCCAGCCTTGTAATATTCGGTTGCGCTGGCGAACTCGTAGTCGAAGCCGAACGTGTCCAGGAAGCGGCAAAGCATCGCATTGTTGTGGTCGGCGAAGCTCGCATAGTCGCCGCCAAACGGATTGGGCACCGACGACAGCGGCTTGTGCAGATGCGGTTCGAGCGCGGCGCGATCCGGCACGTTGTCGGGAATCTTGCGCATGCCGTCCATATCGTCGGAAAAGCAGAGCAGCTTGGTCTTGACCGTGTCCCCGGTCAGGACGCGGAAGGCGTGGCGCACCATCGAGGTGCGCGCGACCTCGCCGAACGTGCCGATATGCGGCAGGCCCGACGGACCATAGCCGGTTTCGAACAGTATGGTCTCGGGAAAGTCGGTGCCCTTGTAGCGCTCTACGATCTTTTTGGCTTCCTCGAACGGCCATGCCTTGCTTTCGGCCGCTGCCGCAAGCACCTCGGGGTTGAGATCGATGATGTTTGATCCCGCCATGTCACTGTTCCAGGTCGTTCATCCGGCAAAGCCGCAAGATTTTTCAACCGGTCTCTAGGCGTGCCTGTCTTGGGCGTCAACGCGTGGAGCGCTTTTTCCTTGCGGCACAGATGCCGCGTTCCTAAGTTCGGAAGCCGTTCAAGGAGTAAGAAAATGCCGTTGCCGACGCCGCATGAAGCCCTGATCTACCTGATGGTCATCACCTCGGCGTCCGATCGCGACATGACCGATGTCGAGCTGGCGCGGATCGGCGACGTCGTCCGCTCATGGCCGGTGTTCGAGGATTTCAACCATGATCGGCTGGTCGAGGTTGCTCAGGCCTGCCAGAAGATGCTGCATGAAAAGGACGGCCTGGAAGGCGTTTTGGCCAATGTCGCCGAGGTCTTGCCAGAACGATTGCACGACACGGCCTATGCCGCCGCCTTCGAAGTGGCGGCCATCGACCTCGAAATGCGGCTGGAGGAGGTGCGGGTGCTGCAGCTCATCCGCCGCGAGCTCGATCTCGACACTCTGACTGTAGCCGCCATCGGCCGCGCGGCGAAGGCCCGGCTTCGGACGCTGACCTAAAGCAGGATCGTCAGAAGAAACTGACCGGGCCGGATCAGAAAAAGCTGACCGGGAAATAGCGCAGATAGAATTCGGCGAAGATGCCCTTCACCGAAATCTCCTGCAACGCGTAGTCGAATGCCGCGGCCAGCATCGGATCGTCGGCCCTGGTGGCGATGGCCATGCCGGAGCCCAGATATTCCGGGGCCAGATAGGGGCCTCCGGCAAAGCGGCAGCAGCCCGCGGCATCGGAGCCGCCCAGCCAGAAGGCGAAGCGCATGCCGTCGCCGAAGGCCGCGTCGATCTTGCCGGCCTTGAGCTCGGCGTAGAGGTCTTCCGGCCGCCCGAACGGGATGGCCTCAACGGCGTTGAAATAGTCGCGCAGCATCCGCTCATGCGCGGAGCCGGCGACCACGCCGACGCGCTTGCCGCGCAATTTGTCGAAGATCGGTTCCGTCAGAGCTTTTGTCTTCGGCACGATGAAGCGTGCCGGAAACTGCAAATAGGAGCGCGAGAAGGCATATTTCGACCGCGCCTGAGGGGTGGCGGCGATGCCGGCGATGATCGCTTCGCCTTCGCCCTTCTTCAGCGCGCCTTCCAGCTCGGCCCAGGGCAGCGCCTGGATCTGACATTTGTCGACGATGCCGAGTTCCGCGCAGATGGCCCGCGCCAGATCGACGTGGAAACCGGACAACCGGCCTGCACCGTCGAGGAAGTTGAAGGGTGGGAAATCGGTGGTGGTCAGGAAACGCAACCGGGGCAATTTGGACAGGTCCGGCTTCGGCAGCCGCTCCTTGGCATCCCACAAGACCGGCACTTGTGGCTCCGCGGCGCGTACCGTCAGCGACTGCGCTCCCAACAAAGCCAGCATCATGACAATGGCTATCCACCGAATTGCCATCCTGCGCTCCTCCCCATCCTGTTCCAATTCGCTTTTTGTACCAAAGGAGCAAAGGCGCAAGTTTTTGATTTCATCAAGCTGATTTAGGGATATGATTGGTAAGCTTGCAAATGATTGCATTGCCTCGGCTGGGGTGGCCGTGGGTAGTGCAGGCAACAAATTTGCACCCGGGATCGATGGCAAGGTGCAAGCGCCGGACTGCCGGTCTCAATGCGGAAGGCAACATGGGGTAGATGTTGCGATGGGCCATTTCGATCGCACACTGGAATTCATCGATGATCTGCAGCACGCCAACACGGCGGCGGCGGTCTGCGAAAAGCTGCTTGGCATAACCTCGGAATTCGGCCTGACGGCGCTTATGGCCGGGACGGTTCCGCAGCCAGGCACGCCAAAAGGCCAGCAAAAGGAGCATGTGCTGCTTTGCGAGTGGCCGGTTGAATGGCTGGAGCGCTATGTGTCGCGCAACTATGTCGACCATGACCCCGTCGTCAGCCATATGAAGCAGCTTCAGGCGCCGTTCCAGTGGCGGGAAGCCGCGCAAGGCATTCGCATCGACAAGAGCAGCGGCGAAGTGATGGGCGATGCCGGCGAGTTCAAGCTGCGCGACGGACTGGCCTTCCCGCTGATCACATTGGACGGCCAGATCGTCATGGTATCGCTGGGTGGCGAGGCCGTCGAACTGTCGGGGGCCGAGTTCGGGCTGGTGTCGCTGGTGTCGACCTATGCCGTCGGCCGCGCCATGCAACTCCACACGATGGCCAACAAGACCATCGATCACATCGAACTGACGCCGCGCGAGCGCGAATGCATGCAATGGGCGGCTGTCGGCAAGTCCGAGTGGGAGATTTCGCAAATCCTCGGCATCTCGGAACACACCTCGGAGAAACACCTTCTTAACGCCAAGAGCAAACTCGGTGCCGTCAACCGGGTGCAGGCGGTCGCGGAAGCGATAAGGCGCGGCTATATTAGCTAGGTCGGCCGCGCCGGCCTAGAAATTCTTGCCTACGCGATCGCGTAATTTTCTCGGGAAAGCTCGGCCGTATCTTCCTCTTAAAACCAGGAGACGGCGAATGCTTTTTTCCCTAAACACTCAGGAATTGATGGAACGACCCGACCTTTGGGAGGCGGTTCATCGCTTACGCTACAAGATCTTTGTCGAGGAGATGGGTTGGACCGATCTGAAGCGCCCCGACGGCCTTGAGATCGACCAGTTCGACCACGACGAAGCGGTACATCAGCTTGTCATCCGCAATGGCGAACTGGCCGGTTATCAGAGGATGTTGCCGACGACGCGGGCGCATCTTCTGACCGACGTGCTGGCAGACCTCTATGAAGGTACGCCTCCCTCGGGGCCGAATGTCTGGGAACTGACCCGCTATGCGGTGGCGCCAGGCTTTCGTGACGGCAAGCGCGGCGTCTCGACGGTCGGCACCGAGCTGATTGCCGGCTTCGTCGAGTGGGGGCTGAAGCGCAACGTCAACCAGGTGATCATCGAATTCGAACCGATGTGGGTCCTGCGTGCGTTGCAACTGCACTTCCTGGCCACGCCGCTCGGCTACCAGCGTACTTACGGCAACCAGCAGGTCGTCGCTACGCTGCTTACCTTCAACGACCATACGCTGGACGTGGTGCGTTCGCGCCGCAACCATCATGCGCCGGTATTGGCCAGGGGATATCCCGACATGCTCGGGATGAGGCGGGCATCGTGAGATGGAGACGGTCATGAACATCCCCGCGCAAACGGAGTTCCGCAATCATACGCTGATTGTCACGGTGTCGTCGGACGATGGCCGGCCGGTGCTGGACAGGCGAGCCTATGAAAGCCTGGCGAGGACCTTCCACGAAGCTGCCGTCGACGATGAAATACGGGTCGTGGTGCTGCGAGGCCTGGCCGGCTGCTTCTGCCTCGGCGGCGACTTTTCCGAATTCCTCGATGCCACCAAGCATCAGCGGTTGATCGCCGCCGTCACCGACATGTTCCGCACTTTGGCGACGTTTCCGAAGCCGGTCCTTGCCTGTGTCGATGGCGACGCTGTCGGTGTCGGCTGCACCATCCTGTTCCATTGCGACATGGTGATCGCCTCTGATGAAAGCACGTTCCGGGTGCCGTTCGTCGATTTCGGCCTCGTGCCGGACGCGGCGACCAGCATTCTGGCGCCACGGAAGCTCGGTTATGCCGGCGCTTTCCGCTTCTTCTGCCTGGGCGACACGCTCCGCGCGGAGGATGCCAAGGCGCTCGGCCTGGTCACGGAGATCGTGGCGGGCGGCAGTGTCGAGGAAGCGGTGCTTGGCAGGGCCAGGCAACTCGCCAAGAAGCCGGTCGCCGCACTGTTGCAGACACGCGACCTGCTGAGGGGCGACACCGGTGTGCTCTGTGACCGCATCGACCAGGAGATCTCGCTCTTCCAGCAGGCTTTGCAGGACGACGTCACGCTAAAGCGGCTGCAACGGATCGCCAGGCTGGCGGCTTGAACGGTCACGCCGAAGAGAGCGATCGATGAATCGAGCGCCGCGCGGCAGAGGCCGCGCGGCGCTGGAGGCGTCAGTCCTGTTTTCCCAGGAATGACGACCCTTCGCCGATGATCTTCTTGTCCTCCTTGCCGATGGCGTCGAGGTCGCGGCCCTCATAGGGCAGCGACAGCAGGATGCGCCGGATGACGGCCAGTCGCGCGCGCCGCTTGTCGTTGGCCCGCACGATGATCCACGGCGCGAACTCCTTGTGCGTGCGCTCCACCATCAGGTCGCGCGCCTTGGTGTAGTCATCCCATTTCGTGATGCCGGCGACGTCGATCGGCGAGAATTTCCAGTTCTTGAGCGGGCTCCAGCGGCGATCGTGGAACCGCTCGAGCTGGGCTTCCCGGCCGATATTGAGCCAGATCTTGAAGAAATGGATGCTATCGTTGCAGATCATCCGTTCGAAATGCGGCGTCTCGTCGAGAAACTTCTCATGCTGCTGCGGCGTGCAGAAACCCATCACCGGTTCGACCCCGGCGCGGTTGTACCAGGAACGGTCGAAGGTGACGAATTCTCCCGCCGTCGGGAAATGATCGACATAGCGCTGGAAATACCACTGTCCGCGTTCGGTTTCGGTCGGCTTGGTAAGCGCCACATTGCGCGCGGTGCGCGGGTTCATGTACTGGTGCAACACGAAGATCGTGCCGCCCTTGCCGGCGGCGTCGCGTCCCTCGAACAGCGCCATCACCCGCTTGCCCGTCGACTGCAACCAGGCCTGTGCCTTGACCAGTTCGATCTGCAACCGCTCGAGCGGCTCGTCATAATCCTCGCTCTTCATTTTCTTGTCGTAGGGATAGCCGCCCGAGGTCAGCTTGTTGTCCTCTACCCAGTCGGGAAGCTCGGGGTTCTCGATGTCGAACTCCCGCTCCTTGCCGTCGATCCTGATCTTCAGCGGACCTGACGCAGGTGCTGCGGGATTTTCCTTGGTGTTTTTCATCGAGACGAACCTTTCCAGCTTCCGGACTCATGCTATTGGGGGCGCTCTGCAGTGCCGCGCGTCCGTTTGGACGCGCAAAGGATGCTGTAGCACTTTGATTTTGCGCATGATCCTCTCCGAAAATCGATTCCGATTTTTCGGGGTCGTGCGCTAGACCGGTCCAGCGGGAAGTTTTCCAGCCCGCTGACCGACAGGATGCCGGGCACGAGGTGCGCGCGAATGGCTGACAATGGCTGAGATGGGCGCGGAGCATGAAGGCGCGGCGCAGACGGTCGCTATCCGGCTGTGGAACAGCCGCAGGCTGCTTGCCGCCGGCATCGGCGCGGTTCTGGCGGTTTATTGGTTCGCCGGCATGTCCGGCTATGTCGTGCTGCTGGCCTGTGCCGTACTGCTTGCCGCCGCGATGCTGCAGACCGACGTTGCGCGCCAGTCCGCCGAGGGCGGCGCGGCGATCGAGGCCAGCGGGCTGCAGCGGCTGTCGGGCGAATATCTGGCGGCGGCCGTTGCCGATCCGCTGATCATCTTCGACCGCACGGCCATGATCGTCCATGCCAACGCTGCCGCCTTCGCCGCCTTTGGCGGCATCGCGCCAGGCCTGTCGCTGTCGCTCAAATTCCGCGCGCCGGAAATGCAGGCCCTGCTGGACAGCATCTTGTCGGGAAATGTCGCCTCCGATGTCGTCGACTACACCGAAAAGCTGCCGGTCGAACGGGCCTACCGGGTGAGCGCCTCTTCGGTCGGCCACGGCACCGATCTCTATGTGCTGGTGTTCAAGGACCAAAGCGAGGCGCGCCGGATCGACCGGATGCGCGCCGATTTCATCGCCAATGCCAGCCACGAACTGCGTACTCCGCTGGCTTCGATATCAGGCTTCATCGAGACGCTGCGGGGGCCGGCCCGCAACGATCCGGCGGCGCGCGAGCAGTTCCTGCAGATCATGCAGAACCAGACCGGCCGCATGGCGCGCCTGATCGACGATCTCTTGTCGCTGTCGCGGCTGGAGATGAAACCCTATCTGAAGCCGGGAAACGAGGTCGATCTCCGCCAGACCGTTGACAGCGTCATCGATTCGCTTGGGCCGCTTGCCAGGGAAAACGGCGTCGCCATCGAGCGGGATTTCGCGGAAGGGCCGCTTGATGTGCCGGGAGACCGGGACGAACTCTTCCAGGTCTTCGAAAACCTGCTGGAAAACGCCTGCAAATACGGACAGTCGGGCGGACGCGTCGTGGTGTCGATCGCCCCTGGCGATGCCGGTCCCGAACCGGGCATCGACGTCACCATCAGGGATTTTGGTCCCGGCATAGCCGAGGAGCATATCCCGCGCATCACCGAGCGCTTCTACCGCGTCGACGTCGAGAACAGCCGGACCCAGAAAGGCACGGGCCTCGGCCTGTCCATCGTCAAGCATATACTTACGCGCCACAACGCCAGACTTTCGATCAAGTCCGAGGTCGGCAAGGGCGCAGCCTTCTCGGTCCATTTGCCGAGGCACTGACGTCGCACTATGTGCTAACGCATGGGCCCGAAAATCGGAATCGGTTTTCGGAAAAGCACGATGCGTAGATATAGGGTTAGAGCGTACTTTGTGTGTCTAATCGGACGCAGGTCGCTCTAACTGTTTCTTTTTTCTGTCATCCCGCTAGCGTATCAGTGGAGGATTCGAGAAGACGACTCGGTGAGAAGACCATGGAAGGGCATTCATCCATGCAGTCCGTGCACATCGTCAGCGCCTATGACGAGGAGCTGCAATACCTGTCGAAGCGCATCGCCGCGATGGGCGGGCATGCCGAGCGCATGGTCGAACAGGCGATCGCGGCCCTGGTCAACGCAGATCCCGGCCTCGCCCAGAAGGTCATCCGTGACGACCTGGTTCTGGACGAGGGACAGCGCGAGATCGACGACAAGGCGATCGTCATCATCGCCAAGCGTCAGCCGATGGCGACGGATTTGCGCGAGATCGTCGGGGCGATCCGCATCTCGGCCGATCTCGAACGGGTCGGCGACCTCGGCAAGAATGTCGCCAAGCGGGTGGTTGCCGTCATCGAAGGACGCCAGCCGACCAGCCTGTTTCGTGGCCTGGAGGCACTGGCCGACCTCGCCTTGACGCAGCTCAAGGAAGTGCTCGACGTCTACGCGTCGCGCTCGGTGGAGAACATCGGCTTCGTACGCGACCGCGACGATCAGATCGACGCCATGTACACCTCGCTGTTTCGCGAATTGCTGACCTATATGATGGAGGATCCGCGCAACATCACGCCGTGCACGCATCTCCTGTTCTGCGCCAAGAACATCGAACGGATCGGCGATCACGCCACCAATATCGCCGAGACGATCTATTACATCGTCACCGGCGACCAGATGCCGGCCGACCGGCCAAAAGGCGACAAGACGGACAAGATTGTCCTTCCCGCTGCGCAGCCGGTGAAGTGAACGCACCACCTCTCGAACCCATTGCTAATTTGATGCATGTCGCGCAAGTGTGCAGCGGTTTTGCGATAACGACGTAAATAAAAACAAGAACTTAGAATGCGTCGCATGAATCCTTTCAAAAGCGATGCGCTTTAGCTAAGCTGCCCCGAACGTTCCTGATCCCGGCCCCAGGCCATGCCTCAAGGAGGTAGCGATGGAAAACGTTCGGAACCTGACCGCGGCCCCGCCGCCGACATCGGGCATCATCGCTTCCAGCGTCTATACCGCCGGCCGGCGCATCGCCGACATTCCGGTAGAGGAAGCTGGCGAATGGGCTGGCAAGCCGGGCCACGTCGTCTGGATCGGCTTGCTGGAACCCGATCGCAACCTGCTGCTTCGTGTCCAGGCGCAATTCCATCTGCACGAACTGGCGATCGAGGATGCCGAGCATCCGCACCAGCGGCCGAAGATCGAGCAATATGGCGATGCCTTGTTCATCGTTGCCCGTACGGCCCAGCTGATCGACGGCCGCGTCACCTTCGGCGAGACGCATCTGTTCGTCGGGGCCGGCTACATCGTCAGCGTCAGGCATGGTCCATCGACGTCTTATGCCGCCGTTCGCCAGCATTGGGAAAGCTGCCCGCATTCGCTGGCCAAGGGCGAGGATTTCGTCCTCTATGCCATTCTCGATTTCATTGTCGACAACTACATGCCGGTGCTCGAGCAGATCGAGGACGAGGTCGAGGCGATCGAGGACAAGGTCCTACTGAAGCCGATGACCGGCCCCGACATCGAGCGGCTCTATATGCTGCGCCGCGATCTGTTGCGCTTGCGCAATGCGGCGCTGCCGCTGGTGGAAGTCTGCCGCCGGCTGACCAGCGCCGACCTGCCGCAGATCCATGCGGCCATGCACCCGCTGTTTCGCGACGTCACAGATCACATCCGCACCGTCCAGGAAAAGATAGACAGCTTGCGGGAGGTTCTCGCCTTTGCTTTCGAGGCCAGCCTTCTGGTGGGCCAGAGCCAGGAAACTGCGAACACCAAGAAACTCGCCTCATGGGCTGCCATCTTGGCGGTACCGACGGCGCTCGCCGGCATCTACGGCATGAATTTCAGCGATATGCCGGAACTGAGGATGGAATACGGCTACCCGGTCGTGCTGGCTGCGATCGCTGCGATCTGCTCTTTCCTGTACTGGCGGTTTCGCACCAATGGTTGGCTGTGAAAGAGAGGGCAGTAGGGCTCAAGCGCAGCCCAAACATACTGCCCTACTGCCTTACTCCCCTAACTACCTGCTGCGCCGCCGCTCCGAAGCCGGCTGGAACGCGATGCGGGAATGGTATTTGCAATAAGGCCCGGTTTCGGCGGCGTCATTGCCGCAGAAATGGAAGTCTTCCGAAAGCGGATCGCCATTCGGCCATTTGCAGGTCCGCTCGTTCAATTCGACGAGCTGCAGATGCCGCGAGATCGGCACAACGACGTTCTCGACCGGGCGGATGTAGTGACGCGCCACCGGTTCGGCGTCGAATTGCGTCTGCAACGCAGTCGCGCCGATCGACGTGGTCATATGCCGCGCCGCGCTTGCCGCCCGTGACACCGATTTCTGCACGCTCGATCCCTGCACGCTCTTCTTCTGGCGTGCCGGCGTGGCCGTCGATCGGCCGCGGCCCGACAATTTCAGCCGGTGTACCTTGCCGATGACCGCATTGCGGCTGACGCCCCCGAGCTGTGCGGCGATCTGGCTTGCGCTCAGTCCTTCCGACCACAATTTTCTAAGAAGTTCGACCCGCTCGTCAGTCCAGTTCATGAGACCGCGCTCCTGCTGAGACGTGCGGCGATCGGAATCCTTTCCCGACCCGGCTCTCGCCGGGCAAACAACACCACATATACCGGGTGATTAGGTCCGCCGCACGAAATCTAGTTATTTCTCGACTACAAATACCTATGCGTTGACTCAGTGACAAGAGTCCCAAGGGCAACACGAATCGGTTTTTTCGGTTTTCCCCAACTTGCCCGGTCGCTTATGAGCCGGCGCCTCGCTGAGGGGCTTGCCGCGCGTCCTTGCGCGACGTTTTCGTTGACTTCATGGCCGAAAAACACGATAAGCCGCAAAGGCCGCCGCTTTGGCGGCTTTTTTGATTTTCCGGTTCCGGAGAAGCATATAATGAGCGGTTCGGCGCTTTTCGAGACCTTTGCCCGCGCACCCCTGGCTTTCGACCATGGGGAAGGCACTTGGCTGGTTACCGACAAGGGCGAGCGATATCTCGATTTCGCCGGCGGCATCGCCGTGAACTCGCTGGGCCACGGCCATCCGCATCTGGTCGCCGCGCTCACCGACCAGGCTGCCAAGCTCTGGCATGTCTCCAATCTCTACGAGATTCCGGGGCAGAGCCGCCTGGGTGAGCGGCTGGCCGAAGCCACCTTCGCCGACAAGGTGTTCTTCACCAATTCCGGCGCCGAGGCATTGGAATGCGCGATCAAGACAGCGCGGCGCTACCACTTCGTCAAGGGCCATCACGAGCGCTTTCGCATCATTACCTTCGAAGGCGCTTTCCATGGCCGCACCCTGGCGACGATAGCGGCAGGCGGCCAATACAAATATCTCGAAGGGTTCGGACCCAAGGTCGAAGGCTTCGATCAGGTCGGTTTCGATGACATCGACGCCGCCGAAAAGGCGATCACGCCGGAGACCGCGGCGATCCTGATCGAGCCTGTACAGGGCGAAGGCGGCATCCGCCCGGTGCCGACGCAGTCGCTGAAGCGGCTCCGGCAGCTCTGCGACCAGCATGGCCTGCTGTTGATCTATGACGAGGTCCAGTGCGGCATCGGCCGCACCGGAAAACTGTTCGCGCATGAATGGTCCGGTGTCACGCCTGACATCATGGCGATCGCCAAGGGCATCGGCGGAGGCTTTCCGATGGGTGCCTGCCTTGCCACTGACGAGGCAGCGGTCGGCATGACCGCTGGCGTGCATGGCACCACCTTCGGCGGCAATCCGCTGGCGATGGCGGTCGGCAACGCCGTGCTTGACGTGGTGCTGGAAGACGGCTTCCTGGAGGATGTCCAGCGCAAGGCGTTGTTGCTGAAGCAAGGCCTGGCGGGTGTCGCCGATGAGTTTCCCGACGTCATTGAAGGCATCCGGGGCACTGGCCTGATGCTCGGCCTCAAATGCGTCATGCCCAACACCAAGGTGAACATGGCGCTGCGCGACCAGCATCTGCTGGCGGTTCCGGCGGGCGACAACGTCATCCGCCTGCTGCCGCCGCTCACCGTCACCGATGCCGAGATCCATGAGGCGCTCGACCGCATTCGCGCCGGTGCCCGGGGCCTGGCTGACGCCATCGCCGCGGCTGCCGCGAAGTAATCCCGGAACCAGTCCTGATGTCACTTCGCCATTTCACCGATCTCTCCGCCGTTTCCGCGGGCGACCTGCGCTTCATGCTGGACGACGCGGTGGTGCGAAAGGCGCGCCTCAAGGCCGGCGAGCGGACGAAGCCGCTCGAAGGCAAGGTGCTGGCGATGATCTTCGACAAGCCGTCGACGCGCACGCGCGTCTCCTTCGACGTTGGCATGCGCCAGCTCGGCGGCGAAACCATCATGCTGACCGGCACCGAGATGCAGCTCGGCCGCTCCGAAACCATCGCCGACACCGCCAAGGTGCTGTCGCGCTA
Organism: Mesorhizobium helmanticense; assembly: GCF_003034915.1. Taxonomy (GTDB): domain Bacteria; phylum Pseudomonadota; class Alphaproteobacteria; order Rhizobiales; family Rhizobiaceae; genus Mesorhizobium; species Mesorhizobium helmanticense. Next base: position 138,622 of record NZ_PZJX01000052.1, on the reverse strand, counting down.
TGTCGATGCGATCATGATCCGCACCACCTCGCATGAGCGGCTGCTGGAGCTGACCGAGAATGCCACCATACCTGTCATCAACGGGCTGACCGACGACACCCATCCCTGCCAGTTGATGGCCGACATCATGACCTTCGAGGAACATCGCGGTCCGGTGGCCGGCAAGACCATCGCCTGGACCGGCGATGGCAACAACGTGCTGCATTCCCTGCTGGAAGCTTCGGCGCGGTTTGCCTTCAACCTGAATGTCGCGGTGCCCGAAGGCAGTGAGCCGGGCGAGAAGCATGTCGACTGGTCGAAGCGGCATGGCGGCAAGCTGAACTTCACGCGCTCGCCCGAGGAGGCTGTCCACGAGGCCGACTGCGTCGTCACCGACTGCTGGGTGTCGATGGGCCAGGAACACCGCGCCCGTGGCCATAACGTTTTCCTGCCCTATCAGGTCAATGCGGCGCTGATGGCCAAGGCCAAGCCCGACGCGCTCTTCATGCACTGCCTGCCGGCGCATCGCGGCGAGGAGGTCACCGACGAGGTCATCGACGGGCCGCATTCGGTGGTGTTCGACGAGGCCGAGAACCGGCTTCATGCCCAGAAGGCGGTCCTGGCCTGGTGTCTGGGCGCTTGATCCGGGCCACCTTGATCCGGCCCAACTTGATCGGGCCCAACTTGATCGGGCCCACCTTGATCGGGCAATGCGTGGTGCCTATCTCAGGCCCATCACGCAAAATGAGCGCGTTTAGACGCATGCGCCCCGGAGGGCGGCATGGCCGCGCCCCGGAGCTTTGTCATGTTGGAAACCCGTCAATTGGCTGAACATCAACCCAAACTCGGCGAATTCGGCTACGCCGGCGACGACCATGTCGTCCCCTTCGAGGTCGGGCCGCTCGATGTGCGCGGCCGCACCGTCCAGCTCGGGCCGATGCTCGACGCCATCCTTTCCCGTCACGACTATCCCGAGCCGGTCGCCCGCCTGCTGGCGGAAGCCTGCGTGCTGACGGTGCTGCTTGGCACCTCGCTCAAGTTCGAAGGCAAGTTCATCCTGCAGACCCGCACTGACGGGCCGGTCGACATGCTGGTCGCGGATTTTTCCACGCCGTCCGCATTGCGGGCCTATGCGCGTTTCGATGCCGACCGGTTGGAGGCGCTGACGGCCGCCGGCGAGACGTCGCAGCAGACGCTGCTCGGCAGCGGCGTGCTGGCGCTGACCATCGACCAGGGCGCCCACACGCAGCGCTACCAGGGCATTGTCCAGCTCGACGGCGAGACGCTGGAGGAGGCGGCGCGCACCTATTTCCGCCAGTCGGAGCAGATCCCGACCGATCTCCGGCTTTCGGTGGCCAAGCTTCTGACGCCCGGCATCGGCGGCGCTCGCGAGCAATGGCGCGCCGGTGGCATCCTGGCGCAGTTCCTGCCGCAGTCGCCAGAACGCATGCGCGTGCCCGATCTGCCGGGCGGCGACGGCGATCCGCGCGAGGAGATCCACGATCCGGACGACAATTCCTGGCAGGAACTGCTGGCGCTGCTAGGCACCATCGAGCCGACTGAACTGATCGATCCGACGATCGGCGCCGAGCGGCTGCTGTACCGGCTGTTCCACGAGCATGGCGTGCGCGTCTTCGGCGGCGTGCCGGTCGCCGACCAGTGCTCATGCTCGAGGGACAAGATTCGCGGCATTCTCGAAGGCTTCTCCGCCGACGAGATCAGGGACAGCACCGAGGAGGGCGGCATCCATGTCGCCTGCGAATTCTGCTCGAAGCAATATGACTTCGACCCAGCGGAGTTTGGCGCGGCTAACTGAAGCCGTTAATTCACCGTGCGTCGCGTGTCTGGCAGGTCGAGCGAGAAGGCGGGGATGGCGATGTTGAACGTCTCGCCCCGCGCGTTGAGCATCGTGTAGTGGCCGACCATGATGCCGGACGGCGTCGGCAACGGGCAGCCAGACGTATATTGATAGCTGTCGCCGGGGTTGAGCTCGGGCTGGTCGCCGACGACGCCTGCGCCGCGCACTTCCTCGACGCGGCCGGCGCCGTCCGTGATGTGCCAATAGCGCGACAGCAGCTGCACGAACTCGTCCGACTGATTGTCGATGGTCACATGGTAACCCCAGACATAGCGGTTCTCCGACGGATCCGAGCGATCTTCCAGGTAGAACGGCCTGACCAGCACTTCGATGTTGCGCGTAACGGCGCGGTACATTGATCACTCCAAACAATACGAACAGAACTTTCGACCCGCATCGTGGCTTGGTCAACGCAGCGTGTCTTTTGATCTAGGGCAGGTGCCGGCAAACAATGTCATTTAAGTGACACATGACAATGATGGTGTGCACGGGCTTGTACCGGGCGACTCGAGCCGGTTTTCCGGAGTGACCAGATCCGATGGTACTGACAGTCATAGTCGCCCTGCTCTCGACAGCTCTGCTCCTTTCAAATCTCGCCAGCATCGTGCTTGCCTCAATGGGGCTGAAACGGCGAGGCACCATCGCGCCGCCCTCCGGCAAGGCGCCGCCGGTGTCGATCGTCATCCCCTCGCGAGGCGTCGAGCCATTTACCGAAGAGACGCTCGCGCGTGCCTTCTCGCTCGACTGGCCGCGTTACGAGCTCATCTTCTGTGTCGCTAATGCCGATGATCCGGTGGTCAAACTGATAAACAGGGCGGTTGCCCGGTTTCCCAAGGTGCCGGCGCGGCTGCTGGTCGGCGACGATCGCATCAGCGGCAATCCGAAACTCAACAACTGCGTCAAGGGCTGGGAAGCCGCCCGTCACCACTGGGTCATCCTTGCCGATTCCAACGTCCTGATGCCGAAGGATTATGTCCAGCATCTGATGGCGGCATGGCGGTCGGACACAGGCCTCGTCTGCTCGACGCCGATCGGCTCGCGGCCGGATGGGTTCTGGGCCGAAGTCGAATGCGCCTTCCTCAACCCGCTGCAGGCGCGCTGGCAATATGCCGGCGAGGCGCTTGGCCTCGGCTTTGCCCAGGGCAAGAGCATGCTGTGGAACAAGCCGATGCTTGATGCCAATGGCGGCATTCGCGCGCTTGCCGCCGAGATCGCCGAGGACGCCGCCGCGACCAAGCTGGTCAATGGACTCGGCTTGCGCGTCAATCTCGTCGCCTCGCCATTCGAGCAGCCGCTCGGCCAGCGCACATTTGGCGAAATCTGGTCACGCCAGGCCCGCTGGGCGCGCTTGCGCCGCGTCACCTTCCCGCTGTTCTTCGCGCCCGAAATATTGACCGGCGTGGCGGCGCCGCTGGTGCTTGCACTGGTGGCGGCGGCAGGCTTCGGCATCAGCCTGCGGTCACGGCCATCGGCGTGCTGGCGCTCGCCTATCTTCCGGAATGCGTCTTGGCCGCGGCCAAGGGCTGGCACCTGTCGCTGCGCACGATCCCGGCGATGATCGCGCGTGACATCATGCTTCCGGCGATCTGGGCGCGCGGTTGGCTCAGCGGCGCCGTAGACTGGCGCGGCAACACGATGACCATCCACACCAAAGCCGTCGCCGACCTGGAAGAGACTCCGTCGGGCGCCTGACCATCGGGCCGACCAATACCTTATCCCTATTTGGCGGCTTTCAGCGCCTGCTCGACATCCCCGAGCAGATCGTCCGTGTCTTCCAGGCCGACGGACAGCCTCAGCGTGCCCGGTCCGATGCCGAGTTCGGCGCGGGCCTCGTCGCTGAGATTCTTGTGCGTCGTCGTCGCCGGATGGGTGATCAGGCTCTTGGCGTCACCAAGATTGTTGGAGATCAGCACGATGTCGAGAGCGTTCTGGAAGGCGAAAGCCGCCTGCTTGCCGCCCTTGACGTCGAGGCAGATCAGCGTCGAGCCGCCCGTCATCTGCTTCTTGACGACAGCCGCCTGCGGGTGATCGGCACGGCCGGGATAGATGACGCGGGCAATCTCAGGCCGCTCGGCGAGGAAATCCGCGATCTTGCCGGCACTTTCCGTCTGCTGGCGCACGCGCAGCGGCAACGTCTCCAGGCCCTTGAGCAGCGTCCAGGCATTGAACGGCGACAGGCTGGGGCCGGTATGGCGGAAATAGTCGTGCAAATTCTCGTCGATCCACTTCTTGTCCGACAGGATGACGCCGCCCAGGCACCGCCCCTGGCCATCGATGTGCTTGGTCGCCGAATAGACGACGATGTGGGCGCCGAGCTGCAAGGGCTTCTGCTGCAAGGGGGTGGCAAAGACGTTGTCAACGATCAGCCGCGCCCCGATCGAATTGGCAAGCGTTGCGACGGCGGCGATGTCGACCACTTCCAGCGTCGGATTGGTCGGGCTTTCCAGGAAGAACAGCTTGGTGTTTGGCTGGACCGCCTTCTCCCAGTTGGCGATGTCGGTGCCGTCGACCAGCGTCGCCTCGATGCCGTATTTCGGCGCCAGCGTCTCGACCACCCAGCGGCAGGAGCCGAACAGCGCGCGCGCCGCCACGATATGGTCACCGGCCCTGGCGCTGCACAGAAGTGCGGCGGTCACCGCCGCCATGCCTGATGCGGTTGCGCGCGCGTCTTCCGCGCCTTCCAGCGCGCACATGCGTTTTTCGAACATGTCGACCGTGGGATTGGCGTAGCGCGAATAGATGAAGCCCGGTTCCTCGCCCTTGAAGCGGGCTTCCGCCGCCTGTGCCGTCTCGTAGACGTAGCCCTGGGTGAGGTACATCGCCTCGGAGGTTTCGCCGAAGCCGGAACGCAGCGTCCCGCCATGCACGAGTGTGGTCTGAGGCTTCCAGTTGCGCTTCTTGGTGCTCATCGCTTTTGTTCCAGACACAAAAAAACCGGCCGCGAAAGTCGCAACCGGTCCATACGGCCTTGCGGCCCGACGGTCCTTTAGCGACTTGTTTAACGTGGCTGCAAGCCGACCGGCCAAATCACCACGGGATAACGACCCTTTAGACCCGCGCCGCGCTTGCGTCAATTGCCGGCTTGATTAAGAGGTTTGTACCAGCGGCCTCTTGGAGCAGCCTTTGCGGCAGACAGGCATTCTTCCCGATCACGACATTTCCGCGCTGTTCCAGTCCGGCGCGCTGAAGGCGCCTGCGCTTGATGCCGATCAGATCCAGCCGGCCAGCCTCGACCTCAGGCTCGGCGACAAGGCCTGGCGCGTGCGCGCCTCCTTCCTGCCCGGTCCGAACCACAAGGTCGCCGAAAAGCTCGATCGGCTGAAGCTGCATGAGATCAATCTGGCGGAGGGCGCGGTGCTCGAAACCGGCTGCGTCTACATCGTGCCGCTGCTCGAAAGCCTGGCGCTGCCTGAAAACATTTCGGCTTCGGCCAACCCGAAGAGCTCGACCGGGCGGCTCGACATCTTCACCCGCGTGATGACTGATCGCGGCCACGAGTTCGACAAGATCGCCGCCGGCTACACCGGGCCGCTCTATCTGGAGGTCAGCCCGCGCACCTTCCCGATAGTGGTCCGCACCGGCTCGCGGCTGTCGCAGATCCGGTTCCGCACCGGCAACGCGCTTCTGTCGGAACGCGAGCTTAGCGAACTGCACCGCGCCGAGACGCTGGTCGCCACCGAGCCGCCGAACATTTCCGGTGGCGGTATCGCACTGTCGATCGACCTCGATGGCGACAAGGACGGGCTGGTCGGCTACCGCGGCAAGCATCACACCGGGCTGGTCGATGTCGACAAGCGCGCCGCGCAGGATGTCGTCGACTTCTGGGAGCCGCTCTACAAGAGCGGCGCCGGTGAGCTGGTGCTCGATCCCGACGAATTCTATATCCTGGTCAGCCAGGAGGCGGTGCATGTGCCGCCGCTCTACGCCGCCGAGATGACGCCCTTCGATCCGCTGGTCGGCGAATTCCGTGTCCACTATGCCGGCTTCTTCGATCCGGGTTTCGGCCATTCGGCGGCCGGCGGCACCGGCAGCCGGGCGGTGCTCGAAGTGCGCAGCCATGAAGTGCCGTTCATCCTCGATCACGGCCAGATCGTCGGCCGCCTGGTCTACGAGCACATGCTGAAGCGGCCGCAGGCGCTCTACGGCACCGATCTCGGCTCGAACTACCAGGCGCAGGGCCTGAAACTGTCCAAGCATTTCCGCGCCGCGCGCTGATCGTTCCGCCAGTCTCACTTTGCTTGCCTCACACTGTGCTTGCCTGACCGGGCGCACCATGCTTGGCTATGCCGACCTTCAAATGAGCAACCGCAAGGGGAACAAAAAAATGCGGATTTCGAGATGGATCATATCGGCAGCGGCTGCTGCCATGCTGGTGGCCGGCCCTGGTTTCTCGTTGGCACAGGCACAGGAAAAACTGAAGATCGGCACCGAGGGTGCCTATCCGCCGTTCAACACCATCACCGCGGACGGCAAGCTGGTCGGCTTCGACATCGACATCGCCGATGCGCTTTGCGCTCAGATGAAGGTCGAATGCGAGCTCGTCACCCAGGACTGGGACGGCATGATCCCGGCGCTCCAGGCCAAGAAGTTCGACGCCATCGTCGCCTCGATGAGCATCACCGAGGAGCGCAAGAAGCAGGTCTCCTTCACCAACAAATACTATACGACGCCGCTTTCGCTGGTGGCGCTGAACGACACGGAGATCACTTCGACCGAAGCTGAGGCGCTTGCCGGCAAGACGGTGGGGGCGCAGGCCTCCACAACCCAGGCCGACTATGCCCAGAACGTCTATGGCAAGGCCGGCGCCGAGGCGAAGCTCTATCCGACCCAGGAAGAGGCGATCACCGACCTCATGAACGGCCGTCTCGATGCCGTCCTCTCCGACAAGTTCGTGCTGATGGACTGGATGAAGAAGGCCAGCGACGGCTGCTGCAAGATGGTCGGCGACGTCAAGGGCACCGAGACGCAAGCCGGCATCGCCGTGCGCCAGGAAGACAATGAACTGCGCGAAAAGCTCAACGCGGCCATAGACGCCATCGTCGCCGACGGCACCTACAAGAAGATCCAGGCCAAATATTTCGACTTCGATATTTATTGAGGTTGGAACTGCCAATCTCCCCCTCATGGGGGGAGATCACCCGCTCAAAGCGCCTTCACCGCCACCTTCACCGGCTTCTCGATTTCGAGCGGATTGCGCAGCGGCAGGCCGAAATCCCCGGCCTCGATCTCGAAGACGTCGCCGGCCTCGGTCCGGATGCCGTCGGCAAAAGACAGTGTCGCCGTGCCGAACATGTGCACATGCACGTCGCCCGGCTGGCGGAAGGCCGAATATTTGAAATGGTGGTGCTCGAGATTGGCGATGGTGTGCGACATGTTCGCTTCGCCCGACAGGAACGGCTTTTCCCAAAGCAGCTTGCCGTCGCGCAGGATGCGCGAGGAGCCCTTGATGTCGGACGGCAGGTCGCCGATCAGGATCTCCGGTCCGAACGAGGCGTTGCGCAGCTTGGAATGCGCGAGGAACAGATAGTTCACGCGCTCGGTGACATGGTCTGAAAACTCGTTCGACAGCGTGAAGCCGACGCGGAACGGCGCGCCGTCGTCGCCGATGACGTAGATGCCGGCGATCTCCGGTTCCTCGCCGGCGTCCTGCGCGAAAGCGGGCGACATCAGTGCCGCGCCCGGCGCCACCGCCATCGTGCCATTGCCCTTGTAGAACCATTCCGGCTGCACGCCCATCTGGCCCTTGGCCGGCTTGCCGCCCTCCAGTCCCATGCGGAACATCTTCATGGAATCGGTGAGCTGTTCCTCGCCGTCGGTGTTGAGCTTCTTATGCATGGAATCGCGGGTCGCCGCGGAGCCGAGATGTGTCAAGCCCGTGCCGGTGAGATGGAGATGCGCGGGATCGGGATGGTTGATCGGCGATACCAGCCGCCCCTTCTTATAGATGGCATCGAGATCGACCGTCTCGCCGTAGCCCTTGCGTTCGATGAGCGCTTCGAGGCCCGTGCCGGTGCGGGCGGCCTCCATCGCCAGCGAATAGACGCTGCGGGCGCCGTTGATGATCCGGGTCTTGCCGCCGTTGCGGGCAACGACACGGATCGTCTCGGCGTCGTCGAGTATCTGGGAGATCAGCATGATGTACCCTCTCTAGAATTGCCTTGGCGGCCTGCCGGTGTGGCAAACCCTTCCAAGCGCGACCCGGACCAGGTCCGCGCCACGGGTGAAATTCTTCGTCCGGATTGCGCTCGCTGGCCTGGTCTCTCAGGAGACTTCTTCGCACCGGCCTCTTGCCGGCAGCCGCGATGTGACCCGTATGGTTTCCTCGTCCGGCCAGGTTGTTCCCGGCTCAACCCTTGTTCTTGTTGTAGACGTCAAAGACCACGGCGCCGAGCAGCACCAGGCCCTTCACAACCTGCTGCCAGTCGACATTGACGCCCATGATCGACATGCCGTTGTTCATGACGCCCATGATGAACCCGCCGACCACGGCGCCGATGACCTGGCCGACGCCGCCCATGGCCGAAGCGCCGCCGATGAACACGGCGGCGATGACGTCGAGCTCGCTGCCGAGCCCCGCCGCCGGCACGGCCTGCCCCAGCCGCGCCGCGATGATCAGGCCGCCAAGCGCCGACAGCACGCCCATATTGATGAACACCATCAGGGTCAGCCGTTCGGTCTTGATGCCCGACAACTGCGCCGCCTTGGCGTTGCCGCCCATCGCGTAGATGCGGCGGCCGATCGTCATCCTTTTGGTGACGAAGACGAACAGCGCAATCAGCACGCCCATCACCATGAGGACGATCGGCAGGCCTCTGTAGGTGGCGAACTGGTAGACCAGGAACAGCGCCAGCGCGCTGGTCACCAGGGTCTTGACGACGAACAGCGTGAAGGGTTCGGCCTCATAGCCATGCCGCTCGCGGCTGCGCCTCGCCCTGAGCCCGAAATAGGCATAGGCAAGCACGGCGGCGAGGCCGATCACGATCGTCGTCATGTGCAGCGTCAGCCCGCTGCCGACGATGGTCTTGCCGGCGGCGTTCACCACCGGCGGGATCAGCGTCAACGAGCCGATCACGTCGGGAATGAAGCCGGAGCTGAGCGCCTTGAAGCCGGGTGGAAGCGGCCCCACGGAAGAGCCGCCACCCAGCAGCGCCTGGCAGATGCCGCGGAAGATCAGCATCCCCGCCAGCGTGACGATGAAGCTCGGTATTCGGTGATAGGCGATCCAGTAGCCTTGTGCCGCGCCGATCGCGCCACCCACGATCAGGCAGATGACCGACACCACCAGCGGATTGCTCAAGGGGCCGAGCGGCCAGATGACCATCATCATCGCCGCCAGCGCGCCGATGAAACCGGCGACGGAGCCGACGCTGAGATCGATATGGCCGGAGACGATAACCAGGAGCATGCCCAGCGCCATCACGATGATAAAGCTGTTCTGCTGCACCAGATTGCTCAGGTTCACCGGCTTGAACAGCGTTCCGGATGTCGTGAACTGGAAAAACACCATGATGGCGATCAGCGCCAGGATCAGGCCGTATTCGCGCAGATTGGTGACCAGCGCCGAGACGGCAACGCGAGGTGTCTGCTGTAGGTCTTGGGCGACGCCGCTCTGCGGCCCGGGAGCGCTTTCGGTGCTCATGATGCTTTTCCTTCTCCGCGGACGATGGCGCGCATGATTTTTTCCTGACTTGCGTCGCTTGCGGCCATTTCCCCCACGATGCGTCCTTCATTCATGACATAGATGCGGTCCGTGATGCCGAGCAGTTCGGGCATTTCCGACGAAATGACGATGATCGCCCTGCCTTCGGAGGCGAGACGGGCGATGATCGTATAGATTTCATATTTGGCGCCGACGTCGATGCCGCGCGTCGGCTCGTCGAGGATCAGCACTTCGGGATTGGCGAACAGCCACTTCGACAGCACCACCTTCTGTTGATTGCCGCCCGACAGATTGCCCGTCATCTGATAGACGCTGGACGAGCGGATGTTGGTCTTGGCCTTGTATTCATTGGCGACGGCGAGTTCGCGCAGATCGTCGATCACGCTGTGACGCGACACACCGCCCAGATTGGCCAGCGTGATGTTGTGCTTGATATGGTCGATCAGGTTGAGGCCGTAGGTCTTGCGGTCCTCGGTGACGTAGGCGATGCCGTGTGCCACCGCCTTGCTCACCGAGGAGACATCGATCGGCTTGCCCTTGAGCAGCACCTCGCCGCTGATGCGGCGGCCGTAGGAGCGGCCAAACAGGCTCATGGCGAATTCGGTGCGTCCGGCGCCCATCAGCCCGGCGATGCCGACCACTTCGCCCTTGCGGACATTGATGTCGATGCCCTTGATCACTTGCCGATCGGCATGGATCGGGTGATAGACCGACCAGTTCTTCACCTGGAGCACGATCTCGCCGATGTCCGGCTCGCGCGGCGGATAGCGGTCGTCGAGCGAGCGGCCGACCATCGAGGTGATGATGCGGTCTTCCGAAATGTCTTTCTTGGCAAGCGTTTCGATCGTCCGCCCGTCACGGATGATGGTCACCTTGTCTGCGACCCGGTTGACCTCGTTGAGCTTGTGCGAGATCAGGATCGAGGTGATTCCTTGCCGCTTGAATTCGAGCAACAGATCGAGCAGCGCCTGGCTGTCCTTTTCGGACAGGCTCGCCGTCGGCTCGTCGAGGATCAGCAGCTTCACTTCCTTGCTCAGCGCCTTGGCGATCTCCACCAGCTGCTGCTTGCCGACGCCGATATTGGTGATCAGCGTCTTGGGGTCCTCCTTGAGGCCCACCTTCTTGAGCAGGGCGCTGGTGCGTGTCTCGTTGGCATCCCAGTCGATGACACCGTACCTGGCGTGCTCGTTGCCAAGGAAAATGTTTTCCGTGATCGACAGCATCGGCACCAGTGCAAGTTCCTGGTGGATGATGACGATGCCCTTGTGTTCACTGTCGTGGATGCCTTTGAAATGGCATTCCTCGCCCCGGTAGACGATCGCGCCGTCATAGGTGCCGGACGCATAAACGCCCGACAGCACCTTCATCAGCGTCGACTTGCCAGCGCCGTTCTCCCCGACCACGGCGTGGATCTCGCCCTCTTCGACGCTGAGATTGACGTTGGACAGCGCCTTCACGCCGGGGAACGTCTTGGTGATGTCGCGCATCTCCAAAATCGTCGAGGTCATCAGGAATTAAGCTCCTCCGAGATCGGCAAACATACCGGGCTCGCTGGTTAACGAAAAGGGGCCCTGCGTTGCGCAGGACCCCAGACTTTGCAACCGGGATTACTTCAGTTCGTCGGCCTTGATGTAGCCGGAGTCGACCACCAGCGCCTGGTAGTTCGACTTGTCGACATCATGCGGCGTCAACAGGATCGAGGGGACGACCTTGACGTCGTTGTTGTAGGTCGTGGTGTCGAGGCCGTCCGGCTTGCCGCCCGTGAGCACCTTGTCGACGAGTTCGACGGTGGCCTTGGCGAGTTCCCGGGTGTCCTTGAACACGGTCGAATACTGCTCGCCGGCGATGATCGCCTTGACCGAGGCGGTCTCGGCGTCCTGGCCGGTCACGATGGGCCACGGCTGGTCGGCGGTGCCGTAGCCGACAGCGCGCAGCGAGGCGATGATGCCGCGCGACAGGCCGTCATAAGGCGAGAGAACGCCGTCGACGCGGCTGCCGTCCGAGTAGTTGGCGGAGAGCAGATTGTCCATGCGGGCCTGGGCGGTGGCGGCCAGCCAGCGCAGCGTGCCGACCTTGTCCATGCCCATCTGGCCGGACTTCACGACCAGCGTCTTGTCATCGATCAGCGGCTGCAGCACCGACATGGCACCGTTGTAGAAGAAGAAGGCGTTGTTATCGTCCGGCGAACCGCCGAACAGCTCGATATTGAACGGGCCCTTCTTTTCCGGATAGCCGAGGCCCTTGAGCAGCGATTTGGCCTGGATGACGCCGACGCCGAAATTGTCGAAGGTGGTGTAGTAGTCGACATTGGCGGTCTTCTTGATCAGGCGGTCATAGGCGACGACGACGACGCCGGCGTCAGCGGCCTTCTGCAGCGCGTCCGACATGGTCGTGCCATCGATCGAGGCGATGATCAGCGCCTTCGGGCCCTTGGTGATTTCGTTTTCCAACTGGCTGAGCTGGTTTGGAATGTCGTCCTGCGCATATTGCAGGTCGACGGTGTAGCCGAGCGCCTCCAGCTGGGACTTGACGGCGTCGCCGTCATTGATCCAGCGCTGCGAGGTCTTGGTCGGCATCAGCACGCCGACCAGGCCTTCGCCTGCCTGCGCAGGCAGCGTCATGGCCGCGATGCCAAGGGCCGCCATGGCGGCCAGTGTCTTGATGATTTTCACAGTAACTCTCCCTGGTTGATGGACGCGACACCTCGGGGCTTCGCGGGCCGCGCAGTCGAGCAGAAGCGCGAGCGCCGCTGTCGTCTATCGATCTCCGGTATCCTCCCAATCGGCCCCGGTACGCTTGTTTCAATCGATACGATTTTTCTCGTCATCGACTGACACGTCTCGGGACGCGCGGAGGGTGTGTCCCTTTGACATAACTGTCAAATGCGATCTCTGATGGTTGCTATATCGAAACTGGTATATCAATGAAGCAGTCCGAAACATAGGCGGGAGCTGGCGAAGATCATGGCGGCATTGCGGAATCCCCAGGGAATTTCAAGCGGTTACGACGACGTTCCGGGCGCCGGCGAAACCTTGTTGCGCAGCGGCTTGAGCCTGCGCCACATGCGCATGATCGCCGCGCTCGACGATCACGGCCGGGTGAGTGCCGCGGCGCAGGTGTTGAACATCTCGCAACCCGCCGCCTCGCGCATGATCGCCGAGATGGAGGCGGTGCTCAACGTCAAGCTGTGCGAAAGGCTGCCGCGCGGCATCACGCTGACGCCCTACGGCAAGGCATTGGCGAGGCGCGCTCGCTCGATCCTGCTCGAAATGCGCGAGGTCGACCGCGAAATTTCAGAACTCAAGGCCGGCAAGGGCGGCTCTGTGTTCCTCGGCGCGGTGACGGCGCCGGCGATCGAACTGGCCGTGCCGGCGATCCGCGAAATCCGCCGCATCTATCCGCGCATCGAGATCAACATGCAGGTCGAGACCTCCAATGTGCTGGCGCGCGAGCTGATCGCCACGCGTCACGATTTCATCATCGCGCGCATCCCCGACGACCTCAATCCGCGGCTGTTCGAATCGCGCGTCATCGGCGTCGAAAAGGCCTGCCTGATCGTGCGCCGCGGCCATCCGCTAAGCAAGGGCAAGGCGGTGCGCCTTGAAGAGACCGCCGCCTATGATTGGGTTTTCCAGTCGGGCGGCTCGCCGCTGCGCCAGGCGATGGAGAGCAATTTCCTGAACCGCAACATCGCCCTGCCGGACCGCATCCTCAACACCAGCTCGCTGTTGCTCACCCTGGTCATGGTCGCCCAGTCCGACGCTATCGCGCCGGTGTCGATCCAGGTGGCGAAATTCATCCAGAACCCCGAGGGGCTCTCCGGCGCCATCGACGTCGTCCAGACCGAGTTCGACATCGAGGTCAGGCCCTACAGCCTGATCACCGTGAAGAACCGCGTGCTGTCGCCGGCCGCCAAGATGCTGCACGATTTCATTTTGCGGGAGGTGGGCTGAAGCGCAAATTAAATCGGAGCGAATCCGCGCCTTCAGCTTGGGAAGCTGGTCCTTTCGATTTAAGTCCAATGACTTGGCTGCAAAACCGGCTGAAGGCGTCAAACTCCTTCGAGGATGACGATCGTCGGCCGGTCAGGCAGGGACTTCAGCGAAACCGACAGCGACCGGCCGGAGCGGAATTCCACGGCGAAATCGCCTCCCATCCTGCCTGTGAATTCGCCGATCGGAGTCGCATGGCGATGCATCGGCAGGATCATCGAGGAATAGAGCCGCGTGGTGATTTCGGTCATCCGGTCGAGCGACAGCGTCATGCCGCCGTCGATAGGCACCATCAGGATGTCGAGCCGGCCGATAGCGCCGTAATGCGCGTCCTCCAGCCGGTGGTGCAGATGGCCGAGATGGCCGATGCAGAGCCCCGCCACTTCGAAGATGAAGATGGAATTGCCGTCCTTGCCGAGATCGCCGCCATTGCGGATATCCGTTGGCACGTTGCGAATGTAGACATCGTCCACGACAAGGGCGTGGCGCGCCGGACCGCCGTCCGGATTCCAGCCGCGCAGCACATATTCGATGGCGGGGTCCGGATGGTCCGAATAATGGGTGCGGTGGGCCTTGTTCATGGTCACCACGCGCGGCAGCGGGTCAGCGCCGTAGACGCCGGAAAAGTCGGTGGCGATCCTGACGCCGGCGGGCGTCTCGATGATGTAGGTCGAATGGCCGGCATAGGTGATCGTGACGTCGCCGTCGACGAAGGCCTGGGCCAGCAGGGGCGTCTGCCCCTTCGGCGCCGTGAAGCTGGCATAGGTGGCTGACGGCAGCGCTTGCGCGATCGCAACGCATCGCGATGGCGTCGGCTCTTCCTGGGCCGAAGCGGCGAGCGGCCACAAAGCCAGGGTCAGCAGGGCGGCTGCGGATAGGCGGAGCATGGCTGTCTCCCGTGGCAGGACTGGCGCGCTCATGCCACGATAACGCCAGCGATTATGATGGCTATCGGCGCGACAGTCACGTTTTCGCGAGCGCCGGAGGGGCTGACTGTCAATTATCGCTAAGGCGCGGCGGATCGGAGTACCGCCTGGCCGGCGCCTATGGCATAGCTGGAGCGGGTAGCGGGAATCGAACCCGCGCGTTCAGCTTGGGAAGCTGACAAGCTACCATTACATCATACCCGCACGAGCCCTCGTTACCATGCAAGCCGGCATTCGGGCAATCGTTATGCGCACGCTTGTGCCTTGCCAGCCGCCGACTGTTACTTCGCCGTGGCGAGGGCGTTGTTGGCGGCAAAGTTCGGCCAGTATTTCGAAATTGCCAGCGTGGCCCCAATTGTCGAGAAATGCCCATAATCGAAATAGAGAAACTGGCCTGCGTCGGCGAAGGAACAGCGTCCCGCGCTGCACAGGAATTTCAGCGGATCGATGAAAGTGGCGCCTTTGGTGAATGCGCGCACACGGTCGTTGATGCCGGGATCCATGGCCATTGGCCAGGATGTATCATCCAGATTTCTGCGCTTTGCGAAGAACGCGATTTTCCGGACGTCGGCTATGAACTCCGGAGACTGGCCGATGACGAACACCCGCACGCCCAGGCCATGAAGCGTATCGATCGTTTGCTGGAGACCGTCGAAACTTCTCGCCGCGTAGTCGGTCCACCGGCCGCTGAGTATGACCGTCCGGATACCGGCATCCCCAATGATTTTCAGGGCTTGCTGATTGAATCGCGTGCAATTTGGACGTGCATAGGAGAAATAGGAGAGAATCGGCGGACAGCCCGCATAAGTGTATTCCACGACATTGGCTTGAATCTGATTTGCGTTGGCGTCCAGGCCTGAAACATAGTGGGCGGCGAACGAGTCTCCCCACAACAAGACATTCGTCTTGAAACCGTGGGTGCGTGTGCAATCCCCGAGATTCCAGTTCTCTATCTGGCTGGAGCCCTCGTTGAAACAGGTGCCATTGCGCCAGTCGCCGACAGGAATCCGCTGTTGGGCATAGTCCGGAAACCGTTGCGGAAAACCGTTGCCCAGTGCCCCGGCCGCGCCGCCAACACAAAGCAGAGCGATCGCGCCCGCTGAAAAGGCGAAGATGGGCAATGGGGCGGTAAAAGTCCTTTTCTGCCGAAACGGCTGCTCGACATATTTCCAGGAGAATGCAGCCAGAGCGAAGCTTGCAACCGTCATCACAACGATCATCGACGGGTCGAGTTTTTGCAGTGAAAGATAGTGAGCGAACGAATTGATTGGCCAGTGAACGAGATACAGCGAATACGAGATGAGACCGATCCAGACCAGCGGCCGGGTTTCGAGTATGCGGGTAACGATCGTCGATGGGGTACCCTGGCCAGCGTAGATAAGCAGCGCTGTTCCAAGGCACGGATACAAGGCGTTGTAACCCGGGAACGGATCACTCTCCGAAATCGTCAGGAATCCGATGGCGAGAAGGCCAACCCCTGCCAGGCCGGCCAGTTCCATGACAAGCCGGTTGCCCAGGGCCGGGGGCCGTTTCAGCATGAGCACGGCGCCCAGCATAAGTTCCCAGATACGTGTCGGCAACAGGTAGAAGCCCGCGGTCGGCGCCATCGATGTCGCCATGATCGCCAGCACGAAGCTGCCAAGAATGATCGGCAGGAGTATCGTCAGCCAGCGCTTCCCGAAATAGCGATAGATCAGGAACATAAGGATCGGAGCGAAGATATAGTATTGCTCCTCGACCGAAAGCGACCATGTATGCAACATCGGTCGCAGTTGGGCATCGATGGAGAAGTAATTCGTCGTTTTCCAGAAATAGATGTTCGACCAGAACGTCGATGCCGCTATCACGCTGAGACTGAATTCATGCAGGTCCGACGGCAGGAGAATGAACAGCGCCGCTATGCATGTGAGAAGCGTGACAAAGACCAGAGCCGGCAGAATGCGACGGGCGCGGCGCCAGTAGAAGCTGACGATCGAAAACTGACCGCGTTCGAGGTCGTCCAGGAGGCTTCCGCTGATCAGGTAGCCGGAAATGACGAAGAAGATATCGACGCCGGTAAAGCCGCCGGGAATTGCCGTGATTCCGAAGTGGAAGAGTACGACCGGCAGGACCGCAACAGCCCGGAGGCCATCGATATCGCGCCTGTACTTCATGTGCACTCGCTGTGTTGGCTGACCACGGCGAGACAGCGCAGTCCGTCCATAACCGGGCGATACGAGTGAGTCTGGCTGATCGACATCAACTGGGTACCCTCTGTCACCTGATTTTGCTGCACTGCAACATAGGTGTCAAGGCTGGCGAGCAGGCAATCGTGCAAGCCCCCGTTCGGGCAATCGTAAGCGGCCTGGATTCCGCGACTGGCTTGATAGAGGGTCGACAAGTGCGTATTTCTGGGCTTGCACCGAATCGGCGCAACCTATTGTGGAGCCGGGCCTTGTCCGCATTGAACCGTTTTCTCGGCGATACGCCGCTCCGGGTGCTCCTGAAGCTGCTGGTGGTGTCGTTTCTCGTTGGCCTCGTCATGAACGCCTTCGGCTGGTCGCCGATGGATGTGCTCTACGGCATCCGGAAATTCTTCCTCGATCTGTGGAACCTGGGTTTCCACGCCGTCGACCGTTTCCTCGGCTATATCCTGCTGGGCGCGGCGATCGTCGTTCCGGCCTTCATCCTGCTCAGGATCGCCAACTATAAGAAATAGAGCATGATCCCGAATCGAAGGTCCGCGCAGCGAAAGTGGAAACCGGTTTTGCTTCGCTGACCTGCGGTTCGGAAATGATCATGCAACGACAAGGCAGTCAGGCGTAGCCTGAAGCTACCTCGAACAGGATGGCGTGGCGCGCGGCGAGTGCCGCCACGTCCGTCGCATAGCCACCGCCAATGACGCCGCACACCGGGATATCGAGCGCCCGGAAATGGCGGATCACCATGTCGTCGCGGGCGCGTAGGCCCTCGTTCGACAGCGACAGCCTGCCCAGCCGGTCCTCGGCATGGACATCGACTCCGGCATTGTAGAAGACGATGTCCCAGCGCGCCCTGGCGGACAATTCCGGCAGGAGGCTGTTCAGCCGTTCGAGATAGGCCGCATCGCCAGTGCCGTCGGGCAGGGCGACATCGAGGTGGGAGGCGATCTTGCGCACCGGGTAGTTGCGCTCGCCATGCATGGAAAAGGTGAATGCGCCTGGCTCGTCGCCCAGAATGTCAGCCGTGCCGTCGCCTTGATGCACGTCGAGATCGACGATCAGGATGTTTTGGGCGGCACCTTCGGCAAGCAGCACCAGCGAGGCGACGGCGACATCGTTGAAGGTGCAGAAGCCGGCGCCTTGCGCGCGCCGCGCGTGATGGCTGCCGCCGGCGGTGTTGCAGGCGATGCCGTTCAGCAATGCCAGCCGCGCCGCCAGCACCGTGCCGCCGGTTGCGAGCTGTGCCCTCAGCGAAACGCGCGGTCCGACCGGAAAGCCGATCTCGCGCTCGATTTTTGCAGGCACTTCGCAGGCCAGCACCTGGTCGACATAGGAGGCGGCATGGGCAAGCTTCAGCCATGACCCCGGCGCTGCGTCCGGCACGTTGAGCGCGGCAGGCTCGGCCAATCCACGCGCGCTCAGGGCTTCCATCAGCAGCGGATACTTGCTCATCGGGAACCGGTGGTTGACGGCGAAGCCGGCGTCATAGTCGGGGTGATGGACGATCTGCAGCGGCATGATGTAAGGCAGCCTGCGCCAGCTCTGGAATTCGGTTGGCCGCCATTGGTTGGCGATTGCGCGGCATCGCGAAACTGGGGCACATCGGCTGTTTGATCAAGCCGCAATCAGCAAGGCAGCAATCCTTGGACAAGGGTGCCAACCAAGCCACCGTCAGAACCTTCGTCGTCACCAATCGCTCGGTGCTCGCCATCGCGGTGCCGATGACGCTTGCCTATCTGACGACGCCGCTGCTCGGCATCGTCGACACAGCGGTGATTGGCCAGTTCGGTGACGCCGCCCTTCTCGGTGGCCTCGCGGCGGGTGCGCTGATCTTCGATGTCGTCTTCACCACCTTCAATTTCCTGCGCTCCGGCACCACAGGCCTCGTCGCCCAGGCTTTCGGGCGCGGTGATGAACTGGAAGAGCAGGCAGTGTTCTGGCGCGCCGTGCTGATTGCGATCGTCGCCGGTATCGTGTTTGCCGCGCTCGCGCCATTGGTTGCCATTGCCGGGCAATGGTTCATGGCCGCCGACCCGCGCGTCAGCGAGGCGATGGGCCTCTACATCAGGATCAGATTGCTCGCCGCGCCCTTCTCGCTGATCAACTACGCCATCCTCGGCTATGTGTGGGCCGCGGCGAGGGCGGGCTTGGACTGATGCTGCAACTGGTGCTCAACGGCATCAACATCGCGCTCTGCATTCTGCTTGGCCTGGAGCTAGGCTGGGGCGTCGCAGGCGTTGCCTGGGCGACCGTCACCGGCGAATTCGTCGCCATGCTGCTTGGTCTCGCGATCGTCATCAGGCGCTTCCGCGCAGCCCCGGCTTTGCCGCGTCATCGTCTGCTCGACATGTCTGCCTTCCTGCGCATGCTGTCGCTCAACCGCGACATCATGATCCGCTCGTTCTCGCTGCTCGCCGCTTTCGCGCTGTTCACCCGCCAGGGCGCGCAATTCGGCACGGTGATGCTGGCCGCCAACGCCGTGCTGATGAATTTCTTCCTTATCGCCGGCTATTTCCTCGATGGTTTCGCCACTGCCGCCGAGCAGCTTGCCGGCCGCGCCATCGGCGCTGGTGCCGCGACGCCCTTCCGGCAAGCGGTGCGGCTGACCCTGTTCTGGGGTTTTGGGCTGGCCGGGGCGGCGACGCTCGTGCTGTTGCTGGGCGGCGCCGATCTGGTCGCGCTGATCACGACGTCGGAGGACGTTCGCGCCGTTGCCGACATCTATCTGCCCTGGGCCGCCTTCACCGCGCTAAGCGGCGTGCTGGCGTTCCAGATGGACGGCGTCTTCATAGGAGCGACCTGGTCGCGCGACATGCGCAACATGATGCTCTTGTCCTTCCTCGTCTTCAGCGCCGCGCTGCTCACCTTGGCGCCGGCCTTCGGCAATCACGGCTTGTGGGCGGCGCTGCATGTCTTCCTGCTGGTACGCGGCTTCAGCCTGCTCGCCATTCTGCGGCTGCGGGTGCGGACTGCGTTTTAGGCGGTGTCCTCGGCATCATCGGATGCGCTTGCACTTCGGGTCGATTTGGTTAGGTTTTCCAGCAGCCTGATCGACCAATTGTTCTGGGGAAGCTTGTGCGAGGTTACCTGCCATATGTGCTGGGCGCGGCGCTGGGACTGCTCGTTGCGTTCATTGTTTCCGCAATTCTTAGCGTCGGCGGGACGCCCCAGTTGCTTCTTTTTGGTTTGTTGCCTGCCATCGGCGGCGCCATCTGCGAGCGGACCGTCAGTCGCAATTGACACTAGGCTTTTTAGCGCAGTTTAGAGTTGCTTCGACGCCCAGAAGTCGAGCCGGCTGTCACGTAGGTCGCGGATGGATTTGAGCCGCTCTTTTTCCACGAAACGGATCATTCCCGAAAGAATGCGGCCCGGCAGCGCAGGCCCGGCATAGATCATGCCGGTGTAGAGCTGGACGAGATCGGCGCCGGCGCGGATCTTTTCCAGTGCCGTCTCAGCGGCAGAGACACCGCCGACACCGATGATGGCGCGGTCCGGGCCAAGCAGTTTGCGCATCCTTGCCAGCACGATGGTCGAGCGCTCGAACAAGGGCTTTCCCGAGAGCCCGCCGGTCTCTCCGGCAACACCGGCGCTGCGCAGCGCCGGCCGCGAAATCGTGGTGTTGGAGACGATGACGCCGTCAACTGCCTTTTCGATGACCTCGGCGGCAACGTCCTCCAGCTCGGCCTCGACCAGATCAGGCGCTATCTTGAGGAAGACGGGCGGCCGCACTGCTGCTGCCGAGCGCGCTGCGATGACGCGGGACAAAAGCTCGCCGAGCTGCTCGCGCGCTTGCATATTGCGCAGGCCAGGTGTGTTCGGCGAGGAGATGTTGACCGTCAGATAGCTGGCGTAAGGCGCAAACCTGGTGACGCCGCGCTCATAATCGCTGACGCGGTCGGCGCTGTCCTTGTTGGCGCCGATGTTGACGCCGACGATGCCGGCGCGACCCCTGCGGGCGGCAAGGCGTTTTTCGGCTGCCGCATGTCCCTCATTGTTGAAGCCCAGCCGATTGATCACCGCTTCGTCCGCTGTCAGCCGGAAAATGCGCGGCTTCGGATTGCCCGCCTGCGGCAGCGGCGTGACGGTACCGACCTCGGCGAAGCCGAAACCGAGGCCAAGCAGCGCGTCCGGCACCTCGGCATTCTTGTCATAGCCGGCGGCCATGCCGAGCGGATTGGGAAAATCGATGCCGCAAAGGCTGATCTTCAGCCTGTCGTCGCGCACAGGGCGGCCGCCAACCGGCAGGCCGCATTTCAGCGCCGCTATCGAAAGCCCATGCGCGGCTTCCGGATCGAATCCGAACAGCAGCTTCTGGCCGACGCGGTCGAACAGGCTCATTCGCCCTCCAGCGCCGGGAACTGGTGCAGGCCGTCGGCGCCGAGCGGCAGGGGCCGCACCCAAAGCACGGCCTTGAGGTCGAGCGGACCGTAGAGATGCGGGAACAGCGCGCCACCGCGCGAGACCTCGTATCTCAGCGCTTCACCCAGGCGCGACGCGTCGATGGCAATCAGCAGCAGCCCGGTCTGGCCGGCAAAGTGCTTTGCCGCCGTTTCCCTGGCCTGCCCGGCGGTGGAAAAATGTATGAAGCCGTCGGCGAGATCGACCGGCGCGCCGGTGAAGCTTCGGTTTCCTTCGGCCTCGCGCCAAAGCGCTTCAGGCACTATCTTGTAGATAATCTGAGACATGGTTGCGCTATAGTCCGAACAGACCAGGCGGGGAAGGGCGCATCTTCCCCATTTCCGGCGCAAACATGTGATAGGTTGCGCCGATTGGCCCATGGAGGACAACATGCGTCTGCAACACGTCTTGATCCCGGCAGCTCTCGTCTCGCTCGTCGCGGCATCGGCCTTTTCCGAGGAAACCGATCGCTACAAGCTGGAAAAGTCGGCCAATGGCTATGTCCGTATGGACACACAGACCGGCGCGATGTCGATCTGCGAGGAACGCACCGGCCAACTCGTCTGCAAGGTGGCGGCCGACGAACGCGCCGCCTTCGAGGACGAGATCGACCGGCTGCAAGGCTCGGTGAAGGCGCTGGACGAGCGCGTGGCCAAGCTCGAGAATTCGTTGTCAGCCCGCCTCGAATCGCAACTGCCCAGCGAGGAGGATTTCAACAAGACGATGAGCTATATGGAGCGTTTCCTGCGCGGCTTCATGGGCATCGTCAAGGATATGGACAAGGACAATGGCGACGACGGCGCCAAGCTCAATTCGCAAAAGACCTGAACGCAGTTAGTTCGGGGAAAAGTCAGCGCGGGGTCTTTGCCGCTTGAAAACAGCTGACATCACCGCATAATTGTTCGACTGGTCCCGAAAAAGCGCAAAATCATCGATGGGATTCGGGGAGGAACATTTGCCGTCGGGCTACACGTTCGTCATCGCCGACGATCATCCGCTGTTCCGCGGCGCCCTTCGGGAGGCGCTGGCCGGCATCGGCAATGTCGCGGCCATTCACGAGGCCGGCGATTTCGAAAGCGCCAAGGCGCTGGTCGTGGCCAATGAGGACGTCGATCTGGTGCTGCTCGACCTGTCGATGCCGGGTGCCAGCGGCCTTTCCGGCCTGATCTCGCTGCGCGGCATTCATCCGGCGGTGCCGTTGGTGGTGGTGTCGGCGCATGACGACCCGGTGACGATCCGCCGTGCGCTCGATCTCGGCGCCTCGGGCTTCATCTCCAAATCGGCCAGCATGGAGGAGATCCGCGGCGCCGTGCAGTCGGTGTTGGCCGGCGATATCGCGGCTCCCGTCGGCATCGATCTCGGCGTCGAGCGCGATCCCGAGATCTCTGACCTGATCAAGCGCCTGCAGGCGCTGACTCCGCAGCAGACGCGCGTGCTCGGTATGCTGGCCGAAGGGCTGCTCAACAAGCAGATCGCCTACGTACTCGGCGTCTCGGAAGCAACGATCAAGGCGCATGTCTCGGCGATCCTGCAGAAGCTTGGCGTCGACAGCCGCACCCAGGCGGTGATCCAGCTCTCCAAGATCGGCAGCGACCCGCTGCAGGCGGCTGATTGACCGGCTAACTCTTACTCCGCCGCTGGCGCCAGCGGCCTGACCCTGGCCATCATCGAACGCAGCACCGCCGGTTTCAGCGGCTTGTTGACCACCGGCACGTCCAGCCTGGCGGCGGCGGCGCGAACCTCGCTGGAGCGGTCGGCGGTGACCAGCACAGCGGGCATGTCCGCGCCATGGATCGCGCGCAATCTTGCGACCACATCGAGGCCGGTCCCGCCGTCGAGATGGTAGTCGGCAAGCACGATGTCGGGCCGTCGCAGCCCCGATCCCTCGAAATCCTCCGAGCCGGAAAAAAGGTCGACGTCGCAGCCCCAGCCTTCGAGCAGCAGCCGCATGCCATCGAGAATGCGGGCGTCATTGTCGATGCAGAACACATGGAGCCCGGCAAGGGAAGCCGCGGCCCGGACTGGCGCCTTGGCCTCGACGGCTGGGCGCGGCGCCTCGACCTCCGCGACCGGCAGGATGACGGAAAAGCGCGTGCCCTTGCCCGGATTGGAGAAGATCCGGATTTCAAGGCGCAGAACGCGGGCGATGCGGTCGACGATCGAGAGGCCGAGACCCAGGCCTTCGGCCTCGCGCATGCCTTCGTCGAGCCGGGTGAATTCATGGAAGACCGTGTTCAATTTGTCGCCGGCGATGCCGATGCCGGTATCGATCACCTGGATCTCGGCCAATTCGCCGCGCCGCCTGACACCGACCAGTATGCGGCCATGGCGCGTATATTTGATGGCGTTTGACACCAGGTTCTGGATCAGGCGGCGCAACAGATTGCGGTCCGTCATCACGCCGAGCGACGACGGCATGATCGTCAGGCCGAGCTTTTTCTCCGCCGCCAGCGGCCGAAAGTCGTTGCCGATCTGGCGCAACATTCCGTCGAGGCTGAAGGCGGTATCGTCCGGCTTCATCGCACCGGCGTCGAGGCGGGAAATGTCGAGCACGGCGCCGAGGATGGTCTCGACCGATTCCAGCGAGGATTCGATGTTCATCGCGGCCTTGCCGGCCGCGCCTTTGCCGGCCTTTTCGATCAGCGAAGAGCAATAGAGCCGGGCGGCGTTCAGGGGCTGCAGGATGTCGTGGCCGGCGGCGGCAAGAAAGCGCGTCTTGCCGAGATTGGCCTCTTCGGCCAGCATCTGCGCCTGCGCCAGCTCCTCGTTGACGCGGGTCAGTTCGGCGGTGCGGTCCTTGACACGCTGTTCGAGCGATTCATTGGCGCGTTTGAGCGCCAGATCCTGCTCGACGCGTCCGGAGATGTCGGCATAGGTGGCGACGATGCCGCCGTCGGGCATCGGATTGGAACGCAATTCGAGGATGCGTCCGCTGGTCTTCAGCTCCATCTGCCACGGGCTGACGAAACTGGTCAGCCGGTTGAGCATCGCCACCCGCTGGTCCGCAGGGATGTCGCCCCGTTGGGCGAGGTGGTGCAATATGCGGTCGAGCGAGACCCCGACCTGGCCCATCTCGTCGGGCAGGTCGAACAGCGCCCGGTACTGGCGGTTCCAGCAGATCAGCCGGAAATCCCGGTCGAAGACGGTGATGCCCTGCTCCATCTGGTCGAGCGCGATCTGCAACAGGTCGCGATTGTGCTGCAGCGCTTCGGTGGCGTCGTCGAGCAGGCGGAAGGCATCCTTGGATTCGCGATCGTTGCGGCGCAAAAGCAGCGACAGGATCAACCGCGCCGACGACGAGCCGACCGCACTCGCCAAAAGCTGCTCCGAGAAGCGGATGACGTCCATGCTCGCCTGCTCGTTGCCGTGCAGCGAGGTCCCACTGCTCTTTTCGAACGACTGGAAGGAGCGTTCGGTGCGTTCGACGCCGAGGTAGCGCGCGATGGTGTCCCTGAGATCGTTGACGGTGACGGTGGTGCGGAAGCGGCGCAGGCTGGGCATCGGACCGGCATCGCGCGGCACGAAGATCGCCGCCTGGATGCGTTCCAGCGGCACCGACGCGCGCGACAGCGAGCCGAGCACGAAAAACAGCGTGTTGATCGACAGGCTCCACAAGACGCCGTGGTTCAGCGGCTCGGCGACGGTGCCGAACAGCGCCTGCGGCCGCAACGCTTCGAAACCGAGCAGGCCATGGACGACAATGCCGGTATCGGGTGCGGCGAGCGACGGCAGCAGCAGCGTATAGAACCAGACGAGGATGCCGGCGACCATGCCGAGTGCAGCCCCCCTGCCATTGGCGCCGCGCCAGACCAGCCCGCCGATCAGCGCCGGCGCGAACTGCGCAATGGCCGCAAACGACATCAGGCCGATGGAGGAGAGCCGCGCGCTGTTGGTGCTCTCGCGGTAATAGAGGAAGGCGATGAACAGCATGATGAAGATCGCGCCGCGCCGCACATTGAGGATGAGCGTCGACCAGTCCTCGTTTTGCGAGGTCGTGGTCTTGAGCAGGCGGCGCACGAACAGCGGGATGATGAGGTCGTTGGAGATCATGATCGACAGCGCCACGCTTTCGACGATCACCATCGCGGTCGCCGCCGACAGGCCGCCGATGAAGGCTGCCATGGCCAGCACATCGTGGCCGTTGAGCAATGGCAGCGACAAGACGTAGAGATCGCTGCTGGTCCTCGTGCCGACCAGCGACAGGCCGGCCAGCGCGATCGGCAGCACGAACAGGTTGATCGCCACCAGATAGAGCGGAAACACCCATGTCGCGGTGCGCAGCTCGGCCTCGCTGCGGTTCTCGACGATGGTGACATAGAACTGACGCGGCAGCATGATGATGGCGAAGCCGCTGAGGCCGGTCAGTACCAGCCAGGTGGCGAGCGAGGTGTTGTAGTTCATCGCTTGGCGCACCTGCTCATTCTGCGCGAGCTTGTCGATCATGTCGCCCGGGCCGCCAAAGATCAGGAAGGTCACCATCAGGCCGATCGCCAGGAAGGCGGCAAGCTTGACCACCGTTTCGACCGCAACCGCCAGCACCAGCCCGTCCTGATGCTCGGTGGCGTCGGCGTGGCGTGTGCCGAAAAGCACCGCAAACAGCGCCAGGAGCATGGCGACGACCAGCGAGATGTCGCTGACGAAGGGATCGAACGAGGGCGGCGAGCCGGTATAGTGCTCGACCATCAGGCTGACCGAGCCGGAAATCGCCTTCAGTTGCAGCGCGATGTAAGGCACCGCGCCGATCGTTGCGATCAGCGTGGCGATCGCGGCGACCGCAAAGCTCTTGCCGTAGCGGGCGCCGAGGAAATCGGCGATCGAGGTGATCTTCTCGGTCTTGGCCAGCCTGACGATGCGTCGCAGCAGCGGAAAGCCGAACACGAAGACCAGCACCGGACCGGTATAGATGCCGAGGAATTCGAGGCCGCGTTCGGAGGAAAGGCCGACCGAGCCGAAAAACGTCCAGGATGTGCAGTAGATCGCCAGGCTGAGCGCATAGATGAAGGGCCGGGCCCGGTCGGGCCTGGACATCGTCGAGCGCCGGTCGCCAACGCTGGCGATGGCGAAGAGCAACGTCACATAGGCGATCGCGATGATGACGATGAACCAGCCCTGCACGGCCCAGAAATCCTCCCTCGCCGGTTTTCCTCCGGCCTATCGAGAGGCAATCACAGCTTGAGGGGCAAGTCCATCACCGCTTTCGGTGCATGATATCTGCGGCTTCGGGCACAACCTGGCCGGTGGAAACCGGTCTTTTGCCTATGTTGCAACCGCAGGTTTTTGTTATGGTGCCCGCAGGTCGGCGCCGGACGGATCGGGTGAAGGCGGCAGTTCGGCCGGTCATGGCAAGGAGGGTCGAATGCTGAAGGAATTCCAGGAATTCATTTCCCGGGGCAATGTGATGGACCTGGCCGTCGGCGTCATCATCGGCGCTGCTTTCGGCAAGATCGTCGATTCGCTGGTCAACGACATCATCATGCCGATCCTCGGCGCCATTTTGGGCGGTCTGGACTTCAACAACTATTTCTTCGGCCTCTCCTCTGCTGTCAACGCAACGTCGCTGGCTGATGCCAAGAAACAGGGCGCCGTCTTCGCCTATGGCAGCTTCATCACCGTGGTGCTGAACTTCGTCATCCTCGCCTTCATCATCTTCCTGATGGTCAAGGCGGTGAACAATCTGCGCAGGCGGCTGGAGAAGGAAAAACCAGCTACCCCGGCCGCGCCGCCGGCCGATGTCGCCCTGCTCACCGAAATTCGCGATCTGCTCGCCAGGAAATAGCGCCGGGCGGATTTCTGGACCAAAACCCTGACCGCCCGCGGCCGGGGTTTCTGTTTCGGCTGTTGCAAAACACATTAGAGCGACGTGCGTCCACTTGGACGCACGAAGTACGCTCTAACACTTGAATCTAGGCATCGTGCTTTCCGAAAATTCGGTTCCGATTTTCGGGCCGATGCGCTAGCAGTCCAGAAGCGAAACCGGATCCATCCATGACCTTGATCGAGACCCTGCGCGCGGAAGCTCGCGCCGCGCCCGAAAGCGGCATCGTCGCCGTCATCAACTACGGCCGCCTGCGCGAGGGGATGATCCCGCTCTGGGCCGGTGAGGGTGATCTGCCGACGCCCGCATTCATTACCGATGCCGCGTCAAGGGCGCTGGCCGGAGGCGAGACATTCTACACCTGGCAAAAGGGCATCCCTGACCTCAGGCAGGCGCTTGCCCGCTACTATGCCAGGCATTTCGGCAAGACTTTCTCCGAAGAAGAATTCATCGTCACGGGGTCCGGCATGCATGCTATCCAGCTGGCGCTCGACGCGCTCGCCGGCGCCGGCGACGAAATTGTCTATCTGTCGCCGGCCTGGCCGAATTTCGAGGCTGCCGCGGCAATATCGGGCGCCGTTCCCGTTGCGGTTACGCTCGATCATTCCGGCAATGGCTGGTCCTGCGACGTCGAGAAAATCGCCGCCGCGATCACGCCGCGCACAAAGGCGCTGTTCATCAACACGCCGTCGAACCCAACCGGCTGGACAGCCGATCGTGAGACCTTGCGGGCGATCCTCGATCTCGCCCGCGCCAGGAACCTTTGGATCATCGCGGACGAGATCTATTCGCTGTTCCACTATGGTCATGGTCGCGCCCCGTCCTTCCTCGACATCGCCACGGGGGAGGACCGCATCCTGTTCGTTAACAGCTTCTCCAAGAACTGGGCGATGACCGGCTGGCGCGTCGGCTGGATCAAGACGCATCCCGCGCTGCAGCAGGTGTTCGAGAACCTGATCCAGTATTCGACCTCGGGCGTTGCCCAGTTCATGCAGCGCGGCGCGATCGCTGCGCTCGACGAGGGCGACGCCTTCATTGCCGAACAGGTGGAGCGGGCGCGGGCAGCGCGCGATCTGGTCTGCGACATCCTTGGTGCAACCGGCAAGGCCCGGTTCACCGTGCCGCAGGGCGCGTTCTACCTGTTCTTCACTGTCGACGGCATCACGGATTCACGCACTGCCGCCTTCGACATCGTCGACAAGGCCAATGTCGGCCTGGCGCCCGGCACCGCC
Source organism: Mesorhizobium helmanticense (assembly GCF_003034915.1). Classification (GTDB taxonomy): domain Bacteria; phylum Pseudomonadota; class Alphaproteobacteria; order Rhizobiales; family Rhizobiaceae; genus Mesorhizobium; species Mesorhizobium helmanticense. Next base: position 110,582 of record NZ_PZJX01000052.1, on the reverse strand, counting down.
TTCGGCCCCGGTGGCGAAGCCTTCCTTAGGCTGTGCTTCCACCGCCGCCTCGATCAGCTCGAGGAGGCGGCGCACCGATTGGCAAGGTGGATGAAGACTGTCTGAGCTGTCTGAAGTCCGGGCAGGGTTTCTGGCGGGCCTCACCCGCCTGACTTGGGCACCAGCAAGGGGATGATGCGGTCGCTCTTGGCAACGGCCGGCCGGCCGGCCGAAGCATAGGGAATGCCGAGCGCGTCCCAGGTCTCGACCAGGGCGTCCTGCAATTCGGCTATCAGCGCGTCGGAATGGAACGGCGTCGGTGTGATGCGCAGCCGCTCGGTGCCGCGCGGCACGGTCGGGTAGTTGATCGGCTGGATGTAGATGCCGTGCACACCAAGCAGGCGGTCGCTGGCCATCTTGCAGAGTTCGGGATCGCCGACCAGCACAGGCACGATGTGGGTGGGTGATTCCATCACAGGCAGGCCTGCGGCGGCAAGAATCTCCTTGGTCCGGGACGCCTGGCGCTGCTGCGCGTCACGCTCGGCCTGCGAGCGCTTCAGGTGCCGGATCGAGGTGGTGGCGGCGGCGGCGACTGCCGGCGGCAGCGCCGTGGTAAAGATGAAACCCGGCGCATAGGAGCGCACGGCATCGATCACAGCACTTGGGCCGGTGATATAGCCGCCGAGCGTGCCGAACGCCTTGGCCAGTGTCCCTTCGATGATGTCGATGCGGTCGGCCAGGCCTTCGCGCTCGGTGATGCCGCCGCCGCGCGGGCCGTACATGCCGACGGCATGGACCTCGTCGATATACGTCATGGCATTGTAGCGCTCGGCGAGATCGACGATCTGCTCGATCGGCGCGATATCGCCATCCATCGAATAGACGCTTTCGAAGACGATCAGCTTGGCCCGTTCGCGGCCAGCGGCCTGCAGCAGGCTTTCGAGATGCGCGACATCGTTGTGGCGGAAGATCTTCTTCTCCGCGCCCGAGCGCCGCACACCCTCGATCATCGAGGCGTGGTTCAGCTCGTCCGAAAGCACCAGGCAATTGGGCAGGAGCTTTGCGATGGTCGAGATCGACGCTTCGTTGGAGACGAAGCCGGAGGTGAACACCAATGCGGCTTCCTTGTCGTGCAGGTCGGCAAGTTCCAGTTCGAGCGCGACCAGCGGGTTGCTGGTGCCGGAAATGTTGCGGGTGCCGCCGGCGCCCGAACCCATCTTGCCGGCCGCGTTCTGGAACGCGGCGATGACATCGGGATGCTGGCCCATGCCGAGATAGTCGTTGGAGCACCAGACGGTGATTTCCTGGGCGCGGCCGTTGGCGCGCCAGATAGCGCGCGGGAATTTCCCCACGATGCGCTCGAGGTCGGCGAAGACGCGATAGCGCCGCTCCGCATGGAGCTGGTCGATCGCTTCCTCGAAGAACCGCTGGTAGTTCATGTCGGCTTCCCAATTTTTGCGCGGGATCATAGTCACTGCCTCATTCGGCGTCCACCGGACCTTTTTGGTCAAAATGCCACGCCCCAAGCCTGTTCCTAACGACCATGGATCGTGGCCTATTCCCTTGATGTGGATCAACTTTGTTTCGGTATCATGCCGCGGGCCGGAGCAACTGTTACCGACTTAACATGCAGGGTTTTAATGGCCATGCCGCAGGCTTTCCAGTAAGGCGCTTGTTGAGACAGTTTCCGATAAATCAGATGGTGTGAGGATACGGATGACGGTTTTGGTGACAGGCGGTGCCGGCTATATCGGCAGCCACATGGTCTGGGAGCTTCTGGATGCGGGCGAAAGCGTTGTCGTTCTCGACCGGCTCTCGACCGGTTTCGAATGGGCGGTGGCGCCCGAGGCGAAGCTGGTCGTCGGCGATGTCGCCGACAAGGAATTGGTCGGCTCCATCATCCGCGACAACCAGGTCGACGCGATCATCCATTTTGCCGGCTCGATCGTGGTTCCCGAATCAGTCGCCGACCCGCTTGGCTATTACGAGAACAACACCTGCAAGACGCGCACGCTGATCGAGACCGCGGTGCGCGAAGGCGTGCCCCATTTCATCTTTTCCTCGACCGCCGCCGTCTATGGCGGCGCCGGGCTGGAGCCCGTGCGCGAGGATGGCCGCCTGGCGCCGGAATCACCTTACGGCTTGTCCAAGCTGATGAGCGAATGGATGCTGCGCGACGCGGCAACCGCCTACGGCCTGCGCTATACGGCACTGCGCTACTTCAACGTCGCAGGCGCCGATCCCAAGGGCCGCACCGGCCAGTCGACGCCGGGCGCTACGCACCTGATCAAGGTCGCCTGCGAGACGGCGCTCGGCAAGCGCCCTTTCATGCAGGTGTTCGGCACCGATTATCCGACGCCGGACGGCACCTGCATGCGCGACTATATCCATGTCAGCGACCTGGCGGCGGCACATCGGCTGGCGCTCGAGCGGCTGCGCGCCGGCGGCACCAGCCTCGTCGCCAATTGCGGCTACAGCCACGGCTATTCGGTGCTTGAAGTCATCGACAGCGTGCGGCGCGTCTTTGGCCGTGATTTCGATGTGCGGATGGGCGAGCGTCGCCCGGGCGACGCCGCGGCGGTGGTCGCCAATTCGGACCTGGCGCGCCGCGAACTCGGCTGGACGCCGCAGCGCGACGATCTCGACCTGATCGTCGCCGATGCGCTGGCCTGGGAGCGCATCCTGACCGGCAAGAATTCGGCGCGGGCCTGATCCACCGGTTCTTCGGCCGTGGGCTCGAAAGCTGGCCGTGGACGCGCTATGAATGGGCTTCGCGGCGGAGCGTGGAGGCGCTGCACCGCGTCGTTGAGCCTTGGGGGATGGCATGAAGATCCTGGTGCTGGGGGCCGGCGTGGTCGGCACGGCGGCCGCCTATTACCTGGCCAGCGACGGCCACGACGTCACCGTCATCGAGCGCCATCAGGCGGCGGCGGGCGGCACCAGCCAGTCGAATGCCGGGCTGGTATCGCCGGGCGATGCCACCGCCTGGGCTTCGCCCGCCGCGCTGAAGACCTTCCTGCGCGCGCTCTACAACCACGATCTCGGCATCAAGGTGCGGCTGCGCTTCGATCCCTATTTTTTCGCCTGGAGCCTGCGCTTCCTCAGGCAGTGCACGCAGGCGCGGCTGCGCGCAAACAGTCAGGTCAAGCTGCGCTTGGCGCTCTATTCCCGCGATTGCATCAACGCCATCTCTGCGGATACCGGTATCCACTATGACGAGCGCAAGAAGGGCATTCTTTATTTCTTCCGATCGCAGCAGAGCCTCGATACCGGCACCGACAATTATCGCTATCTCGCCGAGCATGGCCTGCCGATCGAGATCGTCGGCCGCGACCGGCTGGTCGAGCTCGAACCCGGCCTTGCCGGAGCCAGGGACAAGATCGCCGGCGGCGTCTATTCGCCGATCGACCAGACTGGCGATTCCAGCCAGTTCACCCAGAACCTTGCTGCTCATGCCGCCGAAAAACTCGGCGTGAAGTTTCTCTACGGCACGACGGTCGAAGGTCTCGACATCGAGGGCGACCGCGTGCGCGCGGTGATGACGTCTGCTGGCCCTGTCGCCTGCGATGCCGTGGTGATCTCGATGGGGCCGGAAAGTGGCCTGCTCGGCCGCCGCTACGGCATCGACCTGCCAGTCTATCCCGTGAAGGGCTACACCGCGACCATCCCGCTGGACGACGAAAGCAAGGGACCGACCATGGGCGGCGCCGACGAGGACCAGTTGATCGCCTATTCCAGGCTCGGTAATCGTCTGAGGCTCGCCTCCACCGCCGAGTTCACCGGCTTCGACCGCACGCACAGACCGAGCGATTTCGCCGCCATGTTCAGGACCGGCAATGATCTGTTCCCAGGCGCCTTCGACGAGAAGAAGGCCGTGCTTTGGGCCGGCCTGCGGCCAATGATGCCGAACTCCGTGCCGGTCATCGGCCAGGCGCGCTACAGGAACCTCTATCTCGACACCGGCCATGGCCATGTCGGCTGGACCATGGCCTGCGGTTCGGGAAAGTTCCTGGCCGATATGGTCGCCGGCCGCAAGCCGGAGATCGATCCGCAAGGGCTGCTGTACAGGAACTAGGCAATGTCGGGACCGCAAGTCGCCATCGACCTTGGCCGCATCGAGCGCAATGCGCGCACGATCGTCGAGCGCTGCGCGCTGTCGGGCATCAAGGTCTTCGGCGTCACCAAGGGCACATGCGGCATGCCGCAAGTGGCGCGCGCCATGCTGCGCGGCGGCGTCGCCGGCATCGCCGAATCGCGCTTCGAAAACATCCGAAGGCTGCGCGACAGCGGCATCAACGCGCCGATCATGCTGCTGCGCAGCCCGCCGATGGCGCGTGTCGAGGAGGTGGTGCGCACCGTCGACATCAGCCTGCAATCCGAACTCGCCACCATCCGCGAGATATCGCGCATCGCCGAGCGCATGGGCCGCGTCCACGACATCATGCTGATGATCGACCTCGGCGACCTCAGGGAAGGCATCTGGCCGAACGATCTCGTGCCGACGGTCGAGCAGATCCTGGCGCTCAAGGGCGTGCGCATCGCTGGCATCGGCACCAATCTCGGCTGCTTCGGCGCCATCATGCCGACGGAGGAAAATCTCGGGCAGCTTGTCGCCCACGCCTACAAGACCGAACGCCTGTCCGGCGCCAGGCTCGACTGGATCTCGGGCGGAGCTTCGTCGTCGCTGACATTGCTGCTCGAAGGCAGGCTGCCCGCCGGCATCAACAACCTGCGTGTCGGCGAGGCGATCCTGCAGGGCGGCGTCGAAACCTTTCGCGACACACCTTGGGACGAACTCGAGCCCGATGCCTGCCGCCTGACCAGCGACATCATCGAGGTCAAGCTGAAGCCATCGCGCCCGATCGGCCAGTCCGGCTACGACGCTTTCGGCAACCAGCCGGTGTTTCCCGACGAGGGCGACAGGCTGCGGCCATCGCCAATATCGGCCGCGAGGACGTGCTGGTCGAGGGGCTGACGCCGATCGCCAAGGGCGTGCGCGTGCTCGGCGCTTCCAGCGACCATCTGCTGCTCGACGTGCATGACGCCGATCCGCCGCTCGCCGTTGGCGACCGCGTGGCCTTTCGCATGAGCTACGGCGCCATGCTGCTGGCCATGACCTCGGAATATGTCGAGAAGGCGCCGATGCACGATGTCGAGGATTTTTCCGGCCGCAAGATGGTGTCGATATCGGCGGAGCCCGCGGCAGCCGGCATCCTCGCCCGGGAAGCGACCGGCGCGCGGCTGGAGGCGATGAATTTCGACGTCGTCGAACTGGCCGATATCGAGAGGCCGCCGTCCGGCCTGATCCGGCTGACCGCCGGCGGCGATCGCCGCATTGCCCACAAGGCGCTGGCGGCGACGGCGCGGGCAACCCACTCGTTTGGCCTGATCTGGATCGATTCCATCGCAGCCCTGATGCCCGAAGGCGAAGACAGCATCGAACTGCCGGAACGCTCAGTGCTGGCGCGCGCTCTTGGTCTCGATCACAAGCCCGGCGCCTTTCAGCCGCAGCTTTCGCCGGAAAATGTCGTCATCGTCGGCCTGCGCCATGCCGATCCGGCGGAAGTGCGGGTGCTGAAGGATTCGCGCGTTTCGGCCTTCACCATGACCGATATCGACGCCATGGGCATGCGCGACTTGATGCATGAGGCGATCCGCATCGCCACCTCTGGCACGCAAGGCTTTCATGTCAGCTATTCGCCTGATGTGACCGAATTCGCCGGCTGGGCGGCAGGGTCCGGCGGCCTCACCGTGCGCGAAACGCATCAGGCGATGGAGGCGATCGCGCTGTCCGGTAGGCTGCTGTCGATGGATGTGTCCGGGCTGACGGCCGATCTCGATCCGCGGATCGCCAAAGACACCGTCAGCTTCGTCATGTCGGCTTTCGGCAAGCGGATTCTCTAATGCAAGTCGCGCAAAAGTGCGCAGCGGTTTTGCGACAACGACATGCATAAAAACAAGAGCTAGCTTGCATCGACAGCTGCCCGCCAGGCGCGAACATAGTCGGCCCAAGCCGGGCCGTCAGGTGGTTCGGTCCTTTCGCCCTTGCTCCCGACCGCGCCGTGATCCGATGCCAGCAAGGCGGCGCCGATGCTGGTGCCGGTTGCGGCTTCGGACGCAATGACGGCGCGTGCCGTGGCGGCCGCCAGCATTCGGGTGAAAAGCCGGTTGCGGGCAAAGGGGCCCTCGACGATTGTCGGTCCACCGGCACCGATCAGGTCGAGGCAGGTCGCCGTCATCAACGCCAGATAGAACGAGATGGCGGTGAAGCGCTGACCGTTGGTCATGTCTTCGGCGGCGAGCCACTGGGCGGCGTGGCGTGGATAAGGCCCCGAGCCCTGCTGGGTCGACGGCAGCAGCAACGTCTTGCGTGCCAGCACGGCCGCGACATCGGCGTCGCTCCAGTCCTGCGGCTTGCCGTCGGTCAGCAGGGAGAACTCGCGCCCGCCCATGAAGCGCGCCGAAGGCACGGGATCGCCGAGCGCATTGACATTGACCAGCGTGTCGCGCGCCGCATCGAGCACGACCTTGGCACAGCCGACCGCCATCGACACCACCCAGGTTCCGGTCGAGACGACCGAGAAGGGCGGTAGGTCGGCGATGAGATGCGGCAGCAGCGAGGCGTTGGAATCGTGCAGGCCGCAAAATACCGGCGTTTGCGGGTCGAGCCCGGTTTGTCTGGCGAGAGCGGGAAGGATCGGGCCGAGGCGGTCTCTCGCCGGCCGCACCGGCGCCATCTGACGGCGCCAGTCCATCTTGTCGACCAGTGACGAAAAATCGGCTTGCCAAGGGTTCCACAGATCGGTGTGGCAGCCGAGCGAGGTCACCTCGTTGGCAGCGACGCCGGTCAGCCGCAAGGCCCAGTATTGCGGGTACATCAGGATCGCGGCTCGGGCGAATTCGGCCGGGAACAGCTTCTGCTGCCAGAAGAGCTGCGCGCCAATGTTGAGGCCGACCGGCAGGCGCGGCGTGCCCGTCTCGGCAAAGGGCGGACGCATCGCGTCATAATCTTGGGCGAGTGCGTCAGGCCCGGCGAATTCATAATCGAGCACTGGCAGCGCCAAGCCGCCTTCGGCCTCGACCAGAACCGCCGTCGCCCCATGCGTGGTGATCGATATGGCGTCGATGCGCTGCTCACGATGGATCGCGGCGAGGCTGTCGAGGATGAAAGCCCACAGGGCCTCGACATCATGATGCGGGTAGGGACCATCAGCGGAAGCCGCATTGGCCACACGGCGCAGCGCCACTTCGCTTGATGTGGCGAGATCGACCAGCGCCACTTTGGCGTTGGTCTTGCCGATATCGATGACGGCGATGTGGCGAAGTCCAGTCATTCCATATGGAACATGGTTTCCAGCGGCACCGCCACCGGCTCGTTGTCGGCCTTGGTTTCCATGACGTCCGCCATGTGCGCCCACCAGCGCTGCATCACCGGATGCTTCGGCAAATCGTTCATGCCATGGCTGTCGCTGCGCCACAGCACGCCGAAGAGAATGTTGGTCTCTTCGTCGAGATGGATCGAATAATCGGAAACGCCGGCCTGTTTGAGCAGTTCGACCAGCGACGGCCAGATCTCGTCGTGGCGCTTCCTGTATTCGGCCTTCATGCCGGGATCGAGCATCATCTTGAACGCGTATTTCTCAGGCATCAGCGTCCCCCGCGCAGCCGCCGCCAGAGGATCGGCAATGCGATGACGATGATCAGCAGCAGGCCGATGAAGATCGACATGACGATACCGGGCACGTTGAGCAGCCCCAGGCCAAAAGTGACCAGCCCCATGATGAAGGCGGCAAGCACGACACCCAGGATACTGCCGGCGCCGCCCAGAATGCTGACGCCGCCGAGCACCACCATGGTGATGGCTTCCAGCTCGTAGCCTTGCGCGATCGAAGGCCGCGTCGAGCCGAGCCGCGAGGTGATCAGCACCGAGGCGATGCCCGACATCAGCCCGGTCAGGCAAAACAGGATGAACTTGATGCGGTCGACGCGCACGCCGGAGAATTGCGCCGCGATAGAGTTGTTGCCGATGGCAAAGACGCGACGGCCGAAGCTCGTCCGGTGCAGCACGAACCAGTAGATGATGGCCGCGACGGCGAACAACACCAGTTCGAACGACACCACCCACCAGACATAGCCCTGGCCGAAGAAGGCGAAGCTTGCGGGATAACCCTTGTAGGCCTGGTCGCCGAGAATGATGAAAGCAATGCCGCGAAACAGGCTCATCGTGCCGATGGTGACGACGATCGATGGCAGTCCGAGCCTTGTGACCAACAGGCCGTTGAAGGCGCCGCAGCCGAGCCCGACGAGGATGCCGATCGCCACCAGCACCGGCGTGCCGGCGCCAGCCTGCACCGCCATGCCCATCATGGTCGAGGCGAGCGCGATGATGGCGGCGACCGACAGGTCGATCTCGCCGGAAATGATCAGCAGCGCCATGGCGAAGGCAATCAGCGCCTTTTCCGTGAAGTTGAAGGTCAAGTCAGACAACGACCACGGGTCGAGGAAATAGGGCGAGGCGAAGCTGTTGATGGCGAAAATCGCGATCGCGACCACGACCAGCAGCGCCTCCCACGAGAAGATCGCCGAAGAGAGCGGCTTGTCCAGCCGATCCGGTATGTGGCGCGGGGCAGGGGTGTCGGTCATGCCGTTTCGGCCTTCTTCAGGATGATACGGCCCTGCCGGCGTTCGCCGCGCGCATTGAGCACCACCGCCAGGATGATGGCACTGCCCGAGATCGCCATCTGCCAGAAGGGCGAGATGTTGATGACCGGCAGCGCATTGGAGATGATACCGAGGAACAGCGCGCCGAGCACCGCGCCGCCGACCGAGCCGATGCCGCCGGCAATCGAGATGCCGCCGATGACGCAGGCGGCGATGATGTTGAGCTCATAGCCGTTCGCGACCTCGACGGAAGCGATCACATAGCGCGAGATCCAGAGATAGCCGGCGAGCCCGCCGATCATGCCGGAGATGCAGAAGACGACGAACTTGGTGCGGCCGACATCGATGCCGGCATAGACCGACGCGGTCGGGTTGACGCCGATGGCGTAGATCGAGCGGCCGAGCGCCGTGCGCGTCATCAACAGGAAGAACAGCGCGATGACCAGCAGGGCGATCCATGACAGAACCGGAATGCCGAGGAACGCTGCACGTTGAAAACCGATGAAGTCAGGGCTCATCTGGTCGGCATTGACCCAGGCGCCGCCAGAGATGACGAAAGTCGCGCCGCGATAGATGGTGAGCGTGCCCAGCGTCACCACGATCGAGGGGATGTTCAGCCGCCACACCAAAAAACCGTTGATGGCGCCGAGCACCAGCCCGACGAGCAGTGCCACGACGATCAGCAGCGGGATCGGGATGGCCGGAAGTGCTGCGTTCAGCATCGCCACCACCATGCCGGTGAAACAGAGGTTGGACGCCATCGACAGGTCGATGGAGCGGGTCAGGATCACCACCATCTGCCCCAGCGCCAGGATCATCAGAATCGAGGTGTCGTTGAACACCTGGCGCAGATTGGCCGGGTCGGCAAAACCCGGGAAGCGCGTCGAGATCAGCCCGATCAGCACGGCGATGGCCGCCAGCAGCCAGATTTCGCGGTATTTGAGAAAAGCCTTCATGCCGCGATCCCCGCAGCCGTCCTGACCAGCGTCTCGGCGTCGAGCTCCTTGTTGTCATAGACAGAGGCGATGCGGCCCTCGCGCATGACGACGACGCGGTCCGACATGCCGAGAATTTCGGGCAGTTCGGACGACACCATGATCACCGAAAGGCCTTGCGCGACAAGCTCGGCCATGAAGCCGTGCACGGCGGCCTTGGAGCCGATATCGATGCCCTTGGTCGGCTCGTCGAGGATGATCACCTTTGGCGCGGTCGCCAGCCATTTGGCGATGACGATCTTCTGCTGATTGCCGCCCGACAGCGTGCCGACATCCTGGCTGAGCGAGGACGCACGCAGGTCGAGCCGCTCGGTGAAGGCGCGGGCCAGCGCGAATTCTTCCGCCAGCCGCAATATGCCCGATTTGGATGTGCGCGTGAGCGAGGGCAGCGAGACATTCTGGAAGATCGGCAGGCCGATCACCACGCCCTGCTTGCCGCGCTCCTCCGGTACATAGACGATTCCGGCCTCGATCGAATCCGCCGCCGATTTCGGCGCGATCGGTTTGCCCTCCAGCGTGATGGTGCCCTTGGCTGTGCGGGTAATGCCCGATATCGCCTGCATCACCTCGCTGCGACCGGCGCCGACAAGGCCGTAAAAGCCGAGGATTTCGCCCCTGTGCAATTCGAAGCCGATGTCATCGAATTCGGTCGGATGCGACAGGCCGGAGACAGTCAGCACCGTCGCACCGATTGCTGCCTGGCGCTGCGGAAAGATGTGGTCGACGGAACGGCCGACCATCATGCGCACGATCTGGCTCTGGCCGGCGTCCTTGATCATGCCTTCGCCAACCATCTCGCCGTCGCGGAACACCGTGTAACGGTCGGCGATGCGATAGATCTCGTCGAACTTGTGGCTGATGAACAGGATCGCCTTGCCTTCGCTCTTGAGGAATTCGATCAGCAGGAAAAGTTCCTCGATCTCCTTCATCGACAGCGCTGCCGTCGGCTCGTCCATGATGACGATGCGGGCGTCGATCGACATGGCGCGCGCAACCGCCACGAGGTGCTTGTTGGCGATGCCGAGATCCTTGAGCCGTGCGTCGGCGTCGATATGGCCGGCGCCCATCGTGTCCAGCACTTCCTTGGCGTTCTTGCGCATGGTTCGCCAGTCGATGGTCTTGAAGCGTGTGCGCGGCGCATGGCCGAGGAAGATGTTTTCGGCGACCGAAAGATCGTCGAACAACACGGTTTCCTGATGGATGGCGGTGATGCCATGGCCAAAGGCGGCATGTGCGCTGGGCAGCGTGACGGCCTGGCCGTCGATGCTGATCGCGCCGGCGTCGGGCTGGTAGATGCCGGTCATGATCTTGACCAGCGTCGACTTGCCTGCGCCGTTCTCGCCGATCAGTGCGGTCACCTGGCCGGGATAAAGCGACAGGCTGACATCGTGCAGCGCGCGCACGCCGGGAAAGCTCTTGGAGATGCCGGACAGCGTCAGGCGTGGGGTGGAGGCTTGAGGCCTTTCCCTCACCGTGCTGTGCTGGGCTGTCGTGTCCATAATCGTATCAAGCCCTGAAACAAGGTCCGTTTAAAGCCGCGGCGGGATTTTGGTCCCGCCGCGCTAGTTCAGAAGGCGCCAGGATCAGTAGATCTTGGAGAACTTCTCGATGTTGGTCTTGTCGAACTGGAAGGGCGGAGCCATCGCAGCCGAGTTGGTGTCGTCGAGCGTCACCTTGCCGACGCGGCCGATCGACAATGTCGCGCCCGGCTTGGCCTCCTCCTTCTTCACCGCCAGGTCGTGAGCGAGGTAGACGGCCGAGTAGCCGAGGTCGATCGGGTTCCACAGCGCCACCGCCTGCGAAGAGCCATTGTCGATGAACTTCTTGAACTCCGAGGGCAGCGCCAGGCCGGTGACATTGACCTTGCCGATCAGGTTCTCGTCGGTCACCACCTGGGCGGCGGCAACGACGCCGACCGTGGTCGGTGCGATGATCGCCTTGAGGTTCGGGTAGGACTTCAGAAGACCCTTGGCTTCGTCCGTGCTCTTGGCCGAATCGTCATCGCCATAGACGGTGGCGACGAGATTGATCTTGGGGAACTTCTCCGGCAGGATTTTCTTGGCCGCGTCGATCCAGGCGTTCTGGTTGGTCGCGGTGGACGAGGCCGATAGGATGGCGACATCGCCGCCTTCCGGCAGATAGTCGGCGGCGAGCTTGATGATGGTCTCGCCGATCAGGCCGGTGTCGGACGGGTTGAGGTGAAGCTGGCGGCCTTCGGGTGCTACGCCCGAATCCCACGAGATAACGGTGATGCCGCGTTCCATCGCCTTCTTCAACGCCGGCACCAGCGCATCGGCGTCATTGGCCGAAATGGCGATGGCGTTGACCTTCTGGGCGATCAGCGAATTGACCACTTCGATCTGCGCTTCGGCGGTTGCCTTGGTCGGGCCGGTGTAGATGATGTCGACATCGCCCAGTTCCTTGGCCGCCTCTTCGGCGCCCTTGTTGGCGGCGTCGAAGAAGCCGTTGCCGAGCGACTTCACCACCAGCGCGATCTTGACGTTCTCGGCATAGGCGGCATTCACGAACATGGCGGCCGAAAACGCCGCCGTAACCATCAATTTCTTCAGAAAGCTCATCGAATTTCCTCCCTTGAGCGTTTGCATTCCATCGTCGCTGCGGGTTGTCTCAGGCCTGCAGTGAAGATTCTTCCTTGTTGCTTGCCGTCTTGCGGGCAACGATCAGCGCCACCCCCGCGGTCTCCAGCATTTTGGCCTCGCGGTCCTCGATGTCGTCGTCGGTGATGACGGTGGCGATGCGCGTGAGACCACACAGGATCAGGCTGGAGCGCTTGCGGAATTTCGAGGAGTCGACCAGCACCACCAGCTCGTCGGCCTGATCGATCAGCTTCTGCTCCGCCTGGATCAGCAGGGGATCGCCTTCCATCAAGCCGAGCGGCCCCAGCCCCTGCGCGCCCATGAACATGCGGCGCGCATAGAAATTGCGCGTCACGTCATTGTCGAAAGGCGACAGGATGATGTTCTGCTCGCGATAGATGGTGCCGCCCGACAGCATCACCGTGTTCTTCGAATGCTTGAGCAGATGCTCAGCGATCGGGAAGGAATTGGTGAAGATCGGCATGCGGCGGCCGGTCAGGAAATGCACCATCTGGAAGGTGGTGGTGCCGCCATTGATGATGATCGGCTCGCCGTCCTTGCATAGTTCCACCGCTTCCCGTGCGATCGCTCGCTTCTGCGCGGCGTTGAGCGTCTCGTTGACGGAGAAGGGCCGGCCGGCAAGGCCGATGAACTGCGGCGGCGAGATCGCTTCGGCGCCGCCACGCACGCGGCGCAGGCGCTTCTGGACGTGAAGCGCGGCGATGTCGCGCCGGATCGTCGCCTCGGAGGAGTCCGTCAGGTCGACCATTTCCTGCACCGTCACCACAGGCTTTTCCTGGACGGCGGACAGAATGATCCTGTGGCGCTCTTTCTCGTGCATGGTTCCTCCCTGCCTGATCATCTAGGCACCCAAAACGCGCAGTGTCAATCATTTCCGATCAGATAATTTCATTGTGCAGTGCAGTATGATCGATATTGATCGTTTGTGATTGACAACACCATTGCTTCCGTGGACATTCGGCCAAAGCTGACCCGCTATGCGGTGGCGATCGACCGCATCGTTTGCGCGTCTCACGGGAGGATATTCAAATGCTCGACAAGCGCTCCGGCACGCGCCTCGCCAATCTGTGGGATGATGCGAAAGCCCTGGGGATGAGCGATCCGGGGTTGCTCGTCTATCGCTCCAACGTGCTCGGTTCAGACAAGCGCGTCACCAATTACGGCGGCGGCAACACCTCCTCCAAGATCTGGCAGAAGGATCCGCTGACCGGCGAGAGCGTGGAAGTGCTCTGGGTCAAGGGCTCGGGCGGCGACAGCGCCTCGATCAAGCTCGACGGCTTCGCCACGCTCTACATGGACAAGCTCAGGGCGCTGAAGGGCCTCTATCGCGGCCTTGAGCACGAAGACGAGATGGTCGGCTATCTGCCGCACTGCACCTTCAACCTCAATCCTCGCGCGGCCTCGATCGACACGCCGCTGCATGCATTCGTGCCAAAACCTTGCGTCGATCATATGCATCCCGATGCCATCATCGCCATTGCCGCTGCCAAGGATTCGCAGGCGCTGACCAGGGAGATCTTCGGCGACGCCATCGGCTGGCTGCCGTGGAAGCGGCCGGGCTTCGAGCTCGGCCTGTGGCTGGAGAAATTCTGCCTCGAAAACCCCGAGGCCAAGGGTGTCGTGCTGGCAAGCCATGGCCTGTTCACCTGGGGCGACACGCCGAAGGAGTGCTACGAGACGACGATCTCGGTGATCAACCAGGCGATTGCGTGGTTCGAGCGCCGGTCCGAAGGCGTCGCGATCTTCGGCGGCGAAGTTGTCAAATCGCTCGATGCCACGGCGCGTCGCACTGTCGCCGCGAAGCTGATGCCGAGGATCCGCGGCCTGATCTCGGAAAAGAGCCACAAACTCGGCCATTTCGACGATTCGCCCGCCGTGCTTGAATTCGTCAATTCCAGGGATCTGCGGCCGCTGGCTGCACTCGGCACCTCCTGCCCGGACCATTTCCTGCGCACCAAGATCCGGCCGTTGGTCATCGAGTTCGATCCGGCCAATCCAGATGTCGATGCCGTCATCGCGCGTCTTGCCGATGACGTGGCCGCCTATCGCCTCGGCTATCAGGCCTATTATGACAAGTGCAAGCATGCGGATTCGCCACCCGTGCGCGATCCCAATGCGGTGGTCTACCTGATGCCCGGCGTCGGCATGTTCACCTTTGCCGGCGACAAGGCGACGGCGCGCATATCGGGCGAATTCTATGTCAACGCCATCAACGTCATGCGCGGCGCCTCGACCGTTTCGTCCTATGTCGGCCTGCCCGACCAGGAGGCCTTCGACATCGAATACTGGCTGCTCGAGGAAGCAAAGCTGCAGCGGCTGCCGAGGCCGAAGGCACTGGCCGGCCAGATCGCACTGGTCACCGGCGGCGCCGGCGGCATCGGCCGCGCCACCGCCAACCGGTTGCTGCGCGAAGGCGCCTGCGTCGTGCTGGCCGACATCGACGAGACCGCGCTTGCCAGCGCCAATGACGATCTTGCCAAGGCCTACGGCAAGGATTTTGTCCGGCCGGTGCTGATCAACGTCACCTCAGAGGACCAGGTTGTCTCGGGCTTTGCCGAGACTTCGGTCGAGTTCGGCGGCATCGACATTCTGGTCTCCAATGCCGGCCTGGCCTCCGCGGCGCCTATCGAGGAAACGACGCTGGCGCTGTGGAACAAGAACATGGACATTTTGTCGACCGGCTATTTCCTGGTGTCGCGCGAAGCCTTCCGGCTGTTCCGCGCCCAGAAGATCGGCGGCAACGTCGTCTTCGTCGCCTCCAAGAACGGCCTTGCCGCATCGCCCAACGCCGCCGCTTATTGCACGGCCAAGGCCGCCGAGATCCATCTGGCGCGGTGCCTGGCGCTGGAGGGCGCGGAAGCGCAGATCAGGGTCAATGTCGTCAATCCGGATGCGGTGCTGCGCGGTTCGAAGATCTGGACCGGCGAATGGAAGGAACAGCGCGCCGCCGCCTACAAGATGTCGACCGACGGCCTCGAGGAGCACTACCGTTCGCGTTCCATGCTGAAGCGCTCGGTGTTTCCCGAGGACATCGCCGAGGCGATCTATTTCTTCGCCTCCGACATGTCGGCCAAGTCGACCGGCAACATCATCAATGTCGATGCGGGCAACGCCCAGAGCTTTACGCGATAGCGTCATGGCTCTGACAGTTATTCTATTTGGTCGAGATCGTGTTGCGAGGCTCCACAAGTCCTGCGCCGTCATCCTCGGGCTTGTCCCGAGGATCTGCGCTCCAAAGGGAATGTGACGCGATCAGGATCCAGAGGCCTGTGGATCCTCGGGACAAGCCCGAGGATGACGCGCTTGGTGGGCGGATGAGGGTAGCGCCGGCCTAACGCATTTTGGGAGGAATTGCAGTGTCCGAAACCATCATCTCCGCCGATGTCGTCGAGAAGAACAACGCGGCGCGCAACGCCGACCTCGATCGCGATTATAGCTCGCTCGGTGAGCGGCTCGACCGGCGCGGCGTCGCCATCGACGCCATCCGCGACAAGGTCGAGAAATTCGCGGTCGCCGTCCCGTCCTGGGGCGTCGGCACCGGCGGTACCCGCTTTGCCCGCTTCCCCGGTGCCGGCGAGCCGCGCGATATCTTCGACAAGATCGAGGACTGCGCCGTCATCCAGCAATTGACGCGGGCGACCCCCACCGTCTCGCTGCACATTCCCTGGGACAAGGCCGATCCGAACCGGCTGAAGCAGGCGGCCTCCCGCTTCGGCCTCGGCTTCGACGCCATGAATTCCAACACCTTCTCCGATGCCAGGGATCAGCAGCTCTCCTACAAGTTCGGCTCGCTGTCGCATGCCGATGCCGCAACGCGCCGCCAGGCCGTCGAGCACAATCTCGAATGCATCGAGATCGGCAAGACGCTGGGCTCCAGGGCGCTGACGGTGTGGATCGGCGACGGCTCCAACTTTCCCGGCCAGGTCCACTTCGCCAAGGCGTTCGAGCGCTATCTCGATGCCATGCGCGAGATCTATGCGGGCCTGCCGGACGACTGGAAGCTGTTCACCGAACACAAGATGTACGAGCCGGCTTTCTATTCCACCGTCGTGCAGGACTGGGGCACCAACTACATGATCGCCACCGAACTCGGCGACAAGGCATTCTGCCTGGTCGACCTCGGCCATCATGCGCCCAACGTCAACATCGAGATGATCGTGTCGCGGCTGATCCAGTTCAAGAAACTCGGCGGCTTCCATTTCAACGATTCCAAATATGGGGACGACGATCTCGACGCCGGCTCGATCGACCCCTACCGGCTGTTCCTGGTCTTCAACGAACTGGTCGACGCCGAGCTTTCTGGCGCCAACGGCTTCGATCCGGCCCACATGCTCGATCAGAGCCACAACGTCACCGATCCGATCGAGAGCCTGATGCTGTCGGCGGTCGAGGTGCAGCGCGCCTATGCGCAGGCGCTGCTGGTCGAGCGCGAGGCGCTCGAAGGCTTTCAGGACGCCAACGACGCGCTGATGGCGACGCAGACGCTAAAGGTGGCCTACCGCACCGATGTCGAGCCGATCCTGGCCATGGCGCGGCTGAAGACAGGCGGTGCCATCGATCCGGTCGCGGCCTACCGGGCGGCCGGCTACCGCGCGAAGGTCGCGGCCGAACGGCCGGCGGTTGCTGGCGGCGGCGGCGGCATTGTTTGAACTCTAATTTGATCGACGGGCCTCTGATTGGCAGTGGACTCGATCGCCTTGGCCGGGTCTTCTAGGGGGTCCACATCCCTCGGAGCACCGCCATGCATCACACCCGCCGGACGCTGATCGCCGTCAGTCTCTCCTTCAGCCTTGCCTTTACCCTCCCCGTGGCCGCTTTCGCCGCCTCGCCGCAGCCCGCCAAGGGCGAGCACGGCATGGTGGTGACCGCCCAGCACCTGGCATCCGAAGTCGGCATCGAGGTGCTGAAGAGAGGTGGCAATGCCGTCGACGCGGCAGTCGCCGTCGGCTATGCGCTGGCCGTGGTCTATCCCAACGCTGGCAATATCGGCGGTGGTGGCTTCATGACCATCCGCCTGAAGGACGGCCGTTCAACCTTCCTCGATTTTCGCGAGCGGGCGCCACTGGCGGCGACCAGGACCATGTATCTCGACAAGGACGGCAAGCCGGTGAAGGGTGCCAGCCTCGACGGCTATCTCGCGGTCGGCGTGCCGGGCTCGGTCGCCGGCTTTGAAATGGCGCGCGAGAAATACGGCACCTTGTCCAGGCAGGAACTGATGGCGCCTGCGATTGCCTATGCCAGGGACGGGTTCGTCCTCAATCAGGGAGACGCCGCCTCTTTCCAGGGCGGCGCCGAACGATTGGCGAAGGATCCGGCGGCGGCCGCGATTTTCCTGAAGCCGGACGGCAAGCCTTATGCCATGGGCGAAAGGCTCATCCAGTCGGATCTTGCCGCCTCGCTCTCAGCCATTTCGGAGCAGGGGCCGGATGCTTTCTACAAGGGCCCGATCGCCGACGCCATCGTCAAGGCGAGCGGCGCCAAGGGCGGCATCCTGGCAAAGGCCGACTTCGAGCAATATGCGGTGCGCGAACTCAAACCGGTGACCTGCAACTATCGCGGCTACGAGATCATTTCCTCGCCGCCGCCGAGTTCGGGCGGCGTCATCATCTGCGAGATCCTCAACGTGCTGGAAGGCTATCCGCTGTCCTATCTCGGCGCGGGCTCGGCCGAGACGGTCCATGTCATGGTCGAGGCGATGCGCCATGCCTATGTCGACCGCAATTCGGCGCTCGGCGATCCCGATTTCGTCGACAACCCGGTCG
Source organism: Mesorhizobium helmanticense (assembly GCF_003034915.1). Lineage (GTDB taxonomy): Bacteria > Pseudomonadota > Alphaproteobacteria > Rhizobiales > Rhizobiaceae > Mesorhizobium > Mesorhizobium helmanticense. The sequence continues at coordinate 92,567 of NZ_PZJX01000052.1, read as the reverse complement.
CAAAACTGCTGAACAAGAACTACGCAAAGGACATCCGCGGCAAGGTCGATCCGTTCCGGGCCGGCGTCTCGCAGGAATTGATGCCGAAAGGTTTTGGCGAGAGCCAGGAGACGACGCATTATTCGATCATCGACAATGACGGCAACGCCGTTGCGGTCACCTATACGCTGAACGGCTCCTTCGGCGCCGGCGTCGTTGCCGACGGCACCGGCATCCTGCTCAACAACGAGATGGACGATTTCACCCAAAAACCCGGCGTGCCCAACCTCTATGGGCTCGTGCAGGGCGAGGCCAACGCCATCCAGCCCAGGAAGACGCCCTTGTCGTCAATGAGCCCGACCGTGGTCGCCAAGGACGGCAAGCCGTTCATGGTCATCGGCAGCCCCGGCGGTTCGCGCATCATCACCATCACGCTGGAGGCGATCGTCAACGTTGTCGATCACGGCATGAACATCCAGGAAGCCGTCGACGCGCCGCGCATCCACCACCAGTGGCTGCCGGACACGGTCTATGTCGAACCCTTCGGCCTTTCGCCGGATACCGAAAGACTGCTTGCCGGCATGGGTTATCATCTCGATATCAGCGATACGACCTGGGGCCAGGCGGCAGGCATTCTGGTCGGCGGCAAGAGCCTGGCGGAAATCGAAAAGGGCGGCGGTGCCCGCTACAACGGCGCCATCGATAGCCGCGCCGCGTCCGGCGAGGCAATTGGGTACTGAATTTCTTGCAGCCGAATCAGAGGACCAGCGTCAGCGTGGACGCGACCAGCATCAGCGCCGCGATGCCGACGAACAGGGCGTAGATGCGGGGCCGGTCGAGCAAAAGCGCGTTGCCGGATATCCAGGCGGACGTTGCGCCGCCAAGCGCGAAAAGGAAGCCGTTGCGGTGACCGAAGGCCATCGCCGCGGCCATCAGCCCGCCGATGATGAGGGCGCCGAATACGATGATCACGGCGACAGCGTATTTCTCGAAGTCGTTGCTGCCGACAGCCGGCCCCATTGTGTTCAACGTCGAAAACTCATCCGGGTCGAAGGGGTTGGTCGACCCATATTCGTCTTGGCCGGCAGGCTCTCGCATCATTCGCACTCCATATGGTGGCAACAAATCATCAAGCCTCGCCGAGCGCAACCGGGTGGCGCCGTGCTGAATGCGATCGGCATCGTCTTCAACACCTTCTGGCGGCGGCTTGCCACCGTTTTTTGATCCATGCTTCGATTGTCCCGTTACTCCAGGCGATTTGTCCCACTGGAATCGCTGGTTTGAGCTGCCGCAGAATGCAGTGCATTCGTGGAAGAAAAATGGTGCCAGAGGCGGATTTGAATCATCGCCGCTCGGATTTTCGCCGCATTAGCGATAGCTAATTCCTGACCTGCGTCATCTGTCGGCAAGAGGGCGCGGGGTCAGCGACGGCGGGCGCAGCATGACGATCAGGCTGATGGTTGGAAAGGCGGCCCCTGGCGATATTGGCCGTGACATTTCGCAGGGTCGCACGAAAGCGGCCCGAAAGTTTGCGAGGTCGAGCTTGCCGGCCGGGCCTACAGTCCTTCCGCGCCAAAAAGCCCGAAAAGCAGAATCCCATTCCCCAGCGCGAGCAGAATTCCAAATCGCTGGAGATGTCTGTTCTTCGGATCGGGTACGCGCGCCGACGTTCGACATCGGTACTCATTCGTCGACGGCAGCGGAACGTTCGTCACGGCATACAGAATTATCAGCACGCCAAGCCAGCTTAGAATAACCATCTGGACTCCCTCCAGATAAATACGCGGCAACGGAGCCAAACGTTTCGCGTGGGAAAAAATTTATCGGCACCACGCATATGGCAACTGACGACTCGCGACAGCCAGCGAAGTTTCGACGAAAGTCGTCGTATGGAAGACGCGATTGCCGTCAAGATTTGGGATTGGCTTTCCGCCACTCCTCGTACTCCCCGCGGGCATCGTCATGCAGCGGATAGTAGCGTTGCAACGGCGCGCCCCCCATGAGCTTCATTCGCGAGAACTCCTCCCAGTCGTGATGTTTCTGTGATTCTTCGATTACCTTCCGGGCCATCGCGACGGGGAGCACCACCACCCCGTCGTCGTCGGCGACGATGATGTCGCCGGGAATCACCGTGACACCGCCGCAGGCAATCGGAACGTTGACGGCGTTGGGATAGATGCTGGTCTGCACATGATAGTTTGGCGTCCAGCCGCGCAGCCACAGGGGCAGATCGAGCTTTTCGACATTGGGTCGGTCGCGCATGCACCCGTCGATGACGATGCCCGCGCCGCCTCTGCCCTTGAAATACGTCGACATCATATCGCCGAAGACGCCCGAGCTCATGTCGCCGCGCGCGTCGACCACGACCACATCGCCCTGTTGCGCGTGGTAGAGCACGTGCCGGTGCAGTTGCGTCTCCGGATCGGCATATTCTCCCTCGGTGAAGAGGTCCGGCCGCTGCGGCAGGAACTGCAGCGTCAGCGCCGGCCCGACGATCGACTTGCCGTGGTTCTGCGCCACCGGACCGACCATGTGCGGATTGCGAAAGCCCATGTGGCCAAGCGTGCCGGCAACCGTCGCGGCGCCGATCTCCCTTAGCGCATCGATCAGGTCTTTAGGCGGCCGCGTAATGTCGGGAGCATGTGTCATCGTGGACTCCGGTTGAAAAGGAACTACCAGTTCGTAACAGAACCGTCGCGGCGCTTGAGGTGAGGCGCTTCCCAAAAACGAAAGCTCTCCGCCTGAACCGCCTCTTCGTTGACCTCGACGCCGAGCCCCGGCAGATCGCTGACCGGATAATCGGGGCCGTCGAGCCGTGGCTGCACGGGGAAGAAGTCGGAATTGTCGAAGCCCAGCTTTCTTTCGGGCACCCTGGTCTCGAGCCAGGCGAAGTTCGGAACCGCGGCGGCGAGATGCACGGTCGCGGCCGTGCACACTGGACCAAGGGGATTGTGCGGCATCAGGTCGACATAGTGCGCCTCGCTCCAGCCGGCGACTTTCATCGCCTCGGTGAACCCGCCGACATTGCAAATATCGAGCCGGTTGAACTGATGGATGCCGCGCTCGATGTAGGGCAGGAACTGCCATTTGCTGGCGAATTCCTCGCCGATGGCAAAAGGAATGTCGGTCATCGTACGCAGGGATTCGTAGGCTTCCGGCGTCTCATCGCGTATCGGCTCCTCGAGGAAATCAAGCACGCCGCGGCGAAGCTTGTTGCAGAAGCTCGCCGCCTCTGCCACCGACAGCCGGTGATGATAGTCGATGCCGAGGACGACGTCGTCGCCGAGCGCTTCGCGCGCCTTGTTCAGCATGTTCGCGGTGGCGCCGATCGACTCGCGCGGCTCGAAGATGTCCTTGCTGCTTTGCCCGACGGGGAAGAAGCGGATCGCCTGCCAACCCTGTGCGCACAGCTCGCGGGCTCGTTCGATGGCGGCATCGCCCTCGGCCTCGTCTCCGGTCGAGGCGAAGGTGGGGATGCGGTCGCGCTGCTTGCCGCCGAGTAGCTCGTAGACCGGCACCCCCAGCGCCTTGCCCTTGATGTCGTGCAGCGCGATGTCGATGGCGGAAATCGCCGCCTGCAGAACGCGCCCGCCTTCGAAGTACTGGCTGCGATAGACCTCCTGCCAGATCCGCCCGATCTGCATAGGGTCGCGGCCGATGAGAAACTCGCGATAATGCTCGACCGCGCCGGACACGGCCTTCTCGCGGCCGCTCATGCCGCTCTCGCCCCAGCCGAAGATGCCCCGGTCGGTCTCGACCTTGACGAGCATCTGGTTGCGCGTTCCAACCCACACAGGGTAGGGCTTGATCGCGGTGATCTTCAGCTTCTCGGTCATCCAGCCACCGTTCCCACGAACCCGTCTTGTCTCAGTCTGCCTTGAGGGCCATTTCAGTTTCGCCGTCGAACAGGTGCGTACGCTCCTGGTCGAACTCGAGCCAGATCTGCTCGTCAGGTGCGACGGCGATGTTGGGAGACACGCTGATGTTGACGATGGCGCCGGAGAGGAACGCCTGCACGAAGGTGACGTCCCCGGTTGGTTCCACCGTATAGGCCTTGGCCGGAATGGCGCCTGGGGCCGCGCTCTTGTGCAGCTTGATCGTCGAGTGTCGCGCACCGAGCACGACCTTCTTGGTCGTCGCTCTCTGGACCTTGCGCGCGTTGAGCTGCGAAAGCTCGAGGATCCAGCCTTCCGCGCTGGTCAGCACGGTGTTGCCGTTTGCCGTCGATGCCTCCAGCGGAATAAGGCTCATCGCCGGGCTGCCGATGAAGCTGGCGACGAACATGTTCACCGGATGGGCAAAGACCTGCGCCGGGGAATCGTATTGCTGCAGGTAGCCGCCGTTCATCACCGCCATCTTGTCGGCCATGGTCACGGCTTCAAGCTGGTCGTGCGTCACATAGATGATCGTCGCCTTGAGGTCCTGGTGGAAGCGCTTGATCTCCGACCGCATCTGCACGCGCAGTTTGGCGTCGAGGTTGGAGAGCGGCTCGTCCATGAGGAATACAGCGGGGTCTCGAACGAGGGCGCGGCCCAGGGCCACGCGCTGCTGTTGCCCACCCGAAAGTTCGCGCGGCTTGCGCTCGAGCAGATGCGTCATGTCGAGCACCCGCGCCGCTTCCTTGACCTTCCTGTCGATCTCGTCCCTGGGCAGTTTGCGCATCTGCAACGGGAACGCCAGGTTCTTGTAGACCGATTTCTGCGGGTAGAGCGCGTAGTTCTGGAACACCATCGCGATGTCCCGGTCCTTGGGGTCGAGGTCGTTGACCAACCGTTCCCCGATGACGATATCGCCCGACGTGATCGGGGTCAGCCCCGCCACGAGATTGAGCGTGGTTGTCTTGCCGCAGCCTGAAGGACCGACGAGTGCTACGAACTCGCCGTCATTGACCGTCAGCGAAACGTTGTTGACAGCTTTGAAGCTGCCATAGGTCTTGACGAGATCTTTGAGGACCACGTGGGCCATTGGCAACTCCCTAGAGCATGATGCCGAAAAGTGTGAAGCGGTTTTCGGACGACATCATGCTCTATCTCTCTGATTTAGAGCCGGATTCAGATTTCAGGTCGATTCGACCTGAAATCATCCGGCTCTAGTGCTTGACCGCGCCTTCTGTAAGGGCGCGTACGAAATATCGTTGCAGGACGAGGAACAGCACCACGACGGGCACGCTCATCATGAAGCTGGCCGCCATCAGGCCCGGAAAGTCTGTCGTATTCTCCGAGAAGAAACGCTGGATGCCGACCGGCAGGGTCAACTGGTCGTTCTTGGAGAGGAAGGTGTAGGCGTAGATGTACTCGTTCCACGCGCCGATGAAGGAATAGATCGCGGTGGCGATGATCCCCGGCGTCGAAAGCGGCATCACGATCAAAATGAAGGCCTGAAACCGCGTTGCGCCATCGATGCGCGCCGCCTGCTCGAGCTGCACCGGGATGTTGTCGTAGAAGCCCTTGAGCAGCCAGATCGCCAGCGGCAGCCCGAAGGTGAGATAGGTGAGAACCAGCGAGCCATGCGTGTTTACCAGGCCGATCGCGCGCATCAGGATGAAGAGCGGCACGAGAAAGATCACTGCCGGGAACATGTTGCGCAGCAGCACGGCGAAGAACAGGAAGTTTCGGCCGGGGAAACTGAAGCGCGAAAACGCGTAGGCCGCGGGGACAGCCACGATCACCGAAAGGATTGTCGTGACGGTCGACACGAACAGGCTGTTCCAGAAGAAGCGGAGGAAGTCCTGGCCGACGCTGTTCTGCGGATCGAGCAGCTTCTGATAGCTGGCGAGGGTAGGCTCGTCCGGCCACCATTGCGGCGGGAATTGCGTCGCCGCGAACCCGGACTTGATCGAGGTGATCAGCATCCAGATCATCGGCAACGCGGTGTAAAGCAGCATAAACAGGAGGAAGACGCGTCCCGCCCATTGCCAGCCGTCGACGCTGCGGCGACGGGTCTGGCCTCGAGAGGCTGTCTCGGCAATCGTGCTCATGCGCTCCCCTCTTTCCGATCGTTGCCGCTGAGCGCACGGACGTAGAAGTAGCCCAGCGTCATCAGCATGAGGAACAGGAGCACCGAATAGGCCGATGCGACGCCCCAGCGTTGCCGGCCGAAGGCGAGCTCATAAATGTGGGTTATCCAGATATGCGATGCGTTCGACGGTCCGCCGCCGGTCATGATCCAGGGGATGATGAAGGAATTGAAGTTGGCCACTGCGAGCAGCAGGATCGTCACCACCGAGACGTTGCGCAGGTGCGGGAAGGTGACGTGCCAGAAGCGCTGCCATGCACTGGCTCCGTCGACTCTCGCGGCGCGCAGCAACTGGTCGGGCACTGTCTGCAGGCCGGCCATCATCATGATCATGGCGAACGGGAACTCGCGCCAGATATTGACGACGATCAGGGAGGGCAGCACCGTGCTGACGTTGTCGATGAAATTCGGCGGCCGATCGGCCAATCCGAGGCCGACCAGCACCGCGCCGATGATCCCGAAGTCCGAATGGTAGATCCACTTCCATATATAGGAAGCGGCGACCGCGCTGATGACCCAGGGAATGATCAGGATAGCGCGCAAGACACCACGGCCGATAAAGTCGCGGTGGAGCGCCAGCGCCGTGGCAAACCCCAGGACAAAGGCGATGAAAGTGGACCCCAATGTCCAGATCAGAGTGTTCCAGGTGACTTTCCAGAACACCGCGCTGGTGAGGATGGCCGTGTAGTTGTCGAAGCCGATGAAACTCTTGTCGCGGAGCTGCAGGCCAGGCGGCGTCTTAAAGAACGACAGCTCGACCGTGTAGTAGATCGGATAGGCGATGACGATGAGCATCACGACGATCGCAGGCAGTACGTACGCGTAGTCCGCGCGATGCTCCCAGATCTTCCGTAGCGCGCCGGACCAACCGGGTTGCAATCTTCGCCGAGCCTCGGCCTTGCCGGTCACGATCGTCACTGTGGCGTGCCCTTATTGTTCGGAACGAACCGGCCGCGCTAACGGCGCAGCCGGTCAAGATCGCAGGTCAGATGTGGACTAGAGTCCGCCCATCAGGTCTTTCACCTTCTGGGCCGCGTCGTCCGCTGCCTGGTCGACGGTCATCGCTCCGGTCAGGGCATTCTGCAGCATGTCCGGGACAATGATGTTCATGATCTCGGGGGACTGCGGCAGCGCGGGGAACGGGATGCCGTATGGCAGCATCGAAGTCGTGACGTCGAGGAACTTGATGCTGTCCAGACGTTCCTTCATCCACTTGGTCTTGAAGCCGTTAAGGTTGCCGGGGTTCGAGCCGGCGTACGCCATCTTCAGCGACCATTCAGGGCTCGTCCACATGCAGATGATCGCCTTTGCAGCCGGCTCGTCCACCTTGCCGCCCTCGACATATTCGGGCTTCAGGATGTGGATGTTCGAGCCGCCGAACACGACGGCGCGCTTGCCGTCGGGGCCAGTTGGAATGAGGCCGTAGCGCATGTTGTCGATGACGGTCTGCGCCTTCTCCTTGTCGGCGCCCGTCGCCTTCGCCTGCAGGTCGAGCATGACGTTGTAGTCGGACGGGTGCGAGATCATCATGCCGAGCTGGCCGGCGACGAACAGGGGCTGGTTATCGGCCTGCTGGTTGGTGAGCGCCGAAACCGGAACCGACTTGTCGCGAACATACATGTCGTATGATGCTTGCAGCGCCGCCTTGCTTTGCGGGCTATCGAGCTCGACCTGCTCATAGGTCGGGTTCGCCGTCGCTTCGTCGAAGACGCCGCCGCCATAGGCCCACAACTGCGGCATGAAGCGGTACGGCGTATTGCCGGCATTCTTGCGGGCCACGAGGCCGTAGCCGGCAATGCCGAGCTTGTCGTGGATCTGTTTGGAATACTTGATGACGTCGTCCCAGGTTGCCGGGGCCTTATCCGGATCGAGCCCCGCACGCTTGAAGATGTCGGCGTTCCAGATGAACGCCATCGTCTCGTTGTTGGTCGGAATACCGTAGGTCACTCCGTCCCAGGTGACAGCCTTCATGGCGCCGGGCCAGAAATCCTCGGTCGAATAACCCACATCCTCGGGCTTCAGCGGCTGCAGATAGCCCTTGGAGGCGAACTCGGTGCCACCGAGGATTTGCAGCCGGACCGCCATCGGCGCGGCATTGCCCAGAAGCGCCGTGCGGAACTTGTCGAGAAGATCGTTATAGGTGAGGGCTTGATCCTCGAGCTGGATGTTCGGGTACGTCTTGCGGAAGGTCTCGAAGAAATCCTTGTAGTACTGGCGCAGGAGGTCGGGGTCGCCCTCGAACACGCCCTGATACCAGAAAGTCAGTCGCCCCTTATAGTCGAGCGGGGTGACCTTGGCGCAATCGGCCGCCGTGTCAAAATCCTGTGTGCCCGCGATGGAGCGCACATATTCCGGCGACCACTTGCTCAGGTCGACCGGCGCCGCACCCAGCGCCGGTGCGGACATCAACGATGCCACTAAAGCAGTCGAGACAGTGCCGCGCAGGACGGCACCGCCGAGCGTAATCCTCGTCATAGGTATCCTCCAGGTTTCTCTCCCATGCCGCTCTGCATCGAGGCGAGCGGTCTATGCTCGTCGACCGCGGGACGGTTTCCATTCAATGTATCCCTTCGAGCGCTTCGTACGTTTTCAGATCGTAGATTTCATGTCAACGCGATAAATCGTACATTGTTTGTAGAAACCGTGCGTGGTATCGAACAAGGCGTGTATTAATCTGGGGAGCTGGCCTTGTCGGAAACGAGCGCTTTCAAAGCAGAGCCACCCGAGGGGATTGACCCCATCGGGGCCTCCAGCGAAGGCGCCTCGCTTTATGAACTGATCAGGGAAGACATCATTGAGGGACGGCTCGCCGCCAACGAACGGCTTGTGGTCACCGATCTCGCCCGGCGTCATGGCACCTCGACCAACCCCGTGCGCGAGGCCCTGCAGCTGTTACGCGGGGAGGGCTTTGTCACCTTTGTCGCCAATCGTGGGGCGCGTGTGCGACCCATAGATCAGGATTTTGTCCGGGATATCTATGAGATCGGCGTGCTGATCGAGCCAGCCCTGACGCGATGGTTTGTAAATATGGCTACCGGCGAGGACATCGCCGAACTCGAACGTCTCCAGGGCCTGATCGAAGAGAACAACTTCGCCGACATAGTCAGGCACAGTGAGCTGGATACCGCCTTCCACACCGTGATGTACCAGCGCCACTACAACCGCCATGCCGCCGAGCTTTGGTGGAAGCATCGCGAAGTGCTGCGAGCCGTGAGCCGGCGGTTCAGTTTCACGCTCGCACGGCGTGCAGCGATCATGCGCGAGCACCGCGAACTCATCGCGCACGTAAAGGCGGGAAATGCCGACGAGGCAGCCGACCTCATCTCCCGCCATGTCGAGGGTTCCGGCCGGCATGTCCTCGAACAGATGCGCGCGCGCAACGCAGCTCGAGCCGGATAGCCAATCTGGAACATCATTAGCCTGACCATTCAGATAGAGGTTGTTGAGATGAAAATCACGAGCATTCGGCCGTGGCTGATCAAGTCCGATGCTTCCTATTGGGGAGAGTATCTGTTCGTCGAAGTGACGACCGACGAGGGGGTGAGTGGCTGGGGAGAGATCACCACCACCACAAGGCTCGCCAACCGCGCTCTCTGCACGATCCTGCAGCAGATCGGTGTCGCAGTGAAAGGTGAGGATCCAGCGCGTATCGAGCATCTCTGGCACAAGATTTTCCGCAGCTTCACCTACATGGGCAGCCGCGGCGCCGCCGTCGAATGCGTGAGCGCAATCGATATAGCCCTCTGGGACATCCGCGGCAAAGTCCTCGGCAAGCCGATTTACGAGCTGCTGGGCGGACCGGTACGCGATGAAATCGCGCTCTACACCCATCCCAACCAGCGCAAGTTTACCAGCAAGGAGGGCGTGATCGCTGAGATCAGGGATATCGTCGGGTCCGGACACACTGCGCTCAAGTTCGATCCTTTCCCCCACCAGGGCCACACCGTCGATGGCCTGTCGCGCGAACAGCGGGACGGCTATCTCGACGGCAGCATCACCCGCAAAGACGAGCGCGAAGCGGCCGAACTGACGGCGCTGATCCGCGAAACGGCGGGGCCCGACGTCGACATTCTCATCGACGCGCATGGCCGCTTCGACGTGCCCACCGCCATTCGCCTGTGTCGGAGCCTCGAGGAAGCCGGCCAGATCGACTGGTTTGAGGAGCCTTGCCCGCCCGAGAGCCTCAATGCCCTCAAGCAGGTGCGAGAAAAGGTCAGTGCCGCCATCTCGTGGGGCGAGCGCGGCCACACGAAATGGGATTTCGTGCCGGTACTCGAAAACAAGCTCGCTGACTACATCATGCCTGACGTCACCTGGACCGGCGGCATTACCGAGCTCAAGAAGATTTCCGCCCTATGCGAAGCCTACTACATCCCGGTCTCGCCGCATGACGCCGCCGGGCCGATCAACGTGGTTGCGGGAGCGCAGGTGATGATGACCGTTCCCAATTTCTACAAACTCGAAACGTCGGAGTGGAACCTGGGCAAATACGATCACCTCATCGACAGACCGCTCGACGTCTCGAACGGCAGCCTCAAGCTGACGTCGAAGCCTGGTCTCGGTGTTGAGATGAATCGCGATTACCTGCAGGCCCACGAGATCGAGCTGGGCTAGCTTATGCCTGCCCACGAGCCCAGCTGACCAGAACGAGGACTGATCATGCCAAAAACGGACGGGGCCGACGAGGCACTCAATCGGGTGAACACGGACTCCAAGCCGTCCGAGCTTCGCATCACCGACATGCGGGTTGCCGAAATCGTCGGCGCGCCGTTCACCTCGGCGCTGCTCAAGATTTACACCAACCAGGGTATCGTCGGGCTTGGTGAGGTGCGCGACGGCGCCAGCGCCACCTACGCGCTGATGCTGAAGAGCCGGTTGCTTGGCGAGAACCCTTGCGACATCGATCGCCTGTTTCGCCGTATCAAGCAGTTCGGCGGGCACGGCCGGCAAGGCGGCGGCGTCTCCGCGGTGGAAATCGCATTGTGGGATCTCGCCGGCAAGGCCTATGGCGTCCCGATCTACCAGATGCTCGGCGGCAAGTTTCGCGACAGGGTGCGCGTCTATTGCGATACCGACGCCGAGAAACCGAGCGGCACCGAAACCGGAAAGCGCCTCAAGGAGCGCATGGACCGCGGTTTCACCTTCCTCAAGATGGACCTGGGCTTGATGCAGATCGCCCATGTCCCGGGCGCCGTGGCCGCGCCGGCCGGCGCGCTCGAAGGGTTTCACGCCAATCCACGCGGCCGTGGCGGCGCGCTGGAGGAACGCAAGGCGCGCAATCTCGCCTACGATGCGCAGAACGTGCAGCACCCGTTCACGGGCCTGCATTTCACCGAAAAGGGTATCGACCTGCTCGAGCAGTATATCCACGAGGTCCGCGAGGTGATCGGATACGAGATCCCGCTCGCCATCGACCATGTCGGCCACATCTCGCTGCAAGACGGGATCCGTCTCGCCCGGCGGATCGAGAAATATGCACCGGCCTGGCTCGAGGACGTGATCCCCTGGCAGTACACCGAGCAGTATCGGCAGTTGCAGCAGGCTACGTCCGTGCCGATCTGCACGGGTGAGGACATCTACCTCAAGGAAGGTTTCGAGCCGCTGCTCAACTCAGGCATCTCGGTCATCCATCCGGACTTGCTGACCACCGGGGGAATCCTCGAGACCAAGAAGATCGGCGACGCGGCACAGGACCATGGCGTCGCCATGGCGATCCATATGGCGGAAAGTCCAATCGCGGCAATGGCTGCGGCACATGTCGCGACCGCGACCGAAAACTTCATGGCGCTCGAATATCACTCCGTCGATGTCGACTGGTGGGACGATATCGTCACCGGCGTTCCCAAGCCGCTCGTCAAGGACGGCTTTATCACTGTTCCGGACAAGCCGGGCCTGGGGATCGACGACGTGGTCGACGAGGTGATCTCGCTGCACCTGCAACCGGGTGTCACGGGGATATGGCAATCCACCGAGCATTGGGACAATGAATATAGCTGGGACCGGACCTGGAGTTAGCCCAGACCTCCTTCCCTCATTCCCCCCAGGCTCACAGGGCCAACGACCGACCATTCGTGTCGACCTCTCCCAAGGCAGAGGCGAAGAAAGAAACGGACGAAACCATGATCTACGAACTGCGTATCTATGACTGCCTGCCGGGCAGGCTGCCGGCTTTGCTCAAGCGCTTTTCCGACCAAACGCTGGCGATCTGGGAGAGGCATGGCATCCGCCAGGCCGGGTTTTTCACCACGGCAATCGGCGAAAACAGCAATCGCCTCACCTATTTCCTCGCCTGGGAATCGCTGGCCGAGCGTGAGGCGAAATGGGCGGCTTTCGTCACCGATCCGGCATGGCACAGGGCCCGGGACGAGTCTGAGCGCGACGGGCAGATCATTGCCAATATCAGCAGCCAGCTGCTCACGCCGACAGCTTTCTCGTCTGTGAAATAGGACTGCGCCATGAAGATCACCGACCTGCGCTGTGCCGTTATCGGCAAACACCCCATCGTCCGCATCGTTACCGACGAGGGTCTCTATGGCCTGGGCGAGGTCGAGTTCACCAAGACCTACCTCAAGCCCTTCGTGCTGCATTTCCGCGAGGCGCTGATCGGCGAGGATCCGACCGACGTCGAGCGGGTGATGCTGAAGATCCGCCAGCGCGGTTCTTTCAAGCCCTATGGTGCCGCCGTCTCCGCCATCGAGCATGCGCTGTGGGACATCGCCGGCAAAGCGGCGGGCGTGCCGGCCTACAAGCTGCTCGGCGGCAAGGTGCGCGACAAGGTGCGCGTCTATAATGGCTCGATCCGCCAGAAACGCACGGGCGACCGGCCGGAGGACTACGCCGCCGACGTCAAATGGATGATGGAGCAGCCGCAGAACTTCTTCATGATCAAGCAGGGAATCTCGTTCCACTCCAACATGAAGGACACCATCGAGGGCTTCCATTACGGCGTGACGCAGAAGAAGGCCGGCTATCACGGCGCCATGGATCAGGGCGTGATCAGCGAGCGCGGTTTCAATCACATGCTCGACTGCGTGGCCGCGATGAAGGAAGTGCTGGGCGACAAGGTCAGCCTGGCGCTCGACTGCGGCCCGGGCTGGATGCTGCCCGATGCGATCAAGTTCGCTCGCGCGGTCGAAAAGTACAATTTGATGTGGCTCGAGGACATGCTGACCGGCGACTATGTGCCGTGGGTCAATCCGCAGGCCTATCGGGAACTGACCACCTCCACCTCGACGCCGATCCATACCGGAGAGCAGATCTACCTGCGGCACAATTTCAAGGAGCTGATCGAGACGCAGGCGGTGCGCGTCATCGGCCCCGATCCTACCGATATCGGCGGCATTGCCGAGCTCAAATGGGTCGCCGAGCACGCCTATATGCACTCGATCCTGATGGCGCCGCACGGCACCGCGAACGGCCTGCTCGGCCTCGGTGCGCTGATCAATGTGTGCGCCACCTTGCCCGCCAATTACGTGGCGTTCGAATATCCCAGCGCCTCGGACCCGTGGTGGAACGACATCGTCATCGGCCTGCCCAAGCAGGTGGTGAAGGATTCGATGATCGATCTGCTCGAAGCCCCCGGGCTCGGCCTCGACATCGACGCCCAAGGCGCCAGGAAGTATCTGCTGGAGGAGGACGCGGGGTTTTTCGACTGATTGAGCGGGCTACGATGCCGGCGCCCGGCCGCCGGGCACAAAGGCGATATTGCCGGCTGCGTCTTTGCCCCTGGCGAACGTCGATAGATTGCGTTTGAGCCGCCATGAGTGCCGGCGGTATCGCGGCAGGGAGGGTTAGCGGCGGCCGCTGACAATCAGTTTCGTCAGGCAATCACCCGCCTGGCTCCCAGGCTCGCCGAGATCCCTGACACTGTCCATGTGGTTGCGGTTCCTGAGAACAAGCGAGGTTACCGGCGAACCTTGCTGCAGCAGGTTCTCCTTGAATCGATCTGCCTGCTGATGGAAGGGCGGCGTCTCGTTGGCTCCGACCAGAACCGTCGCCTTGGTTCGAGGATCATGCCGATAGGCAAGAGGTGTAAACATGGCGACTTCCTCATCGGTGATTCCAATCTCGTTGGCGAGAAAGGAGTTCTGGAGCGGTTTCAAATCGTAGAGCCCGCCGAGTAGAAGAGCTGCCCGCACATTCGCGGGGGCGTTTTCGCTGTTGAACAGAAACGTTGCAAGATGTGCCCCTGCCGAATGACCGCTGACAGTCAGGTCCGCCGGGTTTCCGCCATGATCGGCGATGTTGGCCAGGACCCACCGCTTGGCGCGGCGCACCTGGTCGACGATTGTGGCCATCCTCACGGCAGGCATCAGAGCGTAGTCGACGATGACCGCGATCGCCCCGGCGCGGGTCACCGTGTCGGCGACGTAGGAATAGTCGCGTTTGGAGAACATCCTCCAGTAGCCGCCATGGATGAACATGTGAACCGGCAGGCGGTCGCGGTCGCCTTCCGGAAAGAACAGGTCGACGGTTTCGGTGGTATCGGAACCGTAGGCGACGTTTGCGAGCATGGGGATTTTCGCCCTGGTTTCCGCGCTGCGGCGGACCATCCCGGCGACGATCTCATCGAACTCGGCCACATGATCGCGAATGCGGAATGGATCTTTTTGCATGGTTGTCTGCTCAGATGGTCACGGCGATGTACTTCGCCTCCATGAACTCGGCAACGCCGTGCTTCTGACCACCTTCGCGGCCCAGTCCGCTCTGCTTGACCCCGCCGAAAGGCGCCGCAGGGTCCGACATCAAGCCGCGGTTCAGGGCAATCATGCCCGACTCGATCTTCGATGCCACGCGCATTCCCCTGGCAAGGTCACGGGTGTAGATGTAGGCGGCAAGGCCATATTCGGTGTCATTGGCCTTCGAGATTACTTCCGCCTCGCTGTCGAAGCGCATGATCGGAGCCACCGGACCGAATATCTCCTCGTGGGCCATGACGGCGTCAGCGGACACGTCGCGAAGCACTGTCGGCGGGTAGAAGTAGCCTTTGCCTTCGGCGATCGTCCCTCCGCACAGAACCTTGGCCCCACGGGCAACTGCGTCCTGGACGAGCCGATCGATCTTGTCCACGGCCTTCCTGGTGATCATCGGACCGCATTCGGTTTCCGAGTGTGTGCCAGGGCCAACGTGGAGGGCAGCCATGCGTTTGCGCAATCCATCCGTGAAGGCATCATGGATGCCGGCCTGCACGTAAAGCCGGTTGGCGGCGGTGCAGGCTTCGCCGGCGTTGCGCATCTTGGCGACCATCGCACCGTCGAGCGCTGCTTCCAGGTCGGCGTCGTCGAAGACGATGAACGGTGCATTGCCGCCAAGCTCCATGGAACAGGAGATGACGTGTTTTGCGGCCTCGGCCAGGAGCACGCGGCCGATGCCGGTCGAGCCGGTGAATGACAATTTTCGCACTCGGGGGTCGGCCAGCATGGCGGCCGTCACCGGCCCGGGGTTCGAGGTCGTCAGGACGTTGACGACGCCAGGCGGCACGCCGGCTTCCTCATAGAGCGCTGCAAGCGCATAGGCCGTCAGCGGCGTCTCGCTGGCGGGCTTCAAGATCACGGTGCAGCCTGCTGCGAGCGCCGGCGCGATTTTGCGTGTCGCCATGGCGGCGGGGAAATTCCATGGCGTGATAAGCACGCAGATGCCGATAGGCTGGTAATCAACGACGATCCGGTTCGCGCCAGAGGGTGCGAGGCCGAACTCGCCGCTGATGCGCACCGCCTCCTCTGCGTTCCAGCGAAAAAACTCCGCCGCGTATGCGACTTCGCCGCGCGCATCGCGCAGCGCCTTGCCGTTCTCCAGCGAGATAAGCGCCGCCAACGTCTCCGCCCGTTCGGTCATCAGTTCGAAGCAGCGCCTGAGGATTTCCGAACGCCTGCGTGGCGGTGTTTCGCGCCAACCGGCCGCTGCCCCTGCAGCCGCGTCGACGGCGAGGGCAGCATCCGCGAGCGTGGCATCGGGTACCGCTGCGATCACCGCCTCGGTCGATGGATCGATCACTTCGATCACACGACGATCCGACGAGGGCTGCCAACGGCCACCAATGTAGAGACCATGGGAAAATGTAGCGTAGTCGGACGTACTTTCATCCTCATCGAATATATCTGCGGAAATGTTCATTGGGCGAACTCCTGTCGCATCGTGGCTGCGGCCATGTCACCGTCGTAAGCGGCTCTGACCAGTCTTCGCATCGCGGTGAGGTCGAATGGGCGGGGATTGTTCTTGATCAGCCGGTCGATGCCGAGCGCCTGCTCGGCCGTCCAGTCGATCTTGTCCTCGGGAAGACCCAGTTCGGCCAATGTCGGCGTGATGCCGATGGCGCCGAACAGCCGGCTCACCTCCTGGATGGTGGCGTGCGCCAATGCATCGGCGTTGCCGCCACTCTGCTGGGGCAGGCCGAGCGCGGTGCCGACTTCGGCAATCTCTGCGGCCGCGGCGGGGAGGTTGTAGCTCATCACATATGGCAATGTGGTGGCGACGCCCAGACCATGCGGAGTATGGGTGAGGGCGCCGACCGGATATTGCACCGCATGCGCGGCGGCCGTCCCAGCCGTGCCAAAGGCGCAACCGGCGACCAGCGCTCCCATCATGACGTCGGCTCGGGCAGTCTCGTCCGATCCGTCGCGATATGCCTTTTCGAGACTGCGGCCCAGCAGCCTGATGGCCAGAAGGGCGAAATGGTCGGTCAGAGCGCTCTTGCCGACGAAGACATGCTGTTGCGGCAAATTGTGATCGGTGCCGCGTTTGGCCGCCGTGAAGGCCTCGATTGCGTGCGTCAGCGCGTCGGCGCCGGCGATCGCTGTCAGTGAAGGGGGACATGTCGCCGTCAGGTCCGGGTCGCAGAGCGCCACAGCGGCGATGAGATGAGGGCTCGATATACCCACTTTCAGTGTCCGCTCCGGGTCGGAGATCACGGCGACGGGGGTTACTTCGGAGCCTGTTCCCGCCGTTGTCGGCACTGCGATCACGGGAAGGGTAGGGCCTGGTACCTTGAACTCGCCATAGTAATCCTGGAGCTTGCCGCCATGGCTGAGCAGAAGCGCGGCGCACTTGGCCATGTCGAGGCAACTGCCCCCGCCGATGCCGATCACCATGTCCGGCCTAAAATCCTTCGCCTGCGCAATGCAGGCGGCGACACTGTCGCGTGGCACATCCGGCAGTGTTCGGTCGTAGACCAACGTGTCTATGGCGGCGGCGCGCAAGCCAGCAAGAATCTCGGCAAACTCCGATGTCGTCGCGAAACGCTCATCGGTGCAGACGAACGCGCGCCGCCCGTACCTGGCGGCAACGGCAGGCAACGCATGGCGCTGGCCTTTGCCGAACAGAATTTCGCGCGGCAGGCGCGCCGCTGCAAACAAGGTCATGCACAGGATCCTACAAAGACCGATTGGGGGCGATAAGAATTGGTTTCATTCCAGAGGCCGGCCTCGACGCTTCCGCTCATTCTCACGTGATGCCTTATAAAATCGTATAGGATATAGTATTGAATTGCCCGAAGCATCGTGTTAGTGGGTGCTTCTGTCAAGAGGCAAACAATGCAGAACCCGGACCTGACGGTTGACAATGAGGCCCGCCCGACCGGCCGTATCCAGCGCGCCAACAGCCTCGCCGGCGACGTTTACGAGGCAATCTTCGCGCAATTGATGTCGTTGCGGATTGCTCCGGGATCGCGCATCACCGTCGACAATCTCGTGAAGGAATTCGACGTCTCGCATACGCCCATCCGTGAAGCGCTTGGCCGATTGGAGGGCGAGGGCCTGGTGGTGAAGACCCACCTGATCGGCTATCGGGCCGCCCCGCAAATCACCCGCCGCCGCTTTGACGAGCTTTACGAACTGCGCCTGTTGCTTGAACCTGCTGCCGCGGCCAAAGCCACCGCAACACTGGACGACGACCGCCTTGCCGTGCTGCAGGAGGCGGCTGGCGTAATGGCCCGGCGGGTGGGGAAAGACGAGCGCCTGCGCTATTCGAACTTCGCCCGCCAGGATGCGATATTCCACGACAAGATCGTGGAATTCGCCCAGAACGAACTCATTCGCGAAACGCTGAACCACCAGCATACCCACTTCCATATCTTCCGACTGATGTATCACTCGCGGGTGACCGAAGAGGCGCTAGACGAGCACGAGGCGATTCTCGCTGCCTTGTCTGCGGGCGATCCGGCCGCCGCCGAAAAGGCGATGCGTGTGCACATCGAGAATTCGCGGGACCGGCTCCTGCCTGCGTTCGAGTAGCCATTGCGATGTCGCTTGTCCGGGACGCCGTCGAGCTCGACGCGCCGCTGATCACCCCAGCCAACGCCAAGGAATCCAACACTAAGGAATATTGTCTCACCGAGACCCGTTCCATCCCGATTTCGATCCCCTGGAAGGCGAGGCGCGACGTGCGCCTTGCCCTGCCACAAGCCGAGAGGAAGACCCATGCCAGGCAAAAAGATCTTGATGCTGACCGGTGAGTTCACCGAGGAATATGAAATCTTCGTCTATCAGCAGGCGATGGAAGCGGTGGGCCATACCGTCCATGTCGTGTGCCCCGACAAGAGCGCCGGAGACATGATCAAGACATCGCTGCACGATTTTGAGGGCGATCAGACCTACACTGAAAAGCCCGGTCACAATGCGCTGATCAACAAGACCTTTTCCGATGCTGAGAAGCAGCTGAGCCAATACGACGCCGTCTACTGCGCCGGCGGTCGTGGCCCCGAATACATCCGCACCGACAAGCGGGTGCAGGCGATGGTGCGTCATTTCCACGAGGCCAAGAAGCCGATCTTCACGATCTGCCATGGCGTCCAGATTCTAATTGCGGTCGACGGCGTCGTGCGTGGCAAGAAGGTGGCGGCGCTCGCGGCTTGCGAGCCAGAGGTGACGCTTGCTGGCGGCACTTACATCGACCTATCCCCCACCGATGCCTATGTGGATGGGACGATGGTTTCGGCCAAAGGTTGGACGGCGCTTGCGGCGTTCATCCGCGAATGCCTGAAGGTACTGGGAACGGAAATACGCCACGCTTGAGCCTTTCGCCTCGACGCATTCCTGAGGGGATGCGTCGGTTCCCACAACGGCGCGTCAATTTCGGCGATTCATCAAGTCCCCAATCGGCGACCGGGTTGGGCTTGCGGCTTTCGGTAGCTGCGTTCCTTGGGGATCGGCTATGGCGGCGGTCTCGTTGCGCTCTCATGAACCCGCTGGGCGCGTTCGCCAATCATGTTCTTGTCTGAACCCCAGGATCTCGCGCAGCTTTCGATTTGAGATTGGCCCCTCGAACACGTCCATGGAGCGCGTAATTGGCGTGTCGGGCGCATGCTTCTTGAGAAACTCCGCCGTTGGCGTGTCGGCAACGATGTTGTCGTTGACGGCGTTGAAGATCTGGAATCCCAAACCATTCCTCTCGATGCACAGATGCACGATCTGGCCGAGATCGCGCGCGTCCATATATGTCCAGCCGTCGCGCCGCCGTTTTGAGGCGTCCGCCAGGAACTCCGGAAACCGGACGTAGTCCTGCGGTTCGACAACGCCGCCGATCCTGAGGGCGTAGATGTCGCTCCCTGTGCGCGAAGCGAAGGAACGCGCGATCTTCTCGCCCAGGACTTTGGAAAGGCCATAGCTGTCGGTCGGATCGGTATCGTAGTCCTCATCCACCGGAAACGATGTGAAGTCGCGTTCGCCTTCGGCAAAACACACGCCATAGACCGTTTCACTGGACGCGGTGATGACCTTGCGGATGCCAAGCTTGGTGGCTGCCTCGATAACATTGTAGGTCGACAGCACATTGGCGGCGAACATGGCGTTGTCCGGCCGCAGGAATATCCGCGGAAGGGCCGCGAAATGGACCACGGCGTCGACCGGGCCGCGGCCTTTTCCTCCGAAATATTCGTTGAACCCGAAATGCAGCGTCAGCGCATTGTAGGTCTCGCCTGCGTCGGCAAGGTTGGTGATAATGGTGTCCACACCTGGCACATCAAGCGGTGTCAGGTCGAGGTTCAGGACCTGGTGCCCGCGTTCGAGCAGGTAGGGAATGACGTGACGGCCGATCTTGCCGCTGCCACCAGTGAAGACGATCCGCTTGCCCATGGTTTCCTCCCAACGGCCTTATTCGTCGAGCGGCAGAAGCCTCGCCAGAAGGCATCTCCGCCCAGCGCACGCTATCCGGTCATCCGTTATTCAAAGATGCCGAAGCCAGGCACGGCGTATTTGTGTACGCCGTCCATGTTGAGCTCGACGCCGATGCCTGGCGTGTCGGGTACGACGATGTGGCCATCCTCAACGATCGATTTGGCGCCGTCCGGCAGGCGCACATAACTGTCCCACGCTTCCCGTTCTTCGAGGGCATGCCACTCCAGCACGAGGAAGTTTGGAACGCTCGCACAGACATGGCATGTCGCCATCGTGCCGAGCGGTGTCGACACAAGATGTGGTGCGAATGGCACATAATACATTTCAGCGAGATTCGCGATCTTGCGGCTTTCGGCAAGGCCGCCGCATTTCGGCACGTCGGGCATGATGACGTCGGCGCCATAATTCTGGAACAACTCGCGGAAACCCCAGCGCAGGTAAAGGTTTTCGCCGACGCAGATCGGCGTCTTGGTTCGCATGCGGATCTGCTTCAGGGCCTCGACGTTCTCGGCTGGAATAGGCTCTTCCAGCCACAGAAGATTGAACTGCTCCATCTCCGCTGCAACCCGGCTGGCGCTTAGCACATCGTAGCGTGCGTGCAGGTCGATACAAAGATCGATGTCAGGACCGACTGCCTCGCGCACCGCCGCCACGCGCTCCACCATGAAGCGCAGTTCCGCGCCGTTGATGGTGTGGTTCACGGCATCGAACTTTGCTGGATGGTGCAGATTGTCGATGTCGAATTTCAGCGCCGTGAAGCCCTCGGCCACCATACGGCGGGCACGCGCCGCGCACCCCTCTGGCGATCCCGATTCTTCATCGCCGTCGCCGCAATCGGCATAGAGCCTTATCCGGTCGCGAAACTTGCCGCCGAACATGCGGTAGAGCGGCTGGCCCGCAGCTTTCGCGGCTACGTCCCAGAGCGCCATCTCAAGCCCGGTCAGCGCGATCAAAAAGATACCGGCCTGGGCGCCGGAGAACACATGGTCACGGCGGATCTTGTCCCAGCAATACTCGACGTTGCGCGGATCCTGTCCGATGAGTTCCGACTTCAATTCCGAAATAAGGCCGACGATCGCGGCCGCGCCCGCGTCGGGATTTGCCTCGCCATAGCCGGAGATGCCGGCGTCCGTATCGATACGGATCAGGGTCGCCTTGCCGTGATAGGCGACGACCGCCGTCTTGATGTCCACGATCTTCATCGAACCCTCCCGTTGATGGCGCGCAACGCCTTCAAATTCGCGGCATGCGCGCTTGAGTAAACTTGTCCAATAAGCATACAAGATGAGAGTCGGAAACGTAAACCCCCTTTGCGAAATTTTGCGCCAATGCCACATTGCAATGAATGAAAACATTGAATTAATTAGCAAATCCGTATTCTCATGCAAACGACACAAATACGCCAAAGCCTACTTGTTAGACGAGTATATAAGCGTATAAATTGTATGCCAGCAGGGCGCCAGCCCGTATATGCCGCCAATCAGGAGGAAGAGGATGCAACAGCGACAGTTGGGATCGTCGCCGGTCAAGGTATCGGAGATCGGTCTGGGGACTTGGGGTATGTCCGGCGCCTTTTGGGGCGCGGCCGACGACGAGGAATCGATCCGGGTGATCAGGCGCGCCCTGGAGCTTGGCATCACGCTGATCGACACGGCGGAGGCCTATGGGCATGGCCACGCCGAGGAAGTCGTCGGCAAGGCGTTGGCCGGCAGCCGCGACAAGGCGGTCATTGCGACCAAGGTTGCCCCAAACCATCTCGAACCCGCGGCGATAGAGGTGGCGCTGGACGGTTCGCTGAAGCGGATGCAAACGGACTATGTCGACGTCTATTTTATCCACTGGCCGAACTCGGATTTTCCGATCGGCCCGACTATGGAGATGATGGAGCGGTTGCGGTCGTCAGGCCGCATCAAGGCGGTCGGGGTTTCGAATTTCAGCACCGCCGACATGGACAGCGCTCGCCAGCATGGCGTCATCGACGTGCTCCAACCGCCTTACAACATGCTGTGGCGCGAGGTTGAGGCTGAGACTCTGCCCTATTGCCGCAAGCATAATATCGGCGTGATGCCCTATAGCGGCCTCGCCCAAGGCTTGCTCACGGGGCTGCTGTCGCTGGACACCAAATTCGTCGAAGGCGATGAGCGCCGCACCACCGTTCTGTTCCAGCCGGGCACCTACGAGCGCGCGGTTAACGCCGTCGACACCCTCAAGCCGATTGCGGCGCGCTACGGCAAGACGGTTCCGCAGCTCGCGATCCAGTGGCTTACCAGCAGGCCTGGCGTCAGCTCGCCGCTGGTCGGCGCACGCACGGTCAAGGAACTGGAGGAAAACGTCGAGAGCGTCGGCTGGACGATTTCAGACGCGGACATCGCGGCCATGGACAACATCACCGCACCGGTCTGGGCGGAAATCAAGGACAAGGGCGACATGTTCGGTTTCCGCGCGCGCCAGCGTCAGGAACAGCAAGCGAAAAGCGCCTGATATCGGCCGCGTCCTCCCGGCGCGCAGCGGCGCGGCCAGCCGGATTGCTGGCTGCGCCGCTCGGGAGCATCGGCTGGCGATTTCTTATGGAGGCAGGCCAACGGCGGTGGTGATCTTCAGATGCCGGCGCATCGCCTCTTCCGCCCGTTTTGCATCGCGCGCCAGGAGCGCCTCGTAGATCGCCCTGTGCATCTCAGTCGCCGAGGGCAGGGCATGAGGCATCTGGTTGCTGATGCGTCTGCTCGCCATCTGCCACCACCGGGACGAGTACATGAAGCGGTCGAGAATCCTGTTCTGGGCCGCCCGGCAAATCTCCATGTGGAAATCCAGGTCGAGCTTCAGATAGGCGTCCGCATTGTCCTCGCTGGCCGACATCGCCGCCAGCAGAGTGCCAAGACGCTCAAGATTCTCTTTGGTCATGTGCTTGGCCGCGATGGCGGCGATGGCAGGCTCGATGATTATCCGCGTCGCGTGAGCCTCTGCCAATATCTCGCGCATCTGCTCGGGTGGCAGCCAGTCGATGAGCAATGGGCTGAGATAGTCCCATTCTTCGGCCGGACGCAGCACCACGCGCCGTCCCTGCGCGATCTCGATCATGTCGAGAGACGCCAGGATCTTCAGCGCTTCCCGCGCCACCGCGCGCGAAACCCCGAACTCCTGGAGGATCTGCTGTTCCGACGGTCCTTGGCCGCCGGTGACGCCGCTGCTGGCGATGCGACGTGCTAGCACGCCCGCCACCTGCCTGGGCAAAGTTTGAAGCTTGACCTCCATGGCATCCATCATTAACATCCACTTGTCCGATAAGCTTATAGGCTGATAGCTAGATATGCAGTCAACTTATCCCATAGTGCTCACTAGCCTATAACTCGGCCTGCGTGAAGGGAGGATCGAATGGCGGGTCCAACGTCGCGTCCCCGGCTTCGGTCGTCCGAGATCAGGATCGATATGCTTCGCAGACGCGCGAGGCGCGTTGGAACAAAGGTGCCTAATCGCCCGGCGGGCTCGCAAGGATCGTTCGGGGAGTAATCCAGGCAGTCTCGCTGCGGGAGGAGCAAGCCGCCGCGGATTTGCCAGAAAGGTTGGAAGTCATCGGCCGACCCTTGGAAGGGCCGACCAGTCGCAAACAAGGAGGAGATTGTGATGTCCGCAAGCCTATCGAGACGCAAATTCCTGGCGGCGAGTGCTGCCGTGACGGCCGGCTCGCTCGCCGCGCCGTGGGTCGCCAGGGCGCAGGCGAACGAGATTACCGCGCTGCTGATCACCGGCGGCCCGCTTTACCCCAAATATTGGGAGAAGATTGTCCAGGATTTCACGGCGAAGACCGGCATCAAGGTCCGCTATGACCTGCTGGAATTCACGCCGCTGACATCGAAAGTCGTCACGCTGAGCGCTGCACGATCGAGCCAATACGACGTCTACAGCACCCACACGGCGCAGATAGATTCCTATTTCAACCACTTTGCACCCCTGAACAGCTATTTCAGCGAGTCTGAATTGGCTGAGTTCTATCCGGTTGCGGTCAAGTATCTAAGCGACCCCAAGACCGGCAATCTGGCCGCCATTCCGCGCAATATGGATGCGCGTGTGCAGTACTATCGCAGCGACGTCTACCAGGAGAAAGGCCTGAAGCCGGCCGAGACCTGGGAAGACCTGGTTGACGTGGGCCTCAAACTCACCGGCAACGGCCACTATGGGCTGGTCGTGCCGGGGCAGGGTGACCCCGCCCAGCGCACGTTCAGCGATCTCCTGTGGCAAGCCGGAGGGGATTGGGTCGACCAGGCCAACAAACCGGCCTTCAATTCCGAAGCCGGGATCAAAGCCCTGACGTTCTATCGCGACCTGATCCAGAAGCACAAAATCGTGCCGCCGGATGCGGTCGGATATCAATGGAACGAAAATTCGACCGAACTCTCGTCGGGCACCGTCTATGCCAATTTCGACTGGCCGGGCGCTTTCGCAACCCTGTCCAATCCGGAAACCTCGCGCATCGTCGGCAAATGGTCGACAGCGCCCTACATCCGGGACAAGGCTGCGATCTCATGCGCCATCTCCCACGCCATGGCCCTCAACGGACAGTCTGGACGCAAGGAACCCGCCGTCGAATTCATCAAATATACGGTCGGTCCTGAGGCGCAGCGTCTGCAGTTCGAGCAGTTCACCAACTTTCCCAGCAGCCAGGTGATCGCCAAGGAGGTGATAGCAGCGGCGAAGGGCCCGCAGGCCACATGGCTGCAGCAACTCGAGACGACGATAGCGAACGGCAAGGAGTGGCCGAAGCTGGCCGGCTTCTCGAAAGTCTGCACCTTGATGTTCTCGGCCATCGAACAGGCGCTGACTGACCAGGTCTCGCCGAGCGATTCGCTCAACCAGGCGGCAACCGAGGCTGAGGAGATCATGCGCCGGGCCGGAGCATACGACTGAGGATGCCGCCCGTCGCGCAGCACCAGGTGTCGGGGCGTCGGCGACGTTCGCCGCTGCCCTACACCTGGCAGAGAGGCTACCTCCTGGCCAGCCCGGCGCTCCTCGTCATGGTCGCCATCCTTATCTATCCGCTCGGATACTCTTTCATCATGAGTTTCTTTCGCTGGGATCTGAGCGGCTCCGCGCCGTTTGCCGGGGTGGGCAACTACACCGACGAACTCTTCGGCCGCCAGTTCAACCAGGCACTGCGAAATCAGACCATATTCAGCGTCGTTTCCATCACGATCGAAGTGGTGGCCGGAATGGCGATCGCCGTGCTCGTCAACGGCAAATTGCGCGGCATGCGGTTGGCGCGCACCTTGCTCCTGGTGCCGCCGATGATTGCGCCCGCCGTCGTGGGCCTGAATTTCCGTTGGCTGTTCAACACCCAGTACGGCTTGGTCGACGCGCTGCTGCGCATGTTCAACCTGCCCGAAATTCCATGGCTCAACCACCCGACCTGGGCGCTTGTCTCGGTGATCATCGCCGATGTCTGGCAGAACACGCCGCTGATGGTGCTGCTGTTCCTTGCCGGCCTGCAATCCTTGCCGCAGGAGCCGCTCGAGGCTGCCACGGTGGACGGCGCCACGCCATGGCAGCGCTTCTGGCACATCGTGCTGCCGCTGATGCGTCCGGTCATCATGATCGCGCTGATGCTGCGCATCATCGACACCTTCCGGACCTTCGACGTCGTCTGGCTGATGACCCAGGGCGGGCCGGGCGGCGCCACCAACCTGCTTACCGTCTACTCCTACCTGCTGGCGTTTCAGGCAGTGGATTTCGGACATGCGGCGGCGGTCTCCTACATCGCCCTCGGGATGTCGCTGTTCGTGCTCGGGCTCCTCTACGGAATACCGTGGCTGATTGCGAAACGGAGAGCGATATGACCGACGCCGCAACCGTCGCCACACGCCCCAGGCCAAAGCGCCGGCGCCGCCGGTTCACGGCGGGGACCGCCGGCCAGTACCTGGCGCTCGCCCTGACCGTCGCCCTCACCGTCTTTCCGCTTGTGTGGCTGTTCCTGACCTCGATCCGCAGTTCGGCCGACATCTTCTCGGTGCCGGTGCACATCATCCCCGAGACCGCGACGCTAACGCAATACGTCTCCGTTTTCACGGAGTACGACACGATGGACTATGTCTGGAACACCGTGATCGTCTCGGTGGCGACGGTCATTCTCGTCCATCTGCTGGCCATTCCCTGCGCCTATGCCCTGTCGCGTTTCAGGATGCCGGGCGCCATGCTGATTTTCGGGCTGCTCTTGATCATGCGCATGATCCCGGTCATCGCGCTCGCCATCCCGCTTTTCGCCGTGTTTGCCGCTTTTGGCCTGCTCGACACCATCTGGGCGCTGATCCTGAGCCATACCGCGGCCAAACTGCCCGTCGCCATCTGGCTGCTGCTGGGCTTTATCCAGGATGTGCCGAAAGAGATCGAGGAGGCCGCCCAGTCGGACGGCGCCGGCACGGTGCGCACACTGGTCCAGATCGTGGCGCCATTGATTGCGCCTGGCATTGGGGCCAGCGCGGTCATCACCTTCCTCTTCACCTGGAATGACCTGCTGCTCGCGTTGACGCTGACTTCCAGCAAGGCAGCACAGACGCTGCCAGTCGGGCTTACCAATTTCGTCTCGCAGTTCGGTATCGACTGGGGAGCCATGTCGGCGGCCGGCGTCCTCATGGTCATCCCGACACTGGTGTTTGTCTGGTTTGCTCAAGGCCTGTTGGTCAAGGGTCTGACGACCGGTGCAGTTCGCGGCTGAATTGAGGGATCATGAAAAACTTGATCGACGGGAGGATGAAACGTGGAAGTAGGCCAAGCAGCGGCAATAAAGGACATTTCGCGGCCACCGAGGCAACTGGTCGACGCGCTTGCAGCGATCGGTTCAGCGACCTTGGCCAGCGAGCTTTATCACAAGATGGGTATTCGCGATCCTCAGATCCGAGGGCCCCGGCCGCTAAGGCTCGGCCGCACGGCCGCCGGGCCAGCCCTTACGCTCCAATGCATGCCCAAGCGCGAAGATCTCTACAACGAGACTGAGTACGAGGAGCCAGAGCGCCAACTCCACCGGCACGTGTTGTACCCCACGCAGCCTGGCGACATGGTCGTCGTCGATGCGCGTGGTGACCTTGGCAGCGGTATCTTCGGGGAGATGATGTTGACCTTCTTCGCCGGGCGCGGCGGGGCTGGTGTGGTTGTCGACGGATGTATCCGCGATTCAGCACAGGCGGCTGCCTTGGACATCGGCATCTGGGTGAGGGATGTTACGCCGAATTTCCATGCCCAGACAAACATCGTCCCCTTTGCCGTCAACGTTCCCATCGCCTGCTCGAACGTGCTCGTCATACCGGGAGACATCATCGTCGCCGACGATGATGGCGTGGTCGTGGTACCGGTCGCCCTTGCCCCTAAACTGGTTGAGCTCGCCAGCGAACATGTCGAGTGGGAAGAGTTTTCGCGCTCACGCCTGGCCGAGGGGGGCGACCTGCGGAAATACTATCCATTGAGCCCCGAGGGCGAGGCCGAATACCGCGCATGGCGGCATGCTCAACAGAAATGAGTCGTGCTGGGACGGGAGGACGATAGGTGTCTGCAATTGAGATAGAACAGCTCGGCAAGAGCTTCGGTGCCGTGGAAGTCTTGCGCGACATCAATATCGAAATCGCCAGCGGCGAATTCGTAGTGCTGGTCGGTCCGTCCGGTTGCGGCAAGTCAACGCTGCTGCGCATGATCGCAGGGCTGGAAGAACAGACGACCGGCGAGATCCGCATCGGCGGGCGTGTCGTCGACGAGATGCCGGCCAAGTCGCGCGACATTGCCATGGTCTTCCAGAGCTACGCGCTCTATCCGCATATGAGCGTAGCCGACAATATGAGCTTCGCGCTTCGACTGGCCAAGGTCCCAAGGGAAGAGATCGTCTCAAGGGTGAAGGCAGCTGCCGAGATCCTTGGCCTGCAGGATCTGCTTGGCCGCATGCCGCGCCAGTTGTCCGGCGGTCAGCGTCAGCGCGTTGCCATGGGCCGGGCGATCGTGCGCGATCCTGCCGCCTTCCTGTTTGACGAGCCACTCAGCAACCTCGATGCCAAGCTGCGTGTCAAGATGCGCGCCGAGATCAAGAAGCTTCACCAACGGCTGGGCCGAACGAGCATCTACGTCACTCACGACCAGACCGAGGCGATGACACTTGCCGACCGCATTGTGGTGCTGAACCGAGGCCGGGTCGAGCAGATCGGCACGCCTTCAGAGCTCTACGAGCAACCCGCCAACCTGTTCGTCGCTGGCTTTATCGGGTCTCCGGAAATGAACCTGATCAGGGGCCGAATCGACAACGGCGCATTCGTCGCCGAGCAGGGCCTGCGCTTACCCTTGCCGGAGGACGCTCGGATGGGAGACAGGGATGGAGTAGTCTACGGGATTCGTCCCCAGCACATTGCCGTTGGCGGCAATCACGCCCGGGCGAGGGTTCAGGTCGTCGAGCCGACCGGTGAAGCCCAGGAACTTACCTTAAGTGCGGATGGCCTCGATCTCATGGTCGAGGTACGGGATCGGCCTCCCTTCAAACCGGATCAAGAGATTGGCTTGGAGATCGCGGTAAATAAGGTGCACTTGTTCGATGCCCGAAACGGCACCAGGATTGTTTAATGCATGTCGCGCAAAAGTGTGCAGCGGTTTTGCGGCAACGACATGCATAAAAACAAGAACCTAAAGTGCGTCGCATGAGGCCGGTCGAACGCGACGCGCTTTAGGGCCGGAAAGAATCCAGATTACCCAAAGCACCACGCAATAGCTCGGTCCGGCAGGCGTATGATCACCAGCGCTGATGCACGTAAGGCTTGATGTCCTGGTCGTAGATGTGGCGGATCTTGCCCATAGTGTCAGCAGACAAGGGCGCAAGGTCCGCTGCTTCGGCATTGGAGCGGGCTTGCGCCGGATTGCGCGCGCCCGGAATGACAACCGTGACCGCGTCGAACATCAGAATCCAGCGCAACGCGAATTTCGCCATCGTCGTGTCGCCGGAGACCAGCGGCCGGATGCGCTCGACCGCTGCCAGCCCGACCTCGTAAGGCACGCCCGAGAAAGTCTCGCCGACATCGAAGGCCTCGCCGTTGCGGTTGAATTTGCGGTGGTCATTATCCTCGAATTTGGTCTCGGCCTTGAACTTGCCCGACAGCAATCCGCTGGCCAGCGGCACTCGGGCGATGACCGCCACATTGTTCTTTTTCGCTAAGTCGAAGAACAATTCCGCAGGTCGCTGCCGGAAAGCGTTGAAGATGATCTGAACGCTGACGACGCCCGGGTACTGCATCGCCTTCAGTGCCTCTTCGACGCGCTCGACGCTGACACCGTAGTTGCGGATCTTGCCTTGCTCGACGAGGCCGTCGAGCCGCTCGAACACTTCCGGGTGGTAGTAGAGGTCCGTCGGCGGGCAATGCAGTTGCACGAGATCGAGCGTGTCGGCCTCGAGATATCTGAGGCTGCGGTCGATCCAGTCGGTCAGGTTCTTCTGGGTAAAGCCTTCGACCGTCTGCTTTGGCAGCCGCTTTCCAGCCTTGGTGGCTATGAATGGCCGCTCGCCGCCACGCTCCTTCATCACCCTCGCAATGAGTTTTTCGGAACGGCCGTCGCCGTAGACATCGGCGGTGTCGATGAAGGTGACGCCGGCGTCGAGGGCCGCGTGCAGGGCAGCAACGGCGTCGTCGTCATTGACCTCGCCCCAGGCGGCGCCGATCGCCCATGAACCAAAGCCGATCTCGCTGACGTCGCGGCCGGTGCGGCCGAATTTCCGTGACTGCATGTCCTGTTCCTAACTGCGGCTTTGGTGTGATTCCTGATCTGCGGGTCACCTTTTATCGCATGGCAACGCGATTGACATCTCCGTGCGTTAGATTTACCAGATTACAGGGTTGTATGACAACCCGGTAAGACTGCAATGATTTGGAGTCGGGAGGATCTCAAGTTGAAAACCGTTCTGAAAATGGGCGCGTCGGCGGCCTTTTGCCTTGGCGCGCTTGCTCATCCTGCATGCGCGGAAGACAACATCGTTAAGATCGGCGTCGTCGCGGCGGAATCGGGCTCGTTCGTTTCCGCCGGCCATACCTTGCCGGCAGGCGTCGGCCTTGCCGTGAAGCAGATCAATGACGCCGGCGGCATCAAGGTCGGCGGCAAGACCTACAAGTTGGAAATGGTCAAGCGCGATGACCGCACCGACATCGCCACCGCTATCGCCGCCACCCAGGAACTGGTGCGCGACGTGAAGGTGCAGGCGATCTTCGGGTCGGAAACGCATGACTTCACGCTGGCCATGGCCAAGATCACGCAGCCGGCCAAGGTCATCCATTTCGCCGGCAACTCGACGCTGGCGAAAATCCTGACACCGGACTCAGTCAAGCCGGGTGGGGAAGATCACTATCTCTTCCAGTCCGAGCCGCAGGAATTCCAGCGATCCGGATCGACCGCGCGTGGTGTTCTAACCCTGCTCGAGCCGCTGCTCGGCTACAAGCCGAAGAAATCGGTCATGATCGTCGGCAACGACGCCACAGGCCAGTTCCTGTCGTCCTACTATTTCAAGGCGCTCAAGGCCGAGGGGCAGGACGTTCCAGACATCATCTTCTACCCGCCCGATACGACCGACTTCTCGCCCTTCCTGACCCGCGCCAAGAGCCTCAATCCGGATATCATCCACTTCTGGTACAATGGCGATTCAACGCTGACGGCGCTGCCGCAGGCGCTCGAACTGGGAGCCGCCAAGAGCTACTTCCTGTTCGGCGTCGACCCCGGCATCTGGAAGGAAAAGGCGCTGACGGCTGATGTGCCGGTGGCGATGAGCTGCGTGCCGGTGTGCTGGGGCGAGTCGTCCAACCCGAAGGCCAAGGCCTATTTCGACGCCTATTTCGCGGCTGGCGCGCCGCACGGCGTGACCTCTTCGGTGTCGTTGCTGTACCACGACTATGTCCACTTCCTGGCCGAGGCGTGGGAGAAAGCCGGCAGCTTCGATCCGGACAAGACGGTCGAGGCACTGCTGTCAATCCACCACCAGGGCGTGGTCTCGGATGACCTGACTTTCAATCCGACCCACCAAGTTACCCACGCCACCGAGGTCTGCGCCGCGGCGCCCGGCGGTGACATCTCCTGCTCGATGCAGCAGCCGCCGGCTGAAGCGCCGAAGAGCTGACATCCTGGTCGACGTCGTATTGGCGGCGCCAGCCGCGCCGCCAATACCCATCCAGGGCAAGTCGGAATCGCCGGCCACCAGTCAATAGCGGATGCGAGCCGTGGACATTTTCATACAGCAGATCCTAAACGGCCTTTCGATCGCCAGCGTCATCACACTGATCGCCGTCGGCGTGACCCTGATCTTCGGCCTGACCGGCATCATCAACTTCGCCCATGGCGAATTCCTGATGATCGGCGGCATCGTCACCTGGCTCGCCGTCAGTGCCGGCCTCAGCTTCCCGCTGGCGGTCGTGCTGGCGATCCTGGCGGTCGGTCTGATGGGCTATGTGCTGGAGCGCGGCATTTTTCGCTTCACGCTGGAGCGACCGACCAATGGCTTCATCGTCTCGCTCGGCCTCATCGTCGTGCTGCAGCATGTCGTCGTGCTGTTTTGGAATCCGAACCAGAAAAGCATCCCGCGTCCGCTGACCACGGTCTGGGACGTCGGTGGCGTGCGCATCGCTTCGGTTCGCGTCATGGTCATCCTGATCACCGTCGCCGTGGTGGCGCTGAGCTTCCGGATGATCACGACCAGCCGCTATGGTCGGGCGCTGCGGGCCAGCGTCGAGGATCGCGATACCGCGGCATTGATGGGCATTCCGGTGCGCCGCTACATCACCGGCGTGTTCGTGCTCGGCAGCGCACTGGCCGGGCTCGGCGGCGCCTTGCTGATCGCGCTGTTTCCGATCACCCCCTTCATCGGCGGCACCATGGTCATGAAGGGCTTTGCCGTGGCGCTGATCGGCGGGCTCGGCAATATCTACGGCGCCGTTGCCGCCGGCCTCATCCTCGGCATCGTCGAAGGCTTCAGCGCGGGCTACGGCTTCTCACAATGGACCGACGCCTATTCCTTCGTGCTGATGATCCTGGTGCTGCTCTTTCGTCCGCACGGCCTCTTCGGCGGCACCAGCGGACCCAGGATGGCGTCATGAGCGAAGGCTCGACCCCGCAGGGCAAACATCCCACGCATTCCGTTGCCCCGGCCTTGCGATCTCTAGTGCCGGTGCTGGTGGTCTTGACGCTGATCGCCCTTGTGCCGCTGCTCTCGCCGAGCAACCGCTTCCTGTCGCTGGCGATCTCGGCCGGCATCAACGTCATCGCGCTTTACGGGCTTTCGGTGCTGTTCGGACAGACCGGCATCCTGTCGATGGGCCATGCTGCACTGGTCGGCGTCGGCGCCTACACGGCGGCGATACTTGCGCGGGACTTTGGCGTTGGTTTCTGGCTGGCGCTGCCGGTCGCCGCACTCACCAGCGCCGTGTTTGCGATGATCGTCGGCATTCCGTCGCTGCGGGTCGGCGGCCATCACTTCGTCATCATGACTTTCGCCTTCGGGCAACTGCTCGCCATCGTGCTCACCAATGGCGGCGACTACACCGGCGCCGCAACAGGGCTCGATATGGTTGGCCCCGTCAACCTGTTCGGCGCCGATATGGGCGACCTGACGCGCTACTACCTGATGGTGGTGGCTTTCGTCGCCGTCGCGGCGGTGGCGAGCTGGGCGATCATCAACTCGTCCTATGGCCGCACGCTGCGCGCCATCAGGGAAAATGAGAAGCTTGCCGCTTCGCTCGGCATCAATGTCGGCCGGCACAAGATCGGCGCCTTCGTCGTCAGCGGAGTCTTTGCCGGCATATCGGGCGTGCTGCTGGCGAATTTCCTCGGCCACATTTCGCCGACGCAGTTTGCGTCCTTCCCAAGCATCTATCTGGCATTGATGGTGATGATCGGCGGCGCCCGTCTGATCACAGGTCCGCTCGCCGGCGGCATCCTGGTCGCCTTCCTGCCGGAAGTGCTCAATCTCGACCCGGTCCAGTCGCGCATCGTCTACGGCGTCTGCCTGATCGCCGTCATTCTGCTTCTGCCCGACGGGTTGATCGCCGGCATCGCTGCCTTTGTCCGGAAGGTCTTCACTGCGAAATCGAAGGAACGGCAGAGGCAAGAAAACGGCGTCGTCTCGAATCCCTCGGAGGCGCGGCGATGAGCCCGATCCTGGAGATCCGCGGCTTGAGCAAACAGTTCGGCGGCGTCGCCGCGCTCGCCGGCGTCGATCTCGCCGTCGAGGAGGGCGAAATCCTTGGCGTCGTCGGCCCAAACGGTTCGGGCAAGACGACCTTGTTCAACGTCGTCACCGGCGTTCATAGGCCCAACGCAGGCAGCGTGTCGTTTCGTGGGCGCGATATCACTGGTTCGGCGCCGCACGCCATTTCGCGGGCCGGGATCGGCTACACCTTCCAGCAGGCGATGGCTTTCGCCGGCCTCAGCATGCTGGAGAATGTGCAGATCGCCGGCGAGCATGTGCGAGCCGGAGCAAACGCCAACACCCCCTGGCCGACGCCGCAGGCGTTGCTCGATTTCGTCGGCCTGACAGCGCTGGCGGATGAAAAGGCCGGCGTGCTGCCGTTTGGCAGCCTGCGGCTGCTCGGCCTGGCGCTGGCACTCGCCACGCAACCGGCGCTGCTGCTGCTCGACGAGCCGGCGGCGGGGCTCAACGACCGCGAAACCACTGCCCTTGTCGGGCTTGTTCGCCAATTGCCAGGCCACGGCATCACCGTCTGCGTCATCGACCACGACATGAAGCTGATGCAGATGCTGTGCCGGCGCCTTGCCGTGCTCGATTTCGGCTCCAAGATCGCCGACGGGCCGACCGAGGCGGTGCTTGCCGATCCCAAGGTCCTGGAAGTCTATCTGGGAGGCGACCTGTGAACCTGCTCGCCGTTTCCGATGTCGTCACCGGCTATGGCCCGACCATCGTCAACCGGGGTGTCTCGCTGACTTTGGCCAAGGGCGAGATCGTCACCATCCTCGGGCCCAACGGCGCCGGCAAGTCGACACTGCTGAAGGCGATCGTCGGGCTGGTCAAGCCGCGCGCCGGCAGCATTGTTTTCGACGGCGATGACGTCACCGGCCTATCCGCCGATATCATGGCAACGCGCGGCGTGGTGCTGGTGCCGGAGGGGCGCAAGATATTCGTCGACATGACTGTCGAGGAGAATCTGCGGCTCGGCGCCTATCCGCGTCGTGATGACGACGCCATCGAAGCCGACTTGGCAACGATGCTGGCATTCTTCCCGATCCTCGCCACCAAGCAGCGCGACAAGGGTGGCTCGCTGAGCGGCGGCCAGCAGCAGATGCTGGCGATAGCGCGTGGGCTGATGGCGCGACCGCGCGTGCTGTTGCTCGACGAGCCGTCGCTCGGCCTGTCGCCACTGTTGGTCAAGGAGATCAAGGCAATCATCCTCGACATCGGCGAGCGCTTCGGCGCTTCGGTGCTGCTGGTCGAGCAGAATGCCGGCCTCGCGCTATCGCTCGCCTCGCGCGGCTACCTCATGCAGAACGGCCGCATCGTCGTCTCCGGACCGATCGCGGAACTGCGCGACATGTCGCTGATGCGGGACCTCTATCTCGGCGGCGTGGCGGGAGCCGCATCATGAGCAAGGGCTCAGTCGCCGCGCCCGGCCTTGTCGCGCAAGGTCTCGAAACGGGCATAGCTTTTGGTCAGATGGCTGCGCATGGCGCGGCGAGCCGCTTTGACGTCCCTGGCTTCGATGGCGGCAAGAATGGCGCGATGTTCGCGCTGCATGCGGGCCAGGTATTTTTCCCGTTCGGGAACCGTCATCCGGTCGAGCCGGGTCCACTGGCGCGGGATCATGGCGCTGCCGAAGGTGTCGAACAGCCGGGTGAAATTGGCGTTGCGCGTCGCCGCCAGAATGGCGCGGTGGAAGCCAAAATCCTCTTCCGAACCCGGCTCGCCGGCGCGGACAGCGGCTTCGAGCGCGTCGAGCCGGGAACTCATCTGCTCAAGGGCTGCGTCGCTGCGCCGTTCGGCGGCAAGGCCGGTCGCTTCCACCTCGATGCCCATGCGCAGTTCCAGCACCCGCAACACCTCGTCGATCGATTCGAGGTCGTCCGGCAAGATGGAAAAGGTCCGGGGCAGGGGATCCTTGGCGACGAAAGCTCCCAGACCCTGGCGGGTGGTGATCAGCCCACGGGCGCGCAGTGCGGCCAGCGCCTCGCGCACGACGGTGCGGCTGACACCGGTGGCGGCGACGATCTCCTGCTCGGTCGGCAGCCGCTGGCCCGGCGCAAGGTCGCCGGATTCGATCTGCGCGATCAGCGTGTTGACCAGCCCGCTTCTGAGATTGGGCGCTTGCGGTATGGCGTCGAAAAGCATGGGCTCCGCCATCGGGGGACTCCGGTCCGATTCTTCGGCAAAGGCCGATTCTTCTTCAAAGGATTGCATCGACAGGTGCCCGCCGCAAGGTGACGAAAGTGCGGCCCGCCCGCCTGGGCCATGGTTGTTGGAGAAAAGCATGAAAGAACGCATAGGCTTCATCGGACTGGGCAGCATGGGCGCCGGCATGGCCGCCAATCTCCTGACCAAAGGCTGGCCGCTGACGGTCTGGGCGCATCGCAGCCGCGATGCGATGGAACGGCTGGTGGCGGCCGGCGCCACGGAGGCGGAGGACCTGCACAAGCTTGCCGCCGCGAGCGACGTCGTTGTGCTTTGCGTCACCGGTTCGCGCGAGGTGGAAGCGCTGGTGAAGGGGCCGGGCGGGCTGGCTTCGGCCGGCAAGCCGCTGCTGATCATCGACTGCTCGACCTCCAACCCGTCATCGACGACGGCACTGGCGGTCGAACTCGCCGCTCAGGGCCTGACGCTGATCGATGCGCCACTGGCGCGCACACCAAAGGAAGCGGCGGAAGGCAAGCTCGACGTCATGGTTGGCGGCTCGGCCGAGGCTGTCGCGCGGGCGCGGCCGGTGCTCGAAGCCTTTGCCGCGCGCGTCGTCCATACCGGGCCGACCGGCAGCGGCCACACCATGAAGCTGCTCAATAATTTTGTCTCGATGGGTTATTCGGCGATCTATTCGGAGGCGTTGACACTGGGCGTGAAAGCCGGGCTGACGCCGCAGGTCTTCAACAGCGTCATCTCGGGCAGCCGCATGGATTGCGGCTTCTACCAGGCCTTCTTCGACTTCGTGCTGAACCGCAACGAGAACGCGCAGCGCTTCGCCATCGTCAATGCGCTGAAGGACATGACCTATCTCGCGTCCTTCGCCCAGGCGGGCGGCGTCGCCAATCCGATCGGGGCCGCGGTGCGCAACGGCTTTGCCACGGCTGTCGCCACCGGCCATGGCGAAAAGTTCGTACCGGCGCTTTCCGATATTGTGGCGGGGTTGAACGGGGTGTCGCTGGTCGAGCCGCCAACGGGGTGACGGGCCGACTATCGCAGCCAATGACAAGCGTTCACCCCAGCACAGGTGGCGTAGGATCGTAGCCGATTGAAACGACCCCCGGATGCCGGTGCGCTATGGCGAGTATCTGGGTCTCAAGCTCGCAATTATAGGCCATGAGCGCCTTCACGGTCTCAAGCGGGCTGTCGTAACGCGCAATCAGCTTCACGGCTTCCGAATGCAATTCGGCTTTCGCTTCGTCGTCAAAGTGCATGGTACCCATTGCCGTTCCTCCTAACGTGCCGCGCGGCGGGGTGCGGTGAGTGCATCAAGTCGTTCTTGAAGATGCCCGTTGAGCACGATCATTTCCTTGAGCGCCTTCATCACATCGCCCTTGTGGACAGCGATGAAATCCTCGGCGTGAGCCTGGAGGGCGGCCTCCTGGCGACTGTTGAGTGTCACAATGCGGTCCATAGCAATTACTCCAAACGCTGCATGATCGCAGTGAACAAAAAGAGAACATAAATGTCAAGAGTGAATTGACCGAGAGAGGAATGAGTTCCTATTTTGGGCCATGCCTGATACTGATGGACGACGAAAGCGCGGCGGCGAATGGAAGCTCAGCAATGCTCATGAGATTGGGCAGCTCGTGCTGGTCCGCTGCGGGCTCTGTAACGTCAAGCGCTGGTATCAGCCAGGTGACCTGAGGGAAATCTTTGGGGATGTTGAGGCCGAATTGGTCGGGAGCAAAATGAATTGTAGGCGCTGCGGCAAGAACGAGTATATGCACGCCGAGACGCAAAACCCATCAGCACGAGAGCGGGAGGGCATCCGCGTGACGAGACTTGCAGAGATAAGGATGGTTCGGCGGATTGTCTGGCGGTATGAGGATTGAAGCTTGCCGCCCAAGCCCCACCGATAACCCAAGGGCGGACAAGATGCAGGTAAGGGAAAGATCATCGAATTCGACAGCGCCGAACAATCCCATTCACGCCCACTCCGCTCGTGGGTGAAGTGAGTTCTACGCCAATTTAGGGTCCGGACCCATAAGTCCGCGATTGAGATCGGCGGTACTTCCCACGTGAGCTTTAGAAAGATGGATCGTTCCCAAGCCGTGCGAGTATTGCCCGCGCCTCGTCGCTCATTTCGCGGACAATCTCGGCGGCGGGCTGGACGTGGCGGACGAGGCTGACGCCTTGGCCCGACCATAGGGCAAGGGCATCAATGTCGCCCTCGTCACCCGATCCCGGCGTGTGAGATTGGTATGAAACCACATCACCATATGGCGACTTTGCTACCACGACGCCTTCGTTGGGACGCCCACCCGCCGGCGGGCGTCCGGCTGCCTCCCAAGCTTCAATGGTTTTGTTGCGGAGGCTACGGTGCGGAGCGTCGGGCCAGCCGACGTCGAAAACCGTCCCATATTCTGTGTCCGTCTCCTTGGCCGAGAGGATGCGGTCGCGATAGCGCGCATGGATTGGAGCTTCGATGCTCGCGAGAAAGCGGGTACCGATCCAAGCGCCCGCGGCACCAAGTGCCATCGCCGCGGCTAGACCGCGTCCATCCGCAATGCCACCGGCGGCAAGAACTGGGACCGGCGCGACCTGATCAACAACTGCCGGAACCAACGCCATCGTGGCAACTCTACCGTAAACGTGGCCACCGGCCTCCCAGCCTTGCGCGACGATTGCGTCCGCGCCATCCTCGGCTGATATCCGAGCCTGTTCGGCGCTTCCTGCCGTATGCAGCACCTTTGCCCCGCCACGATGCGCCTCAGCCATCAGCGGGCCTGCCTGGCCCCAGAAAAATGAGATTACCGGCACGCCTTCTTCCAAGCAGATCGCGAGGCGCTCCTCCTGCGGATATGTCAACACGAGATTGACGCCGAATGGTCGCTCGGTCAGGGCCTTGGTGGCCCGAATTTCTGCGCGTACCGCTTCGGGCGGACTCCAGCCGAGGGCGAGCATCCCGAGACCGCCTGCATTGCTAACTGCGGCCGCGAATTGCGGAGACGTAGCTCCACCCATTGCCGCCTGGACAATCGGGATTTCTATGCCGACGAGAGTAGTGAAAGCGTTGGGCATTGCGATCCCCCTGAGTCCACCATCCCGTCGCGGCCTTGCCCGATCTAGGACAGTGGTCCAAAGGGGGCACGGAATCAACAGGGATTTCGTCGGAATCTGCTTCGTGATTCACGGTCTCCAAAGGGAGACCACACGGATGAATCGCGATTATTTCTGGCTGACCGAGGAGCAGTTTGGGCGGCTCGTGGCTCTTGCCAACTGACACACGCGGGAAGCCGCGGGTTGATGATCGCCGGGTGATCAGCGGTATCGTGCATGTCCTGAAGTCAGGTGGTCGTTGGGTCGAAGCACCGGATGCCTACGGCCCGCGCAAGACGCTCTACAACCGCTTCGTCCGATGGGCGGCCAAGGGCGTCTGGGCCGACATCTTCCATGCCTTGGTCTCGGCTAGCGGACCGCCCGCGGAGGTGCTTATCGACTCCTCGGCGGTGAAGGCGCATCGATGTGCCTCAGGCGGCAAAGGAGGGGAACAAAATCAGGCGATCGGCCGATCGCGCGGTGGTCGAACCACGAAAATCCACGCCCTGACCGACGGCCTGTGCCGTCCAATCGCTTTCCTTTTGACCGGTGGCCAGGTCGCCGATTGCAGTGCCGCGGATTTGCTTCTGGAGCAGATGCCGAAGAGCCCGATCCTGCACGCCGACAAGGGCTATGACACCAATGCCATCCGGCACAAGGTCGAGGGCAAAGGGACGATGCCGAACATTCCGCCGAAAGCTAACCGACGCTGGAAGAACTGCTTCTCGCCATTCCTATACCGCGATCGCAACACCATCGAGCGGATGTTTGGACGGCTCAAGGATTTCCGCCGCATTGCCACACGATACGATCGATCGGCGACGAGCTTCCTCGCCGCCGTCTTCCTCGCGGCAATCGTCAGCTACTGGTTATGAGTCCGGACCCTAGCTCGAGCGCGGCGGAGGCGTGCCATCTTCCTACGAAGAGATGCAACCTCTTCCAATACTGCCGTCTTTTCCATGCCACTCTCCATTTCGGCGAGTCGGGTCAACTCCCCAATTAGATTCCAACAAGACGCAGAGTCCGATCGGCGAATTTCTGACGCGCGACGATACATAGCGCAAGCTTTTCGCAAAGTATCTCGGTCACCTGAACGACGGGCAACATCCGCGAGTGCGTTTCCCCAACTCAGGAACACGCTATAGTATTTCGGGTTGAAATCAGCAGCGATAGAAAAGTGAACCAGGCAGTCGTCAAACGCCTGTTGATCATTTGTTATTCTTGCTAGTTCGTGAAGAGCCTTCGCAAAGTTATTGTGGACGACATCGGGCGACTCGGTATATTTTAAGGCGATCTCGTAGTGCCTGCGAGCTTCGTTGAATAGCGGTATTCCCTCCTCCTGACTTACCGATCGCCCAATATCGGTGAGAGCATTTGCCATATTATTGTGTGCATCAGCGTAGTTCGGCTCGATCGCTATGACCTTCTGATACTTCTTGATCGCTTGGCGAAGTAGACGCTCACCAGCGCGCGTCATAACCTCCGGCGCGCCGTATCGCTTCATAATTGAAAAATCAAAAAGGGTATTACCCCAGTTGTAGAGCGCGTCAGCTCTCGTTGAGAGTATCTTTGCTGCTTGCCTGAATTTCTGCATGGCCTCCCTAAAGCGCCCTTCGGAACCAGACTCCCTCGCTTCGACATGAAGGCGGTTCCCCTGCTCGGCGAGGGACCAGCCGAGGGCATCTTTATCCGATTGAGACATACCTGTGAGCTTCTGCTGTCCCAGCAGTTCAACCACGCGATCGTAGTTCCCAGCTAGAAAGTAATATCCTGCAGACACGCCCCGTTCCCGGCTTGAAATTAGTTCATCAAGTTCAGATCGGATCACCTGGCAGATGTCGAAACGCCTCTTCCGAAACACCGGATGTTCGGAATCTTCGGGGTGTGGAGCGCCATAGGGCGCCAGCATACTTATGGTGCGGTGCAGATGGGAAAATGGCTGTGCAACGTAGTTGGGCGGAAAGCATTCAAGCTTTTGAGCTAGCGAGACAAAGAAGTCGTCGGCGTCAACTCCGCCCAGAAAATGCGCGCCCTTTGCGGGGGCAATGATTTCGCGCTCCACATGCGGCGATGGTGCGCTTTCGTACCCAATCCAATATAGGCCGAACTCAAAATGCCGTACGCGTGCCAACAACTCAAAGACGGGATCATTTTCACCGCTGTATCCAACGACAATCCAGATTCGTCCCCTTTTTACCTCATCGAACACCGGCCCAAGCCGTCTCTTCTGCCGCTGAACTTCATCCTTCGTGTTTAGTAAATTGAATCCGTCGCGTTGCCCATGCAGATGGAAGATCGCCTGTTCACTTACTTGATCAGGTTTAAAAATACGGGACGCGGCCAGGTCATAGACAGCGGGAAACCGGTTGATGAGCGCGCAGGCTCTGGAAACAAGCGGGTCAAAATTCGTTGTCAGAACGCGATCGACAAAACCTGCTTCAATGAGCTGTGCGAGGGCCACATGGGCCCAGTTAATCTTCGCGCTATCAACGTATCGGGCAATGAGATCGCGCCTCACTCCGATCTCAAGTGCTGCCATGCAGCTAGGATAGTCCTTGACCAACGCCCGGGAGAAAGCCGACGGGAAGGATCGCCGAATTTCTGCAACTATTTCTGAGGCTGTTGGAATACCGGCGCTGACCGAGCAACCGGCCCCGATCAGGACAGTGCAGCGTCGGCCTCTGCCGCCGTTCAAACGAAGCGCATCTGCAATATCATCTATGGAATGCCTTGCCACTTTTCCCCCGAATGCCCCTGAGGTCGTGCGGTTGCCTCATCCCAGCCCTACAGCAACGACAGTTGGCCGTTAGGGCTTATGACAGCCTGAGGGAACTTGATCTGCGTAGCTGGCTTCGCGACGATCACAAGAGCGTCGTCCGGTACCGTGCG
This sequence comes from Mesorhizobium helmanticense, assembly GCF_003034915.1. Lineage (GTDB taxonomy): Bacteria > Pseudomonadota > Alphaproteobacteria > Rhizobiales > Rhizobiaceae > Mesorhizobium > Mesorhizobium helmanticense. The sequence goes on along the minus strand of NZ_PZJX01000052.1, from coordinate 51,143 downwards.
TTGTAGTCGCCTTGCCTCCGACCATGGCGCAGTAAGCCACGTCTCAATTTCCTCTTGCGTGGTCAGGATCACCGGCATGGCCTTCTCGTGGATAGGCTTGATGAGGGCGTTGGGCGCGGTCGTGAGGAAGCCGTAAAGCTCGAAGTCGCCTGGGCCGTCCTTTACTTTGCGAACCCCGTGCCATGGCGTCCAGAGGCCAGCGAAGAAGAACAGCGGGCGATCCTTATTGAGCGCGAACCAATGGTTCCGCTGAATGCCTGTCTCAGGGTCCTTGTCGCCGGGCGTTGGGCTGGGCTCCGCAAAGCTGGTCACTGGCACCACACAGCGGTTCCCGACGCTGACATACTGCTGCCAATGGCCATACTGAGGATTGCGTATGTTGGTGGTGCCGTAGTCGGCCTTGCCCTTCATCCGCTCAACGGGTGTCGGCATGCCCCACAGGAGATTGGCCAGCTCTCGCTGCCCGTCCAGCGCATTGCGCACCACCGGGCCGGGGCGGTTGGGATAGATGTCGATGGACGGCTCAAGGTTGCCCAAGATGTCCCGCAAGGTCCTGGTCCATTGGCGGACGGCCTCTTGCGACGTCGTGATGTTGTAGAGGTTGCACATGGCCACACTCTGCCGTGAGAGCGAACCGGCGACTAGCCGAAAAATTCGGACGAAGCAGCTATCCCGCGGCCTGCTTACGGATAGCCTTTCTCAGCCTTGAATGCCGCACCGGAGAGGCTGCCTCCTGCGCCGGAGGCTCCGCAGCCGCATCACCCTCGTGCAGTCCGACACGCAGGGCGGCACCCGCCAGATGGTCGCGCATGGCCGCTTGCGCCGCCTCCCTGTCGCCGGCGCGGATGGCGGCAAAGATGCGCTCGTGCTCGCCGAGCGTGATGCGGGCCATGTCGTCGGATTTCTGCTGGTTGCCGGCGGCGAGAATGCTTTCGCGAACACGCTCGGAAACGAAGACCAGGAACTGGCCCATGTAGGCGTTGCGCGTCGCCTCGGCGACGGTGCGGTGAAATTCGAGGTCGCTGCGCAGCCAGGCGACGCTGCCATAGGGCGCGGCGCGCATGCCGGCCAGCGCATCGCCCATCGCGATCAGATCGGCCTCGGAGCGCCGCTTTGCTGCGAGGGCGGCGGCCTGCACTTCGAGGATGCCGCGCAGTTCGAACAGGTTGCGGAACGAATCGGCGCGTTGCAGCGCCTCGTAGTCGATGGTCAGCACCGTCGGGTTGTTGCTCTCCACCACGAAGGCGCCGCGCCCTTGCTGCGACCAGATGCGGCCTTCCGAGCGCAGCCGCGCGATTGCCTCGCGCACCACGTTGCGGCTGACCCCGAACGTGGTCGCCAGTGCCTGTTCGGTCGGCAACTGGTCGCCGGGCTTCAGGCGCCCCTGCGCGATCTCGCGGGAGATGGAACTCGCCACCAAAGTGGAGAGATGTGGACCGCGATTGACCTTGTCGAGTTTCAGCGCCATCGCTCACCTATAGTCGAGGGCGGATGTGGACGCCAGAATGCGGCCGTTGCTGAGGATGTGGCGCGGATCGAACGCGTCCTTGATGCCTGCGGCCAGATCGAGCGTCACCGGATCGATGCGCTCGAGGAATGCCTTCTGCTTGACCCGGCCGATGCCGTGCTCGGCGCTGATCGAGCCGCCACAGCGATCGACGACGGCAAAGATATGTGCCTCGGCCTCTTCGAACAGATGTTCGATCGCTTCTGGCGTCATGCCTTCCGGCGGCACGACGTTGAGATGGATATTGCCGTCGCCGACATGGCCATAGGTGACGGCCAGCGCGTCGGGACGCGCCCGTTGCAAGTCGAAGAGCGCGTCGGTGACGAAATCGGCGAGTTTCGAGATCGGCACCGAAACGTCGGTGCGCAGATAGCGGCCACCGCGGCCCTGCCGCTCGACCATGATCTCGCGGTAGAGCCACAGCCGCTCGGCCTGCGCCCGCGTCGAGGCGACGATGCCGTCCTCGACGATATCAGCGACGCCGTCGAGAAAACCAAGCAGCATGGCAGACAGGTCGATCAGCCCGCCGGCGGAAACCTCGATCAGCACATAGGCTGGATAGGCTTTGCCCAGCGGATCGGGAAAGTCCTTGCCCTCGCGCATGGTGATCTCGATGCCGCCGCGCAGGATCAGTTCGAAGGCGGTGAGCAGGTCGCTGCAGTCGCGCCGGGCGCGGGCATAGAGCGCCATCGCATCCTCGACGGAGCGCAAGCCCACCAGAGCTGTTTCGATCTGCGTCGGCTTGGGAAACAGTTTCAGCGCGGCGGCGGTGACGATGCCGAGCGTGCCTTCCGAGCCGATGAAGATCTGCTTGAGGTCGTAGCCGCGATTGTCCTTGCGCAGCACCTTCAGCCCGTTCCAGATCCGGCCGTCGGCCAGCACCACTTCGAGGCCGAGCACCAGGTCGCGCGTCATGCCATAGCGCAGCACGTTGAAACCGCCGGCATTGGTGGCGACATTGCCACCGATGCGGCAGCTTCCTTGCGCCCCGAAGGTGATCGGCAGCAGGCAGTCGCTCTCTTCGGCGGCGCGCTTGGCATCCTCCAGGATACAGCCGGCCTCGACCACCATGGCGAAGTCGATCGGGCTGATCGAGCGGATCCTGTTCATGCGCTCCAGCGAGATGACGATCTCGCCGCCATCCGCCGCCACGGCTGCACCCACGAGGCCGGTCAGGCCACCTTGCGGCACGACGGGAATGCGCTCCGCGTGGCAGTGCCGCATCAAGGCCGACATCTCCTCGACCGAAGCCGGACGGGCCACCGCCAGCGGACGGCCGAAATGGTCGCCGGACCAGTCGCGGCTGTAGCGCGCCAGGTCTTCGTCCGTGGTCAGCAACCCGCCATTCGGCAGCAGGCCGGCAAGGGCTGCGATCAGCGACGCTGAGGTGGGAGGCACGGCATTCATGAATTGACTCTGCACCCCTTGGGAAAACGACTGGACAAGCACCTTTCTTGTCGTGTTATCATACAACCCTGATTTAGAACATCAAGCGGGACCACATTCCAACCAGCCGTTTGATGTGGATGGTCAGACCAGCAAATCACTGAATTCGGAGGACTTTCCCAATGAGCGACGCCCCGGGCTTTCGCTATATGCACACCATGATCAGGGTGCTCGACCTCGACAAGTCGATCGCCTTCTACACAGAGGTTCTCGGCATGACCTTGCTGCGCCGCGACGATTATCCCGGCGGCAAGTTCACAAACGCCTTTGTCGGCTACGGCCCCGAGGACAAGGAGGCCGTCGTCGAGCTGACGCTGAACTGGGGCAGGGAAGAGCCCTATGAGATCGGCACCGGCTTCGGCCATCTGGCGCTCGGCGTCAACGACATCTATGCGGTCTGCGCCGAGCTCGAAAAGCGCGGCGCCAAGATCCCGCGCAAGCCTGGGCCGATGCAGCACGGCACCACCCACATCGCCTTCGTCGAGGACCCGGACGGCTACAAGATCGAGCTGATCGGCCTCGACACGATGTGATTCGACCAGGCGGGGTCGCATCGGGCCTGTGATGCGACCCCGTCCTGTCCGCGCTTGCTTGGGAGGCGGTGCGGATGAAACTGTCACTTGATGACCGCGATCTTGCTGCGGTCGATGGTGATGGCGACAGCGGCGATGAGCACCGCGCCGAACACCATGTTTTCCAGAAAGATGTTGACGCCGACGAAGGTCATGCCGATGCGCACGATCGAGATGATCAACGCGCCGACCGCCGTGCGGGCGACGCCGCCCAGCCCGCCGGTGATGGCGGTGCCGCCGACGATGACGGCGGCAATCGCCGGCAGCAGCAGCTGGTTGGCAAGAACCGGCGAGCCGCTCGACAGCCTGGCTGCCAGCACGACGCCAGCGACAGCGGCCAGCATGCCTGAGGCGGCGAAGGCCACGATCTTGGTGCGGTCGACATTGATGCCCGCCGCCCAGGCAGCCGGCTCGCCGGCGCCAACCGCGATCGCCTGGCGGCCAAAGCGCGTGTAGCGCAGCGCCAGAAAGGCGGCGATGCCGATGACCGCCGAAATCAGCACCACCACCGGTACGCCCACGACGGTGGCGTTGATCCAGGCGGTGTTTTCGCGGCCACCCTCCTCGATGGTGATGGCGCGGCCGTCGGACACCCACAGCGCGATGCCGGTGACCACGCCGCCGGTGGCCAGCGTCGCCACGAAGGACGGAACGCGTAGCTTGACATGGACGATGCCGCTCAACGTGCCGAAGGCAAGGCCGGACAGGATCGCCACCGGGAAAGCGGCGAGACCCAATGAGGGCAGCAACTGCGCCAGGATGACGCTCGCCAGCGAAGCCACCGCCTGGATCGAAAGGTCGATGCCGCCGAGCAGGATGGCGAAAGTGACGCCGGTCGCCAGGATGAACAGCACGGCGGTGTTGGCAAACAGCAGCGACACGGTCTCGCCGGTCAGGAAGCCGGGCGCGGCGATCTCGATGATCAGCAACAGGGCGACAAGCAGGACCAGCGGAATGGCGCCTTGAGTCCACTTGCCTTCGAAGATCCGCCTGAGGGGAAAAGGTTCGTTCATCGGCTCACACCATCGCTCGCAACAGGTCTACCTGGTTCGGCTTGTTGCCCGGACTGGCGTCGAAGCGCGCGGTGATCTCGCCGTCGCGCATCACCAGCACCTGGTGCGACAGGCCGATCGTCTCTTCCAGAGTGTCGGAAATCAGCAGGATCGCGACCCCTTGCGCGGAGAGATCGCGCACGAGTTCGTAGACCTCTTCCTTGGCGCCGACATCGAGGCCGCGCGTCGGATGGTCAAGCACCAGGATGCGCGAGCCTGCCGTCATCCAGCGCGCCAGCACCACCTTCTGCTGGTTGCCGCCGCTGAGCTTTCGGCAGGCCGCGTCAGGGCCGGGCGCCTTGATGCGCAGCCGCTTGATCCAGTCGGCGGCAAGTCGGCGCTCCTTGCCATAGTCGATGGCGCCATGGCGCATGACGCTCGACAGATCGGCCAGTGAAATGTTTTCCGCGATCGACAGGAACATCACCAGTCCTTCGAGCCGCCGCTCGCGCGGCACATAGCCGATGCCTTTGCGCACCGCCGGCTCCGGTGAGCCGAAGCGCACCGTGTCGCCGGCGATTTTCATCTCGCCGGCATCGTGCTGGAGGAAGCCGCCGATGGTGCGCGTGACCTCCTCCCGGCCGGAGCCGACGACGCCGGCGATGCCGACGATCTCGCCGGCCCTGATCTTGAGATCGACGCCATGATAGGCACCATTCGCGCCCAATCCCTTGGCCTCGACCATGACCGTCTCGCGCGGCTGCTGCTGGCGGGCCTCGCGGTAATATTCAGCCTGCAGCCCGCGTCCGACCATGATCTCGTGCAGCTCTGGCGCGGTGACTTGCGCCGCACGGTGTTCGGCGACGACCGCGCCGTCCTTCATGGTGTAGACGCGGTCGGAGATCGCCAGCACCTCGTCGAGGCGGTGCGAGACGAAGACGAAGCTGGCGCGGGATTTCAGCGACCGCACGCGCGCGAACAGCACCTCGATATCGGCGGCGTTGAGCACCGAGGTCGGCTCGTCGAGCAGGATGAGCAGCGGCCGCTCGACCATCTCCTCCAGCGTCAGCGCCTTGGCCAGCTCCACCATCTGGCGCGCGGCGAACGTCAGCTCCGAGGTGCGCTGGGTGACATCGATATCGATGCCGATCTTGGCCAGCTGGCGGCGCGCCGCCGCGTTCATGGCGCGCCAGTTGACGATGCCGATTCGGGTGAAACGGTCTTCCTCGCCGAGATAGATGTTTTCGGCGACCGTCAAATTGAGCACCAGCGACTGTTCCTGGAACACCATGCCGATGCCATGCCTGGCCGCATCGCGCGGACTGCGCATGCGAAGCTGTTCGCCGTCCAGCGTCAGGCTGCCGCCGTCCGGCCGGTAGCTGCCGGCCAGCACCCGCATCAGCGTCGACTTGCCGGCGCCGTTCTCGCCGATCAGCCCGACCACCTCGTTCGGCCGGACCTCGATCGAGACGTCACGCAAGGCCTGGACGCCGGGAAAATTCTTGATGATGCCGGATGCGCTCAGCATGGCGCTCACTTGACGATTCTGAGGCGCATGCGGTCGAGCGAGAGCGCCACCGCGGCGATGATCATCAGGCCCTGCACGGTCTGCTGGATATAGGGCGAAATCCCGAGCAGGATCATGCCGTTGGCGAGCACGGTGACGATCAGCACGCCGATCAGCGTGTTGACGACACCGCCTTCGCCGCCGGTCAGCGCCGTGCCGCCGACGACGACGGCGGTGACCGCGGCAAACAGCCTGCCGTCGCCGATCACTGCGTGCGACTGGCCAAGCTGCGCGGCGGCAAGCACGCCCGCGATGCCGAAGAAAAACCCCGCCAACGCGAAGGCGGTGATGCGCACGCGTATCACGTTGACGCCGGAGAGTTTTGCCACGTCCTCGTCGCCGCCGATGGCCAGGATGTGGCGGCCGAGCTTGGTGTGGTACTGGATGACAGCGGCGAGCAGGAATGCCCCCGTCGCGACCCAGACCGCCAGCGGCATGCCGAAGAAACGGTGTAAGGCGAGGTCGCGGATCGAGGCGTCGTTGAGGCGGATCGCCGAGCCGCCGAGCATATAGACCGACAGGCCAAGGCCGATGAACCACATGCCAAGTGTGGCCATGAAGGACGGGATGCGCAGCATGGTCTGGACAAGACCGCTGACGAAACCCATGGCGGTGCCGGCAACAATCGCGGCGAGCACGGCCCACCAGCCATAGTCATTGCCATTGCCGTCATTGGCGGCCAGCAGCACCACCACCATCGCCGACACCGACAAGGTCCCCTCGACGGAGAGGTCGATGCTGCCCATCAGGATGATGAAGGTCAGCCCCATCGCCAGCGTCAAAGGCACGGCGGCCGAATTAGCGACGCGCACGAGATTGCGCAGTTCAATGAAGTTGGGATTGGCAATGGCGATCAGCACGCACAGCACGATCAGCACCGCCAGTGGCGCCAGGCTGCGCCAGCGCCTGCCGCCGAACAGGCCGGCGATGCGGCCGGGGATCAGTGTCATAAGCGTCGTCCGCTCGATGTCCGAAACGGACTTCAGGGGTTCTGTATGGATTGTCAAGAAACCGCTTCCCGTCTGCGTCATGACCGTCGCCGATGCGGATACCGTGCACGGCGCCTGTAAGAGGGAGCGGGCCGCCAAGGGGGGGTGGCAGGCCCGCTCGGGCGGTCAGGTACGGATGGCTCCGGTCACCCGACCCCACAGGTCGTTCCAGTCGATCTCCGGCTTCGCATCGACATTGGTCTTGTAATATTCCTCGACATTGTCGTGCGAGATTAGCACCGCCTTGCCGTAGAATTCGCGGTGCTCCGGCGGCTCCTTGACCGGGTCGAACTTGCCGATCTTGGCGTTGTAGCCGATGGCCAGTCCCATGCCACCCTGCCAGAACGGATCGGAGGTGACGGTGCACGCGAACTCGCCGGTGCGCACCGCGTCGACCGCCGTCTTGATGCCGTCGACGCCGACGATCGGCACCTTGCCGGCGAGGTTCTCGGCGCGCAGCGCCTCGAGCGCGCCGGAGCCCATGTCGTCATTGGCGGCCCAGATGCCCTTGATGTCGTCGCCGAAGCGGGTGAGCAGATTGCCCATCAGGTCGAAGGCTTCGGTCGATTTCCAGTTGGCGACCTGGAAGTCGAGCAGCTTGATGTCGGGATTGGCGGCAAGCGCTGCGTCGAGACCTTTCTTGCGCTCGATCGCCGCGGTGGTCGAGATCAGGCCGCCGAGTGCGACGATGCCACCCTTGCCGCCGATGGTCTTGAACAGGATCTCGGCGATGGTCTTGCCGCTTGCAATGCCGTCGAACTCGATATGGGAAACATAGTTCGGATTGAAGTCCTTCGGGTGCAGATCCGCCGGCTTGTTCCACTGCGTCACGACATAGGCGCCGGCCTTGGCGCAGGCTTCCACAATCGGACGCGCATCGGGCGTGTCGTTGGGATCGGAATTGAGCACCATGTTGCCGCCGGTCTTGGCCAGCATTGCCTTGATGTCGGCGATGCCTTTCTCGCTGTTGCCTTCGGAAACCAGCGTGACGTGTTCGAGCCCGGCCCATTTGGCGTAGGCCTCGGCGCCGGTCTTCCAGACCGCATGGTAGGGATTGGATAGCGAGCGAATCGACGTCACCAGCGTCGGCTTGTCCTGCGCCCGCAACACCCTCGGCATGGCGAGCGTCGCCAGTCCGGCGGTGGCGCCCATCATCAGCGTCCGGCGGCTGACCGTGCCGGAACGTGTGGAAATCGTCCTGTCCTTCATTCTCGAACCTCCCAGTTGAATCTCCGTTTTCCGTTCGGCGGCATGCGCGGAGCGCCTCGCCTTCGGCAAGGATTGCCAAGTTCCTCCACTTGTACGACAACCCTTCAACACGGCAACCATACCCTTTCTCTTGACGCGACACAAGGGACTTGAGATCGTCGCGCGCATGAGAGGCCGGGCAGCATCGGGAGGAAAAATGCCGGATTACATCATTGTCGGCGGCGGCACGGCCGGCTGTATTCTCGCCGCCAGGCTGAGCGAGGATCCGGATGTGTCCGTGGTCCTGCTTGAGGCTGGCCCGCCCGACACCGATCGCTACATCCATCTGCCGGTCGGCTTCTTCAAGATGACATCGGGACCGCTGATCTGGGGCTATGACACGGCGCCGGGCAAGGCGATCGACGGCCGCACCATGGTCTATCCGCAGGCGCGCGTGCTGGGCGGTGGCTCCTCGATCAACGCCCAGGTGTTCACCCGCGGTTGCCCGCAGGATTACGACGGCTGGTCTACCGAAGAAGGCTGTGCGGGATGGAGCTACGCCGAGGTGCTGCCCTATTTCATCCGCTCCGAGGGCAACGACACATTCGCCGGTCCGCAGCACGGCATCGATGGACCGCTCGGCGTTTCCAGCGGCGCGCCGCATCCGCTGACCCGGGTCTTCGTCAAGGCGGCACAGCAGGCGGGTCTTCCCTTCAGGGCGGATTTCAACGATGGCCAGCAGGAAGGTGCTGGATTCTACCAGACGACGACGCGTCAGGGGAAGCGCAGCAGCACGGCGGTTGCCTATCTCAAGCCGACGCTTGGCCGCAGGAATCTGACCTTGCGGACCGACGCCACGGTCAGCCGCATCATTGTCGAGAACGGCCGCGCCATCGGCGTCGAGATCATCGCCAATGGCCGCGCCGAGCTGCTGCGCGCCGGGCGCGAGGTGATCGTCACGGCCGGCGCCATCGGCTCGCCGAAACTTTTGATGCTGTCGGGCATCGGCCCGGCCGCCCATCTCGGCGCGCACGGCATCAAGGTGATCCACGATTTGAAGAACGTCGGCCAGAACCTGCACGATCACATGGATGTCGACGTCGTCGCCGAGCTCAACGGGCCGCATGGCATTGACCGCTACAAGAAGAAGCGCTGGCAGGCGGTCGCCGGCCTCGAATACGCGCTGTTCGGCAAGGGGCCGGTGGCGTCCAACATCGTCGAGGCCGGCGGCTTCTGGTGGGGCGACCGGGCGGAGAAGACGCCTGACATCCAGTTTCATTTCCTGCCCGGTGCCGGGGTCGAGGAAGGCATCGGCTCGGTCCCCGGCGGCAATGGCTGCACGCTGAATTCCTACCATGTCCGCCCTCGCTCGCGCGGCAGCGTCACGCTGCGATCAGCGGATCCGCGCGATCCGCCTGTTATCGATCCCAACCCCTTCGCCGAGCGCTACGACCTCGAGCGCGCCATCGACGGCATCGAGATCAGCCGTGAGATCCTGTCGCAACCGGCCTTCGCCAAATACATCAGCCGGGAGCACCTTCCGGGCGCGGCAACCAAGGGGCGCGCCGCGCTCGAAGCCTTCGCCCGTCAACACGGGCGCAGCGCCTACCACCCGGTCGGTTCCTGCCGGATGGGCGGCGATGCCGACAGCGTCGTCGATCCCGAACTTCGCGTGCGCGGACTCGGGGGCCTGCGCGTCTGCGACAGCTCGGTCATGCCAGGCATCGTTTCGTCAAACACCAACGCCGCCGTCATCATGATCGCTGAAAAGGCGGCGGATATGATCGTCGGGCGCAGCCAGCCGCCGGCGCAGCAATCTTACTCGTCCAGGAACATCGAAGGCGGTGGAAAGTCGGCGCGGCTATAGTCGACGACGATGAATTTGCCGCCCTGGCATCGTTCCACGACCGGGTTGTAGTCGTGGCTGAACCGCGACGGGACCAAGCCGGGCGTTGGCTACTTTTCCATCCGGTACTGGAAGAACTGCAAGAACAACTCTCGCTCGGTGGTGATGTCGAGCTTTTCGTAGATGCGCCGGCGATGGTTCTTGACGGTGCCGACGGTGATGCCGAGACGCTCGGCGATGTTGGCGGTCGGGTGGCCGGCAAGGATAAGCTGGACGAGTTCCCGCTCGCGCAAGGACAGCTCCGGCCACAGGCTGACCGGGATGGTCGGCTCCTGCCGCGGCGATGCGCCAGGGCTGGTTGGTGCCGACGTACGAGAGAAATCGGCACCGCGCGTGGTAATGTCGAGCGCATGCAGCGCTTCGAACACCGGCAGCCGCTGCTCCAGTTGGGCTATTTCGCTGTCCCTGAACGATGTGGTCGAGCGGTCGAGGAAGATGCCGAGACACCAGTCGCCGCCATCGGCCAGCATAATGCCGACCTCGTCGCAGATTTCCGACTGCGCCAGGAAGTCGGCTATGTACTGGCCGCGCTTGGCCTCGTCGTCGGCAAACCGCTTTAGCGGCATGATTCCGAGCCTTCGCTCGCGTCGCCACGAGGCATAGAACGGATCGAACACGTAGTAGCTGTCGAGATAACGCCGAACCATCTCGTCCGAGAAGCGCCGGTGCTTGACGAATTCAGGGGTCTGCGTCGCCGAATAGCGGGTCACCGTGACGAGGTCGTGCGGAATGTCGGCGCCGATCAGGTCGATCAGGCAGTCGACATGCCGGTCTGTGCCGGTGGCCGCGATCGCCTTCGCCAGCGGCATCCAGATTTTCCCCATGCGCATGCCCTTTTCTCGGCGATGAACAGCCACCCGTCATTGTGTCTTTAGGCATATGGCGCGAGGCCACTCGCCGAATCTAGCCTAGCGTCAACCTGGACAGATCCCCGAGGCGACCGTGACTCAGCCAAACCTCACCGGCCCGATCGTTGGCAATCCGCCAATCATTGGCAATCCAATCGTTATCGGCATCGACGCCGGCGGCACCATGACCGACACGATCCTCGTGGATCAGGACGGACACTTCAAGATCGGCAAGTCGGCGACCACGCCGAAGAACGAGGCCGAGGGCTTCCTCGCTTCGGCCGAAGACGCGGCTGATGCATGGGGCATCTCGCTCGAAGCGCTCTTCTCCGGCGTCAATGTCGTGCTCTATTCCGGCACCGGCATGCTCAACACGCTTTTGTCGCGCACCGGGCGCAGGCTTGGCCTGATCACCACCAAGGGCCTGGAGGACATGATCCTGATGGGCCGCGGCCTGCAGGCCTGGGCCGATTATTCCTACGCCGACCGTCTGCACGCGGTGACACATCACCATCCCGATCCGCTGGTGCCGCGTCGCCGCACCCATGGCGTCACCGAGCGCATCGACCAGTTCGGCGATATCGTGCTGCCGCTCTACGAGCACGAGGTTTCCGTTGCCGCGAAGAATCTGATCGCCGACAAGGTCGAAGCTATCTGCATCATGACCATCTTCTCGCACGTCAATCCGGTGCATGAGAAGCGCATCGCCGAGATCTGCCGTATGGAGATCGACAAGGCCGGCGTCGACATCATCGTCTACACCAGCCACGAGGTTCGTCCGGTCATCCGCGAGCAGTCGCGGCTGAACTCGGTGCTGATCGAAGCCTACGCCACCTCGCGTGGCCGCAAGCAGCTCAAGGGGATCGAGGACGTCTCGAAGAAATACGGCTTCAAATATGGCGTGCAGACGCTGCTCTCCTTTGGCGGTCTGACTTCGATCAATCACCCTCGCCTGCACGAAACCATGATCTCCGGCCCGATCGGCGGCATCCTTGGGGCGGCCTATGTCGGCAAGCTGATCGGCAACGACTCGCTGATCTGTTCGGACATGGGTGGCACCTCCTTCGACATGGGGGTCATCACACGCGGCCAGACGCGGATCGAGAACGAGCCACTGATGGATCGTTTCAAGCTCAACGTGCCGACGCTGCATCTCGACACCATCGGCGCCGGCGCCGGCATGATCCTGAAGGTCGATCCGTTGACCAAGAAGGTCTCGCTCGGGCCGGAGAGCGCCGGCTCCGACCCCGGCCCGATCTGCTTCGACCGCGGCGGCACCGAGCCGACCATTGCCGATTGCGACGCCATCCTTGGTCGCCTGAACCCGCATTATTTCCTTGGCGGCAAGGTCGTGCTGCAAGTCGAGAAGGCTCGCCGCGCCTTCCAGGAGAAGTGCTCCGACATATTGGGCGTCGGCCTGGAGGAGGCCGCCGAAGGCATGATCGACATGCTGGAGTCCGATGCCAACAACGCACTGCGCCGCGTCATCTCCGGGCAAGGCATCCACCCGTCGGAGTTCACGCTGCTCTCCTATGGCGGCTCCGGCCCGTTGCATCTCGCCGGCTGCTCGCGGGGCATCGGCTTCAAGGACATCATCACCTTCCAGTTCGCCGCCGCCTTCTCCGCTTTCGGCTGCACCACCGCCGATTTCATGCGCCGGCATTCGGTGTCGACGCAGCACGACATCCCGTCGCGCGCCGACGAGGCGACGCTTGCCGGCTTCGGCGCCAAAGTCACCACGGTCTGGAACGATCTGACCAAGGCCGCGGTCGACGAAATGATCGCCGACGGTCACGCCGGCGAAAAGATCAGGACCGTGCCGTTCCTGATGATGCGCTACACCGGCCAGCTCGAGGACGTCGAGGTCATGGCACCGCTTGCCGAGGTCAAGTCGGCCGACGACATGCGCAAGGTCATCGACGAGTTCGAGGCGGTCTACGCCAAGGTCAACCATCGCGTTTCGCGCTATGGCGAAGCCGGCTTCACCATCACCGAGCTGGGACTGATCGCCACCGCCGACAAGGTCAAGCCGGTGCTGCTCAAGCGACCGCTCGGGGCTTCCGATCCCGCAGCCGCCCACAAGGGTTTGCGCGAGGCCTATATCGCTGGGCGCTGGCACAAGGCCGATCTCTACGAGATGGACCTGCTGCAGCCCGGCCATGAAGTGATCGGCCCGGCCATCATCGAACACCCCGCCACCACGCTCGTCGTCCATCCGCAAGATCGTGTCTTTGTCGATGAATGGACGCTGCTGCATTATTCCCATGCTTGAGAGGGCGAACGCCATGTTGGACAAACCTGCCTCGGCTCTGCGCCTTCGCGAAAGGCTGATCGAATCCGAACGGCTGATGGACGAGACCGGCTGCTATGACGGCATCACTGAACTGTCGCTGCGCAACCAGGATCCGCTGAAATTCGAGACGCTGCACACCAAGCTGCGCGCCTATTGCGTCTCGGCCCGCGAGATGGCGCGCCGCATCTCCGCCTCGCCCGGCGTGCGCGAGGTCGGCGAGATGGTGGTTGCCATCTATACGCCCGAAGGCGACGCCATCGCGCTGTCCAACGGCATCATGGTCCATGTCCACACCATGAGCCGCTTCATCAAATGGATGATCAAGGAGGGCTACGAGGAAAACCCGCGCATCCGCGAAGGCGATATCTTCGCCAACAACGACGCCTTCATCGGCACCGTGCAGGTTCCCGATGTCATGGACGTGGTTCCGATCTTCTACGAGGGCACGCTGGTCGGCTGGGCGGGCGCGGTCTGCCACGAGCTGGAGGTCGGCGGCATCACGCCGGGCGGCGATGTCTGTCTGGCGCAGGAGCGTTTCACCGAGGGCCTGTTCGTCTGCGCCGAGAAGATCGGCGAGAATGACGAGATTCGCCGCGACTACGTCATCCGCTGCGAGCGCAATCTGCGCATGCCGATCTACTGGGTGCTGGACGAAAAGGCCAAGGTCGCCTCCTGCATCGACATGCGCGAAAGCGTCAAGCAGCTGATCTCCGAGATCGGCCTCGACTATTGGATGAAGGTGTCGAAGGAGTTCATCGAGGAAGGTCGGCGCGCCCAGCTTGCCCGCACGCGCCAGCTCACCGTGCCCGGCATCTATCGTGGCCATACCTTCTATGGCCACGTGACTGAGGGAAAGCCTGGCTTCCAGCCGCTCGGCGATCCGAACTGGCTCTACAACATCCCGATCGAGATGGAGATCACCACCGACGGCAAGATCACCATGGACTTCGATGGCACCCAGCCCTGGGGCTACCATTCGATGAACTGCACGCCGGCCGGCATGGATGGCGGCATGTTCGTCACGCTGACCCAGCACATGAATTTCGAAGGGCTGGTCAATGACGGCGCCTGGATGGCGACCGAACTGAAACTGCCGCACGGCACCTGGACCAACCCCGACAACGAGATGGTGGCGACCGCAACGTCATGGGCATTGCTGCTGCCGGCTTACGGTGTGTTCCAGCGGCTGCTGTCGCGCAGCTTCATTGCTCGTGGTTTCGTCGAGGAGGCCTTCGTCGGCCAGGTCAACAGCCCGATGATCGAGATGGGAGGCGAAAGCCAGTATGGCACGCCGTTCGGCATGGCGCATTTCGAATGCGCCGCCGCCGGCTCCGGCGCGCTCGCCATCAAGGACGGCCTCGACACCGCCTATGTCGGCTGGAACCCGGAATCGGACATGGGCAACATCGAGGTCTGGGAACAGTCGATGCCGATGGTCTATATCGGCCGCTCGATCGTGCCCAACTCCGGCGGCGCTGGCAAATATCGCGGCGGCTGTTCCTTCGTCTCGACCTGGCTGATCAACAAGACCTCGCATCTGAGGCTGCATACGTCGGAACATTCCTCGCGCGTGTTCGACAATGGCGGCATGTGCGGCGGCTATCCGGCGCCGACCTGCCAGAAGCACCGCGCGGTGCGCAACTCAGACATTCACGAGTTGGCCGCGAAAGGCGCGCCGCTGGCGCATGCGCCCGGCATCGACCCGCACGTCTCGGACTATCAGAAGAACATCGGCGGCGACCATGTCGTGGTCGAGGGCCCCTACATCACCGCGCCGCACAAGGCCGGCGACATCTTCAGTCATTCCTACAATGGCGGCGGTGGTTACGGCGACGTGCTTGAGCGCGATCCGATCAAGACGGCCTGGGATGTCGAGAACGGCTTTCTCACCCGCGAAGCCGCGGACCAGGTTTTCGGCATTGTGCTGAAGGACGATGCCGACGGCTATCCGGTTGCCGATATTGAAGCCACGGTCGAACGCCGCGCCGCCGTGCGCAAGCAACGTTTGGCGAATGCGATACCAGTGGCGGACTGGATCGCCGCCGAGCGTGGTCGCGTCGAGAAGGCCGACTTCGCACCCGAGGTCAAGAAAATGTACGCCAGCGCGATCAAGCTGTCGTCGCGCTTCACCAAGGATTTCAATGATTTCTGGAATGTTGATGCGATATCGATCTTCACGCCGGGAGCAAAGCCATGACCTCGTACAGCAAGGAAATCCTTCGCGATCTGGCTGGCGGCCAGCTGCCGTGGCCGCAGACAAGGCGCATCATGAGCGCCTACAAGGACGATGACCGCTTCTTCAAGATGGTCGCCGTCTATCAAGACCGCGTCGCCTGGAAGGACCCCATCCTGTTGCCGGTCAGCGACCATCTGTTCATCTGCCAGAGCGGCGATAGCCGAGTGACCAGATGCGAATGCAGTCATTCGTTCGGGGACTACCGCAAGAACTGGAAGCTGAGCGCTGCGATCCATGTGCGCAACACGGAAGAGTCGCTGCGCGAGATCTATCCGAACAGCGACCTCCCTGATCCCCAGTGGATGGAGATCCGCGAATTCATCTGCCCGCAATGCGGCACGCTGCACGAGGTCGAGGCGGCGGCACCGGGCTATCCGATCGTCCATGATTTCGAACCCGACCTCGAAGGGTTCTATCGCGACTGGCTGGGAAAGCCGCTCGAAGGAACATGATGCTGTGAACCGCGTCGCAGGCAAGGTTGCGCTCGTCACCGGGGCCGGCATGGGGCTCGGGCGGGCGGCTGCCTTGCTGCTTGCGGCCGAAGGCGCGAAGGTCGTGGTCACCGACATCGATGAGGACGCCGCCCGGCAGTCGGCCGAGTTGATCGGGCAGGCTGGCGGCGAAAGCCTTCACCACCACCACGACGTCTCCAGATCCGAAGCCTGGCCAGCGGTCATGGCAGCGGTCGAGCAAAAATTCGGCCGGCTTGACGTGCTGATCAACAATGCCGGCATCGCCATCGCCAGGAACATCGAGGACACGTCGCTGGAGGAATGGCGGCGCACCATGGCCGTAAATCTCGACGGTGTGTTCTTCGGCTGCCAGCAAGGCATCCGTCTGATGAAGACATCGGGCGGCGGTTCGATCATCAACCTGTCGTCCATCGACGGCATCATCGGCGAGGCCGACCTTGCCGCCTACTGCGCTTCGAAGGGCGGCGTCCGCACGCTGACCAAGGCGGTTGCCGTGCACTGTGCCGAGAAGCGCTACGGCATTCGCTGCAACTCGATCCATCCCGGCTACATCTGGACGCCGCAGACGGAAAATTATCTGCGCGACCTCGGCACGCTGGAGCAGGAAAAGGCAAGGGCGCTCGCGCGCCACCCGATCGGCTTCCTCGGCGAGCCCGACGATATCGCCTACATGGTGCTCTACCTCGCCTCGGATGAATCGAAATTCGTCACTGGCTCCGAAATGGTCGTCGATGGAGGCTACCTTGCCGTGTAATCGCCAAATCTCGCCCGGCCTGATTGCTTGCCCCAAACCGACCGGAGAATGCGCGCGATGACAGATCTTTCCGGTCGTAGCGCGATTATCACCGGCGGGTTCTCCGGCATGGGCTTTGCCATTGCCACGGCGCTGGTGGAGGCGGGTGCGAATGTCGCTGTCGGTTCCTATATCGCCCCTGTCGGCACTGATAAATCCGATGCCGCCTACTACCCCGGAGCGGACGAGATCGAGCGTGTACGGGCGGCCCTCGCGTCCCATGGAACGAAGGTCCACGCCGCCCATCTCGACGTGCGCGACAGCGACGTCACCAACCGTTTCGCGGCTGACGCCGAAGCCGCCATCGGCCCGATTGACATACTGGTCAACGCCGCCGGCACCACCGCCGAGCAGCCGGTCTGCGGCCATTCCGACGCGCTCTGGGACAAGATCGTCGACACCAATCTGACCGGCGCCTTCCGTATGACCCGTGCAGCACTGCCCGGCATGATCGAGCGCGGCTGGGGCCGTATCGTCAACATCGGTTCGACCGCGGCTTCGGTCGGCTGGAAGGACAATCCCGCCTATTGCGCCTCAAAGGCCGGGCTGCTCGGTTTGACCCGTTGCGTGGCGCTGGAAGGGGCAGCACACGGCGTCACCTGCGTCATGATCAGCCCGACCTGGGTCGAGACCGAGCTGATGCGCCGCAACGTGGCGCAGGTCGTCGAGCGCGAGGGCAAGGGGCGCACACCAGAGGAAGCGATGGCCGAGATCGCCCGCGGCAACCCGCAGCAGCGCATGCTGCAGCCGCAGGAGATCGCGGCACTCGCCGTCTTCCTGTGCTCGGATTTGGCCAAGGGCATCACCATGGAAAACATACAGATCACCGGCGGAGCGTTGTGGTAGCGCTCGCGCTGGATGGTTGCGGCCTTCATGGGAAGAGGCCGGTATAAAGCAAGGAAAAGTCAAACCGACAGGGGAACTGATATGAAAAGTACCAATGTCTTGAAAGGCGTCGGCATCGGGCTGGCGCTTCTGCTTGCCGCAACCGCTCAAGGGCGAACCGCCGAACCCGGCGCCAAGGACGAGCCGATCAAGCTCGCCATGCTCGAATGGACCGGCGCCCACGTATCCACCCACATCGCCGGACAGTTGCTCGAAAAGCTCGGCTACAAGGTCGAATACGTCACCGCCGGCAACTTCCCGCAGTTTTCCGGCCTTGCCGACGGCTCGCTGAGCGCCTCGGTCGAGATCTGGCTCAACAATGTCGGCGACATCTATCCGAAGGTGCTGGCGGAGAAGAAGATCGAGGACATCGGCAAGCTCGATCTGAAAACCCAGGAGGGTTGGATCTATCCGAAGTTCATGGAGAAGGTTTGCCCTGGGCTGCCTGACTGGACCGCGCTGAACAAGCCTGAATGCATTCAGGCACTGTCGACGCCCGAAACCGCGCCCAATGGCCGCTTCCTCGACTATCCGGCCGACTGGGGATCGCGCGCCGCCACGATCCTCGCCGACAACAACATGCAATACACTGCCGTGCCGGCCGGCTCTGAGGGCGCGCTGGTCGCCGAACTCGAAGCCTCCGAGGCCGCCAAGTCGCCGCTGGTGATGATGTTCTGGGGCCCGCACTACGCGTTGGCGAAGAACGAGGTCGGCTGGATCACCATGCCGCCGTGCAAGGAGCAGACCAACGAACATTGCATCACCCCGCCGGATGTCGACAAGATCGTCTGGTCCGGCTTCGGCGCCAAATGGCCCGCCGCCTATGCGTTCCTCAAGGCGTTCAAGATGGACGCCACCGAGCAGCAGAAGATGATGCTGGCGGTGGACAAGGAGGGTAAGGACCTCGACGCCGTCGTCAAGGAATGGGTCGACAAGAACGAGGCCGTCTGGAAACCTTGGGTCGACGCGGCCAAGGGGTAATTTCACAATGTCTCGCTCAAGCGATGACGAAAATCGCCGCTCGGTTCCCGCCAGTTCGGGGGCCGGGCGAACGGTTGGCGCCGGCAGCTTGCGATGAGCACCGCCGCGCGCCCGATAAAACTCGCCTGCCGCAATGTGTGGAAGGTCTATGGGCGGCGCCCCGCCTATTATTTCGACTCGCGCGGCTATATCATCGAGCCCGATGCGCTCGCCGAGCGGCTGCGAGCGGAAGCCCATCTGCCGGCCGTGGTCGATGCCAGTTTCGAGGTCGCGGCCGGCGAGATCTTCGTCATCATGGGCCTGTCCGGCTCTGGCAAATCGACGCTGGTGCGCTGTCTGTCGCGGCTGGTCGAGCCAAGTGCCGGCGAGATCCTGCTCGACGGGCGGGACCTGCTCAAGGCCACCGGCAAGGAGCTGATCGAGCTTCGCCGCCATGCCATGGGCATGGTGTTCCAGAATTTCGGCCTGCTGCCGCATCTGACCGTTCTGGGCAATGTCGCGTTCCCCTTGAAGATCCAGGGCAAGTCCTCGAAGGAGCGCGAGATCCGCGCCCGCGAGATGATCTCGCTGGTAGGCCTCGAAGGCCGCGAAGCCGCGTTTCCGCATCAGCTCTCCGGCGGCCAGCAGCAGCGCGTCGGCATCGCCCGCTCGCTCGCCGTCGGGCCGGAACTGTGGTTCCTCGACGAGCCGTTCTCGGCGCTCGATCCGCTCATCCGCCGGCAGATGCAGGATGAATTCCTGCGCCTGCAGCGTATGCTCAAGAAGACCATCATCTTCATCACCCACGACATGGCCGAGGCCTTCCGGCTGGCCGACCGGCTCGCCATCATGCGCGCCGGCAAGATCGTCCAGATCGGCCGTCCGGCCGACATCGTGCTCAACCCCGCCGACGACTATGTCGCGCAGTTCACCGAAGACATGCCGCTGCTGCGCGTCATCAGGGCGGGCGACCTTGCGATCGCAGCCAACGGGACGGCGCTGCCCGAAGAATGCGTCGCCGCCGGCACCAGCCTGGAGGAACTCATTCCGCGCCTGGCCTCCGGTGTCAGCGCCTTCGCCGTGCCCGGCGAGGGCAACAGTCCGCCGTCATTGCTGACGGCCGGTTCCATCCTTGCCGTGCTGGAGCGGGAACAGGCCCGCCGGACCCGGCCATGACGGCGCCGGCCGCGACATTCCGATCCCCGCCGAGGGTCGCGATCGAGCCGGCCCTGTTGCCCTGGTGCGGGTTCCTCGCGGTGACCGCGCTTTGCCTCCTCCTGAAGACGGCTTTTCCCTGGCTGGTAACGTTTCCCAAGGAATGGACGCTGCCGCTGGCCGCAGGCGTCAACATCGTCACGGATGCCGTGGTGACTGTTGTCCAGCCCGGCTTTCGCGCGCTCTCCGCCATGCTCGAGGCGCCGATGCGCGGCGCGCGTCTGGCGTTGGTCTGGTTACCGTGGCCGGCGGTGATGCTGGCAGTGGCGGCGCTGGCGCTGAAGTCAAGCGGCATCAGGCTGGCGGTCTTCGCGCTGCTGGCGCTGACCTATATCCTGCTGGCCGGCTATTGGCCGCAAAGCATGAGCACGCTATCCCTGGTGCTGATCGCCGTGCCGATCTCCACCGTGCTTGGCTTTGCCCTTGGCGTGCTCGGCTATATCAATCCCCGTCTGCGGCCCGTTCTGCTCGGTGCGCTCGATCTGATGCAGACCGTGCCGGCCTTCGCCTATCTTATTCCGCTGCTTTTGCTGTTCGGCTTCGGGCCGGTGGTCGGGCTCATCGCCAGCGCCATCTATGCGACGCCGCCGATGGTGCGCAACACGATGCTCGGCCTCGATCGTGTGCCCGCCGCCATCAGTGAAGCGGGCCTGATGAGCGGCTGCACGCGCCGCCAGCAGTTCTGGCACGTCGAAGTGCCGACGGCGCTGCCGCAGATCCTTGTCGGCTTCAACCAGACCACGATGGCGGCGCTGTCGATGGTGATCGTCGCTGCCATAATTGGCGGCTTCGAGGACATCGGCTGGGAGGTGCTGTCTTCGATGCGTAAGGCCGAGTTCGGCCAGAGCATCCTGTCGGGCCTCGTCATTGCGCTGCTGGCCATCCTCATCGACCGGCTGACGATCGGCTTCGCCAGGGAAAGACCGGCGGGTCCGACGCCGGCCATGATCTGGATGACGGGCCGCCGGCTGGCGCTGTTTATGATTGCCGCGGCCGGCCTGGCGATCACGATCCGCTTCCTCTGGCCGGATCAAACGCTGCTGCCGAGCACCGGGCTGCGCACGCAGATGGGCGTCGTCAACCAATGGCTGCTGGGGCTTGTGCGCGACTATGCCTGGTTCTTTGACGGTGTTCGCAACAGTGTTCTCTACTGCCTGCTGCTGCCGTTGAGGATCGGCATTTCGGGTGCCGCTACCCCGGCGATCTGGGGGTTCGCGCTGACGCTGCTGGCAAACACGGCCTATGCCACTGCCGTCCTGCTTGTCTCGGCGCTGCTGATGCGCCGCCTCAGGTGGCGTCCGGCCTTGGCGGTGCTGGTTGCCGGTATCCTTCTCTATACCGGCTTTCTTGGCTTTCCCTGGCCGGCCTTCATCCTGGGCGCTGCCCTTCTCGCCTGGCAGGTCTCCGGCGTCCGGCTCGCTCTCTTTGCTGCTGTCGGATTTCTGCTGATCCTTCTCAACGGGTTGTGGGGGCCGCTCGTCCAATCGCTTTATCTGTGCACGCTGGCGGTGCTGCTCTGCCTTGTGATCGGCGGTATGCTCGGCATCTGGGCCGCGCATAGCGAGCGCGTGTCGCGTATCCTGAAACCGATCTGCGATGCGCTGCAGACCGTGCCGCAATTCGTTTTCCTGATCCCGGCCCTGATGTTCTTCAAGGTCGGCGAATTCACCGCGCTGATCGCCATCATGCTCTACGCCATCGTGCCTCCCATCCGCTATGTCGAGCATGGGCTGCGGCACGTTCGGATCGATGTCGTCGAGGCGGTCGAGCAGATGGGCGCGACACCTGCGCAGACGCTGTTCCAGGTGAAGCTGCCGCTGGCGCTGCCGGTGGTGATGCTTGGCCTCAATCAAACTATCATGGCGGCGCTGTCGATGCTTGCCATCGCAGCACTGGTCGGCACGCGCGATCTCGGACAGGCAGTCTATGTCGCGCTGGGCAAGGCCGATGCCGGCATGGGTCTGATTGCCGGGCTATCAATCGCCTTCCTGGCCATTCTTACTGATCGCTTGGTGCAAGCAGCGGTAGCGAGGCGGACAATGGATCTGTGATGCTTGATCCCTAGACTAGCCTGCGATGGCTTTCTCTCAACGATCTGCCGATGTCCTCAGCGAGAAACATGTGGCTAGGACGTCTGTGGTTTGTCACCCTCGTGCCGATACCGAGAAGAAAGCCACAACCAGCTGATATTGAATTCACGCGTGCCTGATCTTGAGCGGCAAGGCCTTGGGGTACCGAGCGAGATCTGGGGTGCCGAGCGAGATCATTGTGCACCAGGATGATTGCGTCCCCATCCCGGCGGCCCGTTGGACCAAGTACGCCCGGATCTCCGTGAAACGCGCCTAGCCACGCCATTCCCTACAAAAAGATGAGCGATTTCATGGATTTGCAGACACAGAAGCGTAGAGGCTTCGGCGAGAGGGAATGTCGGGAGAATGGACCCGAAAGGTGATGGTGCCAGAGGCGGAATCCAAGTAGAGGAAATTTGAATTCGTTTTCAATCGCCTCGGCATGGAGCAATAGCAGCGCGGACCAACAAAAATACCAACAAAATATTTCTGTGGATTGGTTCGGTTCCCGAATAATGCCCTATCCATCCATGACACTGCATCAAGGTCGCGGTGCCGTTTCCTCCAATAGCGGGACGAGGAAAGAGCAGCAAATATCCTCCTATTATGCTGGCATGGGTCGACCACCCGGAATTGGAGAACTGCAATCAGGTAGTCGGTATCACAGGTCGCGAGTTTTCGCTTTCCCTTGATGGATTGTTTTCCGGACATGGCTCGGATGAGGTTGAGGGCGAGGTGGCGGACCATGGCCATGTTTGTGGCGCCGTGGCTGCGGCGCAGGCGGGACTGATCATCCTTGAATTGGACATCGAGAACCCAGCGTAGCCCGTTCTCGATCCCCAACGGGGCGGCCTCGGCGAAAGTTTTTGCGGTGAGGATGCGAGAGGAGATGTAGCATCGCCGCTCGACCCTGACCTCGGCGCAGGTCTCGATGTGGGTCTCGACCATGTCGATGGGGCTGGGGCCTTTGAAGCGCAACTCAGGGCGCCGCGTTAGCACAACGTCTCGCACGCCACGCCGTCGCCGTCCCGATCCAGCTTCCGGCCCCAAGGGCAGTTGCTGAGATACCATTGGGCTTCCTCACAGGAGCCGATCTGCGAACAGGTCCGCCGTGGCTGGCACGAATAGCTCTGCGCGACCTGTTGGCGGCTGATGCCGAGCGGCTGGCTCGACGGAGCCGCGCCGTCTGCATGCTCCGTGCGCCAATCCCACGGCGACTGAAACTTGCCGACCCAAATGCCGACTTTCGACGCCTCGGCCGTCGCCTGCTTCTCTGCGTAGGTGCCGTGGCTGTAGCGGGGCCAATCCAGCGCCTGGCCGTGCTCGACCATCCAGGCGGCAACGCTGGCGCCATCGGCGCGCCGGCAGTCGCCGATATAGCGATGATAGCGGTCCCAGGTCACGAAGGTGCATTGCACCGGCTTCGAGGCTGCCAGGAAGCCGTCCAGCGCGGCGGCCGATCGCCGCCCGCAAGGATAGTCGGCCCCGCTCGCATTTTTACAAAGCTGCTGGCTCTCCGGCGCGTCGATGCCGTTGAAGCGGATGCGCTGGCCGTGGATTTCGATCGTGTCGCCGTCGATGACGGATGCCACGCCGGCAATCGTCGCCAGGCCCGCGCTGGTCCAATTCGGCAGATGGAGCTCGGGCATGTGGTCGCTGTGTTGCATGGCCGTTTGCGCAGCCAGAGCGCCGGCCGCGGCCACCGTCACCAAGATCAGGCGCCTTTGCACCACGCCAAGTGGCCTCCGGCGAGGCGATCGCATTCTACGCAGCATTGCTAGTTCGCCTCATGTCCGGTGCGGCCGCCCGGTTTCGCTTCGGCGGCACGTTCACCACAAGCCCGGCCTAGGCTGTCAACCCCATTGCGCAGATCGCATGGATGATTGCCAGAGTCCCCGCCGCCACCTTGGCGCGCACCTTGGCCTGGCGGTGTCAGCGGGATTCCGCGAAAGGCCTGGATGACTCCAGCTGTTCGCTGGCCGTCGCCCTCGATATGCGTGTTCTGACTGTTCGGGTTGAACGGGTCGACTGTCTGGGCGAGACTATTGGCGCGATTGGCGTCGCCGGCAGAGAGCGTCACACTGTCATAGTGATTGAGATAATCCGCTGCGCAGCCGCTCAATGCCAGAACGATGCCAAGGCAGATCGCCAGGTTCCACTGCATGGCCCCTAGACCGGCGCCGGGTTTATGCCGGCGGCTCTCAGTTGCGCACCAAGCTTCGCTCGAGTCCCACACGCGGCCTTGTCGCCGGCGACGCACTTGCTATTCGCGTCTGACCAGTCCAGCAGCGCCGTATTGATCCAGCTGCCAGGTGCGCGCTGGATCCCATACGGTGTCGGTGGCGCGCCACCAGCAACGGCTGGAGCTGCCGTGGCACCCTGGCCATGCGGGGCACGCTTCCACCCGCTTAGGATGAGGCAGTTCTTCATATACTGGTCTTCGGCAGCCAAGTTGCCGAGGGCATTGCCGATTCCGGCCCCCGCAACAAAGCCCGGGGACCCGATAGCAATATAGCCTTGGTGAACCGACCCCTTATGCATTTCGCATTGAGCGTGGGCGACGTCGAAACTAGGCCCGTAGCCTATTTGCATGTAGTCGGCTTGATTGCTTGTTTGACAGCCGCCCAGCGCTGCCGTGGCACCATCCCCCAGCCCTCCCAAGGCCGAGTTAGCATCTCCTAAAGTTGAATTTGGTGCAAGAGTGATGAACAAATCTGGTAAATTCCACCTGCTGGCAGTTCGTAGACTTCCCTATTACGACGGATATACCCCGTTATTTTATCCATCATTCCGTGGGATTGAAGATGCGAAACAGCGAATTGGCGCAACGGCTATGCAAGGGCTGGACCCCATGGGCAAAGGGTCCAGGCGACCACGATATTGAGAAAATATGGTGGGCGGCCCGCGTGTTGCTGCATTTTCCGAAGCTGAACTTCTCGACATGGTTCGACGGCTCGGAAGTCGTCGGCACCTGGCATTGGGGATTTCGTCAGAAGCGGAATGCTTTTCCCTCTGACCCGATCGAGCATCTCTTACGGGATGTAGAGCTAAGGATTCCCCCTTTCGTCCGCGACATGAGCCCGCAAAGTAGAGTGAACCCCTAGCATGGGGGGTGGAGGATTTTGTCCTCCTTCGGCGATCAACACTGCAATTTCGGCGGGAGGGGCTCGATCAAAGATGCCGAGACCGAGATTACGGCTTTTGAAGGCGTGCAGAATCGACGGGAAGGGTAGCTTCAGATCATGCGGCCGGCAGCATTCGCCATAGCGCCGATTTGATCCGCAGTTGCAAAGCTCGGCCTCCTTAAACTGGGTTAGCCGATAATAGGGATCAGCTTGGCCCCGTTCATCCAGCATCGCATACTGGCGTCCCGGCCACCGATCAAACACCACCAAATGAAGCTGGCGAAGCGCCCATACGCTATAAAGGTCCAGCAACGTGCACAAATCACTGCCTGGCGACCAAGCTTTATCGAGCATGGGGTGATAAGCGCACACCGAGCCGTCAGGGAAATTGGTATGTCGCGGGCCGATCCATTCGACCTGCCCATCTTGCTGCCAGAACGCCCATCCACGCGGCTCGACCGCTGGCGTTTCTGGTAGGGCAATAAGGAATATGGCTTCTCGCGATAAGCCATCTATCACTTGGCTGCGAGCGAGAAGCCATACTCCATGGTCATCGGGGAGGAGAGTTGCGCCGGGGTATGCCCGTTGCACATTCTCTAGCTGCCCGGCGTAGTTGCCGGCGAGGCCGACGATCCGTGATCCGGCACGGGGCGCCCGTGATCTACCGGACGACCTTTGCCGCCGGGTGGACCTTTGCCATGATCGGGCTGCGGGTCCTCCCGCTCCTTGCTGTTGCTCATTACTTTTCTCCTGGACAGTGGGTGATGTGGGCTGTGGGTCGAGGATAACGATGCCCCCGTCCTTCACCCGCACGGGCCGGCGCGCGTCCAAACCGACGCCAATCCGATGCAACTCAGCCCGCGCATCGTCGGTCAACAACACTTTCATTTTGCTTGCCAATGTGCGAGTCTGTGTCACCAGCACAGGATGCATTCTGGAGCGAAGCGTGTCAAGGTGTGCTGATCGCACAATGGTGAACATGAACGAATTCGAAGAAAAGCTCGTCGGGGCGGTCCGCGAGAAGCGGGAACGCGAAGGTCTTAGTATAAGGGCATTATCGGGGATTGTGGGAATCAGCTTCTCCACGCTGGCCCGCATCGAGCGGGGCGACGGGTCGCCCGACAACAATTCCAAAATTAGGCTGCTCGAGTGGCTCGGCCCCGATGCCGATGAACACGAGCTTGGCTTTGATCGGGTGGCATTCGTTCACTTCCGCGCTGGCAAAAACGCGTCCTCCAAGACTGTGCAAACCCTACTGGACGCTGCCGTGTGTCTTCGTCAGCACTACACTAAGGGTGACATATCAGACCCGAGCAGCGCGCCGATAGATGCCGAAGTTATCGCCATGTCAAAGGAAGAGCTGGAGCAGACGGCCGAAGATTTCCGAAAAGATTTAGGGCTGAAGAAAAGCGACCCGCTAGATCCATTCTATTTGGTTGTTGATTCTGTTATGGTAGAGCGATTGCGGGATACCTCCTGTATTACTGGAAAGGCAAAGAACACACTTGCTGGACCGTCGCGAGGCGAGTGGTCCGCTATGAGCGTTCCCTTAAATTCCGATCAGGATAGGTGGGTTGTCTTTTTAAACGACTACCATACCGTTGAGAGACAAAGAGTGACGCTCCTTGAGGAATATTGGCATATTCTTGCCGGGCACAAGCTAACCAAGATAGCTAAGATTGCTGGCTGCTTCGGTCGAACATATGATAGCGCTGAAGAGCACGACGCGTATTTCTTGGCATCGGCAACTTTGCTTCCACGAGACCCGATCAAGCGTATGGTCTCGGGTGGCAAAAGTGCCCCCGAGATCGCGTCCTTCTTCGGGACCTCACCGGAACTTGTTGAATATCGAATAAAGCGGCTAGGGCTATGGCGAGATCATATTGGAAAGAAAGTGAGCCTCGCCAAACCCTATTGACGTTTTACAATGCGTCGTTACCCGGTTTTCCGATCATTGCAGAGGAAGCTTTTCGCCCCCTGATTGGCCAGTCTTCGAATGATCGAACGTGCAACGCCACTCGGTTTTGATACAGGCGATCGCGGGACTTGAGCATGACGCGACGCCTTCGCTGATCTTGCAGATACTGCATCCGTCATTGAACTGCTGGCAGGTCGGATTTTCCCGTATTTTCTCTGCCAGTGTGCCGCCGGCATAAGACGGTGCAGCGAAAACTATCAAGACGGTCACGGCTACTAGTGATGCGCGCATAAGGGCCGTCCAGTTCCTGATATCGATTCAATTCATGATGTTGCCGGGACTGTACGGCCCACGCGTCAGGCCCGTCGACGGCGACGTCATTTATCTTCATGCACGCGCCGTATTGAGTATCGCGTTCCGTCAGTGCCGTCATGTGCTCGACCTAGTTCGGCGGGAATTTCTGGCGGGCTCCGTCGAATGCTTAGCATCTCGACAGCTTTGGCGGCTGGACCTCGTATCATGCCGCTGGGCGAGCCACTGGCCGGCTTAAACGCGACCGAAAAAGCCGAGGTCGCCGACAAGATCGAGATGCTTAGGCCGACAATGTTTCAATTCTACTGGTCGAGCACGACGATCCGTGATGCGTCTTTGCGACCGGGATCGATCCTCGAGAAGTGAGCTGCGCAACACTTCCGATCCGAAGCATCTCGCGCGCTGGCGCTCGGAATGGCCCTGTCGGCCCGAGATGTGTCTCGCCTGGCAGCCGCCGCCTCAAACCATCGTTGATTTGCAGATCCTTGGCGCGCTGTGCAATTTGGCGGACCATGTATCGATCAATGGAGCGGATCAGCTTGCTTCTAATGGCCGCCGTATGCTTTTCGGGCGTCGCACCTGATTTCCTTCAAAAAGAGATGCAAGAAGCGTTCGATCCGGCACTGACCCTTAAGCGGGGGGCTGGTTTGAGCCGATGCCGGACCGAACTGTCAGGGCAACGCCGGCTTTCTGGTGGGGCATTGCGACCACGTCGCGGCTAAAACGTGGCGATAATGTGATACGGAATCACCGATTCCAACACGCACTTCGAAAATGTGACCTAGACGTTTGGGAAACGGCGTAGCGCAGCTCGGCGGGGCAGGGGGCCGTCAGCCGCTCCGCGAGGTGGGCAAGGTCAAGACCTTGTCGCGATTGTGAATGAAATCACGCCGGAGTCGCGGTCGGCCCACGTAGATGACATCGTCGCGATGGCGGTCGCCACGCCACTGTGCCAGCTTTGCCAGGAGCTGATTAGGCTGATGGCCCGGGCCATCAGCACCGGCACCGCGGGGACGCCGGGGCAGACATTCTGCCTTTCGATATCATCTACCGGAGCTATATGAAACTGATGGAATTCTATCATGAGCGCAGAGTTTCCTTTCGCGAATGAAAGAAAGCTCGATTGACTCTCCCGCCCCATTCCGGTCTCGTGAATCAACGTGCGGTTGCGGCGTGCAGAAGTCAGTCGACGGTCGCGATTCATGAAAGGAAACCCATGGCAAGGCATCGCTCCGCTGTGCACTCGACCACGTTGCGGCGCCCCGACTTACGGCCAGGGCGTTTTTCGCGCTTGCCCGTGACCAGTCAAAATCCGCAACCAAGCGGTGGATCCGGCTTTCAACGCCGCCGACAAGGACGTGCTCGGGGCGTCCGACAACATGAAAGTGTCGTTCATCGGCGTACCCGTTCGCGTCGATGCGAACGTCGTGGGCACGCCGACCATCGACCGCATTCTGGACAACAAATCAGGTTCCCTCCTCGATTACGACCTCCGCCTCCTCACCACAATCGCCAATCTGGTTGGGCAGACAGTGAAGCTGCATCGCATGTTCCTGGCAGCGGGAGCGTCAATCGGCTGAAACGACTTTGACTGCTGCCACGGACAGTGTTTTCCGCAACGCCATGGAAGAGCGGACCGGGCACCAAGGTTCTGCAACTGGGGCCGATGATGCCAGACAAGGCCGGCCACGCGGCCGACTGAGGCTGCTCCTTGGGCCGCCGCTACGGTCCCGTCCGTCGTCAGGGACCAGGCACCGCTGGCGCCTGCCAGCGCAGCCTCTTTAAAGGTACGAGTATGTCAAATCGCGAGCGTGTCATCGCGGCCGTGGAGAGATGGCTCGGTGCAGGCAAAGGCGCGGCGCCTGCTTGGACTGACGCCGCGCCAGATTGGATACACGCTGAGGAAATACGGCATCAGATCAAGCGTCCTTGAAAGGCTGACCGAGGCAAATATCAGGGACAAATCAAGCGTTGGTGGTTGGCGCAGCCTTGGCCCGATGACGAGTGGATGCGGACTGAGCGTCGGGCCAATCCGACCCGGGAGGACAGCCCGCCCGACCTCGCGGGGTCAATGTGCTGACAACGGCGGTGTGAATGCACTGTTGGTCGGCCATGTGCTCAGACCATCAGTTCATCCCGGATTCCCTCTGCGACTGAAACGGAGAAAAACATGTCCGATGCAAAACTTCAGAGTGTGCTGTCGTCTCTTTCGCAAGTGGCGAGACAGTTAGATGCTCTGCCATCCGATACACCAGCGCCGGATTCAAGTTGGGTAAAACTAAACACGAATGAGAACCCCTTCCCGCTTCCGGAAATCATAATGCAAAGTGCGATTGCAGCTCTCGAACGGCAGTATCTATATCCAGAAGACGATAACATCAGCTTGAGAGAAGCAGCCGCGAATGCCTACAGCGTCTCCATGGATCAGGTGATCGCCGGCAACGGATCGTCTGAACTGCTTGGACTTGTCTACAGAGCATTCCTTGCCCCGGGGGATAGCGTGGCGATGATGTCGCCAGGCTTTTCGTTCAACCGCAAACTTGCAACGTTGCAGGGTGCTCAATTTGTCGAAATCGAATTTAGCAAAGATCATTCCTTGCCGATGGAGCAATTGCTCTTCGGTCCTGCAAAGGACGCCAAGTTCATTCTGCTAGCCAATCCGAACAATCCGACTGGAACGTTCGTTCCGGTGGCCGATATCGAACGCCTGGTAGCGAAATCGGACCGCTTGATCGTGCTGGATGAGGCCTACGTCGACTTTGCACCCGAGAATGGTCTACGCCTCATCAATCGCTATTCGAACCTTCTGGTCTTAAGGACATTTTCGAAAAGCTATGCTGCCGCCGGCGTTCGCGTCGGTTTCGGTTTCGGTCATCCTGAAATTATCGGCAGGCTACGCAACATCCAGAACGTCTTCAACATGAATGTGATCGGGCAGGCGGTTGGTATCAGCGTCCTTGCGCACCGCGCCGCCTATGCAGACAACCACAGACACATCAGGCATGAACGACGGCGAGTGACGCTCGCGCTGTCGCAACTTGGATTTTCCGTAATCCCTTCCCACGCAAACTTCTTGCTTGCCCGCGTGCCAACGGCACAGGACGGCTCATGGTGGCAATCAGCCTTCGCAAGGCAAAAAATACTTGTTGCCGTCTTTCCAGATAAAGGTTTGGAAAATTACATCCGCGTCAGCATCGGTACAAAAGAGCAAATGGATGCGTTTCTTCGTGCCGCTAGTCGTATTAGCAGAATATTGAATATGTCAACACCCCGGCATTAGGTTGCTAAGGCTCTGCTTTAGCATTTCGCAGGCAATAATCCGAGCGATTACACGAGCGAGAAATCTTTAAATTGCTTGGAATACGCAAGCAACCGGACTTTCTGCGTCAAAAATGGAGACAATATCATGGATAAGGCCTTTCCTTCAGGCCTAGCTGTCGGCATCTTCGATCATCTGGACGAGGACGGCCCCGATATCGCCCGACAGTACGAAGATCGCCTGATGTTAGCGGAGGCGTGCGATCACCTTGGGTTCTATGCATATCATCTCGCAGAGCACCATTGTACCCCACATGGGAGAGGTCCCTCACCGAATCTGTTCTTGTCGAGCGTAGCCCAGCGAACCCGGCGCCTTCGTGTCGGCCCGTTGGTAATGCTGCTTGCCCTCTATCATCCGCTACGTGCGTTCGAAGAGATCTGTATGCTGGACCAATTGAGCGGTGGCAGGCTCGAACTTGGGATAGGGCGCGGCTCGCTCCCGATCGAATTGGGTTACTTCGGGATTGGCTCGGACGTGGCGCCAAACCACTATGCGGAAGCCAGCGAAATTCTTATCAATGCGCTGAAGGGCGGCACGCTATCGTATCAAGGTCGCCATTTTGAGTTGAACAGCGTTCCGCTGACGCTAAGAACTCATCAGCGTCCACATCCGCCGACTTGGATCGCCACCAATCGACCGGAATCGGCAGTCTGGGCCGCTGCGAATGGCATGAACATAGCGTGCGTGGGACCTTCCTCTTCCGTTCGAAGAATCACTGATGCCTTCCGCGCCGGTCGAGAGCACACCAGTGAGGCGGACGACCAAGCGCCATTTCTTGGATTGCTCCGAATGGTCGTGATTGGGCGTTCTGAAACAGATGCACGTTCACTCGCCGCACCTGCTTACGAACGGTGGCTCAAGAGCTTTAAATTCCTTTATGATCTCAATGCCATGCCGACTCCACCAAACCTGCCGCTGACCTTCGATGCAGCAATCGAGAAGGAATTGTGCGTAGTAGGAACGGCAGCATCTGCGGGACAAGCTCTTCTTGATCAGCTGGAAGCGGCGGGTGCAAACTACCTCCTTTGTCAACCGGCGTTTGGGAATCTGTCGTTAGATGCTTCCCTATATACCGCAACGGCGATTCAATCCGCAATTATGGCTCGAGTTGGCTAACCCCGGTTCGAACGTTCGCTCACCCAACAACGTGCCAAGCGGCATGCTGTCGCTAGCGACGACTAGGTGCGGGTTTCGGATGACCCATCAACCGGTTGGCACAGAGGCATGCGGCTTCCTCCTCGAAGCGGCGTGTTGTTCATAGGCGAAAGCGACCGTGTATGCCGCATTCTCACCCCGATAGGGCCTTCATGTCCTTAGACCCACGATCGCCTGCCAGACTTGATCGGAGCGTTGGATACGTTCGGGCCGATCAGCTTATCGGCCCGATATCCTTCGATCCGGCAAGCGCATCGAAAACATGTTGCTTGGCTTGGCGCACGCTCGCTTCCAGCGACGCTCCAAGAGCAAGCGAGGCGGCGACTGCGCTGGCCATCATGCAACCCGTTCCGCGCATCTCTCGCGGCAAGCGGGGCGCCTCAAACCGAACTGCAGGTTGGTTCGGCTGCAAAAGCACGTCGACGCAACGGGTTCCTTGTGCATGTCCGCCCTTGACGAGTACGGCGGTCCTCACCGTCCTCGATAGCTCTTCAGCCTGACGACAAGCCCCTTCTTCGTCCGCGGCCGGTGAGGAGCCGGTAAACGCAGCCAGCTCGACCAGGTTAGGCGTTACAAGCCGGCAGATCGGCATCAGATCGTGGCGCAGCATATTAATGGCATCGTCCGCCAGCAGATTGCGTCCCGAGGTAGAGGCCAGGACCGGGTCGAGTATCACAGGCACTTGGCGGTTGACCAAAACAGCGCCGACTGCCTCAACAGCCGCCGATGTCCCAATCATGCCTATCTTGACGGCCGCGACAGCGTTGGCAGCGAACGCGGCGCGCATCTGAGCGGCGACAAGCTCCGACGGCACAAGCTTGACGTGCTCGACAGCCGAGTGCGTCTGGACTGTCACGGCGGTGATGGCAAGACAACTGCGCAGCCCGATGGCGGAAACCGTTTCTATATCGCGGGCAATTCCAGCTCCACCGCTGGAGTCCGATCCGCCAACGACAAGGACATGCGGTTCTCGCCTCAGCGCCATCGCTCCGTCTTTTCGATCCATTCTCGCGTACGCGCTTCGGGGTCGGCATTCAGCGTGATATCGGTGACCACTGCCGCGCTATCGGCGTCCGCCGCGAAAACACCGTTGAGCCTGTCAGGGTTGAGACCGCCAATGGCGACCAATGGGATTGGCGCTACCCGATGCTTCCATTCTCTGATCCGTTCGAGTCCCTGCGGCGCCCATTTCATCGTCTTCAGGATGGTTGGATAGATCGGCCCAAGCGCGATATAGTCCGGCCCGGCGGCCATCGCCGTTTCCAGTTCGATATCATCATGTGTGCTCAGTCCGAGCCTCACGCCGGCTACCCGAATCCGCGAACGATCGGCGGTCTGCAAATCCTCCTGGCCAAGGTGGACGAGGTCGCAGCCTTCCTCGATTGCCAGGCGCCAGTGGTCGTTGACGATGAGCTGGCAACGGTTTTGGGCGCACAAGGCCTTTGCCTTGCGGATCTCCGCGCGCAACCCGGCCTCATCCATGGTCTTGATGCGAAGCTGAACCAGCTTGACGCCGAGTGGGACCAGCCGTTCGATCCAGGCAGCGCTGTCGACGATCAGGTAGAAGGGATCGAGTTTCATGAAAAAACGGCTCTGCCAATTGTCGGCGTCGATGGCACGGCGACGTCGCGCGGTTCGAGCATTCCCGAGCTGTAAGCTTCACGGCCGGCTTCGACAGCCTTGCCGAACGCACGCGCCATGCCGACCGGATCAGCCGCCCTGGCGACCGCGGTGTTCAGCAGCACGGCGTCAAAGCCGAGTTCCATGACGGTTGCCGCGTGCGACGGCCGTCCGAGCCCCGCATCCACAATCAGCGGGACATCCGGGAAGTGTCCGCGCATCGAACGCAGTGCCATGATGTTGACCGGCCCGAGGGCGGAACCGATCGGTGCGCACCACGGCATCAGGACCTTGCAGCCCGCCTCCAGCAGCCGCTCGGCGACAACAAGGTCGTCGGTGGTATAGGGAAATACCGTAAAACCGTCCTCGCACAGGATGCGCGCGGCTTCGACCAGGCCGAACACGTCCGGTTGCAGCGTGTCCTGGTTGCCGATCACTTCGAGCTTGATCCAGCTCGTGCCGAACACTTCGCGCGCCATCTTCGCGGTCGTGACCGCTTCCTTGACGGAGTGGCAGCCGGCAGTGTTGGGAAGGATTCTCGTGCCGAGCGCGCGGATCAACGACCAGAATTTTTCGCCGGCCCTCCCGCCTGCCATCTCACGCCGCAACGAGACTGTCACCACCGATGTGCCCGACGCCTTGACCGCATCGGCAAGGATGGCCGGTGAAGGATACTGAGCCGTGCCGAGAAGCAGCCGCGAGGGAAGCGACGTTCCGAAAAGTTCAAACATGCTAGCCTCCCTGCATGGGCGAGAGGATTTCGATCCGGTCGCCGTCGCTCAACTGGAACTCCGCGCGGTTGGCTTTGTGTACGAGGTCGCTGTTGACGGCGGTTGCTAGCCAATCGCCTTCATAGTCGAGCGCGGCAAGCAGCGCCGCCAGCGATGTGGCGGCGGTCTCAAGCGGTTCGCCGTTGACGATCAGATTCATGTGCAAACTCCGCGGGTTTGTCGTGACTGAAGACAAGCTCGGCCGCCTGGCGCGCCATGGCTGGGGCGAGCAGAAAGCCATGGCGATAGAGCCCGTTGATCGCGACCGTGTTTCCGAGTGCCTCGATACGCGGCAGGTTGTCGGGAAAGGCCGGACGAACGCCGGCGCCGGTCTCGATGATGCCAGCCTCGCCGAAGGCGGGATGGAGGGCATAGGCAGCACCCAGAAGCTCCATCATCGAACGCGCCGTGACCGGTCCGGCGGACTGGCTTTCGATCATCGTCGCGCCGATCATGAAACGATGGTCGGTGCGCGGCACCACATAGAGCGGAAAGCGCGGATGAAGCAGCCGGACCGGGCGTGACAGCGAGATGTCGGGTGTGCGCAGGATCAGCATCTCGCCACGCACGCCGCGCAGCCTGTCATCGACAGCGGCCATTCCCGTGCAGTCGATCTGCCATTCGAAACTGGAAACAGGCCGCGCGTCGGCGCCGAAGTGGAATTCGACACCCATGGCTGTGAGCTTGTCATGAAGTGCTGCCATCGCCTGGCGCGGGTCGAGATGGGCTTCGTCGGAGAAAAGCAGTCCGCGGCGGAAGCGGCCGGCGAGGTCGGGCTCCAGCAACGCGATTTCATCCTCATCGACGCGCCGATGACCCGACGTGCGGCTGGCGAACCGGTCGAGTTCGCCCGCATCGCGCGGCGCGGCCACGACCAGTGTTCCGGCCCGCGTCACCTGCCCGGGCGTTGCCGCCTCCCACCAGTCGGCGGCATCGCGTCCCAGATCCAGCACCGGTTGCTCGGCGCTTTCGAGCTCGCACCATGGCGCCAGCATGCCGCCGGCGAACCACGACGCATTGCCGCCGAGGGCATGTCTTGTCTCAGCAACTGTCACCGCCGCGCCGCGCGTGGCGAGTTCGAAGGCGACGGTGAGGCCGGCGATGCCGGCCCCTTTGACCAGCACCCTCATGACGGCTCCGGCGCCCCTGTCATGAGTGCTACGCCGGTCTTGTCAGCCGGCATATAGAGATCGCCACCCGCGCGATATTTCGCCGCCATCGCCGCCATGCCCTCCTTCTGTGCCTCGGCGCGGATGTCGTGGGAAATGCGCATCGAGCAGAATTTCGGCCCGCACATCGAGCAGAAATGCGCCACCTTGTGCGCCTCCTTGGGCAAGGTCTGGTCGTGGAAGGACCGCGCGGTTTCAGGATCGAGCGACAGGTTGAACTGGTCCTCCCAGCGGAACTCGAAGCGCGCGCGGGAGAGGGCATCATCCCTGACTTTCGCCGCCGGATGGCCCTTCGCCAGATCGGCGGCATGGGCGGCGATCTTGTAGGTGATCACGCCAATCTTGACGTCGTTGCGATCGGGAAGGCCGAGATGTTCCTTCGGCGTGACGTAGCAGAGCATGGCGGTGCCGAACCACCCGATCATGGCAGCACCAATGCCGGAGGTGATGTGGTCATAGCCCGGCGCAATGTCGGTCGTCAGCGGTCCAAGCGTGTAGAACGGCGCCTCGCCGCAAACGGCGAGCTGCTTGTCCATGTTCTCCTTGATCTTGTGCATCGGCACGTGGCCAGGCCCCTCGATCATCACCTGGCAATCCTTGGCCCAGGCGATCTGCGTCAGCTCGCCAAGCGTTTCCAGCTCGGCGAATTGCGCCGCGTCGTTGGCGTCGGCGATCGAGCCGGGACGAAGACCGTCGCCAAGCGAGAAGGACACGTCATAGGCGCGGCAGATGTCGCAGATTTCCGCGAAGTGCTCGTAGAGAAAGCTTTCCCGGTGATGCTGCAGGCACCATTTGGCCATGATCGAACCGCCGCGCGAGACGATGCCCGTGACCCGGTCGACAGTCAGCGGGATGTAGTGCAGCCGCACGCCGGCGTGGATGGTGAAATAGTCGACGCCCTGCTCGGCCTGCTCGATCAGTGTGTCGCGGTAGACCTCCCAGGTAAGGTCCTCGGCAATGCCGTTGACCTTTTCGAGCGCCTGATAGAGCGGCACCGTGCCGATCGGCACCGGCGCATTGCGTACGATCCATTCACGGATGTTGTGGATGTTGCGGCCGGTCGACAGGTCCATCACCGTGTCGGCGCCCCAGCGGATCGCCCAGACCATCTTTTCGACCTCTTCGGCCATCGAGGAGGTGACGGCGGAATTGCCTATATTGGCGTTGATCTTCACCAGGAAATTGCGGCCGATGATCATCGGCTCGCTTTCGGGATGATTGATGTTGGCGGGAATGATCGCACGCCCGCGCGCAACCTCATCGCGCACGAATTCCGGCGTGACGAAGTCTGGGATCGCCGCGCCGAAGGCTTCGCCGTCGCGCTCAAGCTTGCCACGCAGCATCTCGCGGCCGAGGTTTTCGCGGATGGCGACGAACTCCATCTCGGGCGTGATGATGCCGGCGCGCGCATAGGCGAGCTGGGTCACCGCCTTGCCCTGCTTGGCCCTGAGTGGCCGGTTGCGAGTGAGAAATTCCGGCGTCAGGCGCTCGCCGGTCGCAAATCCGTTGTCCTCCGGCCGGACATGGCGGCCGTCATAGGCTTCGACATCGCCACGCGCCGTAATCCATTCATGGCGAAGCCGGGCGAGGCCTTTTTCGATGCTGGTTTCGACTGTCGGGTCGGTATAGGGGCCTGATGGATCGTAGACGATGACCGGCGGTTCGCCCGCCGTCGGATGGACGGAGATTTCGCGCATCGGCACTTTGATGTGCGGATAGAGGACGCCGGACTTGTGGATTTTCCGTGAGGCAGGTAGCGGTCCCGTCGAGACGGCTGGGGTGAGGGCATTCATCTTGAGGCTCCTTTGCTCATGCATTGGAGACCCAGTTCTGTGCCGGAAGGATGAAAAGACGCTTTGGTCGACCTGCCAAAACAGGACCTTGGGCGTAAACTCCCGCAAAGCGCTTGCACCGTCCCTACGCCAGTATGAACTGGATCAGGTTCAACGGGTCACTGCGCCGCGAAAGCCAGCAGTATCTCAGCCCCTTGCCGGGACTCCCCTGGTGAATGCGTCGAATTGAATGGGCCGGCGCTATTTTGTCAAGCGCATTCGTCCCGCAGCGGTGATCGACGACCAAACAAACCCAGCGGAAAAGCATGCTAGCATCGAGAGCAAGTGACGCCCCAGAGCAGCGGTGAAGCGCCCCCAATAAGGCGAGGCCTCATGCGGATTCGGTGCCTTTTCCAGCAC
Source organism: Mesorhizobium helmanticense (assembly GCF_003034915.1). GTDB lineage: Bacteria > Pseudomonadota > Alphaproteobacteria > Rhizobiales > Rhizobiaceae > Mesorhizobium > Mesorhizobium helmanticense. Next base: position 13,624 of record NZ_PZJX01000052.1, on the reverse strand, counting down.
GGTATTTTCGGGGCTTTCCGGAACGACGCTGCTGCCACCCAGTTGGGGTGAGATTGCTATAGATGTCTGTCTTGCTCGTCGTCGGCAATCCTTCCGCTTCGGCTAGACGCCCCGTTTGTTCCCCCAGAGCAGAACATGAAGCTGCGGCAGTACACGCGCCTCGAACCACCTGTCACGGGTCACCTTTTCAACCAGCCATTCCATGCGCCTCATCACACCGGCCATGTCGATGAACCCGTCTTCGTCGCCGGGACGCGGCGGCGTGTGATTGCCGGGCTGCAGATAGACGGGTAATTGCGGGTAGCGCGCCGCGGCGTCTTTTGCATAGGCATAGTCATCATCGTCGAAGACAACGAGCTTGAGCGCCATCTGCGGCTTATCCTGCGCCGCCTCTAAGCAGGCGTCGAACGCGGCCCAATCTGTCGTCATTTCGCTTGAGGGCGGCTTGGGGCTTAATACCAGCACGTCGAGATCCGCGAACCATTGCTTAGACACCGAGCCTTGGGTTTCCAATGCAAAACGGTAGCCCTCACCATGCCCGCGGTCGATCAACTGGCCAAGCGGCTGGATGGCCGGATTGCCGCCCGACAGCGATACCATCACGGGCTGACCGCCGGAAAGCGCAATGACCTTTTGCCAAACCGCGTCGGGAGACATCATCTCCCAATCATGGCGGAAGCGACGGTCCACCGCATGCAGGCTGTCGCACCAGGAACAGCGATAATCGCACCCGCCGGTTCTTACGAACACCGTCGGCAAGCCGATCAGCACGCCTTCGCCCTGAATGGTCGGCCCAAAAATCTCGCTCACCCGGATTCCGGGATGCAACGCGCAAGTCATGGTCGGTATTCCGCCCAGGTTTTCGGCGTCTCGCTCACCCGCACGGCGGAGGTTTCGGGTAGCCGCACCTTGCACCAGTCGTAAAAGTGCCTGGCCAGACATTCCGCTGTGGCATGGTCATGCCCCAGCACGTCGTTAAGATGCCGATGGTCGAACGTCCCATCGATGTAGTGCTTGAACGCCGCCAGATCTTGGTAGTCGCGCACAAAGCCGTGTTCGTCCAGTTCGCCACCTGAAAGCTCCACTACGACGATGTAGTTGTGGCCGTGCAGACGTGCGCACTGATGATCTGGTGGCAAGGAGGTGAGCTGATGCGAGGCCGAGAAGTGGAACTCTTTGGTAATGCGGAACATCACGCGCTCCTTGTCTGGATAGCGTGGAGCCAGAAGTCTGCGTCCTCATAATCTGTCGGGTCGGTGATGCCGGCCAGATCGAATGCTTCGCGCCGTTCGACGCATGTCCCGCAGCGACCGCAATGACGTGCGCCGCCCTTGTAGCAGGACCACGTCGCCTCGAACGGTGTGGCGTACTTTGCCCCCTCGCTGACGATGTCGGCCTTCGACATATTCACATACGGAGCGTACAGGCGGATATCGGCGTAGCCTGCGAGCGCATGGTTCTGCATCGTCTGAAAGGCGTCGATAAAAGCGGGCCGGCAATCGGGATAGATGAAATGATCTCCGCCGTGGACGGCAGTGGCCACCGCATCGGCCTTCTGCGCGGCGGCAACCCCGAAGGCGATGGCCAGCATGATGGCGTTCCTATTCGGCACCACCGTGATCCTCATGGAGTCTTCGGCATAGTGCCCGTCGGGCACGTCCACATTATCAGTCAGCGCCGAGCCGCTCAGGTTCCGGCCGACATCGCGGATATCGACGATCTGGTGCGGAACACCCAGCCGCTTGGCGCAGATGGCGGCAAAGCCGAGTTCCTTTTTGTGCCTCTGGCCGTAATCGAACGAAAGCAGGCCAATGAGTTTCTGCTCGGTCGCCACTTTGTGAGCGAGCGAAACAGAGTCCAATCCGCCGGAGCAGATGACGAGGGCATTCATGGTTTGAGTCCTTGTTTTGACCGGGTAAGGCTGCGACCGGAGATTTCTCTGCGTTCCCACTACTCCACGGAGCCGGTTTTGTGAATGGGGTGGACGCGATTGAGCCCACGTACCTTGTTGTCAGCGTCCCCAAGATGACTTTGCACGCGACTTGTCGCGTATCTTCGACCGCTGGAGTGCTGACGCCGGCACTGCGTATATAGGCGTATAGACGATGCAGAAATCACTGCCGTGGCGCAGCAGCATTCCCGACACACCTTCGGCTTGTCCGGTTTGCCCCAGCACATGACGTCCCGACTTTCGGCGACAACGCAACGGTCGACCGGCAGTCCAGTGAAAGGCTTCTGCCTCGTGCTTTGCCGTTTTCTGGTCTGCGCATAGATCGCCTCGAGCCGCCGCGCCTCGTCATTGGTCAGAGCTGGGAATTCCTTTCCGAGGGCGCGGCTCGATAGGGGCCACCATTCTGGTTAAGGAAACGGAAGAGCAGATCGATCAGCCGCTCGGGCATGTCGATAAAGGCATTCACCTATTGCCGGAATTGATCGTAGCGCTGCAGAAAAGCTGTTTCGCCAGGAAGGTACCGTTCGATCGTCCGCCGAGCGCAGGCATAAAGAAATTCGGCGTGCGGGGTTGCATCGAAGTATCGGTAGAAATCCCCGGTGTGTCATTCAGCACCCGGACGTTGAATTGCGGCGTCGGTTCCCATTCGACCAATGGCAGAAGGCGCTTCGAATTGCTCTCCAGCACGCGCCTGTACTCGTCGATCTGGTCCAGGATCGCGGCCGAGACGGGAAACACCACTCCCGGCGATTGAAGCGGTGCATGGCAAGGACGTGGTGGATCAGGTAGCGGTGAATGCGGCCGGTTTCCGTCCTCGAACGGATGGATGTAGACAAAGCCGAAGGCGAAGATTGCGGCGGCGACGACTGCATCAAGGTTTTGCGCTGGGCCTTGATCGAACGCAATTCCAGAAACAACTTTCTGAAGGCGTCGCGAGGCAAGACATTGTCGGCGCTGATCGTCGCCCCAACTGATCCAAGCATCGGTTCCTGCTTGGGTCCAGCGCCCTAGGCGACGCCATGGTCGGCGAGCGCTCTGGCTGACCTTAATCCATTACCCAAGAATCACAGGGTTCCATTGCGCTGATCGAGACGGCTTTCTAGCCCTATCCATGCCATGGATGCGTTCCATCCAAACAACCAAGTTTACGGACCTGTCATGATGCTGCATAGCGAAATACCGGCAGGCACCGATCGATCACTCCACTTCCTTGATCATTAGATGAGCGCGCCAAAAGATTCCATTAGAAGGAGAACTGTGGATGCCCCTGTGCCAGTGGATGCCCTGCTGTTCGGCGGAACTCTGAGGGGTCCTTACGCCACACCGTGTTGTAGAGACCGCATACCTGAACAGCAGGTGCCTGAGAACGATGGCGCTTGCAGTAGAAAGTACTAGCCCATTGCAACATTACCCCACCCTGCCTGTCCACTAGCAAAGCGAAATCATGAAATTCGGGTCAAGCGGCGTTCGAGGTTTGGCTTCGGAATTGGTCGGCAAGGCCAGCGGACTTTATACCGAAGCTTTCGCTTGGCGTTTGATTTCCAGCCGGGTTCAGCCGAATAGTTCGGTCTTCATAGGCCGCGACCTACGTGACAGCAGTCAGGCGATAGCGAACAATTGCATGGCGGCGTTGGCCGCAAATGGTTTCCAGCCGATCGATTGCGGCACCATACCCACGCCTGCCCTGGCACTATATGCATGCAAACACGGCGCGGCGGCTCTTATGGTCACCGGGTCGCACATTCCAGCCGATCGCAATGGCATCAAATTCTATGGCCCGAATGGTGAAATCAGCAAGGCGGATGAGGCCGCGATTACGCGCTTTGTAGCCGAAAGATCAATTGCGTATTGCTTACCAACGGCTTGTCTGGGAACGACGTGGCCTATGCACCGTGAAGAAGCGATCGCCTCTTATCGAGAGCGCGCCCATGACATGCTGGAGCCGGGCTCACTTTCCGGCATGAGACTTGGTGTCTATCAGCACAGTTCGGTCGCGGCGGAACTGTTGGTACAGGTTCTTCGATCGCTCGGTGCCAGCGTGGTCGCCGTCGGGAAAACCGGGACCTTCGTACCTGTCGATACCGAAGCCGTGGACGCAGCAACAATCGCAAAATTGAAGAAGTGGGTCCGCGAATTCGGTCTCGATGCCATCGTGTCGACCGATGCGGACGCTGATCGGCCACTCATAGCTGATGAAAATGGCGATCTTCTTCGCGGCGACCTGGTTGGGCTTGCAACGGCTCTTTTCCTGAAGGCAGACACGATCGTGACGCCAGTGACCTCCAATTCGGGAATTTCGAAGGCCTTTGGTTTCGCGGTCCAGAGGACGAAAGTCGGGTCTCCATTTGTCATTGAAGCAATGGAAGCATTACACGGCGCCGGCGGCGTCATCGTCGGCTTTGAGGCCAATGGTGGTGTTCTGCTGGGCTCGGATTGTGTGGTGAATGGGAAGACATTGACTGCACTGCCGACGCGGGACTCATTCCTCCCGATTATGGCCGTCCTCAGTACCATGGCGTCGACAAAAAAGAAGCTTTCGCGACTGCGCGGGCTTTGGAATCTTCCTGTGTGCGCCAGTGACCGGCTTCAGAACTTCCCCGCGGAAAGTTCGCGCAGATTGATGGATCATCTCGCAAGCCGGAACGCACTGCAGCACTTTCTTGCCTCGTTCGGGACCGTCGCCGAAATTGACGAAACCGATGGCCTCAGGGCGCGGATGCTTTCAGGTGAGATCATACATCTGCGGCCTTCCGGCAATGCCCCGGAACTGCGCTGCTACTCGGAAGCTTCGACCGAGAGCAGGGCCATGGCGATCGTCGCCTCGACGCTGCAAGGGGCACATGCGTTCGCGCTTACAGACGAGATAGAGGACCTTTGATGAAAGTGGTTCCGGTCATCATCAGCGGTGGAGCTGGTTCGCGGCTCTGGCCCGCCTCAAGGCAATCGCACCCCAAACCTTTCCTCAAGGTGGCGGATGGACTTTCGCTCATCCAGCACACCGTGTTGCGCGCCGCTTCGATGCAGCATGTCGTGGAGCTTGTTACCGTGACGTCCACGGGGCACCTCTTCCTTACGAAAGACGTTTTCGACGAGCTGGATTCCGTTGTTTTGCCACGCACCTTTCTGCTTGAGCCTGAGGGTCGGGATACCGCCGCCGCCGTCGCTGCGGCAACCGTCCATGCCAAGGCAACACAGGGTCCCGATGCTGTTCTGTGTGTTTTTCCCGCCGACCATATGATTGGTGATCTGCCCGCATTTCAAACCGCCATGAACCGGGCAATCGAACAGGCGCAGCAGGGGCGTATTGCAACCTTGGGCATAACCCCGGATAGGCCAGACACCGCATTCGGCTACATCGAGGCCGACGGTGAGAAAGTTGTCCGGTTCGTCGAGAAACCGAACGCCGAGACTGCCAAATCTTATGTCGCGTCCAAACGTTTCTTCTGGAACGCCGGCATCTTCTGCTTCAAGGCGCAGGTCTTGCTCGACGAAATGGCTGCGCATTGCCCGCAGGTGATCGATGCCGTTCTCGATAGCTATGATAACGCTCGCGTCAGCCACGGCGAACATGTTGCCAGCGTCGAACTCTCATCTGAGCACTTCGCCATGGCGCCGCGTATTTCACTCGACCATGCGGTGATGGAAAAAACCCACAATCTCGCTGTCGTTCCCTGCGAAATGGGGTGGAACGACATTGGATCTTGGAACGCAATGGCCGAACTGATCGCCGCTGACGGGAGCGGCAACAGGATTCGCGGCGATGTCCATGTGGTCGACACCGTGGGCAGTTACATAAGCTCGGACAAACGCGTCATCGGCACTGTCGGCATCAGCGACCTGGTGATCGTGGATTCCCCCGATGCATTGCTTGTTGCATCCCGCGATCGCGTCCAGGACGTCAAGAAACTCTTCGAGGGCCTCAAGGCTGCGGGACATGAAGCGCACTTGCTTCACAGTACCGTGCACCGGCCCTGGGGCACCTACACGGTTCTGGAGGAAAGCGAGCGCTTCAAGATCAAGCGCATCGAGGTGAAGCCGGGCGGACGCTTGAGCCTGCAGATGCACCATCACCGCTCCGAGCACTGGGTCGTGGTCAGCGGCACTGCAAAAATATTCAACGGCGACCAGGAGCTACTCCTGACCACTAATCAATCCACCTATATCCCTTGCGGCCACAAACACCGGCTCGAAAACCCCGGCAATATCGGACTGGTGATGATCGAGGTCCAAAGCGGCGAGTATCTCGGCGAAGATGACATCGTGCGGCTTGAGGACGTATACGGTCGAACCTGACAGTCCCACGTCACATGCCCTACGGTGGCTGGCAGACCGAACCTGCGTCGGCATGTGGGCTGTCAGGCGACCGGCGGCTAGGCAAGGCGAGGCAAACCAGAACAGGTTTTATCAGTATGGCTAGTGAGCGATGTCGCAACGACAGGCTGGCCGAATTGTTGAGACGGCAGTTTTCCGGCGAGATTGTCAGACGACACTTGCGCATCCGATGTAACGGCATGCGCTGCTACAGCCGCTCGAGTTGCGGAAGGTGATCGGCAATATCATTCGATCAGGTGCGCGATAAGGTTCGTTGCCATGTACGGCAGGCGCGAGATGAGCGGCCTGGCACTCTGACGGGGTAGGCCAGCATGCGCCGGGCCTGACTGGCGGGGGCTCGGAAGAGAAACGCGGCACCGGCTGACGAAGATAATACGCTCCTGCGCGCCGGTGACGGACCGGGGCCATTAGGCGTAGGCGCATCGCTATCGCCATGCCACGTGGACAATCCTATTCGGGCTGGGCAGATGGACGGTAATTCCAGCTTTCGACGGCGTTGACTTCGTCGATGCAGACCGGCCCCGATGCACCGCAGTCCTCGCATTTCATCACAACGCGCGCCTCGTCCGTCTCATATGGCCTAACCTCGCAGCTTGTGCAGAACGGGCAAGGGATCGCTTTCATCGTGACGAACCTTCCTGATGGCCTCGGATGGTTTCGCCGAAATCTTTCGTCTAAGCGCTCGACTTCGCAAGCGCTGATCGTTGTGCCGTAGTTCGGCGCCACCATCGGGTAGGGATATTTTGTCCACATGCCCTCGTACCATCAACCGGCTAGCCGGTTCTCTCTATCCACAGATCTGGCCTCTCGTGCGGGCCAAGGTTACATCCGTGTCGCCCAGCATGAGGCCGATCTTCCGCAGAGCGAATCGATTCCGTAGAAATAAGAATTCTGCCACCGCCCCGCCGCCGTAAGGGTATTGATATACCCTTGGGATTTTGATCCGACCTGGCAGGCGGCGGGTAATCTTCAGAGGCCGACGTCAGGCAGCGTTCGGGATACCCCAGATTTCATCGAAGATACTCTCAGCCAAGCCAAGCGCCCGAGCGATCCGATCGCGATAGCCCTTGTCGAAACAATGGCCAGATTCGATCAGCCCGACCTCCTCGACTGTCAGACCGCTGGTCACGGCAACGTCCTCGGTCGAATAGCCAAGATGTTCCCGACATGCCTGGATTACGGGTTTTCCGTTTGAGATTGCGGTAAGCACTGCCTCGGGCAGCGCGAAAGGCGTTGCGGTCATTTTGCCTCCAAATGCAGAGAACGGCCATTCGATAACTCGAAACAAGCGGCGGCCGATGTTGAAATAGCATGCCGAAACAGCCCGAGCCGGCGGCATCCAAAAATGCGATCACTCTCGAACGTGTGAGAGGCGCTACGCTAATATGGCGGCCGCCGCCGTTTAGATCAAGAACCTTGGCTCGCTTTACGAGGATTGCTCCAGTGGCCACAATTCGACGACACAGTGCGCAGCGCCGTCATCACGCTCACATCGATGATTGCGCGGCCGCTTTAACGCGCCGTCGGCTTTCGGCGCGATTGAGGAGCCGCGATCTGGCGGTCGGGCACTAGGCGCACCAGCTCGCGGACCAGCGTCAAAGTATCTGCGGGGACTGTCTAGCGATGCTTGCCGGCGGCGTTCATCTTGAGCTTTAATACCGTGTGGTCCCCTCCCGCCCATGCTGGAGGCCGGGTGCCCATCGGACAAGACGCTGAGGGACCAACATCTCTCTGTTTCAGCCCGACTGTTGGCTGTCAGATCCGCGACACCGGAATAGGGCTGCGCTTTGCTGCGAATTCCTTCAACCTATTGAATGATGACCAGAAAATCCCCCGGAGGTTCCTTCTGCTCAGTTGGCACGACTTTTGATGCTTCTCGAGAGGCGACAGGAGATACCGACTGGCGTTCATCGTGGGTGACATCGCGCAATGCAACGAAGGAAGACAATATGTCAGGTCCGCGTCAGAATCGATTTTATGCAAAGAGGATTGCCGCCTTTAGCGCAAGGCGTTCACGAACCGCATATCAACAATGGCTTCCGTGCAAAACGCAGGGAGATCACTTGTGAAAATCCTATTCACTACGGTGGCTGTCGCGTTGCCGGCCATCGCTTTTGCTGCGCAAACGATCCCCGTATACCTCAGAGAAACAGCACGGGCCACCTTCAAGGCTCTACCATCCATCACGCCGACAGTCGCCAACAACCCGATCACACCGGAGAAGATAGCCCTGGGCAAGGCAATGTTCTTCGATCCACGCGTCTCGGCGTCAGGCGTCTTGTCGTGCAATTCGTGCCACAACTTGGCCACGGGGGGCGACGACAATCATGAAAGCTCGATCGGCCATGGCTGGCAGAAGGGACCGCGCAACGCGCCGACGGTACTGAACGCTGTCTTCAACATAGCGCAGTTCTGGGATGGTCGTGCTGAAGACCTGAAGGTTCAGGCCAAGGCACCGATCCAAGCCGCTGACGAAATGGCCAACACACCAGGTCAACTCATCGCCACGCTCAAGTCGATGCCGCAATATGTCGAGTGGTTCAATTCAGCTTTCCCGGGCGAAGCCGATCGCGTCACCTTCGAAAACGTCGCCAAGGCAATCGAAGCCTTTGAGGCGACACTGGTCACACCGGCGCCCTTCGATGCCTTCCTCAACGGCGATGACGCCGCTATGACTTCCGAACAGAAACAGGGCCTGACGCTTTTCATGGACAAAGGCTGCTCGTCCTGCCACGGCGGTATCAACGTGGGTGGGGAGGGCTATTCCCCATTCGGCCTCGTTGAAAAGCCCAACACCGATGTCCTGCCGGAAAACGACAAGGGCCGATTTGCCGTGACCCATGAAGCCGACGATTCCTATGTTTTCCGCGTGGCGCCGTTGCGCAACGTAGCACTCACCGCGCCATACTTTCATTCGGGCAAGGTTTGGGATCTGAAACAGGCCGTCGCCATTATGGGGACCACCCAGCTCGGCCAAGAATTGACGGAAAAAGAAGTCGACCTGCTCGTTGCCTTCCTTAATTCGCTGACCGGAAAAGTACCGGAGGTCGCCTATCCCGTCTTACCCGCCGAAACGCCGACAACGCCTCGACCTGTATTGCATATCCTCCCGCAATGATTGGCCGGAGCTGGCTAGTGAAGGTCGCAATCACGAATGATTGCGACCTTCACTGGGACGAGACGATCATGACTTCCGGCGAGGCCTATCCAACTGGAAAGCTAGGGGACTTTCATTTCCGAAATTCAATTGAAACGCTAAATGAAAACCTGACCCGGCGACGCCCACTTACGTCACGACAGCATGACCCGCCTTGCCGGCCACGTCGATCAGACGCTCGACTAGCCGACTGTGTCGTGATGTGTCGTTACATGTACCCCCTACCCCCGCTTTAGATTCGCTGACAAGCTCGCAACCACGTGAGCCATCGCGGACAATATTCCGCGAGCCGCTGGCGTGCGCCCAGCAGAAACCGGATGCCTTCAAATCCACCCCTTCAAAACGTGCTCGATGGCGTTGCGACGCGCGAGCCGCTGTTCCAGCTCTGCAAACGCATCGATATGAAAACAAAGCTGCGGCCAGCCAGCGACGTGGCCCGAGCATTTGTCAATGCACACCGCAAGTGCCGCTTGCTCTCGGGCTATCTCATCCATATAGCTCGGCGCAACAGAGGAAGCGCCAGTTGTTCAGTCATCGTCAGCCGCGACCTCCTGTGCAATTCGTTCTAACAAGGAAGAAACTATGAGGCGGCAGACCCGACCGTTCACTGTGGAGGTCAAACAAAAGCGCAATTATCAAAAACGGGGCCATTCCATCTGGAGCGATGTCGATCTCTCCGCGGCTATAGCCGACACAACAAGGGAGCTCAAAGATATGGATCTGCCAAATCGTCGGCTGATTGACTCTAATGTCATAGCCCTTGATGCTGAACACGCGCACAAACCCCGAGCGGAGTATCTCATGGCAAATCCCCTAGACGCTGAATCAGTAGAAGCTGCAACCGAACACGCTCCCAAAGGAAGGACGCCTGAAACGAAGAAGAAAACCCCACCTTCGCGGAAGGCCAAGACTGAGCCTGGTCGCAAGAATGGCGCCAATACGGCGTCCCCGGCGGAAGCAACAGCAACAGCAGCGGCCGTGCGGAGCGCCCGGAAGGTCTACTCCGGAAAAGAGCGCGCCCAAATGCTCGCTCAGGTCGAGACGTCGATCAGCGGCGGCACCACTCTCAAGAGCGCCGTGAAGCAGGCGGGTATATCGGAACAGACCTATTATCACTGGAAGAAGGCCGCGGCGCCTAGATCCGATGGTGACGATCTGAAGGACCTGGTCGCCCTCGAGAAAGAAAACAAGCGATTGAAGAGCCTGCTCGCGGAACGCCTGCGCACAGAGAACGCGGAACTGAAGAGGAAGCTAGGGCTGCAATAAGGCTTCAGAAGATGCCGCCATTCGACCAGACGGTAGAACTGTGATCGAAGGCTCGCCGGCTGTCGGATGGACGGAGATTTTGCGCACCGCGAGGCGGGCACTTCGGCCTGCCTACTTACAAGGTTTTCGGGCATGGGACGCGCAACGCTCGCACCGTCCCTACGCCAGTATGAACTGAATCAGGTTCAATGGGTCACTGCGCCGCGAAAGCCAGCAGTATCTCAGCCCCTTGCCGGGACTCCCCTAGTGAATGCGTCAAATCGAGCGGACGATCTGCCATCTTGTTAAGCGCATTCGGCTCGCGGCGGTCATCGGCGGCCGGTCGAACCCGAGGGACGCTCGCGCATGTGTCGGCGACAAACCAAGGTCCGGAAACAATGGGCGGATTAAGGGCACCGCCGTGCCGTCGGACTAAAGATCAATCCTTATGATGATCACGCCTTCAACCGCCACCAAAGGTTTGCCCGTAGATCGCCTCGATCCGCCGTGCCTCGTCATTGGTCAGCGCGGCGAATTCCTTATTGCAAGCACGGCTCGACAGGTGGCGAGCACGCCCCTGTGCTCGTTGATCTGGTCCAGTATCGCGGCCGAGACAGGAAAAACCACTCCCGGCGGATTGAAGCGGTACATGGCAAGCACGTGTCAATCAGGGATCGGTGAATGCGGCCGAAGGCAAGGATGACAGCATCAAGGTTTTACGCTGGGCCTTGATCGAAGGCCACCATTCCATCGATGGCCGCGGCGGATTGTCAGGGCGAAGTCAATGGGACGCAGATGCTGTGGGATTATAGCCCACCCATGCACAGGTACTTCATTTCGAGATAATCCTCGAGGCCGTGGCGCGACCCCTCACGACCGATCCCTGATTGCTTCATTCCGCCAAAGGGTGCGGCCTCGGATGACATGCGTCCCGTATTGATGCCGACCATTCCGTATTCGAGGGCTTCAGCCACGCGCCACACGCGCTTTAGATTGGAAGCGTAGAAGTAGGCTGCAAGACCGTAAATCGTGTCATTCGCCTCGCGCACCACCTGGTCGGGATCGTTGAAGCGGATTATGGGAGCCAGCGGTCCGAAGGTTTCTTCCTGAGCGACCCGCATTGTCCTTTCGACGTCGGTGATCACCGTGGGCTCGAAGAAGGTTCCCGATTCGCCGATACGGTTGCCACCGCAACGGATCTTCCCACCCTGCCGCACAGCATCGCGAATATGATCTTCAATCTTTGCAAGCGCGCACTTATCGATCAGGGGACCGATCGCAACTTCTGGCTCGAAACCGTCACCGACGCGCAATGCACTGACGCGCTTGGTGAATTTGTCGCAGAATTCATTATACACGCTGGACTGTACGTAAAGCCGATTGGCTGAAACGCAGGTCTGGCCTGCATTCCGAAACTTTGCCTGTAGCGCACCATCGACGGCAGCGTCGACGTCTCTGCATCATCAAAAACAATGAAAGGAGCGTTACCACCAAGTTCGAAGCTGGTTCTTTTGATCTGATCCGAACACTCCCTCATGAGCAGCCGCCCGACCTCGGTCGACCCAGTGAAGCTGATCTTGCGGACCTTCGGGTTCGAGCAAAGTTCACGCCCAACCGCATCGCCTTCCGATGCGTAGATCAAGTTTAGAACGCCATCGGGAAAACCTGCCATCCGGGCAAGCGTGAACATAGCACCCGCGACAAGCGGTGTTTGCTCCGCGGGTTTCAGAACAATCGCGCAGCCGGCGGCAAGCGCAGGCGAAATCTTGCGAGCCACCATCGAGGCGGGAAAATTCCAAGGAGTAATGGCGCCGACAACACCGATCGGCTGTTTGATTACCAGCATACGCCTGTCGTTAGAAGGCGGCGAAATCGTCTCGCCATAGATGCGATTGGCCTCCTCGGCATACCATTGGAGGTAGGCTGCGGCATGGGCGATTTCAGACTTCGCCTCTGCAAGCGGCTTACCCATTTCAGCCGTCAAAATGGCTGCAAGATCCTCGCTGTGGTCGAGGATCAGTTGGTGCCATTCCCATAAGATGTCGGAGTGCTCGCGCGCGGTGAGCGCCGCCCAATGTTCCTGCGCAGCTTCAGCCTTATCGATTGCCTTGGAAACGTCCCGGACATCCATATCTGGAAGTTCAGCCAACAGCTCGCCCGTTGAGGGATTGAACACCGAAAAACGCCTCGTGGATTGCTCCGCCTTCCGACCAGGCACACCGGCCAGATCGTCAAATAGCTCGGGATTTTTGAGACGTCTCGTCAGCGACTGTGTCACGGTCAAACCGTCGTCCCCCTTCATGGTTAAGTTACTAGCTTCGCAACGTACTAATAAGCACACCTTGTGCCAGATGATCGGACGAGATCGTTCCGGCCCTCCGTCATTGCAAGCGCAGCTTCCCGACTGATTAGCCCATAGCAATAATCACGAGTCGCGCTAAGGCTTTCGCTCCATAACAGGCAAGCGCGGATAGAGCTCGTGAACAGCTGGCATAGGCGGAGTCGATCATCGAAATCGCCGACGTTGGCAACAGCACTGCGGTATCATTCTTTGAGCGGCTTCCACGGCCGCTCATATCAGGCACATCGAAACCGACCGCCATGGTCGAACGTGCCATCGATGTAGTGGCTTGAGCGCTGCTAAGTCTTGATAGTCGCGCACAAAGCCATGTTTGTTCAGTTCGCCACCCGAAAGCTCCACTGCGACGATGTAGTGTGGCCGTGGAGGCGCGCGCACTACAATATCACGCGAGCCCAAACCTTTTCCGACCGGCTCCGTCCCAAAAAAAGGGGGCGGCGTCGCTGCCGCCCCTTCCGTATGCATAATAAGCCAGGTGGCCTGGATTAGAAATCCATGCCGCCCATGCCGCCCATGCCGCCGCCGCCCATGCCGCCAGGCATGCCGCCGCCGCCAGCCGACTCCTTCTTCGGAGCCTCCG
>NZ_PZJX01000051.1 GCF_003034915.1 Mesorhizobium helmanticense | reverse complement strand
CCGAGGCTCCGAAGAAGGAGTCGGCTGGCGGCGGCATGCCTGGCGGCATGGGCGGCGGCGGCATGGGCGGCATGGGTGGCATGGATTTCTAATCCAGCCTCTAGCAACCTTCAGAACAGAAAGGGCGGCCGAAAGGTCGCCCTTTTTGCATTTAAGGCTGAAGCTGCCAGGCCTACACGGGCGCATCCGCGCGTTGCCGCGCTTGGCCGGCAAGCACCGCGCCTTCGATCAGGGCGGCAACCTCGTCGGCCACCGCCAATACCGGGGCACGGTCGCGGGTGGCGCGCGCGATCACCATCAGCCCTTCCAGCGAGGATTCGACAAGCAGCGCCAGAGCGTGCGCGCGGCGTTCCGGCACCCCTGCCCTGACGAAGGCCTCCCGCAGCAGGCTGATCCATTGCTCGAAGGCCGTGCGGCACAGTTCCGCCAGCTCCGGCATCGGCGAATCCAGCACGACAGGCGCGATCGGACAGCCGAGCGAGAACTGGCTGTCCTCCAGCATGCGCGCCACCGACTGGTAGATATGATGAACGGCCACGGCCGGATCGCGCTCGGCGGCGAGCGCCTCGGTGAGCCCCTCCGTCACCCTGGCGATGCTGTCGCGCGTCACCTCGATGACCAGCTGGTCCTTGCCGCCCGGAAAATGGAAGTAGAGCGAGCCACGGGGCGCTGCGCTGGCGCTCAATATGTCGTTGAGCGAGGTGCCGTGATAGCCCCGCTGCCTCAGCAGCAGTCCAGTCGCCTCGAGCATGCGGGTCCGGGTGTCTTTCGCCATGTCAGCCTCTGTCAGGAAGCAGCATTATAGGTCTTGCCAGGAATATGACAACCGGTCTATATAATATGTAGATCAGTCTACATATTAGGGGGAAGACCGATGACAGTCCGTGAAGCTTTGGCCGAATGGCAAGGCACGTTGAAGGAAGGTTCGGGCCGCTTGCGCCTCGGCAGCGGCGTCTTCGAAGGCGCCTATTCATTTCCGTCGCGTTTCGAGAATGGCCCCGGCACCAACCCGGAAGAGCTGATCGCCGCCGCGCATGCCGGCTGCTTCTCGATGGCGCTGACCGCCATCCTCGGCCGCGACGGCCACGTCGCCCAGAACATCCGCACCATCGCCAAGGTGCATCTCGGCGCGGCCGAAGCGGGGCCGGCGATCACGCGCATCGAGCTCGAAACCGAGGCGGAAATCGTGGATCTCGCGGAAGACGAATTCCAGCGCCTGGCGCAGTCCGCCAAGGCGGGCTGCCTCGTCTCGCGCGCGCTTGCCGGCGTGCCCCGGATCACGCTCAAGGCCTCACTCGTCGAAGCCATCAAAGGTCAATGAAACCAGGAGAATGACGATGACACAGGAGCTTATCATGGACGCGGCCGCGAACGGCCTGTCCGGCCGGACGGCCGAGATCATGCGGCGCTACAACGAGGTGTTCCAGCGCCACGACCCGTCGGCGCTCGCCGAGCTGGTGGCTGAGGATTGCGTGATCGAGAACACCGTGCCGGCGCCGGATGGCGCCCGCCACCTGGGCCGCGAAGCCTGCATCGGGCTGTGGTCGGCGATCGCTACCCAACCGGGCACGCGTTTCGAGGTGGAGGAAACCTTCGTTGCCGGCGAGCGGGCGACGATCCGCTGGCGCTATTTCATGGCCGACGGCAAGTCGCTGCGCGGCGTCAATTTGATGCGCGTTGCCGGCGGGCGGATCGTCGAGGCGATGGGCTATGTGAAGGGGTAGGCCTTCCGGAATCCCGCCCGGCAGAGCGCAGATTCCGGGCGGATTGCCATCTTTTCCTACACCGTGGATGGCCCAAACCAGCGCGTCAGCGCCTCGCCAAGGCCCGTCGGAGCCGGGCCGCCAACCCAGGCGACATAACCATCGGGCCGGATCAGCACGGCGCCGGGCGGGCTGACCGCACAGATCACCGGAAGCTGCCACTCTCCATCATAGCGGGCGTCGACAAGACGGACCCGGTCGGCCCACGGGCGGAGGTCGAAAGCGAGGGGGTCACCAAGATTGAGCAGCACCGGCCGGCCCTCGTGCAGCAACGTAAAAACCCGCTGCGGACCGGCGTCGGTGGTCAAATCGAGGTCGGGCATGCGACGGCCAAGCAATGGGTGCCCCTCGCCGAAGTCGTAGGCGATGTCGAGACCGGACATCATGCCGGCAAAGCGCCGGCGCGGCTCCTCCATGGCAAGAAATTCCGTCATCGTGTCGCGCAGCGCGTTGGTGCGCTCGTCTCCGCGGCGCAGCGCAACCGATGCCATCGTGGTGCGCAAAACCCGCGCGGCAACAGGATGGCGCTCGGCATGGTACGTGTCGAGCAGGCTCTCGGGAGAAATCCCCCTCACCACCTGGGCCAGCTTCCAGCCCAGGTTTACCGCGTCCTGCACGCCGGTCTGGAGACCTTGGCCGCCATCCGGCGGATGGATATGCGCGGCGTCGCCAGCAAGCAGCACCCGTCCCTTGCGGTAGGACGCCGCTTGCCGGGTCATGTCGGTAAAGCGACCGAGCGATCTCGGATTGTGGACACCATAGTCCGTGCCGTAAACATCGATCAACGCCCGGCTGAGATCGGCGAGCGTGGGTTCGCCCGAGGCACCTGTTTGCCGCTCTGTCACCACTATGCGCACCATCGCACCGTCCATTCTGCTGAGGCCATGAATGCCGATGGCGTCGCGGCGGATGCCCCATTCCGGTTCGCTTGAAATCTCTGCCTCGGCGATCAAGTTGCTGGTCGTCGGGTCCCAACCGGGAAAATCAATACCGGCCGCCTTGCGCACGAGGCTCCGTCCGCCATCGCAGCCGACGAGATAATGCGCATGCAGAAACGCGCCGTTGGACAGTTCAATGTCGATGCCCGCACCTCCCTCCACGAAGCCCAGCACCTCGAGGCCGCGATGGATCGTGACGCCGAGTTCAGCGACCCATTCGGCCAGTATCTGCTCGATTTGCCTCTGCCACAAAGCGAGCCCGTAATTGTGCCGGGTGGGAAAGTCGCTGATATCCATGGTGACGTCTGCGAACCGGGCCACCTGGGCAATTTGCCCCTGTGACAAAAACCGGTCGGCAATGCCGCGCTGATCGAAAACCTCAATCGTGCGGGCGTGCAGGCCTCCGGCGCGGGAACCGGCAAGATCCTGGTTGGCGCGACGCTCGACGATGGCGGCATCGATGCCCGACAGGGCGAGCTCGCCCGCCAGCATCAACCCTGTCGGACCGCCTCCGACAATCAGCACCTGATGGGAGATCGCCGTGCGATCGGCACTGCTGCTCTCCAAGCGCCCGGCGTCGCGAGCGCGTGTTTCGAATTGCTGCATGATTTTGAGCCCTCTTTCAGTCAGGGCTCCGCAATCTAAGCATAAAAAGCCGAATGCCAATTCTTGATCTTAATTGGTTCGGCCCCATTTATTAAAGCAAGAGGGGTGCGACAGCCGTCACGCCCTCGAAATTCCCCAGCAAATGCGATGATCAAGCCGCCCACCCGGCAGCTTGGCTTATCTGTCAGCCAATGCCAGCTTGGCGCCAAGCGCGACGAAGGCGCCGGCGAAGGTGCGGCGCATCCAGGTCAGCACCATCGGCCGCGACACGACATGGCTGCGGATAGAGGCGGCGAAAATGCCGTAGCCGACAAAGACGACAAAGGTCAAAAGCATGAAGACGCTGGAAAGCTCCAGCATCTTCGACAGCGCATGCGGCTCGGTGGTGCTGACGAATTGCGGCAGGAAGGCGAAGAAGAAGATCGACAGTTTCGGGTTGAGGATGTTGATCAGGATGCCCGAGGTGATCACCTTGCCGGCCGAGCGCGGCGCGACATCCTGCCCGACGTTCAAGCCGCCGCTCTCCTTCAGCGTGTTCCACGCCATGTAGAGCAGGTAGGCGACGCCCAGATATTTCAGCGTCTCGAAAGCGAGTGCGCTGGTGTGCAGCAGTGCAGCCAGTCCGGTGATGGCGGCCGCCATATGCGGGATGATGCCGAGCGTGCAGCCGAAAGCGGCAATGATACTGGCCCTGGCGCCACGCGAAAGGCCGGCGCTCAGCGTGTAGAGAACGCCGGTGCCGGGCGAAGCCACGACAATCAGCGACGTCAACAGAAATTCGATGCTCACGGATGCTTCTCCCGGCGTTGCCCCAACGGCAAGGTATCCAGCCAGGCCGGTGCGCACAAGCCTGTCGGAACAGCGTCAGACGATCGGCAATCCATGGGCGCGGCGCGCCATCAGGCAATCGTCGCCGCCTGGCATGCAGGCGCGGCAGACATCCGGGCGAAGTTCGTAGATGCCGCAAGCAGTGTGCTTGCCAACCTCACCGGAAAGGGCTGAACAGCGCACGCCGTCGCAGCGCATGCCAGCTTCGTTCGAGGACACATATTTTTGCGGAATCCGGTCGAGCTGCGCGTCATCCTCGGTGGAAAAGCGCGGCCATTCAGCCGAATAGGAGCAGCAGGCACCGCAGCTCTGGCAGTCGAAGAGAGCGGTGGTGGCAGCCTCCTGCGGAGAAGACAAGTCCGTGGCGATCGTCGCGGCAAGCTGCCCTGGCCGGACAGGATCGGCGTGCCGCGGCAAGGCTGTTATTTCTTCTTCTTGGTTTTGCGTGACGGCGCTTCGGCCGGCGTTTCGAACAGATCGACCGCAGCCCCGGTGGCTTCGCCTGCTTTCGGCGCGGCAGCCGGCTTGGCCGGCTTTGCGGCGGCAGCCGGTGCTGCCGGCTGGTCCTTGGCGGAAAACTTGATGGCCATATCAATCCTCGTCGGAAAAACGCGATGCCGGCGCGCGCGGATTGCGCAGGCGGCCGATCAGCGCCGAGACCGCCGTGATGTTCATTTCCTCCGGCGACCAATTCCTGGCCTCCGCGATATGATGCGGCGCCAGCTCGCGATGCGTGCTGCCGCTATAGGCGGCGTCCTGATGGGTCTCAAGCTCACGGGTCTTGGTATTTTCCCGCGCATATTCGATCAGATAGTTCGGGGCTTCGGCGCGGCCGCGCACGCCGACCCGCACCTGGGCATCGCCATGGGCGCGCTTGCAGCGCTCCAGCTTTTCCAGTACGCGCCGGACATATTCGACCGGCTTGTCCAGGACCTCGACCATATCGGCGATGGTCGCATCGGCGGCGATCGGGGTTTGCGGCACGCGCTTGGTGGCCATCAGCGTTTGCCCGCGCGTTTCGGCAGAGCGGCAAGGGCCGCGGCAGCAGCCATGTCTTCGGCTTCCTTTTCCAGGCGCAGTTCGCGCAGCCGCGCGGTCTTGGCTTCGCGGGCCTGGCTGACGGCATCCTGCTCGGAAACGATGCGGTTGAGCGACATGGACTGAGTGCGAGTCTTGCTGAAAATGGATTCGGCCTGATCGCGGGATTTGTTCGAAGTGGCGGTCAAAGTCTTTCTCCTGTCCGGAGCGTGATGCCGACGAATGGCGAGGATTCAAATTACTGAACGTTCTTAGCACGTCCGAGCGGTCGCGCAGCGCCCTTTCGCCAGTCACAGCGTACAATGAAAAAGGCCAGGCACCGCCTGACCTCCCCTAAGAGGGCCGCGCATCCCGAAGGACACGCAAGGACACTCTTCTTAGGCACATGATCTGTTCTGGGAGACTTAACGTCTCCGCGACCATGCGCCAGAATTCGCCATTCGCCGGTGCCAGTACATCCGTGGTCACCGGGAAGGCTGAATTCTTTTTAGGCCGCCTTCAACTGGTCGGCGGACATCTTGCCCGACTTGTTGTCGCGGACCATCTCGTAGCCGAGCTTCTGGCCTTCGACGATATCGCGCATCCCGGCGCGCTCGACGGCCGAGATATGGACGAAAACGTCTGCCGAGCCATCGTCAGGCTGAATAAAACCAAAACCCTTGGTGGCGTTGAACCATTTAACTGTGCCGGTGGTCATGAAGAACCCTTTCCCTGGCAAATATTCGTTCGCCGTCGCGCGAATGCACAACAGCGTTTGTCTCGATTTTTGATGGGAGAAGTTCGTCAAAGGCGCGCTTGACGCGCGGATAACAAAAGTCGTTCAAACAAACATCGACATATTTCTTATACGCTTATTTTCCAGCGATGTCAATTTTTGCATGGCCGCGCTGAACGGGGCACATAAAGCGGGCTGCCGCGCACTCGAAAAAAAATCGCAAAATCCCGGGAACCATTATCGCAAACGCGCATTTTATCTGTGTCGTCAGCAATTCATGAGAGCAATCGAAGGAAATGCTAACGGCAAAAGACGCCTCCCGCGCGATAAAAGGCGCGAGGGGCGTTTTTCTTTGCGCAGGCTCCCCCACCTCACATGAAATCAGCGCTCCTGGTCGGTCGGGCGGATGACGATCTCGTTGACGTTGACGCGCGGATGTTGGCTCACCGCGTAGAGAATGGCGGCCGCTATATCCTCGGCGGTCAGCGCCTCGATCGTGGCAAGCCGCTTGCCCAGATCGGCTTTGAACGCCGCATTGGTGATATGCTCGCCAAGCTCGGTGCGCACCAGGCCGGGTTCGATGACGGTCACGCGCACCTTGTCGGCATAGACCTCGCGGCGCAGCGATTCGGAAAAGCCGACGACGCCGAACTTGGTCGCGGCATAGCCGCTGGCGCCGGGATTGGCGACGCGGCCGGCGACCGACGAGACATTGACGATGTGGCCCTTGGCGGCCTTGAGATGCGGAAGTGCCGCCTTGGTGACGCCCATCAGCGCCAGCAGGTTGAGTTCGACCATGCGGCGCCAGTCGTCGAGCACTGCCTCGGCTGCCGGCGACAGAAGCATGATACCGGCATTGTTGACGAGGATGTCGAGTTGGCCCCAATCGGAAACGACCTTATCGACCATCGCTGTGACGTCGCCGGCGCTGGTGACGTCGGCCTCGATGCGAAGGGCCGTGCCGCCAGCCTTTTGGATGCGTGCGGCCAGCGCTTCGAGGCGATCGGCCCGGCGGGCGGCAACCGCCACCTTTGCTCCGGCGGCGGCGAGTGTGGCGGCCGTTGCCTCGCCGATGCCCGACGATGCGCCGGTGACGAGGGCGACCTTGCCGGCAAGTGGGGAATTAGCAGATGTCATGAGAAATCTCCAAGTGCCCGGCCCGCCCCTTCAGATAGGTCGCGAACGGCATTCTGGGAGTCCTGTCATCAGTCCTGTTCGTGCGGTCCCGGTTCCGGCCAGGTCTCCTTGGCGGCCTCGGCATACCAGTGCCGCATTGCCGGGGTTGAGAGCACGACGTCGACATAGGCCCTGATATCGGGCGCCAATTCGCCGCCATAGGTGTCGAAGCGGGTGACGATGGGCGCATACATGGCATCGGCCGCAGTGAAATGACCGAACAGGAACGGCCCGCCCTTGCCGTATCCCTCCCGGCATTGCCGCCACAGGCTCTCAATGCGCGCCCGCTGCGCCTCACCATCGGCGTCGAGCGCCTTGTAGGCTTTCGGCCGACGCAGATTCATCGGCCAGCCATAGCGAACCTCGCGAAAGCCGGAATGCATCTCTGTCGCCACTGAGCGCGCCAATGCGCGCGCCTCGATATCGGCCGGCCAAAGCTTCTTCTCGGGATAGAGGTCGGCAAGGTATTCAAGGATGGCAAGGGTTTCCCAGACGATTCTGCCATTATGATTCAGCACCGGCACCAGCCCCGTCGGTGACACCTTGGCAAGGTTGGCAGCAGTTTCAGGCGTGCGCAGGCGCACGAAACTCTCCTCGAACGGGATCTTCAGATGCTTCATCGCCACCCATGGCCTAAGCGACCAGGACGAAAAGCATTTGTTGCCGATGAAGAGCGTGAATTCAGCCAAGATGGTTCTCTCCTTGTTGAGCGTGGTGGGCTCAATTTTCCTGTGCCGCAGCGATTTGTGCTCCCGGTGCGACACCGGCGCGGGCACGGATGGCGGCGACCGCCTTGGCGATATCCGCATTGACCAGCAGTGCCTTGCGGCCAGCCTCGATGGCGAGGTCGACCTGCTCCACCGGCAGTCTCAGCCTGGTTGGAATGGCGTTCAGCTTGACCTGCATTGCCTGATCCATATCGGCAAAGGACAGATGCTGGACCACGAGCCGGACATCGCGACAATTCCAGCCGGCGGCCGAACCGCGATAGGCGGACACGGTCGAGGCAGGCAAGCCGCAGCGGTAGCGCACGAGTTCGCCCTTCCATTGCGAGACGGCCAGCGTCAGCGCATCGAATTCGTCGCGCACCGAGGCGGCGAGCGTGGTGCTGGTCGTAACGTCGAGCAGTTCGCTGGCCTTTGGCCCGTGCAGCGACTTTGCCCAACTCCGGTCGCTGCCGCTGCCGGCATCGGCGACGATGAAGATCAGCGTCGTCAGCCGAACGGCGGCCGATGGCGAGAGCGGTCCGTAAGGCGTGCCGGCGGCGTAGCGTTCGAGCGCGAAACCAGTGACGCCGATATTGTCGGTCAGGCCACCGTCCAGTAGCTTCACATAGTCGTGCGGGCCGGCATTCTGGTAGGCATCGAGCGCGGCGGCGTAAGCCTTCAACCTCAGCGGGGCGTTGTGGTCGGCAAGCGCCCGGCTCAGCCATTGCGGCCTGTGATAACCGCAATCCGGGCTGGTGGCGGCGACGACGATCGGCGCGAAGACGATCGGCACCGCGGCCGAGGCCGCCACCGCATCGGCAAGCCGCACCGTGTCGAGGTCGCTGCACAGAGCCGCGAAGGTGTCGTAGGTGAACAGGAACGGCGTGCGGTTGTAGATGTCGGAAGCATTGATCCACACGATAGGGCCGGCGGGCCGGCGGAAAGCGTCGAATGTCGCGCCGTCGAAGAGATGGTCGTTCAGCCATTTGGCGAAGCCGCTGCGGTCGTTGACGCCGCCATAGTAGGCGCGCACGAGATTGACCGGCGAAATCCTTTTCCGGAGGTCGGCTTCCGCGTCCTGGATCAGGAACCGCTCGCGAAAATCCCGGTAACCGACCTTGCCCTTGTAGCCGAAATAGGCAGCGGCTACCGCGCCGCCGGACGCGCCGGAGATCATCCTGACATCATCGACCAGGGTGCGCCTGCGCGGCCGCTCGTCGATGACGATGTCGTCCAGCGCCCGCAAGACGCCGTAGGAAAAGGCTGCGGCCCTTGTACCACCGCCAGAGAAGGCGAGGCCGACCACGGTCGAGCCGTCGTCGCCCGGATCGGGAATGTAGGCCGGCGACGGCTGGCCGGCCTGGGGAGTGAAGACGTTGATCGGCCCGACATCGTCGGCGACGCAGCCAGCCAGAAGCACCGAGGCCACAACGGCACAGACAAGGTGAAAACGCATCGAACTCCCCCGGCCTGTCCCTCACACGCTGCCGGGCAGAACCTAGCCGCATTGCCGCGCCCGGCGCAACCAGTCGCTCAAGAGATTACAGGGAACCGAATTCAGGTTCCATGGAACCGAAGTCGCACCGGCCCGTTCTGCCTCCCGCGGACGAAACAATCACAGGAGATGCGCACAATGGTGAACAAGGATCAGGTGGCGGGCGTTGCCAAGCAGGTCAAAGGCTCGGTCAAGCAAGCCGCCGGCAAGGCCACGGGCAACCGGCAGACCGAGGCCGAGGGTGCAGCCGACAAAATCGCCGGCAAGGTGCAGAAGGCCTATGGCGACGTGAAGGACAAGGTGAAGAAGGCGCTTTGATCGGGCATTGCGCTACCAAGGCGACGAGGAAGGTGGCTTCGGCTGCCTTTTTTGTTTCTAGAACTCCTTGGAGAAAGCATTGGTGAAAGCGACTTCGCCGTGGTCGCCGGTTGCCTCGCCCAGCACCACATCCATGCTGTCACTGGTCACCCGCGCCAGCGCGAAGCCACCCATATAGGCGGCTTTCGGCTTGAACAGATCGACCCCGTCGCTGCGGTAGATCATCGGCACCTCATGCTGGTGGCCGTGGAAGATGGCGATGACATTGTAGCCCTTCAGCGTTGTCAGCAGCGCCTGCCGGTCCGCCTCGCTCCACCAATGCGGCGCGCCGGCGCCGTCATCGTCAAAGGTCCGTTTGGCCGGATCCCACCGCTCGATGGAAAAAGTGTCCCAGCCATAGTGCTGGAACAGGATGACGGGGCGGCCGTCACCGGCATAGGTCGCCAGATCCTGCCTCAGCCATGGCAGGCTGGAGACCGCGCCATGGCCGGTGTCGCCGGCGAAGCGGTGCGTCTGGATGAGATGCAGGCCACCCCAGTCCCAGGAATAACAGTCGGTATCGACATCGTACTCGGTCGCCGGCACCGGCGGCTTGAAGAACACGCCCGGGCGGTGGTTGACCTCGACATAGTCGCGCAATTCGCGCCGGTACCAGTCGACATGAGGCGGCGGGCCGTTCTGGTCGAGATCATGGTTGCCGAGCCCGACATAGACCGGCATGTGCACGCGATCGGGGCCGACACCTTGCTGATAGCGCTGGCTGAACTGGAGAAGCTGCGTGCCCTCGCTGGGCTCGGTGATCTGGCCGCCGCCATCGTCGGTCATGTCGCCGCCGACGACGAGGCCGAGCGGCGTGGCGATACGGCTGCCGGCCGAACGCAAGCCGGTGGCAACGCCGCCGATTTCGGCAGGCCATTGCTTGTCGCCGATGCCGTTCAGAGCCGCGACACTGCGCAGCAAGGCAGCGTCGGTCTTGCCTTCCTGCTGGCAATTCGGGCTCAAGCCGCTGGCCATGCGGCAGGCATGGACATCGGCGATGAACAGAAAGGTGGCGTCGATGGGCTGAATGCGCTGCCCGGTCTGACTGAGCGCCGGGCGCGCAAAGGCGCCTGCCGCAGCAAACCCCGCCGCTTGCGCAAGGAAGTTGCGGCGGGAAACAAATTTCGACGAGCGGCAATTCTTCATGCACTGAAATTCGCATGACCGGGGCCCGGCCGTCCAGTGTCCCACGGATCTCCATCGGCCATCGACAGCGTAGCGTCAGTCTGGCATTCCTTTGCGACTAACGCCCAAGTTGTGAAGGAAAGAGGAGGCCCTCATGAGAGTTGCCGCCATCGGCATTGCATTTGTCATCCTGGCCACAACGAGCGCCGCGCATGGCGCCGAGTGCATCGGCGCCAAGGCCGCCAAGGCCGGTTTCATCCTTTCGAAGCCCGGCATAAGCAGTGAGTTTCGACCCGCGGCGGGCGGAATGATGCATGTCGCCAACACATATGAATCCGCCTCGCCGCAGACGCAGTTTCTGTTCGGCGGTCTGATCGAGGTGTTTCGCGACAGCAATACGGGTCAGCTTGCGATGATCCCGTTTTCCGATCTCAGAAAGCTGTTTCCGCTCAAGGCAGGAGCGAAAAGCAAGACGATTTTCGTTCGCCTGGCGCCAAACAAGCAACCGAAAGGCACGGAGACGTTGGAACTCGTCGTCAAAGGCAAGGAAACGTTCAGCCTGGGCACCTGCAAATACAATGTGCTGGCCGTCAAGGAGACGATCAAGAACCAGGCCGGCGAAACGCTGGATGAATTCACCGCGCTCTACGCGCCCGACCTGCAGGCGGTTCTCGCCAAACGCTATGACGAGGGCACGAATTCTGAAAGCGTGGTTGGCTAT
Organism: Mesorhizobium helmanticense; assembly: GCF_003034915.1. GTDB lineage: Bacteria > Pseudomonadota > Alphaproteobacteria > Rhizobiales > Rhizobiaceae > Mesorhizobium > Mesorhizobium helmanticense. The sequence continues at coordinate 7,583 of NZ_PZJX01000051.1, read as the reverse complement.
GAGGTGATCAAGCCGTTGGCGAAGTAGGCGGCGGCCTGAATACTGGAGACGCTGGAAGGACAGCTGTCCCGCCGGCATCAAAGGGTTTTGGGTCGCAGCAGCACCCGGCGACGTCGCTTCGTAACCGCGCCTCCTGACGATGACGAAGCCGGCGAAGCTCCCTGCTCCAGCGCGTTCAAGCAATCGCGCAGCACGCCGGCGTCCTGCGCCGTCTTGGCCATCGACATGGCGCCGGAATAGACAGCGACAGCCAGCGCCGCGAAGTGCTCGGGATCGATGCCCCCGTCCCCACCTGCTTGCCGGTCGGCCCTGGCCTTGTCGGCGATCGCCTGGCGCCATGCCGAAAAGATGCCGGCAAGGGCCATGCGGAATTCCGGATCGGCCAGCGACAATTCATGCGCCAGATTGTTGAGCGGGCAGCCGCGCACGAAACCCTGGCTCTCAAGCTCCGCCGCCACAGCCTCGAACACCATGCGCACGCCCTCGCGGGCCGAGCCCGCCGTCTGCACTGGCGCGATCCAGGTTTCCTCGACAGCGGACGCCACCCGCTCCTCGATCACCGCCAGCGCAAGCGCCTTCTTGGTCGGGAAATGGTGATGCAGCGCGCCACCGGTGATGCCCGCCGCCGCCATCAGGTCGCCGATGCTGGAGGCGTGATAGCCGCGCGCCTGGAAGGATTCTTCCGCCACGTCGAGCACGCGTTTGCGCATGCCTTCGGGATCGTTGGTGCGCTTCCGGGACCGCGTTGTTGTGAGAGAGTCGTTCACTGCTGACATTTCCTAGAGATAGCAGATTGACAAAACAGGACAACCGGTCTGTTTTAAAACAGGACGATCGTCCTGTTTTGGAGTCGAGCGATGAACCTGCCCCTGAATGCGCCGCCGAAATCCGGCCTCAACGCCTCGCCTGTCGTCGAACTCAGGCAATATGTGCTGAAGCCCGGCCAGCGCGAGACGCTGATCGGCATCTTCGACGGCAGGCTGATCGAAGGCCAGGAAGCGGCCGGGATGACCATCATCGGCCAGTTCCGCGATCTCGACCGGCCTGACATGTTCGTCTGGCTGCGCGGCTTCGACGGCATGGCCGCGCGGAAGGACGCGCTGACCGGCTTTTATGGAGGACCGGCATGGGCAGCCTGGCGCGACGCCGCCAATGCGACGATGATCTCGTCCGACGACGTGCTTCTGCTCAAACCGGCATGGCCCAGTGCCGGGTTCGACCTGTCGGGTTCACGACGAGCGGGCCTTCCCGGCAACGAAAAGACAAGCGGTGACAGCCGCTTGGCGGACATTGTTGTCATCCGGATTCATCATTTACGACCTGGGACTGAGACCGGTTTTGCCAAAGACTTCGCGGCCGAAGCCGTTCCGGTGCTTGATGCGCTCGGTGCAAAACTGCTCGGCGTCTTCGTCAGCGAGCATGCCGAGAACAGTTTTCCGCGCCTGCCGGTGCGGGCTGGCGAAAACGTCTTCCTCGCCGTCACTGGTTTCGACAGCCCTGAAGCGCATGCCCGCCATGAAGCGGCCCTTGCGGCCTCGCCCGAATGGCAGGCGCTACAAGCAGATCTGGCAAGCCCGATCGAGACTTTGCGGCTGTCGCCGACCGCGCAATCGCTGCTCGGTTGAAGTTCATACGCTGAGATAGGCCGACGGCTTGACCTTGGCTGCCGGCATGCGGCGCTCCAGCCGTCACGAGGCGCGACTGGGGCTGCTCATCTCCCCCCTTTAGGGGGAGATGGCCGGCAGGCCAGAGGGGGTCGCCGCGCGTCGAGCACCAGCATCCTCTGTCGATAAGGAGAGTCGCGCTAAGTCGCACCGCCCCCCCTCTGTCGCCTTCGGCGACATCTCTCCCTCAAGGGGGGAGATAAGCAGCGCCTTCAACCGATTCGCATTCCTACAGTCCGCAATCTCCGCTTGAAGCCTTTTGTGCAACGCGATACGCCGTTGCCGAATTCGACAGACCGGAGAGACACGTGAGCGCGCCAAAGACCAGAACCGAAACCGATACATTCGGTCCCATCGAGGTCCCGGCGGACCGCTACTGGGGCGCGCAGGCGCAGCGTTCCCTTGGCAATTTCAAGATCGGCTGGGAGAAGCAGCCGGTCTCGATCGTGCGTGCGCTCGGCATCGTCAAGCGCGCGGCGGCCGAAGCCAATATGGAGCTGAAGCGGCTCGATCCGGCGATCGGCAAGGTCATCATCGAAGCCTCGCAGGAGGTCATCGACGGCAAGCTCAACGACCATTTCCCGCTGGTCGTCTGGCAGACCGGCTCGGGCACGCAGTCCAACATGAACGCCAATGAGGTTATCTCCAATCGGGCGATCGAGATGCTTGGCGGCGTCATGGGATCGAAAAAGCCGGTGCATCCCAACGACCACGTCAATATGAGCCAGTCGTCGAACGACACCTATCCGACGGCCATGCATATCGCCTGCGCCGAGCGCATCGTGCACGATCTCCTGCCGGCGCTGAAGCATCTGCACAAGGCGCTTGAAGCCAAGACCAAGGCCTTCGCCCACATCATCAAGATCGGCCGCACCCATACCCAGGATGCCACTCCCCTCACCCTTGGCCAGGAATTCTCGGGCTATGCTGCGCAAGTCGCCTCGTCGATCAAGCGCATCGAGTTGACACTGCCCGGCCTGCAGGAACTGGCGCAAGGCGGCACAGCCGTCGGCACCGGCCTCAACGCGCCGGTTGGCTTTGCCGAGAGAGTGGCGGATCGCATCGCCGCCATCACCGGCATCGCCTTCGTCACCGCGCCGAACAAGTTCGAGGCGCTGGCGGCACATGATTCCATGGTGTTCTCGCATGGCGCCATCAACGCCTGCGCCGGCGCCCTGTTCAAGATCGCCAACGACATCCGTCTGCTCGGCTCCGGCCCGCGCTCCGGCCTCGGCGAACTGTCGCTGCCGGAAAACGAGCCCGGCTCTTCGATCATGCCTGGCAAGGTCAACCCGACCCAGTGCGAGGCGTTGACGCAGGTCTGCATCCAGGTGTTCGGCAACAATGCCGCGGTGACCTTCGCCGGCAGCCAGGGCCATTTCGAGCTCAACGTCTACAATCCGCTGATGGCCTATAACTTCCTGCAATCGGTGCAGCTTCTGGCCGACGCCTCGATCTCGTTCACCGACAATTGCGTCGTCGGCATCGAGGCACGGGAAGACAACATCAAGGCGGCGCTCGACCGCTCGCTGATGCTGGTGACGGCGCTGGCGCCGACCATCGGCTACGACAATGCCGCCAAGATCGCCAAGACCGCGCACAAGAACGGGACTACGCTGCGCGAGGAGGCTTTGGCCACCGGGCTGGTCAGCGAAGCGGACTACGACCGGCTGGTGCGGCCGGAAGACATGACGCATCCGGGGTAAGAAGGACGGGCTGGAAGACACGGCTAATCACAAGCGGGCCAATCACGATAGCTTTACTGCGGTGAACGATCTGTCACCGCATATGCATCTTTGGTGAACAGTCGCCCTCATCTATCTGAACGGGCATCAACCCCATTCGGAGAGTCGCCATGTCCACCAACACTTCCGTCGCCGGTACCGGCACCGCTTCAAGCGCTTCAACCACGATCCTGCTCGGCCGCATCCTGCTCGCCGTCATTTTCCTGCTTTCCGGTTTCGGCAAGCTCACCGCCATTGCCGGCACCGCTGGCTATTTCGGCAGCCTCGGCCTACCGCTGCCCACCGTAACCGCGATTGTCGTTGGCCTGATCGAGCTGCTTGGCGGCCTTGCCATCCTCGTCGGCTTCCAGACGCGCATCACTGCCTGGGTGCTGGCGATCTTCACCATCGCCACGGGCCTGGTTGCCCATACCGGCTGGGCCGATCAGATGCAGATGATCAGCTTCATGAAGAACCTGGCGATTGCCGGCGGCTTCCTCGTACTGGCTTCCTCGGGCGCCGGCGCGCTCTCGATCGATGCCAAGCGCGGCTGAAGCAGGCCAGAGATTATCTATGGAAAAAGGGGCGCGGAATTTTTCGCGCCCCTTTTTCGTTGTCTGGGCATACGTCCCGAACCAGCGATTTCTGCTAGACTGGTATCGGAACAGGCCGACCGGCCGCCGACAACGGAGGTGACCATGCCCCGTAATGTGCTGCTTCTCATTTCCCGGCTGCTGCTCGCCGCGCTGTTCGTTCCGTCCGGTTTCCACGCGCTTGCCGACATCGCCGGCACCTCAGGCTATTTTGCCGGACTCGGCCTTCCGCTGCCGACATTGGCTGCCTGGGGCACCGGCCTGCTCGAGCTGATCGCCGGGCTCGCTATCCTCGTCGGTTTCAAGACGCCGATCGTGGCGCTGCTGCTCGCCGCCTTTTGCGTTGCCGCCGGCTTTATCGGCCATTACGGCCAGGGCGGCGGCGATCCGACGCTCACTTTCATGCATTCACAGATGCTGATGAAGGACATCGCCATCGCTGGCGGTTTTCTGGCGCTGGCAGTGGCTGGCGCCGGGGCATATTCGCTCGACGGTCGAGCGTTCGGAGTCGGCGCCGACGTCACCTGACCGGAACGGCTACTTGACCGACACGGCCTATTTCACCGAAACGCTAGGCCCGCCCTCGACCGCCAGCACCAGCCGGCGGTTGGTGACCCTCGCCAGTTGCGCCAGCCGGCCGGCCGGCCGCTCGCCGTAGAGATCGGCGAGCGGCGCCGGCAGCACCAGCGCCAGCGCTCCATTGGGGCGGCTTTCCCATTTCAGCCTGGGCATGACGCCAGGCATCGCCGCGGTCAGCAGGTAGACGACGCGCATCGTTGCGGCCAGCACGCGGGCGCGCTCGAGGTAACGCGGGCTCGCCAGCGCCTTGATTTCCGGCGCGATGGATTCGTTGAAGATACCGTCGTGGCGATAGGCATTGGTCAGCGCCAGGAAGGCGCGGCCGGGATGGTCGACGCCGATGAAGGAAGCGTGGGCGATGATGTTGAGCGACTGCCTGCCGCGATATTCGGGATGCGCGCGCCAGCCGATGTCGGCAAGCAGGCAAGCCGCCTGCCGGTAGCGCGTCTCGTTCTCCGTTTCATCCAGCCCGAAGGCGGCAAAGGCCTTGCCTGTCCATTCGACCAGCTCATGCGCATGGGTGACCGAGCGCGAGCGCAGCCGGGCGAGTTCCTCCGAGGCGGAGATCAGCGGATCGGCCTTCTGCTCGGCCTCATCGAGCAGTGAATAGAGAAAGCCTTCGCGCACGCCCAGCGCCGAAACGATGATCCTGGACGGCTGCATCGCCGCCATGATCTCCTGCAGCACGATGGCGCCATAAGGCAGCAGCGAGCGGCGGTTCTTCGAGACGCCCTCAATGCCCTTCACCTTCTCGATCTCGCCCTTGGCCACCTGCTTGAGGAAGTTGGCAGCGCTGTCGATGCCGATCTCGTAATGGTGCATTACGGCCAGCGGATAGTTGGTCATTTCCATGTGCAGCCGGGCAAGGTTTCGCCAGGTGCCGCCGACCGCATAGAATGGCCGGCCCTGCCCGCCCTTCAGCAATTTCGCCTTGGCGAGCTCGTCGCGCGCGATCTTCGCCGCCTGACCCAGCGAATTCCTGGCCATATCCTGCAAGCGCAGGCCGCCCAGCGGCAGCGTGATGCCGTCGCCGATCGCCTCGCCTTCGACGTCGACCAGTTCGAGGCTGCCGCCGCCAAGGTCCCCCGCAATGCCGTCGGCCGGATGGAAGCCGGAAATGACGCCGAGCGCCGAATAATGGGCCTCCTGGCGCCCGCTCAAAACCTGGACTTCGGTCTTGAGCACGTCTTCGGCGCGGTGGATGAAGTCGGGACCGTTGACCGCCTCGCGGGCGGCGGCGGTCGCCAGCACATACATGCGTTCGGCGCCGGCCTGTTCGGAGAGCGCGCGGAACCGCCGGAACTCCTCCATCGAGCGGCTCACGCCCTCGGGGTCGAGCTTTCCGGTCGAAACGATGCCGCGGCCAAGGCCGGCAAGCATCTTTTCGTTGAACAAGGTGGTCGGCGAACGCGCCAGCCCCTCATAGACGACAAGACGGATCGAGTTCGACCCGATGTCGATGATGGACAGCGGTCGGCGATCCTGAAGCCGGCCCTGGGACGTTGAAATCATCAGCCGGTCGCTGCGCCGTTTTTCTTGCGGCGCTTGAACTGAGCGATGCGCTTGGGCGCGTGCGACTTCAGCGCATCGCCCCGTCCGGAAAGGCTCGGATTGGTCATGAAGTATTCCTGCGCGTTGAACGGTTCCTCGCCCTCCTCCAGCACGACGCGCCGGGAGGTTCCGTCAGCCAATACGTCGAAACTTTGCTGGTTGTCCATGATGTTGCCCAGCATGATCTGGCCAAGAACCTGTTCATGCACAGTTGGATTGGTGATCGGCACCATGGTCTCGACGCGGCGGTCGAGATTGCGCGGCATCAGGTCGGCCGACGAGATGTAGACGATCGCCCCGTCCGACGGCAGGCCATGACCGTTGCCGAAGCAATAGATGCGGCTGTGCTCAAGGAAACGGCCGACGATCGACTTGACCCTGATGTTCTCCGACAGGCCCGGCACCTGCGGCCTCAGGCAGCAGATGCCGCGCACGACGAGGTCGATCTCGACACCGGCGCGGCTGGCATCATAAAGCGCGTCGATGATGATCGGATCGACGAGCGAATTCATCTTCATCCAGATGCGCGCCGGCCGGCCTTCCAGCGCGTGGGCGATCTCGTCGGAAATGTGCTTGAGGATGCGGTTGCGCAACGTGAAGGGCGAGATCGCCAGACGCATCTCCTCGGCGGGCTCGGCGTAGCCGGTGATGAAATTGAACAGCTGCGCGACATCGCGGGCGATCGTCGGATCGGTGGTGAAAAAGGACAGGTCGGTGTAGATGCGCGCGGTGACCGGATGGTAATTGCCGGTGCCCAGATGCACGTAGTTGCGCAGCCTGCCGTCCTCGCGCCGAACCACCAGCGACATCTTGGCGTGGGTCTTCAGTTCGAGGAAGCCGAACACGACCTGGACACCGGCGCGCTCGAGGTCGCGCGCCCAGCGGATGTTGGCCTCCTCGTCGAAGCGGGCCTTGAGCTCGACCAGCGCCGTCACCGACTTGCCGGCCTCGGCCGCGTCGACCAGAGCGCGCACGATCGGGCTGTCGTTGGAGGTGCGGTAGAGCGTCTGCTTGATCGCCACCACTTCCGGGTCGGCCATCGCCTGGCGCAGGAACTGCACGACCACGTCGAAGGATTCATAGGGGTGGTGAACGATGATGTCCTTTTCGCGGATGGCGGCGAAACAGTCGCCGCCATGCTCGCGGATGCGCTCGGGGAAGCGTGGATTGTAGGGCCTGAACTTGAGGTCGTCGCGGGGAACGGCGACGATCTCGGAAATCTGGCTCAGCGCCAGCGGCCCGGTGAGCACGCTGATGCGGCTCGACGAGACGCCAAGCTCGCCGGCGACGAAGTCGCGCAGTTCGGCGGGCATCGACCTATCGAACTCGATGCGGATGACCGAACCGCGGCGGCGGCGCTTCAGCGCCGTCTCGAACAGGCGCACGAGATCCTCGGACTCCTCCTCGACCTCGATATCGCTGTCGCGGATGATGCGGAACGTTCCGGAACCCTTGACCTCGTAGCCGGGGAA
>NZ_PZJX01000050.1 GCF_003034915.1 Mesorhizobium helmanticense | reverse complement strand
TATAGAGGCCGACAGCCTCTTCGAGCGGGATGAAGCGGACATGCTGCTTGCGGTCCGGCAGACGGATGAAGCGCTTCAGCGCCACCGGCAGGCGCAGGAGCGCGCTCATCTCCTCGCCATTCTTGCGATGGCGCAATTGCAGCGCCATCGAGAAACCGAGATTGGGAATGAAAGGGAATGGATGCGCCGGATCGATCGACAGCGGGGTCAGCACCGGAAAGACCTGTCCCTGGAAATGGTCCTCCAGCCAGGTCTTTTCATCCTTGGTCAGCGCATCGCGGGAGATGCTCTCGATGCCCTCCTTGTTGAGCAGAAGCATCAGCGCCGAGAGGCTCTTCTGCTGGTCCTCCTGCAGGCGTTCGACTTCGCGCAGCAACTGTTCGAGCTGCTGCTCGGGCGTGCGGCCGTCCGGGCTCTTCAGGGCGATGCCTTCGCGCACCTGGCCGGCGAGGCCGGCAACGCGGACCATGAAGAACTCGTCGAGATTGGCGGCCGATATCGACAGGAAGCGGACACGCTCGAGCAGCGGATGATTGACGTTCAGCGATTCCTCGAGAACGCGCCGGTTGAACTGCAGCCAGGAAAACTCGCGGTTGACGAAACGGTCCGGATTGCCGCCTTCGGGGCTTGCCGTCTCGACGTTGATGAATTCGCTCTGGACCGGCTTCAGTTCGTTCATGGTTCCTGTTCTTCCCCGCGCTCAGCCTGCTAAAGCGCCGCGCGTCTTTTCGGACGCGCGAAGGACGCTCTACCCGATATGAAGCGACACACGATCCCAGCGAAACCGAAATCGGTTTTCGGGATCATGCGTTACCCGGCTTAGCTTATCCTCTGACAGGCTTTTGCGACAGTTTCATTTCATCGATCTTGCAAAGAGACCGGTTATGATCCAGATGCAATTGCAAGACATGAAGGAGACGACGATGGCAGGCGGTTCCATTCCCCACTTCCAGAACGATGCGGGCCATCCGGCGATCGACATCGGAGTCAAGGAGTTCATGTGCACCGGCGCCAACCCGCCTTTCGACCATCCACATGTGTACCTCGACATGGGTGACGACAATGAGAAGGTCTGCCCCTACTGCTCGACGCTCTACCGCTATTCGCCGAAGCTGAAGGCGACGGAAACACAGCCGGCGGGATGCCTGTATATCGACCAGGCCGCCTGAAGCGCCTGCCACACAAATGGACGACACGCGGTCCCGGCAGGTCCTCATCGCCGGAGCCGGCATTGCCGGACTGACCGCGGCACTGGCATTTTCCGAGCGCTTCTATCTGGTGCGGCTGTTCGAACAGGCTGAGCAGCTCGAAGCGGCCGGCGCCGGCATCCAGCTTTCGCCCAATGCGACGCGCATCCTGCGCCAGCTCGGCGTGCTCGACCGGCTGCTGCCGGCGGCAGTGCGGCCGGAAGCGGTGGTGCTCAGGGATGCCGCGACGCTGCGCGAACTGGCGCGGGTGCCGCTCGGCGAGGCCGCCGAAAGGCGCTGGGGTGCTCCCTATCTCGTCGCTCACCGCGCCGATCTGCAGAGCGCGCTGATGGCGCGCCTGGCCGAACGGCCCGACATCAGCCTTGTCACCGGCGCGCGCGTCGGCAGCGTCGCCGCAAGTCCCCCTCGCGTCACGGCGACAGCCGTGCCTGCCGGCACGACAATCGAAGCCGGCGGCTTTCTGTTGATCGGCGCCGATGGTGTCTGGTCGAAGATCCGCGACCTTAGCGCTTCGGCCAGCAATGGATGGGCCAGGAATGGATCGGCGAGGAACGGGACTTCCGCCCGAAACGCCTCAAGCCGGTTTTCGGGCGAGCTTGCCTGGCGCGCCACGGTTCGAGCCGACAGTGTTGCCGGAGAAGCCTTTGCCGCGGTGGCCGCAACCAACAGTGTGACCACATTCATGCATCCCGGTTTCCACATGGTCGCCTATCCCGTCAGCCATGGCAGCGCGTTCAACCTGGTCGCCTTCACCGCGGGCGAGATCATGGCCGAGGGCTGGTCCGGCCGCGCCGACCCAGAGATCCTCGCCAGCGCCATGCGCGGCACGGCGGCAGCGCTGGTCCGGCTTGCCGAGGATGCCGGCCCATGGACTGCGTGGCCGGTCCATACCGTCGACCAGCGCCAGCCCTGGACGACGCCGACTGGGATCGCGCTGATCGGCGACGCGGCGCATGCAATGACACCGTTTGCGGCGCAGGGTGCGGCGATGGCGATAGAGGATGCCGCGACCCTTGCCAGTCTTGTCGCCGCCTCGCCCGCCGATCCCGCGGCCGCGCTTGCAGCCTGGGAAAAGATGCGGCGGCCGCGCGTCGCCAGGGTCGCCCGGCGCGGCGCGCTCAACCGTCTCGCCTGGCACGCCTCGGGGCCAGTGGCGATCGCCCGCAACATGGTTCTGAGACTGCGCTCGCCGGAAAAGCTCGCGGCGGATCTGGACTGGCTCTATGGGTGGCAGCCGCCGGAGGCTGGCGATCTGCGATGAAAATTCGACAGGCCGGCGGGACAGCGCCCCCCTCTGTCCTGCCGGACATCTCCCCCACGAGGGGGGAGATTGGCCGTCACTGCGGCCTTCGCCAATCTCCAACGTTGCAGGAGTGAGCGGAGCGTCGATGCTGCTGATCTCCCTCTTGCGGGGGAGATGGCCGGCAGGCCAGAGGGGGTGCTGTCCCTCCGGCGTCAAAGGTGTCGCGAGGAATCTTTAGTTATACAGCCGCATCGACAGGCCAAGCGAGGCCGGCACCGGGTTCCACCAGCCTGTGCGCAAGCCGGCGGTGCGCAAGGCGGCCGCCGTCCAGGTGTTGCAGCCGATCACTGCGTTAAAACGGCCGTTCGCCTCGTAGAAGCGGTCGAAACGGGAATAGGCAGCGTTCTCGATCACGATCGGACCATTCGACCCCTGCTGGAAACTCGCTGCGATGAAATCGAGAAGTGCGGCAAAACGCTCCTCGCCTATGTCGAAACCGGCGACATCGGGATGCGGCTCGGCGATGTCGCCGGCGATGTCGACATGCATCACCGAGGCGTCCGAGGTCAGCGCCTTCATCACCGGCACGGCTTTCAGTTCCGACCAGGTCGGCGTCTCCAGATAGAAGGCGCGGCCGCCCCAGCCGAAGACGATGTAACGGACCTCCGCCGCGTCGACCGGAATGCCGGCATCGACCAGGAAGCGGAAGCGCTGGCGTACGCCGTCGTCGACAGGAATGGCGATATCGGTGTGGATCGGGTTCTTCAGCACAAGGATGTGCCGCGTAGCGGCGGGACTGGCGACGGCCGCCTGCCATAGCGGCCGCGGCACCAGCGCGCCCAGTGTCACGGCGAGCGCGATTGCCACTGCCAGTATGCCGAAAAAACGCCGGAGCTTTCTCATCAGGCACGGCCTTGCGATCTGGCCGCGGTGCGACGGAGTGCGATCGCCGGCGCGCCATCGCGATGCAAAAGAGCCCGGCCGAGTTGCGGCCGGGCGATTTCGATCTGCTTGGGACCGCTCAGTGCAGGATCTGCGACAGGAACAGCTTCGTGCGCTCGTGACGCGGATGGTCGAAGAACTCGGCCGGCGTGTTCTGCTCGACGATCTGGCCCTGATCCATGAAGATCACCCGGTTGGCGACCTTGCGGGCAAAGCCCATCTCGTGGGTGACGCAGAGCATGGTCATGCCCTCTTCGGCGAGGCCCACCATCGTCTCCAGCACTTCCTTGATCATTTCCGGATCCAGCGCCGAGGTTGGCTCATCGAACAGCATGATGCGCGGGTTCATGCACAGCGAACGGGCGATCGCCACGCGCTGCTGCTGGCCGCCGGAAAGCTGTCCCGGATATTTGTTGGCCTGCTCCGGGATCTTGACGCGCTTGAGGAAGTGCATGGCGATTTCCTCGGCCTGCTTCTTCGGCGTCTTGCGCACCCAGATCGGCGCCAGCGTGCAGTTTTCGAGAATGGTAAGATGCGGGAACAGGTTGAAGTGCTGGAACACCATGCCGACCTCGCGGCGCACCTCGTCGATCTTCTTCAGGTCGTTCGTCAGTTCCTTGCCATCGACGACGATCTTGCCCTTCTGGTGCTCCTCCAGCCGGTTGATGCAGCGGATCATGGTCGATTTGCCGGAGCCGGACGGGCCGCAGATGACGATGCGCTCGCCGCGCATGACCTTGAGGTTGATGTCCTTCAGCACATGGAATTCGCCGTACCATTTGTGCATGGCGATGATGTCGATGGCGACATCGGTGGTCGAGATATGCATCTTTTTGGCATCGACCTTGATCTCTTCCGCGCTGACGGCATTTTCTATGGCCATGACAGGATCCCCTTGTTCTTTTGTCTAGCGTTTGTGGCCGGTGTCGAGCCGGCGTTCCGTGTACATTGAATAGCGCGACATGCCGAAGCAGAACAGCCAGAAGACGACGGCGGCGAATATCAGGCCGGACCTGGCCGTCTGCGGCGTTGCCCAATTGGGGTCGGAAAAGTTCTGCTTGACGATGCCGAGCAGGTCGAACATCGAGATGATGATGACCAAGCTGGTGTCCTTGAACATGCCGATGAAGGTGTTGACGATGCCGGGAATGACCAGCTTCAGCGCCTGCGGCAGCACGATCAGACCCATCTTCTGCCAGTAGCCGAGGCCGAGCGAGTCGGCTCCCTCATACTGGCCCTTCGGGATTGCCTGCAAGCCGCCGCGTATCACTTCGGCCATATAGGCCGCGGCAAACAGCGACACGCCGATCAGCGCCCTGAGGTACTTGTCGAAGCTGACGCCGGCCGGCAGGAACAGCGGCAGCATGACGCTGACAAAGAACAGAACGGTGATCAGCGGGATGCCGCGCACCGTCTCGATGAAGATGATGCACAGCATCTTGACGATCGGCATCTTCGAGCGCCGGCCGAGCGCCAGCACGACGCCGAGTGGCAGCGAGACCGCGATGCCGACGAAAGACAGGCTGAGCGTCACCAGCAGCCCGCCCCACCGCGAGGTCTCGACATGCGGCAGGCCGAACATGCCGCCGACCAGCAGGACGAACGAAACGATCGGCAGCACCAGGAACAGCAGGATGGCGTTCAAACCCTTGCGCGGCACGCGCGGGATCAGCATCGGCACCAGCAGCGCCACGAACAGGATGGCGACCAGGATCGGCCGCCAGCGCTCCTCGATCGGATAGGTGCCGAACATGAACTGGCCGAACTTGGCATTGACGAAGGCCCAGCAGGCGCCGCTCCAGCCATCCGACTGGATGCCGCCCTGCGCCACCGTGGCGCAGACGGAGCGGTCAGGCCCCGTCCACTGGGCATTGATGAAGGCCCAGTTGATGACCTGCGGCAGGATCATCGCGACCAGTGCGATGCCGATGATGGTCAGTATGGCGTCGCCGACCGAACCGATCAGGTTCGTGCGCACCCAAGCCCCCATACCGCGCACGCTCGCCGGTGCCGGCTGTGCCAGCGCCATTTCGGTACGCACCCAGGACATGTCGTGTTCCTGCATGGCCCTACCTCTCCACCAGTGCCATTCTGGCGTTGACCACGTTCATGACCGCCGAGGTGACCAGGCTGAGCGCGAGATAGACGGCCATCATGATCAGCACGCCTTCGACCGCCTGGCCGGTCTGGTTGAGCACCGTGCCCGCCGTGGCGGTCAGGTCCGGGTAGCCGATGGCGATGGCCAGGGAAGAATTCTTGGTCAGGTTGAGATACTGGCTGGTCAGCGGCGGAATGACGATGCGCATCGCCTGCGGAACCACGACCAGCCGCAGGATCGAACCCGATCGCAGCCCGAGTGCCGCGGCCGCCTCGGTCTGGCCCTTGCTGACGCCCCTGATGCCGGCGCGCACGATCTCGGCGATGAAGGCCGCCGTATAGCAGGACAGCGCCAGGTAAAGCGACAGGAACTCGGGGCTGACCTGGAAACCACCGGTCAGGTTGAAGGTCGATTGCTTTGGATAATCAAAGCTCAAGGGGAAGCCGCTCAGGGCATAGGCAAGCAGCGGCAGCCCGACGATCAGCGCAGTGGAAGTCCAGAACACCGGGAATTGCTGGCCGGTCGCCATCTGCCGCTGGCGCGCCTTGCGGGCGACAAACCACGCCATGGCGATGCCGACAAGCAAAGCAACGAAGATCAGCCAGGAGCCGTCGCCCCATACGGCGCGCGGAAAATAGAAGCCGCGCTGGTTGAGAAAAGAGCTGAACGGCAGATTGATGCTGTCGCGGGGCGGCGGCAGCACCGCAAGCACGCCAGAATACCAGAAGAAGATGACCAGCAGAGGCGGGATGTTGCGGAACACCTCTACGTAGACCGTACAGATCTTGCGGATCAGCCAGTTCTGCGAAAGCCGGCCGATGCCGACAATGAAGCCGATGATGGTCGCAGTGATGATGCCGACGACCGCAACGATGATGGTGTTGATGAGACCGACCAAAATGGCGCGGCCATAGGTCGAATCCGATGAATAAGCGATAGCGCGCTCGCTGATGTCAAAGCCGGCCCGGCCCTTGAGGAAGCCGAAGCCTGAAGCAATGTGCAGGCGCGTCAGATTGGCAATGACGTTTTGGGCAATCCACCAGACGCCCGCCACCAGCAAGACGACGACCAGCGCCTGGAAGAAGAGACTGCGTACCTTCGGATCGTTGACGAAGGAACCACGGCTTGGCTCCTCGCGAAGAATTTCCTGCGATGCCATTCGACCACCTTCTGGCGACCACCCTTCTGGCGACCACCCCTGAAAACAGAAACCGGAAGGCAGCCTGGCCGCCTTCCGGATCACATCTCGATCAGCGGATGGGCGGAGCGTATTGCAGGCCGCCCTTTGTCCACAGCGCGTTGATGCCGCGCGCGATCTTCAGCGGGCTGCCCGAACCGACATTGCGTTCGAACAATTCGCCGTAGTTGCCGACGGCCTTGACGATGTTGACGACCCAGTCGTTGGAGACGCCCAGATCGGTGCCGATCTTGGTATCTGCTTCCTGGCCGAGCACACGCTTGATCTCGGGATTCTCCGAGGTCTTCATCTCCTCGACATTGGCCTTGGTGATGCCGAGTTCCTCAGCCTGCAACAGCGCGAAATAGGTCCACTTGACGATGTGGTACCACTGGTCGTCGCCCTGACGCACGGCCGGTCCGAGTGGCTCCTTGGAGATGATTTCGGGCAGCACGACATGGTCGGCGGGCGCGGCAAGCGTCAGCCGGATACCATAGAGGCCCGACTGGTCGGTGGTGTAGACGTCGCAACGGCCTGCGTCGTAGGCGGCGTTGACCTCTTCCAGCTTTTCGAAGACGACCGGGTTGTACTCCATCTTGTTCGACTTGAAATAGTCGGCAAGATTGAGTTCGGTCGTGGTGCCGCTTTGCACGCAAACGGCCGCGCCCGAAAGCTGCAGCGCGGAATTGACGCCCGGCAGTTTCTTGGCGTTGATCATGAAGCCCTGGCCGTCATAGTAGGTGACGCCGATGAAGTTCAGGCCAAGTGCCGTGTCGCGGTTGATGGTCCAGGTGGTGTTGCGCGACAGGATGTCGATTTCGCCGGATTGCAGCGCGGTGAAGCGCTCCTTGGCGCTGAGCGGGGTGAACTTGACCTTGGAGCCGTCGCCGAAGACGGCGGCAGCGACCGCGCGGCAGAAATCCGCATCGATGCCTTGCCAGTCACCCTTGTCGTCCGGCGCGGAGAAGCCGGCCAGACCGGTCGAGACACCGCATTGGATGAAGCCCTTAGCCTTGACATCGTCGAGCGTGCTCGCCGATGCGGCCGAAGCCATCACTCCAAGCGTGGCGGCGCCGAGAATGCCGATTGCAATGTGTTTCATGACCCACAGACCCTTTTCTGTTTTCAGGCAAAGCCCGATCTTTTCCCGTGTGAACGCAGTTCCGGTTCCGGCCCATTTCCGAAACCCCGCATCGTAACCGACGCGCTGCCTCCCATTCACAAACTGCATCGAAGGCGATTATTCCTGTGAGGTCAAGGAAAATGACCGAAAGCGAAAGAGTTTGAAAATCAATTGCCTGAAATGCCTGAATTGCAGACAAACGCATGGGAAAGCAGCAAGCCACGCAAACAGAATTGGCAGACTCCGACTAGCCCGATCCGGGTTTCCCCTAGGGCATTCATCCTTGTGATCTACTTGGCATTACGGCCACTTGGCCAAGAGAATTGGCATATCCGATGATCGCCGACTGGCGAGCGCCGGCTGTTGCGCGGCCAATGCCGCCGCACTATGGCTAGCGTCTCACCACAAGGCGAAGAAGAATGGCACAAGACGGCGTCGACAGCATGGGCATCAACACGCGGCTTGCCCACTCCGGCAACAATCCGCACGACTATTTCGGCTTCGTCAATCCGCCCGTCGTGCATGCCTCGACCGTGCTCTATCCCAATGCCGCGGCGATGGCGGCGCGCAGCCAGAAATACACCTACGGCACGCGCGGCACGCCGACCACCGATTCGCTGGCCGCCGCCGTCGACGCGCTGGAAGGTTCGGCCGGCACGATCATGGTGCCCTCGGGCCTGGCGGCGGTGATGGTGCCGTTGCTGGCCTTCCTCTCGGCAGGCGATCATGTCCTGATCGTCGATAGCGTCTATCACCCGACCCGCAATTTCGCCGACACGATGCTGAAGCGGCTGGGCATCGACGTCGAATATTACGATCCACACGCCGGCGCCGGCATCGCGTCCCTGATCAAGCCCAACACAAGGGTGGTGTTCACCGAATCGCCGGGTTCCAACACGTTCGAGGTGCAGGACATACCGGCCATCGCCAAGGCAGCACATGCCGCTGGCGTCATCGTCATGATGGACAACACCTGGGCGACGCCGCTCTACTTCCGCCCGCTCGACCACGGCGTCGACATCTCGATTCACGCCGCGACGAAGTACCCTGCCGGCCATTCCGACGTGCTGCTCGGCACCGTGTCGGCCAACGCGGATTGCTGGAAACAGCTATGGGAAACCTTCAACACGATGGGGTGCTGTGCCGGACCAGACGACGTCTACCAGGTTCTACGCGGCCTGCGCACGATGGGCGTGCGCCTCGACCACCATCAGCGCAGCGCACTCGCCATCGCCGGCTGGCTCGAGGGCCAGAAGGGCGTGGCGCGCGTGCTGCATCCCGCCCTTCCAAGCCATCCCGACCACGGGCTGTGGAAGCGCGACTTCCGCGGCTCGAGCGGCATCTTTTCGATCGTTCTGGCGGGCGGCGGGCAGAAACAGCAGCATGCCTTTCTCGATGCGCTGAAAATATTCGGCCTCGGCTATTCCTGGGGCGGCTATGAGAGCCTTGCGGTGCCTGTCTTCCTCGGCGACCGCACCGTCGCCAAAGGCCCTTATGATGGACCCTTGATCCGCCTGCAGATCGGGTTGGAGGATGTCGACGACCTCAGGGCCGATCTGGCGCGCGGCCTGGCAGCGGCAGGCGCGGTTACCGTCTGACATCCTGGCAGCGAACGACCTTGGCTAATCTTGATGCGCCTTGATGCGGTGCCGATGCGCGGCCTGCTTTGCCCGATTCCCACACAGCGCCATGCTGCACCAGCGGCGCCTGTGCCCGCGCGTGTGGTCGGCAAAAAGCAACGTGCACGTCGGACCCTCGCAGGCCTTCACATGTAAGAACTCCTCGGTGCAAACAAGCTGCGCCAGAGCTTCTCCGACAGGAAGCAAGAGCGCCTGGGGCGTACGCCACTTGCGCGCTGCCTCAAGCTGGAGGGGCATATCCTCACCGGCGGGCGCCGGGACGATCCGGCTGAAGGTCTCATCGCCCTCGAGCAAGCGATTCAGCGGCTCCAGTTGTGCAAGATCGCCGACGGCAAGGGGACGTCCCTTATGTTCGCGCACGAAACCTCGGAACCATTCCCGCAGGCGCCTCGCCTGATCGGCCGTCCTGTCAAGTTCGCCCGGAAGGGCGTGCCTGCGAATGCTGTCGAGCGCCTCTGGCGGCACCAGGCGCGCCTGATCGAGCCAGTTCAGCAATCCCTCGCCGTCATCGATCCAATCGACCGGGGTATCGACCGGCGTTGCGATCGAGTTGAGGAAGTCCAGGCCAAGCGCGTCGCCAATAAACATTGCAGGTGGGCGGGACATTACAACTCCCATTGCGCATCGGCGGCAGGCCGGGCGCCAATCAGCGAACACAAGCCCGTGATAACCCCTCCAAAGCCAATTGACAAGTTATGGTCATGTTGTGTAACCGTCATTAATCACTTAAACAGGTTACTGCGTGACAAACTCTATCCGGAAGGAGAGCTAAGATGCCGTCGAGTGATTTGAGTATCGTGCTCGTCCATGGCGCCTGGGCTGACGGGTCGAGTTGGGCCAAGGTCATCGCGCCGCTCGCTGCACATGGCCTCAAGGTTGTCGCCGCGCCGCTGCCGCTGACATCGTTCGAGGACGATGTGACGGCGCTGGACCGGGCGCTGGAGCGTATCGCCGGGCCTGTCGTTCTGGCCGGCCACGCCTATGCCGGCGCGGTGATCGGAGCGACCCGCAGCGAAGAGGTAAAGGCGCTTGTCTATGTGGCGGCACTTGCGCCCGACGAGGGCGAGACAGTGGCTGACGTTTTCTACCGCGCCGCACCGCATTCCGAGGCGCCAAAGCTCGCGCCAGACGATCACGGCTTGATCTATCTGCCGGAGGCCGCCTTCGCGGCTGCCTTTGCACAGAATGCCTCGCCGGAGGAACTGGCGGTGCTTCGAGCGGTCCAGCGGCCAATCTCACCAGCGTGCATCACGGTCGCCATGCAGAGGCCGCTGTGGAAGGACAGGCCGGCATGGTTCCTGATTGCCGGCGAAGATCACATGATCGTCGCGGAGACCCAGCATTTCCTGGCGCGGCGAATGAAGGCCCGGGTGTACGCGCACCCGGTCGACCACACGCCGATCGTCACTGCGCCGGGTTGCGTCGTCGAGGTCATCCTCGACGCGGTGCGTGCCTGCGAGGAGCGGACCTGAGTTTCAACAGTCCGGCAACATGCGACGGGTTCGGTCGCCTCAAACTTCAGCAATCTTCTTAATCCCAGTTTTTCGATTACAGGACGGAGAGAACAATGAGCTCAATCACCTACCGCAGAGCCGATGTGGACGGCTTCAACATCTTCTATCGCGAAGCCGGCACCCCCGGTGCGCCAAAGCTGCTTTTGCTGCACGGCTTCCCCAGCGCCAGCCACATGTTCCGAGATCTCATTCCGCTACTTTGCGACCGCTTCCATATTGTTGCACCCGATCTGCCGGGATTCGGCGGCTCCGACATGCCCTCGCCCAAGGTATTCGCCTACACGTTCGACCACATTACCGAAATCATTGACCGCTTCACCGAGGTGATCGGTTTCGACCGCTATGCCCTCTACGTCTTCGACTACGGCGCGCCGACCGGATTTCGGTTGGCAATGAAGCACCCCGACCGTATCGCCGCGATCATTTCGCAGAATGGCAATGCCTACGAGGAGGGCCTGAGCGACGGCTGGAGCCCGATCCGGGCCTATTGGCAGGACGCTTCGCCGGCCAATCGAGAAGCGCTGCGCGCCATGCTCAGACCGGAGACGACCGTGTGGCAGTACACGCACGGCGCCGATGTCAACGCGGTCTCTCCCGACGGCTACTCGCTCGACAATTTCTACCTCGCCCGGCCGGGCGCCGACGAAATGCAGCTCGACCTGTTTGGCGACTACAAAAGCAATGTTGCCCTCTACCCGGCTTTCCAGGCCTATTTCCGCACCCACAAACCGCCTTTGCTCGCGGTGTGGGGCAAGAACGACCCCTTCTTCCTGCCACCAGGCGCCGAGGCGTTCAAGCGCGACATGCCGGACGCTGTGGTTCGTTTCTTCGACACCGGCCACTTTGCTTTGGAAACGCATGCCAAAGAGATCGCGGCTGCGATCAGCGACTTTCTGCGATGATCAGACCTCGAGCAATCGGAAGGACTACCATGTCAAAATCCGTTGCCGTCATCACCGGTGCCTGCCAGGGCATCGGCCATGGCACCGCCATCCGGCTCGCGCGCGACTTCTCCGCCCGCCGCACACTGGATGACCGGCTCGACGCTGCGCATGGATGGCGGCGAGGTGAAATCGATTTGAAACGCGGAACATGGAGGATGAACAAATGATTTCCTGGGATCGCGTGACGCGCGCCCACGTCTTGCGCGCGATGGAAGAATACGACCGGCTGGGCGCGGCGCGGTTCTTCGCCGAACATGGTTTCGCTCCGACAACGAGTTACGAACTAGCCTGGCAAGACCGTCTTTACCCACCGAAAGCGATCCTCGGCACGGCCTACGAGTTCGCCACCGGGGGGCGACTTGCCTCAAGCGAGTTCGAAGGCGGCAAGACCGGCGCAGTGAAGGTGCTCGGCAAGCTGGGATTCACCATTCAGGCAAAGCAGGCTGGCTAGAGTACCCATTCGATTTCAACCTGCGCCAAGCCGGTGATGACCGCCGGCCTTTGGCTGCCCGGCGGCTGGTGAAACGTTTCCGCAGACGCCGGCAAACTATTGGCACAATTGAGAAAGCGAAGGCCGCTGGCGGCATCCCGTCCGCGCGTCGTCGCGCAATAATATTCTCTCCAGCCTCAAATGTGCGGATTGGTTTGACTTCCAAATCCGCCGCTTCAGCCGCATTGCGGGAACCGCAAATTTCTCTCGCATTCCAGAGCTGACCATGGCCTTCCGTCTTTTCGTTCCCATTCTCGCCGGCGCGACGCTGCGCGAGCGCATCATCGCCTGTATCGGCGCGACGATCGGCATTGCGCTGACGGGTGCGATCGGTGGCCTGGTGCTTGGCAACGGCCCGCACGTGCCGCTGCTGGTGGCGCCGATGGGGGCATCCGCGGTGCTCTTGTTCGCGGTGCCGGCAAGCCCGCTGGCGCAGCCCTGGTCGATCATCGGCGGCAACACGATCTCGGCGCTGGTCGGGGTGATCGTGGCGCATTTCGTGCATGAGCCCGTCCTTGCCACGGGGATTGCCGTTGCGCTTGCCATCGCCGCCATGTCGTTCACACGCTGCCTGCATCCGCCCGGCGGCGCGGCTGCTCTTACCGCTGTGTTCGGCGGGCCGGCCGTCACGAGTGCGGGTTTCCTGTTTCCCTTCGTCCCGGTGGCGCTGAACTCCGTCGTACTGGTGGCGCTCGGCTACGGCTTCCACATTCTGTCCCGACGCAACTATCCGCACGTGCCGGCCCCTGCCCCCAGGAGCGCGCATGGAACCATCGACCCGCCGGCGCGGGAGCGGGTCGGCTTCCGGCCAGAGGATATCGATGCCGCGCTTGGTGCGCTGGAGGAGACCTTCGATATCGACCGCAACGATCTCGAACGGCTGCTGCGGCAGGTCGAATTGCAGGCGATGGTGCGTTCGCACCGGACCTTGCTGTGCGAAGACATCATGTCGCGTGATGTGATTTCGGTCGATGAGCAGGCGCCTGCCGACGAGGCCCGTCATTTGCTGCTCGACCACAACATCCGCACGCTGCCGGTCGTCGATGGCGAAGCAAGGCTGGTCGGCGCCGTCGGCTTACGGGAACTGACGCGAGCGGCGGAGGCTGTGAAAGGCGTGACATCGACGGCGGCGACCGCTTCGGCAAGCGCGCCGGCGATGAGCCTGCTGCCCGTGCTCACCGACGGGCGCAGCCACGCCGTCGTCATCGTCGACGACGACAGGCGCATCCTGGGCCTGATCACGCAGACCGATCTCCTGGCGGCGACGGCGCGGGCGCAGGTTGCAAACATGCCAACGGTGCAAGCGGCGCAATAACCGCTGCCTGGAAGGGTGTTCGGAAACCCTTAAGCGAAGGCTGGCGATATGTTCAAGCGGGCGGGCCACAGCTCGGCTGGCGGCGCGCGATCCAGGCGTCCAGCCCTTCGCGCAGGTCGCTTCCCTGCCCGCTCGTCGGCTTCGCCGGTCGCTGGACAAAGCCCTCGCAATGCGCGAGCATTGCGAGGGTCTGGAGCGCGAGCGGCCATTGATGACTTCGCCATGGTGGATGTCCCATCCAATAGTGCCCTTTTCAGGCCAGACCGGCGGCCTGTCTCTCGTCCGGTCATCAGGCAAAAAGACGGTCCGCTCGGAACAGTCATGTCCCCTGTTCAGCCGCAGCAGTGCCTCTGCATCCGGGAGACCTCGAATGAAAGATGCCGAAGAACGCGCCGGCGACCTCTTCAAGATCGGATGACGGATGCCGGTGTTGCCCTGTAAATCCAGGCCGGCACGCTCGCTTTTCTGGGTGCTTGCGGCTGCAAGCCTGTCCGGCTGCGCGGGCGGGGTGCTTGATCCGCAAGGCCCGATCGGTGCCGGCAACCGCACGATCCTGCTCAACTCCCTGGCCGTGATGCTGGTCATCGTCATTCCGACGCTGGTGGCGCTGCTTGCCTTCGCCTGGATGTTCCGCGCCTCCAATCGCAAGGCCCGCTACGACCCGGAATTCACCTATTCGGGCCGCATCGAGCTGATCGTCTGGTCCATCCCGACGCTCACCATCCTCTTCCTTGGCGGCCTGATCTATTACGGGTCCTATCATCTCGATCCGCGCAGGCCGATCGCCTCCAGCCAGCCGCCCCTCGAAATCCAGGTGGTGGCGCTCGACTGGAAGTGGCTGTTCCTCTACCCGGACCAGAGCATAGGTACGGTCAACCAGCTGGTCGTCCCGGCCGGCGTGCCGGTGCGTTTCAAGCTGACTTCGGCCAGCGTGATGAACACCTTCTTCGTGCCGCAGCTCGGCAGCATGATCTATGTGATGAACGGCATGCAGACCGAACTGCATCTGCAGGCCGACCGCGAGGGCGATTATTTCGGCCAGTCGGCGCATTTCAGCGGCGACGGTTTTTCGGACATGAATTTCCGCGTGCGGGCGATCTCGGCCGATGCCTTCTCCAGCTGGGTCTCGACGGTGCGGGGTGGTGGTGGCGTGCTAAACGCGGGCGCTTACCAGGACCTTGCCCGGCAGAGCATCAAAGTGCCACCGGCCTCGTTCGGCCATGTCCAGCCCGGCCTGTTCGATGCGGTCGTGCGCCAGACGCTGCCGCCGGGTCCGGGCCCGACCTTGACCGCCGCCGGCGAGCCACATGTCGGCCCGAAAGCGCAATTGGCGGTGGGCGTTCCAGCCATGGCCCATCAGCCGCGGCCTGAAGAGGGAGAATGACGATGCTCGGCAAGCTCGACTGGTCGGCCATTCCCTTCGATCAGCCCATCCCGCTCGGCGCCGCACTCATCGTCTTCCTGGCCGCAGCGGCAGTGCTGGGCTGGATAAGCGTGAAGGGATATTGGCCCTATCTCTGGAGCGAGTGGCTAACCTCCGTCGACCACAAGCGCATCGGCGTGATGTATATCGTGCTGGCGATGCTGATGCTGCTGCGCGGTTTTGTCGACGCCATCATGATGCGCACGCAGCAAGTGCTGGCCATTCACGGGCCCGGCTATCTGCCGCCGGAGCATTACGACCAGATCTTTTCGGCCCATGGCACGATCATGATCTTCTTCGCGGCGATGCCCTTCATGATCGGGCTGATGAATTTCGTCGTGCCGCTGCAGCTCGGCATCCGCGATGTCGCCTTCCCGACGCTGAATTCGGTCAGCTTCTGGCTGACGGCAACCGGCGCCCTGTTGGTCAACATCTCGCTCGTCGTCGGCGAGTTCGCGCGTACCGGCTGGCTGCCCTACGCGCCACTGTCGGAGACGACCTATTCGCCGGGCGTCGGCGTCGACTACTATCTATGGTCGATCCAGATCTCCGGCGTCGGCACGCTTCTGACCGGCGTCAACCTGGTGACGACCATCCTCAAGATGCGCGCGCCGGGAATGGGGTACCTGCGCATGCCGATGTTCTGCTGGACGTCGCTTGCCTCCAACCTGCTCATCGTCGCGGCGTTCCCGATCCTGACCGCGACGCTCGCCATGCTGACGCTCGACCGCTATCTCGGCTTCCACTTCTTCACCAACGAAGCCGGCGGCAACCAGATGATGTTCGTGAACCTCATCTGGGCATGGGGCCATCCGGAAGTCTACATCCTGGTGCTCCCCGCCTTCGGGCTGTATTCCGAAATCTTCTCGACCTTCTCCTCGAAGCCGCTGTTCGGCTACCGCTCAATGGTGGCGGCGACGCTGTTCATCTGCATCGTCTCCTTCATGGTCTGGCTGCATCACTTCTTCACCATGGGCGCTGGAGCCGACGTCAATGCGGCGTTCGGCATCGCCACCTCGGTCATCGCCGTCGGCACCGGCGTGAAGGTCTACAACTGGCTCTTCACCATGTATGGCGGGCGCGTCCGTTTCGACACGCCGATGCTGTGGGCGCTGGGCTTCGTGACCACCTTCACCATCGGCGGCATGACGGGCGTTCTGCTCGCCGTCCCGCCGGCCGACTTCATGCTGCACAATTCGCTGTTCCTGGTGGCGCATTTCCACAACGTCATCATTTCGGGCGTGCTGTTCGGCGCCTTCGCCGGCTTCACCTACTGGTTCCCCAAGGCGTTCGGCTTCCGACTGCATGAGGGCTGGGGCAAGGCGGCGTTCTGGGTCACCCTTGCCGGCTATATCCTTGTCTTCGCCCCGCTCTATGCGGTCGGCCTGCTCGGCATGACGCGGCGTCTTCAGCACATCGACATGGACATCTGGGCGCCGTACCTCAAGGTGGCGGCGTTCGGCATATTGGTGATGATCGCCGGCGCCGCGTGCCAGATTACCCAGCTTGTCGTCTCGATCCGGCGCCGCGAGGAGCTGCGCGACGATACGGGCGACCCCTGGGACGGACGTTCGCTAGAATGGTCGACCGCCTCGCCGCCGCCCGTCTTCAACTATGCGCGGCTGCCGCAGGTCGAGAACGAGGAACCCTACTGGACGGTCAAGCAGCGGGCCCTCGAGGAACAGAGCCCGGCCGACGAAGAGAGCTACGAGCCGATCGAGATGCCGCGCAACAGCCCGACAGGATTCATCACCGCCTTCTTCAGCACGCTTATCGGCTTCGCGCTGATCTGGCACATCTGGTGGCTGGCGATCGTCGGCTTCATCGGCGCCTACGCCACCTTCGTCGTCTTCGCGTGGCGCGACCATGGCGACTACGAGATCCCCGCGGACGAGGTCGCGCGCATCGACGGCGAGCGCAAGGCCGCAGAGCTTGCCTGGCTGCGCAGGCGGGAGCGCGTGGCATGAGCGACGCGACAGGCGCCTTTTCCAGCGACATCGCCGCCGGTAGCGCGACAAGCGATGCTTACCGACCGGGCCATGGCCACGGGAACGCACATGGCTGGGCGACCGGCCACGGACAAGGCGGCCCGGCCTCGAAATTCGTCACCGTGGCCTACGGCTTCTGGATCTTCCTGTTGTCCGACATCATCATGTTCTCGGCCTTCTTCGCTGCTTACGCCGTGCTGGCCAAGGCGACGGCCGGCGGACCGACCGGCAAGGAATTGTTCGACCTCACGCGCGTTGCGGTGCAGACGGGGCTTCTGCTCACCTCGAGTTTTACAGGTGGTCTCGCAACGCTCGCGACCCAGCGCCGGTCGATGGCGGCCACCCAGTTCTGGCTTCTCGTCACCGGCCTGCTCGGGGCGGCCTTCCTGTTCCTGGAGGTGCAGGAGTTCGCGGCGATGGCCGCCGAGCAGGCCGGCCCCTCGCGCAGCGCCTTCCTGTCCGCCTTCTTCGCCCTTGTCGGCTGCCACGGCACCCATGTCGGCCTTGGCCTGCTCTGGCTCGGCACCATGATGGCGCAGCTTTGGGTCAAGGGCTTCCGGCCGGAAATATTGCGGCGGCTGCACTGCTTCGGCCTGTTCTGGCACGCGCTCGACATCATCTGGGTCGCCATCTTCACCCTGGTCTATCTGCTCGGAGCATCGTCATGACCGACATCGACAGCCGGATCGACGAAGACCTCGATCGCCGCGATTCAGCACCTGGCGAGGAGAGCATCACCGAGCACGAGCCGGCAGGAGGGCTGCCGGGCTACCTGCTCGGCTTCGGCCTGGCGATCCTCCTGACCATCGCCTCCTTCCTCGCGGCGCAAACCGGCCTGATCTACCAGCCGGCGGTGATCTCGGCCCTGGTGGTGCTGGCGATAGCGCAGATGGGCGTGCACCTCGTCTTCTTCCTCCATTTGACCACGGGCTCGGACAACACCAACAACGTGCTGGCGCTTGCCTTCGGCGTGCTGATCGTCACGCTCGTCGTGCTGGGGTCGATATGGATCATGGGTCATCTCAACCAGAACATGGCTCCGATGAGCGCGCATCAGGCCGAGATGATGCCTTAGAGCCGGATGATTTCAGGTCAAGTCGACCTGAAATCTGAATCCGGCTCTAAATCAAAGAGATAGAGCATGATGTCGTCCGAAAACCGCTTCACACTTTTCGGCATCATGCTCTAGCGACAATCAAGGCATCGCGGCCATCCACGCCGTCCCGGCCAGCAGCGTCACCAGCGTCAGCGGCAGGCCGACCTTGAAGAAGGCCATGAAGGACAGTGTTTTGCCCGCCGCCCGCGCCTGCTCGGCGACGATCAGATTGGCGACGGAACCGAGCAGCGTGAAATTGCCGGCCAAGGTCGAGCTCATGGCCACCACCAGCCAGGCGCGCTCGGGATTCTCGAGGCCGGGAATGAACGGCCGCAGCGCCAGCACCGCCGGAACATTGCTCATGATGTTGGACAGCACCGCGGTGAAGCCGGACAGCCGCCAGACATCGCCCAGGCCGAGGTCTTTTGCCGAGGCGATGATGTCGGGCGTGAGCAGCGTCTTCTCTGCGCCGGCGACGACGATGAACAGGCCGGCGAACATGAACAGCAGCGGCCCATCGATCTCGCGGTAGATGCGCGATGGCTTGATGGCGCGGGTGACCAGAAGGATGGCGCCACCGATGAGTGCCGCCTTGGCGACCGGAACCCCGGCAAAGAAGGCGATCGCCAGCCCGATGCAGACAACCACCGCTTTCAGCACCTGGCCCGGCAGCATGCGGCCGCGATAGACTTCGGGGCTGAGCTCGGTCTGGCGCGCGAATTCGGCCCGGTAGACGATGCGCACGATGACGATGACGGCGACGAGGCCGAACAGCGCCACCGGCGCAAGTGCGGCCGAAAAAGCCGGATAGGAAATTCCCGACAGGGCGCCGATGACCATGTTCTGCGGATTGCCGGTGATGGTGGCGACGCTGCCGCAATTCGACGCGGTGGCCGTGGCGATCAGATAGGGAACCGGGTTGCGGTTGATGACGCGGGTGACGTGGACGACGATCGGCGCCATCACCAGGCAGATCGCGTCGTTGACCAGGAAGGCCGACAGGACACCGGTCAGCACCGTCACCATGACCAGCAGCATGAAAGGCGCATGCGCATGCTCGATGGCGAAAGCGCCGAGCGCACGAAAGGCGCCCGACACTTTCAGATGCGCGACGACGATCATCATGCCGAGCAGCAGCGTGATGGTGTCGAAACTGATGGCGCGGTAGGCGTCCTCCATGGAGAGCGCGCCGATGGCGATCATCGCCGCGCCGCCCAGCAGCGCGATGCCCGCCCGATCGAGGCGCAACCCGGGGATCGTGCCGATGGCAACGCCGGCATAGGTCAGGATCAGGATCAGCAACGCGGCCGCGCCCATCAATGTCATTCGCAGATCGCCCCGTTCAGATCGCCCCGTTCAGATCGGCCCGCCCCCGCCATTGGCGAATACGGTCCACCCCTCTTCGACCGCGGACATGGAATGAACGCAGGCACTTGAGGTGTCCGCGACGTCGGCGAATCCCTTCGCCGAAAGCATCCGGACGATCAGCGATATCCGAAAAAAGACCGGCTTCGCCAGCCTTTCCGGTGCAAATTGGAGCATATGTGTCCAGAATGGACCCAGAATAAATTGGCGATCCCGACGGGATTCGAAGCCGGTGCTGTATCCAGCTGAGCTACGGGACCGCTGCGCCCACCGCTGGATTATCAGCCATTGCCGAGCCGCGGATAGAAGTGCGGGCGCGTCCTCCTTCGTTTGCATGCTTCGGCGATACTAGTGATGGTGCATGTATCTGCAGCCGGAGCCCCCCACCCCCAACCGGCGAGGCCCGGTGCCGACATCTGTCCGCACCGGAGCGGGCACCGGACCGCTGCTCTCGCCCTGCCAACGGTCGTGATGCCAGCACCAAGTCAATTTCTTGACGCCGAAGACAGGGCACTCTGCCAACGGGTGGCCGATCAAGTAACCGCCGATGCAAAATGGTACAGCACATCGATCGACAAGCATGTTCTGGCTTCGACCATACTGAGCCTCTTTCAGCATGGCGTCGTCAACGAAGCGAATTTGCTCGCACATGTTCGCGCGCGCCGCCACGACTTCACAAAGCAAACCGGCTAGGGCCGCTGATTGGCTGCCATGGGCCGCGCGTAAGCTGAAGCATCAGCGAAATTGTCGAAGCTCTTGACCTGAATGTGGCGTCCCGCAAAAGCGCCGCGTTCGTGCAGGTCCACATAAGCCATTGAAAAGATTGGCGATCCCGACAGAAGCACCACAGTCCAATTAGCTCAAGAGCTTAGTTTTCCCAACGGGCAAAAACGGCCCATTGAAAACACAACTGAATTTTCGCGTCTTCCCAACCTTCCGATCGGCGGAACCACCGGTCTCTGCCATCAGTCGAGCGCCGCAATTGAGATCGCGGCAGCCTGGTATCGAGCGAACTCTGCCACCTGCGAGCATCCAATCATCCCTGCGCTTCGGGCCCAGTTTGGTCTGACGCCATTGCAGGCCATCGCCGTGCTGCGCGAGGCGCGTTCGGCGGAGCGAATCGGGGAAAGCAAATGATTCCCGGATCACCCCGCGCTCGGGATGGTGTGATGAAATACCAGCTCCTGCCGCGCCTTTCGCCGGAAGAATTCCAGTCGCTCGAACGCTCGATCATCGCGCATGGCGTGCTGGTGCCGGTCGAGTATGACGAAGCCGGCGAGATCATCGACGGGCATCACCGTGTCGAGATCTGCGAAAGCCTCGGGCTGGTCGACTGGCCGCGCTTCGTGCGCAAGGGGCTGTCCGAGGTCGAGAAGCGGACGCTGTCGCGCGAGCTGAACTTCGCCCGCCGGCACCTGACCTCGGCACAAAAGCGAGCCGTCATCGGCGACCAGCTGCGCGATACGCCGTCGATATCGTCGCGGGCGATCGCCGCCATGCTTGGCGTCGATGACAAAACGGTTTCGGCGGTGCGTCGAAAGCTGGTCGCTGGTGCGGAAATTCCGCACCACGAAGAGGTCGAGGGGAAGGATGGCGTTCGCCAACCGGCGAGCAAGGCGATCAAGACCGCCTTCGTGCCGGACCAGCCGAACGTCGGCGAATACATGAAGGGCGCGAAGATCATCCGCGCCGAAAAGCAGAAGCTCGCGCACAGCGTGCGCGTCGCGCATCTGGATATCGTCGCCGAGCGCGGCCAGGCTACTGCGCCGATCTGGTGGAAGGATGGCGCCGAAGGCCCGACCTTTCCGATCATCTATGCCGATCCGCCATGGAAATTCCTTGTCCATTCGGAAGTGACCGGCCGCGAGAAGAGCGCCGAAAACCACTATCCGACGATGGACCTGCCGGCGATCCTCGACCTCGGCTGCCCGGCAGCCAAGAACGCGGCGCTGTTCCTGTGGGTGACCGACCTCGCCAACGGCCTGGCCTGCATACGGGCATGGGGTTTCGAGTTCAAGAGTTTCTGGGGCTGGGAGAAGCAGTATCCCGGCCGGCAGCTCGGCACCGGCTACTGGTCCTTCGACAATCTGGAGCTGCTGCTGATCGGCACGCGCGGCGATTTTCCGGCGCCGCTGCCCGGCACGCAACCGCAGAAGCTGACCGCGCATCCCGTCGGCGGGCACAGCGCCAAGCCGGATTTCTTCGCCGAGCAGATCGAGCGGCTGTGGCCGGGCACGCCGAGGCTGGAAATGTTCTGCCGTTCGCCGCGCCAGGGCTGGGATCATTGGGGCTATGAGGCTGAGGTGACGGGCGATGGCGAACCTGTAGGTCCGTCCGCTCGCGAGCCGCGAAAGTCTTCCCGCAAGGCAGCTGGGCGGCGCTCGTGAGCATCGACGTGATGACCAAGGTGATGCAGCGCGCGCCGGTTTCCGGCAGCGAATTTACCTGCATGCTGGTCATGGCCAGTTGGTGCAATGACGATGGCGATAGCCTCTTTCCGTCGATTGACTTGCTCGCCGAGGCCATGCGCGTCAGCCGATCGCAGGCAAAACGGGTTCTGCGCAAGCTCATGGCCGCCACCGACGATGATGAAGCAGCGGGCGATTGGTGGATTCGCGTCGTCGGAAACAAGAACGGCGGCGCCCCCGGAATGACCAGACACTACGAAATGAACGTGGCCAGGCTGGACACATTCTCCAGGCTGCCAGAGTTCGAAAAGGCGTATGAACGACGCCGAAATAAGGTCGAGACGGGTCGCATTGGCGCGACCCGCAAAACCAGTGAGACGGGGCGCACCCATGCACCCCCTGGCACAGGCCAGACGGGGCGCACCGATGCGCCCCCTATCAGTCAGCCGACGGGGCGCACCCATGCGCCCCCACGGGGCGCACCCATGCGCCCCGACTCGTCAGAAGATTCATCAGTTGAGAGAGAGCGCGCGATGGATGACTTCGATCAAGCACTGAAACGTTGGCCTGTTGTCGACAGTCCGAAGGCAGCACGAGAAGCATGGAACAAGCTTTCGCCCGATGAACGCATTGAGGCCGGCAGCGAGATCGAAAGGTTCATCGCCGTCAACCGATCGGCCGGACGAAAACTGATCTGCGGCTTCAACAGGTATCTCGCCGAGAAGATGTGGAAGGCGCTGCCCGAGCGGCCCAAGCCTATCCAGCCGAGGCCGGCAGCATCGACGCCAGCCAGGCCGGCAGTGAAGCGGCCAACGCGGTTTCAGCGCGCCAACCCCCATCTCTACCCCGAACTGTTCAACGCATCCGCGACCATCGGAGGCGAAGAGGACGGGGGGGCGGGTCAAATCTCTACGGCGAACGGGGGTCCCTAACCGCTTGGGGGCCACTCAGAGGTTTTTTTTCTTCTCGCCGGATTTTGGGGAGTGTGGCCAAGGAGCCAGACATGGTTATCGATAAGACACTGAAAAGATTGATGAAAAGGCAGAGCCAGCTTACGCGGCCGGGCTCCGGGGACCATTTAATTTGCACGGTCGAGCGGCGACTGGTTACGGTCACCTGCGCCGTCTGCGGCAATGACTTCCAGGCGGTGCAGGCTGGGCGCCGGAAGCCATCGACGAGATGCAGCGAGGCGTGCCGATTGGAGGGCCGGCGCCGATACTCAAACGTCTACAACGCCGCAGCCAGGCAGGAGCTCGCGGACCTGAGGGCACGGGCCGCCGCAGGCGAGCTCGAGCGCTTCGGGATCGGCCGCGACGGGCGCGCCATGCCAAAGGCCGAGACCGATTTCGATGACTGATGGCGCACGCACTGCGCGCGGTTTCTTCCATCGCGCCTCAAAGCGTGTCGTCACCCGAAAGTGCGCGGTCTGCGGGGCCATGTATGCGCACATTCAGGCCGGCGGGCGCGCAGTACCGACGGTTTGTGGCCAACGATGCCGCGAAGAACGCGCCCGGCGCCGTCACAAGGCCGCTGGCGCCAAAGGCCAGAACCAGTGATCAGACCCGGGCCGCTGCAGCGCATCCAGCGTATCCGCGCTCGCCTGACCGCAGGATCGCCCCTGGCACCAGAAGACGCCGCCATCCTGGTCAAGGCGATCGATGCAGCGATAGCGACCGGCGCCACAATCGAAATGGGGCTCGGGTTGGCGCCAGGATGGGGTTCTGTCCTGCGGCGGCGCGCGCGTCTCTCTGCCTTGCAGGCTCTATCCGCGATCGATGAACCTGACGCCGGTACGCGTGCATTCGCCCGTCAGATCAGCCGTGAGCTTGCTCTCTATGCCGCCCGCCAGTTCCGGGCCGATCAGCGCTCCGCCCAGCCGCCGAGCGGGCGCTCTGGCATGTTCTTTCAGCTCTTGGTCAGCAACGGCGGCCGAGTGCCCAGCGCCGAATCTATCCGCAAAATCCTTGACTTAGCTGGGTAAGAAAATCGGTTTGAAATACCCAACAACGATGGGAACCTTACGCCTATGAAAATTCTCCGGCTTCCGAGCACCATGGCAAAACCCGAACAGCACTCCGATCGTGCCGCCCTGAAACGAACCTCGCTCGACGCGAAGATCGAGGCGCTGAAAGCGCAGCGCGCCGCATTGATGAAAAGGATTCTCCTCCTCGAAAGCCGGGGCATGGCTCAGCCAGGATCCGCTGCCCTGGCCACCGTCAGGGCTCGCGAGCTTCTGACCGGCGAGAAGGCACCTGGCGCTGCAGAGCCCGACCTTCTCAGCGCGCGGCAAGAGCTGGCGGCGCTCGACATCGCGCTCAGCCTGGCAGCGCAGCAGCAACAGGCCGAGCAGATCGAAAACTTCACCGCCGAATTCACGCGTCGCCGTCGCGAGTGGGATCAGCTCAATGTCGAACGCGTCAAAGCGCTCGTCGCGCTTCGCGACCTCAACGCCAGAGCCGACGAATTTCTGAAAACCTTCGCAGGCGTGTCGGCGCTTGGCCCGCTTGCCAACATCAACCTCGGCCGGCCGTTCCTCGGCGAGGCGAAAACCTTCATCGAACAGGCCGTGAAGAGCGGCATCGTCACGCCCGGAGAGGTCCAGCCATGAACGCGATCAACCTTGTACGCACAGCACCGATGCGGGCATTCCGCAGCGAGGCCAAGGCGTTCCGCTGCGGCCAATGGGTCCGCGGCCTGCTCGGCTATGCAGACGCGAAAGCGTTTTGCCAACGGGAAGGCCTAATCCTAAGTCGCGCCGCGAGCGAGACGACGAACA
The DNA here is from genome assembly GCF_003034915.1 of Mesorhizobium helmanticense. Classification (GTDB taxonomy): domain Bacteria; phylum Pseudomonadota; class Alphaproteobacteria; order Rhizobiales; family Rhizobiaceae; genus Mesorhizobium; species Mesorhizobium helmanticense. The sequence goes on along the minus strand of NZ_PZJX01000050.1, from coordinate 156,938 downwards.
CGGCTGGCGGCGTGCTGGTACCGATAGAGTTTCTTCCCGAGCTGATCGCGCTTCGGGAGGTCTATGGTGTTTTCCGCCGCGCTGGCCACGTCGCGCCGATGCGTTCCGACCTGGCCAATGTACCCCGCCGCACTGGCGGCGTTATTGCCTACTTCGTCGACCAGGGCCAGGCACCTGCCGAATCTACCGGCGCGCTCGACGGCATCGCCATGGTGGCGAAGAAGCTGGCGGCACTGAGCCGCGCATCGAGCGAGATCGACGAGGACGCCGCGATCGACCTCGGCGAATGGTTCTTGGCCGAGTTTGCCCAGGCGCTGGCCCTTGCCGAAGACACGGCTGGCTTTAACGGCGATGGCACGTCGACCTATGGCGGGATCACCGGCATCTGTCCGCGCCTGCTCAATGCATCGCAGGCCGGCAGCGCCTCCATCGCCGCAGCCGGACACGATACCTTCGCCGAAATCGACATCACGGACCTGACGACTTTGATATCGAAGCTGCCTGCCTACGCGATGCCCGGCGCGCGCTGGTTTGTATCCAACCTCGGCTTCGCTCTGACCTTGTGCCGTCTGGCTGCCTCCGCCGGCGGTATCGTCGTTCAGAACGTCGACGGACGAAACATGCTGACCTTCATGGGATTTCCGGTGGAGCTCACGCAGGTCCTTCCGCAGGTCGCCACCGATCTTTCCGGCCAGGTTATGCTGTGCTTCGGCGATTTGTCGCTGGCCGCGACACTCGGCGACCGCCGCCAGGTCACTGTCGCAGTGTCCTCCGAATACAAATTCGTCGAGGACCAGGTCGCCTTCAAGGGCACCGAGCGCATGGACATCAACGTGCACGATCTCGGCGACGCAACGACCGCCGGCCCGATCGTCGGCCTGATTGGCGAGTGATGCTCAGCGCTGCCACAGAACATCGCGTCGAGATGCTTCGGCGTCGCCTTCAGGGCTCCGAAAACCGTGTCGCTTGGCGGGCCGAGGATACGGCGCGCATTGCTGCCCATATAGGCTTCGACGACTGCCCAAGCGATGTTGCCGTCGCGGTAGCAACGCGGGCAGCGGCGCCGACCGCGGTGCGGGCCGTGCAAGAGAGCGATGGACAAACCTACACGTTTATCATTTCGACGGCGGCGGTCGACAGAATGGGCGACACGATCGCCGTGTCGGGTTGGAAGCTGGAGGCTTACCGCAGGAACCCAGTGGTGCTTTGGCAGCACAACCAAGGACTGGTTCCGGTCGGCCGTGCCACGAAAGTCTGGATCGAAGCCGGCGCGCTGAAGGCAACGATGAAGTTTGCTCCCGCCGATGCAAGCCCTTTGGCTGGCAGCGTTCGAAAGCTTGTCGACGAACGATTCGTTCGGGCGACATCCGTCGGATTTATGCCCCTCAAATACGCCTTCGCTACAGAGCCCGGCCGAAAGTACGGCATTGATTTCATCGAGCAGGAGCTTCTGGAATTTTCCATTGTCACCGTGCCGGCGAACGCCGAGGCGTTGATCGAGGATAGCAGCGGCCAATCTGGTAAGAGTGCAGCCGCGCGCCACCGCGCCCGAGAACTCGACCTGATCAGGATCCGGAGTGGCCAATGACCGCCAGGCGATCCGATCGCGCCGCCGATGACCTGCAACGTGCCGAGCGCATGCTCGCGATTGCAGGCTTTGCCGTAGTCTCAAGGGAGATCGACGCCGAGATCAAGCGCATCGAAGCCCTGCGCTATGACGTGCCACTGCGAGAACTCGAGGCGGTGCTCTACGCGGTCTATTCGGGGCCGTATGGTGAATATCATCGGCCTTCGACCAGCGCAGTTCTGTGACCCGAGCCGTCGGCCATCGGAAAGATAAAGGTAGAAACGCTAATGATCAAAAAACCGCCATTCCGCCTTCAGACGCCGCTTGAGGAAGCGCTTTCCGAGGCCCTGCATCCCAAGGCGCCGTCGGCGAGCTCGGGACTGCTGGACACGCCTTGGATGGAGGAGATGCGCCGGCAATGCGACGTCGACCCGCAGTACCGGCGCCGCGTCGAAGCCTTGCGCGATCAGCACAAGGCCGACCCGATCTTCACGCCAATCTTCACCGCCATCCTTGGCAGTGGCGGCCTTGGCCTCTTCGGAGGTGCGGCGCTCAATGTCGCCGCAGGTATCGCGTCCGCGATTGCCACGACAGCAGTGGTGCCAGGCGTCCAGGTGAAAATATGACGGCAATCAATATTCTGAAGCTTGCCGATTCCGTGCACCTTCTCACGGACGGCCGCGTAGGTGCAGGCCTCGCATTTGGAACGGTGGCCAAGGTGATGCCCCTCCCACATCTCACCGCCGCGGTGGCAACGCGCGGACCAGCCCGGCTCCTGGGCCTGATGTCACTGATGCTTTGCGCCGAGGGAACGTCCGACTTCGACGATCTAGTTGGCGAACTCTCTCGCTTACAGTGGATATGCGGGCAGCAAGGCGAGCCTTGGCAGGTGGAGACGCTGGCGGCCGAGTTCGATGTCGTCGTGGCTGGTATCGGATCGAAAGGACCGGCCGCGTACATGGTGTCCAACCACGGCAAGAACGGCCTGGGGGAGCCCTGGGAGGTCTTTGATATTCCGCAGGTCCTCGCCACGCCGCCGGTCTCACAGAGCCTGTTCGACGAGGTGTTTGGCGCTGATGACCCATTGGCGGAAATGCCTCGCCTGGTCGACGCCCAGCGTGTTCATCCGTCGATCGGCGGCTTCGCTCAGCTGACGTCGATCACCGCCGACGGCATTTCGACCCGTATCGTTCGCGACTATCGCAACCAGGGCTGAAGATGACCGCTTCGTTCAACCGTCGCGCGGCCCGTTTAAAGCCGACGATGTCGTTGGCCAATTTCCCTACGGCCGGCTCGACGAGAGCCGACTGCCTGACAGTAACGGATTGCTTGAGGTCGCGGCGATCCCGGCCGGTTTCATGCGAGTGACGAGGTCCGCCGCGGAGCAAATGGCAGCCGCCTATCGCGAGGCGGACGCTTACAAGACAGGCGCCGATCCAGATAATTTCGTCGGGCTCTTCAATCCGCAGATGCGCGAAATGCCGGATGGGACACGCCGCCTTTTCGGCGAGGATTATTCGTTCTGCCTTCGCTGGTTGGACTTAGGTGGCCAGATTTACGCGGACACAAAACTCAGGTTCCGCCATATCGGAATGAAGGAATATAGCGGGTGCTTCGCCGATCATCTGGCGCGGAAAGCGCCCGTGGCGGTGCGCGACGATCGAGGAGAACCCGGAAGGTGATGATCAATGCGGACGCGGTTTACGTCGACCGAGCCGGCTTGCGGCATTTTGTATTTTTCTCGCCGCCTCTGAAGCTTGATTGGCTGAAAGCGAAAAACCCACAATCCCTGTCTGGCCGAATCCTATGTGGAGAGCCAACGTCTTCCGGTCCTGATCAGACGTCACCTCAACCCGCTCCGCAGGGATCACCGGCAGATGGCCGCCACTCGAGCGGTAGCCAAGCATCTGGAAAGCGCGAGAGGCGTTGAGCAGCATCTTGCCAGCGTCTTGAAAGCCGATTTGAAGCGCGATTTTCTTGCCAGATTTGTCGACAACCCATATCGAGGCGATGTCGCCATCCTCCGGAACATCTATTCCAATGACCTCAATAGGCATCGGTTCGTAGGCGTCAGCATCACTATCTTCCATGGCTTTCCCCCGCCGCCACCAACACGCCTGGTGCCGTTAGATTTTTGGTTGTTTCGACATCCGCGCAGCCTGTCTTGCCGCAATCCGCGAGCCGACTTCGAGCTGCAAATCCGATAAGGCAAGGACCTGTCCGCGTGTCATAGCGATCGTGCGGTCGGATACCCCTGCTCGGTGCAGTTCAGCGTCCTGCCAATTGAGTTGCTTCAGGTGGCTTGCAATCTTGGCTTCAGGTCTCCGAAGCGCAGAAATCCCGAGATCCGGATTCGAAGAGAGGTGCGCTTTGATTTCAGCGATCAGCCGCTCTCGATCGTTGACGTGCGCTTCCCATCGCTTCCTTCGGTTCTCATCAGTTTGCGCCGAAAGTGGATGGTGTTGCGGCGGTCCGCCGCGAACGTGCGCCAAGGCCTCATCCTTGGCGGCGCGCTCCGAACCATAGACCTCAGAGAAAATCGGCTCGCGACGGTCGTCGATCTCAGCAATGCAGTATTTCCAGCCGCGATCCTGAGGGAATACGGTGATCCGCGTTGTTCCCGATACGATCATCGGGTTGCCATTCTCTGATGGTGTCCAGATTTCCGACTCCGTGACGGGTTTCTCCGCGCGGCCGAATAGCCAATCAAACAGCCCCATAGCAGACCCTCTCGACAGCAGAGTTGCGCAAGTGGGCGGAGTACGCAAGCTTCGGAAAGAACGGGCTTGGGATCCTCGCGTAGGGCAATCAGCTTGCTTATGCGGTCTGTTGTCCCCAACTTTCGTATCCTGGCGGATAAATCAACGGATCATCGCCGGTTGTAATTGGCGAAGGCACACCGCCATGGCGCTCAAACTTCCTACCGTGGCAGCGCCTGTATTGCGCCCCTCCGCCACAAGGGCAAGGTTGCCCCCGCTCGAAAAACGGCAGCTTGTATTTCGCTTCCGGACCGATCACGCTTATCCCTTCAACCGTTGAAACCTCTCCCCACATATCCACGAATATGAACGTCGGGGAAGAAGACTCTAGGGTGCTTTGAGGGTACTGCCCAAACTCAACAGCTAACGTCCTGCGATTGATCGCTGCCCAGCTGATCATGTCTCCGACGGTACCCGAGGCTTGAGGCTTGGCAGCTGCCACTCTGATCCGGTCGGCCATTTTCCCAGCGATTACCCCGTGGGGGGCGTCTCTGTCGATTAGTGCAAGAATTTCCTGCTCGTCTGCCTCGCTAACAGCCGACCTTGCACCCAACACCCCGAGACCTCGACCGGTGATGTGCCCTTGCATCTTGAAACTGCCTACCGCTTTGGATTCTCCGAAATGATCGATATTCATGATCGAGCCGTAAACGGCTTTACTTTGTTGCCCGGAAATCACGGCCCCAACGAAGCCGATTGCCAAAGAACGCAATGCTTCGCGGATGTTCCTTACTGGTGCGTTCCTGAATTCGTTGTCAAAGACATCTCGCAAGCCCCTTATCAGGGCCTCGATGGTCGGGCATGTGGGCGCAAGGCTGGAGATTGCATCAGTAAGAACCTTGCGGGTCTTGTATCGCCCCGCCTCAGCCAGGCCTGTAAAGCCGAACAATAGGCGGTAACCCGGGGCCTGCAGAACTATTGCCTTGTTTGCTGCGCTATCGACCAAACGCCCGTTGGCGGTCAGTCGACGGTCGCTGGCTATAATGCTGTGGTATTTCCCGTTGGCGAGCAGAATGAGTGTCATTTCCTCAGGGCCGCAAGGCTTCCTTTCTTCGTGAGAGCTAATGTAAGTTAGTGGATTGATCGGCGGCTTCGCTCAGCTGACCTAGATAACCGCCGACTGCATTTCCAATCGGATCGTCCGCGACTAATCGTTCAACGAGATCGCAGGCTGCGCCCGATTAAGCTATTGTCTCCAAAATTTTGTCCATTGGCTCGACAATCGAATAGGCTGGAGACTAGGGGGGGGCAACATCATGAGTGATCAAGACGAGGCGCGACCGCCGACGCCCGATGGCGTCAAACGGATACTCCGGCAGAGAGCCGGCTTCGGATGCTGTTTGTGTGGTCTTCCGATCCTTCAGTATCACCACATCATAGAATGGTCAGTTGAGGAGCATTTCCGGCCAGACGACATGATGGCTCTTTGTCCTACGCATCATGACATGGCTACTAAAGGTGCGTACCCATTAAGTGAGCAGCGCCGAGACCAAGCCAGTCCCTTCAACATTCAGCGAAGACTAGCAAGGGGCTTGCTGGCCGTAAAACAGGACTATCCCGCAATCGAGTTAGGCTCGGTGTTGGTGGTGAACAATGGTCCAATCCTCAGCATTGATGAAGAGCAGGTAATCGGATTGTCCATCGCTGAGGGCGCCGTAGGCCTCTCCCTTAAGCTGTACTCCGAAGACGGTCCTCTTCTCTGCCAAATTGATGAAAATGAGTGGGTTTCTGGCAATCCTTTTGCATGGGATATCGTAGCCGACTGGCAGATTCTTACGATCAGGCAGAAGAAGGGGTCTGTAAACCTTTCGCTTAACGCTAAGTTGATTCCAATGAAACTTACGGGCTCTCTCTGGTTTAAGTCGAAGGAAATCAAGATCACGGAAAAGAAAATTCGTTTTGTCTCAACCAACAACGATGTGGAAAACCTGGCGTTTGCGCGAATGTCCCTATCTATGCATGAAAATGGGATTTCACTTGTTCCGAACGGCAAAGGCATGATTATGGGAGTGGGTGTGGAGAACCGAAGAGAAAGGCTTTGGAAGACCGTCGGTGAATGGCGCAAACTAAAAGACCAGGCCGCGAGGTGATCCGAATGCCTTGGAGGTCCGCTGACACCCTCTCGGCCTGAGCGAGGATCTTTTTTCGCGAACGGACGAGGCCGAATCGGCGCGATCATTTCCTCGACTTAATGAGTTCTGGCATAGCCGTACTCGTCCCAGTCGATCGCGTGATTGAGATCATAAGAGATACAACCAAGGTTCATCGAGCATCGCAAAGAGCAGTTTCAAAAGCTTCGCCCCCGCGAGGGCGTCTTGAATTGTTAACCGAATGAGAGCATCGTGTCCGTGGGCGTGATAACCCGGACCAGTGACGACCTAAAATCGTTGGCGCGATCTTATAAGTCGTTAATCCCGCTTGCGGGATGACGCGCAGCTTGGCGGCTGCCGCGAACGGCCTTCTATAGGCCGGGGGCGGTGGTGCTGTCCAGACCTCGCGGTTAAAAGCCACCGGCCTGTCTCACTGGCAGGTTATCACCCCCCGGCTTTGGCGCCGATCGCCATGCGGGCCGTGATAGCCCATATCCAGTGAGCAAAAGACCATGACACCTCAGAAGACCGATCACCGTTTCTCACGCCGTTCGATCCTAGGCGCGTTCACGGCATTGCCGGCCACCCTGGCGCTGCCGGCCGGCGCGTTCGCTGCTTATTCCAGACCGGAGAAAGCTGCCGTTGGCCTGGCGCTGGTCGAACAGCGCATCCTCGAGCTCAATGCCCTGATGAATGAGCACATCGGACCCGACGAGACGTGGAACATCTGGTTTTGCAGCGATGCGAGGGGGACCGACGTCCGCGCCACTCACTACGGCAGAACCGATCCCCGTTTCAAAAGAATCGTCCTCGATCTGGTGAAGGTGCGGTCATGAGCGACACAAACAGCCGCGCGCTCGCGCAACTCCACACGGGAATCGATGCGGCTCTCGACGAGGCGCGCCGGATCAATGCGGATGCAGCTGCACTGGCCAAATCGATGCAGGCGCTACACGGTGGCGAATGGCGAATTCAGGTCTACCACCAAGTCGGGTTTTGTTTGGTGGTGCAGAAATGATGAGCGCCGCAAACATGTCTCGCCGGGTCTTGCTCGGATATTTCGCCGCGGTTCCAGCCGCAATGGCATTGCCAGCCCTGCCGGCGCTGGCGCTGCCGGTAACTCGTGCTGCACCTGTGGCCGCTCCCGCTGCTGCTGCTTCTATTGCCGCGAGCATGAGTATCGAGGAGCGATTAGCTCTTTTGCCACCGGAAGTCGCGGCCCGGCTCCGCATCGAGTTCAACAAGATGATCGATGCGGCTTGGCGTCGAGTTTATCGGAGGCGAGAGAAAGAACGAAAACTGAGGGCAGCCGCCCGAAAGGCGAAGCGAGCGCTTGTTCCACGGGGAACAGGCAGTGTAACCGGCTGATACTTATGCGAGTTAATGCCCCAGACCGGTAAATTTTCCGGTCTGGGGACGGCAAATGTTTCACGAGTAATAGCACTGAAACAGTTAATTGGTAAGATTTGCTATTGACGGAGTTCGCTCGGCAGAGATAGATTTCGGGAAAATTTGCCGAAAGGATTTTCGAACATGCGTTCCCGAGAACTCCAGCAGTATCTTGCTTCGATCACCGGCCGGCCGTTGAGTGAGATCGACCAGCGCTGCCGGCCCCTTCGGGACATATCCCGCACGTCGGAAGATCAGCGGCTTAAGATCTCAACTGGCCCGAGAGGGCAATCTGCACCGCACATGGAAATTGCCGAAGGCATGTTCCATTTTCTCACTCTTGTTTCTCGGCGACCGGCAGATGCATTAGACGTCGCACAGTCACTATTTTCCAATTGTAGGCTGATCAGGCATCCCGATCATCCAGGATTGTCAGAGGCCTTTCGTGGGGAGGCGCGCTTGCTGGCATCGTTTATGGTTGTTGCTATGAACAAGGGCTATGAAACGGCCGGCTTTAAAATCAGAAGTTTCGAATTGCAGGAGGATGGGCAGGCAGCGTGGATGACGTTCGATCGTCGGTCTCTAACGAACGTCCGATTTCTGTTTAGCAGTTCCGATGAACTCCAGCATTTGTCAGAGGAAGACAGCGATAGGCTATTTCGCTCTATCGATTCGATCTCGGCGGGCAATCGGTTCGTCATCGGAGCGGACCATCTAAGGTCGGTAGGCAAGCGCATCCTTTTGGAAAGACCGCTCGCCGAGGCAACTAGCGACGACGATCTTGTTGTGGCTACGTCGGAATTATTCGACGTCGCTGCGATCGCAGAGCGATAGCTAGAAAATGCCCCGCTCTCCGTCGGTCACCCTGGCTGAGATAACTCGGGCGCTGAAAGCGGCTCAAGCCGCTGGCCTCACCGTTTTTTCCTACGTGACCACGAAGAACGGCGTGCGCGTCATCACCGTTGAGGAAAAAGCTGAATCGGTTCACGCGAACCCATGGGATAGGTTTCTGAGCGATGGCAAGGCGGAATAGACACGGCCTGCCCTTGCATGTCAGCCCGGCGCCAGACCGGCATGGAAAGACGCGTCTGCGCTTCCGCAAGGGCCTCTATTCGACATATCTGCATGCGCCGCTCGACACGGAGGAATTCTGGCAGGAGTACCAGGCCGCTCTCGCCGGTGTGAAGGCGGCAAGCCAGCATATAGGGGCTTCGCGCCACAAGCCGGGCAGCCTCGCCGCCCTCGCCCTCTCCTACTACCAATCGCCCGAATTCATTGGTCTGCGCGATTCCACAAAGGCCGTGCGTCGCGGCATCATAGATCGCTTCGTCCGCAAGGCCGGCGCGGATCCTGTCCGCCTGATCGAGCGCAAGCACGTCAAGGCAATCATCGGCGGTATGGCGTCAACGCCGCACGCTGCGAACAACCTGCTGAAGGCGCTGCGGCTGCTGCTCGACTTTGCGATGGACATCGAACTGATCGAGCGCAATCCGGCACGCGGTATAAAAGGCTTCAAGGTCGCCACGAAAGGGTTTGCGACGTGGTCTGAAGCCGACATCGCCGCCTATGAGAAGGCGCATCCGATTGGGACCCGCGCCCGCCTGGCTATGGCACTGCTGCTCTACACCGGCCAGCGCCGCGGCGACGTCGTACGGATGGGGTGGCAACATGTTGTCGCAAACCGCATTGCTGTCCGCCAATCGAAGACCGGCGCTAGGCTGGAACTGAAAATCCATAAGGCGCTTGCGGACGCCCTTGCCCACACGGAGCGAACGAACCTGACCTTCCTTGTGACCGAAAACGGTGCGCCATTCTCGCCGGCCGGGTTCGGAAATCTGTTCCGCGAGTGGTGCGATACTGCTGGTCTTAAGGGACGCTCAGCCCACGGTTTGCGCAAATCGGCCGCCAAGCGGGTGGCGGATGCTGGGCGAAGCACAAACCAAATTCAGGCTCTTACTGGCCATGCAACTCTGCAGGAAGTCGGCCGCTACACGCGCGCCGCTGACCAAATGAAGCTCGCCGACCAGGCCGTCGACTCGATGCCGGATAGGTCAGACCGTGAACACAATTTTCCCAACCGCAAGACAAGGTTGGACAAACACGCTCGTAAGGCATTGAAATGATTAAGTGCAGAAAGATGAGTGGCGATCCCGACAGGATTCGAACCTGTGACCATCGGCTTAGAAGGCCGGTGCTCTATCCAGCTGAGCTACGGGACCGCTGGGCCGACCTGGGGGCCGGCTGAAACTATGCGCTGGAATCACCTCCCGGCGTTGCCGGTCAATGCGTCCAGGGCGTCCTGCGGTCATAGCGGAAATTCTCCGCATAGGAAATCTGGCGGCGCTTGGTTTCCTTGGGCTCCTCGACGCGGTAGGCGAGGCCCTCCTTCTGCGCATAGGCGACCGCTTCTTCCCTGGTGTCGAAGGTGAGCCTGATCTGGCTGCGCATGTCGCCCGAGGTGGTATAGCCCATCAGCGGATCGATCTTCTTGCGCATCTCGGGATCGAATTCGAGCACCCAGTGGCCGGTCTTGGCCTTGCCGGATTGCATCGCGGTTTTGGCTGGGCTGAAAATGCGCGCGGACATGGCCACCTCGTTGCTGTGCAAGGCAGCGTCGCTACCTCTGGCCCGTCATTACTGCGCAATGGGGGCGGCGGCAAGGTTTTTGCACTTGCGTTGCCGAGCCGAAATCACTAGGCAACAGACCGTTCGGAGTGTAGCGCAGCCTGGTAGCGCATCTGGTTTGGGACCAGAGGGTCGGGAGTTCGAATCTCTCCACTCCGACCATCCAATCTCCCCCCTTAAATCAAAACTGTCTGTAAGCGAGCTCGCCGGGCGAGAACCCCAACCGCCTACACTCCCGGCGAGCCTACTACCTGATTGATACGCATCAGGACCGGGATTAGCCGGCAAGCTGGGCGTTGCAAGATGGATGCCAGCTATTGTTTCCCGAAATGGGACAGCGGCTGTGCCCCCTTTTCCCTCGCCTTCAAGGGAAGAAGCGATTTTTTCCTACCCCTAGATATCGAACGCGCCCTGCCCTTCATCCATGGCGCTGACGGTCTCGGCGGCGAGGGCGCGGGTGATCGGCGTCTTGCGTTCGAGCGCGGTGCGGTCGAGCCGCTCGACGACCCGCATGGCGGTCGCCAGCGAGCGCTCGATGCGGCGCACCAGATATTGCACGACATGCGGCTCGACCTCGATCTGACGGTCGGCGAACAGCTTGGTGATGACGCCCGCGAGAAGCAGGTCGTCGGGTTCGTGGATCTCGATCGTCGCCGCCGCCTTCAGCCGCGAGGCCAGATCGGGCAGCCGAACACCCCAGGCGGATGGGAAGCGCCGCGCGGTCAACAAGAGGGTCGAGTGGGCGCCGCGCACCGTATTGATCAGATGGAACAGCCCTTCTTCATCGACCGGGCCGGCGTCGACATCGTCGATCAAGGCCGGGCGGGCGCCGAGCTCGGCGATGCAACCGCCGATGCGGCCGGCATCGACCGCCACCGCGCCGGCATGGGCCTGCCAGATCGAGGCCAGATGCGTCTTGCCCGAGCCGGCCGGTCCCGCCAGCACCACCACCGGCGAGGGCCAGTCCGGCCAGCGGTCAACCAGCGCAACCGCCTGGCTGTTGGTGCCGGAGACGACGAGATCATCGCGCGAATAGCCGGTGCCGTGGCCGAGATCGAGCGGCAACTGGCGTGGCGGATCGATCTTGTTGTCGCTCATCCCTCTCAGCCGCGCGGCGTCCCCCTGCGGCGGCTGGGCGGCAGCGGCGGAGCCGGCTCGGCGCCGTGCCCCTTGTAGAGCGGCGATTCGAGATAGCGGGCGATCGCAAAGCGCACCAGAACCGCGACCGCCGCCGAAGCCGGCACCGCGATCAGCAGGCCGACGAAGCCGAACAGCGCACCGAAGGCAAACAGCGCAAACATCAGCCACACCGGATGCAGGCCGACGCTTTTGCCGACCAGCCGCGGCTGCAGGATGTTGCCCTCGATGAACTGACCGACGAAGAACACGCCGGCCACCGCCGCGACCATGGTCCAGTCGGGCCAGAACTGGACGAAGGCGACGCCGACGGCCAGCACCAGCCCGGTCAGCGAGCCGACATAGGGGATGAAGGAGATCAGCCCGGCGAACAGGCCGATGAGGATGGCGAAGTTCAGTCCGGTCAGCGTCAAGCCGGTGGCGTACATGGCGCCCAGAACCAGGCAGAGCGTGCCCTGGCCGCGCACGAAACCGGCGGTGGCGGTGTTGATGTCGTTGGCGATCGCCCTGACGGTCTTGACATAGTCACGCGGCACCCAGCTGTCGACGATCGCCACCATGCGGTCCCAGTCGAGCAGCATGTAGAAAGCGACGACAGGCGTGACCACGAACAGGCTGACGATCGACACCAGCGCCACGCCGGAACTCCAGATCGAGGTGAACACCGTTGTCAGCAGGCCGAAACCGGAGGTGAGCAGTGAATTCAGCCCGTCGCGCAGGCCATTGGCGTCGACGCCGAATTTCTGTTCCAGCCATTGCGGGTCGAAGCTGGTGATCAGCGCCTGCAATCGCGTCAGATATTCCGGCAGTTTGCTAGCGAAATCGGCCATCTGCGAGGCCAGCACCGGAACCAGGATGACGAAGGCCAGCACCAGGACGACGATGAAGCCAATGAGGATGACCACCGTCGCCATGAGGCGCGACAGGCCGAGCCGCTGCAGCCGGTCGGCGACGGGATCCAGGAAATATGCCAGCACCATGCCGGCGACGAACGGCAACAGGATGGCGCTGAAGACATAGAGGAACAGCGCCAGCAGCACGGCCGTCGCCAGCCAGAAGAATATCTGCCGGCGCAATGCCACGGACGCAGCATAGTCGACCACCGCCGCCGCGGCGGCTTCGTCTTCAGTTGCCCGGTGTGGAGCCTTCGCCATAGCCGCTCATATGCCTCAGCCAAGCCACGAGATAGGCCGCGGCCGAAGCCACGGTCAAGACCCCGGACAGGATTATGAGCGCCGGCCTCAGCGGGTCGAGGCGAATGCCAAAGGCGAGTTCGCCCAGCACCACGGCGGCCAGCGCGATCTGGATGGCGGTGTTGGCCTTGGACACGAACAGCGGTTTCATCTCGACCGGATGGGCCATGACGGTGGACAACAGCACGGCGCAGACGATCAACGCATCGCGCGACACCATCGTCACCACCAGCCACAGCGGCAGCTCGCCGATGAAGCCCATGACGACGAACACCGAGACCAGGAGCAATTTGTCGGCCATCGGGTCGAGATAGGCGCCGAGCTGCGACTGCTGGTTGAAATGGCGGGCGATGAAGCCGTCGACGCCGTCGGAAATGCCGGCGACGAGAAAGCCGGCAAAGGCCCAGTCCCAGCGCATGTTGAGCATCGCCAGCACCACGGCCGGCACCAGCACCAAGCGCATGATCGTGATCAGGTTGGGGATGGTCAAGGCGATGTCCCGTCGCTTTTATTGGCTGATACATGATGGAGATGACGGGTGGGCGCAAGAACCAAGGGCGAAAGGCAAGCTGTCCATGGTTTTGCCTAGACAGGAAAAGTAGGTATTTTCCGGTGGTGGTGCTCGGGCATTGTTTGGTCGCAGCAATCCGGCATGGGAGAACAAATCGAAGATGAGGATGGCACAGAGAATCACCATCATCCTGCGTGTCACGCTCTGCTATCTGGCCGGAGTGATCGAAAGTCTGCTGACTTTCGCACTTTTCGCATCATTCGCAACTCCCCAGCGCTACGCCGCCTTGAATGACCATTTGACCGGTTTCGTTCTTGTGCTGGCCGCTGGCCTTCTGGTGTCTTGGCCCCTCTGGTTGACGGCCGTTGTCGTGGCCTTCGTTTTCGCGCGGTCAGTTGCCGCAAGCCCGGGTCTCTGGACGGCGGCGGCAACCTTGATCGTCGCTGGTTTCTCGTATGGAGCCCTGCCGTTTGATGGAGAAATCAGATCGGTGGCGACCGTCGGTACCCTCGCCGCCGCGCTGGCGGGCATTTCTTTCTACTGCTGGAGTGTATCGAGCCCGGTTCGGCCAGTTTCCAACTGAAACACCAGCATCGCCTGCTTGCCTTGCGGGGCAAAACCGTTCATGCGAAGAGCCCGCAGGGAACAGCGATGGGCAAGCGCAACAGATGAGCAAAGCGCCAGACATGAACAAGCGCAAGAACGGGCTCACCTATGCCGAGGCTGGCGTCGATATCGATGCCGGCAATCTGATGGTCGAGAAGATCAAGCCGCTGGTGCGCGCGACGCGCCGGCCAGGCGCCGACGGCGAGATCGGCGGCTTCGGCGGCCTGTTCGACCTCAAGGCGGCCGGCTTCACCGATCCGGTGCTGGTCGCCGCCAATGACGGCGTCGGCACCAAGCTGAAGATCGCCATCGATGCCGGCAAGCACGACACGATCGGCATCGACCTCGTCGCCATGTGCGTCAACGACATTGTCGTGCAGGGCGCCGAGCCGCTGTTCTTCCTCGACTATTTCGCCACCGGCAAGCTCGACCCCGACCAAGGCGCTGCGATCGTCGGCGGCATTGCCGAAGGCTGTCGCCAGGCCGGCTGCGCGCTGATCGGCGGCGAGACGGCGGAAATGCCCGGCATGTATCACGGCAAGGACTACGACCTTGCCGGATTTGCCGTGGGCGCTGCCGAACGCGGCCAGCTTCTGCCCACGGACGACATCGTCGAGGGCGACGTGCTGCTCGGCCTCACCTCGTCGGGCCTGCATTCGAACGGCTTTTCGCTGGTCCGCCGCATCGTTGCCACCAGCGGCCTTTCATGGAGCGATCCGGCGCCCTTCAACGACGAGGCGACATTGGCCGAGGCGCTGCTCGAGCCGACCCGCATCTATGTCAAGTCGATCCTCAAGGCGATCCGCAACACGCATGGCATCAAGGCGCTGGCCCACATCACCGGCGGCGGCTTTCCCGAGAACATCCCGCGCGTCCTGCCGAAGGATTTTTCGGCCGAACTCGACCTCGACGTCATCGAGGTACCGCCGGTGTTCTCGTGGCTGGCGAAGACCGGCGGCGTGGCGCCCGAAGAGATGATGCGCACTTTCAACTGCGGCGTCGGCATGATCCTCGTCGTCGCCTCCGGCCAGACGGCGCAGGTCGCCGCCGTGTTGCAGGAGGCCGGCGAGACGGTAACGCCGATCGGCCGCATCGTACCGCGCCGCGACGCCGGCGTGATCTATCGAGGCTCGATCGACCTATGAACGCGCGCAAACGCACCGTGGTGCTGATTTCGGGACGCGGTTCCAACATGACGGCGCTGATCGCCGCGGCAACCGACCCCGCCTATCCGGCCGAGATCGTCGGCGTCATTTCCGACCGGGCCAATGCGGCCGGCCTCGGCATCGCGGCGGCGCGCGGCATCCCCACCAAGGTGATTTCGCGATCCGACTATGCCGGCAAGGAGGCGCATGACGGCGCGATCGACGCCGCGCTGGCCGCCTTCGGCGCCGAGATCGTGGCGCTGGCGGGCTATATGCGCATCCTCGGCGCGCGCTTCGTCGAGAAGTGGCAGGGGCGGATGATCAACATCCACCCTGCCCTGCTGCCGGCCCTCAAGGGGCTGGACACGCATGCGCGGGCGCTGCGCGCCGGCATGCGCATCCATGGCTGCACGGTGCATTTCGTCACGCTGGACATGGACGACGGCCCGATCATCGCCCAGGCGGCGGTGCCAGTGATGGTGGGCGACAATGAGGATACGCTGGCAGCGCGCGTGCTCAAGGCCGAACACCGGCTCTATCCGCTGGCGTTAGGCCTGGTCGCCGAGGGCAAGGCGCGCATGGAAGGCGGCCGCACCGTGCTTGCGCATTTCGCCGACGATGCCGACAATAGCACGTCGGTGGTGATGGCGCCCGACCCGCTGCGCGAGGAGACGGACCTGGAACATCTGGCGCGGATTACACCCTGAGCAGAAGGAGGCTGGCATGGCGACAACGAAGCAACTTCTGCTCCTCCGCCATGCCAAGTCGAGTTGGGATGACCCGGCACTTGCCGATTTCGAGCGGCCGCTTACCGGGCGCGGGCTGAAGGCGGCGCCGCTGGTTGGACGCGCGCTGGCCAAGCGCGGCTGGTTGCCGGACCTGGCGCTGGTGTCGCCAGCGCTGCGCACCCGTGACACATGGCGGCTGGTTTCAGCGCAATGGAAGGCGAAACCGCCGGTCGAATTCGTCCTGGCGCTCTATGAAGCCATGGCTGCCGATATCCTCGCCAAGGTGCGGCAGGCGGATGCGGCCGCAGGCACCCTTCTGGTGGTCGGCCACAATCCCGGGCTGGAGGAGTTCGCGCGGCGGCTTGCCGGCGTCGGTTCGGATGCCGGGGCGGCGAGAAAGCTCGAAGAGAAATTCCCAACCGCGGCACTTGCCCGTTTCGAAGTCGACGGCAACTGGGCCGGTCTCGCTTTTGGCGGCGCCCGGCTGACACATTGCCTGCGGGTGAAGGAGCTGGGCTGAGTTCGGCCCGGCCGGTCGCGATTTGAAAAGCTCATGCCGAACAAGGACCTGGCTCAGGCTGCAACCGATCTGATTCAAGCTCCGCCCGCCGATAGCTGGCCCACAAAAACAGAGCGGCGGGACAAGCCCGCCGCTTTGAGGTTTTGAGAACCGCTGACCGTTCGATGGTTCTACGTGTTGGCGATCGGGTCCGCGCTTAGCGGCCCCAGATACCCTGGCCGGATTCGGGCTGGACGACATCGGACGTCGACTTGACGACGTTATGCTCGGCGGGCTTGCGGATCGAAGCGGTCGTCGTGCGGTCGACATTGGCAGGCGCGGTAACCGCGGCAGCCGGCTGATTGACGTTATCCGAACCATAGTGGTCGCTGCCGGCGAAAGCGCTGCCGGTGGCAACGAGGATGGCGGCGGCGGTAAGAGCGATCTTGGTCATGTCAATTATTCCAGTCTCTTAATGTTCTGTCCGTCTAGTGGCGTGCCTTGGGAGGAATTCGCGTCGCTCGGACCACCTCGAGATGGGTCGGCAGTGCTGTCATTTCCAGTCACGAAGTTGTGCCTGAAAAACCTCTGATACGGCGGTTGAAAACTGGAGGATGATTACCTCCGCCACAGTCTTACCAAGCGATATCATATGGTTAGGCGAACGCGCCGTGCGCGAGCGCCCAGATTTGCTGAGCCAGCGTTCACACCGTACTGCACAATGCGTCAACAGAAATCGAACCGAACGGTTCGGTTTTGATGCCAGTCTCGCGAAAAGTCGCGTGATGTACTCCTTGGCGAAGAAGATGGCAGCTCTACGATGACCCTGATTGGTGGTTGGCGAGCCCGCTCAAAGCGCCCGGAGCCAGACCTTGTTGTCGTGCACGGCGGCGCCGCCATAGGGCGCCGGGGCGTCGGCGCCGGTCAGCACGTTGATGCCCTCGCCGCGCTCGTGGGCACTGTTCGGCCAGATGCCTTCGGCCACCACCACGCCGCGCTTGATGCCGTCGAAGAATTTCGCGTGCAGCACCACTTCGCCGCGCTGATTGCCGACCTCGACACGGCCGCCATCGGCAAGCCCGAGTGCTGCCGCGTCGTCCGGGTGCAGCAGGAGTTCCGGCCGCCTTTCCTTGGCTTTGGACACCGGCGTCTCGGCAAAGCTCGAGTTGAGGAAATTGCGGGCCGGCGAGGTCGTCAGCCGGAACGGGTGCGCCTCGTCCGCGACCTCGATCAGGTCGACATGATCGGGAAATTCCGGCAACCGTTCCACCGGCCCGAACAGGCCCATGCTTTTGGGCGGCCGATTGGGCGCCGCCTGCCCGGTCCAGTTGGCGCGGAAATGGAACTTCTTGTCGGCATGGCCGAAGCCGGTGATGAAATGCGCGGCCTCGAAATCCGGCTGCAGGTCGACCCACTTGTCTTCCTTCAGACTGTCGAAACTGCCCAGCCCGCGCTTGCCCAGGATGATGTCGATGTGCTGCTTTTCGGTCAGGCCAAAGCCCGGCTGGTCTGCGACGCCGAGGCGCTTGCCGAGTTCCTCGATGACGAAATGATTGGTGCGCGGCCCTTCCGGCGGATCGATCAGCTTCGGCCCCAGCGTGATGTGCTGGTTGCCGCCGCCCTTGTAGATGTCATCATGCTCCAGGAACATCGTCGCCGGCAGCACGACATCGGCGAGCTTTGCCGTGTCGGTCATGAACTGCTCATGCACGCAAGTAAAAAGGTCGTCGCGCAGGAAGCCCTGCTTCACCAGCCGCTGTTCCGGCGCGACATTGGCCGGATTGGTGTTCTGGATCAGCAGCGCTGTCACTGGCGGGCCGCCATAGAGCGCATCCCTTGCGCCAGTCAGCACCGGGCCGATGCGCGAATGGTCGAGATGGCGGATTGAGGGATCGCGCATCTTCGTGCCTTCCAGCAGCTCTTGGTTGAGCTTGAAGATGCCGGAATTGGAATGGAAGGCGCCGCCGCCCTCATACTGCCAGCAGCCGGTGACCGCCGCGATCGAGGCCGCGGCGTGCATGTTGACCGGGCCGTTGCGCTGGCGCGAAAAGCCGTAGCCGAGGCGGAAATAGGTCTTCTTGGTCGTACCGACCAGACGGGCAAAGGCTTCGATCTCGGCGACTGAAAGCCCGGTGATCGCGGCCGCCCATTCCGGCGTTTTTGTCCGCAGATGCGCTTCCAGTCCCTTCGGATCGTCGGTGTACTTTTCCAGATACGCGCGGTCGGCAAGACCGTCGCGGAACAGCACATGCATCACCGCGCAGGCCAGCGCGCCGTCGGTGCCGGGCTTCAGCACCAGGCCGAGGTCGGCCTGCTTCATCGTCGCGTTCTCGTAGACGTCGACGACGACGATCCTGACGCCGCGTTCCTTGCGCGCCTTGATGGCGTGGGTCATGACGTTGACCTGGGTGACCACGGCATTGGTGCCCCAGATCACTACGCAATCGGATTTGCCCATCTCGCGCGGGTCGGGACCGCGCAGGGCGCCTGCCCCCATCATCCAGCCGGTCCAGGCCAGATTGGTGCAGATCGAGCTGAAGAAGCCGGAATATTTCTTCGCATGGCGCAACCGTTCGATGCCGTCGCGCTGCACCAGCCCCATAGTGCCGGCATAGAAGTAGGGCCAGACCGTCTCCGAGCCGTATCTTGCTTCCGCCGCAATGAACTTTTCGGCGACAAGGTCGAGCGCCGCCTCCCAGCTCGCGTCCTTCCACGTCCCGTCGCCTTTGGCGCCGGCCCGCACCAGCGGCTTCAGCAGCCGGTCGGGGTGGTGGATACGGTCGGCATAGCGGGCGACCTTGGCGCAGATGACGCCTGATGTGTAGCTGTTGGCCTTGGCGCCATGGACGCGGCCGATGCGTCTCGCATCGAGCAATTCGACCTCAAGCGCGCAGGTCGACGGGCAATCATGCGGACAGGCGGAATGGCCGATCCTGAGCTTGGCGTGCTGATTCATTTGGGCAAACTAGCCGTTTGTGACGGCGACGTGTAGGGCCAGTTGCACGCGGCCAATGCGCTTGAATGGCGCACCGCACCTCACGGCGATCCTGCAAGCAAAGCGATCATACGACTATTTCGGTCGCAGTGCAGTGAGATGTGGCGTCACCGTAGAAGCCGGGTATCGATCACAAGCCAACGGCAATCTCCTGGATGAAATCGAGAAATGCTCTGACCTTCGCCGGCGGCAGATGACGCGAGGGGTGGTAGGCGTAGAGCGGATAAAGTTCTTCCGACCACTCCGGCAGGATCGGCACGAGCTCTCCCCGCGCCAGGAACGGCGCCAGGCCGATGGCGAGGCTTTGGAAAATGCCTTGGCCGGCCACGCAGGCCGTTACCGCAACGGAAGGATCATCCAACACCAGGCGGCTTGAGATCTTGACCTTGACGATCTCCCCGCCTCGGTGAAACTCCCATGGAAAAGGAAGACCAGTCTGAGGATCACGGAAGAGAAGCGCCTCGTGATGGACGAGGTCGTGCGGCGATTGCGGCTGGCCGTGCCGTTCGAGATAGGCCGGCGCCGCAACGGTCAGGATCCGGGTTTCCAGGAGCTTACGTATGATGAGTGATGATGCATCGGGCGGCCCGAAGCGTACCGCCACGTCCACGCCGGTCATCATCTCCTCGCGATAATTGCTGGTCGAGAAATCCAGCAACAGCAGCGGATAGCGGGCGAGGAACCGCTGCAGCCCGGCTGCGAGCACCATGCGTGCGAACCACGGGTCCACCGATACGCGCAGCCGGCCGCGCACGACCGCCGCCGCGCCCGCGGCCTCGGCCGCCGCCTCATCCAGGCCTGCGAGAAGCGGCATCACCTGCGCATGGAAGCGGCGTCCTTCCTCGGTCAGGCTGACCTCACGCGGATTGCGATCGAAGAGTCGCACGCCAACCCGCGCCTCCAGACGCGCGACCGCCCGGCTCACCCCTGATGGCGTCAGGCCAAGCATCTCCGCGGCGCGGGCGAAATTCCCGGCCTCTGTAACCGCTACCAGGACCCCGACGCCGGTGAGAAGCCGCGTGTCGAAAACCATTCGATCTCCCTTCGCCTCCACGAGCCCCGTCCGCTTCGCCGGATGGCGGAGAGCGGTGATTTTCAGTCATCATAACATTGATCTTAATGCGCGTGAATCACTCAATGGCGGGACATACAAACACGGCGTCGCCGCAGCGCCGGCCAAGAGAGGCCAGGCGAGTCGGATTTCCCTCGATCCGGAAAGGAGTTAGCCATGACCTACCTCACACGCAGAACGATGCTTCAGCGCGGGGGAATGCTGGGGGCTATTCTGGCTCTCGATGCGGTCAGCCCCGCTTTGGCCAAAACAACGCCAGCCGGTTCGTCAATGCGGTTCAAGGCGATCGACGCCGCCTTGCGTGAAGGCGTTTCGAAGAACGACGTGGCCGGCGTCATCGCCGTCGCGGCCACGCCGAAAGGCATGGTCTACGAGGGTGCCTTCGGCAAGGCGAATGTGGCGACCGGAGCACCGATGACGCTCGACACGGTGTTCTGGCTGCTGTCGATGACCAAGGCCTTCACGGCAACAGCCTGCATGCAGCTGATCGAACAGGGCCGCGTGCATCTGGACGACGATGCGGCGAAGTACCTGCCTGAACTGGCCTCGCCGCAAATCCTCGAGGGCTTCGCCGAGGATGGAACCCCGCGACTGCGGCCGGCCAGGGGCGCGATCAAGGTACGCCATCTGCTGACGCATACCTCCGGCTACACCTACTCGATCTGGAGCGAGGCTCTGACCCGCTACGAGAAGGTGACGGGCATGCCCGACATCGCGACCTGCAAGAACGCCGCTTTCACCGCTCCGCTCGAATTCGAACCTGGCGAGCGGTGGGAATACGGCATCAGCATGGATTGGGTCGGCAAGCTGGTGGAAGCGGTGTCGGACCAATCGCTCGAAATCTACTTCCGCGAGAACATCTTTGCTCCGCTCGGCATGAAAGATTCAGGGTTCCTGATCGGAACCGGGCAGAAGCGGCGCGTCGCCAGCTTCCACAGCCGCCGTGCCGATGGCGGGCTGGAGCCGGCGCCCTTCGAGATGCCGCAGCGGCCGGAGTTCTTCATGGGCGGCGGCGGCGCCTTCTCGACGCCACGGGACTACATAGCGTTCCTGCAGGCGCTGCTGAACGGCGGCGCGCTGCGTGGCGTCCGAATCCTGCGTCCGGAGACCGTCGCCATGATGATGCAGAACCAGATCGGCGAGCTGAACGTCCAGGAGATGCACTCGGCGCAATCGCCCTATTCGCGCAGCTTCGACCAGTTCCCGGGACAGCCGCATAAATGGGGTCTGTCTTTCGACATCAACATGCAGCCGGGACCGAACGGGCGCTCCGCCGGCAGCATCTCCTGGGCAGGTCTGCTCAACTGCTACTTCTGGCTCGACCCGGTGAAGCACGTCACCGGCGCGCTCTTCACCCAGGTCTTGCCCTTCTACGACGAGCGGGTCGTCGCGCTCTACGGCGCTTTCGAGCGCGGCCTCTATGCCGGGCTCGCCTGAGCCCTCGCGATCGACATCAACATCTGGAGAACCACCATGTATGCAATCACCGGAATCACCGGCAAGGTCGGCGGCGCGCTTGCGCGCAGCCTTCTCGCCGAAAGCCTGCCTGTCCGCGCCGTTCTGCGCGACGAGGCCAAGGCGGCGGAGTGGAGAACCCGGGGCTGTGACATCGCCCTGGCCGAGATGGACGATGCGGCAAGCCTGACTTCAGCCTTCAGAGGTGCCACGGGCGTCTTCATCCTGCCGCCCTCCGAGTTCGATCCGGAGCCCGGCTTTCCCGAGGCCAAGCGCGTCATCGAGGCCGTGACGGCGGCTTTGGCCGAGGCGCGTCCCCGCAAGGTGGTCTGCTTGTCGACCATCGGCGCGGATGCGCCGCACGAGAACCTGCTGACCCCGCGCACGCTGATGGAGCAGTCGCTGCAGGAGATCGGTCTTCCCATCACCTTCCTGAGGCCCGGCTGGTTCATGGAGAATGCACTCTGGGACGTTCCCTCGGTGTGCGACGAAGGCGTGCTGCGCAGCTTCCTGCAACCGGCCGACAAGCTGTTCGCGATGGTCGCGACGCAAGATGTCGGGCGCCTGGCCGCAGCGCTTCTCCGGGAGGATTGGATCGGGACGCGGATCGTCGAGCTGGAGGGGGCTGCCCGCGTCTCGCCCAACGATATCGCCCGCGCCTTCGCCACGGTGCTGGAGCGCCCGGTATGGGTCGAGACGGTGCCGCGCGAGAACTGGGAGCAGATCTTTCGTTCTCAGGGCACGCAAAATCCGTTGCCTCGGATCCGGATGCTCGATGGCTTCAACGAGGGTTGGATCGAGTTCAGCGATCACGGCCGGTCGGCGGTCAAAGGGACGACGACGCTCGACAGCGTCATCGCCGACCTCGTCGAGGCGAGCCGGCCAAAGGCAACCGCCTAGAGCGGTTCATCGTTTCACGGAAACGCCGAACCGCTCTGTCTCTTTGTTTTGACGCAACTCCGGACGGAAAACCGTCTCGGGCGTGTGCCCTGCCGCCGTCACATCCGCGAAAGGACACCATCATGGACTCAATCGCCACACAGGGCGTTGCGATTCCGCGCCTCGGTTTCGGCACGTTCCGTATGCCAGGGGGCGACGCCCAGCCGGTCGTCGAGAGCGCGATTGCGCTCGGCTACCGGCATATCGACACGGCGGCGATGTACGAGAATGAGGCCGCCGTCGGCGCTGCCATTACGGCGTCCGGCGTGAACCGGAACGAGCTCTTCATCACCACCAAGGTCTGGCACGACCAGCTTGCGCCGGATGCTCTCTCTCGCGCCTTCGATACCAGCATGGGCAAGCTTGGGCTCGACCATGTCGATCTCTACATGATCCACTGGCCGTCGAGAGACATGGACATGGCGGCGACGCTGGAGGCATTGATGTTGCTGCGGGAGCGCGGCCTCACACGTGCGATCGGCGTGTGCAACTTCAACCTGCCGATGATCCGCCGCGCCGTGGAGGAGATCGGTGCGCCTATTCCAATCTTGATGCGCTGGGCATCCGGCTCGATGACATGGATCGCGCCGCTATCGCCGCTCTGCCGAAAGACCAGCGCTTCGTCCGGCCACCCTTCGCACCGGAATGGGATGCCGCTGGATGAACCGGGGCAGCCTTTCCCTTCTTCCTCGAGGGAGAAGGGAAGAACTGCACTCCTACTCCGCCGTGCCTTCCTCATACTCCGCCGACATGGTCAGCCATTTCTCCTCGTGGCCAGCCAGCTGTTGCGCAAGCTGCGAGCGTTCCTTGGCCAGTCGTGTCGCGGTCGAGGGATCCTTTTCATAGACCGCCGGATTGGCGAGCTCGTCCTCGATCAGGTCGATGCGCTTGCGGATGCGGTCCATCAGCGCTTCGGTGGCGCGGATTTCCTTGGCCAGCGGCTCGAAGGCGGCGCGGCGCGCTGCCGCATCGCGGCGGCGGTCGGCCTTCGAAGCCTTCTCCGCCTCGCGCTTGCCGCGGCGGTCGCCGGACACGCCGGTGACCAGCGTCTTGTAGTCCTCGAGGTCGCCGTCATACGGGTTGACCGCGCCGTCCTTGACCAGCCACAGCCGGTCGGCCGTCGCTTCGAGCAGATGGCGGTCGTGCGAGATCAGGATGACCGCGCCGGGAAACTCATTCAGCGCATGGATCAGCGATTCACGGCTGTCGATATCGAGATGGTTGGTCGGCTCGTCGAGGATGAACAGGTTCGGCCCCTCGAAGGCCGACAGGCCCATCAGAAGGCGCGCCTTCTCGCCGCCGGACAGGTCCTTGGCGGCGGTGTTCATCTTTTCGGTGGTGAGACCGAACTGGGCGACGCGGCCGCGCACCTTCGATTCCGGCGCCTCCGGCATCAGCCGGCGTACATGTTCATAGGCGTTTTCCTCCGGCCGCAGATCGTCGAGCTGGTGCTGGGCGAAGATCGCCACTTTCAAGCCAGGCGCCACCGTCATGGTGCCGCTCTCCTGCTTCAGGCGGCCCGACAAAAGCTTGGCGAAAGTCGACTTGCCGTTGCCGTTGGCGCCGAGCAGCGCGATGCGGTCATCGGCGTCGATGCGCAGCGTCATCTTCTTGAGGATCGGCTGCCCCTCGGTATAGCCGACATTGACATTGTTCAGCGCAATGATCGGCGACGCGACAGTCTTCACCGGCTCGGGAAAGGAGAACGGCCGCACCGTATCGTTCACGATCGCGGCGATCGGCTTCATCTTCTCCAGCGCCTTGATGCGCGATTGCGCCTGCCTTGCCTTGGAAGCTTTCGCTCGGAACCGCTCGACAAAGGATTCCATGTGCTTGCGCGCGGCTTCCTGCTTGACGCGGCCCTTCTCCTGCAATTCCTTCTGCTCGGTGTACTGCCGCTCGAACTGGTCGTAGCCGCCGCGCCAGAAGGTCAGCTTCTTCTGGTCGAGATGGACGATCGAGTTGACGGCGCGGTTGAGCAGGTCGCGGTCGTGCGAGATCAGCAGCACGGTGTGCGGATATTTTGAGACGTAGTTCTCCAGCCATAGCGTGCCTTCGAGGTCGAGATAGTTGGTCGGCTCGTCGAGCAGCAATAGATCCGGCTCGGAAAACAGCACCGCGGCGAGCGCCACGCGCATGCGCCAGCCGCCGGAGAAGGACGAAGCCGGACGTCTTTGTGCCGCATCGTCGAAGCCGAGGCCGGCAAGAATGGTGGCCGCGCGGGACTCGGCGGAATGGGCGTCGATGTCAGCCAGCCGCATGTGGATGTCGGCAATGCGGTGCGGATCGGTCGCCGTCTTTTCCTCTTCGAGCAGTGCGGAGCGTTCGAGGTCGGCCTTGAGCACGATCTCGATCAGCGGCTCTTCCGTGCCCGGCGCTTCCTGCGCGACCTGGCCGATGCGGGTGTTCCTCGGCAGGCTGATCGACCCGGTCTCGGACGGGAAATCGCCGGTGATCGCCTTGAACAAGGTCGTCTTGCCGGTGCCGTTGCGGCCGACAAGCCCGGCCTTGGTGCCGGCCGGCAAGGTCAGCGAGGCATGGTCCAAAAGCAGACGTCCGGCCATGCGCAGCGAAAGGTCGTTGATAACAAGCATGGCCGCGCTTTCGCACAGGACGTCGCCGCTTCGCAAGGCCTGGGGCGCCGGTTCGGTCGCATGGGGCGCAAAAACGGCAACCGTGGACGACTCGATGCCATTGGCTCGGCTGTGTTACCGGTGGAAGGCGGCCGGTCTTCCGTGATCGCGCCATGACGCAGCGGCAAGACTCAGCTATCTCTTGCTGTGCGGCGGATCTGATACCCGCCTGGCCGGCGCCATCTCTTCCCCTCCCAAGCGGCGCCGGCCACCGCTCTCATCTCGCGGCAGCCAGTCACTGGGCCGGGGGCGTGCCGGGTTGATCGCCACCGGTCGTCGACTTGGGTACCGGGTTCTTGTCGACTTGCGGGTTTTGATCGACGGGGGCCTTGGTCGGTTGAATGTTGTTGTCGCAAGCAGCAACAGCCAGCGCTGCTGCCAAGGCCAGCGGGATTGAGAACTTCATCATAGCAACCTCCTTTCACCCCACTCTCTTCTCCTTGGGCAAACGAGACGTGTGCCGATTTGGTTGCGTGGGAACAAAACGCCTCCTCTCTGGTTGGTTCACACCAATGGAGGACTGCGATCATGATCCGCCTGCTCATAGCCGGGACTATCGCCTACGCGGCCTATCGCATCGCCAAAAAGGTGATTGACAATGTGCCCGACGATTTCGAACCGTTCCTGCCGCCACGGGATGATCGGAAAGTTTTAAGACGTCAGTCGGCGGCGATGGGGGTGGAACCCCGGCGTTAGGGCCTTGCCGCGCAGCCAAACCTCTTCCCGCTCCAGCCAATAGCTCGGTGAATGCAAGTCCTGCGCTGAAACCGTTGCGAACAAAGCAGAAACGATGCTTGATGGGCAATGAACCTCGCTGCCCGTGATTCGACCTTCATGCCTGCCTACCTCGCCAAGCTCAACGCCGAGCAGCGGCTGGCGGTCGAACATGGCGACGGCATGGTCTCCCGGCCGCTGCTGGTGATTGCCGGCGCCGGTTCCGGCAAGACCAGCACGCTGGCGCATCGCGTGGCGCATCTGATCGTCAGGGGCGCCGACCCGCGCCGTATCCTTTTGATGACGTTTTCGCGCCGCGCAGCATCCGAAATGGCCAAGCGGGTCGAGCGCATCGCCGGCGAGGTGCTGGGCCGCGATGCCTCAATCATCACCGATGCGCTCACCTGGGCCGGCACCTTCCACGGCATCGGCGCCAGGTTGCTGCGCGACTATGCTTTGGAGATCGGCCTCGACCCGGCCTTCACCATCCATGACCGCGAGGATTCCGCCGACCTGATGAACCTTGTCAGGCACGAGTTCGGCTTCTCCAAAACCGAAGCCCGTTTCCCGACCAAGGGCACGTGCCTGGCGATCTATTCGCGTGCCGTCAACGCCCAGGCGCCGCTTGGCGAGGTCCTGGGTTCGGTATTCCCCTGGTGCGCCGGCTGGGCCGAACAGCTCAAGGCGCTGTTCGCCGGCTATGTCGAGGCCAAGCAGGCGCAGAACGTGCTCGATTACGACGATCTGCTGCTCTATTGGGCGCAGATGGCCAGCGAGCCGGAGATTTCGGCGCATCTCGGCGGGCGTTTCGACCATGTCCTGGTCGACGAATACCAGGATACCAACCGGCTGCAGGCCTCGATCCTGACGGCGCTGAAGCCCGACGGCTCCGGTCTCACGGTGGTCGGCGACGATGCGCAGTCGATCTATTCGTTTCGCGCGGCTGAAGTGCGCAACATCCTCGATTTCCCCAAGCAGTTCGCGCAGCCGGCCGAGATCGTCATGCTGGAGCGCAACTACCGCTCCACGGAGACCATACTGGCCGCCGCCAATGCGGTCATCGGCGAGGCGTCGGAACGCTTCACGAAGAACCTGTGGTCGGAGCGCAAATCGGCGGAAAAGCCGAAGCTGGTCAACGTCCGCGACGAAACCGAGCAGGCGAGTTACGTCTGCCAGGCGATCCTGGCCGAGCGCGAGACGGGCACGGCGCTGAAGGCGCAGGCCGTGCTGTTTCGCGCCTCGCACCATAGCGGGCCGCTGGAGATCGAGCTGACGCGCCGCAACATCCCCTTCGTCAAATTCGGCGGCCTCAAATTCCTCGACGCCGCCCATGTCAAGGATATGCTGGCCGTGTTGCGCTTCGCCGAGAATCCGCGCGATCGCGTCGCCGGCTTTCGCGTACTGCAGCTTCTGCCCGGTATCGGGCCTTCGGCGGCCAATGCCATCGTCGAGACGATGGCGACGTCGCTCGACGAGGCGATGGGCCTTGCCCGTTATCGGCCACCGCAAAGGGCCGCGGAGGACTGGCCGGGTTTCGTCGCGCTGTTCTCGCAGCTGCGGGCCGGGTCCAAAAAATGGCCGGCCGACCTCGAACAAATCAGGCTCTGGTACGAGCCGCATCTGGAACGCATCCACGAGGATGCAACGATGCGCCGGGCGGACCTTTTGCAGCTTGAACAGATCGCCGCGGGCTACGCTTCGCGCGAGCGCTTTCTCACAGAGCTGACGCTCGACCCGCCGGACGCGACCAGCGACGAAGCCGGGCCGCCGCACCGCGATGAGGATTATCTGATCCTGTCGACCATCCATTCGGCCAAGGGCCAGGAATGGAAGAACGTCTTCGTGCTCAACACCGTCGACGGCTGCATACCGATCGACCTTGGCGTCGGCTCAAAGGAAGAAGTCGACGAGGAGCGCCGGCTGCTCTACGTGGCGATGACGCGGGCCAAGGACAGCCTGCACCTGGTCATGCCGCAGCGGTTTTTCGTCCATGGCCAGGCAGCGCGCGGCGACCGCCACGTCTATGCCTCGCGCAGCCGCTTTATCCCGGCCTCGATCTTGGGCGCCTTCGAGCAGACGGCGTGGGCAAGCGTCCAGGCCAAGGACGATCCGCGCCGCCAGCCGCAGGTTCGCATCGATCTCGGCGCCCGCATGCGTGGCATGTGGAAGTGAGTGAGCGGTGTGATCAGGTAACTATTCACTATTCACCTCACCCCGATACCGCAGCGCCTCGACCAGCACGACGAAGGCCGGCGAGTGCTGCCGGCGGCTCGGATAGTAAAGGTGGTAGCCGGAAAAGGGCGGGCACCAATCGGCAAGCACGCGCAGCAGCCGTCCGTCGGCAAGATGCTGCCGCACCCGATCCTCTGGCAGGTACGCCAGTCCGAGACCTGCCAGCACTGCGTTCATCCGCAACCCGATATTGTTGAACACCAGCTGGCCTTCGACCCGCACCTTCAATTCGTGGCCATCCTTCTCGAATTCCCAGGCATAGATGCCGCCATAGGTCGGCAGGCGCAGATTGATGCAGCTGTGTTCGGTCAGATCCCGCGGCGTGCGCGGTCGCTCACGCCGCGCGAAGTAGGACGGCGCGCCGACCACCGCCATGCGCATGTCAGGCCCGATGCGGATCGCGATCATGTCCTTGGCAACCTGCTCGCCCAGGCGAACGCCGGCATCATAGCGCTCGGCGACGATGTCGGTCAGGCCATAGTCGATAATGACCTCCACTTTGATGTCGGGATAGTCGGGCAACAGCGTCGCTAGCGCGGGCCAAATAATGGTCTCGGCCGAATGCTCCGCGGCGGTGATGCGTAGCGTGCCGGCCGGCTTGTCGCGAAAGGCGCTCAGGGCCGCCAATTCCGTGTCGATCTCCTCGAAACGCGGGCCGATGGCGCGCAGCAGCCGCTCGCCGGCCTCGGTCGGCGATACGCTGCGGGTGGTGCGAGTGAGCAGCCTGAGCCCCAGCCGCTCTTCCAGCGCGCGCATGGCGTGGCTGAGCGCCGATTGCGAGACGCCGAGCTGGGCGGCCGCCCTGGTGAAGCTGCGCTCGCGCGCCACGGCGAGAAAGGCCAAGAGGTCGTTGAGGTTTTTGCGCGGCATATATGAATCATTCTCATAGGTTCATGCACATTATACCACCTAGTCCCTCAACGACGCAGCCCCTACATCGTGCCCATCAAGATGAGGCAGGATCGCTACGCACGGTCTGCTGACCAATCGAAGGAAGCCGGCAATGAACATCACGAGAAGCGGGTCGCAGCCGTCGGCGAAGGGCCCCGCCGACTATTTCACCGGCCAGGTGCGCATCGATGCGCCTTTCAAGGGAAGGGATGCCGCCCGCGTCGGCGGCGCCACTGTTACCTTCGAGCCCGGCGCCCGCACCGCGTGGCACACGCATCCGCTCGGCCAGACGCTTATCGTGACGGCCGGCGCGCCGGTCTCGCGCAACGCGAAGGCGGCCCGGTCGAGGAAATCCGCCCCGGTGACATCGTCTGGTTCGCGCCGGGCGAGAAGCACTGGCACGGCGCCTCACCCGCCACGGCCATGACCCATATTGCGATTGCCGAGGCGCTCGACGGCAAGGTCGTCGATTGGATGGAGAAGGTCTCCGACGAGCAATATCCGGGCTGATCTACGGAGGGGCGTTCAGGCTGGAGGGGACGGTTCCGGCTTGCGTCGGGCACCGGCGAGAGCTCTCTTCTAGCCAACCCATCCGCCGGCCCTTTCATCATTCCCACTACAAGGAGCAAAACAATGCAGAAGCGCAAACTTGGCAACAGTGGCCTGGAAGTCTCGGCCATTGGACTTGGCTGCATGGGGATGAGCCAATCCTACGGGCAGCCCATGGAGACGGCGGATGCGGTCCGTCTGATCCGGACGGCGTTCGAGCGGGGGATCACCTTCTTCGACACCGCGGAGGTCTATGGACCGTTCAAGAACGAAGAGGTCGTCGGCGAGGCATTGCAGCCAATCCGCGACCAAGTGGTGATCGCCACCAAGTTTGGAATCGACATCCCTGGCACAGCCGGACACAGCGGCATGGACAGTCGCCCGGAGCATATTCGCGACGTCGTCGAGGCGTCGCTCAAGCGGCTGAGAACCGACCGCATTGACCTTCTCTACCAGCACCGCGTCGATCCGGTCGTGCCTATCGAGGATGTGGCGGGCACGGTGAAGGAGTTGATCCAACAGGGCAAGGTGAAGCATTTCGGCCTCTCCGAGGCGGGCGTGCGCAATATAAGACGCGCGCATGCGGTGCAGCCGGTCGCCGCGCTGCAAAGCGAATACTCGCTCTGGTGGCGCGAACCCGAGGAGGCGATCCTGCCGGTCCTCGAAGAACTGGGGATCGGCTTCGTGCCCTTCAGTCCGCTGGGCAAGGGCTTCCTCACCGGCGCCATCAACGCCGACACGACGTTCGACAGCAGCGACTTCCGCAACACCGTCCCCCGCTTTGCGGAGGAGGCGCGCAAGGCGAACCAGGCGCTGGTTGATAAGATCGGCGCGATCGCAACCGAGAAGAAGGCGACATCAGCACAGGTCGCGCTCGCCTGGTTGCTGGCCCGGAAGCCCTGGATCGTTCCGATCCCCGGCACCACGAAGCTCCATCGCCTCGAGGAGAACATTGGATCGACCGCTGTTGCGCTGACGGCAGACGATCTTCGCAATATCGAAAACGCGGTTTCGGCGATTGCCGTGCAGGGAGAGCGCTATTCCCCGCAACAGGCGGCAAGGATCGATCGCTGAGCAACTAGGGAAGTAACGCAGTAGGGAAATAGGGGAGTATATGGACACGCCCTTGTGAGCGTTGCCGAAGCCACTTTCCCTACTGCCCTACTCGTCCCGAGAAACGCAAATCCTTCCGCGTGAGATGGAACCCTGCGCCACCATCCGCGTTTCAAGGCGTCCGATCCCCAAGTCGCTGGCGGCGCCCGCCGTCATCTTCGTCCAAATCGAGAGGCCCGTATGCACGACAGGATGTTCTTCACCCCGGTTGCCGTCACTGTTGGCGCCGGTCACAAGCGCATGATCGCGTCGCTGTTCGACATGCATGAGTTCCTGACCGAGTTTCCGCCGTCGCGGCGCCGGCTGAGTTATGGCGCAGCGGTGAAGGCCTGCGAAGCGGCACGCGCCGGCGAAATCTCGGCTGAGGCGGCGCGCGATGCACTGATCACCTTTGCGGTGACGGCCGGCATCCTGTGGCCGCCCGTCCAGCCCGCCGTCTCGGTCAAGCCGGTCGCGCGCGGCTTTGGCGGCTACGCCACCTGACATCAGGCAACCAGGTCTCAGGTTGAGGCTGCGTTTCGGAGCGGGAAGATCACATCGCCTTGCCGGCAATGGCTCGGCCGATGGCTCCAGCGATCGATCCGCGCCAGAAATATCTCAATGAACCGTCATCATCTGGCCGCCAGGCAAACCATTCGACCCTGCCGTTTCAAAGCTGACCTGGTCGCGGCCGTTCGATTTGGCCTTGTAGAGATGTCTGTCCGCCACCAAAAACATTTCGGCATAAGTGGTCGGCCCGCTGAAGGCGACGCCGCCGATGCTCACCGAGAGCGGACAAGGCTGCCCGTCCGGGGAAAATTCAGTTTCCCGGATTCGCCGTCGTATTCCCTCCGCGACGAGCCGGGATTGCGACGGGTCGGCTCCGGGAAGGAAGACCGCGAATTCCTCGCCGCCAATGCGGCCGACGATGTCGGCGCCACGAAGCTGTCCCTGGATCGTCCTGGCGATCAGCTTCAGCGCCTGATCGCCGCAGTCGTGGCCGAGGCGATCGTTAATGGTCTTGAAATGGTCGGCGTCGACGATCAGCAAGGCGCCGGCGTCGACGACGGAATGGGAACGGGCCTGTTCGAGATAGGCTTCGACCAGCATTGAAAACGCGCCTCGATTGAACACCGCCGTCAGGCTGTCGGTCGCCGCGACGATGGTCAGCTCCTTTTTAGCGATCGCCAGCTCGCGCATCTTGAACATCAGGAAGAAGAAAAACGAGCCGGCCAGCACCAGCGGCAGCAAGAGGTCGGTCAATTGCGCGCGCCACAGCGCGTCGGGCGACAGATAAGGGAAATTGAAGGAATCGACGAAGAAGGCGGCCGCGATGCAGACAGCCGTGCCGGCAACGGTGACCGCCACCACCCTGCCCCAGCTCGTGGGAGACAAATCGATCCGCATGCCGTCGCTCCGGCTTCACCCAGCCCAGAGCAGGATGAAATGCAAAACTGAGTCGGTCATCCTGCTCCAAGTCTTTGTTTCTTGCGCATGCTCTTGTCCGAAAAGCCTGCAACTTTTCGGGATCATTCTCTATTGTGAAGCGGGAGCGCAAACGAAGTCCTAAGACTTTGCCTTCAATTCGATCATGATCAGCGGACGACGCGCCCATTGGGCGCTGGTTGATGCCGGCGCTAGATCAGGCGCCTGCTGACGCTCAGCCGGGTCACCGCGGTCACGAGAATGGCGCCGACCATGAAATACAGGGTCGCCACGACGTCGCCCTGATGGAAGTGGTATCCAGAATTGAGAAGCGCCAGAACCACGGCAAGGAATGCCACGAGGCGCAAGGGTTCATTGGTCATGCGTGCTAACTTTCGCTGTTGCTGCAGAGCGGCCACCCTCAAGGCCGCGCGCTGAATATGATGTTTTGGCGCGTTTTGCAATCTCGCCAATCACCCCATCATTCGTCTCTTGGGGGCGCTCGTTACGTTCCGGCCCAGAAATCAGGCGAAGGCCCTGCCCTCCTCGCTGCGCTGAAACAACGTCAGGTCCAATCCCAGGCTCGGGCGGCCGAGAATGGTCAGGATCGCATGCGCCTGGCCGCGGTGATGGGTCTGGTGGTTGAAGACATGACCGAGCGCTGGCGCCAGTCGCTGCGAAACCGTGCGCATGTCGGAGACGGTCATGTAGGTGAAGCGGCCGGTCAGCGCCTTCTCGCTCAAGGCCCCGACCCAGTCGATGATCCGCTTGTCCTCGGCCTCGCGCGCCATGCGCAACACGGGCAAGGCCCGGTGCAGGACGGCGTCGAGACTGGTCGGCGCGTCGCCCTCGCCGGTGAAGCGCTTCATCCAGATGCGATCGGCGATGAGCAGATGGTTGAGGGTTCGCATCATCGACCCGAAGAAGGCGCCGACATCACGATTGAACTCCTCATCGGTCAGGTCGTCCGCGGCATCGTAGATGCGGCCATTGGCCCATTGATTGTAGGCCGCAAACATCATGAAATGCTGCTTCATCTTTCTCTCGAAATCTCGTTTCGCCTGCCTAACTAGACCGCAAGGACGCCGCCGCCAATGACCATTCTGCTCTATGACCTCGTCGGACGCGATGCCGCGCGTCCGTTCAGCCCGCATTGCTGGAAAGCAGCGATGGCGCTTGCCCACAAGGGACTCGACATATCAAGCGTGCCGACGCGCTTTCTC
This sequence comes from Mesorhizobium helmanticense, assembly GCF_003034915.1. Lineage (GTDB taxonomy): Bacteria > Pseudomonadota > Alphaproteobacteria > Rhizobiales > Rhizobiaceae > Mesorhizobium > Mesorhizobium helmanticense. Next base: position 123,469 of record NZ_PZJX01000050.1, on the reverse strand, counting down.
GAAGTGCCCGCCGTCGAAGGCGGCGTCTCGAAGACCGTTCCGGTGATCCGTGACGGCGATCGTGTCGTCGCCGATTCCTTCGCCATCGCGCTCTATCTCGACGAAACCTATCCCGAGCGACCGACATTGTTTGCCGGCGAGGGCGGCAAGGCGATGGCGCGCTTCATCGAACGCTGGTCGCAACTGACCATCCATCCCTATGTCACGTCAGCGGCGATCATGGACCTGCACGCCATGCAGGATGAGGCGAACGCCGCCTATTTCCGAACGAATCGCGAGCAGCGTTTCGGCAAGAGGCTGGAAGAGGTCATGGCGGCGCGCGACGCCGGGCTGGCCGCCTTCCGTGCCGCGCTGGAGCCACTGCGCTCGATGCTCGCCTACCAGCCATTCATCGGCGGCCAGTCGCCGCTGTTTGCCGACTATATCGTCTTCGGCGCACTGCAATGGGCGCGTATCGCTACACCCTACCGCCTGCTCGACGACAGCGACCTCGTGGCGCAGTGGTTCGAGCGCTGCCTCGACCTGCATGATGGCCTCGGCCGCAAGGTGGCGGCAGCCGCAGCATAGGGCAGTAAGGCAGTAGGTATGCGCGCCGTAGTGACTTTTCCCTACTGCCCTACTCCCCTACTCCCCTACAAAGGCAGCGACGCATTGACGCCAGGTCCGCAATTCCCCGACGATTTTCGCGCCGCGCTGGTCGATCTCTTCCTGTGGCGCCGGGATGTCAGACGGTTTGAACCGACGCCGCTTCCGGAAGGCGCGCTGGGGCGGCTGCTCGGCCTCGCCAGCCTTGCGCCCTCCGTTGGGCTGAGCCAGCCTTGGCGCTTTGTCGTGGTCGAGAGCCCGGAGCGCCGTGAGGCCGTCAAAGCCTGCTTTGAACGCTGCAATGCGCAGGCCTTGGCATCGTTCTGCGGCGAACGCGCCACGCTCTATGCGGGCCTGAAGCTCGCCGGCCTGAATGAGGCGCCTTGTCAGTTCGCGGTTTTTGCCGATCACGCAACCGGGCAAGGGCACGGGCTCGGCCGCATGACAATGCCCGCCACCATCGAGTACTCGGCGGTGATGGCGGTCCACACACTGTGGCTGGCGGCGCGCGCCGAGGGCCTAGGCATGGGCTGGGTCTCAATCCTCGATCCGGTCGAGATGGCGACGATCCTCGACACGCCGCCGCAATGGACACTGATCGGCTACTTCTGCCTCGGTTACCCCTCGCAGCAGCGCAACGTGCCCGAACTGGAACGAGAGGGCTGGGAGGTCCGGCGACCTCCCATCATCATGGTGCGCTGATCCACTACTGGCGCGAGTCTCCCGCCGCGGGCCTTGGCAATGGGCCGGGCGGCTTGTATAGAGCCCGCCACCTCAAGTTCCATTTCTCATCACAAGGACCATCGCATGGCGCTCGAACGCACCTTTTCCATGATCAAGCCGGACGCGACGCGGCGCAACCTTACCGGCGCCATCACCAAGATGCTGGAAGATGCCGGCTTGCGCGTAATCGCCTCGCGCCGGGTGTGGATGAGCCGCCGCGAGGCGGAAGGCTTCTATGCCGTCCACAAGGACCGTCCGTTCTTCGGCGAACTGGTGGAGTTCATGTCGTCCGCACCAACCATCGTGCAGGTGCTGGAAGGCGAGAACGCCATCGCCAGGAACCGTGAAGTGATGGGCGCCACCAATCCCGCCAATGCCGCCGAAGGCACCATCCGCAAGGTGCATGCGCTGTCCATCGGCGAGAATTCCGTGCATGGCTCCGACGCGCCGGAAACCGCCGCGCAGGAGATCAAATACTGGTTCTCGGACACCGAGATCGTCGGCTGAGCCGGCATCGCCAAATCCGATCGAAAAGGCCGGCGTTTCGTCGGCCTTTTTGTTGGAATGCCGAACCGTCCGCACTCCCGCTGAGATCTCGGCTACGATAAGGTAGGTTGGGACACAAGGTGGAACCGACCCGACCATGACCAGCGCCATTCCCGGCTTCTTCCAGGGCACGGAGATGCCGAACAGCGGCTGGTGGGAAGCGCTGTGGCCCGACCCCGCAGGCGTGCTCTCTGCAACCGGGCTGACGCCAGGCATGGATGTGGTCGATCTCTGCTGCGGCGACGGCTGGTTCACCCTGCCGATCGCGAGGATGGCCCGCCACGTTATCGCCATTGATATCGACGCCGGTCTGCTCGAGATCGCCCGGCGCCGGCTGATCGACGCCGGCGCGGCCAATTGCGAATTCATCGCCGGCGACGCCTACGAACTCGCCAGCCTGGTATCTCGACCGGTCGACTTCGTCTTCATGGCCAATGCCTTCCATGGCGTGCCTGACCGGCCGCGGCTGGCGCGCGCCGTGGGCGCGACGCTTGGCCCGGCCGGGCGCTTTGCCATCGTCAACTGGCACCAGCGGCCGCGCGAGAAAACCACGGTGCTGGACGAGCCGCGCGGGCCGAGGACCGAACTGAGGCTGTCTCCGGAACAGACCATCGCGGATGCCGAGGCTGGCGGCCTGAAACTTTCGGAACTGGTCGAGGTGCCGCCCTATCATTATGGGGCGGTGTTCGGGCAACCGGCCTGATGGCGTCTGCCTAGCTCGCGGCGTTGAACCGCAAAATATCTCGGCCGTCCTTGTCGGCGATGGTAAGCTTGCCAGCATCGACATGGTAGGACGCCGCCTTGGCCAGTGCCTCGAACAGCGCTTTCTCTTCGGCCATGATATCGGGCGCGCAGGCCTTGAAGGTCGAGCCGATGCCACTGACGGCGATCGTCGAGCCATCGACCTTGGCGGTGGCGAAGTAGACGTTGCAGGGGCCGCTGCCGCCGGCCTTGCCGTCCTCGCCGATCCTGAACGTCGCCTGCGGCTCTGAAATCACGCCGATGCCGTCGATATATTCGACAAGCCAGCTCTGCCCGAACACCGCGGCCGGCTTGTCGCTCGGCGTCACCATCTTCAGCATGACCGTCTGCGGTGCGTCGCTCAGCGGGTCGACCTGATGGCGCGTGTCAGAGATGAACATCAGCCGGTCGTCTACGGTGATGCGCGCCTGCAGCGCATAGATCATATTGGGCCGGATCACCTGGGGATCGAAGCTGATCTCGAATTTTATCGGCACCTGGCCGGCCGGCGCCACCTTGCGTTCGCCGAGGATCGCCGCCGGCGCGTCGGCCAGCGACACATCGGCAAGCTGGACCGAGAGCACGGCGTTGGGCGGCAGCGCGATGCGCTCGCGATACAGCACTTCGCCCTTCAAGACTTTCTCTGCGGCGACAGACGGCTCCGGAACGGCCAGCATGCCGACGACCAGCGGCACGAAACCGAAGATGAAGAATTCGGCGATCCTGTCCAGCACGATCCTGCTCCCCATGGCACACCAAACCGGGCAGAAGGTCTCGCAGGATTGCGGTGGTTCCGTGACAACCGCGCAGCACTATTCGTGCGTAGGCCCCTTCCAGCGGCTTGCGGCTACCTCATCGCTCTCCTTGGCGTCGACCCAGCCGCCTTCCGAGCCGTCGCCACGATGTTCCTTCTTCCAGAAAGGCGCGCGCGATTTCAGATAATCCATCAGGAAGTTCGCCGCCTCGAATGCGGCCTGCCGGTGCGCGGAGGCCGCGACCACCAGCACGATGTTCTCACCGGGACGGACCTTGCCATGGCGGTGGATGACGGTCAGCCCCTGCAGCGGCCAGCGTTCGGTTGCCTCGCCGGCGATACGGGCGATCTCGGCCTCGGCCATGCCGGGATAATGTTCGAGTTCGAGTGCCGAAAGCCTGCCCGCTTCATCGCGGCAGAGGCCGGAGAACGTCACAACGGCGCCGATGTCGGCGCGGCCTTGCGTCATCCTGGCGATCTCGGCGGCGATATCGAAATCGCCGGCCTGGATGCGCACGACAGGCACGACCGCGGCCGCCATTTTCAGCCACCTGTCATCGGCGGGAATAGCGCGATCTCGCGCGCGCCTGATATTTTCTCGCGGTGCTCGACATGTTCCTGGTTGATGGCGACGCGGATCACATCGGGATATTGCAGCGCATGCTCGTATTCCTCACCGCGCGATTTCAGCCAGCGCAGGAGGTCGGCGACTGTCTCGATGCCATCAGGCAGGTCGACATCCTCCTGCGGCTTGCCGATCCGCTCGCGCACCCAGGCGAAATAGATGAGCCTCGTCGACATGCTACTCATCCATGATGTGCTTGAGGCCGGCGCGGAAATAATCATAGCCGGTGTAGAGCGTGACAAGTGCGGCGATCCACAGCAGCACCAGGCCGGTCTGCGTGGTCAGCGGGAAGATCTTGTCGCCGGCAGGTCCCGCCAGCAGGAAGGCGATGGCGACCATCTGGATGGCGGTCTTCCACTTTGCCAGTTGCGTCACCGGCACCGAGACCTTCAGTGCCGCTAGATATTCGCGCAGGCCCGAGACCAATATCTCGCGACACAGGATGATGATCGCCGCCCACAGCGACCAGCCGGCGATGCCCGCATGGCGATCGGTGTCAGCCGCCAGCAGCAGCAGGCAAGTTGCGACAAGCAACTTGTCGGCGATCGGGTCGAGCATCTTGCCGATATTCGAGGTCTGCTGCCAGGCGCGCGCCAGATAGCCGTCGAGATAGTCGGTGATCGAGGCCAGCAGGAAAATGATAAGCGCCGACCAGCGGGCGAAGTCGCTCGACTTCAGATGTCCCTCGAGAAAGAAGCACAGCACGACCAGCGGCACCGCGATGATGCGGGCGTAGGTGAGCATGTTGGGCAGGTTGAACGCGCGCTGGGCCATATTTTCGAAACTCTTTCTGCCTGCCTACTCAAATCAGAAGCGAATGTGGGGGGTCAACAGGCGAGAGTCGATGGACCAACCGAAAATAGCCGAATCCATCAGCTCTCGTGAAAATGATTGTAGACCAGCTTCGCCACCTGCTCGGAGATGCCGTCGACCACCAACAAATCCTCGATCGCCGCCCGGCTGACCGCCTTGGCGGTGCCGAAATGCATGAGCAGCGCGCGCTTGCGGCCGGGACCGATGCCGCTGATCTCGTCGAGTGGGCTCTTGACCATCTCCTTCTTGCGGCGGGCACGGTGTGAGCCGATGGCAAAGCGGTGGACCTCGTCGCGTAGCCGCTGGACGAAGTAGAGGACGGGATCTCGCACCGGCAGCGAAAACGAGTCCCTGCCCTTGACGAAGAAGCGCTCGCGGCCGGCGTCGCGGTCCTGGCCCTTGGCGATGCCGATGGCCACGACGCGATCCTCGATGCCGAGATCGGCAAGGATCTTGCGCACCGCCGTCATCTGGCCCTGGCCGCCGTCGATGAGGATGACGTCGGGCCAGGCCGGAAAGCCGCTGACGTCCTCGATGTCGTCTTCCGCCTCGCCCGTGGTCTCGGCGCTTTGCGGCGTATCGCCATGTTCCTTCAGCAGCCTGGAGAAGCGCCGCTCCATCACTTCACGCATCATGCCGAAATCGTCGCCCGGCGTGATCTCGGTCGAGCGGATGTTGAATTTCCGGTACTGGTTCTTCACAAAGCCTTCCGGTCCGGCAACGACCATGGCGCCGACGGCGTTGGTGCCCATGATGTGCGAATTGTCGTAGACCTCGATACGCACCGGCGGCTTCGCCAGGCCGAAAGTCTCGGCAAAACCGGTAAGCAGCCGCGCCTGCGTCGAGGTTTCGGCCAGCCGGCGGCCGAGCGCCTCGCGGGCATTCTGCAACGCATTGTCGGCCAGGTCCTTCTTCTCGCCGCGCTGCGGCACCGAGATCGACACTTTGCGGCCGGCGCGGGTGGAAAGAGCCTCGGCCAGCAGTTCCTGCTCCTCGACGGCGTGCGAGAGCAGTATGGCGCGCGGCGGCGGCTTGTCGTCATAGAACTGCGCCAGGAACGAGCCCAGCACTTCCGATCCCTCCAGCGCCGGATCGGCCTTGGGGAAATAGGCGCGATTGCCCCAGTTCTGCCCGGTGCGGAAGAAGAACACCTGGATGCAGACCTGGCCGCCTTCCTGATGGATGGCGAAGACATCGGCCTCGTCGACGGTCTGCGGGTTGATGCCCTGATGGCTTTGCACATGTGAAAGTGCCGCCAGCCGGTCGCGATAGATGGCGGCGCGCTCGAAATCGAGATTTTCAGAGGCCTGCTGCATGGCGGCGGAGATTTCCGTCTTCACCTTCTGACTGCGGCCGGAGAGGAAATCCTTGGCCTCGGCGACCAGCTCGGCATAGCCGGTGTGCGAGATCTCGCCGGTGCAGGGCCCGGCGCAGCGCTTGATCTGGTAGAGCAGGCAGGGCCGGGTGCGGTTTTCGTAGAAAGAGTTGGTGCAGCTCCTCAGCAGGAAGGCGCGCTGCAGCGAATTGATGGTGCGGCCGACCGCGCCCGCCGAAGCAAAGGGGCCGAAATAGTCGCCCTTGCGCGAGCGCGCGCCGCGATGCTTGTAGATGCCGGGCGAGACATGGTCGCCGGTGAGCAGAATATAGGGGAACGACTTGTCGTCCCGCATCAGCACATTGAATCTTGGCCGCAAGCGCTTGATAAGATTGGCTTCGAGCAGCAGCGCTTCGATCTCGGTGCGGGTGACGACAAATTCCATCGTCGCCGTCTCGCGCACCATGCGGCCGATGCGGCTGGTGTGGAAACGGCCCTGGGCGTAGTTGGTCACCCGCTTCTTCAGGCTGCGCGCCTTGCCGACATAGAGCACGTCGCCGGCGGCGTTCATCATGCGGTAGACGCCGGGCGCATTGGGCAGCCGCTTAACCAGCGTCTGGATGACCTCGGCGCCGACCATGCCGTCGGCATCGCCGGCATGCGGCGTCCAGTCGATGGCGGTGAAGGCCACATCCGGGCCGGCCGGCGTGACGATCTCCTCGACAGCCTCGTCCTCGAGATCGACATCGGGGGGCAAGTCGTCAGCGGTGCCGCGTGTCTTGGGTTTCTGGTCTACGGGACTCATTCCACCATGCCTGTCACATCCGGCGTCTGCCATGCAAGGTGCTGGCCGCCATCGAGCGCGATCATCTGGCCAGTGACCGAGCGCGCCGCCCAGAGATAGCGGATGGTGGCGCCGAATTCCGGCAATTCCGGGCCGCGCTTCAGGATCAGGCCGTCGACCTGCTTGTCGAAATCATGGTCTTCCTGGCGCATGTTCTTCAGCGTCGGGCCAGGACCGATGGCGTTGACGCGAATGCGCGGTCCCAGCGCCTGCGCCAGCATCTGGGTTTGCGTCCACAGCGCCGACTTCGACAGCGCATAGGAGAAATAGCGCGGCGTCGGCCGCCAGACGCGCTGGTCGATCATGTTGACGATCAGCCCCTCCTGCCCTTGCGGCAGCGCGCGAGCGAAGGCCTGCGCCAGCAGCGCCGGCGCCTTGACATGGATGGCGAAGTGCCGGTCCCAGGCAAGCCAGTCGAAATCCTGAACCGTATCGTTTACGAATAGCGAGGCGTTGTTGACCAGCAGCGTGACAGGTCCGAGTGCCGCTTCGGCGCGGCCGATCAGGTCGCCAACCGCTGCCATGTCGGTCAGGTCGGCGGCAACCACTGCGGCGCGGCCATTCTGGCCCTTGATCTTTTCCGCCAGCGCCTCAGCCTCGGCTCGCGAGCGGTTGCAGTGAATCGCCACGGCAAAACCGTTTGCGGCCAGATCCTCGACGATCGCCTTGCCGATCCGCTTGCCTCCACCCGTTACCAGCGCCGTTCCTGCGGCCTTGTTCATCCTGTCAATCCTTAATCGGGGCTCCGATTTCAGCCCGCCGGCAAAATATGGCCGGCCAAGGGTTAAATGCCGTTCGTACCTTGGGCAGCATTGTGGCAAAGCGGCCGGACCGGTCTTTCGACTCCGGCCGGGACTCGGCCTGCCGGACCGCAATATAGGGTGCTGGACTCCTTGCACCAAGCGGTGTGCAGCGCAGCATGGCAAAGCCTCCTGACACCATCTGTTGCGCGGATGCAACGTCAAGGTTCGGCCTCATTCGTGCCGGGGAATGACCCAAGTTCAGGTTCGCTTCAGCCGCATTTTGACACGACATTTGGAACCGTAGAGCGCCAGACCCGTTTCTCCCCCCGGACGGGTTGAGGGCGCTCGTAAAAGCAAGCCTGTGCCTGTGGCTTAAGGAGTAAAGAACAATGCAAGCCAATCTTAAATTCGCGCGACCGCTGGCGGTAGCGCTTGGGCTCTTCGCCCTCAGTGGAACCGCCTATGCCGCGGACGTCGTTTCGGAAGAGCCGCCGGCACCGTCGGCGCCGATCGAAAGCCTTCCCGTCGCTTCCTGGGCCGGTCCCTATGCCGGTGTAAGCGTCGGCTACGGCTTCAGCGGCCATGCCGATGCCAAGGATGTCGGCGTCGACGTCGGCACCAAGGGCTTCGTCGGCGGCGTCTTCGGCGGCTATCAGTGGCAGCAGGAGAACTTCGTTTACGGTGCTGAAGCCGATCTCGGCTACACCGATGTCAAGGGCGACGATGCTGGCATCGAGTCCAAGGGCGGCTTCGAAGGCTCGCTGCGCGCTCGTCTCGGCTACTCGGTCACCCCTGAGATCCTGCTCTACGGCACCGCCGGTGGTGCGCTCAGGAACCAGAAGATCGAAGCCGCTGGCATCAGCGACACCAACACCATGCTCGGCTGGACGGCCGGTCTCGGTACTGACATCAAGATCACCGACAATGTGTTCGGCCGTGTTGAATATCGCTACACCGATTTCGGCAGCAAGGACTTCGACGGTATCGGCAAGGTCAAGTCGACCGACAACCGCGTCACCTTCGGCGTCGGTATGAAGTTCTAAGTCGTTCAAGCCACGACACGAAAAAGCCGGGCCTCGCGCCCGGCTTTTTTTGTGCCCTTGTGCGACGTCCGCCTTTTTGACGTCCTCTTTTCCGCGACGCCCGCCGCACTCCCCTCTTCCCAACCCCCAACGAAATTAGCCGTTGCTCCCAATCAAGGCTTATGGCTATAGTTAGTACGTGGCTCGCACGAACAAACAGTTCGATCTGTGACGACGTTCAGCCGAGGCTGAGAAGGTCAAGTTGCGGGCAGGAACACTCGGTCAAAAAAGGGGAATGCAGTGAACCGCTTTCAGAAATTCTCGACCGCGGCGCTCGTCGCGGCATCCTTCGCGCCGGCCGCACTTGCCGCCGATGACAAGCTGACGATCGGCATCGTCACCTTCTCGACGTCCGATGTCGACACCAACCAGATGGTCGACACCATGACCAAGGAGGCCCAGTCCAAGGGCTGGACTGTGGAAACGCTCAACGCCAATGGCGATCCTTCGCAGGCGATCACCAGCATCAAGCAGTTGGCGACCAAGAAGGTGAACGCTATCATCGTCACGGTGTTCGATTCGACCGGCCTCGCCGCCGGCCTGCAGGCGGCGGCGGATGCAAAGATCCCGGTGCTTTCGGCCGGCGGCGGCATGGCCGACGGCATCGCGCTTTCGGCAAGCACGGGCGCCGCGCCGCCGCTGCTCGAATTGATGCTGAAGGACATCGGCAACACCGGGACCGTGCTCGACCTCACCTATCATCCCGGCATCCCGTGCCGTGAGCGCGCCGACGCCTTCGACGCGGCGGTCAAGGCCAATCCGGGGCTGCAGGCGACCTCGCACGAGATCAGCATCCCGGGTGCTGCCGAATCCTCGCAGGCCGCGACCAGCGCCTGGCTTGCCGCCAATGCCAACGCCAAGGGGCCGTTCGCGATCTTCAACTGCTATGACGACAACGCCATGGGCGCGATCGCCGCGTTGAAGCAAAACGGCCGCAGCGACGTGAAGGTCTATTCCTTCAACGCCACGGCGCCCGCCGTGCAAGCGGTCAAGGACGGGACGATGACCGCCACGCTCGGCGTCGACCTGACCTCGGCCGGCAAGATGCTGGTCGACCAGATCCCCGACATATTGTCGGCCGGGGACAAGTGGCAGCCGAAATCCTTCGTGCCGGGCTACACGCTCGTCACCAAGGACAATGTCGACCAGTTCATGAAGGACAATCCGCAGTAAGCCTTGCAGATTGCGGATCTGGCCGGGCCAGCCCGGCCAGATCGAAGTCCGATCATGAGAGCCGCCATGCAAGCTGACCATTCACTGCCTGAAACCTCCGCTCCGGCAGAGGTGCCCCGCGCCTTGCCGTCAACGCAAGCCGGATATCCGTCACCCGGCGCGCGCGAACGGCGCGCCATGCTGATGCGCCTGCTCGGCACCTACGGCACCATCATCGTATTGGGCTCGATGCTGCTGATCTTCTCGGTCCTGCAACCGGGAACCTTCGCCACGATCGGGAATTTTCGCAATATCATCAATGACATGGCGATCGGCACCATTGTCGCCGCCGGCCTCACCGTGCCGCTGGTGGCCGGCGATTTCGACCTCAGCATCGGCTATGTCGCGAGTTTCTGCGGGCTGCTCGTCGTCGGGTTGTTGAGCTTCAGCGGGCTGTCGATCCCGCTCGCCATCGTCCTTGTCGTCGGCCTCGGCACGCTGATCGGCATCGTCAACGGCATCGTCGTGTCCAAGATCGGCGTGAACGCCTTTATCGCCACGCTCGGCACCGGCACCATCGTCGTCGGGCTGAACTACGCCTATTCGGGCGGGATTCCGCTGCAACTTACGCAGAGCCGGGAATTCACCAATATCGCCATTGGCCGCATCGCAGGGGTGCCGCATCTGGTCATCATCATGGCTGTGGTGCTGGCGCTGCTATGGGTCATCCTCAACCGGACGGTGCAGGGCCAGCACATCAAGGCGATCGGCGTCAGCCCGGAATCGGCGCGCCGTGCCGGTGTCGCAGTCGATCGCAGCCGCATCGTCGCCTTCGCCATCGCCAGCACCTGTGCTGCCATCGGCGGCGTGCTGATGGCTTCCAATCTCGGCTCCGGCCAGGTGACGGCAGGCGACGGCTTCATGCTGACCTCGTTCTCGGCCGCCTTCCTCGGTTCGGCGGCGCTCAGGGAAGGTCAGTTTCACATCTTAGGCACCTTGATCGGCGTGCTGACGGTCGCGGTCGGCAACAATGGGCTTGCCATGATCGGTGCGCCGATCTTCACCCAGTTCCTGTTCACCGGTTGCCTGCTCGTCGTCGCCGTGGCGCTCGGCGGCATCGGCCGCCGCTACGGACGGGGGTGAGCGAGATGGCACAATCAACGCTGCTTTCGCTCCGCCACATCTGCCGAAGCTTCGGCGGCATCCAGGCGCTGGACGATGTTTCGCTGGATATTGCCAAGGGCGACATCGTCGGCCTGGTCGGCGACAATGGCGCCGGCAAGTCGACGCTGATCAAGATCCTGGCCGGCGCGCATGATCCGACGTCCGGCGAGGTGATCTTGGAAGGCCAGCCGCGAAGACTGTCGCCGCCCGCCGAGGCGCAGCGGCTCGGCATCGAGACGGTCTATCAGGATCTGTCGCTGATCGGCACCTTCACTGCCGCCGAGAATTTTTTCCTCGGGCGCGAGCTCGCGCTCGGCCGCGGCCCTGCCCTGCTGCGCTGGATCCGCCTGAAATCGATGGGCGACACCGCGATCAAGGGTCTCGATGAATTGCACATCGACATCCCCGGCGTGCGCTCAAAGACGGTCGAGCGCATGTCGGGTGGCCAGCGCCAGTTGGTGGCGATCGCGCGCGGCGCTTTCTGGGGACATAAGCTGCTGTTGCTCGACGAGCCGACGGCGGCACTCGGCGTGCGCGAATCGCGCGAGGTGCTCGACCTCATCAGGAGGCTCGGCGCCAAGGGGCTGACCATCGTCATGGTCACCCACAATCTCGATCACCTCTGGCAGGTCTGCAACCGCGTTGTAGTGATGCGCCGGGGCCGCAAGGCCGCCGATCTTCCGAGCGCCGCCACCAACATGGAAGAGGTGGTCGCCTACATCACCGGCGCCAAGGAGGCGATGCCGGCCCGCGCCACCGCGCTGGAGGCCGGCGCATGAGGGCAACCGACGCAATGACGCTCAACCGGCTGCTGGCCGATGCGCCCAACCGCTGGGGCCATTGGGGCGCCGACGACGAGATCGGCGCGCTCAACTACCTGACATCGGACGAGGTCAAGCGCGGGCTCTCGGCGGCGCGCGACGGCCGCACCTTCACGCTCGGCGTGCCGATCGCCACCCACGAGGGCGACCCGGTGTTTCCCGGCCGCTGGCCGGCCAAGCATTTCATGGTTGCCGACAAGGCCGGCTTCGTGAATGGCCATTGGCAGCCGCTCGCCGGCGGTCTCGAATTCGCCGACGACTATGTCACCGGCTTCGCCCAGGCCGGCACGCATTGCGACGCGCTCGGCCACATGTGGTTCGACGACAAGCTGTGGAACGGATTCCCAGCCAGCAGCACCAATGGCGGCATGACCAGGGCCGGCATCATGCCGATCGCCGAGCGCGGCATCGTCGGCCGCGGCGTGCTGCTCGACGTCGCCCGCTTCCGCGGCAAGCCGGCGCTGGAGCGCGCCGAGACCTTTACGCATCACGACCTGATGGAATGCGCGCGGGCGCAAGGCGTCGACATCCTGCCGCGCAGCATCCTGCTTGTCCGCACCGGCTGGGTCGGCGCGCTGGCGGCGGGGAGCGTTGGCGACGATTATTGGGAACCGGGCCTGACCTTCAGCCTAGAACTGGTGCGCTGGTTCGACGAGATGCAGATCCCGAACCTGGTCACCGATACGCTGGCCAATGAGACCACCTACGAGCCGAAAACAGGCCTGATGCTGGTGCTGCACGCAGCACTGATGCGCAATCTCGGCATAGTCTTCACCGAAATGGCGTCGCTAGACGCGCTGGCCGCCGACTGCGCCGAGGATCGCCGCTACGAAGGTTTCTACTGCGTGAGCCCGGCCAAGGTCAGCAAGGGCACGGGCGGCTCGGCAAATCCAGTGTTCATCAAATAGAACCCAACAAGACGGAATGACTTCCATGACTTCTGCAGACGACCAGCTCTGTTTCCTGCCGGCCACCGAACTGGCCGAGCGCATCCGGCGCCGCGACCTGTCGCCGGTCGAGGTGACGGAGGCGTATCTGCGCCGCATCGAGGCGCGCAATCCGGTCGTCAACGCCTATACGCTGGTGCTCGGCGACGAAGCGATAGATGCCGCCCGCGTCGCCGAAAAGGCCGTGATGGCAGGCGTTCCGCTCGGGCCGCTGCATGGCGTGCCGGTCGGCATCAAGGATCTCGACGATCTCGCCGGCGTGCCGACCTCGATGGGTTCGCGGGCGGTGCACAACCGGGTGCCCAAAGACAGCGCGACGGCGGTCGAGCGCCTGCTCGATGCCGGCGCCATCGTGCTCGGCAAGACCAACACGCCCGAGTTCGGCCACAAGGGCATCACCGACAATCTGCGCTTCGGGCCGACCAGCACGCCTTTTGCGATCGGCTACAATTCCGGCGGCTCGTCGGGCGGGAGCGCTGCGGCGGTGGCAGACGGCATGGCGGCGCTGGCGCAAGGCACGGATGGCGGCGGCTCGGTGCGCATTCCGGCCTCGTTCAGCGGCACCGTCGGCTTCAAGCCTTCCTTCGGCCGCATCCCCTCGGTGACGCGTCCCGACGGCTTCCTGTGGGGGCATCCGCTGGTCCATATCGGACCGCTGGCCCGAACCGTTGCCGACGCGGCGCTGATGACCAAGGTCATGGCCGGACCGCACAGTCGCGACCCGCTCAGCCTGCCGGACGACGGCGTCGACTATGTCGGCGCCGTCAGCGGGCCGGCGCGAAAGCTGCGGGTCGCCTACAGCCCGCGCCTCGGCAACTTCCCGGTCCACCCCGATGTCGCCGCGGTTGTTGCCGATGCGGTCGATGCCATGCGCCGGAACGGCATCGAGGTCGATGAGGTCGAACCCGATTTCAAGGCGGACCACAAGGAACTGGCGGCGCTCTGGGTGCGCACAATCTCGATCCACTATGCGGCGATCGCCGTGTACTGGAAACAGGAAGGCATCGACCTGATGGGCGAGCACGCGGCGGTGCTGACGCCGCAGTTCCTCGCCATGCTGGAGGGCGCCTACAAAGTGTCGGCGGTCGAGCACACACTCGACGACCTGCTGCGCACCGGCGTCTTTGACGGCCTTCAGGATCTGCTTGAAACCCATGACCTGATCGTCTCGCCGACGCTGGCCATTCCACCGGTCAAAAATGCGACCGACGGCAACACGATCGGACCGACGTCAATCAATGGCGAGGCGGTCGATCCGCTGATTGGATGGTGCATGACCTATCCGATCAACTACACAGGCCATCCCGCGACCTCGGTGCCGGCCGGGCTGACGGCGCAGGGCCTGCCCGTCGGCTTGCAGATCATCGGGCGACGGCACGCAGATGCGAGTGTGCTCAATATGGCGGCGCGGTTCGAGCGCATGCAGCCGTGGTTTCAGAGCTATCCGGGGCTGGTGGGGCGGTAGGCGGCGCGGCGTTGACTTCCCCTTCTCCCCTTGTGGGAGAAGGTGGCCGAGCGGAGCTCGGTCGGATGAGGGGTGTTGGACGGATCGCTGCCTTCAAGAACTAACCGCTTAAAATCCCTCGATCTTTCCCCGCGGCGTTTCTTCCAGCACCCCTCATCCGTCTCGGCGCTGCGCGCCGATCCACCTTCTCCCACAAGGGGAGAAGGGAAGGCCTAAATCGGCAGTTGCAGCAGCTCCGAGATCACCAGTCCTGCCGCGCCGAGCAACGCAGCACCGTCACCAGCATCGCCGGCGATGAATTCGATCACACCGCCGGGCCGGGCCGGGACCATGGCGCGGACATGGCCGGCGATCGCGCCGAGCAGCCGGTCGCCGCCGAGCACGACATCGCCATGCAGGATGAAGATGTTGGGCGCCACCGTCTGCTGCAGATTGGCGATGCCGACGGCGACGTTGCGGGCGTAGCGGTCGAGCAGCTCGGCCGCCCCCGGCAACTGGTGCTGCGCCATGTCGACGAGGCGAGCCGAATCGATCAGCTCGGGCTCGGGCAGAGCCGCTCGGCTGGCCTCGCGCCGCAGCCAGCTCAGTGTGGCGATGGTGTCCCAGCAGCCGCGCCGGCCGCAGCGGCAAAGCTCGCCGTCGAGTTGTACGAAAGTGTGGCCGAGTTCGCCCCCTGCCCCGGCGGTGCCGCGATAGAGATGACCATCGAAAAAGAACGCGCCGCCGAGCACTTCACCGGTATAGACGACAGCGAACTGCCTGACGCCGCGCCCGGCGCCGAACCAGCGGTCGCCGACCAGCAAGGCGCGCGGATGGTGGTCGAGCTTGACCGGCAGGCCGAAGCGGCGGCCGAGTTCGTCGGCGAGCGGATAGCGGTCGAGCGCCGGCGCCAGGTTGACGGTGACGATCGAGCCGCGATCGGTATCGACCATGCCGCCGACGCCGACACCGATGCCGAAAGGCGTGCGCCGCGCCTTGGCGAGTGTGTCGCCGACGCATTCGGCGATGGTCTCGATGATCGGCCCGACCGGTCCCCTGCCGTCCGGCAACGCCATCTTGCGCTCCGCCTCGATTTTGCCGTCGAGCGTCGCCACGCAGGCATGGACCGCGTCCGGCATCAAAAGCACGCCGCAGATCGGACGGGCATTGGGCGAGAACCACAGCGGCCGCGCCGGCTTGCCGCCGCCAGGATTGGCGGGGATCGGGTCGCTCTCGATCAACACCTGATCGTCGATCAGCGGCTGCACGATGCCGGAAATGGTGGTGCGATTGACGCCCGCAAGCCGCGCCAGCTCGGCGCGGCTGGTGGGGCCGAGATCGAACAGCGCCTGCAGCACGCGGCCGCGATTGGTCGAGCCGACCATGGAGGAGGACAGCAGCGCCTTGCGCGGACGCGAAACCGGTTCCGCCCCCGACGCATCGCCAGGCGGCGCAAACAGCGCGCTGCGTCCGCCATTAGGGCTGTCGTCATCAGTCTTGGTCATTGCAGGGTTCACACAGGCGTTGCTGGAAACCGTTGTAGCCCAAGAGCTTGCCGGTTTCGAGAACTTTGTGCGAGACGGCAACAAACCGGTCGCAGGATGTGCTTAGCCTGGAATCGCCGGCTTCAATTCCGGAAACTTCTCATCAAAACGCGCCGCCCAGCGGATCAGCCGGCTGCGGCCCTTCTCCCATTTTCCGGCAAAGCGCAGCGAGAGATAACCGAGGCAGGCGCGCAGCGCTATCTGGCCGGTGGTGATCTTCTTCGGCAGCTTCGGCGGATTGGCGTTGAGCAGATCGAGTGCCGCGGTGATCTTTGCCCACTGGCGGTCGAGCCAGGGCTGATAGACCATGTCCTCAGGGCGGGTGCGCCGCTCGTAGACCATCGACAGCGCGCAGTCGCAGATGCCGTCGGCTAGCGCCTCCAGCACTTCAGCATCGAGACGCTTGTCGGGATTGCGCGGCAACAGCGCGTTCTTCGACACCCGGTTGAGGTGCTGGGTAATGGCGCGGCTGTCGTGGATCGAGCGGCCATCGTCCAGCACCAGCACCGGGATCTTGCCAAGCGGATTGGCGCCGGTCAGCTCGGCCGGCTTGTCCTCGGTCTTGACGGGCACGAGGTCGATGGCGATGCCTGCATAAAGCGCCGCCATGCGCACCTTGGAGCTATAGGGGGACGTGGACGCATAAAGCAGCTTTGGCATGATCGGTTTCCTGTTTGTGGACAGTGCGTTTTACCGATCGCCTTTGACGAGGCAACGGCCAGCAGCGAAAAAAAACGGCTGCCAGAGGCGACATCAATCGTGAGCGCGATCCGCCGTCGAGACACAACAAAAAAGCCCCACCGGACTTCGCCCCGTGGCGAAGTCCTGGGAGCTGCGAAAGATACCTCCGCCCCTCTTTTCGAGCGCATCAATACCGAAACAAAGAGCGCGGCACCTTGACGGTATCCGCCCTCATATGTTCCGGCACCGGCGCGCGAAGAAACGCGACTACTTCTTCGCCTTGGCCTTGGCAGGCGCAGCTTTCTTCACTGCTGCCGAAGACTTCGCCGCGGCGGCCTTTGCCGGAGCCTTGGCCTTGGCGGGTGCTGCCTTCTTCGCGGCGGGCTTCGCCGCTGCCTTTGCAACGGGCTTCTTAGCCGGCGCCGCTTTCTTTGCCGGTGCGGCCTTCTTTGCCGGTGCAGCCTTGGCCTTGGCCGGCGCTGCTTTCTTCACTGCCGGTTTTGCCGCGGCCTTTGCGGCCGGCTTCTTGGCCGGCGCAGCTTTTGCCTTAGGCTTGGCAGCAGGTGCTGCTTTCTTAACCGCAGTTGCTGCTTTCGCCGCCGCTGCCTTTACTGGTGCTTTCTTTGCCGGTGCCTTGGATGCCGGCGCTTTTGATGACGTCTTAGCCATGCGATGCCCCTTGCGTTGTGCCGATGGCCATTAGTGACCCGGCTTGTCATGCATATCTGACTCGCGTGCTTCTAGCCAGCGAAGCATTACAATGATTTTCGCAGCTTAAATTTTGGTTACGTCACGCGCACGACCATGCGGATTGTCGCAGAAATCCATCTGGGATCTTCGGCTTGCGTGGTGAAGATCTGCGATGGAAATTCCGCGCGCTCTATCTTTGTCGGCCTTCTCGACAAGCGAAGGAACTTTCTCGAACGGCCTTCACCGCAAGCATTGGCTGCTGATCGCGACGACCATGAAGAGCTGCAACGCAGCGCGCTTCGTCTTGACCAACACGGCGAACTACAGGTGTGGACAGAAGCAACACGACGAGTGCCGCCGCATCACCTTGCGCGACGAAAGTGAGCTTAAAGCTCATATTTTTCGAGATCAGGATTTTGCTTTCGGCAGTCGAGGTGGCGTTGTGAAAAATTGGCAATCCCCAGTCGGTCGGGCACCGGTGCATCAGCCCGAAAATCGGAATCCATTTTTTGCCCTACTGATCTCATCTTATGAAAATAATAAGCATATTCAAAGTGTTATAGCGCAGTTTGCGCATCCAAAGGGACACACGCCGCTCCAAGCGGTTCGACCTGCAGCCGGCGTGAAGGCTCGGACTGATGGAGGTGGACGGCGAAGGTGTCCCATGGCGGCGTGATAGAGAGCTGCACCAGGATGCGGCCGATCTCGCCACGATGATAGCTAGCGTGGAGAGCAACATGCATCAACATTTCTTGGCGTGACATCGACCCCTTGTCACCATCGGTGAACACGAAAGGCACGAGTTCCGATAGCTGTTCCGGTGAGACGATTTCGAGATAGTCGCGGTACCAGCGATCGGACGCTGCGACCGCCACGCGCAATTCGGCGAGCACCGGCGTGTCCGCCGTGTTGTCAGCGTCATAGCTGTGGCTCCCGCCGACGAGGTGCGCCGAAAAAATCCGCGCCACCACATGGCAATGATTGATCAGCCGTATCGCGGCGTGGCGTTCCTCATAGTGCACGTGCTGATCCAGGCTCGCGATTTTCTCCAGCAGTTCGTCGCTGGCCCAGGCCTGATAGGCGAAAAGGCCGCGAAGCAAGATCAAGGCGCTCATGATTCGTTTTCCTTCCGGTCCGGAAAATGTGAGTATGTTGTTTATATTTCCATATCCGTATTTTCATGGGGACAAGCAAACGTGTCTACTCGCATTGCAAAATCGCGTCCGCGCATGCGCAAGCAGCCGCGTCAGGCGCGCTCGATCGCGACCGTCGAAGCAATCATCGAAGCCGGTGCTCATATTCTGAGCGAGCTTGGGTGGGCCGGCTTCACCACAAACAAGGTGGCCGAGGCGGCCGGCGTCAGCATCGGCTCGCTCTATCAATATTTCCCCGACAAGCTCGCCTTGGTCGAGGCGATCCGGCGCCGCCATTTCGATCATGTGCTGTCGGTCATCAGTGAAGCGGCGGCGGACGAAAAGCCGCTCAGGCAATTTGCGCGCGAGCTGGTGCGCGGCATGATCGCGGCGCACAGCATCCACCCGACGCTGCACCAGGTGCTGCTCGACGAGGCGCCAGGCGATCGCGGCTCACGGGCGGCCCATGCCGCATTCCAGTCCCGCTATCTCGAACACTACACTGCCGCCGTGGCGCAGTATCGCAGGCGCAGGAAAGACACCGAGACCGTGGCACGAGTATTGTCATCGGCGATCGAGGGCGTGATCCATAACGCAGCGCGCCGGGGCATGCTGGATGCCGCCGATTTGCGGAAGCAGCTCGTCGAGCTGATCTGCGCTTACCTGTCTGGCGCAAGTCGCTGACAAAGCCTGGCGAACCAGCGGCCCAACCGATCCATGGGTTCGGTTTCGGCGTGCAGTTCAGGATCCATCCCTGGTCTTCAAGCCCGGTAGCCGAGGCAGATGGCGCCGAGCGCGACGACAGCGCAGGCACCGACGCGCCTTGGCGTCAGCGCCTCGCCGAGGAACACCCTGCCGATGAACGCGGCGAAGACGACGCTGGTTTCCCGGATCGCGGTGATCGGGCCGGCCGGTCCGAGCGCGAAGGCGGCGACCACGACGCCATAGGCGAGCAGCGCAAACAGTCCGCCGCCCAGCGCCTTCCAGGTTTCCGGCGCTCCGAAATCGACGGCAAGCCTGCCGCGCAAGGCGACGAAGGTCGCCGGCAGCAAGGCGCCGTAGAGCACCAGCACCCATGCCGTATAGGCGCCACTGTCTTGTGAAGCGCGAACGCCGATGGCGTCGACCGTCGCATAGGCGGCGATGATCGCGCCCGTCGCCAGCGCGTAGAGGATCGAAATCGTCGACGCCCTTCCCTTACCCAGTGAAAGCGCCATGATGCCGCCGGCAACGAGCGCAACGCCGAGGATCTCCGGCACACTGAGTTGCTGGCCGGCCAGAAAATACCCGCCGAGCGTGACCAACAGCGGCACGCTGCCGCGCACGATCGGATAGACCTGCCCCAGTTCACCGTAGCGGTAGGCGGCCACCAGGAAGACGCTGTAGCCGACCTGCAAGCCGGCCGAGAGCACGACATAGGGCCAGGCCGCTGCCGCCGGGGGTGCATGGAGAAGTGCGAAGGGAATGGCAACCAGCGTGCCGGAAAAACTCATGACGGTGACCGTCCACAGCCTGTCGGCCCCTGTCCGCAGGAAGGCGTTCCAGCTCGCATGGAGGACGGCCGCGAACAGCGCAAGCGCAATGACCGTCGTGCTCATTGCGGTGTGCGCGCGCTGGCGATGACGGCGGCGGCCGCCTTGCGGGCATCGTCGATGGCGGGCAGCCCCATCTGCGCCATCAGCGTCGCACCCTCTATCAGCATCAGCAGCGCCGCAGCAGCGCTCTCGGCCTGCTTGGGCGCCATCACCTTCTCGAGGATCGACTGCATGCGCTGCTTGAAGCCGTTCTTCTGCCTGGCAACAGCCTTGAACACCGGATGGCCGGGATCGCCGAATTCGGCCAGCGCATGCGCGAACAGACAGCCGTGGAAATCGGCGCTGCGGAACCAGCGCTCGTGCCAGTCGAAGATTTTTCCAATCTTCTGCTCGGGCGTGGCGACCTCTTGCGCGAGGCGGTCGAGCTGGCGCTCGAAACGCAGGGCGCGATGCTCCAGCACCTCCACGATCAACTCGTCCTTGCTCGGGAAATGGCGATACATCGTCATCTTGGCTATGTCGGCCTCGGCGATGATCCGGTCGATGCCGGTGGCGTGGAAGCCGTCACGCTTGAACAGCGCATAAGCGGTGTCGACGATATGCTGGCGTTTGCCAGGCGTGGGCGATGACATCATGGCATTCACTCAGTGGTGAGACAGGTCTGTCTCACACCTATGCGGAGAATCGTACCGGCTGTCAACACGCCGAAAGAAAGCCTGCGGCGATGTCGCCGCAGGCTAAAGAGGAATTAGAAAAGGAATGCCGCGCTCAGCGCAGGACGCGGCAGCGGCCGTTATAGACCATCCAGCGGTCGAAGCCCGAGACGCAGAATTCGACATTGTCGCCGATCGAGGCAAAGCCCTGCCCTTCCTCGATCAGATACCAGATGGTGCGGGCGCGGCCGTCGGACAGGCTGACGGTGGCGCCACAATAGCGGCGGCCGATCGGCCAGGTTTCATCGGCCGGCAGATAGCGATGCTGGTGAATGCGCTGGAAATCGACGATTTCGACATCCGGCAGATGCGGCACGTGATGCACCTGATAGCTGAAGCGGTTGGTGATCTTTTTCAGCACCCAGTCCTCGCCGCAGACGCTGCCGTCGTCGGAATAGACGCCAAGGTCGGCCGCGTGCACGGCCTGTGTGACGCCAAGCGACGTGCCGAGCGGTGTGCAAAGGGCAATCAATGCGGCAAGGGCGGATCTGGCGAAGCGAGTCATGGCAGCCTCTTATGGTCGACTCAGCGCACTGTGCGGATTCGCCCGGCGGCGGTCAAGCGGTTGCACAGTCATCTCGGTGGCGTCGATGAACAAAGGGTTGCTGGCGTTCACTCCCCCGCCAGCCACTCCATCCTCCAGTCCGCCGGCTTTTCGACGACCAGCAGCCGGTGCAGGGCTGGCAGCACAATGCGCAATTCGCCTTCCAGCGTGAATGGCGGGTTGACCACC
Organism: Mesorhizobium helmanticense; assembly: GCF_003034915.1. GTDB lineage: Bacteria > Pseudomonadota > Alphaproteobacteria > Rhizobiales > Rhizobiaceae > Mesorhizobium > Mesorhizobium helmanticense. The sequence goes on along the minus strand of NZ_PZJX01000050.1, from coordinate 102,141 downwards.
ACCATGCCGCTGCCGTCGAGGCTGGGTTCGGCCGACGGGGGTTTGATCTCGAAGTCTATGTCGAGCAGCTTCGGGATACCCGATTGCTTGAGCGCCTTCCTGAAGGCGATCACCGCCTTGCGGTCCTTCACCGGGTACCACAGCGCATAGATGCCGCCTGGCCAGCGCTTGTGCGCCTTTTGCAGCCCGTCGACGAGCCGGCCGAACTCGCCCTGCTCCTCGAAGGGCGGATCGATGAGCACGAGGCCGCGCTTCTCCTTGGGCGGCAGATGCGCGCCAAGCGCCAGCCAGCCATCGAGCTCGATCACCCGTGTCTGGAAGTCGCCGGCAAACAGCACCTTCAGCTTCGCGGCATCGTCCTGGTGCAGCTCGACCGCGGACAGCCGGTCCTGCTTGCGCATGAGCTGCCTGGCGATCAGCGGCGAGCCCGGATATTTTTTCAACCCGCCATCCGGTCCGCCCTCCGGATTGAGCGAGCGGACCACATCGAGATAAGGAGCCAGCAGCGCCGCAGTCTTGGCGTCGAGCGGGGCATCGATCAGCCGGCCGATGCCGCCTTGCCACTCGCCGGTCTTGTGGGCTTCGGTCGAAGACAGATCGTAGCGGCCGATGCCGGCGTGGGTGTCGATGATGCGGAATGCCTTGTCCTTCTGCTTCAGATACTCGACGAGGCGGCTCAGCACGACATGCTTGACGACATCGGCGAAGTTTCCGGCGTGATAGGCGTGGCGGTAATTCATGCCGCTACCTATCTTTTTGTTTGAGCATGATCTTTTCCGAAAACCGGATTCCACTTTTCGGGATCATGCTCTAACTCGATGAGCCGTTGCGGCCCCAGCGTGGCGGTGGCGGCTGCGAGTTCGGGTTTTGCGGCCGGCCACCGCCGAAGCGAAACGCCAGTACCAGCCCGATCAGGCCGACCGCCATCAAGGAGAAGCCGACCGGCTGCGCGCGGCTGTCGACCTCGCCGGCGCCGGCGCGCAGCACCAGATCCACGGCGCGCATGGGGATGTCCTCGGCGTCGCCGGGACCGGCCGTGAAGGTATAAGGACCGGGGCTGACCGTCTGGATCACGCCCGCTTCATCGCGAAAGATCTTGTCCGGCGATTGCGGGCTGGGCTGGCGCGGGTTTTCGGAATGGTTGAAGGCAAGCGTCGAGGCGAGCACGGTCCGGCCGCCGGTGGCGGCGGTCAATGTCAGCAGGGTGCGCTGTTGCGAGGCGACGATGCGCTCGGCCCTGGCGGTGAGGTCGACCAGCACCCTGATCGGCGCGTCGCTTTCGGCAAGCGGCACCGTCACCGGCTTGAACCGGCCCTGCTCATAGACCCGCCAGGTGCCGATCTCATGGCCGGAGAAATTGCTCATCGCCCAGGGATAGGCGATGCCGATGGCAATGCCGGCGAGCAGGATCAGAAGAAACAGAAAGCGCATCATTCATTCCATGAGATATGGGCGGGAGCGGCGGCGCACCTCACGCCTTGCGTTCCCAGCGCCGGTCCTGCGTCTGCTGCCAGTAGGTCACTGTGTGGCCGGCGTCCTTCATCGTCTTCCAATGGGTGCGCGCGGCCTCGACCTGCGCCGCGTCGTGGCCGTCGAACAGGAACACGGCGCGTTCATAGCCGGCAAGTTCGGGCGGTGGCGCGCCATCGACGAGGAAGCGGATCTGCGCCTCGTTCGGATTTTCCTGACCGGTGGTCAGAAGGATCGGCTGCTCGGCGGGATAGGCTTCGCGGTCGGTCGCATGCGCCAGGAACGAATCGTCCCGGAACGTCCACAGATGCTGATCCAGCGCGTCGCGCCGCTCCTCGGTGCCGGTCTGCACCACGGCACGCCAACCGCGATCGACGCTGCGCTCGAGCAGGCCGGGCAGCGCATCCTCCAGCGTCGATTCGGTCAGGTGATAGAACAGGACTTCGGCCATGATTGCGCCTTCAGTGACCTCACCCCTCGTAGTTGTCGCGCACCAGCCGGTCGAGCAGCCTGACGCCGAAGCCGGAGCCCCATGACTGGTTGATCTCGCTGGGAGGCGCGCCCATCGCGGTGCCGGCGATGTCGAGATGCGCCCAAGGCGTGTCCTTGACGAAGCGCTGCAGGAATTGCGCCGCGATGATGGCGCCGCCGTAGCGGCCGCCAATGTTCTTCATGTCGGCGTTTTTCGAATCGATCAGCTTGTCGTACTCGGCGCCGAGAGGCATGCGCCACAGCCGTTCCTGCGTCGACTGCCCGGCGTTGGTCAGCCTGTCCGCCAGTTCGTCATTGTTGGAGAACAGGCCGGCATAGTGCTGGCCGAGCGCGACCATGACTGCGCCGGTCAGCGTCGCCAGATTGACCATGAATTTCGGCTGGAAACGGTCGTTGCAGTACCACAGCGCATCGGCCAGGACGAGCCGGCCTTCGGCATCGGTGTTCAACACCTCGATGGTCTGGCCGGACATCGAGGTGACGATGTCACCCGGGCGTTGGGCATGGCCGTCGACGGCATTTTCGACCAGTCCGATGACGCCGACGACATTGGCCTTGGCCTTGCGTGAGGCCAGCGCATGCATCAGTCCGGTCACTGCGGCCGCACCGCCCATGTCGCCCTTCATGTCCTCCATGCCGGAGGCCGGCTTCATCGAATTGCCGCCGGTGTCGAAGGTGACGCCCTTGCCAACGAAAGCGACCGGACTGTCCTTGGCCTTGCCGCCGTTCCACTGCATGACGGCCATGCGGGCGCCGCGCGGCGAGCCTTGCGCGACGCCGAGCAACGAGCCCATGCCGAGCTTCTTCATCTCCTTCTCGGCCAGGATCTCGACCTTGACGCCGAGCGCTTCCAGTTCGCTGGCGCGGGCGGCGAATTCCACCGGGCCAAGGATGTTGGCCGGTTCGTTGACCAGATCGCGCGCCAGGAGCACGCCGTCGATCACCGCCGCCTCGTCGGCAAAGGCCCTTTTCGCAGCCGCCGGATCGGTGGTGTGGATGGTCACCTTGACCGGTTTTTTGGGCTCGGCCTTCTTGCCGCCATGCTGGCCGTCGCCATTGTCCTTTTTCGTCTTGTATTTGTCGAAGGCATAGCTGCGCAGCAGGATGCCAGCGGCAAGTTGCGCCGCCTGCCTGCCGCCGCCGGCTTCACCCGGCAGGTCGAGCACGACGACCACCTCGGCCGCCTTGCGCAGGGACGCGGCGATGGTGCCGCCAAGCTTCAGCCAGCCATAGTCGTCGAGCCCCGACACCTTGCCGACGCCGACCGCCACCAGCCGGTCGAGCGATGTCCCCTCCGGCGCCAGCACTTCAACCAGGCTGGCGAATTTGCCGGAAAAGTCGGCCACCGGAAACGCCCGCTCCAAGGTCTTTGCCGGATCGCAGGCCTTCGCCGCCTCGCCGAGGCTGCTGTCGTCGGCCACCAGCACGAAGACGCTGCCCTTTTTGGGTGCCGCGAATTTGGCGAAGGCGATCGAAGGTCTCGAAGTCATCATGTCCTGCTTTCGGCGAAATGCGTTGGGTTTTCAGGGGAGCGCGTTGAAGATGCACGACATTTGCCCGTTTTCCGACCAAAAAAACCACCCTCTTTTTCGATCCTTGATTTTGTTCACCTTTTTGCCGGTTTTTGCCCTGGTATCCCTCATGACAGTTTCGAGATGACAGTTGCGGGCTCTCACGGGCGACGATCGCGGCGCGCTGCAAATCACCAGCCCTGGCCGACGATCTGCTGCGTGATCGCCATGGCTTGGATACGGGCATTGGCGAAACAGCCGCGAATGCTTGGCCGCATGCCGGTAAACCACAGGCCGGGCAGTTTCGGGTCGGTCTCGCCGCCATTGAAAAGCGGCACGCCGTTGCCGTCCAGCACACCGAGCTTGCCGGCCATGCGTTCGAGCCCGGTGCGATAGCCTGTCGCCGCGATGACGATATCGGGGGCGATCAGCTTGTCATTGCCCAGGATCACGCCGTCGCGGGTGAATTCGCGCACTGTCGGCACCACTACGATCTTGCCGCCCTTGATGGCGCGCACGGCGCCATCGTCGGCGGCAATGGCCGTGTAGTCCGAGGTCAGGCGGCTCGCGCCTCCCGAGGGCGCTTTCGGCATGCCGAATTTCGTCAGGTCACCGAAAACCAGGCGCTGTGTCGCGGCCATCGCCGCATCGGCGAGCCACAACGGCAGGCGCGCCATGAACGGCGAAAGCCTGTGAACGGCAATCTTGCCGATGCGCTTAGGCAGGATCGAGGGACCATTGCGAGCCGACAGCCAGATATTGCTGGTCTCTATACCAGCAAGATGATTGAGCACGTCGACGCCCGAATTGCCGGCGCCGACGACCAGCACTTTTTCTCCAACATAGTCCTCGGCTCTGCCAAAATCCGCTGAATGGATGATCCGGCCGGCAAAGGCGCCTGCCCCCTTCCACGCGGGAATGAAAGGCTGCCGGTCGCGCCCGGTGGCGATGACGACATGGCGCGCCAACCGGGGGCCGATATTGGTCCGGACAACCCAATGATCGCCTTTGAACGCGATCTCCTCGACGGCCGCGTCGAACTCTACCGGCAGGCTGTGTGTTCGGCTGAAATCGTTCAGATGGCGGATGACAGCGGTTTTGTGGGGAAAAGCAGGTGTGCCGGCGGGATAGCCGACGCCAGGCAGTGCCGAGAGGTCGCGATGCGTGTTGAGGTGCAGTCGTTCGTGCCGCCGATGCCAGGGTTCGGCGAGCCGGCTTTCCTTTTCCAGGATAACCGTCGGGACGCCGGCCTCGATTAGCGCATGGGCGGCCGCCAGCCCGGCAGCGCCGGCGCCTATCACGATCACGCCGGGCGAGGTCGATACCGCCCCGGTTTGACCGCGCAATTCTCTGACGTCCATACCTGCACCTGTCATAGTCACGGCGGCCGCAACCGTGGTCGGCGCGACATTTGGTCGTTTTCCCTCATTTGGCAAGACTTTGCCGGAATCACACCCCATATGGCACATGGAATCGATGGGCGATTCGTCGCGGCCCGGCCCCGCTTTCCTGCCGCAACCTCTTGTTAACCATCGATGTTGGCCTTTTCTTATCCATTGCCGCCGACACTGCGACCCGCTGAACGGGCGTGGGACGGGAGCCGGATCGAACCGCTTGAAAGAACCGTCCAATGGAGCCGGTTGTGCGGGCGCCGCCGGGCGACTACCTTGTCCGGAGGCATGATGCCGTTCGGCAAAATCGAGAAAAGCCTTCATGAAGGTCGTTGAACGCTACATCATGCGTCGCGCGTTGGCGGTCTTCCTCGCGGCGCTCATCTGGACGCTGGCAATCGTGTGGACGACGCAGGTGCTCGCCCGCATCGACCTCGTCACCGACAGCGGCCAGTCGGCGCTGACCTTTTTCGAGGTCGCGGCGCTGATCATCCCATCGATCGTTCCGATCGTCGTGCCGTTCGCCCTGGTGGTGGCGGTCGCCCAGACGCTCAGCGTCATGAACACCGATTCGGAACTGGCGGTGATCAACGCCGCCGGCGCCTCGCGCTGGACGGTCGTCAGGCCGATCATGCTTCTGGCGCTGGCAGCCAGCGTCTTTTCGTTCGCCGTCGACAATGGTGTCGATCCCTATGCCCGCCAGAAAAACCGCGAGCTGGTGGCGTCGTCGCGCGCCGACCTGTTGTCGCTGATCATCCAGGAAGGCACTTTTCGCAAGATCGACGATGGCCTGTTCCTGCAGATCGGCGAGCGGCTTCCGGACAACCGGCTCGGTGGCATCTTTGTGGCGGATTCACGTGAGGAAGGCGCCAACCTCATCTACTACGCCAAGACCGGCAGCATTGTCGAACGCGGCGACGAGAAGGTGCTGATGATGAATGACGGCGTCATCCATCGCGAAACGCTCACCGGCGACCTGTCGGTCATCCGCTTCACTTCCTATGCCTTCGATCTGTCCGCCTTCATGTCGGCTTCCTCGGACATACTGCTTTTGCCGAAGGATCGGACGACGCAGTACCTGCTCAACCCGAGCCCCAACGACAAGATGTACCAGCAAAGGCCGAACAGGTATCTGGCCGAGCTCAATCAGCGCTTTTCCGAGTGGTCCTATTCGCTCGTTTTCGCGCTGATCGCGCTTGCCGTCGCGGGAGATGCGCGCTCGCATCGCGAGGCGCGCGTCCATCCTCTGATCACGGCCATCGCGATTGCGCTTTTCGTGCGCTGGCTAGGTTTCTTTGCCGCGGGAAAGGCCGACAAGGTTCCGCAATACGCCTATATGGTCTACGGCGTTCCAATCGTGTCATCCGCGGTCGCAATATGGTTCATCGTCTCCAACCGGACCATGGAACTGCCTGTCGCCTGGGCCGACTGGATGACGAATTTCGCCAGCCGCTTCACTGACGGCTGGAACGCTTTCAAGGCCCGCTTTGCCAGGCGCGGCACTTCCGGTCAGGAGGTCGGCTGATGGGCTGGACTCTGGGTCGCTACTTCTTCTTCCGCTACGTGACGATTACCATCTGGTTTTTCATCGGCCTGCTGGCGCTGGTGTTCCTGATCGATTTCACCGAGCTTTCCGGCCGCACGACCGGCCTGCCGGGCTTCACCTACGGGACGGCGCTTGCCATTTCAGGCCTGAGGATGCCGATGATCATGCTGCAGACGGTGCCGTTCGTCGGCCTGTTCTCGGCGATGGCGACGCTGGTCTCGCTCAATCGCAAATATGAACTGGTCATCGCGCGTTCCGCCGGCGTTTCGGCATGGCAGTTCCTGCTGCCGTGCTGCATCGGGGCGCTGCTGTTCGGTGTGCTGTCGGTGGGGATCATCAACCCGATCGCCGCGCATGCCTTTTCCTGGTCCGAGCAAATCGAGGCCCAGCTCCGTTCCGGCAAGTCAAACGCCGTGTCGGCCGACGCTGCGCCATGGATCCGGCAGAAAACCAGCGCGGGCGACACAATCATCGGTGCGCGCTCGATCCTCAACCAGGGCCTGGAGATGGCCGACGCCGTCTTCTTCGTCCTCAGCCCGCAGGGCGATATCGTCGAACGCAAGGACGCAGCGCACGCCTTTTTGCGGGATGGTTACTGGGAGTTGCAGGACGTCAAGGTGTTTCGCGACGGCAACATTGAATCGCTGGCGAGCGACCGGGTCGCGACCAATCTCAAGCCCGAATTTGTGCAAGAGCGGCTGGCGCGCCCCGAAACCATCCCTTTCTATGACCTGCCCGGCAAAATCGAAGTTGCCCGCTCCTTCGGCCTCAAGGCAAATGCCTTTGCCATGCAGTTCGATTCGCTGGTGGCACTGCCGTTCCTGCTCGTCGCCATGACGCTGATTGCGGCAACAGTTTCAATGCGATTTGCGAGGATGGGGCAATCGGCGACGATGATTCTGGGTGGCGTGATGGCCGGGTTTCTGCTTTATGTCGTATCGGTGCTGGTCAAGGCATTCGGCGTAGCGGGATTCGTACCCACGGCCGTGGCTGCATGGGTTCCGGTTGTCGTGGCTATGTTCTTCGGGGTGACGTTCCTGCTGTACAAGGAAGACGGCTAGTGAGGGAAGCGGTTTTGCCCAGCCATAGGCAGGCCGGTTTGGCACGCCTCTATGGGGCGAGCGCCTTGGCGTGCCTGTTTGCCTGCGTCCCCGTCAATGTCCCGGTTTCCGCGCAGGAAATCGGCGACATGGCAGCGAGCGTTCCCGCCGGCTCGCAAATGCTGCTGGCTGCCGATACGCTGGTCTATGACAACGACAACAACACGGTAACGGCCGTCGGCGGCGTCCAGATCGATTATGGCGGCAACCGCCTCGTCGCCCAGCGGGTCGAATACAACCGCAACACCAAGCGCCTGGTTGCCAGCGGCAATGTCGCGGTCGTCAACAGCGACGGCACCAAGATCTATTCGCAGCATGTCGACATAACCGACGATTTCGCCGACGGTTTCGTCAATGCGCTGCGTGTCGAGACCGTCGACAAGGCGTATTTCGCCGCCGAAAGCGCCGAACGCATGGGCGGCGTGCTGACGACGTTCCACAATGGCGTGTACACGGCCTGCGAGCCGTGCGAGGACAAGCCCGACAAGGCGCCGACCTGGCGCATCAAGGCCAGGAAGATCATCTGGAACGGCGAGAAGAAGACGGTTCGCTTCGAGAATTCGAATTTCGAGTTCTTCGGCTTTCCGCTGGCCTATCTGCCGGCCTTCGAGATCGCCGACCCGACCGTCAAGCGCAAGAGCGGCTTCCTGATCCCCGGTATCGCTTACAAGAGCGACCTCGGCGTTGGTATCAAAGTCCCCTATTATTTTGCGCTCTCGCCGACCTACGACCTCACCGTCACCGGCTCCGGCTACACCAAGCAGGGCTTCCTCGGCGAAGCCGAGTGGCGCCAGCGTTTCAACAATGGCCAATACAGCCTGAAGATCGCCGGCATCCGACAGCAGGATCCCGACGAATTCATCGACAGCAACGGGCACAACGTCGATTCTGGCGCTGCCGGCGACCCCAACAAGTTCCGCGGCATGATGGGCACGAAGGGCCAGTTCGCCATCAATCCGCGCTGGGACTTCGGCTGGGACGTCCTGTTGCAGACCGACAAGAACTTCTCGCGTACTTATGCCATTGAAAACTTCAACGACTATGCTCACCAGTCCTCGATCTACCTGACCGGCCTCAACGGCCGCAACTATTTCGACGTGCGCGCCATGCGCTTCGAGGTCCAGGAAAACACACTCGCCAGCGATCCAACCGCCCGCGCCGCCAAGCAGCCCTGGGTGCTGCCGTCGCTCGACTACGCCTATATTCCCGACATGGCCGTGGCCGGTGGACAATTGTCGTTCAATGTCAATGCACGGGCCATCAGCCGCGACAGGCTGGATACGGCTCTGGCCGACTCGGCGATACCCACCTCCATCAACAATGTCCGCGGCATCGAGGGGCAATCTGGCCGCCTGACCGCCGAGGCCGAATGGAAGCGCACCTTCACCACCGATGGTGGACTGCTCCTGACGCCGCTCCTGGCGTTGCGCGGCGATGCCAGCTATCTCAATGCCTCCTCGGGCTCGCTCGCCGCGGTCAACCAGATGGCGACGAACCTCGGGGTCAGCGACGATTTGGGTACCTCGCTCGCCCGCTACATGGCGACCGCCGGACTTGAAATGCGCTGGCCGGTGCTGTTCTCGATGCCAAGTTCGAGCCACATCCTCGAGCCGATGGCGCAAGTCTTCGTGCGTCCAAACGAGCAATATGTCGGTGGCCTCGCGGTTCCCAACGAAGACGCCCAGAGTTTCGTCTTCGACGCCACGACATTGTTCGAACGCGACAAGTTCTCCGGCTACGACCGCATGGAAGGCGGCAGCCGCGCCAATGTCGGACTGCGCTATTCCGGCGCCTACGACAATGGCTGGAGCACCAACGCGCTGTTCGGCCAATCCTACCAGCTTGGCGGGCAGAACTCCTTCGCCACGCCGGATCTGGTCAATGTCGGCGCCTATTCCGGCCTTGAGACCTCGACCTCCGACTATGTCGGCCTCGTCGGATTCAATAGCCCCAGCGGCTTCTCCGGTTCGATCAGCGGCCGTTTGGACGAGCAGACCTTCGAGGTCCGCCGCGCGGAGGTGAAGGCCGCCTATTCCGGCCTGCCGATTTCGCTCAGCGCCAAATATGCCTTCATCCAGGCGCAGCCGCTCTATGGCTTCGAAACCGATCGCCACGAAGTCACGCTCGGCGCGTCGACGCATCTTGCCGAGAACTGGCGCGTCTTCGGCACCGGCACCTACGACCTGGAGCAGAGTGTCCTGGTCAAGGACGGGGTTGGCTTTGCCTATAATGATTCTTGCTTCACCTATTTGATGACGTTCTCGGAGACCCGGGACCTGGACACCAAGGAGGTGTCGCAGAACATCGGCTTCAACCTGTCGTTCCGCACGCTCGGCGATTTCGGCTCGTCGCAAAGCTCCATCGACACCATCCAGTAGCAGCGACGGACCAGTAGCAGCGACTCGATGGACAGCGCCCGCGCAGCCTTTCGGACACGCAAAGGACGCTATAGAACTTTAATTTGGCGTATGATCGTTGCCGAAATCGATTCCGATTTCGGGGTGATGCGCCGACGACATCGTTTCGCCGCATAGAGTAGGCACGGCTTTCGTCTCCCTTGATTAGAATAGAATGAGCCAAGCTGGGATAGAATTGGGATGCTTTCGATGAGGAATTACCTCTTTTCGGCAGGGTTGGCGCTGCTGGTGGCGGCGGCCTCTGTCTCGATCACCGCAACGGCGTCGCCGGCTTTCGCCAGCGAGATCAAATATGTCGTCAACAACGTACCGATCACCACCGGCGACATCGCGCACCGGGCCGCGTTCCTGAAACTGCAGCGCAAGAAGGGCAGCGCCGCCGACGAAATGATCGATCAGACGCTGCGCGTCGCCGAAGCCAGGCGTCTCGGCATCCGCATCAGCGACGCCCAGGTCAATGCCGCCTACCAGCGCTTTGCCACGACCAACAAGATGCAGCTCAAGCAACTCGATGGCGTCATGGCGCAGTCCGGCGTCAGCAAGGAGCACTTCAAGGAATTCATCCGCGCCCAGATGGCCTGGAACCAGGCGCTGAGCGCGCGCTACCGCTCCGGCGAAGGCGGCTCCGTGAGCGAGCAGGACGCAGTCAGGCGCATGCTCGACAAGGGCGGGGCCAAGCCCTCAGCCATGGAATACATGCTGCAGCAAGTCATTTTCGTGGTGCCGGCGGCCGAGCGCAGCGCGACGCTGGCCAAGCGCAAGCGCGAGGCCGACGCCATGCGCGCGCGTTTCAATGGCTGCAACACCACGCGCGAATTCGCCAAGGGCCTGATCGACGTCACCGTCCGCGACCTCGGCCGGGTGCTGGCGCCGCAATTGCCGCCGGATTGGGCCGAGCAGATCAAGGCCACCAAGGTTGGCGGCGCTACCGCAACGCGCGAGACGGACCGCGGCGTCGAGTTCATCGGCATCTGCTCGTCGCGCGAAGTGTCGGACGACAAGGCCGCCCAGATGGTGTTCCAGAGCGAAGGCTCGAACGACAAGAACTCCGACGAACTCTCCAAGAAGTACGTCGAGGAGTTGCGGAAGAAAGCCCGCATCGTCGAGCGCTGAAGTCGACATAGCCGTGCCGGACGCAAAGCTTCCGCTGGCGTTGAGTGTCGGCGATCCGTCCGGCGTGGGGCCGGAGATCGCCATCGCCGCCTGGCAGGCGCGTGATAGCGCCGGTGTGCCGCCTTTTTATCTCCTCGCCGATCCGGCACTAATTGACGCAAGGGCGCGTCGGCTCGGCGCCAGCGTGGCGATGGCGGAAACCACGCCGGCGCAGGCGCAACTGACCTTTTCGCGGGCTCTGCCGATCGCGCCGCTTGCCGCCCGCTCCATCGATAGTCCCGGCCAGTCGGATCCGGAGAACGCCGCCGGCATCATCGAGGCTATCGACCGCGCCGTTGCCGACTGCCTTGGCGGCCGCGCCGCCGCGGTCGTGACGTGCCCGATCGCCAAGAAGCCGCTCTATGATGCCGGGTTCCGCTTTCCCGGCCATACCGAATATCTGGCGCATCTGGCATCGCTCCATGCCGGCGCGGACGCGATGCCGGTGATGCTGCTTGCCGGCCCCGAGTTGCGCACCGTCCCGGTCACCATCCACATCGCACTGGCCGAGGTGCCGAAGGCGCTGACGAGCGACCTGATCGTCGCGACCGCCCGCATCACCGCCACCGACCTCGAACATCGCTTCGGCGTCGCCAGGCCGCGGCTTGCCATTGCCGGCCTCAATCCGCATGCCGGCGAAGGCGGCGCGATGGGTGCTGAGGACGAGCAGATCATCCGCCCGGCAATCGAGAGGCTGAGGGCGGAAGGCATCGACGCATTCGGGCCCCTGCCGGCCGATACGATGTTCCATGCCCGTGCAAGGGCCGGCTACGACGTGGCAATCTGCATGTATCACGACCAGGCGCTGATCCCCGCCAAGGCGCTGGCTTTCGACGAAGCGGTCAACGTGACGCTCGGCCTGCCCTTCATACGCACGTCGCCGGACCACGGCACCGCCTTCGACATCGCCGGCAAGGGCCTGGCTCGGGCCGATAGCCTGATTGCGGCGCTGAAACTCGCCCGCCGGCTGGCCGATAGCGAAACGAAGGCCGCGGCCGCATGAGCGTCTTCGCATGAGCATGGACGGGCTGCCGCCGCTGCGCGCGGTGATCGAGAGCCACGGGCTGCAGGCGAAGAAGTCGCTCGGCCAGAATTTCCTGCTCGACCTCAACCTGACCGGCAAGATCGCGCGCGCCGCAGGCGATCTTGCCGATGCAACCGTGATCGAGGTCGGCCCTGGCCCCGGCGGGCTGACCAGGGCGCTGCTCTTCAGTGGCGCACGACGGGTGATCGCCATCGAGCGCGACGAGCGGTGCCTGGAAGCGCTGGCCGAAGTCTCCAACCATTATCCCGGTCGGCTTGAGGTCATTGCCGGTGATGCGCTGAAGATGGATTTCGCCTCCCTTGCCGGCGCGGCAAGCGGCGGTCCCGTGAAGATCGTCGCCAACCTGCCCTATAATATCGGCACCGAACTCTTGATCCGCTGGCTGACGGTCACCGAGTGGCCGCCCTTCTATACGTCGATGACGCTGATGTTCCAGCGCGAGGTAGCCGAGCGCATCGTCGCCTGCCCCGGCAGCGATGCCTATGGCCGGCTCGGCGTGCTGGCCGGCTGGCGGACAGAGGCAAAAATCGCCTTCGACGTGCCGGCACAGGCGTTCACGCCGCCGCCCAAAGTGACATCCTCGGTGGTGCATCTGGTGCCGCGCGCCAGCCCCCTTCCGGCTGAAGTGAAAAAACTCGGCCGCGTCACCGAAGCAGCCTTCGGCCAGCGCAGAAAGATGCTGCGGCAGAGCGTGAAAAGCCTCGGTGGCGAAGCGTTGCTCACCCGCGCCGGCATCGATCCGACACGGCGAGCCGAAACCTTGAGCGTCGAAGAATTCGTGCGGCTGACGAATGCGGTTTGAGCGCCGATCTTCCCTTCTCCCCTTGTGGGAGAAGGTGGCCGAGCGAAGCTCGGTCGGATGAGGGGTGTTCCAGCTTGGCATCAACAGCGCTCCGGCCAGCACCCCTCATCCGTCTTGGCGCTACGCGCCAATCCACCTTCTCCCACAAGGGGAGAAGGAGAGGCGCCACCGCCTCAGTCTGTCTTCTCGTCCAACAGCCCTGAGACAAAATCGAACAGGCCGGGCCGGCGGTCGCGCCTCAGCCGCTCGGCGGTGACAATGCCGCGAACCTCGGCGAAGGCACGGTCGAGATCGTCGTTGACGATGACGAAATCATATTCCTTCCAGTGCTCGATCTCGTTGCGGGCGTTCTTCAGCCGCGTCTCGATCACCTGCTCCTGGTCCTCGGCGCGGCGCTTCAACCGCGCCTTCAACTCCTTCATCGATGGCGGCAGGATGAAGATCGAGACGATGTCGGCGCGCATCTTCTCCTTGAGCTGCTGGGCGCCCTGCCAGTCGATGTCGAACAGCATGTCGCGGCCTTGCGCCAGCGCCAGTTCCGCCGGCTCGCGCGGCGTAGCGTAGCAATTGCCATGCACTTCGGCCCATTCGAGAAGCGCGTCGGAATCGCGCAGCCGCTCGAATTCGCGCATGGTGCGGAAGTGGTAATGGACACCCTCGATCTCGCTGCCTCGACGCGGTCGCGTGGTGACGGAGACCGACAGTTCGAGGCTGCCATCGCTTTCCAGCAGATTGCGCGCGATCGTCGACTTGCCGGCGCCGGATGGCGACGACAGCACCAGCATCAGCCCGCGGCGGCGGATGCGCGAACCCAAATCCTTTGCGGTCATGGCAATCAAGGGCTCCTTGGCAACCACGGGTTACTCCAGATTCTGAACCTGTTCGCGAAACTGGTCGACGACCGCCTTCAGTTCCAGCCCGATGGCGGTCACCGCGGCGGCATTCGACTTCGAACATAGCGTATTCGATTCGCGATTGAATTCCTGCGCCAGAAAATCGAGCTTGCGGCCAATGGCGCCGCCGCCGGCCAGAAGCACCCGGCCCGACGCCACATGCGTCTTCAACCGGTCGATCTCCTCGCGGATGTCGGCCTTGGTGGCCAGGAACGCCGCTTCCATGTGCAAGCGGCTGGCGTCGAGATTGGCGGAGGCGTCCAGCAGCAATCGCACCTGCTCGGCAATCCTTTCGCGGATCGCCGCCGGCTCGCGCGAGGGGTCGGCCTCGGCTCTGAGCGTCAGCGCCTCGATCGCGTCGATATGGCCGGCCAACAATGAACGGAGTGCGGCGCCCTCGCCCTGGCGCGCCTGCTCCAGCCCGCTCAGCGCAACCTCCAGCGCTGACACTATCGCGGCGTCAAGCGCGGCTCGTGCTTCTTCGGTCTCCGTGGTTTCGGGAATATCGAGCACGCCGCGCAGCGAAAGCAGACCGTCGGCTGTCGCGGGCGCCACGCCGAACTGCTCCTGCAGCCGCTTGGCCAGCCCCGCCAGGTCTTTCAGGAAGGCTTCGTTAACAATCGGCTGCACCTGCTGGCCGGCGGCGCGGCCGATGGTCAGAGTCGCCTGGAAATTGCCGCGCGCAAAGCGCTTCTGTACCGTCTGCCTGACGGCCGGCTCCAGCCGCTCGAAGCCCTGCGGCAGCCGCAGCCTGACCTCGACGCTCTTGCCGTTGACGGATTTGACCTCCCAGGCGATCGACGTGCCGTCATGCTCGGCGACGGCACGCGCAAAACCGGTCATGCTTTGCAAATTCATGATGCCGCGTGTCCCCCCTGGCGCATGATCCCGGACACGGTCTTCGGACCGGACCATACGCGGCTTTACAATGCAAAAGCGTTTCCCGCACGTCTAAACCGACTTTAGGACGCTCCTGTCGAAAATATCAGTGTCTCCCTTGCGGCATCCGCAAGGGACGATTCAAATATCTGACGCTACTGGGCAGCGCCCGCATCGCCATCGGCGTCGCCGCCTTCCACCGGAGCATCGGTTTGACCGTCCACCTTGGCGTCATCGCCCTTGGCGGCGTCCTCGGCCTGCTTCTTCTGGAGTGCCCTGTAACGAGCGACATTTTCATTATGCTCGGCAAGCGTCGCGGCAAAAACGTGACCGCCGGTGCCGTCGGCAACGAAATAAAGGTCGTTGGTCTTCGACGGATTGGCCACGGCCTCCAGCGAGGCGCGGCCGGGATTGGCGATCGGCGTCGGCGGCAGGCCATTGATAAGATAGGTATTGTAGGGCGTCGGCTTCTTGATGTCCGACTGGTAGATCGGGCGATCGGCGGGTTTGCCCTTACCGCCAAACAGGCCATAGATGATGGTCGGATCCGACTGCAGCCGCATGCCCTTGGCCAGCCGGTTGAGGAAAACGGCGGCGACCCGCGAGCGTTCATCGCCCTTGCCCGTCTCCTTCTCGACGATCGAGGCCAGGATGACGAAGTCTTCGACATTGGCCAGAGGCAGGTCCGGGGCACGCCGCTGCCAGACATCGTCGACCAGCTTCTTCTGGTCAGCCAGCAATTTGTCGACCATCTGCTGGCGTGTCGCGCCACGCGTGAAGCGCAACGTGTCGGTGGCGAGGCTGCCCTCGGGCGGAACGCTTGCCGGCATATCGCCGGCAAGCCCGCCCTGGTCGGCTATGCGCTGCAGCGCCTGCTCGACCGTCAGTCCCTCCGGGATGGTCAGCGAATACATCACCGACTTGCCGCTCTTCAGCAACTCCATGATGTCGTGCATGGAAGCGCGCGGCTTGATCTCGTATTCGCCGGCCTTCAGCGCCGAATCGTTGCCATAGGCGCGCACGCCAAGGCGGAAGATGCGGGCATCGCTGATCAACCCGCGCCGCTCGAGCTGGTCGGCGATATCCTGGACGCCGGAATTCGGCTTGACCGGGAATGTGTCGCCAGTGGCCGACGGGCCGGGCTCGTTGAACTCCTGCTTGCCGAAATACAGGGCAACACCGGCTGCCAGAACCACCAGCATTATCGAGGTGATGACGAAGTTCATGAACACGACGAACTGGCCGCGCGAGGCGCGCGAGCGCTTGGGCGGCGGCGTACCGGCTTCAGGCCGCAAGGCTTCGCTGGCCGTCTTCGGCACGATCGGGGCTGGCGGCGGCGATTGCCGTTGTCCGAATTCTCCGTTGTCCGCCGGACTTGTGTTCATAGCGCCCTACCGTTTGATCTTGCAACGAATCCCCTGCGGCAGAGTAGGGGCGAATATGGCAAAATTGACGACACGCATGGGCCGTGCCGGTCGGCGGACCGGTCAGCCATTGTAACGCTGGAAGACGAGCGAGGCGTTGGTGCCGCCGAAGCCGAAGGAATTGGACAGCGCCACGTCGATCTGGCGCGCACGCGGTTGGTTCGGCACCAGGTCTATCGACGTTTCACGCTCGGGATTGTCGAGGTTGATGGTGGCCGGCGCGATGTTGTCGCGGATGGCGAGGATCGAAAAGATCGCCTCGGCCGCACCGGCCGCTCCCAGAAGATGGCCGATCGACGACTTGGTCGACGACATCGATATTTTCGACGCGGCATTGCCGACCAGACGCTCGACGGCGCCGAGTTCGATCGTGTCGGCCATGGTCGAAGTGCCGTGCGCGTTGATGTAGTCGACATCGGCGGGCGTCAGCTTGGCCCGGTTCAGTGCCGCCGTCATGCAACGGAAGGCGCCGTCGCCGTCGTCGGCGGGTGCTGTGATGTGATAGGCATCGCCGGTCAGGCCGTAACCGGTGACCTCGGCATAGATCCTGGCGCCGCGCGCCTCGGCATGTTCGAGGGCTTCCAGCACGACGACGCCGGCGCCCTCGCCCATGACGAAGCCGTCACGGTCGCGATCATAAGGGCGCGAGGCCGTTTGCGGAGCGTCGTTGCGCTCGGTGGACAGCGCCCGGCAAGCGGCGAAGCCGGCGATCGACAGCCGCGTCACCGGCGCCTCGGCGCCGCCCGCGACCATGACGTCGGCATCGCCCCACATGATCAGCCGGGCGGCATCGCCGATGGCGTGGGCGCCAGTGGAGCAAGCAGTGACCACGGCGTGGTTGGGGCCTTTCAGCCCATGCCGGATCGAGACCTGGCCGGAGACGAGATTGATGATCTGGCCGGGGATGAAGAACGGGCTGATGCGGCGCGGACCGCGCTCCTTCAGGATCATCGCGTTCTCGGCGATGCCTTCGATGCCGCCAATGCCGGAACCGATCAGCACGCCGGTGGCGCACTGCTCCTCATGCGTCTTCGGCGCCCAGCCGGAGTCCTTCAGCGCTTCATCGGCGGCCGCGATCCCGTATAGGATGAAGTCGCCGATCTTGCGCAGTTCCTTCGGCTCGAGAACGGCCTCCGGATTGAAGGTGGCGTTCTCGCCGTTGCCACGCGGAATGACGTGGGCGATCTTGCAGGCAAGATCCTCCACTTCGAACTCGGTGATGCGCTTGGCGGCACTGCGGCCGGTCAGGAGTTCCTTCCAGCTATGCTCGAAGCCCATGCCGAACGGCGAAAGCAGCCCAAGGCCCGTGACGACGACACGCCTCATCGCAGGTCCTCCCAGGTGATGCCTGCGGAAAGCTTCAGGCCGAGGCCTTGTCGATGTACTTCACGGCATCGCCGACGGTCAGGATGGTCTCGGCCGCATCGTCGGGAATTTCGACGCCGAACTCTTCTTCGAACGCCATGACGAGTTCGACCGTGTCGAGACTGTCCGCGCCCAGATCATCGATGAAGCTCGCCTGCTCCGTCACCTTGTCGGCATCGACGCCAAGGTGCTCGATGACGATCTTCTTGACGCGCTCTGCGGTGTCACTCATTTGGGGCATCCTCGTCTTTTGGTTGTCTGTCTTCGTTAGCGGGCAGAATGCCGCTAATCAAGCTGAAAGATGGTCCTGCCAGAAACGCTACGGCGCCGGACCGGTTTTTGCCCGAACCGCCGGGTTGCGGGCCGCATTACACGAAAATCGGTCTGGGTCCAAGGCGAAATGGGTGTTTTCCGCAACTGTCAAATCATCGCCATGCCGCCGTTAACATGAATGGTCTGGCCGGTGACATAGGCAGCCTCGTTGGAAGCGAGGTAGGCGACGGCGGAGGCCACTTCGGCACTGGTGCCCATGCGCCTTGTCGGGATCGCAGCCATGATCGCCTCCTTCTGCTTGTCGTTGAGCTTGTCGGTCATTGCCGATTCGATGAAGCCCGGGGCGACGCAGTTGACAGTGATGTTGCGGGTGGCGATCTCCTGCGCCAGCGACTTGGAAAACCCGATCATGCCGGCCTTGGAAGCGCAGTAATTGGTCTGGCCTGGATTGCCGGTGACGCCGACCACCGAGGTGATGTTGATGATGCGGCCGTGCCGGCGGCGCATCATCGGATGGGTGAGCTCCCGGGTCAGCCGAAACACGGCGGTCAGATTGACCTCGAGCACGCTGTCCCAGTCGGCGTCCGCCATGCGCACGAACAGCCCGTCCTTGGTGATCCCGGCATTGTTGACGAGAATGTCGACGCCTTCGAGATCGGCCTCTGCCTTCTGGCCGAGCGCCTTGACCTCGTCGCGGTTCGAAAGATTGGCTGGAAACAGCCTGACCCGCTCGCCGAGTTCGGCGGCCAGCGCCTCGAGTTTCTCGATACGGGTGCCATGCAGGCCGACGATGGCGCCTTGCGCATGCAACACCCTGGCGATCGCCTCGCCGATGCCTCCCGATGCGCCTGTCACAAGCGCCTTCCGGCCAGTCAGTTCGAACATTTTTGTCTCCCGATCTTCAGAGAACACCCTTCACATGGGTGCGTCCACATCGCCAGTGGATTATGCCAGCGCCACCACTGCCACCTCGACATCGGCCGCCGTGCCGACGGCACCGGTGGCGATATCGCGGTTGATGCGCCGCGCCAGTCCCGACAGCACCTTGCCGGCGCCGATTTCGTAGAGCGTTGTAACGCCGTTGGCGCCGAACCATTCCACCGTCTCGCGCCAGCGCACGCGTCCGGTCACTTGCTCGACCAGGCGCCGCGCGATCTCGTCCGGATCGCTGGTCGGAGTGACAGAGACGTTGGAGATCACAGGCACGACCGGCGCGTGCTTGGCGACGCCGGCCAGCGCCTCGCGCATGATCTCGGCCGCCGGCTTCATCAGCGCCGAATGGAAAGGCGCCGAGACCTGCAGCATCAGTGCCCGTTTGGCGCCCTTTTCGGTGCATAGTCTTGCCGCCAGTTCGACGGCGGACCTGGCGCCGGAGATAACGAGCTGGCCACCGCCATTGTCGTTGGCGATCTGGCAGACTGACCCCCTGGACGCCTCAGCGCAGGCGGCTTCGACATCGGCCTGTTCCAGCCCGATGATCGCCGCCATGGCGCCCTCGCCGGCCGGCACCGCTGCCTGCATGGCGTTGCCGCGGATGCGCAGCAGCCGGGCGGCATCCGCGACCGAAACGAAACCGGCGGCGGCAAGTGCCGAATATTCGCCGAGCGAATGTCCGGCGACATAGGCGACCTTGTCCTTCAACGAGAAGCCGTGCGATTCCAGCGCCCGGATCGCGGCAAGCGAGACCGCCATCAGCGCCGGTTGGGCATTGGCGGTAAGCGTCAGCGTTTCTTCCGGCCCCTCCCAGATCAGCTTCGACAGCTTCTCACCGAGCGCATCGTCGACCTCTTCGAAGATTTTCCGCGATTCCGGAAATGCTTCGGCGAGATCCTTGCCCATGCCGACAGCTTGGCTGCCCTGTCCCGGAAAGGTGAATGCGACGGCCATATGCGGCTCCCAGAGGCTGGTTTTCCCTGCCTGTGACCAAGGGAACCGGCCAAGTCAAGCCCGTGATGAGCCGATCCGCAGCCGTTTCGGAACAGCGATGGCGGCCGAGCGCCTGTTCCAAAAGGCTTTTTGGCGATCACTCATGATGAAAATCGCTCACGAATCGTTTGCTGGCTCTTCTTATTTTCGCCACAGGCGCTAGCTTTTCGTGACAGTACGATGACATTTCAGTGAAGCTAATGTTACGGGCCGGGGAAAGATCAAGGTGGCAAGGATTAGGAAGAGCGCGGGCAAGGCTGCGCCACAGTTTCTGGAAGGCGATCCGTCCACCGGCTATCTGCCGGGGCGGAAATGGCCGGTTATCCGCTATGGCCTCGCCAGCCTGCTCGCCGCCACCATCCTGGTGTTTGCGATCGAATTGATCGTGCGCGGCGATTTCGCCGGCACCGTCTCCTTCTTCCTGCAGCCCTTCAAGCCGGGCTGGACCACCATCATCATCTTCGCGCTGGTTCTGGTCGGGCTCGACGCCGTGCTTGGCCGCAGCCACCAGAGCCTGATGATCGTCGCGCCGCTGGCGCTGGCGCTGGCCTTTGTCGGCCATCAGAAATCTCACTATCTCGGCGATCCCCTCTATCCGACCGATTTCCTCTATTCCCGCCAGATCGTGGCGCTGATGCCGCTTCTGGTGCGTGATCGCCCGGGAACCGCCATCGCCATGGCGGTCGGCATCATCGGCGGCCTGTCGCTGCTCGTCTATGGCTGGCGGCTATGGCGCCGGCGGGTGCCGGCACTCAGCCACAAGGGCCGCCTCGCCCGGTTGGCGCTGACGGTGCCGCTGCTCGCCTTCTTCGTCTCGATCATGGATTATGCCACCTTCTCGTGGACCCGCGACCGGCTGCAGATCATCCCGATCATGTGGGACCAGAAGGAAAACTATGCCTCCAACGGCTTTGCGCTCGCCTTCGCGCTCAATGTGCCGATGGCGCATGTCTCGGCGCCGGCAGGTTATTCCGACAAGGCGATCGCGGCGATCGACAGGCCCGGTGTGACGGCCACGATGCCGGCCGAGAAGCCGGACATCATCGTCGTCATGAGCGAATCCTTCTGGGATCCGACCAAGCTGCCGGGCGTCACCATCACGCCCGACCCGATCCCCAATGTGCGAGCGTTGCGCTCGGGCTACATGTTCTCGCCGGAATTCGGCGGCATGACCGCCAACATCGAGTTCGAGGCGCTGACCGGCTTTTCCAACGCCTTCCTGCCGGCAGGCAGCATTCCCTACCAGCAATATGTGCGCTCGCCGACGCCCTCGCTGGCGACCTTCCTGAAAAGCGAAGGCTACCGGGCACGCGCCATCCATCCGGGCACCAATT
Source organism: Mesorhizobium helmanticense (assembly GCF_003034915.1). Lineage (GTDB taxonomy): Bacteria > Pseudomonadota > Alphaproteobacteria > Rhizobiales > Rhizobiaceae > Mesorhizobium > Mesorhizobium helmanticense. Next base: position 81,121 of record NZ_PZJX01000050.1, on the reverse strand, counting down.
GGTTCTGGAACCGCGGCGCGGTCTACGCAGATTTCGGCTTCAACGACTTCAAGTCGGAAGAGACCTTGCCGCCGATGCAAAAGCGCGGGCCGCTGGCATCGGACGCGTCGATGACCGACGAGATCATCCGCGAGGCCGACGCCAGCGCCGATCCTGTCTTCTTCTTCGCCGTCAGCCTGCAGAACCACGGGCCCTACGAGCCATACCGCTACTACAATCCGACCCACAAGGTGCAGGCCCCGATCAGCCGGTGGGCGCGTGAATCGCTGTTGAGCTACACGGAAGGCTCTTCGGACGCGGACCGCGGCCTTGAGCGCCTCATAGAATGGGCCAAGAAACGCGAGCGGCCGACGGTCATCGCCTTCTTCGGCGACCATCTGCCGCCGCTTGGCCCGGTCTATGTCGAGACCGGCTTCATGAAGGACAATGTCGCGCCGCGCAAGGAGCCGGCCGACCAGATGCTGCAGCATCACCAGACGCCGCTGGTCATCTGGTCGAACCGCACCGGTCCGGCCGAGGACATGGGCGCGGTGAGCCCAGCCTTCCTGCCCTACCATATCCTGACGACCGCCGGGATCAGCCATCCCTACTACACCGGCTTCCTTGGCCAGATGCGAGAGCGCTACCGCGTCGTCGACCGCAATCTGTTGCTGACGCCGACCGGCGAAGCCGTCCCCGACTGGGCACGGCAAAAGAACATCGACCCGGCCATCAACAATTTCCGCCTGCTGCAGTACGACATGATGTTCGGCAAACGCCGCGCGGCGCCCGACTTCTTCCCCGAAACGGTGGACAAGCTCGGCCCGCATACGAGCTGAGAGACATATCGTCCGCGCGACGGCCGATTTTCCGCCTGCCCTTGCCTTCCAGCCGGATTGCTGTATAGACGCCCGCAATCTGCCGGTCCTTGCTGGGGGCTGAACGGAGGGCCGGAGGTTTTTTCGAAAATCTTCGCGTGAAGCCAGAAGCGCTTCCGCCTCCCGTGTCTCCGCTCTCGACCGTCTCGTGATGCTCCTTTCTTCCCCGCCCCTTCGGGACCAGCGGGTCAGAGAAGTTGCAGAGGCTTTTGCCGCCGGGAACCGGGAGAGAAACGAAGAAAGGCAAAGAACTATATGGCTCTCTACGAACATGTGTTTCTTGCCCGGCAGGACCTCTCGCAGCAGCAGGTCGATGCGCTTGTCGAACAGTACAAGGGCGTCATATCAGCGAATGGCGGGTCCGTCGGCCGGGTCGAGAACTGGGGACTGAAGTCTCTCACCTACCGGGTCAACAAGAACCGGAAGGCCTATTACACGCTGATGGATATCACCTGCCCGCCGGCCGCTCTCAACGAAATGGAGCGCCAGATGGGCCTGTCCGAGGACGTGCTGCGTTTCCTCACCATCAAGGTCGATGCGCATGAGGAAGGCCCGTCGGCGATGATGCAGAAGCGCGAAGAGCGCTCGGAGCGCGGCGGCTTTGGCGACCGCGACCGCGGCCCGCGCTCGTTCGGCGACCGCGATCGCGGCGACCGTGGCGATCGTCCGCCGCGCAGCTTCGGCGACCGCGACCGTGGCGACCGTCCGCCACGCAGCATTGAAGGGGGTGCAGAATAATGGTCGACATCAATCAGATCCCGACCCGGCGCCCGTTCCACCGTCGCCGCAAGACCTGCCCGTTCTCCGGCGCCAACGCGCCCAAGATCGACTACAAGGACGTGCGTCTTCTGCAGCGCTACATTTCCGAGCGCGGCAAGATCGTGCCGTCGCGCATCACCGCCGTCAGCCAGAAGAAGCAGCGCGAACTCGCCAAGGCGATCAAGCGGGCACGCTTCCTCGGCCTGCTGCCCTACGTGGTACGCTAAGTCTTTCGAAGCGGGCGGTTCGCCGCCCGCTTTTTTTCACCGACCGTGACGGGCATGGCCGGTTCGAACATCAAATCCCGAGTTGGATTTCGAAAGAAATCCTAACTGCCGACAGGCAGGACAGCGACACCAGCGCCAAGGCGCTCAAGCTTCCTGACCTGTTCCCATGAATTCGGCGTCCGCGCCTAACCTAAAGGAACAAAACCATGGAAGTCATTCTCCTCGAACGCGTTTCCCGCCTCGGCCAGATGGGTGATACCGTCAAGGTCAAGGACGGGTTTGCCCGCAATTTCCTGTTGCCGCAGGGCAAGGCGCTGCGCGCCAACGAAGCCAACAAGAAGAAATTCGAGGGACAGCGTGCCCAGCTCGAAGCCCGCAACCTCGAGCGCAAGTCGGAAGCCACGCAGGTTGCCGAGAAGCTCGACGGCAAGAGCTTCATCGCCGTGCGTTCGGCCGGCGAGACCGGCCAGCTCTACGGTTCGGTTTCGACCCGCGACATCGCCGAGCTGCTGACGGCGGAAGGCTTCTCGGTCAACCGCAACCAGATCCTGCTCAACCAGCCGATCAAGACCATCGGCCTTACCAATGTGGCGATTGCGCTGCATCCGGAAGTCGAGGTCACCGTCACGCTCAACATCGCGCGCACGGCCGACGAAGCCGAGCGCCAGGCCAAGGGCGAGACGCTGACCACCGCCGAAGCCATCTATGGCGAAGACATCAACGACAATGCGCGGCCGGAAAATTTCTTCGACCCCAATGCCGAGCTCGAAGGCGAGGAAGACAACGCCTGATTGCGCATTGCGGGGCCCAAAACGGCCCCCTGATCGATTTTGTCGGCTTCCAGTTATTCTGGACCAATGCCCGGGCCTCTCGCCCGGGCATTTTTGTGCCAAAAGGAACTTTTCGAACCCCTATATATTGTTGCAGACTACGACGTCGCGCGTCGTTTGGACGCGCAAAGGACGTTGTGGCACGTTGACTAGGGCGCATGCTCCTTGCCGAAATCGGTAGCGATTTCATGCGCGAACAGCCTGTCTGACCGAGAGGGGACGTTTGGTCATGAATATTCTGTTGAAGCGCGTACTTGACCGCCTGGTGCGTACCGGCAATCTCAAGGTAACCGGACCCAAGGGCCTGTCAGTGATTTTCGGCGACGGTTCCGGCGAGCCGGTACACATGCACATCAAGACCAGGCACGCCGAGCGTGCCATCACCTTCGATCCAATGCTGGCGGTGCCGGAAGCCTACATGGACGGCGAGCTCGACATCCTTGAAGGCGGCGTTCTGGGTCTGATGCGCATCGCTTTCCAGAACATGGGCAGCGGCGGCATCGACGCCACCTGGTCGAAGGCGATCGAGGGCCTGCGCCACGCCTTTCGTCGCCTGCAGCAGATCAACACGGCCGCGCGAGCGCGCCGCAACGTGCAGCGCCACTACGACCTGTCGGGCGACCTCTACCGGCTCTTCCTCGACGAGGACATGCAGTATTCCTGCGCCTATTTCGAGCAGCCGGATATGACACTCGACGAGGCGCAGGCCGCCAAGAAACGCCACATCGCCGCCAAGCTCAGGCTGAAGGCGGGCCAGACGGTGCTCGACATCGGCTCCGGCTGGGGCGGGCTCGGCCTCTATCTGGCGAAATCGTTCGACGTGGACGTGCAGGGCGTGACGCTGTCGACGGAGCAGCATGGCGTCGCCACCGATCGCGCCCATGCGCAAGGCCTGGAAAACCGGGTGCACTTCGAACTGAAGGACTACCGCGAACTCAATGAGCGTTTCGACCGCATCGTCTCGGTCGGCATGTTCGAGCATGTCGGCGTCAACCATTTCCGCACCTTCTTCGACAAGTCGGCGACGCTGCTCAAGCCGGACGGCGTCATGCTGCTGCACACGATCGGCCGCTCCGGGGTGCCGTGGGCGACCAGCGCCTTCATCCGCAAATATATTTTTCCGGGCGGCTATATCCCGTCACTGTCCGAAGTGATGCCGGCGATCGAGAAGTCGGGGCTTGTCGTCACCGACATCGAGATCCTGCGGCTGCACTATGCCGACACGCTGAAGCACTGGGGCCAGCGCTTCGCCGCCAACCGCGACAAGGCCAAGGCGATCTATGACGAGCGTTTCTGCCGCATGTGGGAGTTCTACCTGGCAGCCTCGGAAGCCGCTTTCCGCTGGCAGGATCTGGTGATCTTCCAGATCCAGATCGCCAAGAAGAACGACACGCTGCCGATGTCGCGCGACTACATGGCCAAATGCGAAAAGGCGCTGGAGATGCGCGACATGGGGCATCGCGAAAAGGCCCCTGCCGCCAAGCCCGCCCGGCGCCGCAAGGTGGCGGATCCGGAATAGACCCGGCGACTGCGCCATTGCCGCTTGCCATTGCAGGCCTGCACGCTGAAAAAGGTCTCGTCACCGCGAGACCTTTTTCATGACCTATCTCCTCTATGTCGCCGCAGCACTTGCCGAGATCGCCGGCTGCTTTTCGTTCTGGGCGTGGTGGCGGCTGGAAAAGTCGCCGCTGTGGCTGGTGCCGGGCCTCGTCTGCCTCGCTTTGTTCGGCTTCCTGCTGGCTCTGGTCGACACGTCAGCCGCCGGCCGCGCCTATGCCGCCTATGGCGGCATCTACATCGCGGCAGCGCTGGGCTGGCTGTGGCTGGTGGAAGGGGTGCGCCCCGACCGCTGGGATCTCGCCGGTGCGGCGCTCTCCATCATTGGCGCCTCGGTCATCCTGCTTGCGCCTCGGGGGGCGTGATGGAGCTGCCTGCTCCACTTCGGCAAGGTGTCGAGCGCATTCTCGAAAAAGTGCCGCTGGCTGTGCTCAAGCAAGCGGCAAGGACGCTATCGGACCGCTACCGCGCCGAACTGCGCGACGGCCGCCTGCACATGGCCGAGGAGATGGCGGTGAAGGCCTATCTGGCGACGCGGCTGCCGGCGACCTACGCCGCCGTACGCGCCTGCCTGGATGCGGTCAGCGAGGCGCGGCCCGCTTACACACCGAAAACCCTGCTCGATGTCGGCGCCGGCCCTGGTACGGTGCTTTGGGCCACGGCCGATCTGTGGCCCGACCTCGAAGATGCTGTGCTGATCGAGGCAAGCGCCGCGGTGCGCCGGGTCGGCGAGGCTCTTGCCACTGAGGCGATCACGGCCAGGATCGCCTGGCTGGCCGGCGATGTCACCATCGACCTTGGCGCGCTCAAGCCGGCCGATCTGGTCACCTGTGCCTATGTGCTGGATGAGATTACGCCGGCGTCGCTGCCCAAGCTCGTCGCCAGGCTCTGGCAGCTCACTGCCGATACCCTCCTGATCGTCGAGCCGGGCACGCCGGCCGGCTGGCAGCGGATTCTTGCCGCGCGCAGGCAATTGGTCGAGGCCGGCGCGCATGTTCTTGCGCCTTGTCCGCATGAGATGCCCTGCCCGCTCGCCGCGCCCGACTGGTGCCATTTTTCGCGTCGCGTCGCCCGCTCGCGCCTGCACCGGCTGGCCAAGGACGCCGACGTGCCTTGGGAGGACGAGAAATTCATCTATGTCGCCGCCTCGCGGCACCCTGCCCCATCCCGTGCCGCGCGGGTGATCGCGCCGCCGAAATCCGGTTCAGGCAAGGTTCTGCTCAAGCTCTGCCAAAAGGATGGCAGCGCCGGCGAAAAACTGTTCACCAAGCGCGATGGCGATGCGTTCAGGCTGGCGCGACGGCTCGACTGGGGCGACTCAATCTAATCTCGCGCCGATGGCTCGCGCAGCGTCCGGCTCTCCGATTTTTGTTCTTGATTTGTTCAATGCATCGCGTAGAATCGCAGCCTTGCCGAGTCAAATGGAATCAGAGCCCGGGAATTCTGTCCTGTGGACTGTTTGCCGTTCCTGTGAACAGCGGGCATCAACGCCGATTGAGTACGAGTGATGCATATAAGTCAGCACCGGCTCTTTCTCGTTCTGGTATCGAGGGGCCGGGATCGAAATCGGGGACATCATGGCAGAGGCAGCGCGAAAATTCGGCGTCGCGGAACAACCGCTCTATCGCGAGGCACCGAACAACATCGAGGCGGAGCAGGCGCTGCTCGGCGCCATCCTCGTCAACAATGATGCCTTCTACCGTGTCTCGGACTTTCTCAAGTCGGGTCATTTCTACGAGCCGCTGCATAGAAAGATCTTCGAGGTTGCGGCCGAGCTTATCCGCATGGGCAAGATAGCGACGCCGATAACGCTGAAGACCTTCCTGCCGGCCGACGAGAAGGTCGGCGACATGACGGTGGCGCAATATGTCGTGCGGCTGGCCGTCGAGGCTGTCACCGTCGTCAACGCCGCCGACTACGGCCGCGCCATTTACGATCTCGCCACGCGGCGCGCGCTGATCACCGTCGGCGAGGACATGGTCAACATCGCCTATGACGCGCCGGTCGACATGTCGCCGTCCGAGCAGATCGAGGATGCCGAGCGGCGCCTGTTCGAATTGGCCGAGACCGGTCGCTACGATGGCGGCTTCGAGAGCTTCACCGACGCGGTCAAGACCGCCGTCGACATGGCCAACGCCGCCTATATGCGCGACGGGCATTTGTCGGGCGTCGCCACGGGCCTGCGCGATCTCGACCGCCGCATGGGCGGCCTGCAGCCCTCCGACCTGATCATCATCGCCGGCCGTCCCGGCATGGGCAAGACCTCGCTTGCCACCAACATGGCTTTCAACATCGCCGAGGCCTATGTGCCGGCGCAGCAGGCCGACGGTTCGTTCAAGGCGGCCAATGGCGGCGTCGTCGGCTTCTTCTCGCTCGAAATGTCGTCGGAACAGCTCGCCACCCGCATCATCTCCGAGCAGACCGAAATCCCGTCGTCGAAAATCCGCCGCGGTGAGATCAGCGAGATGGATTTCGAGAAGCTGGTCGCCTGCTCGCAGACCATGCAGAAGATCCCGCTGTTCATCGACCAGACCGGCGGTATTTCCATCGCACAATTGTCGGCGCGCGCGCGTCGGCTGAAACGGCAGCGCGGCCTCGACGTCATCGTCATCGATTATATCCAGCTGATGCAAGGATCGAGCGCCAGGGCCTCGCAGAACCGCGTACAGGAAATCACCGAGATCACCACCGGGCTGAAGGCGCTGGCCAAGGAGCTTGCGGTGCCGATCATCGCGCTGTCGCAGCTGTCGCGCCAGGTCGAGAGCCGCGACGACAAACGCCCGCAACTCTCCGATCTGCGCGAATCGGGCTCGATCGAGCAGGACGCCGACGTGGTGATGTTCGTCTACCGCGAGGAATATTATCTGAAGAACCGCGAGCCGAAACCCGGCACCGACGAATACATCAAATGGGAAAACGAGATGAACGAGATGCGCGGCAAGGCTGAGGTCATCGTCGCCAAGCAGCGCCATGGGCCGACCGGCTCGGTCAGCCTCGCCTTCCAGGGCGAGTTCACCCGCTTCTCCGACCTTGCGGAAGAGCATCATATTGCGGAGAGGTTTGAGTAGCCGCTTGTCCTCGGTCGCAACAGAAACTTGGCGAAACCCCACGCGCAGTCCGATCTCCCCCCTCGTGGGGGAGATGTCCGGCAGGACAGAGGGGGGCGCGAAAGATCACGGCCCTCGCCAATTGGCGGGAAGGTAGCAGATTGGCCAAATCGCGCGTCCAATTCATCTGCCAGAATTGCGGATCGGTGCATCAGCGCTGGGCCGGCAAATGCGACGCCTGTGGCGAGTGGAACACGCTGGTCGAGGAAGGCACGGCAGGCGGTATAGGTTCAGGCCCGGCCAACACCCGCAACGCGCGCAAGGGCCGCGCCGTGGTGCTGACCAGCCTCTCCGGCGACATCGAGGATGCGCCGCGCATCGTTTCCGGCATCGGCGAGCTCGACCGCGCCACCGGCGGCGGTTTTGTCCGCGGTTCCGCACTTCTGGTCGGCGGCGATCCGGGGATCGGCAAGTCGACGCTCTTGACGCAGGCGGCCGCGGCACTCGCGGCAAAGGGCCACCGCATCGTCTATGTCTCGGGCGAAGAGGCCGTCGCCCAGATCAGGTTGCGGGCGCAGCGGCTCGGCGTTGCCGACACCCCGGTGGAGCTGGCGGCCGAGACGAATGTCGAGGACATTCTGGCCACCATCGCCGACGGCAAGCGGCCGGACCTGGTGATCCTCGATTCGATCCAGACCTTGTGGACCGACATGGCCGATTCGGCGCCCGGCACCGTCACCCAGGTGCGCGCCGCCGCCCAGGCGATGATCCGCTATGCGAAATCGACAGGCGCGGCGATCGTGCTCGTCGGCCACGTCACCAAGGAAGGCCAGATCGCCGGGCCGCGCGTGGTCGAGCACATGGTCGACGCCGTGCTCTATTTCGAGGGCGAAGGCGGCCACCACTACCGCATCCTGCGCACGGTCAAGAACCGGTTCGGACCGACCGACGAAATCGGCGTCTTCGAAATGTCGGACAAGGGCCTGCGCGAGGTCGCCAATCCGTCCGAACTCTTTCTCGGCGAACGCCATGCAAAATCGCCGGGTGCCGCGGTTTTCGCCGGCATGGAAGGTACGCGTCCGGTGCTGGTCGAGATCCAGGCGCTGGTGGCGCCCTCGTCGCTGGGCACGCCGCGCCGTGCCGTCGTCGGCTGGGACGGCGCCCGGCTGTCGATGATCCTCGCCGTTCTCGAAGCCCATTGCGGGGTCCGCTTCGGCACGCACGACGTCTATCTCAACGTCGCCGGCGGCTACCGCATCACGGAGCCTGCCGCCGATCTCGCGGTTGCCGCTGCACTGGTTTCGTCGCTCACCGGTCTTGCCCTTCCGGCCGATTGCGTCTATTTCGGCGAAATCAGCCTTTCGGGCGCCGTGAGGCCGGTTGCGCATGCGCAGCAGCGCCTCAAGGAAGCCGAAAAGCTGGGTTTTGGAAGTGCGGTTCTGCCCTTGGGCAGCGAGGAACTTGTTGGTGGCAATGGAGCCGGGGGGATAGGGGCCTGCGCTTTCCAGCCCACCGAACTGGCCGACCTCGTGGCGCGGATAGCCGGCTCACGGCGCAGCCGCGCCGACGAGCAAGAGTGACGCGACTCGCCCGAGTTGTGAAAAAGAGATCGGAGTGGGGCCAAAGACATGCCGATTACGCTGCTTGACGGAATTCTCGTCGGCTTCACCCTGGTCTCGGCGATGCTCGCCATGGTTCGCGGCTTTTCACGCGAGATCCTGTCCATCATCGCCTGGATAGCAGCGGCGGCTGCGGCATTCTTCCTGTACAAGCCGGTCCTGCCTTACGTTCAGCCCTATATCGACAATGAGAAGATCGCCATGGCGGCGTCCGCCGGCATCGTCTTCGTCATTGCGCTCATCGTGGTTTCCGTCATCACCATGAAGCTCGCCGACTGGATCATCGATTCCAGGATCGGCGCGCTCGACCGCACGCTGGGCTTCCTCTATGGCGCGGCGCGCGGCATCCTGGTCGTCGCGGTGGCCTTGCTGTTCTTCAACTGGCTGGCCGGCACCAAGGCTCCAGGATGGGTCGCCAACGCCAAATCGCGGCCGCTGCTGGAATCGATCGGCGCCAAACTCGAAAGCATGCTGCCCGAGGATCCGGAAAACACCATCCTCAAGCAGCTCAACCCGAATCAGCCGGCCGCACCCGAGGCCGGCGCCGAGACGCCGGCGGCTCCCGACGCGCCTGCGGCTGATGCCCCGGCAACCGGCGACGAAGCCCCGGTGCCAGACGATAGCGAAACCGACGCGCCGCCGGCCGACAACGCCCCAGCCACCCCACCGGCTACTCCGGCGCCGGCAAACTGAAGTTCTGCCTCAGCGCATTGGGTCAAGCTTTCGAGGGCGCTTCGGGAGCATCCCAAACGCTATCGTCACTCGCCCAGTCGAGCAGTATCTTTGCCCTCGATCGAAGCAGAGGCGCCAATGTTGTGGCGTGTTCAGGGCCGCCGGTTGTAAATTCTTCGTGCTCTCGTCCTTCAGCCATTGCTGCCGCCACTTCCTTCCAGCGCAAGCCGAAGTCCCGAACGGCGGCCCGAGGAGTCCCGTCCGGTCCGCAGCTGATGTAGTCGGTTGGTAGGTCGCCAGAGATTGCCCACCAACCAACCCACTCTGGATGCTCGATGCTTTCGATCGCCCAAACCGCAACATACGGATAAACATGCCAGGCAGGCCATTCTCCCACCCTGCCATGTTTCAAATTCTCGCGACCCAGATAACCGAGCACGTATTGGCGTTGCGATTCGCACCAAGCTTCTTCTTCGGCCTCGTCGGGTTCATCCTGCATTTGCAACGACCTGTGTGGAGGACAACGCTACCGAATAGTTGACAAGCATAACAACGCGGCATTCTGATTTGCCAGTGGCATTGACTGACCGACTGCATTATATGACGCCTTTCCACAATGAGGCTCTAAGAGATGGCAGACGCAGACGACGTGCTTTCCGCCGAAGCCGACGACCATTTCCACGACGAATGCGGCGTGTTCGGCATTTTCGGCCGGCAGGACGCCGCAGCCATCGTCACGCTCGGTCTGCATGCGCTCCAGCATCGCGGCCAGGAAGCGGCCGGCATCGTTTCCTATGACGGCACCCAGTTCCATGTCGAACGCCATGTCGGCCTGATCGGCGACACCTTCACCAAGCAGCATGTCATCGACAGCCTGCAAGGCAACCGCGCCATCGGTCACACGCGCTACGCCACCACCGGCGGCGCCGGCCTGCGCAACATCCAGCCATTTTTCGCCGAACTCGCCGATGGCGGTTTCGCCGTCGCCCACAATGGCAACCTCACCAACGCCATGACCGTGCAGCGCGCGCTGCAGAAACAGGGCGCGATCTTTTCGTCGACCTCCGACACCGAGACGATCCTGCATCTGGTCGCCACCTCAAAGGAGCGCGACCTGAATTCGCGCTTCATCGACGCGGTGCGCCAGGTCGAAGGCGCCTTCTCGCTGGTGGCGATGACGGCCAAGAAGATGATCGGCTGCCGCGATCCGCTCGGCATCCGCCCGCTGGTGCTGGGCGACCTCGACGGCGCCTGGATCCTGGCTTCCGAAACCTGCGCGCTCGACATCATCGGCGCGCGTTTCGTGCGCGACCTGAAGCCCGGCGAGATGGTCGTCGTCACCGCCAAGGGCATTGAGAGCCTGTTCCCCTTCGAGCCGCAGAAGACCCGCTTCTGCATCTTCGAATATGTCTATTTCGCGCGACCGGATTCCTCGGTCGAAGGCCGCAACGTCTATGAGGTGCGCAAGCGCATCGGCGCCGAGCTGGCGCTCGAAAGCCCCGTGGAGGCCGACATCGTCGTGCCGGTGCCGGATTCGGGCACGCCGGCGGCAATCGGTTTCTCCCAGGCCGCGGGCATTCCGTTCGAGCTTGGCATCATCCGCAACCACTATGTCGGCCGCACCTTCATCCAGCCGGGCGATTCGATCCGCCACATGGGCGTCAAGCTCAAGCACAATGCCAACCGCCGCATGATCGAAGGCAAGCGCGTGGTGCTGGTCGATGACTCGATCGTGCGCGGCACCACCAGCCAGAAGATCGTGCAGATGGTGCGCGACGCCGGCGCCAAGGAAGTGCATATGCGCATCGCCTCGCCGCCGACGCGCGCCTCGTGCTTTTATGGCGTCGACACGCCGGAGAAATCGAAGCTTTTGGCATCGCGCATGTCGGTGGAAGAGATGGCCGATTTCATCCGCGTCGATTCGCTTGGCTTCCTCACTATCGACGGCCTCTACCGCGCCGTCGGCGAAGCCGGCCGCGACAATGAGCAGCCGCAATTCTGCGACGCCTGTTTTACGGGGCAATACCCGACGCGGCTTGCCGACTTCGAAGGCTCCGACAATGTACGCACGCTGTCGCTGCTGGCGGCGAGCGGGGCTTAGGTCTTGTCGCAACTGTGATTGGCGAAACCGGCGGAATATCTGATCTCCCCCCTTGCGGGGGAGATGCCCGGCAGGGCAGAGGGGGGTGCTGTCCCTCCGGCCTGTCAATCAATCCTAGCAGTGCCCTCGGGCTGATTTACCATCCGAATCGGCTCAATTCGGTACGCCGTGATCCTTCACACCCCCCTCTGTCCTGCCGGACATCTCCCCCGCAAGGCGGGAGATCGAGCTCTCATCTCCTCTTTCGCCAATCGCACAGGTCGACTGGGCAGGACAAAGTTCGCCATAGAGCACTAACCTTCGGAGCTGCCCGGTGACCCCTGCCCTCGACCTCTCCGGCCGCGTCGCGGTCGTCACCGGTGCCTCTCGCGGCATCGGTTATTTCATCGCCAAGGAACTGGCCGCCGCCGGCGCGCATGTGATTGCGGTCGCGCGCACTGTCGGCGGGCTGGAGGAACTCGACGACCAGATCAAGGCGGCTGGCGGACAAGCGACGCTGGTGCCACTCGACCTTGCCGACATGGCAGGCATCGACCGGCTGGGCGGCGCCATCCATGAGCGCTGGGGCAAGCTCGACATCCTGGTCGCCAACGCCGCCGTGCTCGGCGTCATCTCGCCGATCGGCCATGTCGAGGCCAAGACCTTCGAGAAGGTGATGACCATCAACGTCACCTCGACCTGGCGGCTGATCCGCTCGGTCGACCCGCTGCTGAGGCTCTCCGACGCCGGCCGCGCCATCATCCTGTCGTCCAACGCCGCGCATTCGGCGCGCGCCTTCTGGGCGCCCTATGCGGCTTCGAAGGCGGCGGTCGAAACCATGATGCGCTCCTGGGCGCATGAGGCGGAAAACTCGGCGCTACGCGTCAACGCCGCCGACCCCGGCGCCACCCGTACCGCCATGCGGGCGCTGGCCGTACCCGGCGAGGATCCGGAAACGCTGCCGCACCCGTCTGAGATCGCCAAGCGCATCGTGCCGCTGGCGAGCCCCGATCTGAAAGAAACCGGGCTGATCTTCCAGGCCAAGCACAACCGCTTTGTCGCCTACCGGCAGCCGGAATAAACTTGACTTCAAGAGGGATGAAATAGGCCTCCGGCTACGTTCTTCGAATGTAACATTCGAAACCGGAGGACCATCATGCGCAGACTGCTTCTCGTTACCGCCGCCACCTTGCTTGCAGCCGCCGGCGTTGCCTCGGCACAGGATGCGACGATGAGTTTCTTCGTCACCAGCGTGGGATCCGGCAAGGGTGCCGATCTCGGTGGGCTGAAGGGTGCGGACGCGCATTGCGCCTCGCTGGCTGAAGCCGCCGGCGTCACCGGCAAGACCTGGGCTGCCTATCTCTCGACCAGCGACACCGATGCACGCGACCGCATCGGCAAGGGGCCGTGGTTCGACGCCAAGGGCGTCAAGATCGCCGACGACGTCGCTTCGCTGCACAGCGACGCTAACGCCATCACCAAGCAGACAGCGCTCGACGAAAAGGGCGAGGTCGTCAACGGCCGCGGCGACAAGCCCAACCGGCACGACATACTGACCGGCTCCAAGCCCGATGGAACGAAGATCGCCGACCAGACCTGCGGCGACTGGACAATGGGCGGGGCCGAAGGCGCGGCGATGGTGGGTCATCATGATCGTATGGGCCTCGACGATTCGGCCGCTGCCAAATCGTGGAACTCCTCGCACGCCTCGCGCGGCGGCTGTAGCCAGGACGCGCTGAAGGGCACCGGCGGCGACGGCCTGTTCTATTGCTTTGCAACGAACTGAGCCGGTATTCGCAAACCCTTAACGCATGATCCTTTCCGGAAATCGGAGAGGATCGCGCTATCACGCGGCTGTGATGCCGTGGCGCATCGCCGCGCCCCGGCCGCGCTTTCGTCTGTCATGCGGAGTTGATAGGATCGTCGCGACTCCCACAACAATCACAGCGAGGAAATTCCCATGGCGGCTTCGAGCGTAGCTTTGGTCTGGTATCTGGTGATCGCCGGTCCGCAAGGCGGCATGGTCGTGCTGCCCAGCACCTTCGACACCCGCGAACAATGCACCAATGCCGTCACCGAGTACCAGAAGCAGCCGACGCCGACCGGCTGGGCAGTGCAGTGTGTGCCGAGCGCTTCGCCCTTCACCGATGAAGGCGATGCCGAGGAACCATCGGCACAGTAGGGAAGCGGCGCCGCAACTGCAATCTCCCCCCTCGTGGGGGAGATGTCCGGCAGGACAGAGGGGGGCGTGAAGGATCGCCGACCTTCGCTTAATCTATCCGTTACGAACGGGCTTGGTCTGATTGAACAGTGCTGAGAGGCCGGCGGGACAGCGCGCCCCTCTGCCCTGCCGGGCATCTCCCCCACAAGGGGGGAGATTGGCAGCGTCAACGTCGCGCGCTTACGGTCAGTTCCGGCTTGGTGTTGATGGTCTGGAACACCACGCAATAGCGTTCGGTCAGCTTAAGCAGCGCATCGATGCGCTCCTGCGGCTCGTCGGTGTCGAGGCCGAAATTAAGCCTGATGGCGCGGAAGCCGACCGGCGCATCTTTTGCCACGCCAAGCGTGCCGCGAAAATCGAGATCGCCTTCGGCTTCCACAGTGGCGGCGCCGAGCCTGAATTCCAGCGCCGTCGCCACCGCCTTCAACGTCACGCCGGCGCATGCGACCAGCGCCTCCAGCAGCATGTCGCCGGAGCAGAGTTCGAGCCCCGAACCGCCGGTTGCGGGATGCAGGCCGGCAACGGCAAGCGCCCTGCCCGTTTCGACCTTGCAAGCGATCGACTCGTCATCGATCGAGCCCTTGGCCCTTAGCGTGATCAGCGCGCGCGACGCATCGTCCCGATAGGCCTCCTTCAGCGGCGCCTGCATGGCCTTGAGTGCGGTCACGTCCATTTCCGTTCCTTTCGACAGTCTTTCGCGCCTTGATAGCAGCCGCTGTGTTTGAGCGAAACCGAAGTGGCAGATTGCTTGGACCGCACAGACCATTTCCTTTGACTTCGATCGCCTCGGCCATACCTATGCGGGAGTTGTTCTCGCGGAGCTGTCATGCCGTTCAAGCTGAAACTGATCTCCCTCATCCTGCTGGTGCTTGCCGGCTTCGCGCAGCCTGTCCTGGCCGAAACGGCTGGGCGCCCGGCGCCCACGGGCGGCGTGCTGTCGCTGCTGCCGCCACCGCAGACCACAGACCATTCGATCACGCTGGCCGGGCGCAAGCTCGACTATCAGGCTAAGGCCGGCACGTTGTCTCTGCTTTCCGGCAAGGGCGAGGTCACAGCGGAGATCTTCTATGTCGCCTATGTCAGGCGGTTGCCAGACGACGCGGCGAAGGAGCCGCGGCGTCCCATCACCTTCGTCTTCAATGGCGGCCCCGGAGCGGCGTCCGCCTATCTGCATCTCGGCGCGCTCGGCCCGCGCGTAATCGGCACCGGAAACGATGGGCAATTCCTGCCCTCGCCGCAAAAACTCATCGACAATCCAGACAGTTGGCTCGACATGACCGACCTCGTCTTCGTCGATCCCGTCGGAACCGGCTACAGCCGCGAGGCGCCGGGCCAGAACACGCACGATTTCTGGGGCGTCAACCAGGATGCGAGTTCGATAGGCGCCTTCATCCGGCTCTATCTTGCGCAGAACGGCCGCACCGCATCGCCGCTCTTCCTCGCCGGCGAAAGCTATGGCGGGTTCCGGGCGGCGCTGCTCGCCAGGACCTTGCAGGAGGATATCGGCATCAGCCCAAACGGTATCGTGCTGATCTCGCCGGCGCTGGAGTTCATGCTGGTGCAGCCCGACGAATTCGAGCCGCTGCACTGGGCGCTCGAACTGCCGTCGCTCGCGGCGGTACGCCTGCGCAGCGAAGGCATTACCGGCCATGCGCTTCAGGAGAAGCTCGCCGAGGTCGAGCACTATGCGCTGGGCGGCTATCTTACGGCTTTGGCCAGCGGGCTGGAACAAGGCGGGCGGGTGGCCAGCCAGCGCGTGGCCGACATCACCGGCCTGCCGCTCGAACTCGTCCAGCGGAATTTTGCCCGCATCCCGACCGGCCTGTTCGCCAGGGAGTTCGCCCGCGCCAACGGCAAAGTGCTCAGTCCCTATGATGGCACGATCGCCACGGCAGATATCGCGCCCGAGAGCGCCCGCATCGCCGGCCCGGATCCGGTGCTCGACCGCAGCGTACCGGTGCTGACCTCGGCCTTCACCGGCTATATCAGCGACGAGCTGAACTACCGCACCGATGTCAGCTACCGGTTGCTCAACGGCGAGATCAGCCGCAATTGGGACTACGGCACCTCGCGGCAAGGCTATGCCGGGGTGATGGACGATCTGCAGCGGGCGCGCTCGTTGAACCCTGCGCTCGGCGTCGTGATCGTCAACGGCTACACCGATCTCGTCACGCCCTATCTGGCCTCGCGCTATCTGGTGAATCAGATCCCGTCGCTCACCGATGCAAAACCCATCCGCCTCGATGTAGTGGAGGGTGGGCACATGATGTATTTCAGGCCGGACGGCCGACGCGCGCTGAAAGAGGCCGCTTCGGAACTCTACCAGGCGACGCAGTGAGCGCGTCGCAGCTGGAGTGAGGGATTCAGGCGACCTCAGGCCGCCATGCAACAACGCCTTCCGTCCGCGCCCGCACCTCAGGCGAGGCCAGGCAGGTGGCAACGGCCTCGTAGCCAGGAGTGCCGGGGTATGGGGCGACATAGGTTGGCGGACTGTGATTGGCGGGGCAGAGGATGATCGGTTCATCAATGCCAACCGCCGCCAGATCCAGGATTGCGCAGGAGCGCGTGAGCAGGAAAAGCGGCCGACCACCGGGGCCACGGCGGCGCAGATGGGCAATCAGCGCCTCCTGGGAGGCCTGGTCCAGCCCCTGCTCGATCATGTCGACGACCAGGACGGCCGGACCTTCGGTTTCCAACCCAGCGAGGAGGGCAAGCAGTGCGTCCGACACCGCGGCGCCATCCTCCACGAGCCAGGCCAGCGTCCGGTCGACCCGTGCCCTTAGCGCCGGATCGGCGTCCATGCTGGCAAGAGCCACAGCACATCCGTCCGCCAAACGGTCCAGGCCAAGGAAAGCGGTGTTGGGCAGGCTCTCGGCAAGGCGCCGCGCCAGCCGGGTCTTGCCGCTGCCCAGCGGACCGACGATGTAGTTCAGCGTCCGGACCGGTCCCAGTTCGAACCGCTCGCCACCCCAGGGCCAGGGAAGGTCGAAAGCGACGCCGGGTCCGGTATCTGGCATCATCAGGCACGCCAGTTCCGCAATGGTTGGCGCTTCGCCTCCAGCGAGGCCATCCCGCAGGCTGCCTATCTTCTCGATAATGCCGACAAGCTGACGCAGGCGACCCTCGAGGACCGCCTGGTGCGCGGCCAAGGCTGGCTCCATGCCTCTGGCGTCGCCCTCCAGCACCCGCGCCACCTGGGCCAGGCTGAAGCCAAGTCCGCGCAATGCCGCGATCTCGGCCGCGCGGCTCATCTCGACAGGACCGTAGGCCCGCCATCCGGCCGCGGTGCGGATCGGAGCGATCAGGCCTCGCTGCTCATAGAGCCGCAGGGCCTTGGCCGACACGCCTAGCCGGCTGGCGGCTTCGGAAGCGTTCAGGAACTGGGCGGAGGAGCGCATGGAATCACCTTGTTGCTGGCTGACCGCTTTCTTATCTTATCGGGGCTGACCCAGGGGCCAAGTCAACAGCGACGTTCGAAGTGTGTCCCGCGGCCAAAGGCTGCCCTGATCTTCACGGCCGGCCTGCTGATCGTTGGCAACGAACATTCCCGCAAGCGGCTGTAGGATCTGGCAATCCTGCTGACAGTATGGTGTCAGGACGAGACGGCGTAGTCTGGCGAAATGACAGAGGTCTTGAGCATGCCGGGCACCACCGACGCCGCCGCCGAGCGAACCCTTGGCATCATCCTGGTTTCGGCGTCGGCGGCTGTCTTCGGCCTCACCGGCGTGCTGACCAAGTCGATCCATGCCGATCCGCTGACCATCACCTGCTGGCGCGGCTTTGTCGGCTCGATCCTGATCACGCTCTATGTGCTTTGGCGCCGCCGCCGCTCCGGCGGGCGCGAAAGCCTGCGGCTTGGCTGGCGAGGCTGGCTACTGGCCGTCGAGGGAGCGCTGGCCAGCATCGCCTTCATCTCTGCGTTCAAATTCACCTACGTCGCCAATGTCGCCGTCATTTACGCCACCGCGCCCTTCGTCACCGCGCTGCTGGCCTGGGCTCTGGTGCACGAGAGATTCCGGCTGCAGACGATGTTGGCCGCCGCCGTCTCCCTCTGCGGCGTGGGCATCATGGTCTGGTCCGGCTTCGGCACCGGGCATCTGTTGGGCGACGGGCTGGCGCTGCTGATGACGATCGGCGGCGCGCTCTACATGATCATGGTGCGTGCCTTTCGCGATACGCCGGTGGTGTGGGCCGGTGCGGTGGCGGCATTCCTTCTGTTCGTGCTCGGCTGGCTCGTTACCGATCCGCTGGCGGTGTCGCCAAGGGATGCCGTGCTGCTCGCCACCTTTGGCGCCTCCTTCGCACTCGCCTCGATCCTGTGGACGGAGGGCGCGCGCCTCATTCCAGCGGCGGAATCCGGCCTGCTCGGTTCGGCCGAAGTGCCGTTTGCGATCCTGTTCGCCTTCCTGTTCCTGGCCGAGATTCCGCCGGCCGCCAGCATGATCGGCGGCGCCATCGTGCTCTGCGCCGTATTCGCCCATGCCGGGCGCGACTGGCTGGTGGCAAGGCAACGCGCCGCACTTTGATCATGTGCTGAAATAAATCTGCAAAGTCATGGAACCATCACGGGGTTTAGGCATTGTGGCCGTGACGGGTCACCCCCAAGTCCCCCCAAACCCCTCGACCCGTCTAACCTCCAGCCGATCGTAAGGTCGGCTTTTTCTTTGCAGCGCTCATTCTTGCGGGCGCCCACTCTTTGCGACGATCAGGCGGACATTGAAAGACTGCGCTCAGCAGCGCGGCAAGATCCTGCGCCGGCCGCTCGGCGCCTTTGCGCAGCCGAATGGCGAATTCGGCAATCGGAACCGCCGGCAGGGCAAGATCGCGCGGCGCTTCGACGATGCCGGAGTGGGCGAAGCGCGCCGTCCTCAACGTCAGCGCGATGCCGGCATTCACGGCTGTGCGCAGGCCGGCCAGGCTGGCGCTGCCAGCCGCGATGCGATAGCGGCGGCCTGCCGCATCAAGTGCGGCGATCGCTGCTTCGCGAAAGCCGCAATGCGGATCGAGCAGCGCCAGCGGTATCTCGTCCTGGCGCACGGCCAATCCCTTTTGTGAACAGAGCCACACCATCGGCTCCCTGAGCAGGCCGACTTCGTCCGGCGCGGAGGCCTGGCGCATGGCGATCGCCAGATCGAGACCGCCGGCCTGCAGCGCCTGGGTCAATTCGGCGGAGCGGCCAACGCGCAATTCGATCCTGACGCGCGGATGACTGACGGCGAAGGCCCGCAGCAGGTCCGGCAAACCGCTATCGGCGAAATCCTGTGTCGTGCCGATGGCGACGTGCCCGGCAGCCCGCGCGCCCTTCAGCGCCAGCCAAGCCTCGCGATGAGCCGCCAGGATGCGTCTGGCGTGGCCGACGAGGTCCTCGCCCGCCGGTGTCAGGCCGCGGCCCCTGCCCTTTGGCGTCAGAAGCTGCTCGCCGACGATTTCCTCAAGCCGTTGCATCTGCGTGGTGACGGCCGAGGGTGAGCGGCCGACGATCGTCGCCGCCTGTGCCAGCGAGCCGCCGTCGACGAAAGCGAGGAAGGTTTTCAGGAGGTCTGGATCGAGCATCTGCATAGTTCGATTTTATCGAACCTTTATTTGAAAACAATTTGATTTTTTTGATGTGGCTGTAATGGCATGGTTTGTTCGGCGGTTGATAGCCGTCCGTCCCAAACCAAGGAGAGAAAAATGCCGATCATCAATGTCAGCGTCACCGGCAAGCCGGACGCCGCCTTGTCCGCGACAATCGCCAGGGAAGTCACCGGGCTGACCGCCACGCATCTGCGCAAGGACCCGACGATTACCGCGGTCGCGATCACCTATCTCGACCCGCAACACTGGTTCGCCGGCGGCAAGTCACTGGCCGAGCATAGCGCCAACACTTTCTGGCTCGACATCAAGGTCGTCGATGGCACCAACACCAAGCTCGAGCTGGAGGCTTATCTGCGAGCGATCTTTGCCGCCTTCGGCCAGATCCTGGGAAATGTGCACGAGGAAAGCTACGCCCTGGTGCACGAGGTCCCCGCGGCCGCCTATGGTTTCGGCGGCAAGTCGCAGGAATTCCGCTTCATCAGCGGCAGATTGAAGGCAGTGTGAGGAGGCCGACTTCCCTTTCCCATGCAGGAGAAGGTCAGAGCGTCCTCACTCCGCATTGACGTCTCCCCCACTTTCGCTAGGTTCTCCCCCGAAGCGGCCGTGAAAGAGCCGTGGTGCGAAAATCCGTTGGGAGAGATGCGGCAATGATCCTGACACTGGCGTTGCTTGCGGGCCTCGTTGCGGCCTGGCTGCTGATTGGCGTGGTGGAAAAGTTCCGCCTCGGCCTGCGCTTTACCCAGGCGCTGCTCTATGTGCCGTTCAAGCTTGCCTACCGAATCAGCGACGACCGCATCAGGATCGCGCGCAACGCGCCAGCGCCGGTCATCTATGTCATCTCCCACCAGTCGCGCATCGAGCCGGCGCTGATGCTGTCGCTCTTGCCTGATGACACTTTGCACATCCTCGACGATGTCTCGGCGCGGTCTCCCTGGCTGGAGCCGTGGCGCGAGCTTGGCCGCACCATCACCTTCAACGCCGAGCATGTCTTCGTCAGCCGCCGGCTGGTACGAGTGCTGAAGGGCAAGGGCCGCCTCGCCGTCTACCTGCCCGACGCGGTCGAGCCCGACGTCAAGACGTTTCGCCTGTTTCGCGCCGTCACCCGCATCGCCATGCAAGCCAACGCCAGCATCGTGCCGATCTTCGTCGCCGGTACGCGCACCTTGCCGGCGTCGTTGACGCCAGCGGACAAGGCGCCGCGCCACTGGTTTGCGCGCCTGTCGATCAGCGTGCTGGAGCCATTGACCATCGCCGAGCTCGTGGCGCGAAACCCCGACCAGGCCTCGAACACCAATGCGCTGTTCGACCGCGTTGCCGAGGCCCGCCTGTTCGGCAGCGATCTCGATCGCGGTCTGTTCCTGGCCATGCGTGACGCCGCCGACCGCGTCGGCGCCTCGCACCCGATCGTCGAGGACGTCATCTCGGGCGCGCTGAGCTACCGAAAACTGTTCATCGGCGCGCGGGTGCTGGGCCGCCGCTTCGAAGCTGTAACCGCGCCGGGCGAAGCGGTCGGGCTGCTTCTGCCGAATGCCAATGGCGTCGTGTTGTCTTTCGTCGGCCTGCTGTCGGCCGGCCGGGTGGCGGCGATGATCAACTACACCGCAGGGCCGGCCAGCGTCACCGCAGCCGTGCGCACGGCGGTGATCCGCACGGTGGTTTCGTCCCGCGCCTTCGTCGAAAAGGCCGACCTTGCCGACATCGTGGCGGCGGTCGAGAAGGGTGGCGCGAAGCTGTTGTGGCTGGAGGATATCCGCGAAAGCGTGACCACGCTGGAGAAGTTCGCGGCAGCCTTGCGCTGGCGCTGGCCGCTGCAGCGGCAGGACTCGGCCAAGCCGGCGGTGATCCTGTTCACGTCAGGCTCGGAAGGCACGCCCAAGGCGGTGCTGCTGTCGCACCGGAACCTCTACGCCAACGCCATGCAGGCCGAGGCCCGCATCACCATCTCGCCGGCCGATATCCTGCTCAACGTGCTGCCGGTGTTCCACTCCTTCGGTCTGACGGGCGGCACCATCCTGCCGCTGGTCACCGGGGTAAGGCTGTTCCTCTATCCCTCGCCGCTTCACTACAAGATCATTCCGGAGATCGCGCGCAAGGTGCGGCCGACCGTCATGTTCGGCACCGACACGTTCCTCGCCAACTATGCGCGCACCGCCAAGGACGGCGACTTCTCCAGCCTGCGCTTCGTCGTCGCCGGCGCCGAGGCGGTGAAGCCGGAGACGCGCCGCGTCTACCGCGAGCGCTTCCAGGCCGAGATCATCGAAGGCTTCGGGTTGACCGAGGCCGCCCCCGTTGTCGCCGTCAACACCGCCATCCACGGCCGCGACGGTACGGTGGGACGCCTGCTGCCGGCGATACGCATGAAGCTGCAACCGGTCGAGGGCATCAGCGATGCCGGGCAGTTGTGGCTCAACGGGCCAAACCTGATGATGGGCTACATGACCGCGGACCGGCCAGGCGAATTGCAGCCGCTCGAGGGCTGGCACGACACCGGCGACATCGTTTCGATCGATCGCGAGGGCTTCATCACCATTCGCGGCCGCGCCAAGCGTTTCGCCAAGATCGCCGGCGAGATGGTATCGCTGGGCGCGGTGGAGATGCTGGTGCAGTCGCTGTGGCCGGAAGAACGCCATGCCGCGGTCTCGGTGCCGGACAAACGGCGCGGCGAGCGCATCGTGCTGGTCACCACCGCGGACGACGCCGACGCGGAAGAATTGCGCAAGTTCGGCAAGAAGGCAGGTGCCGCCGAATTGATGGTGCCCAACGACATCATCAAGGTCGAAGAGATCCCGGTGCTGGGTTCTGGCAAGACCGACTATGTCTCGACCCGCAAGCTGGCGATCGACAGGCTGGGGCTGAGCGCGGCGGCCTGAATCCGATCAGCGGCTTGCCCGGCGTTTCTTAACCAATATCAGAAGGTGGAACCTTCTCGCCCTCGCGCTTGGCGCGCCTGGTATAGGCACGCACGCTGAACGGCAGGAAGATCAGATAGCCGGCGACCGACGCGGTCAGCGTGTACCAGGGGTAGGTCATCAGCAACAGCACATAGAGGACGACGCCGAGAATAACTGGCAGCACCTTGTCGCCCGGTATCCTTATGCTCTTGCCGGAATAGACCGGAAGCCGGCTGACAAGCAGGAAGGCGACGAGGATGGTGAAGCCGGTGCCGATGAAGGCGGCCAGGCGGCTCGGCTCCAGGCCAAGGCGCAGGAAATAGAGGTAGAGCGGCAGCATGACCAGCACGGCGCCGGCCGGCGCCGGTACGCCGACGAAATATTCGCTCTGCCAAAGCGGACGTTCGGCCTTCTCCTCGTCAAGCACGTTGAAGCGGGCAAGCCTCAACCCACAGGCGATGGTGAACAACAGTGCCGCGATCCAGCCGGGCGAGCCGGCGCGATCGAGCAGGAAGGCATAGAGCACCAATGCCGGCGCGACGCCGAAATTGACGATGTCGGCCAGCGAATCCATCTGCGCGCCGAATTTGGAGGTCGCTTTCAGCATCCGCGCCAGGCGGCCGTCGATACCGTCGAGAAAGGCGGCAAGCAGCACCATGACCACCGCCGGCTCGAAGCGCCCTTCGAAGCCGAA
The DNA here is from genome assembly GCF_003034915.1 of Mesorhizobium helmanticense. Taxonomy (GTDB): domain Bacteria; phylum Pseudomonadota; class Alphaproteobacteria; order Rhizobiales; family Rhizobiaceae; genus Mesorhizobium; species Mesorhizobium helmanticense. The sequence continues at coordinate 58,090 of NZ_PZJX01000050.1, read as the reverse complement.
GCGGATGCCGGACAGGCCGGCGCAGATGGCAAGCACGGTGACGAGGTTGGGCAGCACCATGCGCATCGGGATTTCGCGGATGCGCGGGCCGCCGCTGGCATGCGCCTCGAATTTCTTGAACGGCGCGCCCACCGGTCAGGAAATCCGCACGAGCGGCGTCGCGGCAACGCCGCCGAATTCGGCCAATACGGTCTCGCCGCCGACTGCGGTCTGGCCGACGGCAACGCGCGGCGTCGCGGTGGACGGCAGGAACACGTCGACGCGCGAGCCGAAGCGGATCAGCCCGAAACGTTCGCCGATGGCAAGCGCGTTGCCGGGCTCGGCCCAGCAGACGATGCGCCGCGCCACCAGCCCGGCGACCTGCACCGCCGCCACCGTGCCGTTGGGGCTGTCGATGACCAGCCCGTTGCGCTCGTTCTCGGAGCTTGCCTTGTCGAGTTCGGCATTGAGGAATTTGCCCGGCCGGTGCTCGATCCTGGAAATGCGGCCACGCACCGGGGCGCGGTTCACATGGCAGGAAAAGACGTTCATGAACACCGAGATACGGGTCATCTCGCCACTGCCGAGACCCAGTTCGCGCGGCGGAACGGCCGGGCCAACCGCCGAGATGATGCCGTCGGCGGGGCTCACCACCAGCCGGTCGTCGACGGGCGTGACGCGCTCGGGGTCACGGAAGAAATAGGCGCACCACGCCGTCAGTATGAGGCCAATCCAGAACAGGAATGTGGAGAAATACCCAAGCACCAACGTCGCCGCGCCGAAGGCGGCAATGAAGGGATAGCCCTCGCGATGGATCGGAACGAACGCATTCTTGATCGTATCGACGATACTCATTGGATGGAGCTCATGGGATGGGGGCGGTCCCTGTTTCAGGTCCGGCCTCAATAGCCGAAAGCCCCCCTTCCCGCAACGCAACAATGGGAGTGGCCTGGCTCACCCGGCGCCAGGCGCGGGCTAACCTTCCTACAACTCGGGCAAGCGCTGATAGTTGGCGATGTCGGCCCGCACGCCAAGCCGGGCGATTGTCTCCTGCGGGTTGAAGCCCGCCCGCTCATGCGCCGCCCTGACGATCGGCACGACGTTGTCGATGGCCGCCTGGCTCTCCCATTCGACGATGGTGACGAGGTTGAATTCGCCTGGCCCCGAGAATTGCTCGAGCAGGAAATCCTGCACGAAGCCTTGCTGGAGGCGCAGCAATTCATGCGTCGCCCTGACCTTGCGCAGTATCTCCTCGCGGGCCTCGGCCGGGACGACGAACTTGTCGACCCTGAACACGCTGTCATTGCCAAGCTTTTGATTCAGTTGATTCATTTCGTCTGTCTCCGATCGCAAACAGGCGCACGACGCACCTTCGGCCGACGTCTACGATCTCAACTTAAGTTGAGGTCAAGCGGGAATTTCGGTTTAGCCTTCTCCCCTTGTGGGAGAAGGTGGATCGGCGCGTAGCGCCGAGATAGATGAGGGGTATTGGAAGAAACACCATGTGTTAAAATATCGAATGATTTCAATCGCTTGCTTTCAAGGCGGCGATCCTTCCAGCACCCCTCATCCGACCTCGCTTCGCGAGGCCACCTTCTCCCACAAGGGGAGAAGGAAAGTGGCGCTACGACACCTCTGACGTCCGCCGCCGCACCACCACACCCAGCTCGTCGGTCTCGCGGGCGATGCGCAGCCGCTCCTCGGCCTCGGTCGCCTCGCGCTGACGATCCCACATCGAGGCGTAGAGGCCGTGCTTGCGCAGCAGATCGGCATGGGTGCCGCGCTCGGCGATCTGGCCGTCCTTGAGCACAATGATCTCGTCGGCGGTGATCACAGTCGACAGCCGATGGGCAATGACGATGGTGGTGCGGCCCTTGCTGACAAGATCGAGTGCGGCCTGGATCTCCTGCTCGGTGTGGCTGTCCAGCGCCGAGGTCGCCTCGTCGAGTATCAGGATCGGCGGCGCCTTCAGGATGGTGCGGGCAATGGCCACGCGCTGCTTCTCGCCGCCGGAGAGTTTCAACCCGCGCTCGCCGACCATCGAACGGTAACCGTCGGGCAGCCGGTCGATGAAAGGTCCGATCTGGGCAAGCTCGGCGGCCTTGCGTACGTCGTCCTCGCTGGCGTCGATGCGGCCGTAGCGGATGTTGTAGGCGATGGTGTCGTTGAACAGCACGGTGTCCTGCGGCACCATGCCGATCGACGCGCGCAGGCTCTCCTGCGTCACGTCCCTGACATCCTGGTCGTCAATCAGCACCTGGCCATCCTGGACATCATAGAAGCGGAACAGCAGCCGCGAAATGGTCGACTTGCCAGCACCCGATGGCCCGACGATGGCGACCGTCTTGCCGGCCGGCACCTCGAAGCTGACGCCTTTCAGGATCTTGCGGTTGGGGTCATAGGAGAAATGCACGTCGCGGAATTCGATCTTGCCGGCCGAGACGGCAAGCGGCCTGGCGTCTGGTTTGTCGACGATCTCCTGGCGGACATCGAGCAGGTCGAACATCTGCTCGATGTCAGTCAGCCCTTGCCGGATTTCGCGATAGATGAAGCCGATGAAGTTGAGCGGCACCGAAAGCTGCATCAGCATGGCATTGATGAAGACGAAGTCGCCGACCGTCTGCGTGCCGGCCTGCACCTCCAGTGCCGACATGCACATGACGACGACCGTGCCGAGGCCGAAGATAACGCCCTGGCCGAAGTTCAACCAGCCGAGCGAGGTCCAGATCCTGGTCGCGGCGCTCTCATAGCGCGCCATCGAGCGGTCGAAGCGCTCGGCCTCCATCGCCTCGTTGCCGAAATATTTGACCGTTTCGAAATTGAGCAGCGAATCGATCGCCTTGGTGTTGGCGTCGGTGTCGCTGTCGTTCATGTCGCGGCGGATGGTGATGCGCCAATCGCTCGCCTTCACCGTGAACCAGACGTAGATCCATACGGTCACGGCAACGACGGCGACATATTTCCAGCCATAGGTGAAGGCGAAGATGCCGGCTGTGAGCGCGAATTCGAGAATGGTCGGCGCCGTGTTGAGCATGATGAAGCGAACGATCGTCTCGATGCCCTTGGTGCCGCGCTCGATGATGCGCGAAAGGCCGCCGGTGCGGCGCTCGAGATGGAAGCGCAGCGACAGTTCATGCATGTGGACGAAGGTGCGGAAAGCGAGCTGGCGCACCGCATACTGCCCGACGCGGGCAAACAGCGCGTCGCGCAACTGGTTGAAGCCGAGTTGGACGAGACGCAGAAAATTGTAGGCGATCACGAGAGCGACCGGCGCCAAAAGGAAAGCTGGCAACAACGGCGGCAGGGCCGCGCCCTGCCCCGCCAGCGCATTGGTTGCCCATTTGAAGAAGTACGGCCCGGCGACGAGCACGAGTTTGGCGACGACAAGCAGCAAGGTCGCCCAGGTTACGCGCCAGCGCAGATCCGGGCGATCGGCCGGATACATGTACGGCCACAGATTGCGCAATGTATCGAGGGTCGAGCCGGAGTCGGCGGAGACGGTTTTTTCGGCCATTTTCTTGTCCTGTTCTCAGCAGCCGGAGCAGCAGGAGTTGACGAGCGCGGCCAGCGACACGGAAAGACCGGCGAGCGCATCGCGGTCGACCTGGTAGCGTGAACGCTGGCGGTCGGGCTCGTAGCGGACCAGACCGGCATCGACCAGTATCTTCAGGTGCTGGGAGACGGTGGACTGCGCCAGGTCGAGATGGTCGACCACCTCCCGGCAGCAGCAGGAGTGGCTGGCCGACAGATGTTTGAGGATCTCGATGCGGGCCGGATGCGAAAGTGCAGCGAGCTTGGCGGCAACGGCCTGGCTGTCGGCGAAGCCGCAGGTGTTCCGGGGCTCAATCAGGAGAGTATTCATCGTCTATCGGCGATAGACGATGAATGAAGTTTCTTCAAGACCTTGGAAAGGAGAAAAAAGATTTCTACTCTGTCTTCGCCGGAGCCGTCGTCATCTGGTCGCCCATTGCCTTGAGGTTGGCGGGTTCGCCTTCCTTCGACTTTTCCGGAACCTTGAACACCTGCCCCGGCCAGATGCGGTCGGGATCGGCGATCTGATCCTGGTTGGCGAGGTAGATGGTCGAATAGCGCATGCCCTGGCCGTAGACCCGCCGCGAAATCCGCCACAGCGTATCGTGGCGGCGGATGATGACGGCGCTGTCGGCATGCTCGAGCTTGGGCGCCACCGTCTCGGGAACTTCAGTTGGTGGCGTCGCCGTGGCAATGTCGGCAGGCGCCTCGGGCGCAGGTGCAGCCGGATTGGTGGCAGCAACGGCGGGCGGCGTGGAAGGCTCTGTTGCGGATGCCGCCGGTGCCTCGGCGCCGGCGACCGCCGGCTGGGCTGGTTTGACCTCGGTTGGCTTGGCCTCGGCGGGCGCCACGGCGGCAACCGCCTCACCCGGCTCGCGCTCGAACGGCACGGCGGCGCGGGCCACCACCTTGACCCCGTCGGCATCGAGCGCATCGACATGGATGGTGTAGGTGCCGACCGGAATGTCGCGCGTCGCCTCGACCAGGAAATGGCCATCCGGCGAGGTTTTCGCGTCGCCAAGCAGAATGTCGTTGGCATAGGCGCGAACCTTGCGGCCTGGATCGCCGATGCCGGCGACGAAAATCTTCTTGCCGTCGATCTCGACTGCCTCGACGACGATCTTGGGTTCCGCCCCCGGCGTGGCAGGTGCTGGAGGTGTTGCCGGAGCCGGCGCGGGTGCGGCTTCCACTACAGCAGGCGCGTCGGGCGCCGGTTGCGTCGCGGCGGGCGCTTCCATCGCCGGAGCGGCCGCCTGCTCGCCGGCGGGCGGTGTTTGCGGCTTTGTCTCGGGCGCGGGAACCGTGAGCAGCTCGGATGGCTTGCCCGGTTCCTCGACCATGGCCAGCACCTGGCCCGCCGGATTCTGGGGAATCGAGACAACAGCGGTCTGTGCCGAGTTGATCACCACAGTGCCAGTCGAGCGCAACGTGATCGTATAGTCGCCAGGCTTCAGCGGATTGTCGAGAACGATGGCAAAGGCGCCATCCGAACCTGCGACCGTCGAGCCGAGAACTGTCGAACCATTGAGGACCTCGACCTTGGCGTTGGGCACCGCATTGCCGGCGATGACGATCGAGCCGTTGCTTTCGACCCGAACGATGTCGAAGGTCGGCGCGATCGGGCCGGTCGCGGCGGGTGCAGCAGGTGCTGCTGGAGCAGCCGGAGCAGCCGCATCCGAAGCCGGCGCAGCGGGCGCCATTGCGTTGCTGTCCGGCGCGGGTGCGGCCGGTGTCTTCGCGTCGGTGGCCGTTGGGGGCGTCAGCGTCGCCACTTCGGCCGGCGGCGCACGATTGAGATACGGGTCGAGCGCGCCCGACACATAGGCGGTTCCCGCCGCGGCTACCGAGCCACCTGCCGCGAATAAAAGCGCCTTTAATGGGTTAATTGCCATAGTTCCCTGCCCCTTAGCCACCTAACGCCGGTCTAGCCTGTTTTAGCAAACCCTACAAGAAAAAGGGCCCCGCAAGAAAAAGGTTCGCCCCGGGCTTGACCACACCTGCCGTCCCTATCACCAATCATCGGTATGAACACGATTCGATCCGTCTGCGTCTATTGCGGTTCGTCTCCGGGCCGCGATGAAACCTACGCCAAGGCCGGGCACTTGCTTGGCCGCTCGATTGCCAGGTCCGGCCTGCGTCTGATCTATGGCGGCGGCACCAAAGGCATCATGGGCGCCGTCGCCGATGGCGCGCTCAAGGCCGGTGGCAAGGTGACTGGCATCATTCCGCGCTTCCTGATCAACAGGGAAGCAACCGAGAGCGCCCTCGACAAGCTCGATGAACTGGTGATCACCGACAACATGCACGAGCGCAAGCACAGGATGTTCGAGAAATCCGACGCCTTTGTGGCGCTGCCGGGCGGCATCGGCACGGTCGAGGAGATCGTCGAGATCATGACCTGGGGCCAACTGGGCCACCACCGCAAGCCGATCGTCTTCGCCAACATAAAGGGGTTTTGGGATCCGATGCTTTCGCTGCTCGATCACATGTCGGCCGAAGGCTTCATCCACACCGCCCAGCGGGTCAAGCCGCTGGTGGTCGACGACCCTGAAGCCATTGTCGCAGCCATCATGGTGGCGGGGTCCTCGGTCGATGCGCCAACCGAGGGCGTGCAGTCGGTGATCGACAAGATGTAGGGGAGTAAGGGAGTAGGGCAGTAAGGCAGTACGTGAATTGCAAAGAAAGCCTCCTCCTACTGCCCTACTGCCCCACTGCTGTGACCGGCTGTCAAGAAACCGTCACACAAAACCTGCAGCGGCCATGCTAGGATTCAGGGCCGGCAGCCACTCGCGCGATGCCGCGTTCAAGAAACTGGCGAAGCGACGATGAACATCGCTCTCAATGCGGAAGGCACCGACCTGTCCCCTTACCTGCCCGACGAGCACGGGCTGTTCTTCATCTATCACTTCACCGCCGAAGGCGTGCGCACCAAGGACGCCGCGCAAGCGTACTGGACCTGGCGCAGCTACCAGCTCTCCGACATGCGCGCCCGCCACGAGATCGCCGCCGATCAGGCTTTGCCGCCGCCGGTGCGCGAAGCCTTCCTGTCCACCAGCCATGGCTGCCACATCGACCTCGAGGATGATTGGCTCTATGGCGACCTGCCGGACCTGCGCCACGACTATTCGGCGGAAGCGCGCGGACTTGGCCATTTCCGCTTCGCCCTCAACGACACAATGCTGGTCGGCGCCCGCAAGCAACCGCTGCAGTCGGTCGACAATATCCGCAAGGCCATCGAGAACGGATCGCGCAAGTTCCGCTCGCCGGCCGAGCTGATCGAGGCCGTCGTTGGCCAGTCGTTCGACGGCATGGTGGCGGAACTCACCCGCCTCGGCGACACGCTCGATGGCATCGAGGATCGTATCGTCTGCGACGCATGGCACAATGAGCGGCAGGCGCTTGTAGACGCTCGCCGGCATCTGGTGGTGATCCACCGGCAGATGGCGACGCTGAGCAATCTGTTTCGCCATCTCGACCATTCGCATCGCAACGACCTGCCGGACACAATCAACGACATGGCGGCGCGGCTGTCGCACCGGGCGCATACGCTCTACCACGACGGCGAACAATTGCAGGCGCGCGCCCGGCTGTTGCAGGACGAATTGATGGCCAAGCTGACGACGGAGTCGAACCGCTTGCTTTACGTGCTCTCGGTGATGACGGCGGTGCTGCTGCCGATGACCATCATCTCCGGTCTGTTCGGCATGAATGTCGGCGGCCTGCCGTTCCTGGAAACGCCTTCCGGCTTCTGGATCGTCACCCTGTTTTCCTTCGCGGTGGCGGCTATCGTTTTCTTCGTCGTCACGCGGTTGGGCCGCAACGTTTAAAGCGTCGCGTTCAAGCCTTTCTCGCCGAGGTGAACATCGACCAGGAGTAGATCGCCAGCGCCGTCCAGATGAGGCCGAAGGCAATGGCCTGGGTGCTGCCGAAGGGTTCGCCGAAAATCAGCACGGCGATCAGAAACACAATGGTCGGCGCGATATATTGCATGATGCCGATGGTAGAGAGGCGCAGCAGCCTGGCGCCGAACGCGAACAACAGCAGCGGCACCGCGGTGACCGGGCCGCAGCCGATGAGCAGCGCTGTGTCGGCCGCATCGCCCGCTACAAAATGGTCCTGTCCGTTGGCGATCAGGAAGACGATGTAGGCAAGCGCCGGCACCGACAAGAGCAGCACTTCGAGTAGAAAACCCTGACTTGGGCCGATCGGCAGCGTTTTGCGGAAGAAGCCGTAGGCAGCGAAAGAAAACGCCAGCGCCAGCGACACCCAGGGCAGCTTGCCGGCATCGACGGTCAGCACCGCGACCGCGACGGCCGCCAGCACCACAGCGGCAACCTGAAGCCGGCCAAGCTGTTCGCTGAGCAGCAGCGCGCCGACGACGACGCTGACCAGCGGGTTGATATAGTAGCCCAGCGCGGTCTCCACGGTGCGGTCGACGGCGATCGCCCAGACATAGATGCCCCAGTTGACCGAGATCAGCGCCGCCGTCAGCGCGGCCATTGCGATGGTGCGCGGCGAGCGGATTGCGGCCTTGAAGTCCGCGGTGCGGCCGGCCCAGACCAGAACGGCGGCGGCGATCGGCACCGACCAGACGATGCGGTGCGCGATGACTTCGGCCAGCGGCAGATGCGCGACCGCCTTCATATAGAAGGGCAGCAGCCCCCACAGGAGATAGGCGCCCAGCGCCAGGAGGAAGCCGCGACGGGCGTTGGAGGCTGCGTCCAGTTGAAGTCCTTGCGTGGCCATGGCCCAACGCTATGCGCCAGCCGTCTTGCCAAGACCATCGCAAATTGCTGATGGATCAATGGACTTTCGCTGATGGTTCAAGACTACTCCGCCGCCACCAGCCCGGCCATCTCGCGGTTCTTCATCAGCTTGTAGACGATCGAATCCATCAAAGCCTGGAAGGATGCGTCTATGATGTTTTCGGAGACGCCGACCGTCCACCAGCGGGCACCCGTCGAGTCGTGCGATTCGACCAGCACGCGGGTGATCGCCTCGGTGCCGCCATTCAGGATACGCACCTTGAAGTCGGCGAGTTCGAGGTCGGCGATCTCGTTCTGGTATTTGCCGAGATCCTTGCGCAGCGCGATGTCGAGCGCGTTGACGGGGCCGTGCCCTTCGGCCACCGACATCTTCTCCTCGCCCTCGACCAGCACCTTGACGATCGCCTCGGAGACCGTCTTCAGATTGCCATTGGCGTCGAAGCGGCGCTCGACCATGCAGCGGAATGAGGTGACGCTAAAGAACTCCGGTAGGCCATGCAGCATCTTGCGCGCCAAAAGCTCGAAAGACGCGTCGGCGCCTTCATAGGCGTAGCCCTCGGCCTCGCGTTCCTTGACCACTGATATCAGCGCATCGAGCCGGTGGTCGTCCTTCGGCACGTCGATGCCACGCCGCTTCAGCTCGGCGAGGAAATTGGCCTTGCCGCCCTGGTCCGAGACCATGACGCGGCGCCGGTTGCCGACAGTTTCCGGGGGCACATGCTCATAGGTCGCCGGCTCCTTGGCCAGCGCCGAGGCATGGATGCCGGCCTTGGTGGCGAAGGCAGAGGCGCCGACATAAGGCGCCTGTGCTTCCGGCGCGCGGTTCAGCAATTCGTCGAATGCGCGCGACAGGCGCGATATGCCGGTCAGCGCCTCGGCCGAAATGCCGGTTTCGAAGCGGTCGGCGAAAGCCGGCTTCAACGCCAGCGTCGGCACGATCGAGATCAAATTGGCATTACCGCAGCGCTCGCCGATGCCGTTCAGCGTACCCTGGATCTGGCGGACGCCCGCTTCGACGGCAGCAAGCGAATTCGCCACCGCCTGGCCGGTGTCGTCATGGGCATGGATGCCGAGATGATCACCCGGAATGCCCGCCGCGATGACGTTCTTGATGATGGCGCGGACTTCCGAGGGCTGCGTGCCGCCATTGGTGTCGCATAGCACCACCCAGCGCGCGCCGGCCTCGAAGGCGGTCTTTGCGCAGGCCAGCGCGTAGGAGGCATTGGCCTTGAAGCCGTCGAAGAAATGCTCGCAGTCGACCATGGCTTCCTTGCCGGCGGCAACCGCCGCTTCGACCGAAGCCTTGATGGAGTCAAGGTTTTCCTCGTTGGTGCAGCCGAGCGCGACACGGACATGATAGTCCCAGCTCTTGGCGACGAAGCAGATGGCGTCCGACTGCGACTGGATGAGTGCGGCGAGGCCGGGATCGTTGGAGGCCGACACCCCTGCCCGCTTGGTCATGCCGAAGGCGACGAATTTGGCGCTGGCCGTGCGCTTCTTCTGAAAGAAGGCGGTGTCGGTCGGGTTGGCGCCGGGATAGCCGCCCTCGACATAGTCGATGCCGAACGCATCGAGCAGCTTGGCGATGGCGATCTTGTCCTCGACCGAAAAGTCGATGCCAGGCGTCTGCTGGCCATCGCGAAGGGTTGTGTCGAAGAGATAGAGACGCTCGCGAGCCATGGTCATTTCCCCGCAAACTTGTCCGTCGCCCGGATCAGCCGGTCGAGAATCCCGGGCTCGGAATAGGCATGACCGGCGCCCTCGATCAAATGGAAGTCCGCCTTTGACCACGCCTTGTGCAGCGCCCAGGCATAGCGCGCCGGGCACGGCATGTCGTAGCGGCCGTGGACGATGGTGCCCGGGATATCGCTCAGCTTGTGCGCGTCGCGCAGCAATTGCCCTTCCTCCAGCCAGCCGGCATGGACGAAATAATGGTTCTCGATGCGGGCGAAGGCGACGGCGTAGTCGTCCTCACCGAACGGGCCGCTGGTTTCGGGGTCGGGCAGCAGCGTGATCGTCTCGCCTTCCCACAGGCTCCATGCGCGGGCAGCCTCGATCTGCGCCTTGCGGTCGCAGCCGACCAGCCGCTTGCGGTAGGCGGCCATCATGTCGCCACGCTCGGCTACCGGGATCGGCGCCAGGAAGCGCTCCCATTTGTCGGGGAACATCTCGGAGACGCCGAACTGATAATACCATTCGAGCTCCGCGCGCGTCAGCGTGTAGATGCCGCGCACGACCAGTTCGCTGACCCTTTCAGGGTGCGTCTCGGCATAAGCCAATGCCAGCGTCGAGCCCCACGAGCCACCGAACACCAGCCATTTGTCGAAGCCGCACATCTGACGCAGGCGCTCGATGTCGGCGACCAGGTGCCAGGTGGTGTTGGCCTCGAGCGAGGCGTTGGGGGTCGACTTGCCGCAGCCGCGCTGATCGAACAGGACGACGTCGTAAAGCTTCGGATCGAACAGCCGCCGGTGCTTTGGCGAGATGGTGCCGCCCGGACCGCCATGCAGGAACACCGCCGGCTTGGCGCCTTTGGTGCCTGAGCGCTCCCAATAGACCTGATGGCCGTCGCCGACATCGAGCATGCCGGACTGAAAGGCCTCGATCTCGGGATAGAGGGTACGCAATTCGTTGTCTACGCCTTGTGGGCTCATAGTTTCAGGCCCTGCTGCGGCCAGTTGGCCGTCTCGTGATCGGGATGCTGGAAGGAGATGATCTGCTCCTGTCTCGCGTAATAATCCGGATCGTCATGGACCGGCGCATCGAAGATGGTCTCGACCCAGGGCAGCCTGGCGGGGTAATTGACCTGGATCCGCGGTGCGAGGTCGGAGCGGTCGTCAAAAGCGCCGATGGCGATCTCAAGCCCGCCCGGCTGCCGGTAGGTCAACGGCGTGCCGCAGCGGGCGCAGAAGCCGCGATCGATATTGACCGACGACTGGAAATAGCTCGGCTCCTCATGGGTCCATTCGACACCGTCCTTGGGCACCGTCACCAGCGCGCCGAAGAACGAGCCAAACTGCTTCTGGCACATACGGCAATGGCAGATGGACGGGCGGCCGAGCGCTCCCTTGATGCGGAAACGCACGGCGCCGCACTGGCAGCCGCCGGTTCTAACTTTCTCGGTCATGATCTTTCCTCTGGCGGCCATTGTTCAGTGTCGTGGTCGGGATGCTGGTAGGAGACGAGTTCGGCGAGATAGGGCGCCGACGAGATATCAGCCATGGTGTCTTCGCCCGGCAATTCGTGGATGTGATCGACATAGGCGAGTTTTGCTTCGGTGCCCCACTGGATGGTCGGCACGATGCCGGCCGGATCGTCGAAGGCGGCGATGGCAAGCGCGACACCGTCGGGCGCCTCGAAGGTCAGTGGCGTGCCGCACTCCGCGCAGAAGCCGCGTAGCGCGGCGCTGGAAGAGCGAAAGCGTTTCGGTTCGCCACGCGTCCAGTCGAGCTTGGCGCCACGCACGGACACCAGCGGCAGGTAGAAATTGCCGCTCGCCTTCTGGCACATGCGGCAATGGCAGACGGAGGCATCACCCAGTGCGCCTTCGACGCGGAAGCGCACCGCGCCGCACTGGCAGCCACCGGTATAGACCGGCCGGTTGTCGAGGCTCATTGCAGGTCACTCCGGAGCATGGCAGACCGCCTCGACATTGTTGCCGTCTGGATCGAAGACGAAGGCGCCGTAATAGTTCGCATGGTAGTGCGGGCGCAGGCCCGGCCCGCCATTGTCCTTGCCGCCGGCGGCGATTGCCGCGGCGTGGAAGGCGTCGACCTCGGCGCGGCTGCGCGCGGTGAAGGCGACATGCTGATGGTCCCGGGGCTTGTCCTTGCCGGCACTCAGCCAGAAGACCGGCCGGTCGCGGCCATAGCCGCCAACCTTGGCGCCGCCGGTATATTCCGTGGGCACCATGTAGAGCAGCGACGCGCCGAGCGGTCTCAATGCCTTGTCGTAGAACGCCTTCGACGCGTCGAAATCGGAAACAGTGATGCCAAGATGGTCGATCATCTTTTTACCTCCCAAGTGGTGATCCGTCCGCCGGTGATCGGATCCTTGCCGTCCTTCAACTGGACACCTTGCGCCAGAAGCTCGTCGCGGATGCGGTCGGCCTCGGTCCAGTTTTTCGCGGCGATCAGTTCCAGGCGCCTGGCGATGGCCTTGGCGATCTCGCCTTCATCGACCTTGGCCGCGCCGACATCGAAGCCGAGGAACAGAAGCGACGCCTTCAGCGAAGTGGCGGCATCGTTGCCCTCCGCCGCTTCACCAGCAAGCTGCGTCAGCACCTGGAAGGCGGCATAGGTGGCAAGATCGTCCGACAGGGCGTCCACCACGGCCGCCGGCAATTGTTGTGCTGCCGCCGGCGCCAGATCCGCGGCGCGTTTCCATTTGCGCAGGGTGTTTTCCGCCTCTTCCAGTTTCCGCACGGAAAAGTCGATCGGCTCGCGGTAGTGCGTCATCAGCATCGCCAGCCTGAGCACCTCGCCCGGCCATTTGCGGCCGCCAAAAATGTCGGTCTCCAGGAGCTCGTTGATCGAATAGAAATTGCCCAGGCTCTTGGACATCTTCTGCCCCTCGACCTGCAGGAAGCCGTTGTGCATCCACACCTTGGCCATCGTTTCGGTGCCGTGGGCGCAGCGCGACTGGGCAATCTCGTTCTCGTGGTGCGGGAAGATCAAATCGAGCCCGCCGCCATGGATGTCGAAGACCTCGCCGAGATAGGCGGCCGACATCGCCGAGCACTCGATGTGCCAGCCCGGCCTGCCCCTGCCCCACGGGCTGTCCCAGCCCGGCTCCTCCGGCGATGACAGTTTCCACAGCACGAAATCCTGCGGGTTCTTCTTGTGCGCGTCGACGGCGACCCGGGCGCCGGCCTGCTGTTCATCGAGATTGCGCTTCGACAACTGCCCGTAGTCCGGCATCGAGGCGGTGTCGAACAGAACTTCGCCTGCCGCAACATAGGCATGGCCGCGTTCGATCAAGCGTTGAATCAAGGAGATCATGTCGGCCTTGCCGTCGGGCCTGGGTGCGACGAATTCGGTGGCGCGCGGCTCGACCGTCGGCTCGAGGCAGCCGAGCATCGCCACGTCCTTGTGGAACTGATCGGCGGTCTTTTCGGTGACCCTTCGGATCGCCTCGTTCAACGACAGCTTTCCGGAAGTGATCTCGGCGCCGAAATCGCGCAGGGCGCGGTCGTTGATCTTGTCGTCGACATCCGTGATGTTGCGCACATACGTGACGTGCTTTTCGCCGTAAAGTTGGCGCAACAGACGGAACAGCACATCGAAGACGATCACCGGCCGCGCATTGCCGATATGGGCAAAATCGTAGACCGTCGGACCGCAAACATACATGCGCACATTGCGCGGATCGATCGGGACAAAATCCTCCTTCGTCCGCGTCAGCGTGTTGTAGAGGCGCAGGCCCTTCGATGCGTCAGACATTCGTGCCTTCCCGGTCCGTTAGTTTCTGGATGGAACCAGGCTTGCGCTCACACGCAAACCGACTCCAGCCTGCTGGCCGGGGCGTTTGTCCACTCTAGGGAAAGATGAGGCGAAAACGTCCGGACCAGCGCGAGGCTAGCCAATAATGCAAATGCCACAAATGGCGAAAGACGTTTTCATGGGCGGCTTTATCGCCTCACCCGGTGTTGCCGTCAAGTCGCAACAGCAAGCAAAAGCGTCGGTGGATCACAGGTAATGATGCACTGAAACATTTTATTAAACATGTCGGCACAGTCATGAAACATTCGCCGGCTAGATCGCCAAACGTCACGATTTGGTCGGATTCGACCAGCAAACGCAGACACGAAGACGTTACCAGGGAAGAGAAGACAATGCCTCGAACCAAGCAAGACACCAACCGCGCCAAGCAACCGACGCTGGCCAGCCAGTACCGGGCGATCGGACCGGCCGCGATCGTCGCCGCCCTTCTCCACACCGCGAAGAAGAAAAACCCGGCACAGAAGATCACGTCGCCGCGCGCTGCCTGATGCGACGTCCAACCGACGCCACGCGCAGGCAATGACGGCGCCGAAAGGCGCCAGGAAAATAGCAGCTAGAACAAGGTCATCTGGCTGTCGTCCGCGCCGGGCTTCTGGCGCCTGACCTTCTCGGGCTCCGGCCCGACGACACCCCTCACCTGAATCTCCGGCCCGGTGTTGGCAACCTTGTTGACAAGGTCGGAAACCGGGATGGCTTCGAAGAAATCAAGTTGCGCCGGCCGCAACAGGTCGATGACGTCGCGCGGCTCGAGCGCGCGGCAATCGAGCCAGCGGGCGAAATCCCGCGGGTGGATCACCACCGGCATCCGGTCATGGATGTGAGCGATGTCGGTATTGGCATGGACGGTCAGGATGGCGCCGGTGTCCATTTCAGAACCGCCCGGCTCGGCATAGGTCTCGATCAACCCGGCGAAGGCGACCAGCCCGCCATGCCTGGGCCTGATCCAATAGGGCTGCCCCCTCTTGCCACCAGTTTGCCGCCATTCGTAGAAGCCGGAGGCCGGCACCAGAGCGCGGCGGTGGCGCATGGCGGCGCGGAACGAGGCCTTTTCGACGGCTCCTTCCGAGCGCGCATTGAAGAGCAGCGGAAACTCCCTGGTGTCTTTCACCCAGGCCGGAATCAGTCCCCAGCGCACCAGCATCGCTTGCCTGTCAGGCAGGTTCGAACCCGGCGCAAGCGGTGGACCGGCGAGCGCCATCAGCACCGGCTGCGTCGGCGCGATATTGTAGCGGGCCGGAAAGTCCTCCAGTTCCGCCAGCCCGAGGAAGGCAGCGGTCTGGTCCGGTGTGGCGGTCAGGGCAAAGCGTCCGCACATGAATTCAGCTTTCGAATTGGTGACATGTGAAAGTGGCGATGGAACCCGCCTTTCGCAACCGCTAAAGCTGTTCACCGACGGCCGGTCCACAACGGGCTGTCTATCAAGCGGGAACTCATGGAAACACGCAGGATCATTCCGGCAGTCTCGGTCGCCGTCGTGCGTGGGAACACGGTACTGCTGGTCAAGCGAGCCAGGCCGCCCTCACAAGGCCTCTACGCCTTTCCAGGCGGCAAGGTCGAGGCCGGCGAGACGCTGGAGGAGGCAGCAGCCCGCGAACTGCTGGAGGAGACCGGCCTGCGCGCGGACGGCTATCGGTCGCTGCGCGAAATCGACATCGACGGCAGCGACGAGAACCATCCGGTCGACTACCGGTTGACGGTGTTCGGCGCGGCCTATGCCGATGGCGAGGCGATGGCCAGCGACGACGCCGAGACCGCAGCCTTCTATACGCTCGGCGAAATGACAACGCTGCCACTCGCCGGCTCGGTGTTTGAGGTGGCGGAGGAGTTGCTCGGAAAGACAGGGGAATAGCCCCCAAGAATCCGCCTTGCGGGCGACAAAATGTTTGGCCACATAGACTTATGACCCGCGCCTCGCTGTTCCTCGCAGCTTGCCTCGCCGCCAGCATGGCTGTCGGCGTGCCGCCGGCGTCCAGTGCCGAAGCCTCGTTCGAGCCCGGATTGATGCGGCTGGCGGAGGTGCTTGGCTCGCTGCATTTCCTGCGCAATCTGTGCGGCGAGAAAGGCGACCAGTGGCGCGTCGAGATGGAGAAGCTGATGGCTTCGGAAAACCCCGACCCCCAGCGGCGCGCCCGCTTCATCGCCAGTTTCAACCGCGGCTATCGTTCCTTCGGCGGCACCTACACGCAATGTACCGCTTCGGCGACGGAAGCCATCAGCCGTTACATGAAGGAAGGCGAAACGCTGTCGCGCGACATCGCCTCGCGCTACGGCAACTGACGCCGATTTTTCGGCCGCCCTCCGTCTCGGCGCCGTTCGCCACGTCGGCATTTGATCCTCCCTCCTTGTTTCCGGGAGCATCTTGGTGCAATCCTCATGTTGCACTTCTGCAACAGCATTAACGAAACGTTACGGCGTAGATGTGGAATTAACTCAAACTGAAGGTTTTCATCCCGCTCGCCGGTCTAATCGGCTAAGTTTTGAATCGGATAGAACGCAGGTTTGCTAGACGCGACGAGCCTTGTCGAAGACGACCCAGGAAATGTCGTATTTACAATGGCTTATTAGATCCGCGTGAAAAAGGGACAGCCCAAGCCTGATCCGTGTCTATCGGATCGCCGCTTGAAAAGGGTGAACATCGCAATGGAACATGCCGTCAACGACATCGACGCGCTGGTCAGGGAAGAAAAGCGCCTGACCGCCGTGGAAAGCCACAGCGAGGCCTGGGCGGAAGGGCTTTCGGCCGGAATCGAGCCGGAAATCATCGCCGAGGCAGCGCTGGAGACTGCGTTTGGCGAGATGCTGCGCGCCAACGGCGAGACTTCCGCCCTTGCCCTGCTCGACCGCATGCGTGAAAAAGTGATAGCCGGGGCCTTCGAACCGGAAAAGCTGCGGCACTAACCGGCATCCCGGGCGGGCGCGGGAACCAGGGAGAAGCAGGCAGTGATTTTTTCGATGTCAGGCAAGCCGTGTGGCTTGGTCCTTAGCATCTGGCTCGCCGTTTGCAGCGTTGCGATTCCGATTACCTTATGCCTGACGATCAGCCCCGCCCATGCACTGAGTGAAATCAAGCGCGAGGACCTTCCCGCGCCGGTCACGCCGCCCGCCAATGATGACATGTCGCCGCCAGGAAACGCGGTGCCGATGCCCGACCAACCTGGCACCACGCCGCCCGCGACCAGTCAGCCGGCACCGTCCGACGAGCCGGGACAAAAAGAACCGGAGGGGCCGGCGAATGATGGCGGCATGGCCAGCCCCCATGCCGATCCCGACGCTCCCTTGCCCGAAGTCGTCTACGACCTCGGCAAGCTGCCGGAGCCAGTCAGGCGCATGCATGATTTGATGGTCGAGGCCTGCAAGAGCGGCGACATCGAAAAACTCCGGCCGTTGATCGGCACGGGCGATGCGATGACCCAATTGTCGCTGAGCGAGATCGACGGCGACCCGATCGCCTTCCTCAAAGGTCTTGCGGGCGACACGGAAGGCCAGGAGATCCTCGCCATCATGGAAGAGGTGCTCAATGCCGGCTTCGTCCATGTCGACGTCGGCACGCCGCAGGAGCTCTATGTCTGGCCGTATTTCTTCGCCCTTCCGCTGGACAAGCTCGACGCCCGGCAACGGGTCGAGCTGTTCAAGATCGTCACCGCCGGCGACTATAACGACATGAAGCAGTTCGGCGCCTACATCTTCTACCGCGTCGGCATTACGCCCGCCGGAGAGTGGACGTTCTTCGTCGCCGGGGATTGAGCGCGTCCGCTCAAACGACCAAGGCTTCGGAAAACTCCACCGCCCTGCCCTGTCCGGACGTGACGATCTCGCCTTCCCACATGATCCGCCGACCGCGAACGATGGTGCCGACCGGCCAACCGGTCACCTCCTTGCCGTCATAGGGCGTCCAGCCGGCCTTGGAGCCGGCCTGCGCATTGGTGATGGTCTCGCGGCGCTTCAGGTCGACAATGGTGAAATCGGCATCGTAGCCGGCGGCGATACGGCCTTTCCTGGCCATGCCGAAGATGCGGTGCGGACCATGGCTGGAAAGATCGACGAAGCGCTGCAGGGTCAGCCGGCCGGCATTGACGTGATCCAGCATGATCGGCACCAGCGTCTGCACGCCGGTCATGCCCGACGGTGAGGCCGGATAGGACTTTGCCTTCTCGGCCAGCGTATGCGGCGCATGGTCGGAACCGAGCACATCGACGATGCCTTGCTGAATGCCGTGCCATATGCCGTCGCGGTGGCGTGCGGCGCGCACCGGCGGGTTCATCTGGATCAGCGTACCGAGCCGCGCATAATCGTCGGCTGCGAGTGTCAGATGATGCGGCGTCGCCTCACAGGTGGCGACATCCTTGTGCCGTTCGAGGAAGGCGATCTCCTCAGCGGTCGAGATGTGCAGCACGTGAATGCGGGCGCGCGCCTTGCGGGCGATCCGAACCAGCCGCTCGGTGCAGCGCAGTGCGGCGATCTCGTCGCGCCAGACCGGATGCGAGGACGGATCGCCCTCGATGCGTTCGCCAAGCCGCTCGCGCAGCCGGAACTCGTCCTCGGAGTGGAAGGCGGCGCGGCGACGCGTATTCCTGAGGATCGCGGCGACGCCCTCGTCGTCCTCGACCAGCAGGTCGCCGGTGGACGAGCCCATGAACACTTTTATGCCGGCGGCGCCGGGCAGCCGCTCCAGTTCACCGGCATCGCCGGCATTGTCGCGGGTGCCGCCGACCCAGAAGGCAAAGTCGCAATGCATGCGCCCGGAAGCGCGCCGCACCTTGTCGGCAAGGGCGGCCTCGCTGGTGGTCAGCGGATTGGTGTTGGGCATTTCGAACACGGCGGTGACGCCGCCGAGCACCGCCGCGCGGGAGCCGGTCTCGAGATCTTCCTTGTGCTCCAGCCCCGGCTCGCGGAAATGCACCTGGCTGTCGACGACACCGGGCAGGATATGCAGGCCGCGGCAGTCGATCGTCTCGCCGGCCGAGGCCTGGCCGAGATCGCCTATCGCCGAGATGCGACCCTGCTTGACACCGACATCGCGAAGACCTTCGCCGTCATGGTTGACCACGTTGCCGCCTGTCAGGATGAGGTCGTAGGTCGTGGCCATGCCGATCCGGTCTCTTGCGGGGGGAGTGTCAGCGGCTTACGTAAAGGCCGACCGTTTTGCAAGATCAGGTTTTGTCTAACCCATGCCCTTTGCCCTGCTTAGCGACCATGCGCTCATTTCGGTGTCAGGCTCGGACGCCGAGCATTTTTTGCAGAACATCCTGACGACCGACCTCGACACGCTTGCTTCCGGCCAGGCAAAGCCAGGCGCGCTTTTGACGCCGCAAGGCAAGATCCTGTTCGATTTCCTGATTTCGCGCGCCGGCGGGAGTGCCTTCCACCTCGAATGCCGCGCCGATGTCGCCGACGACTTCATGCGCCGGCTGATGCTCTACAAACTGCGCGCCAAGGTCGAGATTGCCAAAGCCGACCAAGGGCTTGTCGTTGTTGCGTGGGGCAATGATTCAACCGCTTCACAATCTGATTCAACCAGGGTTGCCGATACCCGCTTTCGCGATGTGGAGGTCGAGCGCCGATATGGTGACATGGCCGAAGGGGGCGACCCCGCCGCATGGCAGGCCTTGCGCATCGCCCATGGCATCGCCGAAAGCGGCAGCGACTACCAGCTTGGCGATGCCTTCCCGCATGACGTGCTGCTCGACGAGACCGGCGGCGTCGGTTTCAAAAAGGGCTGCTATGTCGGCCAGGAAGTGGTTTCGCGCATGCAGCATCGCGGCACCGCCAGGCGGCGTGTGCTGATCGCCAGGGCAGAGCGGCCGCTGCCCGCGTCAGGCACCGAGCTGACGGTCGGCGGACGGCCCGTCGGTATGCTCGGCTCTACCGCCGGGACGACAGGTCTTGCAATTGCCCGCATCGACCGGGTCAAGGCGGCGCTCGACGCCGGCCAGTCTGTCATGGCGGGTGATGTCACTGTGTCGCTCACCATTCCGGCCTGGGCGAAATTCACTTTTCCGCAGGAAGCCGTCGGCGCGGAGGAAGCCGTCGGCGCGGAGGAAGCCTGATGGCGGCCGATCGCGCAGGCGCCCCGCCGCGCGCCTGGCAGCGCATGTTGTCTGGCCGGCGGCTCGACCTGCTCGACCCCTCGCCGCTCGACATCGAGATTTCCGACATCGCGCACGGGCTTGCCCGCGTCGCCCGCTGGAACGGCCAGACCAGCGGCGATCACGCGTTTTCGGTCGCCCAGCATTCGCTGCTGGTCGAGGCGCTGTTTTCCGAACTGGCGCCGGACGCCTCGGCTGATGCGCGGCTGGCCGCCTTGCTGCACGACGCGCCGGAATATGTCATCGGCGACATGATCTCACCATTCAAATCGGTGATGGGCGGCAGCTACAAGGATTGCGAGCTTCGGCTTCAGCGCGCCATCCACCAGCGCTTTTCGCTGCCGGCTGAACTCGGCGGCGGCCTGCGCAAGGAGATCAAGCGCGCCGACCAGATCGCCGCCTACTACGAGGCGACATTGTTGGCCGGCTTCTCGACGGCGGAGGCGACCGAGTATTTCGGCCGGCCGCGCGGCTTCAATGCAGAGCGCTTCGATTTCATGCCGCGTTCGGTGACCTGGGCGCAAGACGCCTTCCTCAAGCGGTATGCGGCGATTGAAACGAAACGTCGGGCAGCGATTACGGTGCACTCAGCGAAGTAAAAGAACGCTAAATTAACCGGCGGCTAGCACAGTACCGTGTCCGATCTCGGTCCCGCAGGCCCATACATGCCCGTCGCTCATGCCAAGGCTGGTTCGCCCGCACGCAGGCGCGGCGCTGGAGGCTTCGGCCCGAAGCGGCGCATCGAAGACGAACCGCGCGAGCAGAACGAACGCTTTTCGGCAGCCGTCGAGAACATGTCGCATGGGCTGTGCATGTTCGACGCCGACGAGCGGATGATTATCTGTAACGGCAACTATGTCAGCATCTTCTGCCTCGACGCCGAAATCGTGCGACCAGGCATCCGGTTTTTCGACATCCTCCAGCACAGCGTCGACATCGGCGTCGCCTCGCAGACCGCCCAGGAACTCTACGCCATCCGTAAGCCCTATATCGACCAGGCGAAACCCTCGACCTACGAGGAAACGCTGTCGGACGGACGCATCGTCGACATTTCGCACAGACCGCTGGCCTCGGGCGGCTGGGTGTCGATCTACGAGGACATCACCGAGCAACGACGCGCCGAACGGGAGCTGAAGGAACAGCACCGCCGCTTCGACGCTGCACTCGCCAACATGTCGCAAGGCCTGTTGATGTACGACGCGAACGGCAAGCTGATCGTGCGCAACGAACGCTTTCTGGAACTCTACAAGGTAACGCCGGCCGACTTTCCGCTTGGCATGAGCCACCATGACCTGATCGAGCAACTCTTGGGCCTGGGCATCTGTGCGGGGATCGACATCGATAGCGAAATCTCGAACACCATGGCCAGCCTTCAAGCTGGAAAAATGCGGTCGATCCAGCGCCATCTTGCCGATGGCAGGACTCTGTCGATCGTGCAGCGACCGATGAGCGGCGGCGGCTGGGTGGCAACCTTCGACGACATCACCGAACGCCGACGCACCGAAGAGCGCATGACCCATCTTGCGCTTCACGATACGCTGACCAACCTGCCCAATCGCTCGATGTTCCGCGACCGGCTCGACCAAGCCTTAGGCGAGGCTGCGAATCTGGCGATACTGTCGCTCGACCTCGACCGCTTCAAGGCCGTCAACGACACGTGGGGGCACCCGGTGGGCGACTGGCTGCTGAAATGCGTGGCCGAACGGCTGCAGCGCTGCCTGCGCAACGAGACCGACGTCGTCGCCCGTTTCGGCGGCGACGAATTCGTCATCATCCAGTTCAATCCCAAGGGCGCTGCCGATGCGGAAATATTGGCAAAACGCATCGTCGACATGATTGGAAAACCGTTTCGCGACAAGGGCCGCGACATGCATGTCGGCATCAGCCTCGGCATCGCGCTTTTCCCCGACGACGGCACAGACGCCGACACGCTCCTGAAAAACGCCGACATGGCCCTCTACCGGGCAAAAAGCGAAGGGCGCAACGTTTACCGCTTCTTCGAGCCCGGCATGGATGCGATGGTGCGGGCGCGGCGGGCACTGGAAACTGACCTCGAGGCAGCGTTGCCGCGGCGGGAATTCGAGCTGGATTTCCAACCCATCATGAACATCGCTTCCGGCGAAATCGTAGGCGCCGAGGCATTGATGCGTTGGCATTCGCCGGCACGCGGCCGGGTTGCGCCGGACAATTTCATTCCCGTCGCCGAAGAAATCGGGCTGATCGTGCCGCTTGGCGAATGGGCGCTGAGGAAAGCCTGCACGGTGGCGGCGGGTTGGCCGCATGGGCTGCGCATCGCGGTCAATGTCTCGGCTGTGCAAATCAAAAGCGGCACCTTTGCCCGCAGCGTCATCTCCGCACTGGCATTTTCCGGTGTGCCGGCCAACCGGCTGGAACTGGAAATCACCGAAACGGTGCTGATGGACGAAAGCGATACGGTGCTGAAGACGCTCAGGCAGTTGCGCGAGCTTGGCATCCACATCGCGCTGGACGATTTCGGCATAGGCTATTCGTCGCTCGGCTATCTTCGCCGCTTCCCGGTCGACAAGATCAAGATCGACCGCTCCTTCATCCGTGACATCGACAACCGCGATACCGCGGCGATCGTGCGCACGGTCATCGGGCTCGGCGCGCAGCTTGGCATCACCGTCACCGCCGAGGGTGTCGAAACCGAAGCTCAACTGGAGTTCCTGCGCAAGGAGGGCTGTGTCGAGGCCCAAGGCTATCTGATCGGCGTGCCATCGAAGGCGGCGGATATCGCTCGCCTGCTGGAGGCCCGCGCGGCGAGCAGGCAATCAGGCTGAGCACGACAGGGCCGAGCCAGTCAGCGGCTCGGCCTCAGCCATCAGCGCAATGTTTCGATGTATTTTTCGTGGAAGCGCACGTAACCAGCTTCGATCTCCTTGAGATGACGCTCGATCAGGGCATGAAACGCCGGCAGTTGATGGAAAGGCACACCCGGATAGGCATGATGCTCGGCGTGGAAGGGCATGTTCCAGGCGAGCCTGCGGACAAACCAGTTGGTCAGCGTGGTCCGGGTGTTTTCCAGCATGTTGGCGACAAGCGGACAACGGCCATGTTCGGCCAGCAGATAGAGGCGCAGGAATGGCTGCCCGAGCAGCGCCGGCACGATCCAGACATAGAGCAGCGTGGTTGCCCGAAACCAGAGGGCCAGCACCAGCACCACGGCATAGAAGGCAATCATGGCGCGGGCCTCGGCGCGCACCTTGGGCAGGCCTTTTGACGGCACGTAGCTGTCCCGGCAGCCGCCGGTCGCGTTGGTGTAGAGCGTCTTGAAGTGGCCCCACCACACCGGAATCCCGGAAACGTGGACGATATACTGCCGCCAGGTTTCGGGCTTCGGGAAGGCGAGTTCCGGGTCGTTTTCCGGATCCTGGGTGAAGCGGTGATGGGCGAAATGGAAATAGCGGAACCAGTCTGCCGGCAGCGCGATCGCCAGGCTGCAGACGCGCGCCACGACATCGTTCAGCCGCTGTGTTTCGAAAGCCGTGCGATGGACCGTCTCGTGCAGAAGCGTGAACAGGAAAACGATGAGAATGCCTTGCGGCAGCATCAGCAGCGGCCAGTATGGCACCTTGGCGATGATCAGCGCGCCGATGACGACGATCGCGCCCCAATGAGCGGCAAGCTGCAGCAGCCCGAGGCGATCTGACTTGGCGGTCAGCTGATCGCGCTGTTGCTGCGTCAGCGACGCGATCACGTCGCGATGGTCCATTGGTGTTCCGTTTCTCATGCTTGCCAATCGAAAGTACCCTAATCGAGGAAATAGCTTTCGCAAAACGAGGATTCCTGCCAGATAGATAAGCTTAACTTACCTATTGGGGGGGTATGGTTGCACTTCCATCCTTGCGCGGACTGCAGGCTTTCGAGGCGGCAGCGCGGCTTGGCAGCTTTGCCGGCGCGGCCGAGGAGCTTTCAATTTCCGCGGCCGCGGTCAGCCAATTGATCCGGACCATCGAGGACCAGATGGGCCGCAAGCTGTTTCACCGGGTCAACCGCCGTGCCGTGCTGACCGATGCCGGCCGGGAAATGCTGCCTCGGCTGACGACGGCCTTCGAGGAGATCGGCAGCGTGTCGCGCGAGCTCAGCGGCGCGGAGTTTCGATCGCGGCTTGTCGTCTCGGTGCCGCCATCGATGGCGATGGGCTGGCTTTCGACGCGGCTGAAGAGCTTTGTCGCCAGCCATGGCGCGGTCGACATATCGCTGAGAGGCGAAGACGATCCGGTATCGTTCGACCGCGACATGATCGACATACGTCTTTCCTATGGGCGCGCCCACTATCGCGACCAGGCGACGGAAGACATCGTGAGAGACGCCGTCTATCCTGTTTGCGCAGCTGGCCTGGCAAGGGAGATCGGCGATCCCGAAGGCGCCGCTGCGCTTGCCCG
The DNA here is from genome assembly GCF_003034915.1 of Mesorhizobium helmanticense. GTDB lineage: Bacteria > Pseudomonadota > Alphaproteobacteria > Rhizobiales > Rhizobiaceae > Mesorhizobium > Mesorhizobium helmanticense. The sequence continues at coordinate 33,821 of NZ_PZJX01000050.1, read as the reverse complement.
CTTGCCGTTGATCCACACCGACTGGGGGCCGACAGGCGCCTCCTTTCCATCCTGGCGCGGCTGGTTCGAGACGGCCGGCATCGAGCCTGGCCGCGCCAGCCAGCACGGTCTGTCGGCGAATTCGTCGCGGGCGGCGCTCGATCTGGCCATCTCAGGCCTTGGCGTGGCGCTGGCGCAGGGCGTCTTCTGCGCCGAGGCGGTGGAAGACGGCAGGCTGGTCAGGCCCGTCGCACAGGCGCTGGAGCTGCGCCAGCCCTATTGCCTGACGATCCCGCAACGAAGCTTGAGGCGCGATGTGGTTGCGGCGTTCAAGGAATGGCTGATCGAGGAATGCCTGCGCTCGGTGGGTTCGCCGGCGTTGATCACTCGGCGATCCGAGGGCCGGTGACGGCGGTTGTTCGCTCAGAGATGTCCGCTCAACGCTTCCACCATGTCCTTGTTCGTCGCCACGGGAACGATTTCGAATTCGACCAGATCCGCCCATTCGATGACCCAGCGCTGCAATAGCGTGACGTCGTCGGCCTCCACCAGCAGGAAGCAGCGGCTCATATCCGCCGCGATCCAGCTGTGGTGCACGAGAAGCGCGTCCGGCTTCAGGCGGCCCTGGTCGCGGAGGCGGCGGTAGATCTCCTTGCGGTCACAGCCGTGAAAATCCTCGGTCACGAAAAACAGCATCGCTGCCCCCTATTCGGATGATTATCGCCCCGGCCGGTCGAGCCGCTCCAGGAACCACTGCGTCAGCCGCACCCAGACCTCGTCCTTTTCGCCGGAATCCTCCCAGCCATGGTCGAGGTTGGGATTGTCGTTGACCTCGATGACGAAGACGCCGTCCCTGGTCTCCTTGAGGTCGACGCCATAGAGGCCATCACCAATGCAACGCGCCGCCCGCACGGCCGTCTCGACGACATGGGCCGGCGCCTCCTTCAGCGTGAAGGTCTTGATGCCGCCCTGGTCGGGCTTGCCGTTGGCCTTGTGGTTGACGATCTGCCAGTGCTTCTTGGCCATCAGATAATGCACGGCAAACAAGGGCTGGCCGCCAAGCACGCCAACACGCCAATCATACTCGGTCGGAATGAATTTTTGTGCGATCAAAAGGTCGGAATCCTCCAGCCATTCGGTGGCCAGCGTCTTCAGTTCCTCGAAGGTCTCGCATTTCTTCACACCGCGCGAAAATGACGAGTCCGGGATCTTCAGCACCAGCGGGAAACCCAGCGTCTGCGCCGCCAATTCGAGATCCGAAATGCCGGCGATCATCACCGTCGGCGGCACCGGCACCTTGTTGTAGGTCATCAGCTCGTTGAGATAGACCTTGTTGGTGCAGCGGATCATCGACAGCGGGTCGTCGATGACCGGCATGCCTTCCTGCTGGGCGCGGCGGGCGAAGCGGTAGGTGTGGTTGGAAATCGAGGTGGTCTCGCGGATGAACAGCGCGTCGTAATTGGCGAGCTTGGCCAGATCCTTCTTGGTGATTGGCTCGATTTCGACGCCCATTTTCTCGGCGATCTTGGCCCAATAGCGAAGCGACGAAATCTCCGACGGCGGCAGTTCCTCATGCGGATCGACCAGCGTGGCGAAGGTGTAGCGCGCCGGCGTGCGGCCCTTGGTATCGCGCCACTCGCGGTTGGTGTAGGTCTCGAGGCACCGCAGGAAGTGCTCTTTTTCCTCGTCGGTCATCCGGATCAGCGGATGGAAGCCGATCTTGCGGATCGCCGCCCATTCAGCGCTGTCCTTGATGTGGACCTCCAGCGCCGGCGCCCGGAACCAGTCGAACAGGAGCTTGGCGAATCGATCCCATACTTTCGACGGGCCGATGCCGAAGAAGATGCAGACCTTCTGCGGAAAGGCGCCGCCGAGATCCTTGCGGCATTTGTTGAGCGCGAGCTCGAGTTCGGGCAGCGCATGCTCGTAGAGCTTGCGCTCCGACAGGTCGATCATCGTCTCGACCGTCGGGATGACCTTGTGGCCGCGTGAGCCGGCGAGCAGCGAGGCATAATAGCCACGGCTCTGATAGCCGTAATTGTTCGACAGGTTGATGACCTTCGGCCGCTGGCCGCGAAACAGCGCCGGATGCGCAAGATAGTCGCGGTTGGTGATGATCTTGTGCGGCGTCGCCACCTGGTCGAGATCGTTCTGCCGGCCGGTGAGGATGACCCAGGTCATTGTCTTCAGCGCTTTCCTAGCGTGATGGCGGCACGCAGTCCGTCGCGGCCGAACTGCGCCATGTTCATGAAGATGCCGTAAGGCACGGGAATGTTGGCGGCATCAAGGATGGTCTCCTGCCTCTCGTCCTCGACCCAGGGATCATGGATCAGGATATGGTCGCCATCGTCGCCGATGGCCAGCACCCAATGCGGCACTTTCTTACCGAACATCAGGAAGCCGCTGATCAGGACCAGCACCAGTTTGCCTTCGGCGATGGCGGCGCGGATATCGTCGATGGCGAATGGACGGTAATTCACCGGGATGCCGTAAAGTTCCGCGCGCCGGCGAAAGTCGACCTGCGCCAGTTCCATGACCCGACGTTTGTCCTGGCTGCGCACCGACTGCAGGAACAGCGCGCCATAGAAGGACACGTAGATCTCCGCCGAGAGCCCGGCTTCATGGCCGGCGACGGCGAGGCCGAACGGTTCGCAGCCGCCCGGCCCCGACATCATGAAAACGGTGGTCGCTTCGCGCCACAGGCGGATTTCCATGACCGGATCAGGCACGAAGCCGGGATCGAAATTGGCCATCGCCATCATCAGGCAGCACGGGCCGCAGGTGAATTCGCAGGTCTGCTGATAGAACGGCACCCTGGTGGCGACCGGAATGTCGCCGCGCAAGGTCTTCTCATAGCGAAGCGCAGTGGCGCCGTCCTCGTAATAGCCGGGTTCACGGCCGATCTTGCGGTAACCGCTCTGCTCGTAGATGCGGATCGCCCGGCTGTTGTCCTCGCGCACTTCGAGGCGCAGCATCATGCGGTCATGCTCGAAGGCGGCCTCCTCGGCCCGCTCCAGCAGCATGCGGCCAATGCCGAACCCACCGAAGAAGGAACCGACGGCAATGGAATAGAGCCGCGCGACGCCGCTGCCCTTGCGAAACAGCACGACCGCATAGCCGGCGATGCGGCCATCGCTTTCGGCGACAAGCATGCTGGCGGTCTCGCGTTCGATCAACTGGCGAAAGGAGCGGCGGGAAATACGGTCGCTCGAGAAAACAGCTTTCTCGATGGCGGCGAGGTCATCGACGTCGGACGCGCGGGCCTTGCGAATCTCGGCAGGCATGCGGGCTCAGAAAACCTCGATTGGGTTGTGGAAACGGCCCTGGTCGAAACATCGGTCACACCGGCGGAAACACCAGCATTCGTCAAGCGCTATCGCACCTCGATTCGGGCCGAATTGTGACAATTCCGGCGGCCGCGCCGGCTTCGAGAAATGGCGCTGTCAGCCGGCAAGGCCCGCCAGAAGCTGGCTGTAGGCGCTCTTGGCCACCGAGGTCAGTTGCGCGCGCGGCAGCGAGCCGACGACGGCGCAGGCATATCCCTTGTCCAGCCAGTAGACAGCCTCGGGGCCGTTTTCTGCCGATCCGTAGGTGCCCTTGGCTTTTTCGGCCGATTCGGAAGTGACGAAGAGGGAAATGCGCTCGCCCTTGTCGTCCTCGTAGAGCAGCATCGCAGCCTTGCCATGGCCGGCAGGCAGCAGCCGGCCGCCGACGAGTTGGAACCCTTCCGCCGCCAGATTCGGTGCGACCAATTTCAGGCCGACCCGGTTGGACAGCCAGGTCTGCAAATGATCCTTGTCGCTGGCCGGCACTTCCACCGCGTGCCGTTTTTCGGCGGCATAGATGACATGGGCCGCGATCGCCTGCTCGGCGAGTTCGTCGTTGACGGGATCTTCCAGGCCCAGACGGTCGATACCGGCGACATAACCACCGACACCGCCAACGGCCAGCACCGCCGCCGCGGCGGCTGCAAGCCACCAGCGCGAGCGCCCTCCCGCCGTCCTTGCCGGCGTCTCGCCGAAGACGATTTTCTGCAACCGCGCCGGCACCGGCTCATCGAGCACACCGGCGAACGCGGCATGGAGCGCGGCACGGTCGGCGACATAGCGGGCGCTCTTCACCTTCATTTCGGGATTGGCGTCGAGCCAGGCGTCATACGCCGTGCGCTCGTCGCCCGGCAACTCGCCATCAAGAGCCATGTGGATGTCGCGTTCGGAAAAATCGTGCCGGCTCATTTCTCGACGATCCTTATCGAGCGGCGGCGCGCGGTGTCCTCCAGCAATCCGCGCAATTCCTCACGCCCGCGCGCGATGCGCGACATCAATGTGCCGGCGGGAACGCCGAGGATGTTGGCGGCCTCGGCATAAGAAAAGCCTTCGATGGCGACCATGACCAGTGCCGCACGCCGGTCGGGGCTGATCGCCTGCAGCGCGTCGATGATCTCGCGCGAGGCGATGCCCGCCACCTGTTCGGCAGGTGCTGCCTGCGCTTCGCTCGCTTCCAGCGGCAGCATGGCGGCCTCACCGCGCCGGTTGACCTTGCGCATCTGGTCGATGAACAAATGATGCATGATCGTAAACAGCCACCTTCTGGGGCTTTCTCCAGTCTGCCAGTTGTCGAGCCGCACAAGCGCCCGTTCCAGGCAGTCCTGAACGAGATCATCGGCGGAATCGCGGTCACGCAGCAGGGAGCGCGCGTAGCGACGCAGCCGCGGTATTTCGCCAAGGATCGCTGCCTTCTTTTCGTCCATGACCGCTGATTCTGAGGTCGCCCTGTCTTCCCGATTGAATGCGCCTTCGCGGCGCGGCGCAAGCGGCCAGAGCGAAGCGGCCTGCCGCCCCGGTCACCCAAGCAACAAAATAACGCTGGCCGGTAGCGGTTTATTCCCGGTTAGATTGAAATCCAATTGTGGTTGCTTGTCCTAAGGCGCGTAGCGTCCACGCTTTAGGTTTTCGTCTCCATGCATGTCGTAACCGCACTTTATGGGCGACATGCATTAGGTCGTCTCCTTCGCCGCCCTTGTCAGCAGCCGCTGGTAGAACAGGCCGATGCCGATCAGCACGGCGCCGAGGCCGATGAAGGACAGCGCTCGCAGCACGCCTTCCAGCTCCGACATGTCGAAGACGAAGACTTTCAGCACGGCAATCGAGATCAGCGCCGCGGATGCGATGCGCAGCGCCTGCGATTTCAGCCGGACGCCAGCGGTGAGCAGCGCCACGCCGATGACCAGCCAGAGCGCCGAATAGGTGTAGGTTTCGAGCTGGCCGAGACCGCTCCACAGGCCGATGAACTCGCCCTTGAACAGCCGCCTGACCGACAGCGTCGCATAGGCGAAGGCGAGCACTGCCGCCACCACCGCCAGCATCGCGGCATACCATTTCGGCCGCTTGTCTCTGATGTAGAGCGCGAGCCCCCCGGCAGCGACCGCCGGCAGGAGATAGGCCAGGAACAGGAGGTCGAATACCGGGATCCGACCGGTCGATTCGTCCGTGAACAGTGGGTTCAGCGCGAGAAAATGCTGGATGACGATGAAGGCGACCGAGACCACGCCCGCGACAATCGAGCCGTAGCGCAGCACCGAGCTTGGCGAGCGCATGTCGATGGCGACCAGGATGGCGCCGGCGCCGAGGGCGATCAGCGTATAGATCGCCTGCTCGGCGAGCGTGACCATACCGGTGTCGATGACGCCGCCATGCATGGCGTGACGCACCAGCATGGCGATGGTCAGCAGCGCAAACAGCGCCGCCGCCGCCTCCATGGCGAGGCGTGGCCGGCCATCGGTAGTGCGGGCGAGCTGCCAGGCGGCGAAGCCGAAGGCGAGCGCCGGCACGCCATATCCCGGCAGCAGCCAGTTGAACACCGGCGTCGTCGACAGGAATTGGGCGCCGACGATTGTCGGATCGAAAGCGATGCGAGCGAGCACGGCGATGACCGCACCGACCGAAATCCAGCCGAGCACCGGATAGGCGCGCCAGCGCGTGGCCAGCGCCGGCACGACGGCCGCGGCGCCCAGAAGAATGGTGGTCAAGCCGGACCCGAAAGCCATATGCAGCATCAGCAGACCGGCGACCGCCGCACCACCGAGCGCGAAGGAGACAGCCGCGCCACCCTGTAGCGGCGGTTCCTCGCCTCGCGCGATCCACTCGCCGCCGGAGGCGAAGCCCGCGACCAGAAGGGCCGCGGCCGCCGCATAGACAAGATCGCGGTCGAGATTGCCGAAGGTGAACCAGAGCGCCAGCAGAATGACCAGCGGTGCAACGACGCCCCATGCCGCCCATGAAGCGGATCGCACCCAGGCGGTTACCGCGAACCTGCGCGCGGCCCAGAAGCCCGCGCCGATGAAAACAAGCCCGAGACCTATGCCGATCCTGAGCATCAGCGGGTCGGATATCAGCGCCGGCTGGCCGTCGACGCCGACAGCGCCGCCTGAAAAATCGGCAGCAACTGAGGTCGGCGGAATGATGCCGAGATAGACCAGAACCGTCACCAGCCCGGCGGCGTGCAGGAGCGCCAGCGCCCGAGGCCTGTAGAGCGCCACCGCCACCAGGGCCGCGATCAGTGCTGCTCCAGCCAGGGCTCCACTGGCGGCAGCGTAGGCCGGGTCGACGAACAACGCCAAGGCCGAGAGACCGACGAAGAAACCAGGGGCGATCGAGGGCCAGTCGAAGCCCCTGTCAGGTTCCGTTTCGCCACCGCGACGGCCGAGCCAAACGAAGGCAAGCACGGCCAGGGTGACGGCGTCGATGAACAGGATGACCGGCAGGTTGGCGCCCGGCGCATCGGTCATGAAGAGGACGACCCAGATACCGGTGCCGACAAAGGCGGCCGCCATCAGGAAAGTCCAGTCGCGCATGCGAGCGATGACGCCGGTGGCGGCAAGCACGATCGCGAGATAGCCGAACAGCGCCCAGGGATTGGGCGCCTCGGAGGCAATCAGCATCGGCGTTACCATCGCGCCGAGCAGGCCTATGCCGGCCAGCGCCTGGCCGTGGACGAGAGCCGCGGCAATGGTCGCCACGCCGATGGCGCCGAGCAGCGTGAAGGCCAGTGCCGGGCCGATGAAGCCGTAGATGCCATGCGCGGCATAGACCGTGCCGAACAGGATGAAAGCGCCGGCCGCCGTCAGGATTGCTGGAATATATGCGCCGGCAGCGCCCTGCACCGGCAGCCTGAAGCCAGTGCGGCGGATGAACTCGCCGCCGCCGACCAGCACCAGCCCGAGCAATGCGGCCATGCTTAGCCGCACGCCTGGGCCGAAGATGCCGGCCTCGATGGTGTAGCGGATCAGGAACAGGCCACCCAGTGCCAGCGCGATGCCGCCAACCCAGACCGCCCAGCGGGTGCCGAGCGCCGTTTCGATGTCGGGTTTTTGAGCCGCCTTCGCCGTCGCGGCGGCCGGCTCTGCCGGCGCGGACCCGGCCGGCGCCGTTTTGCCCGTGGTCCAGGGTCCGGATTCGATCTCGCCGATCTTAGCCTTCGCCAATCGCTTTGGCGCAGCCTTGTCCTTCGGTGACGACGCAGTATCGGCCACCGTTGCTGCCGCTGCGTTCGCCGGCTTGCTGTCGTTTGCGGCCGGTTCCACCGGCTTGTGCTGCGGCGGAGCCACAGGCGCGCCCGAAAGCACGAGGCTGCGCAGCGCGCCAAGCTCGCGCTCGATCAGGCCGATGCGGCTCTGCTGGCGCGCAATGATGACAAACAGCGCGATGATGGCGACAAGGCCGATCAGGCTTTCGAACATGGCGGTTCCCCCAAACCAGGCCAATTTCACTGACACTCAAATACGGCCGCCAAACGGCCGGGCAAATTCAACGGGCCGCCAGATTGGCCGCCGGAAAGATCGAGCATGTTTCGGTGCCGAAAGCCAGCAGCTTGCCGTTGGCATCCTTGAGCGTCGCTTCCGAAACCGCCAGCGTGCGCCCCTTGTGCACCACCTTGCCCTCGCAGACCACTTCGCCGGTCCTGGGCGTGATCGGCCGCGTCAGATTCACCTTGAACTCCGCCGTCGTATAGGCCTCACCCTTGTCGAGCAGTGTCTGCACCGCGCAGCCGAGTGCCGAATCCAGGAGCACGGCGGCCCAGCCGCCATGCACGCTGCCGAGCGGGTTCAGATAGCGCTCGTTCGGCATGCCGCGGAACACCGCGCGGCCTTCAGACACCTCGGCAAGGTCGAAGCTAAGCTGGAAGGAAATCGGCGGCGCCGGGTATTTGTTGTCGATGATGCGCTGGAGCAGCTCAAGTCCGGTGTATTCCAGGATGTCGGCGTGCGGAATGGTGCCGAGGCCGAGCGGCGAGACCCGGCCGGGATAGAGTTCCACTTCGCTCATCGGGTAATCTCTCCGGCAACGGCTTCTGCAGCGACGGGCTTGCCGGGCGCGTGGTGTTTGCGCAGCGCCGCAAGGAAGCCGGCGCGGGCGCCGGGCGGCTCGATGCCACGCGGTTCGTAGACATGGCGAGAAAAGAAGAAGCCGGTCAGCCGGAAAGCATCCTCGATCGCCGCCGGATCGGCGCGCAGGCCGGAGCCGCGCTGCAGGAAGGCGGGCAGCGGCAGCATCTTGTCGCGCCAAGGCGCGCCGGCCTGGCGCGACACGGCGCGCCCGGATTTCGGTGAGACATAGGCAAGGTCCTGCCTGGCGCCGGTCGCCGCGCACTGGCTGAGATCGAGGCCGAAGCCGAGTTCGTCGAGAATGAGCAGCTCGAAGCGCGCCACCAATTCGCCGGCGGCATCGGCATCGTCGAGGTGCACGATCATCACGGCGAGTGTCTCGTAGAGGCCGCCATGAGCGTCGCGCTCGGGCAGCAGGCGCAGATGCGCGGCCATGGTTTGCAGCCCATAGACGGCGACGGCGCTGTCCATCAGCCGGGCGGCGTTCATCTCGATCGCCTCGGCCTGGAAGGTGCCGAGGTGCTCGTCGAGCCGCGCCCGCCACAACAGGTCGACGCGGTTGCCAGGCTGGAGAACGGGCTGCTGCTTGCGCGAACGGCCACCGCGCACGAGGCCGAGGTGGCGGCCATGCGCACGCGTCATCACCTCGAGGATGGCGCTGGTTTCGCCATGCTTGCGGGTGCCGAGGATGATTCCCTCATCGCGCCATTCCATGAACGGAGCTTGTCACCGGTTGGATGGCGAAATCAAGGTATGGGTTTCGATGCCCGCCCAAGCGGCGCCGGACCGTGCATGAAAGCCGCCCGCAGCGATACGCTGCGGGCGGCCTGGTAAGGTCAGCCGTCCGTTAGAACGAGCGCTGGAAGCGGAGAATGCCGCCGATGTTGCTCTTCTTGGTGGCCTTGGTCCAGTTGTTGAAATCGGCGTCGCCGAACTTTCCCGCATTGAGGTAATCGACTTCTGCCGTGATCGTAAAGCCGGGCACAACGGTGTAGGCAACGTTAGCGGCGATGCCGAGGTTCTTCCAGTCGTCATAGGAGATTTGGGTGTTGAACGAAGTCTTTTCGTTGAACTTGTAGGTGCCGCCACCCCACACTGCCCAGTTGCCGCCCCACTGCTTGTAGAAGCCGCGACCGCTGGCATCGATGGCGTTGCCCGCATTGTCGTTGAGGTTGTCGTCCGTGCCGTAACCGCCCATGATGAACAGCGACAGTTCGTCGGTGGCCTTCACGTCCAAACGAACCTTGCCGGCCACTTCCTCGTAGTTGCTGTCGTAGGCGACGACGCCGGTGATCGCACCCCAGTCGCCCTTGTACTTCAAGCCGCCGACGACATGCGGAACATAGCTGTCGATGGTGCCGACCCTGCCGGCGCCTTCTTCGAGAGAGACCACGGCCGAGAAGCCATTGCCCGCGTCGAAGTAGTACTGAACGACGTTGCTCTCCTGCCCGCCATACGGAACCAGCGTATCCTGGATGACGCTGCCGGCGTAGCCGATGAACGTATCGAAAGCCGTATCGTCCTTGCCGACGCGCAGGCCACCGAGCTGAATCCAGGCATAACGCAGCGAGAGAGACTTGTTACGGCCCTGCCAGTCGTCCGCACTGGAGGCGTTTTGATTAAGATAGTCGCCGCTGCTGTTGCCGTAGTTGAAGCGGGTCTCGGTGTAGGTCTTAAGGGTACCGAGCTCAGTCTCCTGACCGGTCCAGGTCTTCAGCGTGAAGCGGGTGTTCTTGTAGTAGGTCGAATGCGTCCCATCGTCCATGTGGTCCGGGACATGGTTGACACCATCGAGCGAACCGGCATCGCCGACGCCGATGTCGTAGCGGACATAGCCGCCGATGCGCAGGCAGGTCTCGGTGCCCGGGATATAGAAGTAGCCGGCGCCGTAGACGTCGCAGATCTTGACGTATTCGGCTGGTTCCGGTTCGGCGACGACCACAGCGTCGGCAGCGCGAGCGCCGGAGACCGCGATCAACGCCGCGGCTGAGCCGAGAAGAAGGCTCTTGATATTCATTTTCTGACCTCTCCAGTCAAAGTTAAAAATGGCTTCGGATTGCGTGGCGGAGCGGTGACATCACCCACCTCATCCACGTCGAAAAAGGCCCGCACCGCTTTCCCTTTTCGGCGGCGAACATACCCATGGATCTTCCGTGTTCAATGGCGATTCTGGGAATAATCCCTGGCAAAACAGAAGATTAAATCCATGTTGCACAAATATCACTCATGATGTGAACCAATGATACAAATGATACCATTGGCACATCGTTAAATAATTGTTATAAAGTTAGGCGGATAAACATAATCTATTCGTGAGTATTTTCTTTAAGCGCTATCTTTTGTAAGAAAATTACTAATTCCTGGAAATTATTCAAATTTCGCCGTCAATGTGCCCTGCGCCGCAAGGACAACATCCGCAACCAGATCCTGTTTCAGCATCTCAATGGGAATGCGACCGTCGAGCCCGGCGGCAGGGCTGATCAGCCACGACCAGGCGCGCCGCGGATTCGGCATCGACGACAACACCTCGCCGATGCCGGGCGCCGGCCTGCCATCGACGAACTGCGCCAGGGGGAACACATGTTTGCGCCCGCCGGTGCGCAAAGCGACGACCTTGCCGCTGCGCTGCCAGCGGTGCAGCGTCGATCGCGATATGCCAAAATTTTCTTCCAGAAATGTCGGTCCAGCGACCCGCCCCGCCCAGTCCTCTACGCGCATCAGATCGATGTCGTCGTTTCCGGCCAACCGGCTTCGGACCTGTACGGCGCCAGACGCTGACGCGACCGGCTCGCGGCTAGTGGCTTCGGCCGCCAGCGCGCGCACGAATTGCAGTACAATGCCGGGCAATCTTTCCAGCGTGGTGTCGATAGCCTGCAGATCCCCCGGCGCAAGCAGGACGATCGCAGCGGCGACGGCGCCGGCAATCTGGCCGGCAACGACCGCATCACCATTCTTGATCTTGTCTCGCCGCAGCAGCGCCTGCTCGACCTCAACAGCGACGGCGCGTGCGAACCCCGTCTGATGGGTAACCCCGGTCTGATGGGTCGGGTCCGTGCAATTCCAAGGCTTGGTCATGTCCTAATCTGGCTGCATGCCCGCTTGTTCCGTGTCAGCCCGGAAGCGGGTCTTTCGTACAGCCTATAGGCAGGGTGTATGACGGAGACACGACGAACAGCGTCACCCGACGGCAGCACTGGCGTAACTCCTAACCGGTCGAATACAGCCCTCTCCGAGAAACATCGGAAATTTCTCAGAAAGCGCTCGGGATTTTGCGCCGTGCAGGTGCCAATAAAAACGGGTTGACCGACGTGGTCGACGGACGGCCTGCCGGAGTGGTCCCGATGGCTCGTACTCAGACGCATGTCGGCCGATCGGGCAGTTCGGCGACCTCTCAGACCCAGTCTGCCCACTGTGAGGACTGGACATGACTTCCTTCCTGAACCTGGTGCGAAGGCACCAGCTGACCGCCTTCTTTTCGCTTGCGCTGGCCCTCACCTGGCTGGCCTTCATTCCATTCTATTTGTCGAATGGCGACAGCATTCCCTGGTTCACCTTCGGGCCGATGGTTGCCGGCTTCATCGTCGCAGCACTTTCCGGTGGCTGGGCCTCGGTCAAGGCGATCCTCGCTTCGATGGTGAAATGGCGGGTCCATCCGTTTTGGTATCTGGTGGCGTTCGGCCTACCGTTCGGGGCGCAACTGGCCTCGATCCTGATCAATCCGCAGTTTGGCGCGGCAGCACCCGCCTGGGGCAATATTCCTGCCTTCTCGCAGATACTGCCGATCGTTGCGCTGTATGCGGTTTTCAGCGGTCCGCTTGGCGAGGAGCCCGGCTGGCGCGGTTTTGCGACGCCACGTCTGCTGGCTGGTCACTCAGCGCTCGCCGGAAGCCTGATCCTCGGCGTGATCTGGGCGATCTGGCACTTCCCACTTGGTCTGGTCGGCGACCTCAGCCTCTATGGCACGATCAACGTCGTTTTGGCGGCGGTGGTGTTCACCTGGCTTTATCAGAACACCGGCAGCGTGCTTCTCGCCATACTGATGCACGTCACGCATCAGAACAGCGTGCGCTTCCTCGGCAAGGTGTTCACCGGCGGCGACTATGTGCAGCAGCAATGGATCGGGGTTGCGATCTGGGCGGCGATCGCAATTGCCATCGTCGCTTTCTACGGCAGCGAAAGTTTCGCCCGCAGACCGCGAGCCGAGGTTGCCGTCGCCAGTGCGGTCTAGCCCACCGATTTGCAAATGATCGCGGCGCTCGTAATCGGGTGCTGCGGTTTCATCGGCGTACCAAAACAACGGAGGTCTTGACCCAGCCCGTCAGCCATAGCCCAATGTCGGCATGGCTTCCACGGAGTGGGCCTTTTGATGACGGCCTCGATCACCGATCAGGTATTTCAATTCGGCGGTTTCACGCTCGACCTGGGCAAGGGCATGCTCAGCCGGGCCGATCAGCCGGCCTTCCTGCGGCCGAAGGCTTATGCATTGCTGACGCATCTCGCCCGCAACGTCGGCCGCGTGGTGCCGAAGTCGGAATTGATGGACACGGTGTGGCCCGGCGTCTTCGTCACCGAGGATTCGCTGACGCAGTCGATCCGCGAAATCCGCAAAGTGCTGGGCGAGGACTTGGTGCGAACAGTGTCGAAGCGCGGCTACATGCTGGTGCCCGAGACGGAAGCGGTGCCCGAAGCCGGTGCGCAGCCGATCGTGGCGGTGCTCAGATTTCGTAACGACGGCACCGGTCCTGCTGACGAAGCGATCGTCGATGGCTTTGCTGAAGACATTATCAATGGCCTGGCACGCTTTGGCACGATAACGGTCCTGGCGCGCAATTCGAGCTTTTCGTTTGCCTCCCACTCGCCCGCGGAGTGGCCGGCGATCCGCTCGCGCATCGGCGCCGACTATCTCGTCGAGGGGTCGGTGCGACGGCAGGCAAATGGCTTCGTCGTTGCAGTCAACCTCGTCGATGCCACCAGTGCGACCCAGCTCTGGGGCGATCGATACCAGGTCGAGGGCGCCGGGCTGCTCGCCATCCAACAGGATATTGTCGAGGAGATCGTCGGTCGGCTGGTGGTGCGGGTGAACAATGCCGGCCTGCAGCACGCCTCGCGTCGGCCGGTTACCAGCCTTGCCGCCTATGAGTTGGTGCTGCGCGGCGTCGCCTTGTTGCGCGACCCGGCGCAAAGCGACCTGAAAGGAGCGGCGGCGTTCTTCGAGGCAGCGATCGTCAAGGATCCGGCCTACGGCCTCGCCTATACCTATCTGGCACTATCGCGTGTGCTGCACAGCGAGTTCGGGCCCACCTGCGAGGCCGATCTTGAGAAAGCCCGCGATCTTGCAGACCGCGGCATTGCACTGTCGCCCGACCAGGCGACTGCGCACCGCATCCAGTCGCTGGTGCGGCTCAACATGCGCGACCATAAGGCAGCCGAGCATCATTTGCGGATCGCGCTCGAACTCAATCCAAATGATGCCGATTGTATCGAGCAGATGGGACATCTGCTGACGATGCGCGGCCGCCCGCTCGATGGCCTCGCCTGGCTGGCGCGCGCCATTCGCATCAACCCGCTGCATCCGCACTGGTATCAATACGACCGCGCGCTCGCGCTCTATATGCTTGGCGAATACCTGCCAGCTGCCGAGGCGCTGGAACTGGCAACACGGCCAACACCGTGGATCAGGACACGACTTGCCGCCTGCTACGCGCAGCTTGGCAAGATGGAGGCGGCGAGGCGCCATGCCGCGCTCATCAACGCCGACGGATCCGGTTTCTCGCCGATCGACTATGCGAGGACAGGCGTTCCGTTTGAAAATCCGTCCGACGTGGAGCACCTTGTCAGCGGCGTGCTGCTTGCACTCGGACAGCGTGGATAGGCCAATTTGCGACGGCATCACGTCCCGCGCGTGTGGTCGGCAAGCACCTCGTCGATCACATGTCGGGACTTTTCAGTTTCGACCGGATTGACGTCGATGTGTCCGGCGAGCGTGATCAGCGCCTTCCACAGCGTCCAGCCACGGCCGCGCGCCCACATGGCTTCATCGGCTGGAACGCCGGCACGGAACGTCTCCCGGCTCTTGCCTTCGAACAGCGTCCACGCAATCGCCAGATCGCATGAGGGATCACCGACGCCCGACGTTCCGAAATCGATCACGGCGCTCAGCCGGCCGTGCCTCACCAGCAGATTCCCCCAATTGACGTCGCCATGAAACCAGACGGGAGCGCCATGCCACGGCGCGGCAAGTGCTGCCTCCCACACCGCGTTCGCAGCCTCGGCGTCGATCCTGCCGTCGAGGGCGGCAATGGCTTCTTTGGTTTCGCCATCGTAGACGCTGAGCGGTCCGCCGCGAAAAAAGTTGTGTTGCCCGGGCGGCGGCCCGCCGGTGGGATCGATCCGTTGCAAGGCGACCAGGAACTCGGCCAGGCTGGCCGCGAATTGCGACAGGCTGGCGATGCGTTCGCGCTTCGCCGTGTCGCCTTCGATCCAGCGATAGATCGACCAATGCCAGGGATAGCTCTCGGCCGGGATCCCCATCGCCAGGGGCACCGGGATCGGCAGCGGCAGCAGCGGTGCCAGCCTCGGCAACCAGCGATGCTCCTTTTCGACTTGCAGGGAATAGGCGGCAGCGCTCGGCAGCCGCACGAGCATCTCGTCGCCGAGGTGAAAGGTCCTGTTGTCCCAGCCGCCTGGTTCAACCGGCCTGACCGCAAGGTGCTTCCACCGGGGGAATTGCGTGGCGACCAGTCGGCTGACGAGAGCTGTATCGATATTCAGCTTGCCGTCCATAGAACCCTAATGCGGAAACTCTAGCCCCATCTCGCGATAACGCTCGGGGTCGTCGCCCCAGTTCTCGCGCACCTTGACGAACAGGAAGAGGTGCACCTTCTGCTCGAGGATGCCTGCTATCTCCATGCGCGCCGCCTGACCTATGGCGCGGATCGTCTCGCCCTTGTGGCCGAGCACGATCTTCTTCTGGCTGTCGCGCTCGACATAGATGACCTGCTCGATGCGGACCGAGCCGTCCTTCTTTTCTTCCCATTTCTCGGTTTCGACATGCGAGGAATAGGGCAGTTCCTGGTGCAGCCTGAGATACAGCTTCTCGCGGGTGATCTCGGCCGCGAGCTGGCGCATCGGAAGATCTGAGATCTGGTCCTCCGGATAATACCAGGGGCCGGCCGGCAGGGCTTGTGCGAGATAGTCTAGCAAATCCTTGCAGCCCGAGCCGGTCAGCGCCGAAACCATGAAGGTGCGCTTGAAGGGCACTTTTTCATTCGCTGCCGCGGACAGGGCCAAAAGCGCTTCGGGTCTGACCCGGTCGACCTTGTTGAGGATCAGCACCATTGGCTGGCGGACGTCCTTCAGCCGTTCGAGGATGGCCTCGGCATCGCCCCTGATGCCGCGTTCCGCGTCGATCAGCAGCAGCACGACATCGGCATCCTTGGCGCCGCCCCAGGCTGTGGTCACCATTGCCGTGTCCAGCCGCCGCTTCGGCTTGAAGATGCCGGGCGTGTCGACAAAAACGATTTGCGCGTTCTCATGCGTGGCGATGCCGCGCACGATCGCGCGGGTGGTTTGCACCTTGTGGGTGACAATCGACACCTTGGCGCCAACCAGTTGATTGACCAGCGTCGATTTTCCGGCATTGGGCGCGCCGATCAGCGCGACGAAACCCGAACGGGTAGCGGCGGCTTCCGCAGGCGGGGCGGCGTCTTCAGTGGCGGTCATGCCGCACCCCCTTGGTTAGACCAGACGCCTTCGCGAAGCAGGAAGGCCGACGCCGCCGCCTCTTCGGCAGCCCTGCGCGACCCGCCTGTGCCACTTGACGGCGCAAAACCGTCAACCCGCACCGAAACCGTGAAAACGGGCTGGTGGTCCGGCCCTTCGCGGTTTTGGATCACGTATTCAGGACGGGCATCGCTGGTCTTGGCAACCCATTCCTGCAATTCGGATTTGGGATTGGGTGGCTTGACGACCACCATGCTGGAGCGCGGCTCCCAGTAACGCATGACGAAACGTCGAGCAGCATCGATGCCGCCATCGACGTAAATCGCCGCAATCAGGGCTTCGACCGCATCGGCGAGATAATTGCCGCCCGAGCCCCGCGACCGCGACTTCAAGGCAGCGTCGGCGCGAACCAGATCTTCCAGCTCCATTTCAATGCCGATGTCGGAGCATGTGCGCGAATCGACCAGTGCGTTGAAGCGCGGTGCGATTTCTCCTTCAGGAGCGTCGGGAAACTGCTGGAAAAGCATATCGGCGACGATGAGGCCAAGCACCCGATCGCCGAGAAACTCGAGACGCTCATTGTTCCTGACCGCCTTGACCGCGCTGGAATGGGTCAGCGCAGTCTCGAGCAGCCGCATGTCCCTGAATGCATGCCCTGTCCTGGCCTCGACAACACCAGCCAATGTTTCGCCAGTCGGGCGTTTCAAAGCCATCAGTTGACGAAGTGGAACAGGCGCGACGCCCGCATCTGCGACGGCCACTTCCAGATTTCGAGCGGGCTGGCGCCGCCGGCGATCGAGAAGAAGATGAGGTTGGCGCGGCCGACCAAATTCTCGTCCGGCACGAAACCGACAGTGAAGCGGCTGTCGGCGGAGTTGTCGCGGTTGTCGCCCATCATGAAATAGTGACCGGGCGGCACGTCAAATACACGGGTGTTGTCGCCGATCGAATTCGGCGTCAGGTCGAGCGTGTCATAGCTGACGCCGTTCGGCAGGGTCTCGCGATAGACGTCGACCGGTCCGTTCTCCTCGGTGATGTCGCGATTGTCGATCTGGCCGACCTTCTGGCGCGGCACGCCGACGCCATTGATGAAGAGCTGGCCGTCCTTGACCTGGATCTTGTCGCCCGGCAGGCCGACGACGCGCTTGATGTAGTCGATGGAAGGGTCCGGCGGGAACTTGAACACCACCACGTCGCCGCGCTTCGGCTCGGCGCCCCAGATGCGGCCAGAAAAGATGTTCGGCCCGAACGGCAGCGAATACCGGGAAAAGCCGTAGGACCATTTGGTGACGAAGAGATAGTCCCCCTCGAGCAAGGTCGGCCGCATCGACCCGGAGGGGATCGAGAACGGCTGGAACAGGAGCGTGCGGATGACAAGCGCGAGCAAAAGCGCCTGGACGATGACGCTGACGGTTTCGCCAAGCCCGCCGGATTTCTTCTGGGATTTTTCAGCCACGCTCATGTCGTCCTCGATTGTGCGTTGGTTGGTATAGAGTCTCGGCGCGCGCTGGGCAACGTCATGCCGGTGGTCAGATGCAATCAATGTGGCGCTTGTTCGACCGGCAACGCCTCGATGATCACAAAGGCTTGAGCAAGCGGAAATTCGTCGGTGATGGTGAGGTGGATTGCCGCTGTGTGCCCCGCAGGCAGGATTTTGGCCAGCCGATCGGCAGCCCCGCCGGTCAGCGCCATGGTCGGCTTGCCACTGGCCAGGTTGACGACGCCCATGTCGCGCCAGAACACGCCTTGCGCGATGCCGCTGCCCAGCGCCTTGGCGCAGGCCTCCTTGGCGGCGAAGCGCTTGGCATAGGAGGCAGCGCGGGCGCCGCGGTTTTCGGAACGGGCCTGTTCAACCGCGGTGTAGATGCGCTGGATGAAGCGCTGGCCATGGCGTTCCAGCGATTTTTCGATGCGTCTGATATCGATCAGGTCGCTGCCGATGCCGATGATCATTCCGCGGGAACTTCCCGCCCGGTCCTGCCGGCTCTGTCGGCCAGGCGCTTGCGCCGCTGCTCGCGGAAGGTGGCCATGCCCCAGCGCGTGATGCCGTAGAATATAAGCCCGAAGATCAGGCCAAGCGGCACCGCGCCGATCGTCATCGGCTTCAGTATCGGTCCCCACAATTGCGAAAAGGCAAGGTTGTGCAGCATGTCGCCGAGATGCGCGGGCGGCCCATGCGCCGGCAGGCGCTCGTGCAGGATCAGCTTGCCGGTCTCCCAGGAAGCGCCCCACAACAGCGGGAAGGTCAGCGGATTGCCAAGTGCGGTACCGAGTGCCGCCGCCACCAGATTGCCTGCTATCACCCATGAGACTGCAAAGGCGATGATGAAGTGAAAGCCGAGCGGAAAGAACGAGGCGAAAACGCCCGCCGCGACGCCGGCCGCCACGGCATGCGGAGTGGCTTTCAGCCGCAGGATGCGCTTGGAAAAATACCGCAGCGAGCGCGAAAACGAGCGGCGCGGCCACAGATAGGTACGCACGCGATCGAAAACACCATCAGGCTTGCGGCGTCGAAAAAGCACTCTGTTCCAGTTCCCGGTTCACTACGCTCGACCATCGCGGGCCAAGGGCTCGACGTCCACATCTTGCGCTTTGCGGTCATCGAAAGGCAACAACGACTTTGATATAGCGATACAGCGTCCGCCGAACAACCGAAGTTGCATGTAGCCCCTTGTCTGTACCGGCGTTGTCTGCGCCGGTGTTTCGCCGCTTCGAGGATGGTACAATCGCGGCGGATTTGAGGAGGCACAGGCGCCGTGGAAATCAGAGGCAATCCGTAGCGATCAAAATCCGTAGTCGCTGACCTCGACCAGATTGCCGTCCGGGTCGCGGAAATAGACCGACATCATCGGACCACGGGCACCGATTCGCTCGACCGGCCCGACTTCAATGGCAACGTTGTTGGCGGCGAGGCTGGCGCAGATTTCGGCAAGCGGCCTTGCGGCGACCAGGCAGAAATCGCCTGAACCCGGCGTCGACGCCTTGGCCTTCGGCTCGAAGGTGCGCCCGACCTCATGCAGATTGATCTTTTGCAATCCAAACAGCAGCGCCGTCGGCCGGTTCGGCTCGTCGTGGCGCTTCATGCCAAGCACACGCTGGTAGAAGTCACAGGCGTCGTCCACCGAACAGACCGTCAGCACGAAATGGTCGATCCCGGCGATCACGACGGCGCCGCGGTCGGCGCGCACCGCTCCCGAAGAGATTCAAGCGACGCGCTCAAGTGCTTGTTTTCATGCATGGCGGCATCAGATATTGCGGCTGCCGGGCTTGATGGCCGGTATGGCGGCGAGTTCGGGGGGCAGCCTGTCGGCCGGATAGGCTGGAACCTCATATTCGGCGAGCGCGATCAGCGGCACACCGACATCGGTCTTGCCGGCCGAGCGGTCGATGATGCAGGCGGCGGCAACGACCTCGGCGCCGAGCGCACGCAGGCAGTCGATGGTCTCGCGGATCGACAGGCCGGTGGTGACGATGTCCTCGACGATGACGACGCGCGACCCCTTGGCGATCTCGAAGCGGCGGAGCCTGAACTCGCCCCCTTCCCGCTCGACCCAGATTGCCGGCGCGCCAAGATGGCGCGAGGTTTCATAGGCCGGGATCAGCCCGCCGATCGCCGGACCGACGACATAGTCGATCGGACCTGGCACGGCGGCGCGGATCTTTTCGGCCAGCGCCTTGCACAGGCGCTCGGTCTTGTCGGCATGCATGAAGACGCGGGCCTTCTGCAGGAAGACCGGGCTCCGCAACCCCGACGTCAGGATGAAATGCCCTTCGAGAACGGCGCCGGCTTCGCGGAAAATGCCCAGAACTTCATCGGTGTTCATCTGCGCCTCTTTTTTATTGACCATGATTTTTGTCCGAAAACCGGTTCCCACTTTTCGCTGCGCGGACCTTCGGTTCGGGATCATGGTCTAGCCATTCACGCGCCGAGCATCGCTGACGCTCGAATTTTCCTTGAGCTGCGACAGCAGCCGGTTCAGGTGTTTTAAATCCCAGACTTCGAGATCGATCAGCATTTCGGTGAAATCGGGCGCCGTGCGCACCATCGACAAGGTATGGATGTTGGCGTCATTCGAGGCAACGACCTGGGCGATGTCGGCCAGCGAACCCGGCGCATTGATGGCGGTGACCGAGACGCGTGCGGGAAACCGCTCCTTGGTGCGCTCGTCTATGTCCCAGCGCACATCGATCCAGCGCTCGGGCTGGTCGTCGAAAGCCTGCAGCGCCGGCGACTGGATCGGGTAGATGGTGATGCCGGTTCCCGGCTGGATGATGCCGACGATGCGGTCGCCGGGCACGGCACCTTCCGGCGCGAAGCGCACCGGCAGGTCGCCGCGCACACCGCGAATCGGCACGGCGCCGTCGCGCGGCTGGTTCTTGTCCTTGCGTGCGGCGCGGCCGGGGATCTGGAACAACATGCCGGCGGCGTTGCGGATCTTCGACCAGCCCTCCTCGCGCTGCTTGGGTGCTGCCAGCGTCACGCGTTCGTCCTTGAAGTCCGGGAATACCGCCTTCATGACATCGGTGGAGGCAAGCTCGCCACGGCCGACCGAGGCCAACACATCCTCGATGTCCTTGCGCGCCAGCCGGTGCAGCACCGACTTCAAGCTTTCCTTGGTGAAGGTCTTGCCGGACCTTTCGAAGGCACGTTCGAGAATGCGGATTCCGAGACCCGAATACTGCTTGCGGATAGCGTTCTTGGTGGCACGGCGGATCGCCGAGCGCGCCTTGCCGGTGACGACGACCGATTCCCAGGCCGCAGGCGGTACCTGCGCCTTGGAGCGGATGATCTCGACCTCGTCGCCGTTCTTCAGTTCGGTCATCAGCGGCATGATGCGGCCATTGACCTTGGCGCCGACGCAGGTGTCGCCGACATCGGTGTGCACGGCGTAGGCGAAGTCGATCGGCGTGGCGCCTCGCGGCAGCGCGATCAGCATGCCCTTGGGGGTGAAGCAGAACACCTGGTCCTGGAAAAGCTCCAGCTTGGTGTTTTCGAGGAAATCCTCGGGATTGTCGCCTTCGGCAAGCTGCTCGATGGTGCGCCGCAGCCAGGCATAGGCGTTGGTCTCCTTCGAGATCGCATGGACGGTTCCGTTCACCTTGCCGCCGGTATCCTTGTAGATCGAATGCGCGGCAACGCCGTATTCGGCGATCTTGTTCATCTGCTGGGTACGGATCTGCAACTCGACACGCTGGCGCGACGGCCCGACGATGGTGGTGTGGATCGAACGATAGTCGTTCTGCTTCGGCGTCGAGATGTAATCCTTGAAGCGGCCGGGCACCATCGACCAGGTGATGTGAATGGCGCCGAGCGCCCGATAGCAATCTTCGACCGTCTCGACGACGACGCGGAAGCCGAAGATGTCGGAGAGCTGCTCGAAAGACAGCGCCTTGGCCTCCATCTTGCGGAACACCGACCACGGCTTTTTCTGGCGGCTCTTGACCTCGGCCTTGATCGCATATTTGTCGAACAGCGTGGAGAGCGACTTCTCGATCTCGGAGAGCACCCCCTTGTTGCGCTCGAATATCTCTGCCAGCCGGGCCGTGACGGCGCGATAGGCTTCCGCATTGATGTAACGGAAGGCAATCTCCTCCAGCTCCTCGCGCATGCCTTGCATGCCCATGCGCCCGGCCAGCGGCGCATAGATATCCATCGTCTCCTCGGCGATGCGCAGGCGCTTGGCCTCCGGCACATGGTCGAGGGTACGCATATTGTGCAAACGGTCGGCAAGCTTGACCAGAAGCACGCGCACATCTTCCGAGATCGCCAGCAGGAGCTTGCGCAGGTTTTCCGCCTGCTCGGCCTTCTTGGAGACGAGATCGAGCTTCTTCAGCTTGGTCAGGCCCTCGACCAGCTTGCCCATTTCCGGGCCGAAGAGCTCATCGATCTCGGCCCGCGTCGCCGTGGTGTCCTCGATCGTATCGTGCAGCAGGGCAACCGCAATGGTCGCCTCGTCCATGTGCATTTCGGTGAGGATGGCGGCGACTTCGAGCGGATGCGAGAAATAGGGATCGCCGGAGGCGCGCTTCTGGTGGCCATGCTTCTGCATGGCATAGACATAGGCCTTGTTGAGCAACGCCTCGTTGACGTCAGGCTTGTAGCGCTGGACGCGCTCGACAAGCTCATACTGACGCATCATGGGCGGGATCTCGCGGTGCTGAAATGAATCATGCGCCGCACAGGAATGCGGCGCATGTCATAGATAGCCACGAAACTGCCGATACGAAAGTGTCGGCAGCTATGCCAAGGCTCAATAGTCGTCGCTTTTTTCCGGCGGCACCAGGCCTTCGATGCCGGCCAGCAGGTCTTCCTCGGTCATGCGGTCGAAAGCGATGTTGTCCTCGGCGTCGTCGGCGTCGGCTGCTGCAACGGCGGTGCCGGTCTGGTCGGCGATCGCCTCGCCGTCGGCTTCCGGCTCATCGACCTCGACATGCTTCTGCAGCGAGTGGATCAGATCTTCCTTGAGATCGTCGGGCGACAGCGTCTCGTCTGCGATCTCGCGCAGCGCGATGACCGGGTTCTTGTCGTTGTCGCGAGGAACGGTGATCGGCGCGCCCTGGCTGATCTGACGGGCACGATGACCGGCGAGCAGCACCAGCTCGAAGCGGTTGTCGACCTTGTCGATGCAATCTTCAACGGTTACGCGGGCCATGGATTGCCCCTTTCATGCGATGGATTTGATGGAAAACAGGCGCGGTCCATAACCCGAACGCCGCCAAAATACAAGCTTCATGGCAATATGGGGCCGGGCCGGGCCAATGCCGGGATTCAACACCGTGATTCGGGGCGCCGACAGCCAGCGACGATCCGGCGTCCGATCACAATTGCTTGCAGTACAGCACCGCACCCTTGGATTGCCGCAAAACTGGCGTTATCTCGAACGATGAGAGGTCAGCCGGTTTATTAAGGGCGGACCGATAGTCACTCACGCATTTAGACGACCGTTTATTTCGAAAAAGGATATTTCCATGTTCGATCCTCGTGAGAAAATCGCCCTTTTCATCGACGGCGCCAATCTCTACGCCACGTCTCGCGCGCTCGGCTTCGACATCGATTACCGCAAGCTTTTGTCGAGCTTCCAGAAGCGCGGCTACCTGCTGCGCGCCTACTATTACACGGCGCTGGTCGAGGATCAGGAATATTCCTCGATCCGGCCGCTGATCGACTGGCTCGACTATAATGGCTTCAAGGTGGTGACCAAGCCGGCCAAGGAATTCACCGACTCGACCGGCCGCCGCAAGATCAAGGGCAATATGGACATCGAACTGACGGTCGATGCACTGGAGCTCGCCGATGTCGTCGACCACTATGTCATCTTTTCCGGCGATGGCGATTTCCGCACGCTGGTCGAGGCGCTGCAGCGGCGCGGCCGCAAGGTGTCGATCGTCTCGACCATGGCCTCGCAGCCGCCGATGATCTCCGACGATCTGCGCCGCCAGGCCGACCATTTCATCGATCTGATGACGCTGAAGAACGATGTGGGCCGCGATCCGTCCGAAAGGCCGGTGCGCCGGCCCGAGCCGGCCGAGGTCGACGAGGACGACTTTTGACGGCGGCAGCCTTGACTGCCCCCGCTTCCTTGGTCGCCTCCCCAGAACCCGACCGCAATTGCCCGCTTTGCCCGCGGCTGCACGATTTCATTGCCGAATGGCGGCGACGCGAACCATCCTGGTTCAACGCGCCGGTGCCGACTTTCCTGCCGCCCGGGGGCGAGGATGCGGTGCGGCTGTTGATCGTCGGGCTGGCGCCCGGCCTGCGCGGCGCCAACCGAACCGGGCGTCCCTTCACCGGCGACTATGCCGGCGACCTGCTCTACGGCACGCTGATCGCGCACGGTCTGGCGCGCGGCGAATTCAAGGCGCGACCCGACGACGGGCTGGAGCTTGTCCAGACGGCGATCACCAATGCGGTGCGCTGCGTGCCGCCGGAGAACAAGCCGGTGGGCGCCGAGATCGCCACCTGCCGGACGTTTCTGGTGCCGACGATTGCGCGGTTTCCCAATCTGCGCGCCGTGCTGGCGCTGGGCTCGATCGCCCACCAGTCGACCGTGCGGGCGCTGGGCGGGCGTGTCGCCGCCCATCCCTTCAAGCACGGCGGACAGCAGCAAATCGGCGGCATTGCGCTATTTTCCAGCTATCACTGCTCACGCTACAACACCAATACCGGTGTTTTGACCGAAGCGATGTTCGTCAATGTGTTCAGGGAGATAGCGGCGTTTCTGCAGGCGTAGAGTCGAACGCTGTCAGAAGCCTTCCAGCACGATCTTGCCCTTGGCCTTGCCGGTCTCGATCAGCGCATGGGCGCGCTTCAGATTGGCGGCATTGATACGACCGAACGTCTCGCTCAATGTGGTGCGGATAGTGCCGGCGTCGACAAGCCGTGCCAATTCGTTCAGATGCTCGCCCTGCGCGGCCATATCCTGCGTCTCGAACAGCGAGCGGGTGAACATCAGTTCCCAATGGACCGAAACGCTCTTGCGCTTGAACGGATTGATGTCGAGCGTCTGGGGGTCGTCGATCAACCCGAAACGGCCCTGCGGTGCGATCAATTCGGCGATTTCGGCCAGGTGTTTGTCAGTGTTGGTCGTAGAGAACACGAAGGCCGGTGCGCCGGTGCCGAGGGCTGCGACTTCTGCAGCGAGCGGCCTGGAATGATTGACGACGTGATGGGCGCCAAGCCCAAGCACCCAGTCACGCGTTTCAGGCCTCGATGCGGTGGCGATCACGGTCAGGTCGGTCAGCTGGCGCGCAAGCTGGACCGCAATTGAACCGACACCGCCTGCACCGCCGATGATCACGATGGCATTCGCGGCGCCTACGACCGGCTTCTTCACGTCAAGGCGATCGAACAGCGCCTCAAAGGCGGTAATTGCCGTCAGCGGCAGCGCCGCCGCTGGCGCATAGTCGAGCGAGCCGGGCTTGCGGCCGACAAGGCGCTCATCGACGAGGTGGAACTCGGCATTGGTGCCTTGCGGCGCCAGCGCACCGGAATAGAAGACGTCGTCTCCGGGTTTGAACAGGTTGGCATCCGGACCCGTGGCGACCACCCGGCCGGCAGCGTCCCAACCAAGCACGCGCCAGCTTCCGGCTTCGGGTTTGGCGCTTTTCCGGATCTTGGTGTCGACCGGATTGACCGAGATCGCCTTCACCTCGACCAGCAGTTGACGGCCTTTCGGCTCTGGCTTGGGCAAGTCGATATCGACGAGGGACGACTCATCGGTGATGGGGGCTGGGATTTGATAGCCGACGGCGCGCATTCTGATCTCCGCGATTGCTGTTGAGCGATGTCTAGGGCAGAGATGCGGATTATGCGCGTCAAGCGCAAGAATGCACATATAATGCACATAGTGTTGAAAAGGATACCGTCATGCCGCGCATTCGCCATGAGCGATTCGACTGCAGCCCCGGCTGCACCGTGGAGGGCACGCTCCGCTACATCGACGGGAAGTGGAAAGGCGTCGTGCTCTACCATCTGTTCGAAGGCACGCTGCGCTTCAACGAGATACGCCGACGCATTCCGAACTGCACACAGCGCATGCTGACCAACCAGCTTCGCGAGTTGGAAGCCGATAGGCTCATCGCCCGCAAAGTCTATGCCGAGGTGCCGCCGAAGGTGGAATACAGCCTGACGCCGCGCGGCAGGAGCCTGGAGCCGGTAATCACAGCGCTCAAGGCCTGGGGCGATGCGAATGTGATGCTCGGCCCGCAGGCGTCACAAGCCGCGGCGTGAGCGCAGGATTCCAGTCACCCTCGCGCTACAATCGGCGTTTCGACAGCAGAGATGTTCCTCAACCTGTTCAAGGAGATCGCGGCGTTTCTGCAGGAATAGAGTCGGAAGGCGTCGCGGCAAAAAGCTCGGCCAATTTCTCCGGTCCGCCCTGCAGGACATTCAGGTCGACGTCGCCGACGATGCCGTCGACGCGGCCTTTGTCGTGGTACTGCCAATAGATCCAGTTGTCGTGGCTTGGCCGCAGCGCCAGCGAACGACGCCAGTGCGGGCGGGCGGCGATCTGTTCGGCATAGATCCTGGCGGCCTCGTCCGTCACATAGACGATCGCCGTCTTGCCGAACGCTGCCTCGACCGGGCCGAGAAATGCCGAGAGCTCGGCCTGCAACTGCTCAGGCGACGGCCGCTGCGGGCAATTACCGCCGAATTCGACATCCACCACCGGCGGCAGCAGAGGTTGATCGCGCGGCACAATGGAGATGAAATTCCTCGCCTGATCGGCACCCGGCCTGCAAAAGGTGAAGAAATGATAGGCGCCGACGGCAAGACCGGCGGCGCGGGCCTCACTCAGATTGGTGGCGAAGGCATCGTCGACATGGTCGCCGCCTTCGGTCGCCTTGATGACGGCGAAGGCGACATCGTCGGCGGCAACACGCTGCCAGTCGATCTTGCCCTGATGGTGGGAAACGTCGATGCCCCTGACCGGAAATCTGTCACGGTCCGGCGAGAACGTATGGAAATAGAAAAGGCCGCCGGCCGCGACGAGACCGGCAAAAACCAGGCCAGCCGTGCCCCAGAGGAGGATCCGGCTCTTCAAGCTTAGCCACGCTCTTTTAGAAGCCGGCCCTTCTCACGCGACCAGTCACGCTGTTTCTCGGTCTCGCGCTTGTCGTGCAGCTTCTTGCCGCGGCCGACGGCGAGCAAGAGTTTGGCGCGGCCCTGGTCGTTGAAATAGATTTTCAGCGGCACCAGCGTCATGCCTTCGCGGTCGACACTCTGCGACAGTTTCGCCATCTCGCGCTTGTTGAGCAGCAGCTTGCGGCGTCGACGCGGCTCGTGGTTGAAGCGGTTGGCCTGCAGATATTCGGGCAGATAGGAGTTGATCAGCCAGATCTCGCCGCCTTCGACCGAGGCGTAGCTGTCCTGGATGTTGGCTTGCCCTTGGCGCAGCGACTTGACCTCGGTGCCGGTCAGCACCAGGCCGGCCTCGATCGTGTCGAGCACCTCATAGGAAAACCGCGCCTTGCGGTTTTCCGCAACGGTCTTGTTGTTGGGATCGGCTTTTCTGACTTGATTCATGATACGGAGAGGTGGCGCCTCATCCCTAGTTAATCAAGCCGGCGTGCTTCATCGCCGCATCGATCTTCTCGGCGGTCGAGGACTCGACCGTCATCAGCGGCAAACGCAGCACATTCTCGACCTTGCCTAGCTTCGACAGCGCGTATTTCGCGCCCGACACACCGGGTTCCAGGAAGATCGCCTTGTGCAGCGGCAGCAGGCGGTCCTGCAAGTCCAGCGCCTTGGCGCTGTCGCCGGAAAGCGTCGCCTCCTGGAATTCGGCGCAGAGCCTGGGCGCGACGTTCGACGTCACCGAGATGCAGCCGACGCCGCCATGCGCATTGAAGCCGAGCGCCGAGGCATCCTCGCCCGAAAGCTGGATGAAATCCTTGCCGCAGGTGGCGCGCTGTTCGGAAACCCGCTCGACCTTGCCGGTGGCGTCCTTGACGCCGACGATATTCTTGAAGTCGTGGGCCAGCCGGCCCATCGTCTCGGGCGTCATGTCGACCACAGAACGCGGCGGGATGTTGTAGATGATGATCGGTAGCTTCGTCGCCTTCGCGACGGCGGCGAAATGCGCATAGAGACCGCGCTGTGTCGGCCTGTTGTAATAGGGCGTGACGACGAGTACTGCGTCGGCGCCGGCCTTCTCGGCATACTGGACCAGACCGACCGCCTCTTCGGTGTTGTTGGAGCCGGCGCCTGCAACGACGGGAACACGGCCCTTGGCCACCTCGATGCAGACCTTGACGACTTGGCGATGCTCATCATGCGACAGCGTCGGCGACTCGCCTGTCGTGCCAACCGGGACGAGGCCCGTGGTGCCCTCGCCGAGTTGCCATTCGATGAACGCACGGAAGGCTTTCTCGTCGAAACGGCCGCTCTTTTCGAACGGTGTCACGAGCGCGGTGAGCGAGCCTCTCAGCATGTCGTCCAACTCCTTGGGACTTTTCTGGTTCTTGGTATTTATTGTCGCGCGCCTTCTAGCCGAAAGCGAAGCGGCGCACCATAGTCTCGACATTGTTGCGCGGCAAGCATGGCGTCAATGCATGTCACCCCAAAAGTGGAAACCGATTTTGGGGATAACGACATGCATAAACAAGAACCAGCAAGCGCAATTTGAACGACCTCGATAAGCTTTTGTTTACGTGCTCTTCACCACGGGCGACTAGGCTTCAGAACATCTGTGCCTTTTGGTCCGTGCAAGGACAGGAATGACGCAAACCATGCCGACCGGACGGCCTCACCTTTTCGCTCTGCTTGGCGTCGCTGCCATGCTGGTGCCGGGCGTGGCCGTCGGCAGCAACGTCGATGTGCAGGTCACGTCGGCCATCCCGATGCCGAACCTGCAACACAGGCCAGATTCCTTGCCATCGGCCGGTATCGCCAGGTTGAAGAGCGGCCTCGATGCACTGGCGGCCAACGACATTGCCCGCGCGCGCCAGGTGCGCGAGAGCCTGCCGGCCAATTCGCTCGACCGGCATATCCTTGCCTGGGCGATCGCGCTCTATGGTGGCGATCAGGTGCCGAGCGGCGACATTGCCGATGCCGCCAGGATGCTGCCGACCTGGCCAGGCACGATGGCCTTGCGCGAAAACAGCGAGCGCGCGCTCTACCGCGAGAACCCCGCCCCTCAAGTCGTGGTCCAGGCCTTTGGCGGCAGCCAGCCGCGGACACCAGAGGGCGTGGTGATCCTGGTTCGCTCCTACGTGGCGCTGGGCAACGCCAAGGCCGCGCTCTCGGTGCTCTCGCCGTTCTGGCGCACTGAAAAGCTCGAAGCCAGGGACGAAGCCAATATCATCAGGGAGTTCGGCAAGCTCATCCCGGCTGCCGACCATCGTTTCCGCATGGAGCGCATGTTTTATGCCGACCGGGTCAATTCGGCGCTGCGGGTCGCGCCCCTGTCGGGCACCCAGCCGCTGGCCGACGCCTGGGCGGCGGTATCCAGGGGCGACAAGAACGCCGCCAAGCTGCTGAAGGCGGTGCCGACGGCGCAGCGCGCTGCCGGCTATCTCTTTGCCGAGGCCGAATATCTGCGCAAGCAGGAGAAGTTTTCCGACGCCGCCGCGGTTGTGATGCGGGCGCCCGCTGACCGCGACGCGCTGGTCGACCCGGACGCGTGGTGGGTCGAGCGCCGGGTGCTGTCGCGCGAGCTGGTCGACCAGGGCGACATGAAGACCGCTTACAAGATCGTCGCGTCACACGCCGCCGAAAGCGCCACAAACGCGGCGGAAGCTGAGTTCCATGCCGGCTGGTATGCGCTGCGCGGCCTCAACGACCCCGACACCGCCGCCAAGCATTTTGCGCGGATCGCGGATCTCGCCCAGGGGCCGATGTCGCTGTCGCGCGCCTATTACTGGCTCGGCCGCGCCGCCGAAGCCGGCGGCCCCGGCAGCGCCAAGGATTATTTCGCCCGCGCCGCCACATACGGCACCACCTTCTACGGCCAGCTCGCCGGCGAGCGTGTCGGCCGGCAGGCCCTCAACATCGCCTATCCCTCGCCCAGCGCCGTAGACCGCCGCAATTTCGCCGGCCGTGAGGCCGTCAGCGCCATCAAGCGGCTGCAGGAGGCAGGCTACGAGCGCTATGCCGATACGCTTTACCGCGACCTTGCCGGGCAATTGACCAGTCCGGGAGAACTGGCGCTGCTCGCCGTGATGGCGGAAAAGCAGGGCAATCATTTCCTGGCGCTGAAAGTCGGCAAGATCGCCGGGGCGCGCGGCATCGACGTCGGCGCGCTGTCGCATCCGCTCGGCGTCATTCCCGATACCGCCAACATTTCCGGCTCCGGCAAGGCGCTGGCCTATGCCATCGCCCGCCAGGAAAGCGAATTCAACATCGGCGCGGTGTCCAGCGCCGGCGCGCGCGGGCTCTTGCAGCTCATGCCGGGGACCGCCAGGCAATTGGCGAAGAAGGCCGGCATGGCCTTCTCTCAGGCGCGGCTGACCACCGATGCCGGCTACAATGCGACGCTGGGCGCCGCCTTCCTCGGCGAACAGCTCGGCCGCTTCAACGGCTCCTATGTGCTGACCTTCGCCGGCTATAATGCCGGTCCCAACCGCGCCGCCCAGTGGGTGGCAAAGTACGGCGACCCGCGCGGCAAGGACGTGGATGCCGTCGTCGACTGGATCGAACGGATTCCCTACACGGAAACAAGAAGTTACGTCCAGCGCGTGATGGAGAATTACGAGGTCTACAAGATGCGTATTTCCGGCAAGTACGATATTGTGGGAGATATGGTGAACGGGCGGGGGTGAAGCATTCCTTTCCTTCTCCCCTTGTGGGAGAAGGTGGATCGGCGCGCAGCGCCGAGACGGTCGAGGGGTGCTGGACGGATCGCTGTCGTTGCCAAGCTGGAACGCCCCTCATCCGACCGAGCTTCGCTCGGCCACCTTCTCCCACAAGGGGAGAAGGGGAAGCTTGTCTCGTCCTCACCTGTAGCTGTCGGAAACGACCCGGACGAGGCAAGGAATACCATGACAAGCGAAGGCTTTCCCGATTTCTTCTACGCCGCATCGGACGGGCTGAAACTTCACGCCCGCATCTACGGCGAAGCAAATTCCGGCCATTGGCCGGTCGTCTGCCTGCCGGGCCTGACCCGCAACTGCCGCGATTTCCACGAACTGGCGCTGCATCTGTCGGGGCGGGCGGCGAGAAAGGTTGTCGCTTTCGACTATCGCGGCCGCGGACAGTCGGCCTACGACCCCGATGTCAGCCACTACAATGTCGGCATCGAAGCCGGCGATATCCTCGCCGGGCTGACGACGCTGGGGATCGAGGAAGCGGCCTTTATCGGCACGTCGCGCGGCGGGCTGATCATCCATGTGCTCGGCGCGATGAAGCCTTCCGTGCTGAAAGCCATTGTTCTCAACGACATCGGTCCGGTGGTCGAGGCTGAAGGCCTTGCTCATATCCGGTCCTATCTCGACCCCTTGCCGAAGCCGAAAACCCGTGCCGAGGCGATCAATGCCCAGCGCGATGCGCATGGCAGCGATTTTCCTGCCCTGACCGCTGCGGATTGGGAGCGGATGGTGTCGGCGCTCTACCGCGAGACGGAGGAAGGGCTGATGCCGGATTTCGACCCTCGACTGATCGAGGCGCTGGCAGGTCTCGACCTCACCCAGCCGCTTCCCGACCTGTGGCCGCAATTCGAAGCGCTGGCGGCGATACCGCTGCTTGCCATACGCGGCGCCAATTCAAAGCTGCTTTCGGTCGAGACGCTCGAACAGATGCGAAAGCGGCATCGCGATATCGAGACGATCACGGTCGAAGGCCAGGGCCACGCGCCTTTCCTCGAGACCGGCGGCCTGCCCGGCGCCATCGCGACTTTTCTCGATCGAGCGGAGCTCAAGTTCAGTTGAAGTAAACCCCAAGACCTGATCGGCCTTGGGGTGGTTACAGCAGTATAGAAAATGGCCAGGGATTACTTGGCTTTCGAGCTTTTCCTCGGTGCCTTTGCGGCCGCCGGCTCCGCCTTCTGCTTGCTCGGCGATGCGGAAGGCGCCGTCATCAATGGGGACGAAAACACAGAGCCTTCAGCACTCCCAGCCGCCGCCCCGCTGCGAGGCGTTTCCAGCACGGTGACGCAACCATCGAGATCGTTGGTGGCAAGATGCGCGTAACGCATGGTCATCGAAAGTGTCTGGTGGCCGAGCCACATCTGCACGCGCCGGATGTCGATGCCGCCCTGGACAAGACGCGAGGCGCAGGTGTGACGCAAGATGTGCGGCACCACCTGATCGTCGGCGCCAAGACCAACCTCGGCTTTGGCATCGTTCCAGATGGCGCGAAACTGCGCCTGGCTGAGCTTGGTGAACGGACCCTTGGGCCGACGGCCCTCGGTGGGCGGCAGTTTGATCACCTCTTTCACCCGTTCAGTCATCGGAATGGTGCGGCTGCGGCCGGATTTGGTGATCCAGAAACTGACGCGATGCTCCTGGATATCGTTCCAGATCAAGCCGAGTGCCTCGCCGAGACGGCAGCCGGTGTCGACGAGAAAAACGGAGAGCCGGTAGGCATCCTCGCTGCGGCTCTTGATGGCGGCGAACAGCCTGGCCTCTTCGTCCCTTTCCAGGAAACGAATCCGTCCCGCCCGCTCCTTCTGGCGGCGGAACTCGGGCAGGCTGTGGATATCTCCCATCTTATGAGCCTTGCGCAGCAGTTTGCTGAGGGCAGCCATCTTTCGGTTGATGGTTGCGTTGCTGTTGCCGCGCTGGCGCAAGGTGCCGATTAGATTGTCCAGGGTGCCCTGGTCAAAAGCGCTGAAACGCTCCCCGAGGAGAATCTCATCGATTTCGCCGATAAACGAGCTGACATTGTATTTATGCCGCCCGTCATCCCAAAGTATGTCCCGGTATGCTGAAAACAGCTCTCCGACCCTGTACGACTTTACTTCCCGTATCTTGTTGTAACTGTATTTTATCTTGGAGATTTGAGAAGAAAACATCGAAAAATGATCAGAGGGTTCTTCCTCTTGAATCGCTTCGGTCGTCATCATTCGCCACACCCCCGAGTGGATGGGATTCACACCTATCCGCTTGGAAGCGCCCTTTCAAGAGTTTTGATCACGCAGTCGTGATTTCATCCGCCCATCGACGGATCCCACGAAATCATCCCACGGACCTATTCAGCCACCGTTACCCCCTGTTCCTTCTGTTTGCCTTGGTCCAGTCACGAGACAAAAACAGCCCGGGCGTTGAAGCGCCCGGGCTGGTATTCACCTGTATTAAAGCCAGCCCTTAGAACGAGCGCTGGAAGCGGAGCATGCCGCCGATGGCGTCGTCGCCATCAGTAATACCGGTCCAGTTGTGGTTCAGGCCATCGGTACTGTCGATGCTGCCTGCATTGACGTAGTCGACTTCGGCCGTGATCGTGAGGCCGGGGACAACATCGTAGGCGATGTTCGCCGCGATGCCGAGGTTTTCACCTTCGTCATAAGAGATCTGGGTGTTGAACGAGGTCTTCTCGTTGAACTTGTAGGTGCCACCACCCCAAAACGCCCAGTTGCCATCCCACGGCTTGTAGAAGCCGCGACCGCCGGCCGGGAACGCATAGGTCGGGTCCGTCAGGTTGTCATCGGTGCCGTAGCCGCCCATGATGAACAGCGAAATTGCATCGTTGACAGTCACGTCCAAACGAACCTTGCCGGACACTTCTTCATAGTTGCTGTCATAGGCGATGACACCGGTGATGGCGCCCCAACCCTGCGTCCACTTCACGCCGCCGACGATATGCGGAACGTAGCTGTCGATCGTGCCGACGCCGTAGACGCCTGCGCCGGTGATAGGATCTACCACGCCGCCGCCCGAGCCTTCTTCGAGAGAGACAACAGCCGAGAAGCCGTTGCCGGCGTCGAAGTAGTACTGGACGACGTTGGTGTCGAAACCACCGTAAGGAACCAGCGTATCGTTGATGACGTTGCCGGCGTAGCCGATGAACGTATCGAAGGCCGATTCGTCCTTACCAACGCGGAGACCACCGAGCTGGATCCAGGCGAAGTTCAGCGAAACGGTGCCGTTGCCGGCAGGATTGACATCACCGTAGAAGCCCGCATCACGGTTGTTGTTCTGGAAGTTGAAGCGGGTCTCGGTGTAGGTCTTCAAGGTGCCGAGCTCGGTTTCCTGGCCGGTCCAGGTCTTCAGCGAGAGGCGGGCATGCTTGAAGTAGGTGTCGTTGCTGCCGCCGTCCTCAACATCGGCGGACGTCGCACCGTCGAACGAACCCACGTCGCCG
>NZ_PZJX01000049.1 GCF_003034915.1 Mesorhizobium helmanticense | reverse complement strand
AGAATCGAACGAAGCAGCGGACTCGGCGAAGTGTGCTTTTGCGGTAAGTAATTGTTATTGCGTAATTTCTATGGAAAATCGCCGATTTTCGTGATCGCAAAAAAGTTCACCACAGACGCTTGTTGGCGAAAGCGTGCCCCGAACCGGATTTGAGATACCGCTCGAATGAAGTCGCCTTGGCGTGGCTTGAGAAGGCCATATAGGTCACGATTCGCCATGGCAGGAACTTGGATGTGTGGCTGGATTTTCCGGCATTGTGGTCAGCAATCCGTCGTTTCAGGTCCGAAGTCACGCCGATATAGCGCTCACCTTCCGAGGTCTCGCTCTCCAGCAGATATACGTATCACACGGACCGGTCCTCCTTCCCACCGCCCTGCTTCGCGCAGCGGGCTTCGCACGACAAGTCCCGTGTGTATACTGTTTACGGAAAGGGGACTGCCAACCTTAGTTTGCAAGGGTTTGCGGCCCCTCCTTCGCCGAGGCTTCGGAGGGCGTCCTGCTTCGCGCGGAGGGTTGGGCTTGTCCTGCGAAGCTCGAAGAGCGAAGCAGGATGGCGGAGAGGATGGGATTCGAACCCACGAGAAGCTTTTGACCTCTACTCCCTTAGCAGGGGAGCGCCTTCGACCACTCGGCCACCTCTCCGTTGCGCCGGTGGATAAAGAAAAGCGTCGGCACAATCAACAAGCCGGCGCCATTATCGCCGAAAAATCCGGCTTTGGCCGAAATACCGCTTTGGCCATGCGGCGATTCCATGGCAATTCCCCGGCTATTGGGGCCAGGGAATGGTCGCAATTCCGTCGGGCGATCGCCGGAATCGGGCGGATTGCAAGGGCTCCGGAAGGGTCGATGGTTAATGGGAGCTTTCTGAGTGAGGCCAAATCGTGTCATTTGTGCAACAACGCCTGGGGATAGCGTCTGCATAGTCCTTTTGCCGGTACGATCATGGTTGAACGCCGCCGCCCCATGGGTAATGTCGGATTCGAAGGAGCGGCGCGGTGCGCATCTTTTTCGGTTAGTGGGGATGGGGCAGGGAACGCTGTCCTTCAGCAAAGAATACCCAGACCCGTTTTTTAACTTTT
>NZ_PZJX01000048.1 GCF_003034915.1 Mesorhizobium helmanticense | reverse complement strand
GGGTGATTCCGGCTCCTTCGATGGCGTCAATCACGTCCCGGACCACATGGACGATGGCGACCACGACACCTACTACAAGAACGCCCGTTTCACGCTGAAGACCTGGACCGGCCAGGAAACCGAACTCGGCACCTTGAAGACCTACACCGAGACCCGCTTCAACTTCGGCAACAACACCAACGATTATTCCGACCAGACGGCTGACAACGCTGATAATTGGCAAGGCCATAACAAGGACGTCTCGCTGAACTTCGCCTGGATCCAGCTCGGTGGCCTGCGCGTCGGTAAGGACGAATCGGCCTTCGATACGTTCATCGGCTACGCCGGCAACGTCATCAACGATACGCTGGTTCCCTATGGCGGCTTCGACACCAATGTCGTCCAGTACTACTTCGATGCCGGCAACGGCTTCTCGGCGGTCGTCTCTCTCGAAGAAGGTTACGGCGACTACTCGATCGACAGCTATGTTCCGCATGTCGTCGGCGGCGTGAAGTGGACGCAGGGCTGGGGCGCTGTCACCGGCGTCGTTGCCTACGACAGCAACTATGAAGAAGTGGCCGGCAAGGTTCGTTTGGACGTGAATGCGACCAACGAACTGTCGCTGTTCATCATGGGCGGTTACGGAAGCGACGACAACTACCAGGACTTCTTTGCCGACACTGGCGGTCGCGGCTTCTACAAGCAGTGGAGCGGCAACTGGGCTGTGTGGGGTGGTGGCACCTACAAGTTCAACGAGAAGACCTCGTTTAACCTGCAGGCCTCCTATGACGAGGGCAAGAACCTCGGCATCGCGGCGAACGTCGCCTACGACGTTGTTCCCGGCTTCACGGTCACGGCCGAAGTCGATTACCTCAATGCAGGCAAATTCGACGACGCCGACTTCTCCAACTGGACCAACGCCAACAAGAAGAGCAGCGTCGGCGGTCTCCTCCGCTTCCAGCGCTCATTCTAACGGGCTTGGCCTGACTGAAATCGAAACCCGGCGGGCAACCGCCGGGTTTTTTCGTTCAGGGATTGCCGCAGTGATTCAGATGCCAGATTTTCAAGACGAAGGCTTAATACAGCAATCCTTACCGCTGGCGCTGCCCCTCACTGTCCTGCCGGACATCTCTCCCCGTGAACGG
>NZ_PZJX01000047.1 GCF_003034915.1 Mesorhizobium helmanticense | reverse complement strand
ACCCGCAAGGGGGAGATAAGCCGGCGCGCCGGGTTTCGCCAATCTCCAAGAGGGGGACGAAACTAGATCTCTAGGCCTGTGCCTGCTTCCCCTCGGTCGGCAACGTCCGCACCTTCTGCCTTGCCGCCCAATCCTCCAGCCAATCGCGGCTCTGCATCTCGATCAGCCGCGACGCGGTGCGCTCGAACTCGAACACTTCGTTGCCGCGCTTGGCGATATAGAGATCAGGCGGCGCAGCCTCGGCGCTCACCACCAGCCGCACATGATGGTCGTAGAGTGTGTCGATCAACAGGATGAAGCGCTTGGCTTCGTTGCGCCGGCCTTCGCCGAGCACCGGCACCTGATCGATGAAGATGGTCGAGAAGCGGGCTGCGATGGCGAGATAGTCGCGCGCACCGAGCGGCTTTTCGCAGAGATCGGCGAAGGAGAAGCGCGCCGCCTCGCCGGCGGCAACCGGCACGGCGACCTGCCGGCCCTTCACCGTCAGCGTCGTCCCGGCCGTCGGTCTGCCATGCGTCATCGCCTCCCAGGCGGCATCGAGCGCGGCATCGGCGGCCGCATCCGCAGGGGTGATGTAGACCGGCATGCGGCTGAGCTTGTCCAGCCGGTAGTCCTTGTCGGCATCCAGCGCCAGCACATGCGCGTGCCGTTCCAGCATGCCGATGAACGGCAGGAAAAGCTGGCGGTTCAGCCCATCGCGATAGAGATCGTCAGGCGCGACATTGGAGGTGGCGACCAGCACCACGCCATTGGCAAACAGCGCCGAGAACAGCCTGGACAGGATCATCGCGTCGGCGATGTCGGTGACAGAGAATTCGTCGAAGCACAGCACCCAGGCTTCCTCGGCCAACTTGCGGGCCACCGGCGGGATCGGGTCGTCCTCCTTGACGTCGCCATTCTTGCGCGCCTGCCGGTGCTTCTGGATGCGGTCCTGCACATCGGCCATGAAGTCGTTGAAATGCACGCGGCGTTTGCGCCTGACAGGCACCAGCTCGAAGAACATGTCCATCAGCATGGTCTTGCCGCGGCCGACGCCGCCATGGATGTAGAGGCCCTTGACCGCCTCATGCGTCTCGCGCTTGCGGGCGAACAGCCAGCCCAGCGCGCTCGACTTGTGCGCCAGCCGCTTGGCCGAGATCTCGGTGATCAGCCGGTCGAGTGCGGCCGTGATGCGCTCCTGCGCCGGATCGCGCTCGATCGCGCCTGATGCAACCAGATGGTCGTAGCGCTGCCGGACGGTCGCATGGGTCTGGAGGCCGTCACGCAGATGCATCGGTCACGTCGTTCTGGGACAATTCCAGGAAAAGGAGCGGGTCTGCTTTACCTTGTAAGCGAGATCGGCAAACCGTTGGAAGTCTGGCCGTCGAATTTCTCTCCACCCGAGGAATAGAGCCGCGCCAGCGTGCCGCCGCTTTCATCGTAAAGCGTCAGCTGCTTGCCAGCGACGCTCCAGGACTTGATGCCATCGATCGGCGCCGGGCAATGCAAGGGTCCGGCGCGGTAGCCCGAGCCGAATTTGGTCTGTGGCGTCGCCACCTTGCAGCTCTGGCCGGACACGCTGGCGTTCCAGACGCCGGCGACGCTGGCCGCAGTCAGATCCGGAGCTCCGGCCGGCGCCGTTCCATCCGCCGGCAGCGAGGCGACCTGGGTGTTTGGCGCCGTCGGCGCGGTCGGAAATTTCGACGGATCGGTGGTGCCGGGCGATGCCGGCGGCGGCAACTGGTTCGCGGTCACCTTGCCGGCGGGCGCGGCTTCCAGCGGCGCCGGCTGCTGCTCGTCCATCGACGAGAATCGTGAGGTCGAACAGCCGCTCGCAACGAGAGCGGCAAGCGATACGGCCACAAGACCGGCTTTCGAAAAATTCATTCCAACCTCCGTCGGATCCGGCCGGGGCTGCCGTCCGCACAAATCCCACCCGCAACAAGACGGAGAAGGTGGCGAAATTTCAACCCGATATGGTTAAAATACAGTTTGCAGCAAGATTTGTTGCTAAATTATCACGATTGAGATGCTTGGCACTGGCAAAAAGCCATCCGGGCGTAGCGAGCGTCGAGTTTCGGCTGCCGAGGCAGATGCTTGCGCCAAGCGGCTTCGGCCCTATCTCTGGTAAAATCGAACCTGCCGGAGCCGAAACCTTGGCCGCGAGAAAGAGAGCCGCCAATCGCTATTACAGCGGCCCGCCCAGCGATCATTTCGACGGCACCTTGTTCTTCAATCCCAACGGCAAGCCGCCCGGCCGTTTTTCCGACCTGCTGAAATGGCAGGTGGGCGGCGACCGCTCGAAATGGCCGGCAGCCCAGCCGAGCCCGTTTCATCAGGCAAGACCGGCCGAGCGCGTCGACGGCGCCGAACTGCGGCTGACCATGGTCGGCCACTCGTCGTTGCTCATCCAGACCGCCGGGCTGAACATCCTGACCGACCCGGTCTGGTCGCCGCGCGTCTCGCCGCTCTCCTTTGCCGGGCCGAAACGGGTCAATCCGCCAGGCATTGCCTTTTCCCATTTGCCGCCGATCGACCTCGTGCTGGTCAGCCACAATCATTACGACCATCTTGACCTCACCACGCTGAAGCGGCTGAAGGCCAGGCACGACCCGCTGGTGCTGACGCCGCTCGGCAACGACGCCATCATCGATCAAGCCGTGCCTGGCATGCGGCTGTCGGTGCATGACTGGGGCGACCGGGTCGATATCGCAAATGATGTCGCCGTTCATGTCGAGCCGGTGCATCACTGGTCGGCGCGCGGCGCGCGCGACCGGCGCATGGCGCTGTGGGCCGGCTTCGTCGTCGAGACTCCGGCCGGAAAGATCTATTTCGCCGGCGACACCGGCTTTCACGACGGCACCAATTACCGCCTGGTGGCCGAGAAACATGGCGGCTTGCGCCTCGCCATCCTGCCGATCGGCGCCTATGAGCCGCGCTGGTTCATGGCGCCGCATCACCAGAACCCGCAAGAAGCGGTGCAAGGCATGAAGCTTTGCAACGCCGCCCATGCCGCCGGCTGCCATTGGGGCACGTTCCAGCTCACCAACGAGCCGATCGACGAGCCGGCCCGGAAACTGGCCGAGGCGCTGGACGCCGAAGGCCTACCACAGGAATGCTTTCGCGCCTTGCGGCCCGGCGAAGTCTGGGACGTGCCGGCGGTCTAACGAAGGAACCCAAATCGCTGAAACGCGTTGTTTCGCCGACACAATTGGGAGCCTTCCATGATCAAATGGATCATCATTCTTCTGATCGTCGCTGCCGCGGCAAGCCTGCTCGGCATGCCGGCACTGGCAGGGGCTGCCGCGACCGGCGCCCGAATTCTCATCGGCATCGTTCTCCTCATCTTCCTGCTGATCGTACTTGGCGTTTTTGCGGTGACGTGAGAACGTCCGCCGATAACGCGCCGCACTGGTAATTCCGGCCCGTTTCCGCCATATAGCGCCAAACGGACACGGCTAACCGACGCGGAACCACCGGAGCAATGGCAGGCACGGCCCCCTTCGCCAAGATGAACGGCATCGGCAACGAGATCATCGTTGCCGATATGCGCGGTCGTGCCGATCGGGTAACCGCGGCTGCCGCCATTACGCTCAATGGCGACACGGCCACGAAATTCGACCAGATCATGGCGATCCACGACGCCAGGACCCCGGGCACCGCCTTTTTCATCGACATCTTGAATTCCGACGGAACCGGCGCGCAGGCTTGCGGCAACGGCATGCGCTGCGTCGTCCGGGCGCTCGCCGCCGAGACCGGCCAGAAGACATTCACCTTCGAGACGGTTGCCGGCATCCTCAACGCCAGGGAACATGACGACGGTTCGATCTCGGTCGACATGGGCACACCGCGTTTTGGCTGGCAGGACATCCCGCTGGCCGAGGAGTTCCGCGACACCCGGATGATCGAGTTGCAGATCGGCCCAATCGATGCGCCGGTGCTGCATTCGCCCTCGGTCGTTTCGATGGGCAACCCGCACGCCATCTTCTGGGTCGACAACGATGTCTGGTCTTACGAGCTCGACCGCTTCGGCCCGCTGCTGGAAAACCATCCGATCTTCCCCGAGCGCGCCAACATCACGATTGCGCAGGTCACTTCGCCCGGGACCATGGTCATCCGCACCTGGGAGCGCGGCGCCGGCCTGACCAAGGCCTGCGGCTCAGCCGCCTGTGCCGCCGTCGTCGCTGCCGCCCGCACCAGGCGCACTGGACGCAGTGTCACGCTGGTGACGCCCGGCGGCGGCGAACTGCATGTCGAATGGCGCGACGACGACCACGTCATCCTGACCGGTGCCGCCGAATGGGAATTTTCCGGCAGCTTCGACCCGTCGACCGGCGCCTGGGCCCGCGACACCGAAAGCGCCGCCTGATGGGCGCTGTCTCCAACAAGGGTATCGAGGTCGTCACCTTTGGCTGCCGGCTGAACACCTACGAATCCGAAGTGATGCGCAGCCAGGCCGAAAGCGCCGGCCTCGGTGCGCTGGAAGGCGGCGCCATCATCTTCAACACCTGCGCCGTC
Organism: Mesorhizobium helmanticense; assembly: GCF_003034915.1. Taxonomy (GTDB): domain Bacteria; phylum Pseudomonadota; class Alphaproteobacteria; order Rhizobiales; family Rhizobiaceae; genus Mesorhizobium; species Mesorhizobium helmanticense. The sequence continues at coordinate 221,827 of NZ_PZJX01000047.1, read as the reverse complement.
ACCGGCGAGGCGGTGCGCCAGGCCAGGCAGTCGATCAGAAAAGCCCGCCGCGAGAATCCCGGGGCGCGCATCATCGTCACCGGCTGCGCCGCGCAGACCGAGCCGCAGAATTTCACCGTCATGGACGAGGTCGATCTCGTCCTCGGCAATGAGGAGAAGCTCAAGGCGCATTCCTACCGCGCACTGCCCGATTTCGGCGTCAACGACACGGAGAAGGCGCGCGTCAACGACATCTTTTCGGTGCGCGAGACGGCCGGCCATATGGTCGATGCCATCGAGGGCCGGGCGCGCGCCTTCGTCCAGGTGCAGAACGGTTGCGACCACCGCTGCACCTTCTGCATCATTCCTTACGGCCGCGGCAATTCGCGCTCGGTGCCGATGGGCGCCGTGGTCGAGCAGGTCAAGCGGCTCAGCGACAATGGCTATGCCGAGATCGTGCTGACCGGGGTCGACATGACAAGCTTCGGCGCCGACCTGCCCGGCGCACCGAAGCTTGGCAAACTGGTCAAGACGATCCTGAAGCAGGTGCAAGGCGTAAAGCGCCTGCGGCTTTCCTCCATCGATTCGATCGAGGCCGATGAGGATCTGCTCGACGCGATTGCCACCGAGCCACGGCTGATGCCGCATCTGCATCTGTCGCTGCAATCCGGCGACGACATGATCCTGAAGCGGATGAAGCGCCGGCACAGCCGAGACCAGTCGATCCGCTTCTGCGAGGATGTCAGGAAACTGCGTCCCGGCATCGTCTTCGGCGCCGACATCATCGCCGGTTTCCCGACCGAGACCGAGGCGATGTTCGAGAATTCCGAAAAGATTGTCGAGGAATGCGGCCTGACGCATCTGCACGTCTTCCCATTCAGCCCGCGCGAAGGCACGCCCGCCGCGCGCATGCCGCAGGTCCGCCGCGAAGTGGTCAAGCAGCGCGCCGCCCGGCTGCGCCAGGCCGGTGAAGCCGCCTACAGCAGCCATTTGTCGTCGCTCGCCGGCAGCCGCCAGTCGATCCTGCTCGAGCGCGACGGCCTCGGCCGCACCGAAGGGTTTACGCTAGCCGCGATCGCGGCTGGCGCGCCGGGCGAGATCGTCGAGGCCGATATCGCCGGCCATGACGGCGCTCGCCTCATCGCGGCGCCGCTCGCTGCCCGCGCCGCCTGAGACGATTGAAGCATGGCCGGTTTTTTCAAGAAGATATTTTCGTTCGGCAAGAAGGAAGTCGTCGAGGAGCGCATCGACGAGACCGCCCCCCTGCCGCCGATCAAATGGGACGCGCTGGAGGCGCTCAAGCCGGCGGCCGAGCAGACCGTTCCGGAGTTTTTGAAGCGCGACGAGCCCGAGGCAGAAGCCGCGCCGTCGGTCGAGCCCGCATCAGCTCCGCCAGTCGAAGCGGAAGCAGAGCCGCAGCCCGAGGAGCCAAAGCCCGAGCCGACCCCGACCATTCCGCCAGCACCAGAGCCGATTGTTCCGTCCGAACCGGAACCTCTGCCGGAGCCCGAGCCGATAGAGGAGCCCGCTCCCGAGACGCCTGCCGAGCCGCCAGCGCCCGAGGAAATTCCAACACCGCCGGTCGTTCCCGAGCCTGCCCCCGAACCGCAGCCGCAGGAAGTACCTCCCGCGCCGGCCGAGCCGGAGATCGCACCGCCACGCCCTGAGACGCAGCCCGAACCGGCGCCCGCCGAAGTGCCGACGCCGCCTGCTGAGGTCCCAGCGGAGACGCCGGCGCCCGAAATTCCTCCGGCCGAAGTTTTGCCGCCCGTTCGCCAGCCGGCTCCCATCGATCCGGAGCCGCTGCGCGCCGAGATTGCTCCGGAGATCGAAGCTGCGGCGACGCTCGAACCTCCTCTCAAGGAGGAGGTAGCGCCCGCCTCCATCGCAGAACCCGTGCTGCAGCCCGTCGTCGAGCCGTCCCCGGCCGCGCCTGAACCCGAAGCCCCGCCGGCCGAAATCCCGCCCCCCATTCGACAGCCGGCACCGGTGGAGACACAGCCGGTCCGTGCCGAAATCGCGCCCGAGCCGGAGGCCATACCAGCGCCCCAGCCAGCCCCACAACCCAAAACCGCCCCCGTCCCTGGCAAGGTGACGGTCACCAGGAAGGTCGAGCAGAAAGCGGAGCCGCAAAAGGCGCCGGAACCGGTTCAGCGGCGCTCGTGGTTCCAGCGCATGAAGGACGGGCTTGCCCGTTCGTCCCGCGAGCTCACCGGCAACATCGCCGGCGTCTTCACCAAGAGGAAGCTCGACGAGGACACGCTGCAGGATCTGGAGGACGTGCTGATCCGCGCCGACCTCGGTATGGAAACCGCCCTGCGCGTCACCGATGCGCTGGCCGCCAGCCGCTACGGCAAGGATGTCTCCGACACTGAAGTGCGTGCCATCATGGCGGCCGAGGTGGAGAAGGTGCTGACCCATGTCGCCATGCCGCTGGAGCTCGACCTCTCCCACAAGCCGCATGTCATCCTGGTCGTCGGCGTCAACGGCACCGGCAAGACCACGACCATCGGCAAGCTGGCGGCCAAGCTCACCGATGGCGGCCTGTCGGTGATGCTCGCCGCCGGCGACACCTTCCGCGCCGCGGCGATCGAGCAGCTCAAGATCTGGGGCGAGCGGACGAAATCGCCGGTCATTGCCTCGAAACTCGGCGCCGACGCTGCCGGCCTCGCCTACGACGCCTTCGAGCGGGCCAGGGAAGCCGGCTCCGACGTGCTGATCATCGACACCGCCGGCCGGCTGCAGAACAAGACCGAGCTGATGGCGGAACTGGAGAAGATCGTGCGCGTGCTGGGCAAGCTCGACCCGGAAGCGCCGCACACCGTGCTGCAGACGGTCGACGCCACCACCGGCCAGAACGCGCTCAACCAGGTCGAGATCTTCCGCAATGTCGCCGGCGTCAATGGCCTGGTGATGACCAAGCTGGACGGCACGGCGCGCGGCGGTATTCTGGTGGCGATCGCGGCAAAGCATAAATTGCCGGTCTATTTCATCGGCGTCGGCGAGCAGGTCGACGACCTCGAACCTTTCTCGGCAAGCGAATTCGCCCGGGCGATCGCTGGAGTGGCCTAAAAAGCATGATCCCAAGAAGTTGCAGGCTTTTTGGACAAGACCATGTGTAAGAAGGAAACCATGAACCCGCCCATTCTCGAACGCGACCCGTCCGACCCGCAAAAGCAGAAGAAGGAAGGCGTCAATCCGCTGCTCAAGCTGGTGCTGGAGCTCGGCCCGCTGATGGTGTTCTTCTTCGCCAATGCGCGCGGCGAGTGGCTGACGCAGAAATTTCCAGCCCTTGCCGAATTCGGCGGGCCGATCTTCGTCGCCACCGGCCTGTTCATGGCCGCGACCGCGATCGCGCTGATCGTGTCCTGGCTGCTCACACGCACGCTGCCGATCATGCCGATGGTGTCGGGCGTCGTCGTCCTCGTCTTCGGCGCGCTGACGCTCTACCTGCAGGACGACATCTTCATCAAGATGAAGCCGACCATCGTCAACACGCTGTTCGGCGGCGTGCTGCTCGGCGGCTTGTTCTTCGGCAAATCGCTGCTCGGCTATGTCTTCGATTCGGCCTTCAATCTCGATGCCGAGGGCTGGCGCAAGCTCACCTTCCGCTGGGGTCTGTTCTTCCTGTTCCTGGCTCTTGTCAACGAAGTGGTCTGGCGGAATTTTTCCACCGATGCATGGGTTACCTTCAAGGTCTGGGGCATCATGCCGATCACGCTTCTGTTCACCTTCAGCCAGATGCCGCTGATCCTGCGCCATTCGCTTGAGGACAAGACCGAGAAGGCGGAAAAGGCCGGCAAATAGAGCAATTCTAGGAGGAGACGGGGATGGAGTTCATCACCACGCGTGACGAGCTGAGGACAATCTACAAGACGCCGCGACCGACCGACGGTTCGATCCGCAAGGAATTGCGGGCGCTGGACGGCCACTGCCGCTCCTTCATCGGCAAGAGCCCCTTCGTGCTGATCGGCTCGTCAGACGGCGCCGGCAATGCCGACGTGACGCCGAAAGGCGACAAGCCGGGCTTTGCCGCCGTGCTCGACGAGCGAACCATCGCCATCCCCGACCGCCCCGGTAACAACCGGCTGGACACGCTGGAGAACATCCTTCTCAACCCGTCGATCGGACTGCTGTTCCTCATTCCGGGCATGAACGAGACGCTGCGCGTCAATGGCGATGCCCGCATCACCATCGATCCCGGCTTGCGCGAGCGCCTCGCTGTCGACGGCAAGCAGCCGCAATGCATCGTCGTGGTGTCGGTGAAGGCCGCCTACATGCACTGCGCCAAGGCCTTCATGCGCTCCGACCTGTGGAAGCCGGAGACCTGGTACGATCGTGCGACGCTGCCGACGCTCGGCCAGATCCTGCGCGACCAGCTGGCGGTCGCCGATACGGCCGAGGCGACGGATCGCTGGCTGGACGAGGAATACAAACACACGATGTGGTAGTCCGCGCAGGCCACGATACGTCAGAGCGCACCCTTGCTGAACATCCTCGCCATCTCCGGCAGCCTGCGGGCCGCCTCCACCAACTCGGCCTTGATCGTGGCTCTGGCGCAAAACGCACCGCCCGGTTGCCATGTCACGGTCTATGACGGACTCGGCCGATTGCCGATCTTCAATCCGGACGACGAGGGCGAACGGACGCCGGCCAAGGCCACGATGCTGATCGATGCGGTCAACAAAGCCGACGGTGTCATCGTCTCTTGCCCGGAATATGCGCATGGCGTGCCGGGCGGTCTGAAGAACGCACTGGACTGGCTGGTCTCGCGCGATGCAGCCGTCGGCAAGCCGGCCACGCTGGTGCACGCCTCGCCGCGCTCGCTGTTTGCCCGAGCCGCGCTGACCGAAATCATGCGCACCATGTCTTTCGCGCTTTATGAGGATGTGACGCTGGAAATTCCGCTGCTCGGCAAGAAACCGCCGGAGGTGGAGAAGACCCTGGCAGAGCCGACGAATGTGCTGGCGATGCGCAATACGCTCTCGGCCTTCGCCGACTTCATCCGCTCGCGTTAAGCGAGCCCTTCCCTTCTCCCCTTGTGGGAGAAGGTGGCATCGCGAAGCGATGTCGGATGAGGGGTGCTCCAGCTTGGCAATTTGCGTGAAATCGCCGCCGTCTCATTCCGTCCAGCACCCCTCATCCGTCTTGTCGCTGCGCGCCAATCCACCTTCTCCCACAAGGGAGAAGGGAGGCGCGCTACCCCTTCCGCAACGTCTCGACATCGGTCTTGCCGACGTACCAGTCGCGCGCGCTGACCTCCTCGAACACCACCCAGACGTCATTCTCGGTCAGGCCAGTGGCGTCCATGATGGCTGCCGTGACCTTTTTGGCGATGTCAGCCTTCTTGCCAGCGGGGTCGGCGGCGATCACTTCCTTGACGATGCGGATGTTGACGAATGGCATGACGTTCTCCCTTTGAATTTTGTTGGCTGCCGTCAGCAAGCGGACTCGAAATTCGCTCTGGCGAACCGGGTGGTCGCACCGGAAACCGCAGTGCAGCAGGCACTGCGGGCAAGCGCAGAAACGCCGTCAAAGGCCGCCAGAAAAGAGTTTCGAGTAGCCTCAATAAGTCTTGGCCCCGTTGACCATCAGCCGGACCATGTAAAGCGAAGTCGTGCCGGCGATATAGAGGCAGTTGAGCTTGTTGCCGCCGAACACGCAATTGGCAGTCACTTCCGGCACCTTGACCTTGCCGATCAGCGTGCCGTCCGGATCGTAGCAATGGATGCCATCGGCCGCGCTGGTCCAGATCCGCCCGTCCGCGTCGAGCCGGAAACCGTCGAACAGGCCGGCCGTGCAGTCGGCGAAGATCTTTTCGCCCGAAACCTTCTTGCCGCCCTTGCCGACATTGAACACCCGCATATGCGCCGGGTTTTGAGCGCCGTGCGTGCGGCCGGTGTCGGCGACATAGAGCTTGCTTTCGTCGAGCGAGAAAGCGAGCCCGTTGGGCCTGACCATGTCGGTGATGACCGCCTCGACGTCGCCGGTGCCCGGATCGACCCGGTAGACATGACAGGCGCCGATCTCGCTCTCGGCCTTGTCGCCCTCATAATCCGTATCGATGCCGTAGGTCGGGTCGGTGAACCAGATCGAGCCGTCGGACTTCACCACCGCATCGTTGGGCGAATTCAACCGCTTGCCGCGCCATTTGGCGGCGATGGTGGTGATCGACCCGTCATGCTCGGTGCGGCTGACGCGCCGCCCTGAATGCTCGCAGGTGACCAGCCGGCCCTGCCGGTCGACGGTGTTGCCGTTGGAATTGCCGGACGGGTGGCGGAACACGCCGACGCTGCCGTCGGTCTCGTCGTAGCGCAGCATGCGGTTGTTGGGGATGTCGGACCACACCACATAGCGGCCGGCCGCTAACCATGCCGGCCCTTCCGCCCACCGGCATCCGGTGTACAGTCTGTCGACATTCGCATTACCGTTGAACAGCCGCGCGAAACGCGGATCGAGAATTTCATAGTCTTCGGCGGGCATGTTTCCTCCAGTCATCCAATCCAAAATGCCGGCGCGATCAAGCCAGCCGGCGATCGATATGGCAAGATCGATCGCGTCGCAGCTTCGCAATTTGTAGGACAAAAAAGCTTGATACGCGAACGCGGTGGGCATGAGGCTTCGTTGAAACCACGGCCATGGCGGCGTTAACCCGCTATGCGTGCAGCGCAATGGTGCATTGCAACATCTTCTTTTTGCAATGCACCATTACTATGTCATGCTCCGTATCGATCAAGGGAGGAACAACCGGCCGCGAGAATGCGGCACAGAAGGAACCTTGCTATGATCCTCGACAGCCTCATGAGCCGCGCTCGCGCCAGCATCGCCAAGCGCCGCCACTACAACCGCCTCGTCGCCGAAATCGACAGCTTTTCCAGCCGCGATCTGGCCGACATGCGCGCCGACCGCTCGGAAATGCTCTACCAGGTCCACAAGCAGATCTACGGCTGATTTCAGTCGAACCGAAGGCAACGCCGCATCACCCTGGTGCGGCCAGCGCTTTCTCGATCTGCGGCAGCAAAAGATCTCTCGCTGACTCTGGTGTCAGCGGACCGACATGCTTGTAGGCGATCTTGCCGTCCTTGCCGATGACGAAGGTTTCCGGCACGCCGTAGACACCCCAGTCGATCGCCCCGCGCCCCGCTTCGTCGACACCGATCGCCTGGAACGGATTGCCGAGATCGCCAAGGAAGCGGCGAGCATTTTCCGGCTGGTCCTTGTAGTTCAGCGCCGCCATGGTGAAGCGCTTGTCCTGCGATAGCGCCAGCAGCACCGGGTGCTCTTCCCGGCACGGCGCGCACCATGACGCAAAGACATTGACCAGCGTGACCTTGCCGGCGAAGGCTTTCGAATCGAGGCCGGGCAGGTTCACACCCTCCAGCGCCGGCAGGTTCGTCTGTGGCGCCGGCAGGCCGATCAGCGCCGACGGCACTTCCGAAACGTCGCGGCCGGACAAAAGCTGCAACAGGAACAGCCCCGCCAGCGCCATGAAGACCAGAAGCGGCAACAGCACGATCAGGCGACGGCGCGCGGGCGCTTCTGTTTGCGTATTCATGATTTTCCGGCCTTGTCGGAGCGGCGTCGCACGCCTGATGCTTCCAGTTCGGCGAGATCGCGTTTGCGCGCCCGCTGGTCGATGAGGATCCAGCCGATCAGCCCGGCCAGAACCACGGCCGTGATGGCATAGGCGGCCATCACATAGAGCGCATGCACGCTCATGCCTGCCGCTCCGCGAGCGCAGCGCTTTCCAGCCCGAGCATTTCGCCTCGTTCGAACATGCTTATCCCTTAACCTTGTGCCATCGGCTTCGCAATCGACCGCCGCGCCGCAGCCATTGCCCTAGTCCGTCCCGTGGCGCAGCGCCAGCGCCGCCGCCACCGGCCCCAGTACGGCAAGAAACAGGGTCAGCGCGGCAAGAATGAGGAAAGGCTGCAGGAACGGATCGGGGTCCGCCACCGCGCCATAGCTTGCAGAGACGCCGAAGATCAGCACCGGGATGATCAGCGGCAGCACCAGCACCGAGATCAAGAGCCCGCCGCGCGGCAACGCCACCGCCACCGCCGCACCAGCCGCGCCGATGAAGGTGATAGCCGGCGTGCCGACCAAGAGCGTCAGCGCCGTGGCGCCAATGCCGACCGGCGCCATGTTCATGAACAGGCCGAGCAAGGGCGCGGCGACAACCAGCGGCAAAACGCTTCCCGCCCAATGCGCCAGGCATTTCACCAGCACCGTCAGAGCCAGCATGTGCCGGTCGTTGCCGAGCACCAGAAGATCGAGCGAGCCGTCTTCCCGATCGGCCTGGAACAGCCGGTCGAGGCCGAGCAGGCAGGCGAGCAGGGCGGAAATCCAGAGAATTGCCGGGCCGATGCGGGCCAGCAGGTTGAGATCCGGTCCGACGCCGAAGGGGATGGTGACAATCACCGCCAAGAAGAAAATGACGCCGGTCAATGCGCCGCCGCCGGCGCGGATGGAGAGGCGGATGTCGCGCAGGAAGAGGGCTAGCATGTTTTGAGATGCTCGCGCTTGAACACCCCCCTCTGTCCTGCCGGACATCTCCCCCTCAAGGGGGGAGATCGACCGTCGCCACGGCTTTCGCCAATTTCGTTCGTTGAAAGATGGGCGCAGCAACGAAGCTGCCAATCTCCCCCCTTGAGGGGGAGATGTCCGGCAGGACAGAGGGGGGCGCCGTGGAGCACTGACATCAAACGGCCTCCCCCATCCTCAATTCCCTCGCCCCTTCAATCCCCAGCGGCAGATGCGTCGCTGCGACAATCATCCCTCCGTCCCGACAGTGCTTCGTCATCACCCCGCCAAACCGCCCTTCCGAAGCCTTGTCCAGCCCCGCCGTCGGCTCGTCGAGCAGCCACAGCGGCCGCCGGCTGACCAGCAGTTTCGCGATCGCGGCGCGCCGTCTCTGCCCCGTCGACAGATACCCGAACGGCAGATGGCCGATGCCATCAAGCCCGACGGTTTCCAGCGCCTCTTCGACGCTCAGCGCCACCTCGCCCGAAAAATCGCGCCAGAAGCGCAGGTTTTCCGTTACGCTGAGCGCCTGCTTCATCGCATTCTGGTGGCCGAGATAATGGCAGGCCGAGGCGACCGACGGAAAATCCTCAGGGCCGCCCTCGATCCGCACCCGACCTTCCGCCGCCGGCAGCAGTCCGGCGATGACCCTGAGCAGCGTCGATTTGCCCACCCCGTTCGGGCCGGTGACGATCAGTGCCTGGCCTTTCTCGAGAGCAAAGCCGATGCCGGAAAACACCGTTTCGCCGCCCCGTTCGCCGCCCAGATTTTCGGCGATCAGCCGCATTCCTTGCCCGTCCCGAAAACACCGCGCCGCGGCAGGCACCGCATCGCACAAAATAGCCTTTCGACTGTCTAGAACTATTCCAGGAAATTCTCTATATGCGTGGCATCCGTGCCAGCGGTCGGCACGGGAACAGAATTTGCGCCGAACCAGCGCACGCGCCGCCTTGAACGGCTCGGGTTGCTTGGGAACGGACAGCGGAAATGGCCGTACCCGCACCTTTGCGCGTGATTGCATGCCATCGGCGTCCGTTCCCTTTCAGGCTGAACAGACAAGGACGGATCGCACGTGTCAAAATCCCTCGACAGTTTCAATTGCCGCCGCACCCTGACCGCGGGCGGCGCCGATTATGCCTATTTCGACCTCATTGAGGCCGAGAAGAACGGCCTGACCGGCATCGCCCAGCTGCCCTATTCGATGAAGGTGCTGCTGGAGAACCTCTTGCGCAACGAGGACGGCCGTTCCGTCACCAAGGAAAGCATCCAGGCGGTCGCCGGCTGGCTGACCGACAAGGGCACCGCCGGCGTCGAGATCGCCTATCGCCCGGCCCGCGTGCTGATGCAGGATTTCACCGGCGTTCCCGCCGTTGTCGATCTCGCCGCCATGCGTGACGCCATGGCCTCGCTCGGCGGCGACCCGCAGAAGATCAATCCGCTGGTGCCGGTCGACCTGGTCATCGACCACTCCGTCATCGTCGACGAATTCGGCACGCCGATGGCTTTCGCCAGGAATGTCGAGCTCGAATATGAGCGCAACGAAGAGCGCTACAAATTCCTGAAATGGGGCCAGCAGGCCTTCCGCAACTTCCGCGTCGTGCCGCCCGGCACCGGCATCTGCCATCAGGTCAATCTCGAATATCTCGGCCAGGTCGTGTGGACCAATAGCGAGGACGGCGAAACCACCGCCTATCCCGACACCTGCGTCGGCACCGATTCGCACACCACCATGATCAACGGCCTCGGCGTTCTCGGCTGGGGCGTCGGCGGCATCGAGGCCGAGGCCGCCATGCTCGGCCAGCCCGTCTCCATGCTGTTGCCCGAAGTCATCGGCTTCCGCCTCACCGGCAGGCTGAAGGAGGGCGTCACCGCCACCGACCTCGTGCTGACCGTCACCCAGATGCTGCGCAAGAAGGGCGTCGTCGGCAAGTTCGTCGAATTCTTCGGTCCGGGTCTCTCCAACATGACGCTGGCCGACCGCGCCACCATCGGCAACATGGCGCCCGAATATGGCGCCACCTGCGGCTTCTTCCCGGTCGACTCAGAAACCATCCGCTATCTCACCATGTCCGGCCGCGACGAGAACCGCATCGCGCTGGTCGAGGCATACGCGAAGGCGCAAGGCATGTGGCGCGACACCGGCTCGGCCGACCCGGTCTTCACCGACCTGCTAGAGCTCGAGCTCGGCGATGTCGTGCCCTCGATGGCAGGCCCCAAGCGGCCTGAAGGCCGCGTTGCGCTGGAGGGCATTCCGGCCGGCTTCGCCAAGGCGATGGAGACCGAATACAAGAAGGCCGCCGAAATCGACAAGCGCTACGCCGTCGAAGGCACCTCGTACGATCTCGGCCATGGCGATGTCGTCATCGCCGCCATCACCTCCTGCACCAACACCTCGAACCCGAGCGTGCTGATCGGCGCCGGCCTCTTGGCGCGCAACGCCAACCGCCTCGGCCTCAAGCAGAAGCCATGGGTCAAGACCTCGCTGGCGCCAGGCAGCCAGGTGGTCGCCGAATATCTGGAGAAATCCGGCCTGCAGAAGGAGCTCGACCAGATCGGCTTCAACCTGGTCGGCTTCGGCTGCACCACCTGCATCGGCAATTCCGGCCCGCTGCCGGCGCCGATCTCCAAGACCATCAACGACAAGGGTTTGATCGCTGCCGCTGTACTCTCCGGCAACCGCAATTTCGAAGGCCGCGTCTCGCCCGACGTGCAGGCCAACTACCTCGCCTCGCCGCCGCTGGTCGTCGCCCATGCGCTGGCCGGAACCGTGACCAGGGACCTGACCACCGAGCCGCTCGGCGAGGACAAGAACGGCAATCCGGTCTACCTCAGGGATATCTGGCCGAGCTCGGCCGAGATCCAGGAATTCATCGAGAAGAACGTCACCCGCGAACTGTTCGCCCGCAAATATGCCGACGTCTTCAAGGGTGACGAGCACTGGCAGAAGGTCCAGGCGCCGGAAGGCCAGACCTATGCCTGGGACGACAATTCGACCTATGTGCAGAACCCGCCCTATTTCGCCGGCATGACCTCGGGCTTCGGCAAGATCGGCGACATCAAGGGCGCCCGCGTTCTCGGTCTCTTCGGCGACAAGATCACCACCGACCACATCTCGCCGGCGGGTTCCATCAAGGCAGCATCGCCGGCCGGCAAATACCTGACCGACCACGGCGTCGGCGTCGCCGACTTCAACCAGTACGGCACGCGGCGCGGCAATCATGAGGTGATGATGCGCGGCACCTTCGCCAACATCCGCATCCGCAACCATATGCTGGGCGAGAATGGCCGCGAGGGCGGCTACACCATCCACTATCCGTCGAAGGAAGAGACGTCGATCTACGACGCCGCCATGGAATACAAGAAGGAAGGCGTGCCGCTGGTCATCTTCGCCGGCGTCGAATATGGCAACGGCTCGTCGCGTGACTGGGCCGCCAAGGGCACCAATCTTCTGGGTGTCCGCGCCGTCATCGCCCAGTCGTTCGAGCGCATCCACCGCTCGAACCTGGTCGGCATGGGCGTCATCCCCTTCGTGTTCGAGGAAGGCACTTCCTGGGCCTCGCTCAATCTTAGGGGTGACGAACTGGTCGAGATCGACGGGCTGGACGCCATCAAGCCGCGCCAGAAAATGGTCGCCAGGATCACCTATGGCGACGGCACGGTGAAGAATGTGCCGATCATTTGCCGCATCGATACGCTGGACGAGCTCGACTATTTCAAGAACGGCGGCATTCTGCAGTACGTGCTGCGCGATCTTGCGGCTTAAAGCAGCAAGGGAATAGGGCTTAGGCAGTAGGGGATAGGCCTACTGCCTACTGCCTACTGCCTTCCCAAACCGCGCCGTCGCCGCCAAAAGCACGCCGAGCATCACGGCATTGAGAATGTGCCACAGGAAATGCGTGCCGAGCGGAAAGCTGCCGCAGACCAGTGGGTCGATCATCCTGCAGATCACCGACACCACGAAGATCGCCGAGCCCGCAAGATTGTACCAGCCCGCGCGATTGCCGCTGGCCGCCACCCAGGCGCCGAAGAAGGCAAGCGCCAGGAACGGCGGCAGATAGCCGGTCGTGCCGTTCGAGGCCTGGCGCAGCCAGTCCGGCACGGCGAAGGTGATGAGCCCGGCGACGGTATAGAAGGCGACGAAGACGACAATCGCCTTGCCCCATTTCATGCCGAGGAAGCGGCGCAGGTTGAACAGCGTGTAGGCCAGCGTAAAGCCGGCGATCGGCAGCACGTCGGCCCAGATCGTACCGCGATTGGCAAAGGTGTGGAACAGCGCCGAGCCGATGCCGATCGCCACCACCCACCAGGCCAGCACCTCGGCGAAGGTGCCGGTGCCGCGCCGCCGCACTTCCCGAACACCCCACAGTCCGGCCGCGATGAAGGCAAGGTTGGTCAAGGCATTAACCGGTTCGGCCCAAAATTCCGGCCCGGTCCGCTCGCAATAGAGGTCGATCGGCGTCAGGAAAGTTTGCCACATGCTGATATTGCCGCCCGAATCTGTCGCTAGCTTGCAGTGCAGGCCTTTCCTATGGCTGCTTTGCCGGTGGTTGCAACGGCAAAATTTCACCGCAACGTGACTTCACGTTGACTGTCGCTTCTGCCACATATTTCAGCAATCAGAACAAGGCCGGCATCACCGGCGGGAATTGGAACGGTCATGACATCTCGAAGACCATTGCGGCTTGCGGCCTTTGCGCTGGCCTTCTCGGTGCTTGCCGGCAATGGTCTTGCCGGCGAGGCCGACAAGCTCCAGTCTGACCGGCCCTTGGGCGTGGTCGAGCTTTTCACCAGCCAGGGCTGCAATTCCTGCCCGCCGGCCGACGAGTTCTTTACCGAGCTTGCCGCCAAGGGGGACATCGTCGCGCTCGCCTATCATGTCGACTACTGGGACTATCTCGGCTGGCAGGACACGCTGAGCCGCAAGGAGAACACCGAGCGGCAGTATGACTATATGCGCGCTTTCGGCAGCCGGTCCGTCTATACGCCGCAGGCCGTCATCAATGGCCGCAGCCATGTCAACGGCGCCAGCCGCAGGGACGTCGATGGCGCGCTCGCCCGCATGGAGAAATCAGGCGAAGGCATGCGGGTGGGCATCAAGGTCAGCCGCACCAGCGACCGCGTCATGATCGATACCGGCGATGCCGGAACCGGCCCCAGCGACGCCCACGTCGTCATCGTCTATTTCGACCCGCCGCAGACGGTCACGATCGCCAAGGGCGAGAATACCGGCCGCAGCATGACCTACTGGAACGCCGTCTCCGCCATCCAGACCGCCGGCATGTGGCACGGCAAGGCGCAGCGCTACGAATTGCCGCTGAGCGAGATTTCCAAGAAGAAGGGCGGCTGCGCCGTGCTGCTGCAGTCGGTCGGCAAGGACGGCCTGCCCGGACCCATCCTCGGCGCCGCCTTCATCCGCAAGCCTTGACCACAGCCTCTTCCTTCTCCCCTTGTGGGAGAAGGTGGATCGGCGCGATAGCGCCGAGACGGATGAGGGGTGTTCCAGCTTGGCGCCAGCGTTCGTCTCACCGCCATGGCTGGAGGTTCATATCCCGTACGTATGCAATGATGGTGTCGCAAACGCCGTTTATATCCTTCAGCACGTCGTCGTTCCAGAAACGCAGTACGCCAAGGCCTATCGCTTTCAGATCGGCACCACGGACGCGATCAGACTCTGATTCCGCATGCTGACTTCCGTCGATTTCGACAATCAGTCCAGACCCGACGCAGACAAAATCGGCAATGTATTTTCCGACTGGCATCTGGCGCCGGAATTTTATCCCGTCGAGCCTGCGGTCACGCAACTCTTGCCACAGCCTGTCTTCCGCTTCCGTCGCGCCGAAGGGAACGGGCAAAGCGACGTTTGGCTGGTGGAACTGGCTGATGCGGCATGGCGCAAGATTAGTTTGAGGTTGCGCTCCGTCCAACACCCCTCATCCGTCTCGGCGCTGCGCGCCGATCCACCTTCTCCCACGGGGGAGAAGGAAAGTGCTCCACCCAGCCCAATAAAAAACCGGCGCCAGCTTGCTTCTGACGCCGGTCATTTTAGGTTTTGGGATCGTCGCACCTGATTTTCCCCTAGGGAAAACCGAGGTTGGTTCGATCCGACGCAGACCCGTGGGCGGGGGGCTTGGGGTTTACGAGCCGGTGCCGGACCGAACCGTCTCAGGCAACGCCGGTAAATTCGTCGGACATTGGGGCATGAGCGCGGATAAAAAAAGGCAGAATTGTGGCGGAACATCACCAATTCCAACGATCGTTTCAAAACGTGACTGGACACTTTGGAAACGGCCCCGACGCTGCCATTGCCCGACCGGCCCTTGCAATTCCATGCTGAAAGCGTCAACTTTGGTCGGCGAAAGATTCATTCGAAGGATCGAGGCATGACTGATCGCGGCAGCGGGACGGAGGATGGGGACGCATCCGCAATATTGATCCCGTTGCATGAGGCAAGACGCGAACGCCTCGACCAGCCGGTGCGCTTCGACCGGCGCGAACTGGACCAGATTCTCAGGCTTTACGGACGCATGGTCGCCGCCAATGAATGGCGCGACTATGCCATCGATCATCTTGCCGACCGTGCTGTGTTTTCCGTGTTCCGCCGCGCCAGCGAGGTGCCTTTGTTCCAGATCGTCAAGGATCCGAAGCTGGCCCGCAAGCAAGGCGCTTTCGCCGTCATTGCCGCTGGCGGGCGCATCCTCAAGCGCGGCCAAGAGCTCGGCCGCGTGCTTGGCGTCTTCGACGGCAAGCCGAAGCTGGTCAAGGCTTAACTCACTGTTTCTGTTCTAGAAATCTCTGCTCGGGCAGCGAGTTGGGATCGGGCGGAGCCAGCGCCCCGTTATTGATCGACAGTTGCATGAATACCGTGTCCAGCCAGC
Organism: Mesorhizobium helmanticense; assembly: GCF_003034915.1. Taxonomy (GTDB): domain Bacteria; phylum Pseudomonadota; class Alphaproteobacteria; order Rhizobiales; family Rhizobiaceae; genus Mesorhizobium; species Mesorhizobium helmanticense. Next base: position 206,450 of record NZ_PZJX01000047.1, on the reverse strand, counting down.
GCCCGTGCTTGTAGCCGGAGCCCTCCAGGCGACCCGAATGGCGAAAGCCGAGCTTTTCATGCAGCCGCACCGAGGCGCTGTCTGGACGGCCGTCGCCGATCACCGCGATGACCTGGCGGAAGCCCGCCGCCTTGGCCGCGTCGATCAGCCCCTGCATCAGCTTCAGCCCGACACCCTGACCCTTGGCTTCGGGCGCGACATAGACGGAATCCTCGACGACAAAGCGGTACGCCGGGCGTGGCCGGAAGGCGCCTGCATAGGCATAGCCGAGCACGGCGCCGTCCTTTTCCGCCACCAGATAGGGAAAGCCGCCCGCCTTCAGGCTGTCGAATCGGCTCCCCATCTCGGCGCGACTCGGCGGCTCGAGCTCGTAGCTCGCCGTGCCATGAGTCACCGCGTCGGCATAGATTTCCGTGATTCGGTCGAGGTCTGCGGCCGTGGCGGGCCGTATCGTGATACTGCTCATAATTTATGCAAATCGTTCATCTGCCTGCCATAACAGCAAAGGCAGGCACAAAAGAAAAGGGCGGCCGTTGGGCCGCCCTTTCCAAACTCACTGGTCCAGTTGGACCGACCTACGCCTTTAGCGACGGTCGCCCATGAACTGCAGCAGGAATGTGAACAGGTTGATGAAGTCGAGATAGAGCTTCAGCGCGCCCATGATCGCCTTGCGGCCGGCGACATCGGTAGCGTCACCCTCGTAATACATTTCCTTGATGCTCTGGGTGTCGTAGGCAGTGAAACCGGCGAAGATGAGTACGCCGATTGCCGAGATAGCGAAGGTCATCGCCGACGAAGCCAGGAAGATGTTGATCACCATCGCGACGATCAGGCCTATCAGACCCATGTAGAGAAACGAACCAAGCCCGGAAAGGTCGCGCTTGGTTGTATAGCCGTAGAGCGAGAGCGCTCCGAATCCGGCGGCGGTGGCGAAGAAGGTCTGCGAGATGCTGGCGGACGTATAGACCAGGAAGATCGACGACAGCGACAAACCAATCAGGCCGGCAAAGACCCAGAAGGTCGTTTGCAGCGCCGAAACGCTCATCGATTGCATGCGAGCCTGCATAAAAAACACGACGGCCAGCGGTGCGAAGATGACCACCCACTTCAGCGGCGAGGCGAAGATCGCAACGCCGAAAGAGGTCAGCATCTCACCGCTCCGCAGCGTGGCAACCGCAGAAGCCGGATCGGCAGTGGTGGCCAGCATGATCGTACCGACCGCTACCAGGCCCGTGATGAGCAGGCCAAGCCCCATCAGATTGTAGACCTTGACCATATAGGCGCGCAGGCCCTGGTCGATGGAGGCGTCGACGCCGGCGCCGGGCACGGCGCGCGTCTGATAATTACGAATGGGTTCAGCCATGGTAGTCCTCTATTGCTTCTGCCCCGTCGGGTGTCAGGTCAATTCGGACCAAGGCGCCGCTGGCGGGGCTCCAGCATGCCTGCCGCGAAATATGATGGTTCTTGACGACAAGAACAAGACCGTAACCGGGTGTAATGCTTCGTGAGGCCTCGAAAAACCGGTTTTATTCGCTTTCAAGGCGCTACATGAACGAGATTTAATCAATTACCGCTCAGCCCGGCCCTTGCGAATCACAGATTGCGCAGTACCGGCGCCGCCTTGTGACCGAGCACCCGCCACGTGCCGGCAAGGCCGATACCGACCGTGACCGCCAGCGCAAAGACGATCGTGGCCACCGCCACTTCAGGCATGAAATGCGACGGCAGCGTCATGATGCGTGCGACAACGAACCACGCCGCGATCCCGCCCGCCGCCAGCGCGAAGATCGCCGTGGCAAGCCCGATCAGCATGTATTCCAGCGAAAAGGCCGCGATCAGCGTCTTCCTGGTGGCGCCCAGCGTCTTCAGCACCACCGCGTCATGGATACGGGCCCGGTTGCCGGCGGCGAGCGCGCCGGCCAGCACCAGCACCGAGGCGATCAGCGCCACGCCAGCCGCGGCCCGGATCGCCGTGCCAAGCTGCGCGACCAGACGGTTGACGACGTCTAGCGCATCCTTGACCCTGACCGTCGTCACCGCCGGGAAGGCACGGGTCACCGCGTTAAGCAGGCGGGCATCGTCGGCCGCCGACGCGTTCTTCTCGGTCAGCGTCGCCAGCCAGCCATGCGGCGCGCCGGCAAATGTGTTGGGCGAGAACACCATGACGAAATTGATGCCCATCGTCTCCCACTCGACCTGGCGGAAATTGGCGATCCTGGCCGTCACATTGCGGCCTAGCACATTGACGGTGACGGTATCGCCGAGCTTCAGCCCGATCTCCTTGCCTTCCTCGGCGGAGAACGAAACCAGCGGCTCGCCGGCATAATTGTCCGGCCACCATGTCCCTTCGGTCAGCGTCGCATTGGCGGGCAGCCTGGCGTCGTAGGTGAGCCCGCGATCGCCGCGCAGCACCCAGGCGCCTTCCGCCGGCACCTTGACCTTGCCGACATCGACCCCGTTCAGCGCCATCACCCGGCCGCGCAGCATCGGCACCTTGACCAGCGTTCCCGCCGGAGCCTCCTTGCCGATCAGGGCGGAAAACGCATCGACGTCGCTGTTCTGGATGTCGACGAAGAAGAAGTTCGGCGCCCGCTCCGGCAGGCTGCCGGAGATCTGCCGCCGCAGATTGCCGTCGATCAGCGCCAGCGTCACCAAAAGTGTCAGCCCCAGCCCGAGCGACAGCACCACGGACGGCGTTAGCGCGCCCGGCCGATGGATGTTACCGATGGCGAGCCTGAGCGCCGTCGAGCGGACGCGCGGACTCTTCCTGGCGGCCGACTGCACCAGCACGCCGACTACGCGCAGCACCAGGAAGGCAACGACGGTGGCGCCGACGAAGATCGAGGCGATGCGGCGATCGCCGGAAAACAGAATGGCCAGCGCCGCCAGAGCGAGCGCAATGCCGAGCGCGGCGGCGACATAGATCAGGCGCGGAAAACCGCGGCCTTCGAACCCCATTTCGCGAAACAGCGCTGTCGCCGGCACGTCACGCGCGCGACCGAGTGGAAGCAGCGCGAAGGCCAGCGTCACCAGCAACCCGAACAGCGCCGCCATGCCGAGCGCGCCGGGATAGAAGCCGCCTTCCGCCGGCACCGGAATGACGGATTGCAGCGCAGCACTCGCCGCGAACGGCATCAGCGCCCCGAGCACCAGGCCAAGCGCGATGCCGAGGCCGGCGATCATCAGGATCTGCACGAGATAGACGGCAAAGACGAAACCGCCCGAAGCCCCCAGGCTCTTGAAGGTGGCGATGACGCCACGCTTGCCGTCGAGATAGGCGCGCACCGCATTGGCGACGCCAACGCCGCCGACCACCAGCGCCGTCAGCCCGACCAGGGTCAGGAACTGCGAGAAGCGCTCGATGTTGGAGGACAGCGCCGGTGCGGCATTGCTGCGCGTGCGAATCGACCAGCCAGCCTCGGGAAATTCCTTGGCGGCCCGGTCCTGGATGGCCTTGATATCAGCTTCGCTGGCGCCGCTGGGCAGCCGGATCTTGTAGGCGTTTTCGACGAGGCTGCCCGGCTGGATCAGGCCGGAAGCGGCAAGCCCGTCGGTCGAGACCATCAGCCGCGGCGCAAAGCCGAAGCCGTCGGACACGGCATCCGGCTCGTTGACCAGCCTGGCGCGCAGTTCGAAGGTGGCGCTGCCAAGCTTCAGCCGGTCGCCGATCGCCAGATGCAGCCGCTCGAACAGCAGATCGGGTGCTGCGGCGCCGAAAACGCCGGACCGTTCGCCGAACAGATCTTGCCTGGACACTGCCGGCTCGGTTTCCAGCGCGCCATAGAGTGGATAGGCCTCGTCGACCGCCTTGGCCTCGACCAGCGCCTGGTCGGATCCGTCCTCGAGCCGCGCCATCGAGCGCATATTGGCGCTGTGCGAGACCGTGCCCAGCCCGTCGAGAAAAGCCTGCTCGGTTTGCGTCGCGGCGCGCTGGTTGATCTGGAAACGCAGGTCGCCGCCAAGCAGCGTCTGGCCCTGGTTGGCGACGCCGGCGGTAATGGCGCGCGCCACCGAATTGACGCCGCCGATCGCCGCCACGCCAAGGGCGATACAGGCGAGGAAGATCAGGAAGCCGGACAGACCGCCACGCATCTCGCGCAGCGAGAACCGGAAAGCAAGTTTCAGCGTGCGCGATAGCGGCATCAGGCCGGCACCTTGCCGGCGGTTGGCGACAGCACGGCTGCGTCCTCGATCCGGCCCGAGCGCATCGACACCTGGCGCGAGCAGCGCGCGGCCAACGCCGGGTCATGCGTGACCAGCACCAGCGTCATGCCGCGCTCGGCCGCCTTGGCAAACAAAAGGTCGGCGACCTGCCGCCCCGTCGACTGGTCGAGATTGCCGGTCGGCTCGTCGGCGATCAGGATGCGCGGCGACGGCGCCAGCGCCCGGGCGATCGCCACCCGCTGCTGCTCGCCACCCGACAATTCGCCGGGATAGTGGGTGACGCGGTCGCTCAGGCCGACGGCCGCCAGCTCGCGCGCCGCCACACCAAATGGATCGGCATGGCCGGCCAACTCAAGCGGCACCGCGACATTTTCGAGCGCCGTCATGTTGGGGATGAGATGGAAGGACTGGAACACGATGCCGATGTTTCGTCCCCGAAACGACGCGATCTGGTCCTCGCTCTTGCCGTTTAGCAGCTCACCGGCGATTCGTACCGTACCCGAATCGACCCTTTCCAGGCCTGCAAGCACCATCAGCAGCGTCGACTTTCCCGAACCCGATGGCCCAACGATGCCGGTTGCCTCGCCGCTTGCCACATCGAGGCTGACGGCTTTCAGCACATGGACGGAGGATGCGCCTTCACCGAGCGTCAGCGATACGTCTTTCAGCGCGATGACGGCTTCTGTCACAATTAAATCGTCCTATATGGGAGAATGGAGGCTAGAGCATCGCCTTCGTCGAAAGACCGTTCCTCGTCATATGGGGCCTGCCGCATGGCTTTCAAACACTACCTTGCCGCAGCCTTCATGCTTTTCCTCGCGCTTTGCGGCGCCATTTCGTCGGCGCGCGCCGAGCCTTTGCAGATCGTCGGCTTCGGCGACAGCCTGATGGCGGGTTTCAGCCTCGGCCCGGGCGAGGGCTTTACCGACAAATTGCAGGCGGCACTTCGCGCCAAAGGCCATGATGTGACTGTCGCCAATGCCGGCGTTTCCGGCGATACGTCGAGCGGCGGCCTGTCGCGGCTCGACTGGTCGGTGCCGGACGGGACCAAGCTCGTCATCCTCGAACTCGGCGCCAACGACATGCTGCGTGGCATCTCTACCGCCATCACGCAAAAGAATCTGGACGACATGCTCGCCAAGCTCAAGCAGCGCAAGATTGCCGTGCTGCTGGCCGGCATGCGCGCCGCGCCCAATCTCGGCGCCGATTACCAGAACAGCTTCGATGCGATCTTCCCGAAACTGGCCGAAAAATACGGCATTCCGCTCTATCCATTCTTTCTCGACGGCGTCGCCGGCGAGCCCGCCTTCCAGCTCAAAGATGGTCTGCACCCGAACGCCAGGGGCGTCGACCGCATGGTCGAGCGCATCCTGCCGACGGTGGAAAAGGCCATCGCCACGGCTCAGGGCGCCTCTTGAAGGGCAATTCCAATGATGTCGCCGCATTCCGTTAGGGAAACTTTCTGGTAGGCCTGCGACCAACAAACCGCTTGCTCCGCTTGAATATCGGTGATTCGCTAGGGACCAGAGTTCGATTCGAGGACAGGAGGCTCATCATGCCACGTCTTTTTACCGCCCTCGAAATTCCGCGTGATGCCGCCCTTTCACTGTCCCTGCTCAGGGGCGGCTTGCCCGGGGCCCGCTGGATCGACGTTGAAAATTACCATCTGACGCTGCGCTTCATCGGCGATGTCGAAGGCCATGTCGCCGACGAGATCGCCAACGCGCTCGACCGTGTCCACCGCCCCTCTTTCGCCCTGACGCTGTCCGGCGTCGGCGCCTTCGGCCAGAAGAAACCGCATGCGGTGTGGGCCGGCGTTTCCGCCTCGCCCGACCTCTCTGCGCTTCAGGGCGAGATCGATCGCATCTGCCAGCGCCTCGGCATCCCGGCCGATCCGCGCAAATTCATGCCGCATGTGACGCTGGCGCGCCTGCGCAATTCGAGCCCGCTCGACGTCGCCCAATATCTGTCGGCCCGCGGCAATTTTTCGACGCTGCCCTTCCGCGTCGGCCGCTTCGTGCTGATGTCGTCGCGCGATTCGGTCGGCGGCGGACCCTACATCGTCGAGGAGGCCTGGCCGCTGTCGGGCGCCGATGCGCGCGCGGCGAGCCGGCTCGCCAGCGTTTCCGACGCCTCGCGGATCATGCGATAGACCGAGGCGAAGGCTTCCGGTCCCTCATAATACGGATCGGGCACGTCTTGCGCCTTGGCCTGCGCGAATTCGAGGAACAGATGCACCCGGTCGCGCATGGCGGTAGGCGCCAGCGCCCTGAGATCACGGACGTTCGAACGGTCCATGCCGAGGATCAGGTCGAAGTGGTGGAAGTCCTCCGCTGTCACCTTGCGCGCCATCTGCCCGGAAATATCGATGCCATGGCGCCCCGCAATCGCGATCGAGCGTGGATCGGGGGCGGAACCGACCTCCCAGCCGCTGGTTGCGGCCGAATCGAGCAATACGTCCAGCCCGCGCTCGGCCAGCACAGCGCGCGACACGCCTTCGGCGAGTGGCGACCGGCAGATATTGCCGAGGCAGACGAAAAGAATGGAGTTTATGGGCTTTGCGCTCATCGATCCGGCGCTATGGTTTAAGGTCAAAGGTCGAGATAGCACGGGAGACGGACATGGCGAGAGAAAAACTGGGCAAAGAGGCGATCGCTGAAGCCCTGGCTGGGCTCGACGGTTGGTCGTTGGCTGGGGATGGCGGCTCGATCAGGCGCAGCTTCGTCTTCAAGAACTTTTCCGAGGCCTTCGCCTTCATGACGCGCGTCGCGCTCGCGGCGGAGAAGATGGACCATCATCCCGACTGGTCGAATGTCTACAAGACCGTGAACGTCACGCTGAACACGCATGACGCCGGCGGGGTCACCGCGCTCGATATCGAGCTGGCCAAGAAGATGAACCGCTATTTCGGTGGCTGACCCGCGTATTGCGATGTTCGCAATACGGCTGAGTATCTCAAATCGGCGGCGGCATCTTGCAGCGGGGTTCGGGTTTCACCACATTTTCCCTCGCGGTCGCCCGTTATGTCCACGCGGCGTTCGGCAAGGAGAGGTTGATGGCGCAAAAAACCGGTTTTGATTTCTTCGGCTTTGACGGCAAGCCGGGCGACGAGGGCGAAGTGCGCGCCAAATTCTGGCGCACCGCCAAGAAGGCCGCCCGGCATATCCCGTTCATGGAAGAAGTGGTCGCCGCCTATTACTGCGCCATGGACAAGAAGACGCCGCTGCGCGCCAAGGGCATATTGCTGGCCGCGCTCGGCTATTTCGTGCTGCCTGTGGACGCGATCCCCGACTTCGTCTTCGGGCTCGGCTTCACCGACGACATCGCCGTGCTGACCGCCGCGATCACCGCGGTCAGCGCCCATATCACGCCCGCGCACCGGCTGGCCGCCAGGGAGGCGATGGCCGACGAAAGCTGAGCTGGCGCTGCGCCGGCGGGCCGTGTGAAAAGTCAAACTCTTGCCGCTTTCGTGGCCTCCAAGTCGGCCCAGGGACACCATGTCCGCCGCTTTTCTAGCGGTGGCGCGGGAATGGCGGCGGTTTCCTGGGGTGAGGGTCCTTTTCCCAAAGGAAGTTCACCGTTTGGTAACCCAGATTAAATCAAAATGAAGCGACGGCAGGACGCCACGCGGATCTGCCTCCGCACCATTTGGAATACAGGAAAAACGATGCGCGGATTGATTGCTACAGTTTCGAGCCTGGTCCTGGTGGCCTTGACAGCGCCGGCCCTGGCGCAATCGGCGACCAAGATCGGCCAGCACAATGCCTGGGGCACCTACAGCTACAAGGCCTCGGGCGGCAAGGTCTGCTATGTCTTGACGGTGCCGACCGACAAGCAGCCGCCGACGCTCGACCATGGCGACATGTTCTTCTTCGTCAGCCAGCGGCCGGGACAGCAGATCTCCTACGAGCCGCAATTCATCGCCGGCTACAATTTCCAGGAAGGCTCCAAGGCGACCGTCACCATCGACAAGAAGAGCTTCTCGATGTTCACCCGCGGCAAGTCGGCCTGGGTGGAGAACGCCGCCGAGGAACCGGTGCTGATCGCCGCGATGAAGACCGGCACCGACATGAAAGTGTCGGCGAAATCCGGCCGCGGCAACACCACCACCTACGTCTTTTCGTTGAAGGGCATTTCCGCGGCGTTGGCGTCGATCGCCAAGTGTAAGTAGGCAAGCCGATTTGCCAAAGCCGGTTTGATGAAGGGCCGGGCCGCGAGCCCGGATTTTTTGCACCCCTTTCCGCTCATTCCTGCGGATATCTACGCCGCTTCCGCCCGGCGCCGCCGGATCGCCTCGGCGATGAAGACCCGCGACAGCGCGTGATAGAGCGGTTCGTGCGAGATCAGGCGCGCCGTGCCGTAGCCCAGCATCGAGGCGCACATCAGCGCAATGACATTGTCGTGATTGCCGGTCATTTCGAGGATGATGACGAAGGCGGTCATTGGCGCCTGCACCACGCCGGCAAAATAACCGGCCATGCCGAGCAGGGCGGCGGCACCCGCGCTGGCGCCGAAGACCAGGCCGAGCGAACTGCCGAGGCCGGCGCCAACCGCCAGCGACGGCGCGAAGATACCGCCGGGAATGCCCGAAATCATCGACAGCAGCCCGGCCGCGAATTTTTCGGCAAAGAAGAACCATGGCAGCGGCGTGCCTTCCACCGCGCTGCGCGCCTGCGCGTAACCGGTGCCGAAGGTCAGTCCGCCCGAGGCGACGCCGATCGCCGCCACCCCCAGCCCACAGACGGCGGCCACGGCCAGCACCCGCCACAAGGGCTGCAAGCTGTTCCAGCGCCGGATCCGCCGTGTCGCCTTCAGCGCCAGCAGCGAAAACAGCGCGCCAAAGCCGCCGCCGATGATGCCGCAGGCAATGACCAGCGGCCAGTCGGCGGCAAATGAGATCGTTTCCTTGGCGACACCGAAATAGGTGTAGTTGCCGAGCAGCCCTAGCGAGGCCAGGCCCGCCAGGATCACCGCCGTCAGCACCATCCCGTTGGTGCGCGCCTCGTAGGTGCGGCCCATCTCCTCAATGGCGAAGACGATGCCGGCGAGCGGCGTGTTGAAGGCGGCCGCGATGCCGGCGGCCGAGCCGGCCAGGATCAGGCCGCGCGCCTGCGCCATGCCGCCCCAGCGCGCCACTTGCAGCATCAGCGACGCACCGACCTGCACCGTCGGGCCTTCGCGTCCGATGGAGGCGCCGCAGAACAGGCCGACAATGGTCAGCGCGATCTTGCCCACCACCAGCCGCAGCGAAAGAATATGGCTGCGATCCTCGTCGTCGCGCAGATGCCGGGCGGCGATCGCCTGCGGAATGCCGCTGCCTTGCGAACCCGGAAAGAAGGCGTGCGCCAGCCAGGCGCAGACGACGAAGCCAAGCGGCGTGATGACGAGCGGCAGGCAGCTGCGCCAGCCGCCGTCATTGCCCGTCATCATGTGGAACAGCTCCTGCGCGCGGTCGGCCAGCATCGCAAACAGCACGCTGATCAGGCCGATGCAAACCGCGCCGGCCCAGAACACCAGCCGCGGCTGCCAGACGCGCCGCGAGCCCCACATTGCCCGCGAGCGCCGCAGCAGGGGATATTTTCGCAATATGCCGGCCATGACAGTCCTTCCAGGGAATGGTTCGACCTAACACAGCCACGACATGAGGGGCCAGCTTTGCGTACAGGCACGGCTCCCCCTATCGCCTTGTTATAGAGCCCTATCTCCCCTTGTTATAGAGAAGGTAAAAGATCCCGGCTCATGGCAGCGTTTCACCGTCGAGGATCCGCCGATAGAGATCGAGATAGCCCTTCGCGCTGCGGGCGATCGGGAACCGCTCGGCGGCAGAGTCCCGGCAACGCTGCGGCGAAAGGCCGCCAACCGCTTCAAACGCCGCGGCGAACTCCCCGTCGCTGTCGAAGAGGCGCCCTGTATCGTCGTCGATGATCTCGGGCATGGCGCCGCGCGGCGTCGTCAGCACCGGCGTTCCGCACAGCATAGCCTCGACCGGCGCCATGCCGAACGGCTCTTCCCAGGCGATCGGATTGAGGAAGGCCTTTGCTTGCCCGAGCAAACGCAACTTTTCGTCACCGTTGACGACGCCATGGAAGCGAAAGCGCTTTCCCAGGCTCTTGAAGAAGACACCATCGCGCCGGACCTGGCTGCGCGTCAAAAGCGTCCAGCGCGAGCCGCCGGCGATATCGAGGGGGAAATCGAATTCTTTCGCCAGATCGACCGCGCGGTTCAGGTTCTTGCCGGCGCGCGCGATGGCGGCGAGGAACAGCAGGCGGTCGCTCTTCGAAGCGGTCAGGCGATAGGCGTCGACCGGAAAGCCGTTGTAGACGAAGGTCTTCCTGCCATGGTTCCGCGCATGGCTGGCGCTGACGAAGCTCCAGTTCGGCTGCGGCCTCGATTTTTGCGGGGAGTAGCCATGCGCGGTGTTGAGGGACGGGTAGGGAACGTCGAGAAACCAGCTGTGAAAATGGACGATCTGCGTGTCCGCCGGAATGGCGGCCCGGTATTGCGCTTCCGAGGATGCATGCCGCACCTCGCAAAGCGGGTGGCTTGAGCCGGGACTGGCAATCAGCACGACGCGATGGCCAAGGCGGGCCAATTCCGAAGCCAGCCAGTCGACCTGGCGCTGGGTGCCGCCATAGCCCCTGGAGGGGATGGTTCCGATAACCGCCAGTGTGATGCGCATCAGCCGCCTCTGCCGGTTTTTTGCGTTACCATGACCTCATCCAAAAAACCGGTTTCCACTTCTTGGGATCACGGTCTATCTGGCTCGACCTTCAGCGGCGAGCGCGGATGCAGGAGCAGCAGGATCGTCAGCAGGCTGCAGGCGATGCCGATCACGGCGATAAGGACCGCGTCAAGTGTCGTCCAGCCGGGGCCTTCGAGTGGCTTGGCGTTGAACAGGGCGAAGGAATTGTAGCTCTGCTGATGCGAAATCAGCAGGAACCCGGTCAGATTGTTGCCGAGATGGGCGCCGAAGGCGGCGCCGAGATTGCCGGTGGCATGGACCACCAGCGTCAGCAGCAGTGCGAAAGCGGCGATCGAGGCGAGCACACAGGCGTTGATGGCGGCGCTCGAGCCTGGGCTCCAATGCATCGAGGTGAACAGCAGTCCCGGCAGCAGCGCCCAGATGAAGGGGTTTCGAAACCGGCTGGCCAGGCCCCTCAAGAGATAGCCGCGAAACAGCACCTCCTCGGACGAGGTTTGCAGCAGGGTCAGCACGATGATCGGGACCAGGAAGACAAGCCAGGTCGAGAAGCTGATCGCACCCCGCGCCATCTCGGGCTGCAGCACATAGAGCAGGATTTCGGACAGCGCCGAGGTGATCAGCACCGCGGCTAACCCCTTGAGGAATCCATCGCGCGAGACATGGCGGCTCACGCCGAGCAGCGCCGTCAGCGGCTCGCGATGGACCCAGCGCATGGCAACCCAAAGGCCGATCCAGATGCCGGCGAAGGAGGCGAGTGCGGCAAGAATCCCGGCGGGCGACGCCATGAAGTCCTGCACCGTACCCGCCGATGCCTGCCACAGCGCGAAAAGATAGGCGCCGCCGAGCAACACGACCATGGTCGTCGCGACCCAGAACAGGATGACGATCGCCGATCCGAACAGCAGGCGCGGCAGGGTCGTCTTGTCGTTGGGGGTAAGCCGATAGCGCTCGAAGGCGGCAGGGTCTGATATCACGCGGGTTCCTTTGCCGAACGCATCGGGTCGCATGATCTAGCGCATGACCCCGAAAATCAAAATCGATTTTCGGGGTCATGCGCAAATTGAAGCTGCGGAGACCGCCGACTTGGCGGTGGCTCCTGCTGGTTATTGACGCACGACGTACATGATGCGCCGCGTGGCCGGATCGACCAGCGCCGGCTGGCCGTTCACATAGACATAGCGATAGTCGTAGTCCGGAATCTCGCGCAGTTCGACGCTGTCGGGCAAGGTTGCGCCGGTCACCACCTCGCCATCGAGATAGACCGGATCGAGCCTGTTGGTGTCGACATAGGTGCGCACCTCGGCCGGCGGTCGTCTGATGGGCTCGATCGGCTCGCCGGCGACGATCGCTCCGGTATAGGTGTCGGAATACTCGTCGCTGTCGGCGGGCGGCGTCACGATGGTGATGTCGGCATCGGCCGGACGCCGCGTCAGCACGACCCGGTCGCCGCCGAAATCGGCGGTCACATAGTCGGAATAGATCCAACCCTGGCCACCTGCCTCGGCGATGGTGCACCATTTGCTGTTTTCGATACAGCCGTCGAGCGTCGCTGACTGGCCTGCAGTGAGCACGCCGATGACCGGGTATTGCGGGCCAGGCCCGGCGCGCACATTGAGATCGGCAATGGCCGAAACGGCGGTGTCGGCCAAGGCCGTCCCCGACATGGCGGCAAGCGCGCCGGCTATGGCAGGAAACAGTAAGCGTTTCATGGTTTCGCTCCGTTTTTCACAATCCCTCGCCAACGGAAACGAGGCAAACCCCTCATGCGTTCCGGCTAAAATGCCCCGGCCGGCTCACGATTTATTCCGGTTTCTTTCGTTACCCCGGTCAGGAGGTCATGGATAAAAGCCAGCTTTTGCGCCGTTCGATCCGAGATGACGAAGGGATAGAGGTCGGGCAGGCCCATGCAGCGGTTGATCGAGTTGGACGCCTCCGACAGCACCAGCCAGCGGGTCAGGATCCTTTCAAAGGGTTCCGGCGTGGCTGCGGGTTCGGCCGGCGCCGCCTGCGGCTTGCCGCCGGTATCGCCCTGCGGCAGAGCGTTGGTTTCCACGGTTTCCAGCCGGCCGAGCGGAAAATTCAGCGCATGCACCATTTCCAGCGTATCGGTGATGTGCAGATGGTGCGCCCATGTCTCGGCCCAGTCCTCCCAGGGATGGGACGTGGCATAGGCCGAGATGTGGCTCTGCTGCCAGTCGGGCGCGGCGCCATTGGCGTAGTAGGCCTTCAGGGCCTGTTCGTAGTCGGCGCGCTCGTCGCCGAACAGGCTGCGGAAGGCGGCAAGCCTTTGCGGGTCGTCGCGGATCAGGCGGTCCCAGTAATAATGGCCGAGTTCGTGACGGAAATGGCCGAGCAAGGTGCGGTAGTTCTCGCCCATCTCGATGCGCCGCCTCTCGCGCTCAGCCGAATCCGCCTCGGCGACGTTGAGCGTGATCAGGCCGTTGTCGTGGCCAGTCAGGATGCGTTCGCCGCCCGGTCCGCCGCCGATCGGATCGGCGAGGAAATCGAAAGCCAGACCGGCCTCATCCAGCGGGCCGGTCTTGGGCGCGACCGGCAGGCCGAAGGCGAGCAGGGAATAGATGGCGCGTTTCTTCGCCGCCTCGACGCGGATCCAGTGCTGGCGGTTGCCATCGACCGAAAGGTCGGGGATCAGCTGGTTCAGCATGCAGGCGCGGCAGAAGGCATGGCCCGGCTCTGCCCGCCAGTTGCAGGCACACTCGTCGGCGTTGGTGCACTGGAAAACGCCATCGGCGCCTGACAGCGCGAAGCGCGCGTGCCCCGGATCGTAAAGCACGAGGCTGGCGCAGTTGAGGCACTGGGCATTCTCGAAATACAGGCGGTGGCCGCAATGCGGGCAATCGAAAAGCTTCATGTCGGTCTCAAATCATCAGGGGTCCGCACACCGGACAAGATGACGGACATAGTGCGGGGCGATCCGTTGCCCAAACGTCCGCCATCGGCGAGCCGTTCCCGCCGAGGCTATTTTGCCGCAAGCTGGGCGACGACCTGCCGCGCCACCGCCTCGCCGGACAGCCGCGCGCCGCCGCAGGTCTGCATCAGCGGACCGGCCAGGTGCTCGCCGGCGAAGAAGATCTTCTCCGCCACCGGCTGCATCAGCGTGGCGCGTGCCTCCGAACGGCCGGGGCGGGCCGCCGCATAAGCGCCGCGCACGAAGCGCTCGCCGCCCCAATTGGTCATCATGGCGCGTCCGACATGTTTTCGCACATCCGTGCCGAAGATGCCGCATAGCCGGTCGACGACGAAATCGACGCCTGCCGCCTCTCCCGCCGCCGACATCTCCCAGGCGAAATCGCCGCCGACGAAGCCGACCATCAGGTCGAGGTCGAAGGGAAAGCACAGGAAGTAGATGTCGTGCCTGGCCATCCGTTCGATCAGCAGGTCATCGAACGGCGCCAGCCCGAGCCTCGTGCCCCGGATTTCCACCGGCAGCTTGGTCAGCATGCCCATCGGCAGGTCGAAGAAGGCGCCAAAATGCGTGTCGGGCAGCGCCGGCGAGAATTCGATCTCCTCGAAGGCGAGCACGGCCGGCGAAGCCGTGACGATGGCTGCCTTGGCGCGGATGGTGCCGCGATCGGTGACGCAGGCCACGCCAGGCACCTCCCAGAGGATCTTGCGCACCGGCGTCGACAGTTCGACCGGCACCTCGGCCCCGAAACGGGCGACCAATGCGCCGAACCCTTCCTTGGAGAAGTAGTTCGGATCGAGATCGGCGGCGGCCTGGAAGTCGCAGATCGAGATCTCGTCCTCGTCGGCGCCGAAATCCATCGGCCCGGCAAAGGTGGCGGCCGCACGCGGCGCCTGTCCCCTGGCGAGCAGCGCCGAAAGCCGGTCGTCGTCGCCATCGCCGACCTCATGCGCCGCCAAAAGCTCGAACAGCTTGGCGTCCGCAGCCTTCATCGCGGCCTCCTCGGCCTCGCTCGCCTTGCGCTGGAGATAGTAGAGATGATCGACATTCATGTCGTGATGGTGAAGCGTCCAGCCGGCCGCCTGGGCCTCGGGAAAATAGGGATTGCGGTCGGCCGCGTGCAGCCAGGCGCAGCCGATGTCGAATGGCACGCCGAAATGCTGGTCGCTGGTCCAGGCGCGGCCGCCAATGCGGTTCATCGCCTCGAACAGCTTGAAGGAAAGGCCGGCTGCGCCAAGGGTCCTGGCGGCGGCAAGCCCCGCCGAACCGGCGCCAACGATCACGACGTCAACGTCTTCCATGAATATTCTGCCCCGCCACAATAATTGCTTGATCGTAGGCAAGTTCTGCGGCATTCGCCAGCGCGGTACCGGGAAACGCGTAAACGACTTCTTACCGTATCTGCCCGAAAACCGGAGTCGACTTTCGCAAAGCATGATACGCGGACTCAAAGTGTTGGAGCGTACTTTGTGCCTGCGAATGCACGCACGCCGCTCTAGAGTGACAAACGCACGTTTCACTGGCAAATTCGCAACTGGGACGTGATTCAGGCAAATCAGGAGAACAGCATGGCATTTCTTGCCAAGGGAAAAATGTTTGCAGCGGCCACGGTAGTGGCGGTGTTTGCACTGGCGACGGGCGCGCAGGCGGCGGCCAGCTGCGGCAAGAGCGGCGCCGGCTTCGATGCTTGGAAGCCGGAGTTTGCGGCGGAGGCCAGGGCCAATGGTGTAGGCGCGAAGGGTCTGGCCGCTCTGGCCAACGCGAATTACGCAACAAGGACGATCGCCGCCGACCGCGCCATCCACAAGGCTTTCAGCGGCTCGGTGGAAGCCTTCATGAAGCGCCGTGGCGGATCCGCGATCATTGCCAAGGGCCGGGCGTTGAAGAAGTCGAACGCAGCGCTGTTCGACAAGATCGAACGGACCTACGGCGTGTCGCCGGGTGTGTTGCTCGCCATCTGGGGTATGGAGACCGGCTTCGGGTCCTCCATGGGCAACCAGAACACGGTCTCTGCCATTTTGACGCTTGCCTATGATTGCCGCCGCCCGGAATTCTTCTACCCGCATGCCATTGCGGCGCTGAAGCTGGTCGATCGCGGAGCGTTGAGCGCCTCGTCGGTCGGCGCCATGCATGGCGAGATCGGCCACACGCAGTTCCTGCCCGGCAATGTCATGAAGTATGGCGTCGGCAGCAGAAACCTGCGCGACAAGAGCACTGCGTTGGCGTCCACCGCCAACTTCCTCAAGGGTCATGGCTGGCGGGCGGGCGCGAGCGCGCAGGCCAATATGGGCGCAATCGCCGGCTGGAATTCAGCGAGCGTCTATCAACAGGCCATCGCCCGCATCGCCACGGCGATCGATGCCGACTGATAGAGATATCCAGATTGATTAGTGGAAAGCCCGGCCATGCGCCGGGCTTTTTTGTTGATGTGTGGCAAATGCCATGCCCGGCTGAGCGCCTGGCACATCGCTCTCAATTATTCGCGTAGCCGCTCAACGGGCATTTCCGGGAAACGGGAATCTGGAAGGTACCGGTAATACCGCTGCAGGTACGAAATTTGGGGTTCCGCGGCGCCGGGGTAGCCGTCTTTGATTTCCCCGTCATCTCGATTTTGGTCGGTTGGTCGAACTGCGCGTGGCCGCTCAACGGGCATTTCTGGGAAGCGGGAACCTGGAAGGCGCCGTTATTTCGGTAGCAAGTACGGAAGTTGGACGTCCGAGGCGCCGGGGCTTGCGTAGCAGCCTTCGACTTGCCCTTGATGACCATCCAGATTTCGGTCGGCAGGTCGAATTGCAGGTTGTTCAAATCGGAGTAGCTGATCCGCCCGCTGCGTATCCCTTCGGCAAGGCGCTCGCAGAACAGGGCCGGCATGCGCTCCTGCGAGACGCCCATGAAAGAGGCGATATCATGCTTGAGCGTGATGCCCCATGCGTGGACAGCGGTGACACATCCGCCCAGGTTTGCGCTTGGGTTGCGTTTCGCGCTTGCCTCCGACGACGGGCACACCGTCAAGGCGATGGCCGTTGCAAAGAGAATAAAAATACCAGTTTTCATTGTAAAAAACCCCCGATCCAGCAAGAGAGAGCGTAGATGAAGCCACCGAAAGGTCAAATGAAACTCATTTGCGGTGGTTAATTTCGATTATATTAGAAATGACAAATAAAACCCGGCGTCTCCGCCGGGTTTCTCGGATCGTTTTCAGCCTTCACGGAATCGGTAGAGCGCCCAGCCCGCTGTTTGGATCTCAGCCCTTGCGGTTGCGCGCCGCCAGCGTGCGCAGCCTCAGCGCGTTGAGGCGGATGAAGCCTTCGGCGTCCTTCTGGTCATAGGCGCCGCGGTCGTCCTCGAAGGTGACCAGCGCGTCGGAGTAGAGCGTCTTCTTCGACTTGCGGCCGGTGACGATGACATTGCCCTTGTAGAGCTTCAGTCGCACCGTGCCTTCGACGTCTTCCTGGCTCTTGTCGATCATCGCCTGCAGCATCAGCCGCTCGGGCGCGAACCAGAAGCCGTTGTAGATCAACTCGGCATAGCGCGGCATGAACTCGTCCTTGAGGTGGGCCGCACCCCGGTCCAGCGTGATCGATTCGATCGCCCGGTGAGCCGATATCAGGATGGTGCCGCCGGGCGTTTCATAGACGCCGCGCGATTTCATGCCGACGAAACGGTTCTCGACCAGGTCGAGCCGGCCGATGCCGTTGTCGCGGCCGAGATCATTGAGCGCGGCCAGCATCGTCGCCGGCGACAGTTTCTTGCCGTCGAGCGCGATGGGATCGCCTTTCAGGAATTCGATCTCGATCTCGGTGACTTCGTCCGGCGCGTCCATCGGCGAGATGGTGCGCTGGTGGACGAATTCCGGCGGCTCGGTCCACGGGTCCTCCAGCACCTTGCCCTCGGAGGACGAGTGCAGAAGGTTGGCGTCGACGGAGAATGGCGCGTCGCCCTTCTTGTCCTTCGGCACCGGAATCTGGTGCTGCTCGGCGAAGTTGATGAGATCGGTGCGCGACTTGAACGACCAGTCGCGCCACGGCGCGATGACCTTGATGTCGGGGTTCAGCGCATAGGCCGACAGTTCGAAACGAACCTGGTCGTTGCCCTTGCCGGTGGCGCCATGGGCGATGGCATCGGCGCCGGTCTCCCGGGCGATCTCGACCAGGTGCTTGGAGATCAGCGGCCGCGCGATCGAGGTGCCGAGCAGATAGGTACCTTCATAGACGGTGTTGGCGCGGAACATCGGGAAGACGAAGTCGGCGACGAACTCCTCGCGGACATCGACGATGCGGATATCCTTGATGCCCATCATCTCGGCCTTGCGGCGCGCCGGCTCCAGTTCGCCGCCCTGGCCGAGGTCGGCGGTGAAGGTGACGACTTCGGCGCCGAGTTCGGTCTGCAGCCATTTCAGGATGATGGAGGTGTCGAGGCCGCCGGAATAGGCGAGCACGACCTTCTTGACGTCTTTTATCTTGCTGGGGGACATTTTAGCGGTTCCGCGCGAAAGGTTTCGCGGGCGAGGTATCACGGCGTTTCCGGCCAGCGCAAGAGACGAACGGTGCCTGGACCAGATGCTGCATCTCCCAGAAGCTGGCAAGAGCACGGCTCTTGGAGTATGGCTGCGCCGTCTTTTGCTGCCACGAGCCATATTTGCTGCCACGAGATTGGCCATGTCCTTCATTCCCGACACCACGACGCTGATCCAGTTCGCCATCGCCACCGTGATCCTGGCGATCACGCCGGGGCCCGACATGACGCTGTTCGTGTCGCGCACGCTGAGCCAGGGCCGCGCCACCGGCTTTGCCTCGATGGCCGGGGCGCTGTGCGGCACGCTGATCCACACGACGCTGGTGGTGGTCGGCGTCTCGGCGCTGATCGTGGCCTCGCCGATGGCCTTCTTCGTGCTCAAGCTGTTCGGCGCCGGCTATCTCGTCTTCCTGGCGTGGCAGGCCATCGCAAAGGGGTCGGCCTTCTCGCCGGAGAAGAAGAGCGGCCCGCAGATTTCGCTGTTCCGTAGCTGGGCGGCCGGGCTCGGCGTCAATTTGCTCAACCCGAAGATCATCCTGTTCTTCATGACCTTCCTGCCGCAATTCGTCTCGGCGCACGATCCGAACGCACCGGGAAAACTGTTCTTCCTCGGCGCGATGTTCGTCGTGCTGTCGATCCCGGTGACGGCGCCGATGGTCTTTGCAGCGGAAAGATTCTCGACGGCGATGAAGGCCAGCCCGCGGGTGACACGCGTCGTCGACTACCTGTTTGCCGGGGTGTTTTCGGCCTTCGCGCTCAAGATCCTGACGGCCCAGGCGAAATAGCGCTTCCGATCTGACGCCAGCTTCCGGCCCAGCGCCCGGCGCTCAACCAGTAGAAGATGCCGCCGACCATGCCGCAGCCGATCACCGCCAGCATGACGCTGGTGTTGGTGACCTCGAAATTGGCATCGGCCGTCTGGTGGACGAAGCCGAGGAAAACCGCGGCGACCGCAGCACCCGCCAGCGCATAGAACAGCCAGTCGCGCCTGCCGAGGATCTCGGAAACGATGATGGCGATGGCCGCCGGCATGAAGGCGAAATAGGCGACGAACAGCGCGACGAAGGGGATGGAAAACCACAGCGACGCCTGCGCCGCCGGTTGCGTCTCGTCCGTCATCAGCCCAAGAGACGCCAGGAACATGATGTTGAGGAAGGCGCTTGCCGCCAGCGAAGCGACGCCATAGCCGATCAGGATGACAGCGAAGCGGATGAGGTAGGCGACGAGACGGTTCACGCCTCGCCGTGCCCCGCGATCATCATCGCTTCCAGCGCAAGCCGGTCGACCTTGCGCATGCGCTCCGATTCCGACTTGAGCTGGCCGCAGGCGGCCAGGATATCGCGGCCGCGTGGCGTGCGTATCGGCGAGGCGTAGCCAGCATTGTTGATATAGTCGGCGAATTTCTCGATCGTCTCCCAGTCCGAGCACTGGTAGTTGGTGCCCGGCCACGGGTTGAACGGGATCAGATTGATCTTGGCCGGGACGCCCTTGAGCAATTTGATCAGGGCCTTGGCGTCCTCAATGGAATCGTTCACGTCCTTGAGCATCACATATTCGAAGGTGATGCGCTTGGCGTTCGACAGGCCGGGGTAGGCGCGGCAGGCGGCGATCAGTTCTTTCAGCGGATACTTCTTGTTGATCGGCACCAAGAGGTCGCGCAGATCGTCATTGGTGGCGTGCAGCGAGATCGCCAGCATGACGCCGATCTCCTCGCCGGTGCGAAAGATTTCGGGTACGACACCGGAGGTCGACAACGTGATGCGGCGCTTGGACAGGGAAAGCCCGTCGCCATCGGAGGCGATCAGCAGCGCCTTCTTCACCGCCTCGAAATTGTAGAGCGGCTCGCCCATGCCCATCATGACGATGTTGGACACTTTCCTGCCCTCGGCCGGCACGATGGCGCCGTCCGGCGTGTCGCGGTCGGGGAAATCGCCAAGCCGGTCGCGGGCGGTGAGCAACTGCGCCAGGATCTCTTCCGCCGTCAGATTACGCACCAGCTTCTGCGTGCCGGTGTGGCAGAAGGAACAGGTCAACGTGCAGCCGACCTGCGAGGAGATGCACAGCGTGCCGCGGCCTTCCTCGGGAATGTAGACGGTCTCGATCTCGACCGGCCGGCCGGCGCCACGCGGCGGAAAGCGGAACAGCCATTTGCGCGTGCCGTCGGCGGAGATCTGCTCCTCGACGATTTCGGGTCTGGCAACAGTGAAATGCTTATCCAGCTCGGCGCGCAAATCCTTGGAGATGTTGAACATGCCGGCGAAGTCGGAGACGCCGCGCACATACATCCAGTGCCAGAGCTGCTGGGCGCGCATCTTGGCCTGGCGCTCCGGCACGATGCCCGATGCGACGAGGGCTTCACCAAGCTCAGCCCTCGTCAGGCCGACCAGCGACGGCTTTTCGGCCGGCGTGGCGCGGGCGCGCAACGCCTCACGGGCGCCTTCGGTGGTGAGATCGAGCGAAAGGGTCATGGTTGCACTGATATAAGCTATTTGCGGCCGATTGCAGCATCACGCTGGACATGAAGCGCGGCGCATAGCACAGCCTGACGCCGGAGTCATGCGCGCGCCGATCCACCTCTGCCACAACAATGGGAAGGGGAGCCTGAACTGGCCATATCCGGCTCGCAGCTTGACTCTGCGGCCGATTTCCTGTCTACAGCCCACGAATTCCGCGACGAGTATCCCTCCGAGCAAGCCGACCAGGACGCCGAAGCCTCTTTGAGGCGAGTGCTGTAAATCGATCCTGGAGGCCAACACCCGGCAGCGCAGAGCGCCCCCGGGTGCTTTTTGGCTTTGCGTTTGCACGGGCTTTTGTTTGGACACTCGGCGCGAACGCATTATTTCTCGGGTCGGACCTGAACCGAGATCGAAGGACGACAGATGTTTGAATCGCTTCAGGAGCGCCTTGGCTCCATCCTGAACGGCCTGACCGGCCGCGGTGCCCTGTCCGAGGCGGATGTCTCGGCGGCACTGCGCGAGGTGCGTCGCGCGCTGCTCGAGGCGGACGTGGCGCTGGAAGTGGTGCGGTCCTTCACCGACAAGGTGCGTGAGAAGGCCGTCGGCGCCGCCGTGGTCAAGTCGATCAAGCCCGGCCAGATGGTCGTCAAGATCGTCCATGACGAGCTGGTCGAGATGCTCGGCGCCGAAGGCGTCGCCATCGACCTCAATGCGCCGGCGCCCGTCGTCATCATGATGGTCGGCCTGCAGGGTTCCGGCAAGACGACCACCTCGGCCAAGATCGCCAAGCGGCTTTCCGAGCGTCAGAACAAGAAAGTCCTGATGGCCTCGCTCGACACGCGGCGTCCGGCCGCGCAGGAGCAGCTCCGCCAGCTCGGCGAGCAGGTCAAGGTGGCGACGCTGCCTGTTGTCGCCGGCCAGAATCCGATCGACATCGCGCGCCGCGCCGTGCAGGCGGCCAAGCTCGGCGGTCATGACGTCGTCATCCTCGACACCGCCGGCCGCACCCATATCGACGAGCCGCTGATGGTCGAGATGGCCGACATCAAGAAGGTGTCGTCGCCGCACGAAATCCTGCTGGTCGCCGATTCGCTGACCGGCCAGGACGCCGTCAATCTGGCCAAGAGCTTCGACGAGCGCGTCGGCATTACCGGCCTCGTCTTGACCCGCATGGATGGCGACGGCCGCGGCGGCGCCGCCCTTTCCATGCGGGCCGTCACCGGCAAGCCGATCAAGCTGATCGGCACCGGCGAAAAGATGGACGGGCTTGAAGAGTTCCATCCCAAGCGCATCGCCGACCGCATCCTCGGCATGGGCGACATCGTCAGCCTCGTTGAAAAGGCCGCCGAGAACATCGACGCCGAGCAGGCGGCGGCGATGGCCAAGAAGATGCAGTCGGGCAAGTTCGACCTGAACGACCTTGCCAGCCAGCTTCAGCAAATGTCGAAGATGGGTGGCATGGGCGGCATCATGGGCATGATGCCGGGCATGGGCAAGATGAAGGACCAGATGGCTGCCGCTGGCCTCGACGACAAGATGTTCGGCCGCCAGCTCGCCATCATTTCGTCGATGACCAAGGCCGAGCGCGCCAACCCCGATATTCTCAAGCACTCGCGCAAGAAGCGCATCGCCGCCGGCTCCGGCACCGATGCGGCCGAGATCAACAAGCTGCTCAAGATGCATCGCGGGATGGCCGACATGATGAAGGCGATGGGCGGCAAGGGCAAAGGCGGCGGCCTCATGCGTGGCATGATGGGCGGCCTCGCCCAGAAGATGGGCCTCGGCGGCATGATGCCGGGCATGGGGGCCCCGGGCGGCATGATGGGTGGTGGCATGCCGGACCTGTCGAAGATGGACCCCAAGCAGCTCGAAGCCTTGCAGAAGCAGGCGCAGGCCGCCGGCCTCGGCGGCATGAAGGGCTTGCCCGGTGGCGGCGGACTGCCCGGATTGCCCGGCGGTATGAAACTTCCGGGGCTTCCCGGCCTGGGCGGCGGTGGGCTTCCTGGCCTCGGCAAGAAGAAGTGAGGACGCGATGAACGAAGAGAAGGACATGGCCGACGCACGCACGATGCTGGCCGGCTACCGCGCCTCGATCGACAACATCGACGCCGCCCTCATCCATATGCTGGCCGAGCGCTTTCGCTGCACCAAGGCGGTCGGCGTGCTGAAGGCGGAACATGGCCTGCCACCGGCCGATCCGGCACGCGAGCAGCAGCAGATTGCCCGTCTTCGCCAATTGGCGAAGGACGCTCATCTCGACCCGGATTTCGCGGAGAAATTCCTCAACTTCGTCGTCCGCGAAGTGATCAGACACCACGAACAGATCGCCGCTTCCAACGGCGTGACGAGAACCGGCTGAGACAAGTGCATATCGCCCAAAAGTGCGCAGCGGTTTTGGGATAACGATTTGCACAAGACAAAACCGTAAACCGACTAACGAATCAGAGCTTTTAGGAGAAAAGAAATGCCATTGAAGATCAGACTGGCCCGTGCGGGCTCGAAGAAGCGTCCCTATTACCACGTCGTCGTCGCCGACGCCCGTTCGCCGCGCGACGGCCGTTTCATCGAGTCGCTCGGCTCGTGGAACCCGCTGCTGCCGAAGGACGGCGAACGCGTCAAGGTCGACGCCGACCGCGTCAAGCACTGGCTGTCGCACGGCGCCCAGCCGACCGACCGCGTGCTGCGCTTCCTCGACGAGGCCGGCCTTGCCAAGCGCGACGCCCGCTCCAACCCGAAGAAGGCCGAGCCCGGCAAGAAGGCGCAGGAGCGCGCCGCCCTGCTGAAGAAGGCACAGGAAGATGCCGCCGCCGCTGTTGCAGCCGCTGCGGCCGCGCCGGCCGAGGCGGAAGCCGCCACCGCCGAGTAAACATCGCTTTATCGCATCGACAAAACGGCGGGCCTGTGCCCGCCGTTTTGCTATTGTTCGACCATGATAGGCATTCCGGCAGCTGGGTCAGATGAGCGAACAGGCAATTGCGGAAGAAACCCTGTCCGGCCGCGTCGCAGGAAAGCTATTGCGATGCACGGATGCCACGACCGGTGTCGTGGTATTGAGCGGGTCGAGCGGCCGTGTCGACATTGCGCGCGCACGGCTGTTCGCCAATGAGGGTGCGTCTGCCTTGGCTCTCCAGTGGTTTGGCGGCGAAGGTCAGATTCCTGGAATATGCGAGATTCCTCTCGAAACGTTTTTCGCAGCAACCGACTGTCTTGTTGCACTTGGATGTCGGCGCATCGTCTATGTCGGGACGTCGAAAGGCGCCGAGGCATCCTTGCTGGCGGCGGCTCACGATCCACGCATAGACGCCGTGGTTGCGATCAGCCCGACATCGGTCGTCTGGGGAAATATCGGGCCCGGGCGCGATGGCATCAGTTGGCCCGAACGATCGTCATGGACGCTCAAGGGGGTTCCTTGCCCGTTTGTCCCAAGCAATCCCGATTGGAGCGCTGAGTACGTCGACGGTCTGGCGTCCTATCGGGGACTTTTCCAGCGCAGCTTGCAAACCTTCGGGGACGAGGCGAACAAGGCCGCCATTCCCGTTGAGACGACTTCGGCGGAGATTGTGTTGGTTGCAGGTGGCGATGATGCGCTGTGGCCGTCCCTGGATTTTGCCGAATCGATTGTCCGACGTCGCATGGCTGCGGGAAAGACCACGCGCCTCGTTTCGGCGCCCGATGCGGGCCATCGAATTCTTTTGCCGGGTGAAAACACCCCGCGGTCGGGATCGCATGCGCATGGCGGCAATGATGCCGCAGATGCAAGCCTTGGACGAGAAGCCTGGGACTATATCCGGGAACTGCTCTAATCTATGCATGAAAACAGCGGGCCTGTGCCCGCCGTTTTGCCATTGTCGGAGACCAGAGCCGCTATTTCTCAGCAACTTTTCTCAGATTGGCGAGGCCAGCCTACCGGCTGAACGGGATCAGTGCGCGCACCCTTGGGTCGCGCAGATACAGGCCGCCCCACAGGATGATGCCGAGATAGACGCCGAACAGCGTGTGCGACAATAGCGGGTTGCCAACACGCATATTGGTGGCGATGGCGCCGCCGAGATAGGCGGTGAGCAGGATGGCGCCGAGCATCGAGGTGCGCGGCAAGGCGTAGAGTGCGGTCGAGATCAGCCCTATGATGCCGAGCATGCGCGCGACGTTTGCATCGGCCGGCCAGCCAAGCGGCACCATGGTCTGCGTGACGACATCGAGCGGCGGCAGCTTGATGACGCCGTCGAAGATCATGAACAGCACGATGATGGCGCTGAGCACGCGGCCGGTCCACAGCGCAGGCGACGACACGGATGTCGATTGGGCAATGGTCATTGGTGTTCCCTCCGTTGTTTCGGACACTGGCCTTGTTCGCCAGGTTCGAAGCAAGGACGCATCACAAGGCGGCGATCCGACACGGTCTGGAAACTTTTTCTCGCCAGGCCCCGATACAGCACACATGCAAGCTCAGCCGCCAGCGACATCGCCATGTCGCCTGTGTACCGGGGACTATCGGCATAACCTCGCCACGGGTAATTAGGCACGTTCCAAGGTGTCAGTCGGAGAATGGCAATGAGCGGCGAGACCGACCTGAGGAAACTTCTGGCGACGATGACGCCGCAATTGCTTGCCGGCATCCATGTCTTCGTCACCTTGCCGCCCGCTGTGCCGGTTCCCGGCACCCTCGACCCGGTGATGCAGTTTCGCGAGCGCGAGGGCACGACGCTGATCGTGCTCGAGGATCAAGCGAGGGCGGCCGGCCTGGACGGCGTATTTCCAAGCCGCATGATCACCTTGAACGTCCATTCGTCACTGGAAGCCGTCGGTTTCCTCGCCGCCATCACCGCGCGGCTGGCCAGCGCCGGCATGGGCGTCAATCCGGTCTCGGCATTTTACCACGATCACCTGTTTGTCCCCGCCGACCGGGCCGAAGAGGCGCTCATCCTCTTGCAACAGCTGGCGGACGGTGACGGCTGAGTTTGACAGGAGTGTGTAAATCACGTAAATTACGTCAAATACGTAAATTGTGCGATCTGGGACAAAGTCACCATGCGAGAAGTTCCTGCCACCGAATTCGCCCGCAATTTCGGACGCTACCGCGAAATCGTGCAGCGGGAGCCCGTCGCCGTGATGAGTCACGGCCGCCCCACAGGCTATTTTGTTTCGGCCGTCGAGTACGAAGACCTTCAGCGCTACAAGAATCTGGTCCGGCAATCGTTTGCGACGAAGGATCTACAGCGCGAGGAAGTCGAGGCCATCGCCAGCGGCCGCATGTCGTTAGAGCATGATCATCTCAATGCCCTGATGGACGCCAAGTAAGGCATGCCCCTTCCCGATCCGCAGCTCGGCCTCGTCATCTCCTACGCGTATCTGTGGCACCATGAGCATCAAGCTGGACAGGATGAAGGTCGGAAGGATCGCCCCTGCGTGGTCGTGCTGGCCGTTGATCGCGGCGCCGATGGCCTGATCGTTACTGTAGTGCCTGTCACGCACGTGCCACCGACGGACCCGCTATTGGCGATCGAGCTGCCGCCTGCCGTCAAACGTCACTTGGGCCTCGACGGTGAGCGCTCGTGGGTGATGCTTCACGAAGGCAATCGCTTTGCGTGGCCGGGTTACGACCTTCGTCCGGTGCCGCGCTCCACCGACCGATATGACTACGGCCTGCTGCCTCCGCGCCTGTTTTTATTGATGGTGGAGCGCTTTAAGACTATTTGGGAAACAGGGTTGGGCCGTCCGGTGCCGCGCGATTGACCCGGGTCAACATAACCGAGCCCGCCACGTGCACCAGCGAGACGGCCGTGAGCGAAACATCCCGGCCGAAGGCCGAGCCCGCGACTGCGGGCCGCCGGTCGTCCGGCTCGCCCGCGCAGGGCCCGCCGCGGCAGCGGCGATACGGCCCGTGAGCGAAAACTAAGCCGCCTTCTTCTTCGGTTGGATCAGTCCGCGCTCGACCAGCAGCTCGGCGATCTGCACCGCATTGAGCGCTGCGCCCTTGCGCAGATTGTCGGAGACGATCCACATCGACAGGCCGTTGTCGATGGTCGAGTCTTCGCGGATGCGCGAGATGAAGGTGGCGTCCTCGCCGGCCGATTCGAGCGGCGTGATGTAGCCGCCGTCCTCGCGCTTGTCCAAGACCTGACAGCCAGGCGCGTCGCGCAGGATATCGCGCGCCTCGTCGGCGGTGATCGGCTTTTCGAACTCGATGTTGACCGCCTCCGAATGGCCGATGAACACTGGCACCCGCACGCACGTCGCCGTCAGCTTGATCTTGGGATCGAGCATCTTCTTGGTCTCGGCGACCATCTTCCACTCTTCCTTGGTGAAGCCGTCGTCGAGGAAGACGTCGATATGCGGAATGACGTTGAAGGCGATGCGCTTGGTGAACTTCTTGACGTCGACGGTATCGGCGACGAACACGGCCCGCGTCTGCGTGAACAGCTCGTCCATGCCTTCCTTGCCGGCGCCCGACACCGACTGGTAGGTGGCGACGACGACGCGCTTGATGGTGGCGAAATCATGCAGCGGCTTCAGCGCCACGACGAGCTGCGCCGTCGAGCAGTTCGGGTTGGCGATGATGTTCTTGCGGGTAAACAGCGAGATCGCGTCCGGGTTCACTTCCGGCACGATCAGCGGCACGTCCTGGTCGTAGCGGAAGGCCGACGAATTATCGATGACGACGCAGCCCTGCTTGCCGATCTTCGGCGACCATTCCTTGGAGACATTGCCGCCGGCCGACATGATGCAGATGTCGGTGTCGGAAAAGTCATATTGGTCGAGCGCCCTGACCTTCAGCGTGCGGTCGCCGAACGACACTTCCGTGCCCTGGCTGCGCCGCGAGGCCAGCGCCACCACTTCGCTCACCGGAAAGCCGCGCTCTTCCAGTATGTTGAGCATTTCCCGGCCCACATTGCCCGTGGCGCCGACGATCGCTACCTTGAAACTCATCAGAAATCTCCTGTCCCTCTCCACTCGGTTTTTGGAGAAAACCCGCCGGCCGATGCGGGCCTCAACCCCCGGGCCGGACCCGGGAGAGGGTGGTTAGGCCAAGGGAATCACACCGTTTTGGTGGTGGTTTTGCCACTTTCTTTGGCCAAGAATGGGGTTTTGCTGGAACGGGGTGACGCGCCGAGGCGCCCGGCCCAATGGTGTACATTGTGGCTGGGGATGTCGAATGCAAGGAGCGCCATCAAAAGGCCGCGCATCGATACTGTCCCGTTTGGAGCCGGCTTTTACGCGGTTTGCACAAAGAGTCAATTGCAACGAGCTCCGCGCTTGCCCTGTACAATGATGGCGGCGCGAAGTACGAACGGTGGGACCGTCCGGC
Source organism: Mesorhizobium helmanticense (assembly GCF_003034915.1). Classification (GTDB taxonomy): domain Bacteria; phylum Pseudomonadota; class Alphaproteobacteria; order Rhizobiales; family Rhizobiaceae; genus Mesorhizobium; species Mesorhizobium helmanticense. Next base: position 178,380 of record NZ_PZJX01000047.1, on the reverse strand, counting down.
TCATTGAGCGTCTCAGCGCCCGCCGACAAAAGGCCCATTGCCGGGCACAGAAGTATCCGAATTCCGAAAGAGCAAGATGTCCAATTTCGATAGTATTGTTGCTGCGCTGGCGGCTGCGCTGGAAAAACGCGGCTATGTTGCGCTGACGCCGGTGCAGAAGGCGGTTCTGGCTCCCGAGCTTGGCGAGGCCGACGCACTGGTTTCGGCGCAGACCGGCTCCGGCAAAACCGTCGCTTTCGGCCTCGCTTTGGCGCCGACCCTTCTCGGCGGTGCGGAGCGCTTTCCCCACGCCGCCGCCCCGCTGGCGCTGGCCGTGGCGCCGACGCGCGAGCTTGCCCTGCAGGTGACGCGCGAACTGGAATGGCTTTACGAGCTGACCGGCGCCACGGTCGCGTCCTGCGTCGGCGGCATGGACATGCGCACCGAGCGGCGCGCGCTCGAGCGCGGCGCGCATATTGTCGTCGGCACGCCCGGACGCTTGCGCGACCACATCACTCGCCACTCGCTCGACATGTCGGCGCTGAAGGCGGTGGTGCTCGACGAGGCCGACGAGATGCTCGACCTCGGCTTTCGCGAGGATCTCGAATTCATCCTCGACGCTGCTCCGGCCGAGCGCCGCACCCTGATGTTTTCCGCCACCGTGCCGCGCTCCATCGCCACGCTCGCCCAGGGCTACCAGCGCAATGCTGTGCGCATCTCGGCCGCCGGCGAGGAAAAGCAGCATCTCGACATCGAATACCGGGCTTTGAGCGTCGCCCCGGCCGACCGCGAGAACGCCATCATCAATGTGCTGCGCTATTACGAGGCCAAGAACGCGCTGGTGTTCTGCAACACCCGCGCCGCCGTCAACCATTTGACCGCGCGCTTCAACAACCGCAATTTCTCGGTCGTGGCGCTGTCCGGCGAGCTCAGCCAGAACGAACGCAGCCATGCGCTGCAGGCGATGCGCGACGGCCGCGCCAAAGTCTGCATCGCCACCGATGTCGCGGCGCGCGGCATCGACCTGCCCAATCTCGAACTGGTTGTCCATGCCGACCTGCCGACCAACCCGGAGACGCTGCTGCACCGCAGCGGGCGTACCGGTCGCGCCGGGCGAAAAGGCGTCAGCGCGCTGATCGTGCCCAACAGCGCCCGCCGGCGCACCGAACGCCTGCTGCAAAGTGCCGGCCTGACCGCCGCGTGGGCGAGCCCGCCCTCGGCCGACGACGTGCTCAGGCGCGACGACGAGCGCATCCTGGCCGATCCGTCCTTCGAGCAGCCGGTGAGCGATGACGAGCGCGGCTTCGTCGACACGCTTCTGGAAAGACATGGCGCCGAACTGGTGGCGGCCGCTTTCGTGCGCATGTGCCGCTCCAGCCGCTCGGCCCCCGAGGATCTCCTCGATGTCGCACCCTTCGCTCCATCCGGCGAAAAGTTTGCGCGCCGCGACGAAGCGCCCAGCCGCCGCGACGATTTCGGCGCCAGCGTCTGGTTCTCGCTGTCGGTCGGACGCCGGCAGAATGCCGAACCGCGCTGGCTGATCCCGATGCTGTGCCGCACCGGCAGCATCACCAAGCGCGAGATCGGCGCCATCAAGATGCAGCCGGAAGAAACCTTCGTGCAGATATCGGCCGATTGGGCCGACCGGTTCCTCGCCGCGATCGGGCCGGATCGCAAGCTGCAGAACAACATCGTGGTGAAGCGGCTGGACGGCACGCCCGACCTGTCGCGCGCCGGCTATCAGCCGCCAAGGCCCGACAAGAAGCCGCATCGCGGCAAGGGAGCGTTCGATCCGAACGCACCGAAGCCGAAATTCGAAAAGCGTGCGCCGGCCGGACAGCGCGACGCCGGTTCATTCGAGGCAAAACCCTGGGCGAAGAAGCCGGGCAAGCCGAAGTTCGAGACCAGCGGTGCGCCGAAACACAAGAAATCGAAGAAGCGGCCGACCTGATCATGGGCGCAGCGATCTGACGGGTTCCTCTCAGCTTTGCTGCCGAAGGGACAGGGCGAAGTTGGGGACGGCCTGCTTGTAACTGACACACAGCATTTCACGCTCACCTCTTGCGATCCGCCGCAACTCTAGACAGTCTGGCGAGACGCGAATGGGGGTGGGCAGGCATGCGCGGCGAAGTTCTTCACTATGACGAGACCCAGGGCTTCGGTTTCATCACCGGAGCCGACGGCAATCGCTACGGCTTTGCGCGCGAGAACCTGCGCCGCGAGACGTCGATGGCCAAGGGCGCGCTGGTCGAGTTCCAGCCTGGTGGCGGAAAAGCGCGCGACGTCTTTTCAATTCCCGCCCAGACGGCTGCGGCCGGTGCTCCTGCTGCGCCCGCACCGTCTCAGCCCGGCCATGCGCCCGAAACACCCAAGCCGCAACATTTCGGCCGGTCCGCCGAGAACGAGCCGGCTGCGGCCACCGGATTATGGGATTACTTCTGGCGGGGTCTGACCGAGAATTACTTCAACTTCGCCGGCCGCGCCCGCCGCAAGGAATATTGGGGTTATTGCCTGTTCTGGACGATCGCGCTGCTGGTGATTGGCGGCATCGGCGTCTTCATCGACGACGCCATGGCCAATCTCGACGAATTGCCGGTAGTGACAGTCGGCCTTTGCGGCCTCTTCCTGCTGGCGACAATCCTGCCATGGCTTGGTCTCAACGTGCGTCGCCTGCACGATATCGGCCTGACCGGCTGGCTCGTCCTGCTTGTCCTGATCCCGACCTTCGGCAGCCTGATCATTCTGGTCTTCGCGCTGATCCCAACCCAAGCACGCGAAAACCAGTGGGGGCCAGTGCCGGCGGGGGTGAAGACCACTTAGTCCTGACCTGAGTTAGTCTGCTACGGCTGCTCGCTAAAGGCGACCCGCTCGACGAGCTCGAAGTCTTTCAGAGCACGACCACGAAGGGCTTTCTTGTAGACCTCAATTGCGCGTGTCGTGACAATTTCAAATCTCGATCCGTCATAGGCAATTTCGCAGTCAACCACCTCATCCGGCCAAAGCCAGATCGAGAGAAGCATCTCGCTCTGCTCAGGAATGCTGGCGATCAGATATAGATGGCCTCTCTCGGTTGAATGTCGTTCGCAAACCAGCTGCAGCAACGATGCAAGGTGCTGGTCGCTGCGAAAGTCCACCTGGCGTTTGTGCTCGCCAAGAGTGTCTTTTTCGATGGCGCGTCGTACCTCGCCCATATGTCTGTCAGCCCAGGAACTTGGCGATGATCGCGTCGCCCATCTCGACCGTGCCGACCTCGGTCATGCCTTCGGACATGATGTCCTTGGTCCGCAGCCCGTCGTCCAGCACGGCGGCAATCGCGCCTTCGAGCTTGTCGGCTTCCGCCACCATGCCGAAGGAATAGCGCAGGCACATGGCGAAGGAGGCGATCATGGCGATCGGGTTGGCGATGCCCTTGCCGGCGATATCTGGCGCCGAGCCGTGTACCGGCTCGTAAAGCGCCTTGCGCTTCTTGGTCTTCACGTCAGGCGCGCCGAGCGAGGCTGAAGGCAGCATGCCGATCGAGCCGGTCAGCATGGCGGCGATGTCGGAGAGCATGTCGCCGAACAGATTGTCGGTGACGATGACGTCGAACTGCTTCGGCCAGCGCACCAGCTGCATGCCGCCGGCATCGGCCAGCATGTGGTCGAGCTTGACGTCGGAATAGCGCGCCTTGTGGGTCTGGGTGACGACCTCGTTCCACAACACGCCCGATTTCATGACGTTGCGCTTTTCCATCGAGGTGACGTGGTTCTTGCGGGTCCGCGCCAGCTCGAAGGCGACGCCGGAAATGCGCTCGATCTCGAACGTGTCGTAGACCTGGGTGTCGATGCCGCGCTTCTGGCCGTTGCCGAGGTCGATGATCTGCTTCGGCTCGCCGAAATAGACGCCGCCGGTCAGTTCGCGCACGATCAGTATGTCGAGCCCCTCGACCACCTCCTGCTTGAGCGAGGAGGACGCCGCCAGCGCCGGATAGCAGATCGCCGGCCTGAGATTGGCGAACAGCTCCATGTCCTTGCGCAGCCGCAGCAGCCCGGCTTCCGGGCGCACCTCGTAAGGCACCGTATCCCATTTTGGCCCGCCGACGGCGCCGAACAGCACGGCGTCGGCCGCCATCGCCTTTGCCATGTCAGCATCGGAGATCGCCGCGCCATGCGCGTCGTAGGCGCAGCCGCCGACCAGGCCCTCGTCGGTGGTAAAGCCGCTGCCAAGCCTGTCGTTCATGGCTGATATCAGCTTCTTCACTTCGGCCATCGCCTCGGGGCCGATGCCGTCGCCGGCAAGCAGGAGAAGATTTTTCGAAGCCATGGAGAACCGTCCCAATACTGTTTGGAGAAACCGCGGCCTTGCTAAACGCCAAGCGCCCGGTGCGCAAGCCTGCGCATGGGAAGCGTGGTCACCGATGCGAGAGAATGTTGACCAGCCGGCCGAACGGATCGCGCACATAGAAGCGCCGCACGCCCCAGGGCTCGTCGGCCGGTCCGTATTCGATGGCAAAGCCGGCGGTCTTCATTGCCTCGAACGCCGCATCGACATCGTCGACCTCGATCGACAGGTCCGGCACCGGCGTGCCGGAGCCGCCCTGGGCCATGAAGCTGACCTGCACCGTCATTTTCTCCTGCGAGCCATAGGTGGCGATCCAGCCCAGATCCATCTTGAGATCGAGGCCGAGCACGTCCTGGTAGAAGCGCTTCGCCGCTGAGATGTCCTGCGTTTCGATGTTGGCTACGATGCGCTTTACTTCCATGACCGTGCTCAGGCCATGCGCCGCAGCGCCGTGACTTCGATCTCGATCTTCATCTCGGGCTTGTTGAGCTGGCAGACGATCATCGTCGCCGCCGGTCTGATCTCGCCAAACGCCTCGCCGAGGATCGGGAAGACGACATCCACGAAAGCCTGGTCGGTGATGTAGTAATGCGCCCGCACCACATCGGCCATCTCGAAGCCGCCATCTCCGAGTGCCTTGGCGATCGTCGCCAAGCAATTGCGCGTCTGCGCCTCGACCGTCTCCGGCATCGTCATCGTCGCATAGTCGTAGCCGGTCGTTCCGGAGACGAAGCACCAGTCGCCCTGCACCACCGCGCGCGAATAGCCGGCGGTTTCTTCGAAGGGCGAACCGGTGGAGATGAGTTTGCGCATGGTGCCTCGCGGTGGTTGTGGGCATCCTGAAGGTATAGGGCCCGCCCGGCCATGGGCCAGAGGCAACCGATTGTTGTTAAGGACTGAGAGCGCCGACTTTGGAGATTGGCCGAACCTTTCGCGTCTTCGTCATTCTATGGCGAAGCAAGGAGCGAAGCGACGCGGCGCAGACCATAGGATCCATGCCATGACATCGGTGCGTTGCCACGGTGCAGAATTCTGGCCCGCCGCGCCCTTTGGCCGAGGTAACGGCATGGATTCTTGGGTCAAGTCCGAGGGCGACGAAGGTGTGCGATTGCTCCGTCGCCAAAGCTAATTCCCCAGCGCCTTGTCCAGCGCCTCCTTTATGTCGGCCGGCCAGGTCTTGACCGCCGGCCAGGCATCCGGCTCGCCATTATCGCCACGGCGGGCGAAATAGAGTTTGTGCTGGGCCGGGTCGACCGCCATGAAGCCGTCATTGCCACCGCAATCATGCGGCACGCAGCCACTGGCGTAGAAGGCGCCAGATACTGCCTTCTGCGTACCGCCGCCGACCAGCAGGCGGGTCGCCATGTCGGGCATGGTATCGCCGAGCAGTTTTTCGGCCGCCTTGTAGACGGCCTCATTGTGGAAGGCATCGATGATGTTGTCGTATTTCGCCGGGTCGACGTCCTTCCAGTCGGTGCCGGGCTCCGGCGTGTAGATCAGGTTGCCAGAGGTCGACAAGCCGCCGGTCGGCGACCATTGCAGCGCCGGCTTTGAATCGCCCGGCAGCAGGTAAGGCACGAAATAGATGGCATTGTCGGACACCGCTGCCGGCGGCGCGCCGCATTCGTCCTGCTCGACGGTGGTGGTCTGGATCGTGCCGCCTTCCGGTTTCCACACGATGACCTTGGCCGGCCCACACTGGTTGCCGCCGTCGCCGACATCGACCAGAGCCACATTGACGCCGCCGACCTTGACGACCTTGTCGAAGAACACATCGTAATTGCTCGCCAGCTGCTTGCCGTCATAGGCCAGCACCTTCTCGCCATACTCTTCCTGCTGGGTGATGGTCAGCTGCCCACCCTCGAACGGGATCGGCCCCTGGCTGTCATTGTCGGCCAGGGCCGCATTGCTCGACGCGCCCTGGTCGGCGGCGCCGTCGGACGCATCGTCAGCCGGCACGAGCACCATGTCGCTCTGCGCATGCACGCCAGCCACCGGCATGAGAATCCACGCCAGCGCGCAGGCGCCGGCAACAAGCGAACGTGTCATGACTGTCCCTCCGTTCAGCCGTCACGAACCCGGCCTGCCGCGACCGGGTTTCATCGCATCGCTCAGGCCCAGGGGCGCAGCTCGGCGTTCTTCTTTTCGAACGAGGCGATGGCGCCGGCCTTCTCCATGGTCAGGCCGATGTCGTCGAGACCGTTCAACAGGCAGTGCCGCTTGAAATCGTCGAGGTCGAACTTGACCACGCCGCCATCCGGCCCACGGATCTCCTTGGCTTCGAGATCGATCGACAGCGTCGCGTTGGAACCGCGCGAGGCATCGTCCATCAGCTTCTCCAGATCCTCCGGGCTGACGGTGATCGGCAGGATGCCGTTCTTGAAGCAGTTGTTGTAGAAGATGTCGGCGAACGAGGTCGAGATGACGCAGCGAATGCCGAAATCGAGCAGCGCCCACGGCGCATGCTCGCGGCTCGAGCCGCAGCCGAAATTGTCGCCGGCGACCAGGATCTGCGCCTTGCGATAGGCCGGCTTGTTGAGCACGAAGTCCGGGTTTTCCGAACCGTCATCCTTGTAGCGCATCTCGGCAAACAGGCCGGTGCCGAGCCCGGTGCGCTTGATCGTCTTCAGATAATCCTTGGGGATGATCATGTCGGTGTCGACATTGACGATCGGCATGGGTGCCGCGACGCCGGTGAGCTTGGTGAATTTTTCCATGGTTTTTGCCCGAGTTTCGTTGCGGGGGATTTGCTGCCGCCGGTTTACACAAAGCCGCGGGCAAATAAAAGGCAACTGTTTGTGCACAGCCGCGGAGCAAAGGGCGAGCAAAAAAATGGCTTCGAAATCGCTGCTCCTTGTTGCAATCTGGCTGCCATGAGCGAACAGCACGTCCTCTATGCCAGCGAGCCGGCCCTCGACGCGGCCGAGTTCCGCCGCGTACTGGTGGAGTCCGGCCTCGGCGAGACGCGCCCGGTCGATGATGAAGCCCGCTTGAAGGCGATGCTTGCCGGCGCCAACCTGGTGCTGACGGCGCGCCTCGACATCGAAGGCAAGCCCTTGATCGGTGTCGCCCGCGGCCTCACCGATTTTTCCTGGGTCTGTTATATTTCGGACCTTGCCGTTTCTCAGGCGGCGCAGGGGCTCGGCGTCGGCAAGGGCCTGATGGACGAGACACGCCGGCAGCTCGGGCCATCGGTCGCCATCAGCCTGATCTCCATGCCCGACGCCGTCGGCTTCTATGAAGGCATCGGCATGAAGCGCATGGCGGACGCCTTCTGGTTCGGCCGCAAGGGCTGACGGAGCTGGACTGGCTGCAGGCTTATCTGGATGCGGGCTGGCTGGCGGCTTAATCCATATTCGTCATCCTGGGGCGAAGCGAACGCGAAGCGGAGCGAAGACCCCAGGATCCATGCCGTGATGTCGAAGCGTCGCGGGGTGCAGAACTTTTATCGCGGGTCGGCGCAGCCTTCATTCTGCACCGCTAACGCCCTTGGGCAGTAGTAACGGCATGGATTCCAGGGTCTCCGCGACGTCGCTTCGCTCCTGCTCCGCCCTGGAATGACGAAGGAACAAGGCGCCGCGCCAGCCATCAAATCACATTCAACTCCCGGAACGCCCTTCCCTCGGCAACGCGCTCATACCCGAACGCCGAGCAATCCACCGTCCTGTAACCGCCATGCACGATCAGCTCGGCCAGCGCCTTGCCGACCGCCGGCGCCTGCTGCAGGCCATGGCCGGAAAACCCGTTGGCGAACAGGAAATTCGTCACCTCAGGATGCGGGCCGATCACCGCGTTCTGGTCGAGCGTGTTGTAGTCGTAGTGCCCGGCCCAGGCGCGCGTCGGCTTGATCGCCTCGAAGGCCGGAATGCGGGTCGCCAGCACCGGCCAGATCACCTCTTCGAACAGCGGCCAGTCCGGCTCGAAATCCTTCGGGTCAGCCGGGCCGTCGCCCTCTTCCGGCTCGGCGCCGCCGGTGATGTAGACCGAGCCTTCCGGCCGGACATAGATACCGCTGGGATCGACCAGCAGCGGCATGTCGGCATATTTCTCGCGCGCCTCGAAGACGAAGACGTTGCGTTTGCGCGGCTCGACCGGCAGCGAAAGCCCGGCCATGCCGGCGACCTTGCCGGCATTCGGCCCGGCGGCGTTGACGACGATGCCGGCTTCTAGCCTCTCGCCATTGTCGAGGCTGACGCCGGTGACCCGATCACCCTGCCGCTCGATGCCGGTGACATCGGCGGTGATGAAATCGATCTTTTTCTCGCGCAGCGCCTTGCGGAACAGCATCAGCATCGCATGCGCGTCGAACCAGCCCTCGCCGCTGCGGCCATAGGCGCCGGCGGTGATGCCTTCTACCGACAGCCACGGGAAGCGGAGTGTGAGCTGATCGGCATCTTCCAGCAGGATGTCGGCGCCCTCGGCCATCTGCGCCTCGTGGTTCGCTCTAAGGATCGGCAGGCCGTTCTCGCCGGCCAGGATGAGATAGCCGCCTTCGCGAAAGCCGATATCGGCATCGGCGCCGAAAACCTCCGTCAGCCGCCGGAACAGTTTCAGCGTGAACTGCGACAGGCGGATGTTTTCGGGGATCGAGAATTGCTGGCGGATGGAAGCGCAGGACAGCGTCGTCGCCGCGTGGGCGAATTGCGGATCGCGCTCGACCAGCGCAATCGAGCCCGAAAACCCCTCCTCGCGCAGATAATAGGCGACCGAGGAGCCGACGATGGCCCCACCGATGATGACGATGTCGTAGCGCACTCTTTCGCCTCTCCAATTCTAGAGCATGATCCCGAACCGAAGGTCAGCGCCAGCAAAAAGTGGGTACCGGTTTTCGGACAAGATCATGCTCAAACTCAAACGACCGGCAAGGTTATCTCGAAGCGCGTGCCGCGCCTGGAGTCAACCAGCCGGATCGTGCCATCATGCGCTTTCAGGAGGGCCAGCACGATACCGAGCCCCATGCCGGTGCCGCCGGAATCGCGGCGCGTGGTGAAGAATGGCTCGAAGATGCGGTCCCGGTTGCTCGGCGAAATGCCGGCGCCGTCGTCGCTCACCAGAACCGTCGCCTTGCCGCCCGCGCTGCTTGCCGCGAGCGAAACCGCGCTCGCACCGTGCCGCGCCGAATTGTCGATCAGATTGGCAAGCACGATCGCCGCGTTCTCGCCCGAGATGCGCAGGCCGATGTCGCCGCCCGCCTCGACATGGACCGCCAGTCTTTTGTCCACGGGCAGCAGCGCCAGCGCGGCGCCAATCGATGTGGTCTCGCCGCTGGGGGCGAGGTTTTCGGCGCGCGCCAGGTCGAGCAGGCGGCGCACCAGAAGATTGAGCCGTCCGGCGTCGGTGACGATATTGTTCGAAAACCGTTTCCGCTCGGCCTCGTCCATGGCGCTGCCCGAATCGCGCAGCAGCTCCGCCGCGCCCTGGATCGCCGTCAGCGGCGATTTGAGCTCATGCGAGACATGGGTGGCGAAGGTCTGGATGCTGTCGGAGCGCGCATGCAGCTTTTCGGCCATGTCGAGGAAAGCCGCCGAAAGCTCGGCCATCTCGCGCGTGCCGTGATGGTCGAGCGGCCGGATCGCCGTGCGGTCGCCGGCGGCGATGCGCTCTGTCCGCTCCATCAGCGCATAGATCGGCCGGCTGACGGTGCGCAGGAAGACGAAGGCGATGAGCAGCGTGCCGCCGAGAATGGCGATGGCCGCGAGCGTTACCTTGCCGCGTTCGCCATAGAGATGCTTGACGATGTTGTTCGGCGTCCGCGACAGATAGACGACGCCGGCGACCTTGCCGTCCACGGCAACCGGCATGGCGACGAAGACGCGCACTTTCGTGCCCCGGCTGACCGAATAGAGCGGTGGCGCCGGCTGATCGGGGATCCGCAGCCTGAGCTCACTGGCGTAGCGGCCGGAAAGCGCCTCGCGCACCTCCGCGACATCGGCGAGCGACTGCCCAACCTCTTCGCGCCCGGCAATGACGACGCCCCTGGGATCGAGCAGCCGGAAGCCGGCCAGCGTGGTTTTCTGTGTCTCGGCAAGGATGCCCGACAGACGCGAGCCGATTGCCGCGAAGACTGGGTCGAGACTGGCGGCGACGACCGCAGGTCGGGTCGACAGGACAGTGTCGGAGGCAAGATCGAGGCTCGGCTCGATCGGCCGGTAGCGGGAGGCGAGCTCGGTGCTCCTGCCCGGATATTCACTCTCTTCCGCGGGTATCGGAGCGCCAAGCCGTTCGGCTGGAATGCCGGCCTCGCGCACATCCTGCGCATAGATGGCGGCGAGCACCGCGCCCTGCGCGATCAGCTCGGCCTCGGTCTGGCGGATCAGCTGGTTCTCGTAGAGCCTGAAGAAGAACAGGCCGACCAGCGGCAGCGCCATCACCATGATCAGAATGGCGACGACGATCGTGGCCAGCCGCGGCCGCCATTTGGTGCCGATCCATTTTTGCGCGCTCACGCGCCGCATTTGCCGAGCCGGAAGCCGACGCCGTGCACGGTCTCGATCGCATCCTGGCAGCCGGCCGCCGCCAGCTTGGCGCGGATGTTGCGGATATGGCTGTCGACGGTGCGGCCGGCGACATGGATGTTGGCGGCATAGGCGCTGGCCATCACCGTCTCGCGGTCGAGCACGTGCGCCGGGCGCGCCAGAAACCCTTTCAGGATCGAAAATTCGATCGCGGTCAGCGCCAGCGTCCTGCCGTCGAAACTGGCGGCGTGGCTGGCCGGCGCCAGCGTGAGCCTGCCATGCGAGAGATGCCGGTCGTCGATCTCGACCGGCGCCGGGCGGGCGCGCCGCAGGATGACGTTGACGCGGGCGACCAGTTCACGCGGGCTGAACGGCTTGGTGACATAGTCGTCGCCGCCCATTTCCAGCCCGAGAATACGGTCGATCTCCTCGTCGCGCGCGGACAGGAACAGCACCGGCACGTCGGATCGCTGCCTGAGCCGCCGGCACACTTCCAGCCCGTCCATCTCGGGCATGCCGATGTCGAGCACGACGAGATCGGGCGCGCGGCGCTCGATCGCCTGCAGGGCGGCCGCACCGTCGGCGACGGGAAGCGTCTTCATCCCCGCTTTTTCCAGCGCAAAGCAGATGATCTCGCGGATATGCGGGTCGTCGTCGGCGACGAGGATGTGATGCGGCATCAATCAGGGACCCGACAGGGGACGTTCGAAGCGATCAGGAACCACGAACGGCCCGTGCGTGTCGAGATAGCCATCGAGCCGCCAGTTGCGAAAGCTCCAGGCCCGCCAGTTTTTCTGCACCACGCGATACGCAGCCTTGTTTGCTTCATGCCGGTCCACAAGGTTCAGCAAGGCGGTAACCGACGCTGTGTCGGCGGCGATCGATCTGCCCTGATGCTCGAGGAAGCGGTCGAGAGCCGGGAAGGCGCCCGGACCCAGCGCATGCAGATACCCGACATCGAGCGAAGTGCCCCTACCGGTCATTTCGAGACAATGGTCGACATTGTAGTTGGCGATCAGCGCGGCGAAGTTGATGTACGAGCAGGCATAAAGCGTCGCCGAAAGCGTCAGAAGATTGGCGGAAGAGAGCCATTCATTGGGTTTTTCCAGCGCGATGCGGGCGATGATCAGGGCAAGGCCCGCCGCCACCAGTCCCATCCAGACGAAGGCGGCGACGCGCCAGTAGGTCAGCGCATAGATGCCGATATAGAGGTCGAGCCGCAGGATCGACGAGACGACCAGCGCGATGGTCTGCGCCACCCAGGCATAGACCAGGGTGCGGATCAGCCGATCGCCTGACGTCGCGCTGCCGGGCCTCAGCGCCGCCAGCACGAAGCCGGCGGCGAGCAGCGCCGTGATAACAAGTGGATAGGCGCCACGATGCGCATAGGCGGCGTAAGTCAGGCCATCGGGGAGTGCCGCGCCACCCCAGAGATAGGCGGCGTCGAGCCCGGTCTGCACCACGAACAGGATGTTGAAAACGACGAGCGCGCGAAAAATGGCGGCCTTGCCGAAGACGATGTCCTCGATCGTGGTGGTGGTTTTTGCCGACGGCCGCACTTTGGCGGTCGGCGCCAGACGCGGAATGCGCCTGGCAAAGCGCGGCAGGCGCGGCCGCAGGAAGGCCCAGACGCCGGCAAGCACGACCAGCCAGAAGAACAGCCGCGGCAGCTGGATGAGCTTGAGCAGGGCGAAGAGGTCGATCAGCGAAAACCAATATTCGATGACCGGATTGGCGGCGCCGAACAGCGCCAGGAACACCGCGCCAAGCACCAGCGGCATGATCCAGACGGCGATTGCCGCGAAGCGGATGCGGCGCTGGCCAAGCTGCCGCGCCGCCCTGCGCCAGCGAAAGAAGTCATGGACGAACCGGAAGGGCGTGGCGAGCGCGAAGGCCAGGAGCTGGCCGGCAATGCGGGCAAGGTTGTGCCGCAGCCGCCGGGTGAGCGAAAGCGCAAAGACGGCCAGGGCCGCAAGCCCGATCGAGACGGACAGGACGCTGACATTTTCGGTGAGCGGCAGCAACGCGACCAGCAGTGCGGAAGGCTTCAACCAGACCCTGATGTCGCTGAGAGCGGAAGGATGCACGGCAACGACCGCACCGGCGGTCAGGATGGCGAACAGGAAGAAATTGATGCCGGCGGGCTGGCCGTAGAAGAGGAAATCCGCCAGGGCCGCAAGCAGCACGGCGACGCCGAAGCGGCTGCAATAGCTCGGCGTGAGATACGATGTCATATCAGGACCTTCGCGATCGCCCGGCCGGGATATCGCGGCGCGGGCGTTGGGATGAAAGGGAGCAGGGTGGAGCGCATCCCAGGTGGATCGATAAGCCACCAGCCTTCGTTTCGGAGCCGATACGGCAGCCGCCAGCGGGGATTTTCTTGATCTTGCATGCCCACCTCTTTCGCGTGCCGGCAAGGACGCGGCGGGGCGGACCGGAGGAGATTTTCTGCAAGGGCGTGCAGTTTTCGTGCAGTTGTTCCTCGCCCCACGAAGTGGGGAGAGGTGGCCCGGCGAAGCCGGGACGGAGAGGGGCCTTCGGGACGTCTGGGAACTGACTTCGAATTCTGCCCGGTCTCGCGCCCTGTCCCTCACCGGGTTTGGCTTCGTGACTGTCGTCCCCCTCTCCGACCCGGCTTCGCCGGGCCACCTCTCCCCCGCATTCACGGGGGCGAGGAGCCAAGAGCGCAAGCCCGATCTCCCTGCATGCTTGCCTCAGGCGGCCTCAGGCGGCATAGATCGGACATGACGCAAACCTATCGCCCGCGCCGCTCGGTGCTCTATGTCCCGGCCTCGAACGACAAGGCGCTGGCCAAGCTGCCGTCGCTGGCCTGCGATGCCGTCATCATCGATCTCGAGGATGCCGTTGCCCCGGCCGACAAGATCGCCGCACGGGAAAAACTGGCTGGCATTTTCGCCAACCGTCCCGGGCGTTGCGAGATGATCGTGCGCATCAACGCGCTATCCAGCGAGTGGGGCGCCGACGATCTGCTGGCCGTGGCCAAATGCGAGCCCGACGGCATCCTGCTGCCCAAGGTCGACAAGCCGCGCGATATCCTGGAAGCCGGCGATGTGCTCGACGACAATTTTGCCCCGGACGAGGTCAAGCTCTGGGCAATGATCGAGACGCCCAAGGCGCTGCTCAACATCGGCGCCATCGCCGAACTCGGCCGCGATCCGGCCTCGCGGCTTGCTTGTTTCGTTGCCGGAACGAACGATCTGGTCAAGGACACCGGCGTTCTCGCCACGCCGGACCGGCGCTATCTCGTGCCGTGGCTGATGCAGATGGTGCTGGCCGCGCGCGCCGGCGGCCTCGATATGCTCGACGGCGTGTCCAACGATTTTCGCGACCTCGATGCCTTTGCGCGCGAATGCGCGGAAGCGGCCGCCATGGGCTTCGACGGCAAGTCGCTGATCCACCCGGCCCAGATCGAGGCGGCCAACCGTGCCTTTGCGCCGTCCGCCGAGGAAGTGGCCGAGGCGCGCGCGGTGAAGGATGCCTTCGGGCTGGCGGAGAATGCCGGCAAGGGCGTTATTGCGCTGAACGGCAAGATGGTCGAGCGGCTGCACCTGGCGCAGGCCGAAAAATTGCTGGCAAAGGCCGCCGCCATCGGGGCATGATCATGCTTAAATCAAAGTGCTCGCGGGCGACGGCAACCACGACAGGGTCGAAGAATGAAACTCTACCGCTTTTTGTCCGCTCCGGACGATTCCAGCTTCTGCCACAAGGTGACGGCGGCGCTGAACAAGGGCTGGCACCTGTTCGGCTCGCCGACCTATGCCTATGACAAGAAGACCAAGTCCATGCGTTGCGGCCAGGCCGTGGTGAAGGATGTCGAGGGCCAGGAATACGGACCGGACACCAAGCTCAGCGATTGGTAGGCCATCCGTATACGCAGATCCCTTTGAGATGTTGGCGGGACAGCGCCGCTTCTCGACCTGCGCGCGGCACTCAAGCAGTCGTTACTCCGCCGCCTCTTCGATCTTCTCCATGTCGTCGTCCGACAGGCCGAAATGGTGGCCGATCTCGTGGATCAGCACATGGGTGACGATGTCGCCCAGCGTCTCCTCGTTCTCCGACCAATAATCGAGGATGGCGCGGCGGTAGAGCGTGATGCGGTTCGGCCCCTCGCCGGTCTGCGGATTCCAGCGTTCGGCGATGCCGCGCCCCTCGAACAGGCCGAGCAGGTCGAACGGCGTTTCCAGCGACAGATCGTCCATGATCTCGTCGGTCGGGAATTCGGCGATCTGGATGACGATCTCGCCGGTCAGCTTACGGAAATCCTCCGGCAGATGGGCATAGGCCTCCAGCGCCAGGAACTCGATTTCCTCCATCGACGGCGAAAGCTCGGCGTGCCAGGTGCGGGTCTTGTAGATGCGGGCCATGCTTTGTCCTTTCCCGGGCATATAGGCTTTCGCACCGGGTGAGGCAAATGACCGGGACGCTCCGTACGTGGGCGAGGGACAGGAATAGATTCAACATATCGTACTTCGCGTACCTTGTACGCTGATAGGAGCGGAATATGATTCCGGTTTCGATCAGTGAACTCGCCGCCATTCTTCGCGGCGGTGAACAAGAAGGAATTTTGGCCTTGCTTAGGGCCTACTTCGATGCGTCTGCGACTGACCCATCCAAGGGGGCCGTCTATGCTGTAGGCGGTTTCGTCGGGCGCGAAGGCGCTTGGATCAAAGCCGAAGCGGAGTGGAAGGAAGGATTGCGCACCTTCCAACTTAATGAGTTTCACCTAGCCGATATTATCCCAAATTTAGGCCACGAGATGGGTGGGCTCTGCATCCTTCATTTTTCAAAGATTGTTGGACGGTCAGGACTTCGAGGGATCGGCGCGTCCTGCGATATCGAACACTGGAAAAACCGGGATACCGGCTACGCCAACCCTTATCACTTCTGTTTCAGCATGGCGCTCAACATACTCCGTGAGGACGTGTCACTTGAACTAGGCGGCGAGCCAGTAGCGCTTGTCGTCGATGATGATGTGAAGCCACGTGACGTGACCGAAGGGGTATTTGCCGCGTACCAGGAGGATACGAACGGACAAATTTTCAAGGCGCTTGCGTTCGGCAATCGGCGAACCTTCCTGCCGATCCAATGCGCAGACTTGGCGGTAGGCGCGCTACGAAAGGAGTGGCTTGAAGGCATTTTGAGCGATAGCAAAAAAACGCTAAAGGAATTCCAAGGAGCGATTGGCTCTTAGGCCCGTTTCACCCACTTTTCGGCTGAAACCGAACGAATCGTCGACGAGGCGATGAATCGCATTAAGAACGGCGACCAGTCCCTAGAATAATGGTCTTTAGCGCGCGCTCAAATGTCTGCCCGGACTCATCCGCCTCTAGCTCCCGACCGGCCATTGGGAATAAATTCCCCATGACTCCGCTTGACTCTTCGATCCCCCTCTGGAATCTATAGGAACATAACAGGAACAATTGTGAGTGGAAGCTGACCGTCATGGCGATGACCGCCGTGGCGCGGGAGACTGTTTTTGCCCTGCGCCGCCAGATCGCGAAGATCGAGGGAACGCTGCTCGAGCGCCTGCAGGCGCCGGCCGGTGCGGCCCCGGCTGGCTTGCCTCCTGACGAGGATGCACGGGATCTGACCATTGTGCGGCGCGGCCTTGCGGTGGCGCCGCCCGATGCCTTCCTGCGCACCGGCGCCGAGCCTCTCGATGCCGCGCTCGGCGGCGGCCTGCCGAAAGCGGCGCTCAGCGAGATCCATGGCGCTGAAACCCGTGACGCCGGAGCCGTCACCGGCTTTGCCCTTTCGCTTGTCAGCCTGATCCTGAAGCGGCAACAGCCGCGCTTGCCCATTCTCTGGATCGGCACATCGGAGATTTTTCGCGAGGCCGGCTTTCCCTATGCCAGGGGGCTTCAGACCTCCTTCGGCATCGAACCCGGAGAATTGCTGTTTTCCGAAGCGCCACGGCTTGTCGATGCTTTGTGGGTCGCCGAGGAGGCCGCAAGGATGACGGCGCTCTCCGCCGTCATCCTCGAAATCCGTGGCAGTCCGCAGCGATTGGACCTCACCGCGACGCGACGCCTGCACGCCCGCGCGCAAGCGGCCGGCCGGCCGGTGTTCCTGCTGCGCCAGGCCGGCGAGGCCGAACCGACCGCCGCGCCCGTGCGCCTCATTGTGTCTACAGCCCCTTCCGCAAGCCGCGCCACGATCGCCGGGCCGCTCGCCGGCTCGATCGGCCGGCCCGCCTTCACCGTCGGCATCGGCAAGAGCCGCACCGCCTTGCCTGGCCAATTCACACTGGAGTGGAACCCCGATGACCATGTTTTCGAGCAAAGAAGGGCCGGGGAGGCAAAGGATCCTGTCCCTGTGGTTCCCGCATCTCGCCGCCGAAAGGATCCTGCGCCAGCGTCTGGGGCGGTCCTGGCGTTCGCGGCCGTCGGATCACCTGCCGCCATCTCACCCACCGCTCGTGATCAGCCATCGCGACCGCAACGCCCAGCGCATATCGGCCCTCGACGAGCGGGCTGAGGCGCTTCACCTGAAGCGCGGCATGGGCATTGCCGATGCGCGCGCCATGCATCCCTCGATCGATGTCGTCGAGGCCGATCCGCAGGCCGACCGCCGCCTGCTCGAAGGCCTTGCCGACTGGTGCGACCGCTACACCCCGCTGGTGGCGATCGACGGGATCGACGGCCTGTTCCTCGACGTCACCGGCTGCACCCATCTGTTCGGCGGCGAACGCGCGATGCTGGACGACATACTGTCGCGCTTTTTCCATCAGGGTTTCGGCGTCCGCGCCGGCCTTGCCGCCACGCCCGGTGCGGCCTGGGCGGCGGCCCGGTTTTCCGGCGACCACATCGTCCGGAGCGGCGAGGAGGAGGCGCTTCTTTCCCCCTTGCCGCTGGCCGCACTGCGCATCGAACCCGACATCCGCGCCAGCCTGGAAAGCGTCGGCCTGCGCACGGCGGGCGCCGTCATGGCAGCGCCGCGCGCGCCGCTTGCCCGCCGCTTCGGCGCAACCCTGCTCTTGCGCCTCGACCAGGCGCTCGGCCGCCTCGACGAGGCCGTCTCGCCGCGCCTGCCGGTGGCGCCGCTTTCGGTCGAACGCCATCTCGCCGAACCCATCATGCTGACCGACGACATAGAGCGGCTGGTGAGCCTGCTGGCGACGACGTTGAAGGCCGATCTCGAGCGCCGCGGCGAGGGTGCGAGACGGCTGGCGCTGCTGCTTTTCCGCGTCGACGGCGCCGTCAGCCGCATCGCTGTCGGCACCTCGCGTCCCCTGCGCGAGCCACTGTTGATCCAAAAACTGTTCCACGAAAGGCTGGCCGCGCTCGAACAGGATATCGATGCCGGCTATGGCTTCGACCTCGTGCGTCTCTGCGTGCTGTCGGCGGCGGCCTTCGACATGCAGCAGGCGGACCTGTCCGGCGAGACGGATGATTGCGACGCCGATATCGCGCTGTTCGCCGACCGCATCCGCGCCCGCCTCGGCGACGGCGCTGTCCTGCGGCCGGTCACTGTCGAGAGCCATCTGCCGGAGCGCGCCGTCGCCACTGTGCCTTTCTCGGAAGTCCCGCAAAGGACCTCGCCGCCGCGGAAGCCGGTCAGAAATCCGCCCATGACCATTTATCCGCCGGCCACGATCTACCCGCCAGAACGCCCGATCCGGCTGTTCCGTTCGCCCGAGCCGATCGAGGTGCCGGCCACCGAGATGCCTGAGGGACCGCCGATGAATTTCCGCTGGCGGCGGGCCTTGTATCGCGTCGCGCGCGCCGAAGGGCCCGAACGCATCGCGCCGGAATGGTGGCGGGGGCAGGGCGGCGAGGACGCGCCGACCCGCGATTATTTCCGCATCGAGGACAGCGACGGCCGCCGCTACTGGCTCTACCGCCAGGGCCTCTACGGCGCATCGCAAGCCTCGCCGCGCTGGTTCATGCATGGGGTTTTCGCATGAATGCGCTGACCATTGTTCCCTATGCCGAATTCGGCATCCAGTCGAATTTCTCCTTCCTGCGCGGCGCCTCCAAACCGGAGGAACTGGTGGTCGCGGCCAAGTTCCTCGGCTTCTCGTCGATCGGTCTTGCCGACCGCAACACGGTGGCCGGCGTCGTGCGCGCCTGGCAGCAGGCCAGGGTCGAGAAGCTGCCCTACCATCCCGGCTGCCGACTGGTTTTTTGCGACGGCACGCCGGATATTCTTGCCTATCCGCAGGACCGCAAGGGCTGGGGTCATCTCTGCCGCATGCTGACGCAAGCCAATCTACGCGACGAAAACGAGAAGGGCGCGACCCTTTTGAAGCGAAGCGACCTTCTCGAATGGGGCGATCTGCTGTCGCTGGCCGTCCTGCCCGAATTGACATCGGGCGCCGACGACAGTCTCGCATTGCTTAGCCGGCTCAAGGAGCGCTTCGGCGGGAACCTGCGGCTTGCCGTTGCGCCGGATTATCGCGGCAATGACCGCTTCCGCATCGAGCAGGCGGCAGCGATGGCCGAGGCATCAGGCATACCGCTGATGGCGACCAACGATATCCTCTATCACAGCGCCGAGCGGCGGCCGCTGCAGGACGTGCTGACGGCGATCCGCCTCAATATGCCTGTCGGCGAGGTCGGGCTGGAGCTGGCCGCCAATGCCGAGCGTCATCTGAAGCCGCCGGTCGAGATGGCCCGCCTGTTCCGCCGGCATCCGCAGGCGCTGGCGGAAACGCTGCGCTTTGCCGGGGAACTTACCTTCTCGCTCAGCGACCTCCAGTACAACTATCCCGACGAGCCGACGGAATCGGGCCTCGGGCCGCAGGCCGAGCTCGAACGATTGGCCAGGGAGGGGGCCGCCACGCGCTATCCGGCGGGCGTCCCCGCTTCCGTAATGCAGCGCATTCGCGAGGAGCTCGCTCTAATCGAGCGCCTGAACTACGCGCGCTATTTTCTGACCGTCCACGACATCGTCAAATTCGCCCGCAGCAAGGGTATTCTCTGCCAGGGGCGCGGTTCCGCCGCCAATTCGATCGTCTGCTTCTGCATCGGCATCACCGAAGTCGGGCCTGACAGGATCGATACGCTGTTCGAGCGTTTCATTTCCGAGGAAAGAAACGAGCCGCCCGACATCGATGTCGACTTCGAGCATGAGCGGCGCGAGGAGGTGATCCAGTACATCTATACGAAATACAGCGCCAAGCGCACCGCCCTGGCCGCGGCCGTCATCAGCTATCGCGGCCGCTCGGCGCTGCGCGAAGTGGCCAAGGCGATGGGCCTGTCCGAGGATGTCCGCAGCGCATTGTCCAGCTCGATCTGGGGCTGGTCGACCTCGGAGCTCGGTGAGAAGGAGGCCCATGCCGGCGGCATCGACCGCACCGACCCGCTGGCAAGGCAGGTGATCGAACGCGCCAACGAGATCATGGGCTTTCCCCGCCATCTGTCCCAGCATGTCGGCGGCTTCGTCATCACCAGGGACCGGCTCGACGAGATCGTGCCCATCGTCAAGACGGCGATGGACGAGCGCAAGATGGTCGAGTGGGACAAGGACGATCTCGACGCGGTGAAGATCCTCAAGGTCGACGTGCTGGCGCTCGGCATGCTGACCTGCCTGAAGCGTGCCTTCACCCTTCTGCACAACCACTACGATGTCCGCGACGAGTATGACCGTCCACTGGGGCTGGCGACACTGCCGGAGAGGGACGAAAAGGTCTACGACATGATCTGCCGCGCCGACACGCTCGGCGTCTTCCAGATCGAATCCCGCGCCCAGATGTCGATGCTGCCGCGCTTGAAGCCGCGCACCTTCTACGATCTCGTCATCGAGGTGGCGATCGTGCGGCCCGGCCCGATCCAGGGCGACATGGTGCATCCCTACCTGCGCCGCCGGCAGGGCAAGGAGAAGGCCGAATACCCCAAGCCGGAGCTGGAGAAAATCCTTGGCAAGACGCTGGGTGTTCCGCTGTTCCAGGAACAGGCGATGAAGATCGCCATCGTCGCCGGCGGCTTCCGGCCGGGCGAGGCCGATGAATTGCGCCGCGCCATGGCCACTTTCAAGCGCACCGGCACCATCGGCAATTACCGCCAGCGCATGATCGATGGCATGATGAAAAAAGGTTACCAGAAGGACTTCGCCGAGCGCTGCTTCAAGCAGATCGAAGGGTTTGGCGAATACGGCTTTCCCGAAAGCCATGCCGCCTCCTTCGCTTTGCTGGTCTATGCCTCCTGCTGGTTCAAGACCTTCTACCCGGATGTGTTCTGCGCCGCGATTCTGAATTCGCAGCCGATGGGCTTCTACCAGCCGGCCCAGCTCGTCCGCGATGCGCGCGACCATGGCGTCGACATCCGCGAGGCTGACGTCAATTTCTCCGGCTGGGACTGCGCCTTGGAGGAATCGGCCTTCGATCCGGCCCGCACCCTTGCCCGCCATGCCGAAATGCGAGGTGTCATACGGACCAACCATGCCGTGCGGTTGGGTTTCCGTCAGATCAAGGGGCTTTCCAAGGACCGCATGGAGGCTTTTGTCCAAAGACGCGGTTCAGGGTACGAGAGCGTCAGGGATGTCTGGCTGCGCTCGGGTCTCGACGTCGATGAGATCGAGAAACTGGCGCAGGCGGACGCCTTCCGCTCGATCGGCCTCGACCGTCGCGCGGCCCTGTGGGCGGTCCGCGCGCTTGACGGCAAGAGCGCCGCCGAGATGCTGCCGCTGTTCGACCAGAAGAATATCCGCCTGCGCGATCTCGAGCCCGAGACGAAGCTGCCGAAAATGCCGCTCGGCGAGCATGTCATCCATGACTACCGTTCGCTCGGCCTGTCGCTGAAGGCGCATCCCGTCGCCTTCCTGCGTGAGCGGCTCGACCGGATCGGGGTGACGCCCAATGCGCGCCTCCCTTCGGTTCGCGATGGCCGGCGGGTCTCCGTCGCCGGGCTGGTGCTCGTGCGCCAGCGCCCAGGCAAGGGCAATGCGATCTTCCTGACGCTGGAGGACGAGCAGGCGGTCGCCAACGTCATTTTCTGGGAGCGCACCTTCACCCGCTACCGGCCCATCGTCATGGGAGCAAGGTTCGTCCGCGTCACCGGCAAGTTGCAGTCGGAATCCGATGTCATCCATATCGTCGCCGAAAAGATCGAGGACCTGACGCCCTGGCTGGCAACGCTATTGGAGGAGAACGCACCTGTCGTGCAAAACGACCGGCGGGATATCGCGACGCTGTCGGGAAAGGCGGAAAGGGTCATGCCCAGGGGGCGCAATTTTCAATAGAGGTATCTTGCGAGATGTCGGCGGGACAGCGCCCCCCTCTGCCCTGCCGGGCATCTCCCCCTCAAGGGGGGAGATTGGCAGCTTCGCCTGCAGCACTTCTCCTGCAACGTTGGAGATTGGCGAAACCCGTGGCGACATCCAATCTCCCCCCTTGAGGGGGAGATGCCCGGCAGGGCAGAGGGGGGTGGCCGTAGAGTGCCGACCCGATGTGTTCAGCCCGGCCCGCCCAGGCGCGGCGGAGGCGGCGACAACACATCCTCGGCCGAGATCGCCCGCGCCTCCGAAGGCAGCATGATCGGGATGCCGTCGCGCACCGGATAGGCAAGCTTTGCCACCCTTGAGATCAGTTCGCCGCGTTCCGGATCCCAGGCCAGCGGTCCCTTGGTCAGCGGGCAGGCCAGCAATTCCAGCAGCTTGGGATCGACATCGATCTTCTTGCCGTCACGCCCATCCGCCGCCATCGGCTTCCTCTTTCCCGGTCAACTGAGAGCCTAAGGTGTGTTGAGATTCAGGTCAGGCCGAGTCGAAAATGGTGGATTCCGAGAACCGGAGCGGAGCGTACGTTTGGGTACGTGAGCACCGGAAGCGCAGGAAGCTGCCATTTGCAGGCCGGCATCACCTGAATATCGATACACCTTTACTGCAAGCTCGAACCAAAATCCTCATTCTCGCGCGCCAGCGCCATTTCGGTGATGGCGATCAGCGTTTCGGCGCGCGTCTTCAGGTCCGGCGCCTCGAGCAGCGCCTGTTTCTCGGCCGGCCCATAGGGCGCCATCATCGACAGCGCGTTGACCAGCATGGCGTTTTCCGCGCGGCTGACGCTTTCCCAGTCGGCTTCCAGATCATTGGCCTGCAAATAGGCACGGAACGCCTTGAGCAGCGCCGGCCGGTCGATCCCGGCCTCCGCCTGGTCTTCGTCCAGATCGGTGAGAAAGGGCGCGAAACGACACTGGCGAAACGGCGTCTTGACGGAGAGTTCCTGCACGATACGAAACCGGCACACGCCTTGCAGCGAGATCAGATAGCGGCCGTCACCGCTCTCGGAAAAAGCGATGATGCGCCCGGCGCAACCAACGTTGCAGAGTTCCGGCTCGCCATGGGCACGCAGCGCCCCGTCGAGGCTCGGCTGGATCATGCCGATCAGCCGCGGTCCAGCGATCGCCTCGTCCACCATCTGCAGATAGCGCGGCTCGAAGATGTTGAGCGGCATGCGGCCTCCCGGCAGCAGCAGGGCGCCTTCGAGCGGAAAGATCGGGATCGTCGCCGGCAGATCCGTGCCCAGCCGGTAATGCGCGTTTCCCGCTTGCACCTCGTTCCTCCGATCGCTTCATATCGAGAAGCGCACCTGCCTGCGATCCGCCTGTGCCCAACGCAGCGAGGCGATCGGACCTGTCCCGAAGCGTTCCACGTCCTGAACGGACCGATGCGCTTCAAGTCCTTGTTTTAGTGCATACCGTCCAAAACCGCTGCCTGCTCTTGGGCCCATGCACTAATCTGGCGCAGCCATCGCCGGCCGCAAGGCCAACGGTCAAAAACAGCGCCGGCTTACGAAAACAGCAACGACGACAATTTGCGTCGTGCCGACAGCGTCGCCTCGTCGGTCATGCCCCAGGCCTCGAAGAATTGCAGCAACTGGTTCCTGGCGCCATCGTCGTTCCATGTGCGATCCGCCTTGACGATCGCCAGCAGGTTGTCGGCCGCCGCCATGCGCTCGCCCTTGGCGTTCTGGATCATGGCAAGATCGAACCGCGCCTGGTGATCGCCTGGGTTTTCGGCCAGGCGCCGCTCGAACTCGGCCGGATTGCCAAGCGCTGAAGCCTGCGCGGCAAGCGCTATCTTGGCCCGCACCGCCGCGAGCGGCGGTGCATCCTTCTTTGCCTCCGGCGCCCGCGCCAGCACGGCTTCGGCACCCTCGGCATCGCCGGCCTCAAACAGAAGATCGGCCAGCCCGGCGATCGCCTCGATCGTTTCCGGCGCCTGTTCCAGGATCGCGTCGTAAATGTCTGCGGCCGTTTGCGCGTCGCCGGCCTCGCGCGCCTCCGTCGCCGCCGCAAGCGCCTCGGCAACCTGCGGCGCGCCACCACTCTTGCCGCCGACCTTGTCGATGAATTGGGTGATCTGGCTCTCGGGAATGGCGCCCATGAAGCCGTCGACCGGCTGGCCGTCCTTGAAGGCGATGACCGCCGGTATCGACTGGATGCCGAGCTGGCCGGCGATCGAGGGATGATCGTCGATATTCATCTTGACCAGCTTGACCTTGCCGCCGGCCGCCTTCACCGCCTTTTCCAGCAGCGGCGTCAATTGCTTGCAGGGGCCGCACCACGGCGCCCAGAAATCGACGAGCACGGGCTGACGGCGAGATTCCTGAATGACGTCGGCGGCGAATGTGGCGGTCGTCGTGTCCTTGATGACATCGGCCGGCGCCTCGCCAAGTCCTGCTTTCGCGGGTGCCGCCTCGGTGCCGCCATACTGCACCGACGTGGCGTACTGGCCGCCATTGCTGCCAAACTGGCCGCCAAATGGATTGTTGTCGCTCATCTCATCGCCCTTTCGGTCGCGCCGCCGGCTTCGGCCTGGCGCAACGTCTTGTCTCGGAATTCGGTCTTTCAGCCATCCCGGCTTTTCCGCCATGCATGTGGCGTTTATGCCGAGACTTTCAAGATAGCAGCATCGTGCCCGGTTGCCTCGACGAATCTGACGAGATCGGCGGCAGCGATCGACGTCGTTGCCTCATTGGTCAGCGGATGGGCGTTGATCACGGCATGGTCCATCAACGCCTGGTCGAGAACGACCTTGACCCGCAGCTTCGTATCGTTGATCAGGCCGAAAACCGTGACCGCGCCCGGAACGACGCCGAGCAGTTCCATCAGCATCTCCGGCCTGCCGAAGGAGACGCGGCCGGCGGCGCCGATCACCTGATGGATCTGCTTCAGGTCGACCACCGCCTCCTCGCCGACGCTGACCAGGAAGAAATTGTCCTTCTTATCCCTGAGGAACAGGTTCTTGGTGTGGCCGCCGGCGATTTCCCCGCGCAGCGCCTGCGAATCGGCGACGGTGAACAGCGGCGGATGGCGCCGCGTCGAGACGTCAATGCCGAGATCGGCGAGAAAGGCGAAAAGCTCTGCTTCGGTTTTCGGCATCAGGCATCCTGTCGGCGCGGTTCCGGTCAAGCCGTTTACGGCCAATGGCGCGGTCGAGACAAGACCGTAGCGCGGCGACGTGCTGGATTCCGTTAGCCGTCACCTATGCGGCGATCTCCGTTTGCGTCGCCGGGCGCCGCCGAAAAAGCCTGCGATTTCCCTGTTGCAATCGCCGCGCTCTTCAGCCATATAGGCGCGGCTTGCGGCCCAAAAGCCGCGCGAGCGGGTGTAGCTCAGGGGTAGAGCACAACCTTGCCAAGGTTGGGGTCGAGCGTTCGAATCGCTTCACCCGCTCCAGTTTCCTCCCAGGGAATCAAGCAGTTGAACAGGGCCGCCTTCGGGTGGCCTTTTCATTTTTCGCCGCGTGTCGCCACACTATCGCCACCGCGACTGATTTCCGAGAGCCAGGCGCACGAGATGTGGATGCCCCATCCAAGCGGCTGATGTTGGCCCGATCAAACATTGCCCGATGGTTCGCAGCCTGATACTCGACGCGAGTTGGAGATTGCGAGCGCCCGCTGAACCCGAGATTATCCAGCCCGATGAACAGGTTGAAGGCCTATCGAGAATTGGGGGACCGCGAACGCGACCGGCGCGTTCCCGTGATGAAGATGGGCTCACTGTATTTTGTCTGGTGGTCCTCTGGCAGAACTGACCCGCCCAAATGACCGCGAGACCCTTGCAACGTTATCACCTGGTCGACATTTCCAGAGGTGCGGCGGCCTTGGCCGTCCTGATCTACCACTATCAGCACTTCTACTTTCCACAGGCAGGTGTCGATCCAATCGCTGGCGACAGCAGTATGCTGCCGTGGCATGGGGCTTTGTGGATTTTCTACGACTACGGCTATTGGGCGGTGCAATTCTTCTGGATTATCAGCGGGTTTGTGTTTGCGGCCACCTACATTGATCATCCAGTAGGTGGAGGTGATTTTTTCATCCGCCGGTTTGCGCGGCTCTACCCGTTGCATTTTGCGACCTTGATCCTCGTTGCAGTTCTGCAATTCTGCTCATCAATGGCGGTGGGCCACGAGCAGATATACGAGCATAACGACGCCTATCACTTCACACTGAACCTGTTCATGGCTTCTGCGTGGGGCTTCGAAAAAGACTTGTCCTTCAATGGACCTGTGTGGTCGCTTTCGGCTGAAGTCGTCGTCTACTTCGTTTTCTTCTGGAGCCTGCCACGCCTACGGCGCTACCCGGCTCTCACCACCGCCATAGGCGTATTCGCACCACTTGCCATGTTGGCCCAGCACGTGGCGTCACCGGTCGTGCAGTGCGCCTTTTTGTTCTACCTCGGCGTGGCCGTTTTTCTTCTGCTGAGGAAATCGGTAACGCTGGCGATTGTGGGAGCCGTTTCGGCCCTTCTCTTCGTATCCGTCGCCCAAGCGCTCCCCATTCCGGTCAGCTTTCAGGTGGTGGTCGCTTTCATCGGTCTGGTGCTGGTGACTGCCATCATCGACACTACCGGCATATACAGATCGGGCTGGTTGAAATGGTTCGGCGATGCCACCTATGGGAGCTATCTCCTGCATGTCCCGTTGCAGATCGCGATCAACACAACCCTCGACTTTTTCAGAATCAACAGGCCAGAGGTTGCGTCCAATCCGTTATGTCTCGTTGCGTTCGTTGGCGTTGTTTTCGGCTTGGCCGCTCTGAGTTTCCGCTATTTCGAGAAGCCTTTCGATCAAGGCATTAGAAAGAGGTACGCCCGCTTGGGATTGAGTGCCCGATACTCGGGTACATTCATCCGTTCGGCCGATGTCCCTGGCCAGGGAACATCCGACATTAGAACCGATCCTTAGGGATCGTTGGACTGTCCTGCCCCTATAGACTGTCCAGAGAGCACCGCCGGCTCCGGCCGGCGGTGCTTTTGGCACGGGAATGCCGATACCATTCGTTCTGTGGTCACTTGGGTGCCGAGCTCAAAGGCCGGCTCGCAAAGCGGCCTCGCTCGGCGAGGCAGCGCGACGCGTTTTTAAAGCCCGGCCCTCAGCGCCAGATAGGGCGCGAGCGCCAGCGAATAGCTGGCGGTCAAATGATGATGGTCGCGCCAGACGATGATATTGCCAACGACTGCGGGACATAGAAGCGGGCCGCATATGGCATCGGTCATATCGACAAAAAGCGCATTCTGCGACTTCGCCGCCAACGCCAACGTGTTGTTCGATTCAACTTCATTTCGCTTGGTGAAGCATTTCGTCGGTGTGGCCTTCAGGCAGTCACCCGGGTCGAACTTGATATAGGGCGTGTTGCGAATAACGACGATTTGCGAGCCCGTTTCCGTCAATTTGCTCCAAACGCTGCGCAGACCATCGATCATCGATTGTTGCGGAACGATGCCGTAGTTGGATTGGCTGGTAAATATCAGGTACGGCTTCAGTTTGATGATCTCGGAGAGCACGTTCTCCCGCCACTCCGCGCACGGCAGGTCCGCCTTTCCGTGCGCGACGACAGCTACGCGGCTGAATGGGCAGGCGGACTTTGTGAAAGTGATCAGCTTGGCTTTTCGATCCTTGGCGATCTTGTCCAGCGCCGGAATCCATTGGGCCGCGTGGGAATCGCCCACGAGCACGATGGTCTTCACGCCGGCAGGATCGCCGAGGGAGCATCTCGTCGGTTCCGCACCTTCCTCTTGGTGGCACTTCGATACATAGGCTATCGGCAAATCCCGCTTCAGCCTGGCAAGGGGAGGAAGCAGATTGATGCCGTCCGGCACGGGGGTATCGCTGAGCAGCGCTGCCGGCCCAGGATAGGAAGACGTGCCAATCAAGGTCGTGTCGATGGTTTCAGTCTGCAAGAAATAAATGAAGCCACCGGCAGCCGCCACGCAGGCAAGAACCGCAAGCGTGCCGTATCCCAGCGGTTCCCATACCGCCCAGGCTTTGGCCTGCCGATATCGCTGCTCCACATAGCGATAGGACAGATCGGACAGCCCCATCGTCAGCGCGATCAGGGCCGCCCCGCTGACCAACGATATGGAATAACCCATGCCTAGAAAGAAAACCAGCAACGGCCAGTGCCAGAGGTAGATCGAGTACGAGCGATCGCCGATGAAGCCAAGCAGCTTTAAATCAAGCCACCGGAATCGTCCGAATTCGGCCTCGCCGGCCAGAATGACGAGCGCCGTGCCCAGTGTCGGCAGCAGCGCATAGGCGCCCGGAAAGGGCGTCGACGCCGAAAACAGCAAGGCGGACGCGAAAATGCCGGCCACGCCGGCAATCGCCAATGACTGCCCGGCCAAAACCGTCAGCCGAAACCGATGCGCGGTAAGGGCCAGCAGGCCGCCCAGCGCCAGCTCCCATATGCGCGTCTGGGTGACGAAATAGGCTTGGGCGGGATCCATCCTGGTCAGGACCAC
The DNA here is from genome assembly GCF_003034915.1 of Mesorhizobium helmanticense. Classification (GTDB taxonomy): domain Bacteria; phylum Pseudomonadota; class Alphaproteobacteria; order Rhizobiales; family Rhizobiaceae; genus Mesorhizobium; species Mesorhizobium helmanticense. Next base: position 149,921 of record NZ_PZJX01000047.1, on the reverse strand, counting down.
CGAAGCGATCAGCGATCCAGTGAAAACCAGTGACAGCGCCGCAGTCAGTGAGCGCCTCAGCGGCAACCCCCAACGGCGCGCCAGCCAGATCACCGCGATCATCAGGAGCGGCCACACGATATAGAACTGCTCTTCTATGGACAGCGACCAGTAATGCTGCACCGGGCTGAGCAGGCTGTCGGCATCCAGGTAGCTGACGGCGATCGAGGCCAGTCGCCAGTTCTGGACATAGAGCGCGCTGGCAATGATCTGGTTGGCGGTTTCCTCCCAGCGCGCCTTCGAGAGAAAAACCAGGGTTCCGCACAGTGTTGCCAGGAGCACCAGGGTTGCTGCTGGCAGAAGCCGCCGGATTCGCCGCGAGTAAAACGCGACCAGCGATATCCGGCCGTCACGCGTCGCGCTCTGCGCAAGCAAAGAAGTGATGAGATAGCCCGAGATGACGAAGAAGACGTCGACACCGACATACCCGCCTGGCAGGACGTCAGGCCACAGATGAAAAACGACCACCAGGGCGACCGCCAGACCGCGTAGCCCCTGTATTTCAGGCCGAAACCGATGCCCCTCACGCACTGCCTGAACTACCTGACGCTCGCTCTGCGAAAATCCGACGGCGACATGCCGGCGAGCTTGCGGAATGATTTGTTGAAGGCGCTGAGCGAGCCGAAGCCGCTCTCCATGGCGACGCGCAGCACATTGGCGTCCTGGTGCATCAGAAGCGCCTGCGCGTAGCTCAGCCGCAACAGGTTGACATACTCGTTGAGCGTCATCCCCGTCGATTTCTTGAACAGGCTCATGGCGTATTTCGGGTGGATGTCGGCGGCGGCGGCGATGGTCACGCAATCGATATCGTAGAGAAAATTCTCGGCGATGAAGTCGCACATGCGCCCGACATTGCGCGACGACTGCTGATCGAAAGGGCTGCCCGTCTCCTGCCCGGCCGGCGCTTCGGGCACCAGCCGGTAGGGCTCGAACCGCACCCGCTCCAGCCGCAGCAGAAGCTCGTTCACGGCGTGCTCGGTCCTGGCCGGATCGCCCGAGCGGGCATAGCGGTTCCAGCGCTCGAAACTGTCATTGTCGGAGCGGTCGGTGGCCGATGTCACCAGCGTGGCGCCCGTCATCAGCCGGTGCCTGATATCGGCGGGCAGATGCAGCCGGAAGAAGTGCACCAGCGGCAGATGCGCGCCGGCATAGACGGCATCGTCGCTGAGATCGTCCATCTGGTGCGGCAGGCCGCCCCAGAACAGGCACATCTCGCCGGCCGAAAGCGATATCTCGTGATCGTTCATGCGGTAGTGGACGGTGCCGCGGACGATGAAGTTCACCTCGACCTGGGCATGCCAATGCGGCTTCAGCATCACCAGCGGATGGTTGTGGAACATCTGCAGGGCCAGCGGCAGGCCTTCCACGCTGCTGGCGCCAGGCTGGTAGAAGGGCCGTTCCGCCATCTTACTTTCCGCCAATTTCTTATTCCCTTTGACGGGGACAAGCCTTCCGCGCTGCTTAGTCTAGCCATGCTCACAGTGAGAGAGCAAATGAAATGGGAGGATTTCAATGCGCACCACACTGACCTGCGCCGCGCTCGTGCTTGCCCTGGGCTCAGGCCCCGCGCTTGCGCAGTCCGGCGAAATCACGATCTGGAGCTGGAATATCGCCGCTTCGTCGCTGAAGGCCACGGTAGAAGGCTTCAACAAGCAATTCCCCGACATCAAGGTCACCGTCCAGGATCTCGGCAACCAGCCGACCTATGACAAGTCGATCGCCGGCTGCGCCGCCGGCGGCGTCGGGCTGCCCGACATCATCTCGATCGAGAACGGCGAGGCCGAGAACTATTGGAGCCAGTTCCCCGACTGCTTCGTCGACCTGCACACGCTCGGCTACAGCGCCGAGGACCAGGCAAAATTCCCCGATTTCAAGCGCACCGAGCTCGAAGTCGGCGAAAAGGCCTATGCCATGCCATGGGATTCCGGCCCGGTCGCCGCCTTCTACCGCCGCGACTTCTATGAGAAGGCCGGCGTCGATCCCGCCTCGATCAAGACCTGGGACGATTTCATCGCCGCCGGCAAGAAGATCCAGGCCGCCAATCCGGGCGTGACCATGACCAACGCCGATTTCAACGGCGACACCGAATTCTTCCGCATGATCTCCAACGAACAGGGCTGCGCCTATTTCGCCGCCGACGGCCAGTCGATCACGGTCAATCAGCCCAAATGCGTCGATACGCTGGCCAAGATCAAGGAGATGAAGGACGCCGGCATCATCACCTCGGCCGACTGGAGCACCAAGATCACCAACAACACCGCCGGCACCGTCGCCACCCAGGTCTATGGCGGCTGGTATGAGGGCACCATTCGCACCGAATCGGCCGGCGAAAACGGCAAGTGGGGCGTTTACCTGATGCCGAGCCTGACCGCCGACGGCCCGCGCGCCGCCAATCTCGGCGGCTCCTCGCTCGCCATCACCGCGGCGTCGAAGAACAAGGAAGCCGCCTACGCCTATCTGAAATACACGCTGGAGACCAATGAAGGCCAGATAGCCATGCTGAAGGGTTTCGGCCTGGTGCCCTCGCTGATTTCGGCGCTCGACGACCCCTATGTTTCGCAAGGGTTGCCCTATTGGGGCGGCCAGGCGGTGTGGAAGGACATTCTCGCCACCCTGCCCAAGGTGGTGCCGAGCCGCGGCACGCCGTTCCAGAGCGACGCCGAGATCATCATGCGCGCGGTGCAGACCAAGTACCTCGGCGGCGGCTATCCCGACGCCAAGGCGGCGCTCGACGACGCCGCCAACCAGATCGCCTCGGCGACCGGCCTGCCGGTCAAGGAGTGAGTGCCACTCTCCCTTCTCCCCTTGTGGGAGAAGGTGTCGCCGAAGGCGACGGATGAGGGGTGCTCCAGCTTGGCACCAAAGGCGATCCGTCCAGCACCCCTCAACCGTCTTGGCGCTGCGCGCCAATCCACCTTCTCCCACAAGGGGAGAAGGGAAAAAGGGAAGGAGGTAACAATGCGCACTCAGAACGCCACGGCCTACCGCTTCCTCGCGCCCTATCTCCTGATCTTCTCGGTCTTCTGGGTATGGCCGATCATCTCGTCCTTCCTGATCTCCTTCCAGGCGACGCGTACCGTGCCGTGGCGGTTCGCGCCCACCTTCAACTGGGGCCGCCTGATCGGCGACCCCGCCTTTTTCAACGCGCTGAAGAACACGCTGCTCATCCTCGTCATCCAGGTGCCGGTGATGATCTCGCTGGCGATCGTCATGGCGGTGCTGTTGAACTCGCCGCTGCTGAAAGCGCGCGGCCTCTACCGCTTTGCCTTCTTCGCCCCGGTCGTGGTCGGCGAGGTCGCCTATTCGGCGGTGTTTCGGCTGATGTTCAACCTCGATTTCGGCATCATCAACAAATTGCTGAACAGCGTCGGCGTGCCCAAGATCGACTGGTTTTCCAACGTCACGCCGGCGATGGCTGTCATCATGATCGCGGTGACCTGGCGCTGGGCCGGCTACAACGCCATCATCCTGCTCGCCGGCCTGCAGTCGATCCCCGATGACGTCTATGAGGCGGCGACGCTCGACCGCGTCAGCAAGGTCAAGCAGTTCTTCTACATCACCCTGCCGCTCCTCAAGCCGGTCATCGTCTTCTGCGCCGTGCTGTCGATCATCGGCACCATGCAGCTCTTCACCGAGCCGTTCCTGATCACCGAACGCGGCGGCCCCGGCGGCGGCACCGAAACGCTCGGCCTGTTGCTTTACCGCCAGGGCTTCCGCTCGCTCAATTTCGGCTACGCCTCGGCCATCGCCTACACCATGGCCGGGCTCGCGATCGCCATCACGCTGGTGCAGCTGTGGCTGACGAGGGACCCGAAATGAGTTCGCTGTCCCAAGCCAGGCTCGTACGCAGCATCGTGCTGCATCTGTTCCTGACGCCGCTGGCGCTGATCTGGCTGTTTCCGCTGTGGATGATGGTGGTGTTTTCCACCATGCCCGACAACGGCATCTTCAGCCCCGGCATCGAGCTTCTGCCGCATGACAGTTTCCTCGACAATTTCAACAATCTGCAGCGCGGCACCAATTTCGTCGGCGCCATCGGCATCTCGGTGTCGGTGGCGGTGACCTATACTTTCCTGTCCGTGCTGCTCACCTCGATGGCCGGCTGGGCGCTGGCGCGCTACCAGTTCTTCGGCAAGGGCATGGTCGTCGCCATCATCCTCGGCACCATCACGCTGCCCTATGCCGTGGTGCTTATCCCGCAATTCATCATGGTGGCGCGCGACTTCCAGCTCGCCAACACCTGGGTGGCGCTGATCGTGCCGCCGCTGTTCAACTCGCTCGGCGTGCTGTTCATGCGGCAGGCCTTCTCGATGATGCCGCATGAGCTGTTCGATGCCGCCCGTGTCGAAGGCGTCAAGGAATGGCGCATCTTCCTGTTCGTCGCGCTGCCGCTGGCGCGGCCGATGCTGGCAGCACTCGCCATCATCCTGTTCCTGGCCTCCTGGAACAATTACCTCTGGCCGCTGCTGATCAACAGCCAGCCCGGCGCGATGACGGCTCCGGTGGCGCTCGGCACGCTGATCGGCCTGACCAAAGTGTCCTGGGGCGGCATCATGGCGGGCGCCGTCATGCTGACCGTGCCTATGCTGGTCGTCTTCGTGCTGCTGCAGCGTCATTTCATCGCCGGCATCGCCGCCGGCGCGGTCAAGTAAGGGTCGGCATGGCAGGAGTCACACTCACCAATGTCGTCAAGCGCTTCGGCTTCTACGAGGTCGTCCATGGCGCCAGCATCGACATCAAGGACGGCGAATTCGTCGTCTTCGTCGGCCCCTCCGGCTGCGGGAAATCGACGCTGCTCAGGATGATCGCCGGGCTGGAGGACATCAGCGGCGGCGAGATCGCCATTGGCGGCAAGGTGGTGAACGATGTCGAGCCGGCCGATCGCGGCATCGCCATGGTGTTCCAGTCCTACGCGCTCTACCCGCACATGACGGTCGAGCAGAATCTGAGCTTCGGGCTGCGGATGAACGGCAACCCGAAGGCGGACACCGACCGGCGTGTCAAACGGGCCGCCGAGATCCTGTGCATCGACGAGCTGATGCAGCGACGCCCGAAGCAATTGTCGGGCGGCCAGCGCCAGCGCGTTGCCATCGGCCGCGCCATCGTGCGCGAGCCACAAGTGTTCCTGTTCGACGAGCCGCTGAGCAATCTCGACGCCGAACTCAGGGTGCAGATGCGGGTTGAGATCTCGCGCCTGCACAAGGAATTGGGCACGACGATGATCTACGTCACCCACGACCAGACCGAGGCGATGACGCTGGCCGACCGGATCGTGGTGCTGCGCGGCGGCAAGGTCGAGCAGATCGGCCGGCCGCTCGATCTGTACGACAATCCCGACAATCAGTTCGTAGCGGGTTTTGTCGGCTCGCCGAAGATGAACTTCATCAAGGGCCACATTGTCGGGCGCGATATCAGCGGCATCACGGTTGAGCTGGCTGGCCAGGAAAGGACCCGCATCACGCAACCCCTGGCGGGCGCCGGGCCCGAGACAGAAAGCCCTGAAATGGGCAGCCCCAAAGTGGGCAGCAAAGTCGTCGTAGGCGTGCGGCCCGAACATTTCGGCAATGCCGGAGAAGGCGACGCCGACCTTGCTGTCCATATCGACGTGGTCGAGCACCTGGGCGGCACGAGCTTTCTCTACGCCACGACGGCCAATGGCGAAGATCTGGTGATCCAGCGCGACGCGGCGAAGGTTCCCGACACGTCCGAGATCACCGTTTCTATACGCAAATCCTACCTGTTCGACGAAAACGGGCTGCGGCTGCGCTGACCGGCTTTCCCTTTCCGGGCTTCAAGGAGAATGACAATGACTTCAACCGCGCGCATCCGCTGGGGCATTCTCGGACCCGGCAGCATCGCCAAATCCTTTGCCGGCGGCGTCGCCCAGTCGCGCACCGGCACGCTGGTGGCGCTCGGCGCCCGCGACCCGGGCAAACCAGGCCTCGCCGAAACCTTCCCCGGCGCCCGCATCCTCAATGGCTACGAAGCCTTGCTCGCGGACCCGGATGTCGACGCAATCTACATTTCGATACCGCATCCCGGCCATGCCGAATGGGCGATCAAGGCGGCCGAAGCCGGCAAACATGTGCTTTGCGAAAAGCCGCTGGCGCTGACCGCTTTCGAAGCCGACGCGATGGTCCATGCGGCGCGCAAGGCCGGCACCTTTCTCGGCGAGGCCTTCATGTACCGGCTGCATCCGCAGACGCTGAAGCTGGTCGAGCTGGTCAGGTCGGGCGCGATCGGCGAGATCAGGATGATCAAGTCGAGCTTCGGCTTTGCCATGCCGGGCTTCATGCCGGAACACCGGCTCTATGCCAACGATCTCGCCGGCGGCGGCATACTCGATGTCGGCGGCTATCCCGTCTCCATGGTGCGGCTGATTGCCGGGGCAGCAGTGGGCATGCCTTTCGCCGAGCCGGACAAGGTGGTGGGCGTGGCCCATCTCGGCCAGTCCGGCGTCGACGAATGGGCCTCGGCGCTGTTGCATTTCCCCGGCGGTATCGTCGCCGAGGTCTCCTGCAGCATCTCGCTTAATCAGGAAAACGTGCTCCGCATCCTCGGCACCAGGGGCAGCATCGAAGTGCCGGATTTCTGGTTCGCCGGGGGGAACCGCGAAGTTGGCTTGGGAAAGATCGACCTGATCCGGTCCGACGGCACGCGCGAAACCATCAGCATCAACGAAACGCGCCATCTCTACTCTTTTGAGGTCGATGGCGCCGGCGACGCAATCCTCGCCGGCCGCCAGGAATTCGCCTGGCCGGGCATGGGCTGGGCCGACAGTCTCGGCACTCTGCGCGTGCTCGACAGATGGCGGGCGGCGATCGGGCTGGAATATGAAATCGAAAAGCCGGCAAAACGCCTCGACACGATTTCCGGCCGGCGGCTGCGCACCGATGGCGCCACGATCCCGAAACGCCAGATTCCCGGCCTGCGGCGGCCGGCTTCCTGTCTGGCGCTCGGCTTCGAGGATTTCCGCACTTTCTCCTCGGGCTCGATCCTGCTCGACGCCTTTTTCGAGGCCGGCGGCAATCTGTTCGACACCGGCTATGTCTACGGCGCCGGCTATACCGAGGCGCTGCTTGGCCAATGGCTGGGGAATCGCGGCGTGCGCGAGCAATCGGTGGTCATCGCCAAGGGCGCGCATTCACCGCTCTGCTATCCCGACGTGATCGGCAAACAGCTCGCCCAGTCGCTCGACCGGCTGCAGACCGATCATGTCGACATCTATTTCATGCACCGTGACAATCCGGATGTGCCGGTTGGCGAATTCGTCGACGCCATGGACCGGGAGGCCAGGGCAGGCCGCATCCGCGGTCCGTTCGGCGGCTCCAACTGGACGATGGAACGCATGGACGAGGCGATTGCCTATGCCGAGCGCGCCGGCAAGCAGAAGCCCGGCGCGCTCTCCAACAATTTTTCGCTGGCCGAGATGCTGGAGCCGATCTGGGCCGGCTGCGTTACCGCCTCCAGCGACGACTGGAAGGCCTGGCTGAGCGACCGGCAGATGCCGAATTTCGCCTGGTCGAGCCAGGGGCGGGGCTTCTTCACCGAACGCGCCGGGCGCGACAGGCTGGACAATGAGGAGCTGGTGCGGGTCTGGTATTCGGAGAAGAATTTCGGCCGCCGCGACCGGGCGATCGAACTCGCCGACAGGCTGGGCAAGGCCCCGATCCATATCGCGCTCGCCTATGTCCTGGCGCAACCGTTTCCATCTGTTCCGCTGATCGGCCCGCGCACGCTCAACGAACTGGACGACAGCCTGCAGGCGCTCGACATCGCGCTGTCGCCGGACGATCTGGCCTGGCTGGACAGCGGTTCGGGTCAGCCTCGCGCGCGGGTTGCGGGCTGACACTAGAAGGTTGGCGAAAGCAGAACAGACAGCTGATCTCCCCCCTTGCGGGGGAGATGTCCGGCAGGACAGAGGGGGGTGGGAAGGATCGCCAACCTTCGACTTAACCCATCCCAAACCGGCAACTGGCCTGACGAGATGGTGCCGATTGTTCGGCAAGTCGGAGGGACAGCACCCCCCTCTGCCCTGCCGGGCATCTCCCCCGCAAGGGGGGAGATTAAGCCTTCACGCCGTTCCGGCCTCAAACCTTGGCAAACCGACCTCACGCCAACTCCACAGTCTGCCCCTCTTCGATGCTCTGCTCGGCGGCGAGCACGATGCGCAGGCTGTTGACCGCGGCATCCATCTGCTCGGTGAGATCGAGATCCTCGCGGATGGCGCGCAGGAAGAACGCTTGCTCGCGATCGCAGAGCTCCTGGTGGCCGGGCTCGTCCTCCATGCTGACGATCTCGTCCGGCTTCTTGAAATTCTTGTCGCCGTCGACCTCGGCATAGTGGATCTTCAGCGCATCGGTCTTGGTGTGGCGATCGATATCGGCGGAGTTCGAGACCTCGGCCGCCTCGGCCGCGCTGCTTGCCGCCTGGCCGGCGACGATCGAGACAGCACCCTTCGGACCGACCACGTCCTTCACGAAATAGGCCGTCTCGCTCATCATCGGGCCCCAGCCCGCTTCGTACCAGCCGACCGAACCGTCATCGAAGGTGACATGCAGATGGCCGTAATTCTGCTTGTCGGCTTCCGCCCATAGTTTGGCGCCGATGCCATGCACGCGCACCGGCCTGGCGCCGGTCAGCTGGCACATCACATCGACATAGTGCACGCCGCAATCGACGATCGGGATCAGCGAATCGATCAGGTTCTTGTGCCAATGCCAGGCGCTGCCGCTGCTCTGCTGGTTGAGGTTGAGCCGCATGACCAGCGGCTTGCCGAGCGTCTTGCCGACCTCGATGAACTTGATCCAGGAGGGATGGACACGCAGGATATAGCCGAGCACCAGCTTGCGGTTTTTCGCCCGCGCCGCGGCGACCACCTTTTCGGCATCCTCGATATTGGTGGCGAGCGGCTTTTCCATGAACACATGGCAGTTGGCGGCGATCGCCTTCAGCGCATACTCGGCGTGCGTATTCGGCCAGCTGTTGATGGAGACGGCATCAGGCTTCGTCTCCTTCAGCGCCTGGTCGAAATCCTCGTAGAGCGGATAACCGGCGAGTTCGGCCGGGATCTTCTTGTTGCTCTTGATCGAGCGGCTCATGATGCCGACGATCTCGAAGCCATCGGAGCGATGATAGGCGCTGGCATGCGACGCGCCCATATTGCCCAGCCCAACCACCAGCACTTTTACCTTGTCGGCCAATGCCACCTCCCGCATGTTATTGAATAATTGCGGGCGGCGATCCGTTCGCCGCCCGCCGATCGTTTGCCGGCGTCCTACTTCACTGCCGAGTCGAACAGATGCGCCTTGATCTTCTCGACGTCGAGCGCGGCAAAGCCTTCCGACAGCTTGTAGCCATCGGCATCGGCCTTGACCTTGGCCTTGTCGAAATCGTTGGCCGGGCCGATCAAATCGTTGGTGCAGACATCCTCCGCCTTCACCGGATTGGTGATCTGGCCGATCTTGTGGATCTCGTCGAAGAAGCCCTGCCAGCTTGCCATGTCGTGCGAACCCCAGCCGCCGCGCTTGTCCATGTCGCCGCGGAAGACGTTGATCTGCTGCAGAATCGAGGTGGTGCCGAGTTCGGGTCCGAGATTCTTGGCCAGCGTCGGAAACTGCTCGAACACCGCTTCGACGGCGGCGCGCGGATTCTGGTAGCCGAACTCCAGCCCCATCGCCCAGCCACGCAGATATTTCTCCAGGAACGCCTTGCGGTCCGGGTCCTCGAGATCGGCGGTGCGCACGACGAATGTGTTGGCCGGCAGCTTCGAGTTCTGCACGCCGAGCCAATATTCGAAGTCGAGGCCCTTGGCGATCCATTCGGCGCGCAGCCCTTCCCACGACAAGGCGGCATCGCCCTGGCCGCCGGCCAGTGCTGTGCCCCAGGTCGGCCAGCCGGCCTCGACATATTTCACCTTCTTGATGTCGACGCCTTGCGCCGCCAGCAGCGGATCGGTGATCGACTGCCAGGCGGCGGAGCCGAGCAGGATGGTCTTGCCTTCGAGCGTCTTCAGGTCGTTCGTGCCCTCGCCCTTGCGGAAGGCCATGCTGAACGTGTCGCGTGCGCCCATGTGGAACACGGATTTCAGCTTCATGCCGTTCTGGATGGCGAAGGAGAACACGCCAGGCGAGGGAAAGCCCATATCGGCCTGGCCGACATCGACGAACTTCACTGTCGCCGTGCCGTCCGACGGCCCCGGCTGCATGTCGGTGTCGAGGTCGCCGAAATAGCCGGCTTTCTTCGCGGCCCAATAGGGATAGTCGTCGAGCACTTCGAGCGTGCCGCGCGGCGATATCCAGGTGAACTTTCCATAGGCCTCGGCCTTGGCCCTGAGGCCGGAAACACCAAGCGCCGTCGCCGTCACCAAACCGGCGCCAGTCACCTGCAGGAAAGTGCGGCGGGAGATCCCCGCGCTATGGCTGATTGAATTTTCTTTGGTCATGGCATTCCCCTTTTTTGTTGATTGCTCGTTTTGCCCTGCGCCCGCCTCCCGGGCGGCTCACCTGTTTGCTGTTATGCCTCCCAGCTCGCCCATTTCTTGCCGATCAGGAAGAACAGCACGTAGATCAGGATGCCGAGGGTCGACAGGATCAGCACCACCGCGAAGAATTGCGGCATCTGGATCATCGACGAATAGGTGGTCAGCCGGTTGCCGAGACCGAAGCCGCCGCCGACCATTTCGGCCCCGACCGCGGTCAGCAGCCCGAAGATCGCGCCGATCATCAGCCCGACCAGGATCATCGGCAGCGCCATCGGCGCGCGGATCTTCCAGAAGATCTGCAAGGTGCTGGCGCCATAGGAGCGCGCCAGCGCGATCTTGGCGCTGTCGACGCGGCGGAACCCTGTCGCGGCGTTGATCATCACCATGGGACCGGCGGCGAGCGCCACCGCGATGATGCGCGGCGTGTAGCCGAAGCCGAAGCGCAGGATCAGAAGCGGCACCAGCGCCAGCATCGGCGTGGTGACCAGCAGCAATATGTAGGGCGCGACGATCTTCTCGGCGAAAGGAAACTGGGTGATCACCGCCGCCATCACCAGTCCAATGACCGCGCCGATGGTGAAGCCGGATATCAGCTCGACCAGCGTGTAGCCGAGATGCGGCGCGATCAGCGGGAATTCGTCGAACAGAGCGTAGGCGATCGAGCTCGGCGGCGGCATGATGTAGAGCGGCACGTGGAACAGGCGCAGCGCCAGTTCGATGCCGCCGATGATGATCACGGCGACAGCGAGGATGGCCGCCACCTCCTTGCCTGACTTGATGCCGGGACCGCTGGCGAAGGCCGACAAATTGGTCAGGCTGACATCATGCCCATCGCCGGCCTTGGCACCCGCCTTGGTCTTGGAGAATTCCGGGATCGCGTCGCCTCCGCTCACGGCCTGATCCTCACGATTTCGGCTGTGGGCCGGTCCGGCGCCTTTGGCCGGGAGCGCGCCCCGACAATATCCATCTTGATCTTGTTGGTGAGGTCGAAGACTTCCTTGGTCGCCATGATCTCCAGCGAGCGCGGGCGCGCGAACGGCACGCGATATTCCCTGGCGACGCGGCCCGGCCGCGCGCTCAGCACCACCACCCGGTCGGAGAGGAAGATCGCTTCCTCGATGCTGTGGGTGATGAAGACGATGGTGGTCTTGGTGTCGAGCCAGATCTCCTCGACGAGCCGGTTCATCTCCTCGCGGGTAAAACTGTCGAGCGCCCCGAACGGCTCGTCCATCAGCAGCACCGACGGTTTCAGCGCCAGCGCCCGCACGATCGCCGCGCGCTGCTGCATGCCGCCGGACAGCTCGCGCGGGAACTTGCCGCCGAAGCCGTCGAGCCCGACGCGGTTGATGAGATGCGCGATCCAGGCGCGGTCCGGCTTTTCGCCCTTGATCTCGAAGGGAAAATGGATGTTGGCGTCGAGATTGCGCCAGGGCAGGAGATTGGCTTCCTGGAAGACGATGCCGATATCGGGATGTGGACCGGTGATCTCCTTGCCGTCGAGCTTGATACCACCGCTAGTCAGCCGGTGCAGCCCGGACATCGACCACAAAAGCGTGGTCTTGCCGCAGCCGGACGGGCCGACGATCGAGACGATTTCATTGGCGTGGACGTCGAGGCTGCAGCGGTCCAGCGCCAGAAGGTCGCCGGAGGCCGTGTGATAGACCTTGGTCGCGGCCTGCACGCCAAGCTTCGGGGTGGTTGCACTGCCCGCGTTCATGCGCCCCTCGGAGATTGCGCGATGAGCCCCTGGGTCATCCCGCGAAGTCAGTCTGTAACTATCCTACTTTGCTGTCAAGCGGAGAGCAGGAGCGTAGCCCGGCAGTTTGCGCGTGCATTTAGTATTGTATTGTTTTCATTGTGCTTTCTGCCACTTGAAAAGGATGTTGCTTTCCTACATACTTTCTCAAAGCGGCCCCCTGCGGTCCACAGGGTGGTTGCACCGCGAGGCGATGCGGCAACGCGAGACAAACGCAGTATTTACGCCCCGCGTTGCGGACGTGATGACGGCATGCAGACATGGTAGAGATTCCAGCTCCACGAATGGCAGGAAGGCTCAATGACTAAAGCTGATGGGCGGAGCTCAAACGACAATGCCGATGGGCGCGCTGCCGATGAACACGACCATGTCCGGCGCATCCCCGACATCATCTCGCTGATCAAGGATTCCTACGCCGAGCTGCGTCCGGCGGAGCGGCGCGTCGCCGATGTCGTGCTCGACGACGTCAGATACGCGGTCGACGCTTCCAACGCCGCACTCGCCCAGCGGGCCGGCGTCAGCGAACCCACCGTGACCCGCTTCTGCCGCGCCATCGGCTGTGACGGCGTGCGCGACTTCAAGCTGAAGCTGGCGCAGAGCCTCGTCGTCGGCGCGCTCTATCTGAGCAAGCCGCCGCCCGCCAGCGCCGACAATGGCATGCCGTTCTGGAATGCTGTGTTCGGCGAGGCGCGCCAGGCGCTGCAGGAGGCCGAGCGGCAGCTCGATCCGGCGCAGCTGGTCAAGGCGGCCGAGCTGATCGCCAAGGCGCGCCAGGTCACCGTATTCGGCCTCGGCGGCTCCTCGTCGGCGCTGGCGCAGGAAACCCAGTACCGGCTGTTCCGCTATGGCATCACCGTCAGCGCCCAATGCGACCCCTATCTGATGCGCATGACCGCCTCGACGTTGAAGCCCGGCGATCTGGTGATCGCCATCTCGGCCACCGGGCGCACGCGCGAAGTGATCGAGGCCGTCGAACTCGCCAAGCACTACCGCGCCAACGCGATCGGCGTGACCGCGCCCGACACCGATCTCGCGCGCGCCTGCGACGTCAGGCTGACGGTGGCGGTGCCTGAATATCCCGACACGCTCAAGCCGACGGCGTCGCGCTTCGCCTTCCTGGCCGCGATCGACCTGATGGCGGTGGCTTGCGCCTACAAGCTCGACGGCTCGGCCCGCGAGACAGTCCGCCGCATCAAGTACAACGCCCAGATCCACAGGACAGGCAAGGAAATGGAACCGCTGGGGGATTGAGGCTGAGGAGCGTCTTTTCCTTCTCCCCTTGTGGGAGAAGGTGGATTGGCGCGCAGCGCCAAGACGGATGGTTGGACGGAGTGAGACGTTGGTGTCCTCTGGAACACCCCTCATCCGTCGCCTTCGGCGACACCTTCTCCCACAAGGGGAGAAGGACAGAACGGCGGCGCTGGCCTCGACAAAAGTTTAGCGTCGACTTTCGGCGGCTTGGGAAGAGAGAAGGAAAGAAATGCTCGAGATCGCACCATCGAAACAGGCCGGCACCTGGCTTTCCTCCTTTGCCCAAGCGCTCGAAGCGGGCGACGTTGACGCCGTCACCAACCTGTTCGTCAACGACTGCTACTGGCGCGATCTCCTGACCTTCACCTGGAACATCAAGACCATGGAAGGCCGCACCGCGATCCGCGAGATGCTCGATGCCACGCTGGCTGTCGCCAGGCCGACCGGATGGCAGCTCAGCGGCGAGGCCAGCGCCGACGAAGGGACGATAGAAGCCTGGTTCACCTTCGAGACGGCGTCAGCCTGGGGCCAGGGCATCATGCGCCTCAACGACGGACGCTGCCGGACGCTGTTCACCGCGATGACCGACCTCAAGGGTTTTGAGGAGCGCAAGGGCCCGGCGCGGCCGCTAGGTGTCCGCCACAAGGCCGATCCGGACCGCGAAACCTGGGCGGAGGCGAGGGCGCGCGAGACGCGCGACCTTGGCACCGGCGAGCAGCCCTATTGCCTGGTCATCGGCGGCGGCCAGGGCGGCATCATGCTGGGCGCCCGGCTCCGGCAGCTCGGCGTGCCGGCCATCGTCATCGAGATGAATGCGCGGCCCGGCGATTCCTGGCGCAACCGCTACCGCACCCTCGTGCTGCACGATCCGGTCTGGTACGACCATCTGCCCTACATTCCGTTTCCGGAGAACTGGCCGGTGTTCACGCCCAAGGACAAGATGGGCGACTGGCTGGAAATGTACACGCGCGTCATGGAACTCAATTACTGGGTCGCAACAAAGTGCGTCAGCGCCAGCTATGACGAGGCAGAGAAAGTCTGGACGGTCGTCGTCGATCGCGTCGGTCGGCGCATCACGCTGAAGCCGAAGCACATCGTCTTCGCCACCGGCGCCTATGGCCCGCCAAGGCGGATCGACCTGCCAGGCGCCGATGCCTTCCAGGGCGAGCTGCTGCATTCGAGCCAATATGCCAGCGGCGAAAAATTCCGCGGCAGACGCGTTGCCGTCATCGGTGCGGCAAGCTCGGGACATGATGTCTGCGTCGATCTCTGGGAGAGCGGCGGCGAGGTGACCATGATCCAGCGCTCGCCGACCACGGTGGTCAAGTCGGACACGCTGATGGAAGTCGGCTTCGAGATCTTCTCGGAAAAGGCGCTGGAGCGCGGCATCACCACCGAGAAGGCCGACATGATCGTCGCCTCGACGCCGTTCGCGCTGGTGCCGCAAGGCCAGCGGGCGCTCTACGACATCATCAGGGAGCGCGACGCGGCCTTCTATGATCGTCTGCGCGCTTCCGGCTTTGCTCTCGATTTCGGCGACGACGAAACCGGGCTGCTGATGAAGGCTTACCGCACCGGTTCGGGCTACTACATCGATGTCGGAGCGTCGGACCTGATCATCGACGGCAAGATCGGCCTGCGCAGCGGCGTCGGCATCAAGGCGCTGACGCCGACCGGCATCCTTTTCGACGACGGCACCGAACTCGCGGCCGACGCCATCGTCGCCTGCACCGGCTACCAGTCGATGAACGAGACCGTGGCGCAAATCGTCTCGCGCGAGGTCGCCGACAAGGTCGGCCCATGCTGGGGCCTCGGCTCGGGCGTGAAGGGCGACCCCGGACCATGGCAAGGCGAGCTGCGCAACATGTGGAAGCCGACGGCACAGGAAGCGCTGTGGTTCCACGGCGGCAATCTGGCGCTGTCGCGCTTCTATTCGAAATATGTGGCGTTGCAGATCAAGGCGAGGATGGAGGGGATTGCAACGCGGGTTTATGGGCCGCCGAGTAACTCCGGCAGCTGACCTATGCCTTCGTCATCCTAGGGCGAAGCAAGGAGCGCAGCGACGCGGCGCAGACCCGAGGATCCATGCCGTGCCACTCATGACAGACGTAGGCGGTCCTGAAGCAAGGTTCCATGCACCAACGGCGGTAAATGGACTCATCGAACGACTATCCTGTTCCGTTGCATTCTTAGGCAAAAGTCACGGCATGGATCCTCGGGTCTGCGCTCCGCTTCGCGTCACTCCGCCCGTGGATGACGAAGTCCCGTAGCGCCCGCACAGGCACAGCCTCAATCGTGGCTGTGCCCGAAATGCCGGGCAGCAACCTCGACATGGCTATGCCTTGCATGCGCTTCGAAGCGTTCGGTGTCGCTGAGGTCATCCGCCGCCTCGTTCGGCCACCAGGTGCCGCCGATCACGATGCCGTCCGAGACCAGCCGTTGCTCTGCGACCAGCGCCGCGCCGAGCGAATCGACGAAGGTGAAGCTACCCGAGCGCAGCCGCAGCACCGCGACGTCGCCGACGCCTCCCACCTTGAGCGTGCCGAGATGGGGCCTGGCGATCGCTGCCGCCGGCCGCTGCGTCGCCGCGCGCAAGACCTCCACCAGCGGCATCCCCAGCGCCAGCAGTTTCGACATGCAGACCAGGATGTCGAAGGCCGGGCCGTCGACGCAATAGAGATGCACGTCGCTGCTGATCACGTCGGGCGCCAGCCCCTCCTTCAGCATCGCCTTGGCGACCTCGAAGTCGAACGAGCCCATGCCGTGGCCGATGTCGAAGATGACGCCGCGCTCGCGCGCCAGCCGCATATCGGGCCGCACCGCGCCCGAGGCGAACACCGGCGCATTGGGAAACGGCCGGAAGCAGTGGGTGAGGATATCGCCCTTGCGCAGGCGCGGCAGCACTTCCGAGCGGCCGGGCGGCGGCTCGTCTATATGCGCCATCAGCGGCAGGCCCGCCTGGTCGGCTGCCTCCAGCGCCAGATCCACCGGCGCGATGCCGCTGGTGCCGCCGGCATGGCGGCCCGAGCGCACCTTGACGCCGACGACCACGTCCGCGTGCTCGCGCACCGCCGCCACCGTCTCACGCGGTTCGCAGAGCCGGAGGTCACTGCATTCGCCGACCGCCACGCTGTGCGAGAAGCCGAAGATGCCGGCAAAGGAAATGTTGACATAGGCCAGGATGCGGACTTTCGAGCGCTCGATGACATGGCGGCGAAAGCCGAGGATATTGCCGGCGCCAGCACTTCCCGCATCGATGAAGGTGGTGGTGCCGCTCCTTGCGGCAAGACGGTCGGCATCGACGCCAAGCGAGGTGCCGCCCCAATAGACATGGCTGTGCAGGTCGATGAGGCCGGGCGCGACGATGGAGCCGCTGGCGTCGATGACGCGCGCGGCGCGTTCGAACGGGATGTCGGCGTCGATCGCGGCGATGCGGCCATTGGTGATGGCGAGATCGCGCGGCGCGTCGAGCCCGGACGCCGGGTCGATCAGGCGGCCGCCCTTCAGCAGGAGATCAAATTGCATCGATGCCTAGCCTCCGGTTGAGAAACAAAGCCGGCTTCAGGCCGCGGCCTCGCCAGAGCTGCCAGTCCCAAAAGGGTCTGCCACGATCGGCCAGATCGGGCGCTTGAGCTTGCGGTAGGGCGTGGTGACGGGGTTGTTGGGATAGCAGCCCTCGACCGCGACATAGATGATTTCACGCGCGACGGGCACGAAGCCGGCATGGAAATGGTTGGTCGATTTGATGAGCAGCACCTGCTTGCTCAGCGGGTCGATGCCGAGATTGGAGAAGATGTCGGGCTCGAAGGTCTGCGTGCGGTTGGTGTTGATGACGATGTCGATCTCGGTGCCTGCCAGGCGCAGCACCGCCGAGGGGCCGAGCGGCACCAGGCTCGACCCGAACGACTGCCAGGCATCGGGCGCCAGGCGGCGGACCTCGAACGTGCCGTCGAAGGGCATGCCGCTGGCAACGCTCGTTTTGCCGCCGATGCGGATGTCGAGCACCGTGCCTTCGCCGGCGCCTTGCGCCCGCGCCACGGCCTGCGGATCCCAGATCGTGGCCACGCCAGCACTTTTGATGCCGCTGTCGACCAGCGCATGCAGCAGCACGGTGTTGTCGCCGGCGGTACCGCCGCCGGGATTGTCCCACATGTCAGCGAGCACGAACGGCTTGTCGCCATGGCCGCCTGCCCTGACCCGCTCGATCGCCTCGCCGACCGTCACGCTGCGCATCGCCGTCGAGCCGCGCATGGCGAAAACCTCCCGGCCAAGCCGCTCGGCCAGCGCATCGCCGGCGGTGCGGTCATTGTCGCTGACCACCAGGAGCTGCGTCCCGGTCTCGGCGGTGTCGCCGGCCAGAAACCCGTGGATCAGCGACACCGACAGGATGCCGTGCTTGCCCTGCAGCGCCTTGATCCGGTCGACGAAGGAGCGCATCGGCTCGCGGCTGGTCGGGAACACGTCGATCATCCGGCAGTCGAAGGCCGAGATGACCGGCCGGATCCTGCCGCGCGCTGCTGCCAGCGCCAGCTCGACGACATGCTCGGCGCGCTCGACGAAATCGGTATGCGGAAATTCGAGGAACGCCGCCAGTATGTCGGCCGCCGCCACGCGCTTCTTTGTCAGATGGCTATGCGGATCGAGTTCGGCGGCGATGATCACCTTGGGGCCGACGATCTCGCGCACCCGGGCCAGCAGGTCGCCTTCGCAATCGTCCAGCCCGCGCGCGATCATCGCGCCATGCAGGCCGAGCACGACGCAATCCACCGGCATCGCCGCCCGCAACTGATCGAGGATCTCGTCGCGCAGCGCCTCATAGACGTCGAGCCGGACATAGCCGCCGGGTTCGGCCCAGGTCGCGGTGCCTTCGATCAGGGTGAAGCCTTCTTCCCTGGCCCGCCGGCGCAGCACGGGGATCGGCGCGGAGCACAGCGTCGGCGTTTCCGGATGCTTTCCCGGCGGTGCGTAGAATGCCATCTCGAAGGACGAGCGGTCGGTCGAGACCGGCGAGAAGGTGTTCGTCTCGGTGGCAAGCGAGGCCGTGAAGACACGCATGGCGGCTGTTCCCGTTTCTGTCCCTGTCGGCTGTCCTTGTCGGCGCCGCTCAGAGCGGCCGGTAGGCGACGGCTTCGACCTCGATCTTGATGTCGATCATCAGCCGCGACTCCACCGTGGTGCGGGCCGGCGGATCCTTTGGAAAATGCCTGGCATAGACGGCATTGAAGGCGCCGAAATCGCGCGCGTCCTCAAGCCAGACCGTCGTCTTGACCACGTCGTCCATGATGCAGCCGGCCAGCGCCAACGCCGCCTTCACATTCGAAAGCACCTGCTCGGTCTGCTCGACGATACCGCCCTTGACCACCACACCGTCGCCGCCGACCGGCACCTGGCCGGAGACATAGACGAAGTCGCCGGCCCGCACCGCCGGCGACAGCGGCACATGGGATGTTCCAAAACATTGCTTGGGCAAGAAAAGCCTCCTGTTCATGCGCGACACGGCGCGATCTTCCGATAGCGCCATTTGCCGGTTTCCTCGGCGACGGTTTACGCCTGTCCAGACGATTCTCAAACAGGCTTTGTAAGAAAGCAACATTCTTTGGAATTTATGTTGCTTTATTACAGTGGCGTCAGCATCCTGCACGCCAACCGTTGCACCAGGCACTTTACCAGGCGGTTGCGTCAAGCGATTCGGCAGGGGAGGATCGAGTGAGAAACAAGCGAGGAGCCCTATGATCGATTTCGGTGGCCGCGGCGTGGTCGTGACCGGCGCCGCCGGCGGCGTCGGCAGCGCCCTGGTCGCGGTCTTGTCGGCCTGCGGGGCAAGGGTGATCGCCTGCGATCGCGAGGGCACCGACCTGACCGCGACGGCAATTGCCGAGGCGCATCATTTCGACCTGCTCGATGACCAGGCTGTCGCATCGTTTGCCGGCCGCATTGGCAAGGGCAATCCGCCGGCCGCAATCATCTCGAACGCCGGCTGGACGCGGGCGGAAACACTCGCCGACGTTTCGCTCGCCGCGCTCGACCATGAGATGGACCTAAATTTCCGCAGCGCAGCACTCCTGTCGCAGGCGCTGCTGCCCGCCATGCGCAACCAGAAGCAGGGCGCCGCCTTCGTCTTTATCTCCTCGGTCAACGCGCAGGCGCATTTCGGCAACCCGGCCTATGCCGCGGCCAAGGCGGCGCTCAACGCCTGGATGCGCGCCATTGCCACCGAGGAAGGCCGCAATGGCATTCGCGCCAACGCCGTCATTCCCGGCTCGATCCGCACCGGCGCCTGGGAACATCGCCTTGCGCAGAAGCCGGAGATCCTCGCCGCCGTCGGCAAGCTCTATCCGCTCGGCAGGCTGGTCGAACCGGTGGAAGTCGCCCGCGCCGCGGTCTTCCTGGCGTCGCCCTTTGCCAATGGCATCACCGGCACGACGCTCAATGTCGACGCCGGATTGATGGCCGGCAATCTGCCGTTTCTCGACCAGATCGGCGGATAGTGCGTCCACGAAGGACGCTCACTGATTCAGCCGGTGTCCGGTCTTGGCGTCGAACAGATGCGCGCAGGCGCGATCGATCTCGATCCGCACCGGTTCGCCCTGCTTCAACGCCAGCCGCTCGCGGAACAGGCAGGAGATCTCCTCACCGGAACAATCCACCCTGGCGAAAATCTCGGAACCCGTGGCTTCCAGCAGCGTGACCGTACCGGAGATTCCTTGCGCGGCGGCCCGGATATGTTCGGGGCGGATGCCGTAGACGAGCTCACCCCCCGAGGCATGGGCTGGATGAACGTCTTCAGGCAAGGGCAGGGTCAATCCGCCCGTGCTGCGGAACACGCCTTCCTCGATCCGGCCATGGATGAAATTCATGGCCGGCGAGCCGATGAAGCCGGCGACGAACAGATTGGCCGGGCGGTCGTAGAGATCGAGCGGCGCGCCGATCTGCTCGACCAGGCCGTCATGCAGCACGACGATCTTGTCGGCCATGGTCATGGCCTCGATCTGGTCGTGCGTGACATAGATGGTGGTGGTGCCCAGCCGCTGGTGCAGCGCCTTGATCTCGCCACGCATCTGCACGCGCAATTTGGCGTCGAGATTGGAGAGCGGCTCGTCGAACAGGAAGACCTGCGGGTCGCGCACGATGGCGCGGCCCATGGCGACGCGCTGGCGCTGGCCGCCGGAGAGCTGGCGCGGATAGCGGTCGAGCAGCTTGTCCAGGCCGAGGATGCCGGCCGCCCTGTTGACGCGGCTGGCGGTATCGGCCGGATCGGCTTTCTTGATCTTGAGCGCGAAGCCCATATTGTCGGCCACAGTCATATGCGGATAGAGCGCGTAGTTCTGGAACACCATGGCGATGTTGCGGTCGCGCGCCCTGAGATCGTTGACGGTGCGCTCGCCGATCGTGATCTTGCCGCCGGAGATCGTTTCCAGTCCGGCGATCATGCGCAGCAGCGTCGACTTTCCGCAGCCTGATGGCCCGACCAGGATGACGAACTCGCCGTCGGCGATATCGACGCTGACATCGTGGATGATCCGGGTGGCCCCGAAGGCCTTCTGCACGTTGTTGATGGTAACCGATGCCATGGGATGTCTCCGCAAAAAGAGTGATGTCGGGCGGGTGCTCAACCGCCCTTGACGGCGCCCGCGGTCAGCCCCGCGACGATCTGCCGTTGCGCGAACATGGTCAGCACCAGCACCGGCAGCGTCACCACCAGGGCTGCCGCCGCGAGCGGTCCCCAGCTCACCTGCTCGTAGGACAGCATGTTGTAGACGGCGACCGGCAATGTCCGCGTCTCGCGGCTGGCGAGCACCACGCCGAAAACGAAATTGTTCCACGAGAAGATGACCGACAGGATGAAGGCGACGACGATGCCAGGCTTGGCGATCGGCAGGGCGACCAGCCGGAACACTTGCCAGGCGCTGGCGCCGTCGATGTTGGCGGCCTCTTCCAGTTCCATCGGCGTCGTCTCGAAATAACCGATCATCACCCAGACGACGATCGGCACCGTCACCACCAGGTGGATGATGATCTGCGGCCACAGCGTGCCGAGGATGCCCAGCCATTGGAACAGCAGGAACAGCGGGATGAGATAGGAAAGCCCCGGCGTCATGCGGGCGATCATGATGACGACAGCCGAGCGTTCCGCCTTGAGCCGGGCGATGCCGTAGCCGGCCGGCACGCCGATCAGCAGCGCCAGCAGCGTCGCCGTACCGGTCACCAGAACCGAATTCCAGAGATAGAGCAGGAAATTGTTTTCCTCGAACACCTTTGCATAGTTCGACCAGGCCAGGCGCTCGGGAATGAGGATCGGCGGGTAGGCGCCGTTGTCGATCTCGAACTTCAGCGACAGCGAGATCATCCAGAGGAAGAACAGGATCGCCGGCGAGACGAGGACCAGCGCCGCGAAGAACAGGCCGATCCGGTTGAGAATCCGTGAGCTCATCTATTTGCCCTCCTGGTCGATCCAACGCGAGCGCTGGCGCAGCATCAGCAGGATGAAGGACAGGGCCACGATGACGACGAAGAACACCACGGCCATGGCCGAGCCATAGCCGATGTCGTAGTAGGAGAAGGCGGTGTTGTAGAGATAGATGTTGATGGTTTCCGACGCGGTGCCCGGCCCGCCCTGCGTCATCGCATAGATGATGTCGAAGCTCTTCAGCGCATCGATCGAGCGGATGATGACGGCGATCATCAGGAAAGGCGCGATCATCGGCAGAGTGAGGTAGCGGAACTGCTGCCAGACATTGGCGCCGTCGATCTCGGCGCTCTCGAAGGGCTCGCGCGGCACCGAGGCCAGCCCGCCCAGCACGATCAGCATCACCAGCGGCGTCCACTGCCAGGTCTCGACCGCGACCAGCGAGGGAATGACCGTATTGGCATTGAAGATCCATTCCTGCGCCGGGATGCCGACCAGCGACAGAAGGTAGTTGAGCACGCCGAGCTGCGGATGGAACATCATGGTCCAGACCAGCGCGACCGCCACGGGCGTCGCCATCATCGGCATCACGAAGACGGCGCGCAGCAGGCCGCGCAGCGGAAACCTGGCGTCGAAGATCAGCGCGGCGATGGTGCCGAGGACCATCGGTGCTGCAACCGACAGGAATGTGTAGGTCAATGTATGCCAAAGCGATTCCCAGAACCGGGCGTCGCTTGCCAGGCGCAGATAGTTCTCCATCCCGGCAAAGCTTCGCGACTGGCCGAGCGTCCAGCGGTTGACGCTCATCCACAGCGTGAACGCCCAGGGAAAGACGATCACGGCGCCGACGACGACGAGAGCCGGAACGACGAAGGGCCAATAGTTGGGAGCCAGCCGAACCGGCTGGCCCCCTTCGATTGCCTGCGTCGTGACCCCGGTGCGTTCTGGGGTGATGGCCGACATCAGCCTTGCTCGCTCCTGTCGAGAACCGGCTGGAATTGCTCGGTGGCCTTCTTCAGCTCATCGGCGGGATCGGCGCCGGCGATCATGTTGGTCAGCGCCACGCCGTAGATGTCGCGGAACTCGGTGACCGGGATGATGACCGGCAGCGCCAGCCGACTGACATTGCCGGAGCCGACCACTGCGTCCAGCCAGCTCGCCGGCATGGTGACGCCTTCGCGCACCTTGGGATCCTCCAGCACCGATTTGCGGAACGGCACGCCGGCGCCGGCCTGCAGCAGGCGCGCGCCCATGGCAGGCGACACCGCCCACTGGCAGAAGAGATAGGCAGCCTCCTTCTTTTCGCTGGCGGCCGTCACGCCGATGCCGTCGCCGAAGGTGCCCGAGGCATGCGCCTTGGGGCCTTTTGGCATCACGCCGTAACCAACCTTGCCGACCACGCGCGACTTTTCCGGATTTTCCATCGGCGGGGCAAAGCCGACGCCATCGAACCACATGCCGATCTTGCCTTGCAGGAAGGCGGACTGCGCCTCGGCCCAGTTGAAGCCGGTGACGCCTGGAGGGGCCGACTTGGTCATCAGGCGCTGATAGAGGCTGGCGGCCTCGATCGCCTCCGGCGAGGTGGTACGAAGCTTGCCCTGGGCGTCGAGCGGCGTCATGTCGTAACCAAGCATCAGTGACGTCCACACCGGCGTGTTGGCGTTCTTGATGCCGCGGGCGACGAAGCCGAAAGTGTTGCTCGACGGGTCGGTCAGCGCTTCGGCGGCGACCACCAGTTGCTCGAATGTCTCGGGGTATTTGAGGCCCTTGGCTTCGAACAGTTCCTTGTTCCAATAGAGGATCCAGTAGTCCACCGAGAACGGCAGCGAGCGCAGCACGCCCTGGCCATCCTTGGCGAACAGCATGCCGGCCTCGGCGAAATCGCCTTCGACAAGCCCTGGATCGGTAAGGCTGGGGTCGGCAAGGTAGCCGGAAATGTCGGCCAGCCAGCCGCCCTTCTCGAACTGCCGCTTCTGCACGTGATAGCTCAGATGCACGACGTCGAAGCTCGGCTTGCCGGAGCTCAGCTCGATCACCGTCTTCTGGCGCTGCTGCTGTTCGGGCGTCGCCTCGGCATTGACCTTGATGCCGGTCAATTCCTCGAATTCGGCGAGGTACTTCAGGATGGTGTCGCTGCGCGGGCTCTTCACCAGATTGACGTCGAGCGTCGTGCCGGCAAAGCGCTTCCAGTCGACATCGGCGGCAAAGCCGGGGCGCAGGCCGGCAAGGCCGGCGGCGGCCAGTGCCGCGGTTCCCTGAAGCAATTGCCTTCTGGTTGGGTTGAACGGATTGTACGACATTTTTTCCTCCCGGTTGCTGTCGTTGTCGATTGCGCCGCGGCTGCGGCGCGCTCATGCTTCCTCAGATCTGGAGCGCCAGCCGGCGCGCATTGTCGATATGCGCGCTGATGGCCTCGACCGCCTTCCGCGGGTCGCGGCTTTCGAGTGCCTCGATCACCGCCAGATGTTCGCGCATCACCGGCACGACGCGGCCGTCGATGCGGAAGCGCTCCTGGTGGATCAGCCGGATCTTCACCGAGTTGACCAGATAGGCCTTGGCGATGATTTCGTTGCCGAGCGCATTGATGAAGGTGTCGTGCATGGCCCAGTCGACAGTCTGCGCCTTGGCTTCCATTTCCGGTGTCGGCGTCTCGGCCAGCGCCTGGGCCAGCATGTCCTCATGCTCGCGCCGCAAGCGGGCAAGCTCGGCGTCGGACGCACTGGTGGTGAACAAAGCGACCGCTTCGCGTTCCATGAACAGGCGGAACTGGAAAGCCTCGCGGATCAGGCTGATGTCGATATGCGCGATCTGCATGCCGCGCTGCGGGATCGTCGTCAGCAATCCCTCGGCCTCGAGGCGCGGAACGATCTCGCGGATGGCGCCGAGCGGCAGTCCGGTGAAGGCGACGAGTTCGCGTTGCGACACGAACTGGCCCGGCAGCAAATCGCGGGCCAGCAAATGCCGCGTGAAGCTGGCATAGGCCTTTTCCCGGAGGTTGGTCAGTTCGTTGCCGTTGCCCATCTTGAAACCGATATCCTGGCGCTTCCTGTGCCGTTCAGGCCGGGATTGCCGCAAACAGCCCGTCGTAAGTAGCGACAAGCCGTTGCCGCTCCGGCAAGGCGACCGGCTCCAGCGGCGGGCGAACCGCCAGCCAGCGTTCGTCGCCGGTCTTGTGCACCACCATCGCCTTCACCGCCGGGATGACCGAATGCTTGAGCAGCTCGAGCACGAAGCGCTCGACGCGGGGATCGTCGCGGCCGTTCTCGGCCATGGCGCGGATTTCGGCGGCAGCGAAGTTGGCCATGCCCGAGATCGCGCCCTGGGCGCCAATCCTCACCGCTTGCGCCAGATGCCTTTCGTCGCCGATCAGGATCACCAGGTCGCCATGGGCGCCAAGCAGCGCCTGGCTGTAATCCCAGTCGCCGCCGGAATCCTTGACCCCGGTTACCACGCCCGGAAAGGCGGCGCGCAACCGGCCGATCAGGCCGAGCGACAGCTTCACCATGGTGACGGAGGGGATGTTGTAGACGAGCACGTCGCGGCCGAGCGGTCCAAGTGCGGCGAACACCGCGGAAAACCAGCCGAACAGGCCGTCGTCGCCGACATTCTTGAAGTAGCTCGGCGGCGCCAGAAGGATATTGCGGGCGCCGCGCCGCAAGGCGTCGCGCGCCTGCCCGGCGGCGTCTTCGACGGCATCCACCAGCACCCCGGCAACGAGCTGGTCTGGCGCGATGCCGGCGGCCAGCATGGCCTCGGTGACGGACCGCCGTTCCTGCGTACCCACCGACGCGCCTTCGCCGGTGGTGCCGAAAAGCGTCACGCTGCCGCAGCCTTCGGCCAGGCATTTGCGCGCCTGGGCGACCATCGCGGGCATGATGATTTGCCCGGAGGCATCGAAAGGCGTGGCAAGGGCGGCCGAAAGGCCAAAGCGTGATGTCACAGGGCGGTCTCCGAAAGGAAGTTCGTGGTCAGTACTATCATACTAACATGTTAGTAGTAAACGACCTTGTTGATGTTTTTCGGATGCAAGGGGGAGATTGGCGGCTTCCGCCCTCTTAGATGCTGGAAACTCGAAGCATCAGCCCCTCCTCAGCGGTCGATCCGCGTCGAAAGGATGATCGACGACGATGTACGCTCGACCCCGTCCATAGCGCCGATCTCGTCGAGCAGCGTATCGAGATCCCTGATCGACGGCGCGTCGACGATGACGATCATGTCGAAATTGCCGCTCACCGAATGCAGTGTCCTGACCGGCGGCAAGGCTTGCAGGGCGCGCACCACTCTGTCGGCGAGCTTGGGCGTGACTGTCAGCAGGACATGCGCCCGCACCAGGCCGCGTTCATGGTCCGGCGAGAGCCTCACCCCATAGCCGGCGATGATGCCGCGCTGCTCCAGCCGCTCGATCCGGCTCTGCACGGTCGTGCGCGACACGCCGAGCCGCTGCGCCAGCTCAGCCGTTGACGCTCGCGCATTGTCACGCAGCAGGGAAATCAGTGCCTGGTCAGCTTCACTCAGCATTTCGACGATCCATATCGGCATATCGATCAAACAGGGACTTCGTTTCGAACAATTCCACGCTTCCTTTCGACAGGCAAGCTGCGATCCTGAGCCCTCAACCAATTTAGGCGAGGGAAGCCGTCATGAAGAAAATCGTAGTCGTCGGGGCCGGCAAGATCGGCTCGACCATCGCCGCAATGCTGGCCGATACGGGCGACTATCATGTCACCCTCGTCGACCGTTCGGTGGCGCAGCTTGGCGCGGCCGAACTATCGGCCACGGTTGCGACGCTGGAGCTCGACATCGCGGAAGTCGGCGCTCTCGAAGCAGCGCTCGCCGGCCGTTTCGCGGTGCTGAGCGCAGCGCCCTTCCATTTGACCACGCGCATTGCCGAAGCCGCGGCAACCGCCGGCGTGCACTATCTCGACCTGACCGAGGATGTCGCCGCCACCAGGCGCGTCAAGGAGCTGGCCCGTTCGGCCAGCAGCGCCTTCATCCCGCAATGCGGGCTGGCGCCGGGCTTCATCTCGATCGTCGCCAACGACCTCGCCAGCCGCTTCGACACGCTGGAGAGCGTGCGCATGCGGGTCGGCGCGCTGCCGCAATACCCGTCGAACGCGCTGAACTACAATCTGACCTGGAGCACCGACGGCGTCATCAACGAATATTGCGAGCCTTGCGAGGCGATCGTCGAAGGCGAGCTGGTCGAGGTGCCGCCGCTGGAGGAGCGCGAGGAATTCTCGCTCGACGGCGTCACTTACGAGGCGTTCAACACGTCGGGCGGCCTCGGCACGCTGGCCGAAACGCTGCGGGGCAAGGTGCGCACGCTGAATTACCGCACCATCCGCTACCCCGGCCACGCCGCGATCATGAAGGCGCTGCTCAACGACCTTGGCCTGCGCCACCGCCGCGACGTGCTGAAGGACATTTTCGAAAGCGCCCTGCCGGCGACGCTGCAGGACGTGGTCATCGTCTTCGTCACGGTCAGCGGCCGCAAGAACGGCCGCCTGCTGCAGGAGACCTACGCCAACAAGATCTACGCCAGGCGAGTCGGCGAAATGGTGCGCAGCGCCATCCAGATCACCACGGCCTCCGCCATCTGCGCCGTGCTCGACATGCTGGCCGACGGCAGCCTGCCGGCCAAGGGCTTCATCAGGCAGGAAGACATCGCCCTCGACGCCTTCCTCGCCAACCGTTTTGGGCACACCTATGCGCAGCACGAGATGGTAAGCCGGCTGGCGAGTTGAGCGCTACCACCTTTCCTTCTCCCCTTGTGGGAGAAGGGGGAGCCGCCCCCCTCAAATATGCAGCGCGTGTCCCAGCGCCTTCAGCGCCGCTTCCTGGAACGCCTCGCCTTGCGTCGGATGGGCATGGACGGTGCCGGCGATATCCTCCAGCCGCGCGCCCATTTCCAGCGCCAGGCCAAAAGCCGCCGACAGTTCCGAGACACCTTGCCCGACCGCCTGGATGCCGAGCACCAAATGGTTGTCGGCGCGGGCAACGACCCGCACGAACCCTTCCTCGCCCAGCTTCGTCATCGCCCGGCCATTGGCGGCAAAGGGGAACTGGCCGATCTTGATCTCGCCCAGCGCCTTCGCCTCCTCCGGCGACAGGCCCGCCGTGACCAGTTCGGGATCGGTGAAGCAGATCGCCGGGATCGAGCGCTTGTCCCAGCTTCTCTTGTGACCGGCGACGATCTCGGCGACCATTTCGCCCTGCGCCATCGCCCGGTGCGCCAGCATCGGCTCGCCGGTGACGTCGCCAATGGCGAAGACGCCGCACATCGAGGTGCGGCACTGGTCGTCGATGCGAATGAATTTGCCTGACCTGTCGAGATCGATCTGCTCGAGCCCAAACCCTTCGGTCAGCGGCTTGCGCCCGACCGTGACCAGGATCTTGTCGGCGGCAATCTTAGCCGTCTTGCCGTCAGACGTCTCGACCAGCAGCGCATCGCCTTTACTGGAGAGGCCCTTGGCTTTCGCGCCTGTGATCACCTCGATGCCGAGTTCGGCCAGCCGCTTTACTACCGGCCGGGTCAGCTCCGCATCATATTGGGCGAGCACGCGCGGCAAGGCCTCGACCACGGTCACCGCGGCGCCGAGCTTGGCGAAGGCAATGCCCAGCTCCAGCCCGATATAGCCGCCACCGACGACCGCGAGCCTTCTGGGCACTTCGCTCAGCGCCAGCGCTTCCGTGGATGAGATCACCGGCGCGCCGAAGGGCAGGAACGGCAGTTCGACCGGAGCCGAACCGGTCGCGATCACGACCGTCTCGGCTCGGATCACCTGCGTTCCGGTCTCGGTCTCGACCTCGACGGTCTTGCCGTCGCGGAACGTCGCCCAGCCCTGTACGGTCTTGACCTTGGCCTTCTTGAGCAGTCCGGCAACGCCGTTGGTAAGCCGGCTAACGATACCGTCCTTCCAGGCCACGGCTTTGGCCAGGTCGAGTGAAGGCGGCGCGACCGAAATGCCGAGCGGCCCCTTGCCGCCGGCCATATGCGATACCTTCTCGAACTCCTCCGCCGCATGGATCAGCGCCTTGGACGGGATGCAGCCGACATTGAGGCAGGTGCCGCCCGGCCTGCCCGCTTCGACGATGACCGTGTCGATGCCGAGCTGGCCGGCGCGGATGGCGCAGACATAGCCGCCAGGCCCGGCGCCGATGACGAGCAGCTTGCAGGAGATTTCTTTCATGTCGACTGCGTCCTTCCGGCGATGGGCGCCGCGCGCCTTGTCCTTCTCCCCTTGTGGGAGAAGGTGGATCGGCGCGCAGCGCCGAGACGGATGAGGGGTGTTGGACGGATCGCCGTCCGTGCCGAGCTGGAACACCCCTCATCCGTCGCCTTCGGCGACACCTTCTCCCACAAGGGGAGAAGGGGGAGCCCACATCCCGGCGCCCCACGCCGGCGACTCTTCTCTGCCCCATGTACGTTCGAGATCGACCTCATCTCATCAATCCACGAAAATCAGCGCCGGCGTCTCCAGCAGCGTCTTGATGCGCTGGATGAACACCGCGGCGTCCCAGCCGTCGATCACGCGGTGGTCGAAGCTCGACGACAGGTTCATCATCTTGCGCGGGATGAACTGGGTGCCGTCCCACACCGGCCGCACCATCATCTTGTTGACGCCGACGATCGCCACTTCCGGATGGTTGATCACCGGTGTCGTCGCCACGCCGCCCATGGCGCCGAGCGAGGTGATGGTGATGGTCGATCCCGACAGCTCGTCGCGGCTCGCCGTGCCCGATTTTGCCGCCTCGGCCAGCCGGTTGAGCTCGGCGGCGCAATCCCAGATGTCGCGCGCCTCGGCATGTTTCACCACCGGCACCACCAGCCCCGACGGCGTCTGCGCGGCAATGCCGATATGGACGCCGCCATGCTGATGGATGATGCCGGCCTCGTCGTCGAACAGCGCGTTGAGCTGGGGCTGGTCGGCGATCGCCTTGACCATGGCGCGCATCAGGAACGGCAGCAGCGTCAGCTTCGGCCTTTCCGCGCCGGCCGGCCGTTTCTCCTTGTTGAGCGCGGCGCGCAGTTCCTCCAGCGCGGTGACGTCGATCTCCTCGACATAGGTGATGTGCGCAATGCGCGATTTGGCGAGCGCCATCTTCTCGGCGATCTTGCGCCTCAACCCGATCACCTTGATATCCTCGACGGCGTCGTTGCGGGCGAGGCCGGATGTCCTGGCGACCTGCGGTCCCCGCGCCAGGAAGGCGTCGATGTCCTCATGGCTTATGCGGCCTGCCGGGCCGCTGCCCGCGACCTGCCTGAGATCGATGCCGGCCTCCTTGGCCCGCAGCCGGATGGCGGGCGAGGCCAGCGGCTTTTCGCCTTCGGGACGCGGGGCGCCGGAGATGGACGGCCGCACCGTGTTCTTCGAAATAGAAGGAGATGGCGCCGGTTTCGCCTTTATCTCATCGGTTTTTGACGGCGTCTTCGCGAGCGCAACCTCGGGTTTCGGCGCTGCAGGCTTCGCTGGAGGCTCGGCACGGATGGCCTCTTCCGCCACGCCGCTCTGCGCCTTCACATTGCCCTCGCCCGCCACTTTCAGCCGCACGATCGGCGAGCCGATCGCCACCGTGTCGCCGATCTCCGCGCCGAGCCACAGGATCTCGCCATCGACCGGCGAGGGTATTTCGACCGTCGCCTTGTCGGTCATGACCGCAGCCAGCACCGCGTCCTCGCGCACGAGATCGCCGACCTTGACGTGCCATTCGACCAGTTCCGCCTCGGCGACGCCTTCGCCGACATCCGGCAGCTTGATGACATGCTCGCCCACGCTAGGCCTCCATCGTTTCAAGCAAGGCGCGGCCGAGCCTGGCGGGCCCGGGGAAATAGTCCCACTCCTGCGCATGCGGGTAGGGCGTGTCCCAGCCGGCAACGCGCGCGACTGGCGCTTCGAGGTGATAGAAACAGTTCTCCTGCACCAGCGCCGACAGTTCGGCGCCGAAGCCGGAGGTCAGCGTCGCCTCGTGCACGACCACGCAGCGCCCGGTTTTCTTCACCGAGGCGACTATTGTGTCGAGATCGAGCGGCAACAAGGTCCTGAGATCGATGATTTCGGCATCGATGCCGGTCTCGGCGGCGGCGGCTTCGGCGACATAGACCATCGTGCCATAGGCAAGCACGGTGACGGCAGCACCCGGCCGCCGGATGACGGCCTTGCCGAGCGGGACCGTGTAATGACCCTCGGCGACCTCGCCGAGCTCATGCTTGGACCACGGCGTCACCGGGCGGTCGTGATGGCCGTCGAAGGGGCCGTTATAGAGCCGCTTCGGCTCCAGGAAGATCACCGGGTCGGGATCCTCGATCGCCGAAATCAGCAGGCCCTTGGCGTCATGCGGATTGGATGGCACCACGACCTTCAGGCCGGAGACATGGGTGAACAGCGCCTCCGGGCTCTGGCTGTGGGTCTGGCCTCCGAAGATGCCGCCGCCGGTCGGCATGCGCACCACGATCGGGCAGGTGAAATCGCCGTTCGAGCGGTAGCGCAGCCGCGCCGCCTCCGAGACGATCTGGTCGTAGGCCGGATAAACATAGTCGGCAAACTGCACCTCGACGCAAGGCTTCAGGCCGTAGGCCGCCATACCGATGGCCGAGCCGACAATGCCGGCCTCGCTGATCGGCGCGT
Source organism: Mesorhizobium helmanticense (assembly GCF_003034915.1). GTDB lineage: Bacteria > Pseudomonadota > Alphaproteobacteria > Rhizobiales > Rhizobiaceae > Mesorhizobium > Mesorhizobium helmanticense. The sequence goes on along the minus strand of NZ_PZJX01000047.1, from coordinate 118,359 downwards.
CGAAGCAGCGGCTCTTGCCGTATTTTGCCTGCAGGCCCTGCGTGCAGCGGAAGACGCCGCCGAAAAAGCCGACATCCTCGCCATAGACGATGACGCGTTCGTCGCGCGCCATCGACACGTCCATGGCGTCGCGGATCGCCTCGATCATCGTCCGTCTTGGCATGGTCAGACCCCTGCCTGCTGGCGCTGGCGCCTGAGATGCGGCGGCATCTCGGCATAGACGCCTTCGAACATGTCGCGCGCCGACGGCTTGCCGCCGGCATGCAGCGTGCCGTGGCGTTCGGCTTGCCTTTGCGCCGCGATCACCGTCTCGAGGATTTCCGCTTCGGCCTGGGCGTGGCGCTCGTCCGACCAGACGCCGCGCTGGATCAGGTGGTTCTTCAAGCGCACGACCGGATCGCCGAGCGGCCAGGCGTCTGACTCGGCCTTCGGCCGGTAGGCCGACGGATCGTCGGAGCTCGAATGCGCGCCGACGCGGTAGGTGACATATTCAACCAGTGTCGGCCCGAGATTGCTGCGCGCCCGCTCCGCCGCCCATTTGGCCACCGCGTGCACGGCAAGATAATCATTGCCGTCGACGCGCAGCGAAGGAATGCCGAAGCCGAGGCCCCTTGCGGCGAAGGTACCGGAGCCGCCACGCGCAATGCCCTGGAAAGTCGAGATCGCCCATTGGTTGTTGACGACGTTGAGCACGACCGGCGCCTTGTAGGTCGAGGCGAACACCAGGGCTGCATGGAAGTCGGACTCGGCCGTCGAACCGTCGCCGATCCAGGCGGCGGCGATGCGTGAATCATTGGAGATCGCCGAAGCCATCGCCCAGCCGACCGCCTGGATATATTGCGTCGCCAAATTGCCGGAGATCGAGAAGAAGCCATGCTCCTTCGACGAGTACATGATCGGCAATTGCCGTCCCTTCAGCGGATCGGCCTCGTTCGAATAGATCTGGTTCATCATCGTCACCATCGGATAGCCGTCGGCGATGAGCAGGCCGGCTTGCCGATAGGTCGGAAAATTCATGTCGCCCGGCGCCAGCGCCTTGCGGAAGGCGCAGCTCACTGCCTCTTCGCCAAGGTGCTGCATGTAGAAGGAGGTCTTGCCCTGGCGCTGCGCCATCTGCATGCGTGCGTCGAAGCTGCGCAGCGTCATCATATGGCGCAACCCCTCCAGCAACTCGTCATCGGACAGCAGGCCGGCCCAGGGGCCGACGGCCTCGCCGTTGCGGTTCAGGACACGGATGATCGAAAACGCCATGTCGCGGATGGTGCGCGGATCGACATCGATTCCGGGGCGCGGCACCGAGCCGGCCTTGGGTATCGTCACATTGGAGAAATCCGGCGTCCCGCCCGGCCGCACTTCCGGTTCCGGCACATGGAAGCGCAGCATTCCAGCATCGGCCATGACCTTCGTCCTCCACTGTTGCCCGATCTTCGCACACCGCCAGACCAGTGCCAATTCGTTGTGGCGATTGAAATGCTGCCGAAGAGCCTCGGTCCGGCAGCTGACCCACTGCGGCGTAAGATGAAGACAAGCGCTCGTAATTTCCTGTCTAACTTCCGCCGCAGCGCGCAATTTGGGCAAAGGTTGCGCGAGCTTTTCCGCCAGAAGAGACAATTGGCAGCGGCGGGTTGTCGCGCGGGCCCTTCTCCCCTTGTGGGAGAAGGTGTCGACGAAGGCGACGGATGAGGGGTGCTCCAGCTTGGCGCCGACGGTACTCCGTCCAACACCCCTCATCCGTCTCGGCGCTGCGCGCCGATCCACCTTCTCCCACAGGGGGAGAAGGGAAGAGCCGTTCACCCAGCGCCCACACCATGCTAACCATCCCCCATGGCACAGAAGAAAGCATACGAGGTCGATTCCTGGCTCGCGAAGCCTGATCCGCGCGTCTCGATCGTCCTGATCTACGGTCCCGATCGCGGGCTTGTCGCCGAGCGCGCCAGGGCATTTGCCGGTAAAACCGGCCTGCCGCTCGACGATCCGTTCTCGGTGGTCAGGCTCGACGGTTCGGAGATCGATCGCGACGAGGGCCGCCTGCTCGACGAGGCCCGCACCGTGCCGATGTTTTCGGATCGGCGCCTGCTCTGGGTGCGCAATGCCAGCGGCCAGAAGGCGCTGGCCGACGACATCAAGGCGCTTGTCACGGAGCCCGCGCGCGATGCGATCATTCTCATCGAAGCCGGCGACCTGAAGAAGGGCGTCGGCCTGCGCTCGATCGTCGAGGCGGCCGACAATGCCATGGCCCTGCCTTGCTACGCCGACGAAGCCAGGGACATCGATGGGGTCATCGACGACGAATTGCGCAAGGCCGGCATGTCGATGGCGCTTGACGCAAGGCAGGCGCTGCGCCGCAATCTTGGCGGCGACCGGCTGGCCTCGCGCGGCGAGATCGAAAAGCTCGTTCTCTACGCCCACGGCCAGAAGGAGATCGGCCTCGACGACGTCAAGGCGACGTCGGGCGATGTCTCGGGCGCTTCTTTCGACGACGCCGTCGATGCCGTGCTCGAAGGCAAGATCGGCGATTTCGACACCGCCTTCACCCGCCATTGCCAGTCCGGCGGCCAGCCCTTCCTGGTGCTGTCGTCGGCGATGCGGCAATTGCAGGCGATGCAGGCCATGCGCGGCCAGATGGACTCCGGCGGCCGCAATGCCGCCTCGGTCGTCGCCGCGGCCCGCCCGCCGGTTTTTTTCTCGCGGCGCAAACTGGTCGAGCGGGCACTCGAACGCTGGAACAGCGAGGCGCTCGGCCGCGCCCTGAACCGGCTGCAGACCGCCGTGCTGCAAACAAGGCGGAGGCCGGATCTGTCGGTCGCGCTGGCGCGGCAAGCGCTGCTCGGCATTGCTGTGGAGAGCGCAAGGCTGGCGCAGAGATAGGAACACCTGACCTTCTCCCCTTGTGGGAGAAGGTGGATCGGCGCGCAGCACCGAGACGGGGGGGTGTTGGACGGAGTACGGTCGGTGCCAAGCTGGAGCACCCCTCACCCGTCGCCTATCGGCGACACCTTCTCCCACAAGGGGAGAAGGGAGAGCCGCGCCAAGCCTTCGACGCTGGCAAGACAAGTAGTGCACCATGGAGTGAACAGGGCTTAAGGCTTTAGGGGAGCCAGCCGCGCTGCCCAAAAAGATATAATTCGCCGGCTAACTACCGCTCTTGCTTCAGTCGTCGGCACAATTCGTCGAGCTGTTCCAGCGTCCGGTACGAGACGTGGAGCACCCCACCCTTCCCCTTGTGCTCGATCGACACGATCATGCCGGTCGTATCGGTCATCAGCTTCTCCAGCGCCAGCGTGTCGGCATCCTTATGCGCCGGTTCGGCCTTCTTTGGGGCGGCTGGCGCACCGGCCGGCATCTGCGCCAGCGCTTCCGCCTGGCGCACCGAAAGCCCGTCCTCGACGATCCGTTTGGCAAGGCCGGCCGGGTCTTCCGCAGTCACCAGCGTGCGGGCATGCCCGGCCGAGAGCGCCCCCTCGACAAGCATGTCGCGGATCACGTCCGGCAGCTTCAACAGCCTCAGCGTGTTGGCGACATGGCTGCGGCTCTTGCCGATGACATTGCCGAGATCGGCCTGGGTGTAGCCGTGGTCGTCGATCAATTGCTGATAGCCCTGTGCCTCCTCGACCGGATTGAGGTCGGCGCGCTGGACGTTCTCGATGATCGCCAGTTCCAGCGCCGTGCGGTCGTTGACGTCGCGCACGATGATCGGGATCTCGGTCAGCCCGGCGCGCTGAGCCGCACGCCAGCGCCGCTCGCCGGCGATGATCTCGTAGCGGCCGGGCTGCGTCGGCGACGGCCGCGCCACCACCGGCTGCACCACGCCATGTTCGCGGATCGATTGCGCAAGATCGGTCAGCTCGGCATCGCCGAAATGCCGGCGCGGGTTTTTCGGATTGGGGCTGATGAACTCGATCGGCACCTTGCCGTCGGCGTTCATGCCCTGCTTTTCCACCGCCGCCGGGCGATCGATTTCGCCGATCAGCGCCGCCAGTCCCCGCCCCAGTCTTTTTCTTGAAAGGTCTTCAGTCATCGTCCGTCCAGATCGTTTCGGTAGCGAATCGGCTTCTTTCGTATCGCTTTAGCAAAATCGGGCAAACCTTTACGCGGCGCGCAATTTGCGCTCGCGGCGAATCACTTCGGAGGCAAGCTGCAGATAGGCCTGGCTGCCCGAACATTTGAGGTCATAAAGGATCGCCGGCTTGCCGTAGGACGGCGCCTCGGACACCCGGACATTGCGCGGAATGATGGTCTCGTAGACCTTGTCGCCCATATGTGCCCTGACGTCCTGCACCACCTGGTTGGCGAGATTGTTGCGGCCGTCATACATGGTCAGCACGATGCCCTGGATGATCAGATCCGGATTGATCGTGCGGCGCACCTGCTCGACCGTTTCGAGCAGCTGACTGAGGCCTTCCAGCGCGAAGAATTCGCATTGCAGCGGAACAAGAACAGAATCGGCTGCCGCCATTGAATTCAAAGTCAAAAGATTGAGCGAAGGCGGGCAGTCTATCAGCACATAACCGAAGGGCGCGCCACGCTCGCTCGCCGCGCGCAGCGCATTGCGCAGCTTGAGCACCCGGTCGGGTGCGGAAGCGATCTCCATCTCGATGCCGAGCAGGTCGAGCGTCGACGGCACGATCGACAGGCCCGGCACCGCCGTTGGAATCGCCGCTGCTTCCAGATCCAGCTCGCCCGTCAGCACGTCATAGGACGAGACGGTGCGGTCCTTGCGGTCGATGCCAAGGCCCGTCGAGGCATTGCCTTGCGGATCGAGGTCGACGATCAGCACCTTTTCGCCGATCGCCGCCAGCGCCGTGGCCAGATTGATGGCGGTCGTGGTCTTGCCGACGCCGCCCTTCTGGTTGGCTACGGTGATGATTCGAGGGCCGTTCTTCATCATGGGTCTATGCCAGAAATTCATTCCGAGGTCGCCAGTCAAAGGGAATCGCATGTCAGACGGGTCGCAAGCCAGACAGTTCGAGGATGACGCCATGGGCGTCGGTCACACTGGCATGTTCTACCAGATCGAAGGACCATCGTTGAGTACTTTCTGCCACTTCGGCGCGGTAATCCCGGCCTTTGTGGAACAGGCCGCGCGCGCCCTTGGTCAGCCAGGGCGATGCCAAGTCGAGCAGCATGGGGAGCGGCGCCAGCGCCCTAGCCGTGACGAGTTCTGGTGTCGGAACAAGAGGATAGCTATCGTCGATGCGGCGCGCGACGACCCGCGCCGGCAGGTTGAACTGCCCGACGACCGTTTGCAGGAACGACGCTTTTTTCCGATTGCTTTCAACGAGATCGATGCTGGCGCCATCGCGCTCGGCAAGCAGAAAGGCAAGAACCAGGCCGGGAAAGCCGCCGCCCGAGCCGAGATCGACCCAGCTCTTCGCCTCGGGCGCGATTCGAGCGAGCTGGGCGCTGTCGAGGATGTGACGGCCCCAGACATCGTTCATCGTCGAGGGCGCGGCAAGATTTATGCTGCGGTTCCACTTCTGAAACACCCCTTCAAACGCGACCAGGCGCTCGAATGTTTCACGTGAAACCGGGCCGGCTGCCTCTTGCAGGCTCGCCCAGGACGCAGCGCTCACGCAACATCCCTTCGCGCGGCCTCGGCGTTGCGGACATGCGCGACGATGATCGCCAGCGCCGCCGGCGTCATGCCCTCCATGCGCTGCGCATCGGCAATGGAGCGCGGCTGGCGTGCCCGCATCTTCTGCTTCAGTTCGTTCGACAGGCCAGGCACTGCCGTAAAGTCGAGCGAAGCCGGAATCAGCCGGCTCTCCTCATGCCTGATCTGCGTGACATCCGCCTGCTGGCGGTCAAGGTAAACGGAATATTTCGCCTCCGTTTCAAGGCGTTCCGCCGTCTTGGCATCGATCGCGCCGAACTCGGGCGCGATCCTCGTCAGCCAGGCGACGTCGACGCCGGGATAAGCCAGCAGTTCATAGGCCGAGCGGCGCACGCCGTCCTTGTTGATCTCCAAGCCATGGCGCGCCGCCTCGTTGGGCGTCATGGTCGTGCCAAGTGCCAACGCCCGCGCCGTCTCCAGATCCTGCACGACTTCATTGAACCGCTGTGTGCGTTCCCGCGAAGCGATCCCGAGCTTCATGGCCAAAGGCGTCAGCCGCTCATCGGCATTGTCGGCCCTGAGCGACAGCCGGAACTCGGCCCGCGACGTGAACATGCGGTAGGGTTCGCTGATGCCGCGGCTGGTCAGATCGTCGACCATCACGCCGATATAGGCCTCGGTACGGCTGAGCACGATCTGGTCGCTGGCCGAAGCCTTCCGGGCGGCATTCAGGCCAGCCAGCAAGCCTTGCGCCCCGGCTTCTTCATAGCCCGTCGTGCCGTTGATCTGTCCGGCCAGGAACAGACCGCCGATCCGCTTCGTCTCCAGCGTCGGCTCGAGCTCGCGCGGATCGACGTGATCATATTCGATGGCGTAGCCGGGCTGCAGCATGCTTGCGCGCTCCAGGCCGGGAATGGTCTTCAATATGTCGAGCTGCACATCTTCGGGCAGCGAGGTCGAAATGCCGTTCGGGTAGACGGTGTCGTCGTCCAGCCCCTCGGGCTCGAGGAATATCTGGTGGCCCTCTCGGTCGCCAAACTTGACGATCTTGTCCTCGATGGATGGGCAGTAACGCGGCCCGACGCCTTCAATCGAGCCGGAAAACATGGCGGAGCGGCCGAGATTGGCGCGAATCAGCTCGTGCGTGGCCGTCGTGGTGCGCGTAATGCCGCAATGGATCTGTGGATTCTCGATAGCGTCGGTCATCAGCGAGAACGGCACGGGATCTTCATCCGCCGCCTGGCTCTCCAGCGACGCCCAGTCGATGGTGCGGCCGTCAAGCCGCGGCGGCGTGCCGGTCTTCAGCCGCCCAAGCTTGAAGCCCGCGCGGCTCATCGTTGCCGACAGGCCGAGGCTCGCCTGCTCGTTCATGCGGCCGGCGACGATCTTCCTCTCGCCGATATGGATGAGACCGCGCAGGAACGTGCCGGTCGTCAGCACCACGGCGCCGCAGCCGAGTCTTCGGCCATTGGCCAGCAGTACCGCCACCATGCGCCCATCGTCGATTTCGAAATCCAGCACCTCGCCCTCGACCACGTCGAGATCGTTCTGCTGCCGAATCGCTGCTTGCATGGCAAGGCAATAGAGCTTGCGGTCGGCCTGGGTCCGCGGCCCACGCACCGCCGGCCCCTTGCGGCGGTTGAGCAGCCGGAACTGGATGCCGGCCGCATCGGCGACGCGGCCCATCAGCCCGTCCATGGCGTCGATCTCGCGGACCAGATGGCCCTTGCCAAGGCCGCCGATCGCCGGATTGCAGGACATGACGCCGATCGTGTCGAAGCGCAGCGTCACCAGGGCAGTCCGCGCCCCGGCGCGCGCGGCAGCACTCGCCGCCTCGCAACCCGCGTGGCCGCCGCCCACCACAACCACATCATAGCGATCGGTCATTCCAGTGTTCCAGTTTCAGAGTGGTCGACACATGTCCCCGCTGGGCCGCGCTGTCAAGGACGCAGGGCAAGCTCGTTTCACGTGAAACAGTGCAACTTCGTCATCCTAAGGCGAAGCAAGGAGCGCAGCGACGCAGCGCAGACCCTAGCATCCATGCCGCGACATCAATGGCAAACGAAGGCCTGCCCGAATCGAGTATTTTTTCTGCGCGTCAGTTCAACGACAAAGGCGTGCTGCGGCAGAGACCATTCCGAATCGCTGCGTCGTTCGGCTGAGGTAACGGCATGGATCCTTGGGTCTGCGCTCCGCTTCGCGTTCGCTAAGCCCTAGGATGACGAGCGATAGCAGTCGCCCATGTTTCACGTGAATCCCTAACCCGCCGCCGCTCTGCAATGTTTCACGTGAGTCATTTCCCAATGCAGAACTGCGAAAAGATCACATCCAGCAAATCCTCGACGTCAACCGACCCGACGATTCGTCCAAGTCGATCCGCCGCCAGGCGCAACTCCTCCGCCCGCAACTCCTGCCCGCGCCCGTCCTCGGTCAACGCCGCCAGCAGAAAGCGCCTGGTCTCGTTAAGAAGTTCGACATGCCGCAGCCGCGACGGCAGGATATCGCCCGCTTGACTGATTTCTGCCTCAGCGCGACGTCCGATCTCTGCCAGCAACTCAGGCACACCTGTGCCATCCCTGACCGAAATCGCAGCATCATAATCTGCCGCCAGCAACTGCGGCTCGATCAAGTCAGCCTTTGTTCCAATCCTTAACACCGGCGCGTCGGTCGGTATCGCGCCGACTGGAACCGGATCGGCCATGTCCTCCAGCACGAGCAAGAGGTCGGCGCCATGGGCCTTGGCGCGCGCCTTCTCGATGCCGATCGCCTCGACCTTGTCCGGCGCTTCGCGCAGACCGGCCGTATCGGTGACCCTGACCCGCACACCACTGAGATCCAGCACCACTTCAAGCAGATCGCGGGTCGTGCCGGGCTCATCGGTGACGATCGCTGCCTCGCGCCGGGCCAGCGCATTGAACAGGCTGGATTTTCCGGCATTCGGCGCCCCGAGGATGACGACTTCGAACCCGTCGCGAATGATCTCGGCGGCCCGGAACCCTTCGACATGGCGGCCGATCTCGTCGACCATCGCCCTGACATCCTCCCAGACCGCGTCCGCCACGGAACCAGGCACATCGTCCTCGTCGGCGAAGTCGATCTCGGCTTCGATCATCGCGCGCGCATGGATGAGCCGCCGGCGCCAGCCGAGATAGAGTTCGCTCTGCGCGCCCTCGGCATTTTGTACGGCAAAGCGCCTTTGTGCCTCGGTCTCTGCGTTGACCAGATCGGCCAGCGCCTCGGTTTCGACCAGATCGACCTTGCCGTTGAGAAAGGCGCGCCGGGTGAATTCGCCGGGCTCGGCATGCCTGACACCGTCGAAGCCCGCGATCGTCTCCAGCATTTTTGCCGCGATGGCCCGTCCGCCATGAACATGGAACTCGGCGACATCCTCACCGGTAAAGCTGTTTGGAGCCGGGAAGAAGACCACCAAGCCGGTGTCGAGCAAGGTTCCATCCGCTGCCCGCAGCTTTCGCAACGTCGCGACGCGGTCCTTAACCATACCGCCGGCAATCGTTTCGACAACGAATCGAGTCCGCGCCCCCGAAATGCGGATCACGGCAATGCCGGCGGGCAGGCGGCCGCTGGAAAGAGCAACGATGGAATCGCTTGAAATCATTTGCCCGCTCTATTCAACCGCCCTAGCTTCCCGGAGAACCGTCCCACAAACCGAGTTGCTCCGTGACGTTGCCTGCGCAAAACCTGCTTGCCGAAGAAGCCAGCCCCTATCTGCAGCAGCATAGCGGCAATCCGGTACACTGGCGGGCCTGGTCGCCCGCGGCCCTTGCCGAAGCCAGGGCGCTGGACCGGCCGATCCTGCTCTCCGTCGGCTACGCCGCCTGCCACTGGTGCCACGTCATGGCGCATGAGAGCTTCGAGAACGACGGAGTGGCCGCCGTCATGAACCGTCTCTTCGTCAATATCAAGGTCGACCGCGAGGAGCGGCCCGACATCGACCAGATCTACATGGCCGCGCTGTCCTCTATGGGCGAGCAGGGCGGCTGGCCGCTGACCATGTTCCTGACCCCGGACGGCAAGCCCTTCTGGGGCGGCACCTATTTTCCGCGCGAGGCACGCTACGGCCGCCCCGGCTTCATCCAGGTGATGGAAGCGGTCGACAAGGCCTGGCGCGACAAGCGGCCGAGCCTCAACCAGAGCGCCGACGGCCTGACGAGCCATGTCGAACAGCGGTTGGCCGGTGGCCATGCCAAGACCGCGCTCGACCGCGCTACGCTGGAAAACCTAGCCAGCGGCATCGACGGTATCATCGATAGGGATCTGGGCGGCCTGCGCGGTGCGCCCAAATTCCCCAATGCGCCGTTCATGCAGACGCTCTGGCTGTCCTGGCTGCGCGACGGCGCCGCTTCCCATCGCGACGCCGTGCTGCTCAGCCTCGAAAAGATGCTGGCCGGCGGCATCTACGATCATGTCGGCGGCGGCCTGAGCCGCTATTCGACCGATGCCGAGTGGCTGGTGCCGCATTTCGAAAAGATGCTCTACGACAATGCCCAGTTGATCCGCCAGTGCAACTGGGCCTATGCGGCATCGGGCAATGATTTGTTCCGGGTACGAATCGAACAGACGGTAGGCTGGCTGCTGCGCGAGATGCGCGTCGAGGGCGGCGCCTTCGCCGCGAGCCTCGACGCCGATAGCGACGGTGAGGAGGGGCTTTTCTACACCTGGGACAGGGATGAGATCGAAACCGTCCTCGGCAACGAATCAGCCTTGTTTTTCAAATACTTCACGCTTTCTGCCCCGCATGGCTGGGAGGGCGAGCCGATCCTCCATCAGACAACGGCCCAGCAGGCGCAAAGCGTGGCCGATCGCGACCGGCTGGTTCCGCTGAAGGAACGGCTGCTGGCAACGAGAGAAAGCCGCGTCAAGCCTGGGCGCGACGGCAAGGCCCTGACCGACTGGAACGGCTTGGTGATCACGGCCTTGGCCGAGGCGGGGCGATCCTTGGACAGGCCCGACTGGATCGAAGCGGCTGAGATTGCTTTCGCCCATATCGCCAATGCCGGGCAGGACAAGCGACTGCCGCATTCGATGCTCGGCGCCAGGAAGCTGTTTCCGGCTCTGTCCAGCGATTATGCCGCCATGACCAACGCCGCGATTGCGCTGTTCGAGGCCACAGGCAACTCGAACTACGTCGATCGGGCACGGCAATTCATCGAACAGCTCGACCACTGGCACCAGGACGAGAACAAGACCGGCTACTATCTGACCGCGTCGGACAGCACCGATGTGCCGATCCGCATCAGGGGCGATGTCGACGAAGCCATTCCTTCGGCCACCGGCCAGATCATCGAGGCTCTGGTCCGGCTGTCTTCGGTCACCGGCGATCTCGACCTGCTGGAGAGGGCCTGGACAATCGCCGAACACGCGGCCGGCCGTGCAGCCCACCAGGCCCATGGCCAGGCCGGCATCGTCAACGCCTGCGCTTTGGCACTCGAACCATTGAAGCTGGTGATCGTCGACAGTCCAGTGAATCCAATGCTTGTTCCGGTTGCGAATCGAAATCCAGACCCGCGCCGGGTGGATATCGTTGTGCCCATTGGTACGGACGCGAATCGGCCAACATTGCCCGGCGGCATCCTGCCGCCAACCGACAAGCCCGGCGCCTGGTTGTGCACGGGGCAGGTCTGTTTGCCGGTGGTGAAGGAAGCCGAAGAGCTGGAGCGCCTGCTGCGCCGGTAAGCCTCGCGCCGCTCTTCCTTCTCCCCTTGTGGGAGAAGGTGGCCGACCGAAGCTCGGTCGGATGAGGGGTGTTCCAGCTTGGCACCAACAACGATCCGGCCAGCACCCCTTAACCGTCTCGGCGCTGCGCGCCGATCCACTTTCTCCCACAAGGGGAGAAGGACAGGCCGGGCACAGCCCGACCCTTACGTATTCATCGAATCGAAGAAATCCGCATTCGTCTTGGTCTGCTTCAGCTTGTCGATCAGGAACTCGATCGCGTCGGTCGTTCCCATCGGCGCGAGAATCCGGCGCAGCACGAAGACCTTCTGCAGGTCCTGCTTGGAGACCAGAAGGTCTTCCTTGCGGGTGCCGGACTTCAATATGTCCATGGCCGGGTAGATGCGCTTGTCCGCCACCTTGCGGTCGAGCTGGATTTCGCAGTTGCCGGTGCCCTTGAACTCTTCGAAGATGACTTCGTCCATGCGGCTGCCGGTGTCGATCAGCGCGGTGGCGATGATGGTCAGCGAACCGCCTTCCTCGATATTGCGGGCCGCACCAAAGAAGCGCTTCGGCCGCTGCAGCGCATTGGCGTCGACACCACCGGTCAGCACCTTGCCCGATGACGGCACCACGGTGTTGTAGGCGCGGCCGAGGCGGGTGATCGAATCGAGCAGGATGACGACGTCGCGGCCATGTTCGACCAGGCGCTTGGCCTTCTCGATCACCATTTCGGCGACCTGGACGTGGCGTACCGCCGGCTCGTCGAAGGTCGAGGAGATCACCTCGCCCTTCACCGAGCGCTGCATGTCGGTCACTTCCTCCGGCCGCTCGTCGATCAGAAGCACGATCAGGTAGCATTCCGGATGGTTGGCCGTGATCGAATGCGCGATATTCTGCATCAGCACGGTCTTGCCGGTGCGCGGCTGTGCGTTGATCAACGCGCGCTGGCCCTTGCCGATCGGCGCCACCAGGTCGATGACGCGCGCCGAGATGTCCTTGCTGGTCGGATTGTCGATCTCCATCTTCAGCCGTTTGGTCGGATAAAGCGGCGTCAGATTATCGAAGTGGATCTTGTGGCGGATCTTCTCGGGGTCATCGAAATTGATGGTGTTGACCTTGAGCAGGGCGAAATAGCGTTCGCCTTCCTTCGGGCTGCGGATCGGCCCTTCGACGGTATCGCCGGTCTTCAGCGAAAAGCGGCGTATCTGCGAGGGCGAGATATAGATATCGTCGGGACCCGGCAGATAATTGGCATTGGCCGAGCGCAGGAAGCCGAAGCCGTCCTGCAGCACCTCGACGACGCCGTCGCCGATGATCTCGATCTCCTGCGCTGCCAGCTTTTTCAGGATGGCGAACATCAGCTCCTGCTTGCGCATGACGCTGGCATTCTCGACCTCGAGCGATTCGGCATAAGCGATCAGCTCTGGTGGTTTCTTGTTCTTGAACTCGGTGAGTTTCATTTCTTGCATAGACGGACTCTGAATCGGATTTGGGAAAAAAGATCGGCGGGATGCGACAAATGCCGGGCGCGGCCGAAAGCGATGAAGGGGCGGCGCATGACGGGAAGGAAGACCCGTCTTTTATCGTCGGTCGGGTGAAAGAGCAAGCCGCCTTTTGCTGGTCACACCAGCAGCGCCATAATGCGTCAGAACGGCTTCACGATAACCAGCACGACAATGACGATCATCAGCAATGTGGGGATCTCATTGACGATCCGCCAGTGCCTCGCCGGTTTTTCGTTGCGATCCTCGGCGAATTTGCGCACGGCGCCGGCCAGATAGCCGTGAACGGCGGAGAGGCCAACCACCCCCGCTATCTTGGCATGCAGCCAGCCGCCGTGGAAACCGAAGCCCTTCCAGGCAAGCCAGAGGCCAAACGCCCAGGTGACGACCATCGCCGGATTGATGATGCCGCGCAGCAGGCGGCGCTCCATCACCTTGAAGGTCTCCGACTGCACCGAACCCTTCTGCGCATCGGCATGATAGACCATGAGCCGCGGCAGATAGAGCATGCCCGCCATCCACGAAATGACGGCAATCACATGGATCGCCTTCGCCCATGGATAGAAATCATCCGGCCCGAACAAGAACAGCAGCCCGGCAAGAACGAGGAAAACGGCAATCGCGATTGCCGCCCGGCGCATCGCCGTTCCGCCCCCATTGGCGCCGCCTTCCTGGCCGCCTTTGCCCATCATCGTCATGATGCGCTCCTCACCAGCTTCACCATCTGCTCGACATGCGCCAGCGGCGTCTCCGGCGTGATGCCATGGCCGAGGTTGAAGATCAGCGGCCCGTTGCCCAACGCCTTCAGGATCGCTTCTACGCCCTCGGCAAGCGCCTTGCCGCCGACCACCAACCGCAGCGGATCGAGATTGCCCTGGACAGCGCCATCTCGCTGCAACTCTCGCGCCGCTGTCAGCGGCACGGTCCAATCGAGACCAAGGCCGGTCACACCGGTCTTCTGCCGATAGCTGCGGTAGTGATCGCCAGCGCCCTTGGGAAAGCCGATGATCGGAACATCGGGATGAACGGCTCGAACCTGCCTGACGATCTCGGCCACCGGTTCTACGCAAAACAATTCGAAGGACGCCTCGTCGAGCACGCCGGACCAGGAGTCGAAGATCTGCACCACATCGGCGCCGGCTTCGATCTGGCGAATGAGGTAGGCGGCGGAATGATCGGCCAGCACCTTGAGAAGTCGGGAGAAAGCCGCCGGCTCTCGATAGGCGAACAGCCGCGCCGGCGCCTGGTCGGGCGTGCCGTGGCCGGCGATCATATAGGTCGCCACCGTCCACGGCGCGCCGCAGAAGCCGATCAGCGTTGTCTCTCCAGGCAATTTCGCGCGCAACCGGCGCACCGCCTCGTAGACCGGTTCGAGATTCACGTGAAACGTTTCGCCATCGAGAGCCGAAATCTCCACGGCCGAGATCGGCGTCAGCAGCGGTCCACGGCCTTCCTCGAAGCGCACGTCGCGGCCCAGCGCATGCGGCACGACCAGGATATCGGAAAACAGGATCGAGGCGTCGAAGCCGAAGCGCTCGATCGGCTGCATCGTCACCTCGACGGCAAGATCGGGATTGTAGCAAAGATCGAGGAACGAGCCGGCGCGTTTGCGCGTCTCCCGGTACTCCGGCAGGTAGCGGCCGGCCTGACGCATCATCCAGAGCGGCGGCGGCGATACCGTCCTGCCCTTCAGCACGTCCAGCATGATGCGGTTCTCAGGCATTCAGCGCTCGCCTCTCCCGGCTTCTCTATAATCAAATATTCTATTTCTAAGAATCTTCTGATTCTAAGAGTCTGTTGGTTGTGGTGGTTGTCACCTGTCCCGCTTTACCCCGGCAAAGACCAGCCAGCATATTGTCGCGTGCTTCTCCATCGGGATTGTAGGACTTTGTGGAAGGCCGGGAATCGCCCACTGGAGTCAATGGCTTATCGCCGCCCCGGGGAAAACGGCCCTGTGGATGACACGAAGGCAAAAACACTCGTCCACGGATTTGTCCCCAGCGGCCCGGCGAAGTCGACAGCGCATCGAATTGTGGACAAACTGCCATCTGATACAGTCGCCCCCGGCCGGCAGCCCTTTCCGTCCAGCCTTATCCACATCGGCCCACAGCCTGGAATGACCCCTGTGAACAAACCGCAGAGCTTCTTTCACCTCCATTTGATTTCCGATGCCACCGGCGAAACGCTGCTCGCCGCCGGCCGCGCCGCGTCGGCGCAATATAAGGACGCGCGCGCCATCGAGCATATCTACCCACTGATCCGCACCGAAAAGCAGGTGGCGAAGGTGTTCGAGGATATCGAGGAGGAGCCGGGCATCATCCTCTATACCGTCGTCGACCAGAAGCTCGCCCGCGGCATCGACGAGCGCTGCGCCACCATGGGCCTGCCTTGCGTCTCGGTGCTGGAGCCGGTGCTGACCGTGTTCCAATCCTATCTCGGCACCCCGGCCGGCCGCCGCGTCGGCGCCCAGCATGTTCTCGACGCCGACTATTTCCGCCGCATCGATGCGCTCAACTTCACCATGGAGCATGATGACGGCCAGCTGCCGGCCAATATGGATGATGCCGACATCGTGCTGATAGGCATCTCACGCACTTCCAAGACGCCGACCAGCATCTATCTCGCCAATCGCGGCATCAAGACCGCCAACATTCCGATCGTGCTTGGCGTGCCGGTGCCGGAAAGCCTGGTCAATGCCAGGACGCCGCTGATCGTCGGGCTGATCGCTACCGCCGAGCGCATCTCGCAGGTTCGCCAGAACCGCATCCTGTCCAACACCACTTCCTACGAGCCGACCGACTATGTCGACCGCGCCGCGATCAACGAGGAGCTTGCCTATGCCCGCCAGATCTGCACCCGGCATGGCTGGCCGATGATAGATGTCAGCCGCCGCTCGATCGAGGAAACGGCCGCTGCCATCGTTGCCCTGCGCGGGAAGAACAGATAGGATTCGAGCGCTTGTGCTGTGGGCGGCTCTTTCCTTCTCCCCTTGTGGGAGAAGGTGGCCGCGAAGCGGTCGGATGAGGGGTGTTCCAGCTTGACACCGATCGCTCCGTCCAGCACCCCTCAACCGTCTTGGCGCTGCGCGCCAATCCACCTTCTCCCACAAGGGGAGAAGGAAAGATCGGGCGAAAAAATGACCGAAACAATCATCCTCGCTTCGGGCAGTCCGTTCCGCAAGGCTATGCTCGTCAATGCCGGCGTTGCCATCGAGGCGGTCCCGGCAGAGGTCGATGAGCGGGCGGTGGAAGCGCCGTTGCAGGACAGCGGCATTTCGCCGGAGGATGTCGCCCTGGTGCTCGCCGAAGCCAAGGCCACCGAGGTCAGCGAGCGCAGGCCCGGCGCCCTGGTGCTCGGCTGCGACCAGACGCTGTCGCTGGGCGACGAACTGTTCCACAAGCCGGCCGATATGGAGGGCGCGCGCCGCCATCTCCTGGCGCTGTCGGGCAAGACCCATCAGTTGAACAGCGCCGCGGTGCTTGCCCGTGACGGCGATATTCTGTGGCGCCATGTCGGTGTCGCCAGCCTGACCATGCGAAAACTCGATCCGGCCTTCATCGGCCGCCATCTGGCGCGCGTCGGCGCCAAGGCGCTGGCCAGTGTCGGCGCCTATCAGATCGAGGGCGAGGGCATCCAGCTTTTCGAAAAAATCGAGGGCGATTACTTCACCATAGTAGGCCTGCCGCTGTTGCCGGTGCTGGCGAAGCTGCGCGAGCTCGGAGCCATCGATGGCTGAAGGGTCAAAAAAAGCCTTCGTCACCGGCCATCCGATCGCGCATTCGCGGTCGCCGAAGATCCATGGCCATTGGCTGGCCAAATACGGCATCGACGGCAGCTACCGGGCGATCGATGTCGCGCCGTATGACTTTGCCGAATTCGTGCAAACACTCGCGGCAAACGGCTACCGGGGCGGCAACGTCACCATTCCGCACAAGGAGGCGGCCTTTGCTCTTGTCTCGCGTCGCGACGATGCGGCCGATGCGATCGGCGCGGTCAACACGCTGTGGTTCGAGGACGGCGCCCTGTGGGGCGGCAATACCGACGGCCACGGCTTTGCCGCCAATCTCGACGAGCACGCGCCGGGCTGGGCTTCCAATGGCCCGGCCGTGGTGCTCGGCGCCGGCGGCGCGTCGCGTGCGGTCATCCACGCTCTGATCGAGCGCGGCGTCAGCGACATCCGCATCGTCAACCGGACGCTGGCGAGGGCTGAGGAGCTCAGCCATCGCTTCGGCAGCAGCGTGTCCGCGCATGGCGTGGCGGCGACAGGCGAGTTGCTGGCCGATGCCGGCCTGCTCATCAACACCACCGCGCTCGGCATGCATGGCAATGAAGGCCTTTCCGCCGACCCGGCGGGATTGCCGGCCCATGCGCTGGTCACCGACCTCGTCTATGTGCCGCTGGAGACGCCGCTTCTGGCTGCCGCCCGGGCGCGCGGCCTGAAGACGGTCGACGGGCTCGGCATGCTGCTGCACCAGGCCGTGCCCGGCTTCGAGCGCTGGTTCGGCGTGCGGCCTGAAGTCACCGCCGAACTCAGGCGGATGATCCTGGCCGATATCGGTGCCAAATGATCGTGCTCGGTCTCACCGGATCGATCGGCATGGGCAAATCGACGACGGCAAAGATGTTTGCCGAGGCGGGCGTGCCCGTCCATGATTCCGACGAGGCGGTGCACCGGCTCTATGCCGGCAAGGCCGCGCCGCTGGTTGAGGCCGCCTTTCCCGGCACCACGGTTTCCGGTGCGGTCGACCGCGCGAAGCTGGCCGGGCCCGTGCTCGGCGATGCAGCGGCGCTGAAACGGCTGGAAGCGATCATCCATCCGCTGGTGCGGGCCGATGCCGATGCCTTTCTGGCCAGGAATCGCGCCGCCGGCGCGCCGCTTGTGGTTCTCGATATCCCGCTGCTGTTCGAGACGGGCGGGCGGGGCAGGGTCGACAAGGTGGTGGTCGTCACCGCGCCGGCCGACATCCAGCGCGCCCGCGTTCTGGCGCGGCCGGGCATGAGCGAGGCCAAGCTGGCGGCGATCCTGGCCAGGCAGGTTCCCGACGCCGAAAAACGTCGGCAGGCCGATTTCATCGTCGATACCAGCCAGGGCTTTGACGTCGCGCGGGCGTCGGTGAATGCGATTATCGCCGAACTGACCGGGGATAAGTCGGGCGCCTGACGCCAGCTTTTCCATTGCCATTTTGTTCTGGTGTATGATCTGCTCGTTCAGGACGGACTGATTCGATGCGCGAGATCATCTTCGATACGGAAACCACCGGTCTCGATTCCCGCGAGGACCGCGTCATCGAGCTCGGCGGCGTCGAGCTGGTCAACCGCTTTCCGACCGGCCGCACCTTCCATCATTATATCAATCCGCAAGGCCGCCCGATCCATGCGGAGGCGCAGGCCGTGCACGGCATCAGCGCCGCCGACCTCGTCGGCAAGCCGACCTTCAGCGACATCGCCGAGGAATTTCTCGCCTTCATCGACGGCGCCAGGCTGGTCGCCCACAATGCGACGTTCGATATCGGCTTCCTCAACCTCGAATTCGGCCGGCTCGGCCACCCGGCCATCGATCCGGGTCTTGTCGTCGACACGCTGGCGCTGGCGCGCCGCAGGCATCCGATGGGTCCCAATTCGCTGGACGCGCTGTGCCGGCGCTACGGCATCGACAATGGCCGCCGCACCAAGCACGGCGCGCTGCTCGATTCGGAATTGCTGGCCGAGGTCTATATCGAGCTCATCGGCGGCAAGCAGGCAGCACTCATCCTGGATAGCGTGGCGGTGCAGGTCAACGGTGCGGGCGAGGTCGCCGACATCGACATCTCCATTGCCGCCAGGCCGACCGCCCTGCCGCCGCGCCTGACCGACGCCGAGCGCGCCGCCCATGCCGGGATGGTGGGTTCGCTGGGCGAAAAGGCGCTGTGGTTGAGGGTTGCGGCGGGGTAGGCGGCACGACGAAGCGAGGATCGTTTCGGCTAGTCTCGAACGTTGGTGCGCAATCCAGACAACAAAAAGCCCGGCGCGAAGCCGGGCTTTTCAAAAGCTACCGGGCAATCAGCCTCAGCTTACCTGGACCTTGCCGGCGGCCTGGTCTTCGGCCAGCTTCTGCTGGAACATCTGCGCGAAATCGATCGGGTCGAGCATCAGCGGCGGGAAGCCGCCATTGCGCGTCGCCTCGGCGATGATCTGCCTGGCGAACGGGAAAAGCAGCCGCGGGCATTCGATGAACAGGATCGGCAGCATATGTTCCTGTGGGAAGCCGCTGATGGCGAACACGCCGCCATAGACCAGCTCGACATTGAACAGCACTTCCTGGTCGAAGGACGCCTTGGCGTTCAGTGTCAGGTTGACGTCGAACTGCTTGTCGGAAAGCGGGTTGGCGTTGACATTGACGTTGATGGCGATGCCGGGGGCCTTGTCGCGGCCGCGCAGCGAGTTCGGCGCGCCGGGGCTTTCGAAGGAAAGATCCTTCACATACTGGGCGAGTACGTTGAGCGAGGGCTGCGCCGTGTTGCCATTGCCATTGGCCGCGCCGGTCGGCGCGTCGTCATTGCTGGCCATTAGCCGTTGTCCTTTTGCCTCGGCGGCATTGCCGCCGGATTGAAATCGGGCGTTCGCTACCATGGCCGGCATGACAAGACAAGTTTTGCAGGCGCTATTCGTCCTTGAGGCGGCGCCACGGAGAATTGTGATCGGGGCCACGGGTGTAATCGTCGCCGCGCGAATAATCGCCATCGTCCAGATCGATGACCTTGTCGCGGGGCCGGGGCCGGAACCCGCCGGCGCCGAAATCGGTGGCCACCACGATGCGGCCTTTCAGCAGCCGCCAGGCGAGATCGCGAACCATTGGCAGCAGCAGCAGAATGGCGAAAATATCGGTGATGAAGCCGGGGATGATGAGCAGGATGGCGGCCAGCACGATCATGGCGCCATGCGCGAGCTGGCGGCTTGGGTCGCGTCCGGCGTCCATTTCGGCGCGCACGCGCGCCATGACGCCAAACCCCTGGTGTCGGAGCAGCAGCATGCCCGCCACGCTCGAAGCCAGCACCAGCCCGACCGTCGCCAGCGCGCCGACCTGGCGGCCGACTACGACGAAGCCAGCGATCTCCAGCAGAGGGAGCGCAAGCAGGAAGAGGGGAAGCAGCGAAATGCGCAAGTCGTGACCGATCGTTTCCATGTTTTGCCGGCCGGCGGGCAATCGCCGCTGGCAGTGGGCCATTTAGATAGGTATGCCTGCCTTTGATTTGAATGATTGCAGCTTGCGTTCTATATGCTTTGGATGTTGAACGCTATGCGACCGCCGCTCTTGCTTGGCGCGCGGTCCGGCCGGAGTAGGGATTGATTGGCGGAAGATATGGGATTCTTCGACTTCGGCACGATTTTCTTTCTGATCGCGGCGGTGGTGATCTTTTTCCAGCTGCGCAATGTGCTCGGCCGCCGCACCGGCAGCGAGCGCCCGCCTTTCGATCCCTATACGGCAAGCCGCACGGGCGACAAGGACGCTGCCAAGAAGCCCGAGAACGTGGTCTCGCTGCCGCGCAAGCGGGCGCCGGGAGAGCCGGCGGACGACATCTATGCCGCGATCGACGCCTTCGCCAAGCCCGACACCGATCTCAACAAGGGCCTGCGCGCGATCAAGGACAATGATCCGACGTTCGAGCCGAAGACCTTCGTCGACGGCGCCAAGATGGCCTATGAGATGATCGTCATGGCCTATGCCGACGGCGACCGCAAGACGCTGAAGAACCTGTTGTCGCGCGAGGTCTATGACGGTTTTGTCGCGGCCATCGGCGAGCGCGAGGCGAAATCGGAAAAGATCCAGTCCTCCTTCGTCGGCATCAACAAGGCCGACATCGTTTCGGCCGAGATGAAGGGCGGCGAAGCGCATATTACGCTGCGCATCGTCAGCGAACTGATTTCGGCGACCCGCGACAAGGCCGGCGCGGTTGTCGACGGCGATCCCGAGACCGTCGCCGAGGTCAAGGATGTCTGGACCTTCGCCCGCGACACGCGCTCGCGCGACCCGAACTGGAAGCTCGTCGCCACCGAAGAAGAAGATTGATTCCAATGCATGTCGCCCAAAAGTGCGCAGCGGTTTTTGGGGTTAACGACATGCATCAAGCAAAGAAGCATGTCGCCCAAAGGTGCGCTTCGGTTTTGGGATGACGACATGCATGAGAGGTCGGCTGCGAGGCCTGTCGTGTCGCTATCTCAGGCTTTCAGCCAAAAAACGTTCGATGAGCTGCCCGGCTGGGCCGAAGACGATCATCTCCAAGCCTTTGCTGCCTTTCGCCGTTCTGCCTTCCATGTCCTGACCAGGCCCTATCGCTCCGGCGCCCTCGGCGTCGATTTCAGCGCCTTTGCCCAGGCCTATGCGGAAGCGCGCACCGTTTCGTTGGCGAATCGGTTGCCATCTTTGGATCGGAAGGAGGCGCGGGACTTCTTCGAGCGCCATTTTGTTCCCGCGCATATCCGGGCCGAGGATGGCGGCGCCGGCCTCGTCACCGGCTTCTACGAACCCGTGGTCGAAGCCTCGCCGGTCCGCACCGGGCGATTTGTCGTGCCGCTGCTGTCCCGCCCGGCCGATCTCATCGACATCGACGACGCCAACCGGCCCTCCGGCATGGATCCCTATCTCGCCTTCGGCCGCGACACGCCGGACGGACCGGTCGAATATTTCGACCGTGGCGAGATCGAACGCGGTGCGCTGGATGGCAAGGCCCTGGAAATCGCCTGGCTCGCCGACAAGGTCGACGCTTTCTTCATCCATGTGCAAGGATCCGCACGGCTGAAAATGACCGACGGCCGGCTTTGCCGCGTCACCTATGCCGCCAAATCCGGCCAGCGCTTTACCGGAGCGGGCAAGATCCTGGGTGCGTCAGGCGAAATCCCGCTGGAAAAGGTGACGATGCAATCGATCCGCGCCTGGTTCAAGGCGCATCCGGACCGCGTCGACGAGATCCTGTGGCAGAACCGCTCCTATATCTTCTTCCGCGAGGCAGCCGTCGACGACCGGGAGCTCGGCCCGATCGCCGCCGCCAAGGTGCCGCTGACGCCGGGGCGTTCGGTCGCGGTCGACCGTCTGCTCCATACATTCGGCACGCCCTTCTACATCGACGCGCCGTCGCTGACCGCTTTCGACGCAAAACCGTTCCGGCGGCTGATGATCGCGCAGGACACCGGCTCGGCCATCACCGGACCGGCGCGCGGCGACCTGTTCGCCGGCTCGGGCGATGCCGCCGGCGAGATCGCCGGCGTCGTCCGCAACCCCGCCGACTTTTATGCGCTGATCCCGCGCTCGCTTGTTGGGCGCGCACGATGACCAGGCGCAACGACAGGCTGAGCGAGGACGACCGGGTGCTGTGGAACCTGGTGGCGCGCACGGCCAAGCCGCTGAAGGGCAGGCTTGCCGTCGATATTCCCGAAATTGCTGCTGAGGCGAGGCCGACACCATCGCAATCGATCCAGGCCGCCGCCAGTCTGGCAGGTGCCGCAAAGCCGAAAACGCAGCATGTTTCGCACGCGCTCGACGAACCGACGCTAGACAAACTGTCCAAGGGCCGGCTGCCCATCGAAGGCCGCGTCGACCTGCATGGCCTGACCCAGGACGAAGCCTATTCGCTGTTGTTCTCCTTCCTGCACCGGGCGCATGCCGGCGGCGTCCGCTATGTGCTGGTCATCACCGGCAAGGGGTCGTCCTCGGGCGGCGACGGCGTCTTGCGGCGCGCCGTGCCGGCCTGGCTGTCGACACCGGCCTTCAGGCCGCTCGTCTCCAGCCACGACCATGCCGCGCGCAATCATGGCGGCTCGGGCGCACTCTATGTCCGCTTGCGGCGGGTGCGCTGATGACCCCGTTCGGCGAGAAGCTGCGCCAATTGCGTGGTGAACGCGGCGTCAGCCAGAAGGCCATGGCCGAGGCGATCGGCGTCAGCGCCGCCTATCTGTCGGCGCTGGAACATGGCCGTCGCGGCGCGCCGACCTGGACGCTGATCCAGAAGATCATCGGCTATTTCAACATCATCTGGGACGATGCCGAGGAATTGGCGCGGCTGGCCGAGAGCTCGCACCCGCGGGTGAAGCTCGACACGTCGGGCCTTACGCCCGCCGCCACCGAGCTTGCCAACCTCCTGGCCGAAAACATCGAAAAACTGGACGAGGCCGAGCTTCGCCGTATCACCGCATCGATCCGCGCAGCACTCGGCCGACGGCCGTAGGTTACTCCAAGGGCGCCGGCTCCACTATAAAGCGATGCCCGCCGGCGGGGAGCCAGCGGGCATGTGGCGAGATTACTTTGCGCCGGCCTGGCCGCCGCGGCCGCCACGATCGCCATGGTCGCGACCGCCGTTTCCACCGCCCAGGCAGTTCGAGTCGCCGTCACCGCAACAGCGGCCGCTCCACAGCTCGTTGGTCGAGGTCTTGCCACAGCTGGTGATGGTCTGGTCGGCCAAAGCGGATCCGGCCAGCGACGATATCGCGACGGCGGCGAGAACTGTATTTCGCAAAAGTGCAGTCATCTGAATTCTCCGTGGTTGTGTTTTCCGTCTACGGCCATGTGTCGCTGGCCAATGCGGTTTGGTTCACGGAGAGCGCGAAATTTTTCGGAGGCGATGGGATGCGTGGCTGGGGTTACGGATCGCCTTGGCCCGGTCGAGCGCGCCGCGCTTTAGCGATATGCCGAAGTGAAGGATTGCGGGTGCCTGTCCCTGCGCCGCAGCGGTTTTGGCGTCGCGGCATGTATTCCAGGGTCTGCGCCGCGTCGCTTCGCTCCTTGCTTCGCCCCAGGATGACGAGGCGCGCTACTGAACCGCGCCGACCAGAACCTGCTGGCCACCACGGATCGAGACCCAGCGGCCGGTGTTGTCGATCGCCTGCCGTTTGAGGAAGCGGTAACCGGTCTGGTCCCAGGACAGAACCTTGGTGGACAGATTGTCGAGGACGTAGTCGCCCTTGGTGGTGCGCACCGTCAGCACCGCGTGGCCCTCGCCGTCGGGCTTGCGCACGACGGTTATCAGCAGGTCGGAGAACGACACGCCGAGGCGGTTTAGCTCGCGGCGCTTTTCCAGGACATAGTCCTCACAGTCGCCGACGCCCTTGTCGGGATAGGCCCAGACCTCGTCCTTGCCATAGATGTCGTAGTCGCTCTCCGGCTTGACGGCGGCGTTGACCCTGTCGTTGACGCCGATCAACTTGCGCCAGAGCGAGTTGGTCATCGCGGCGGGATCGAGATCGGCCGGGCGGATCGAACACTCGCCCGGACTGGTCTTGCAGAAGTCGTAATGACCGATCGGTTGCGATGTCGGGCCACCCGTCACCATTGGACTGGCTGCCAGAGCCGCCGTCGCCCAACCTCCCGAAATCGCCAGCCCGGCCACGACGTACCGGCACAGCTTTCGCGCCACCCTTGAGGAAATCATTGTCCCCGCTCGTCCCTTGTTGTTAACGAAACGTTAAGGGCGATTTACACTCCGTGTCAATTATGCAAACGGCGAGAATTTCGACATGGTTACCGGCAGGGCCGAAAAAGCGGCTATTGTGCAACAGCCTACCCCCTTCGGCCTACCACGCCTTCCCTAGCGCTTGGCGGCGCGCACCAGCCTCGGTTTCACCGCAACGCGGGTCTGGCGGCCATAGCTGGTGATGAAGTCGACGATGCGCGGCACGATTTCGGAGCGGAAGCGCGAGCCGTTGAAGACGCCGTAATGGCCGACCGCCGGCTGCATGTAGTGGGCGTGCCTGTCGGCGGGGATGTTGACGCACAGATCGTGCGCGGCCTTCGTCTGGCCGAGGCCGGAGATATCGTCATTCTCGCCCTCGACCGTGAACAGGGCGACATTGCGGATGTTGGACGGATCGATTGCCACGCCGCGATGCATCATCTCGCCCTTGGGCAGGGCATGGCGGACGAACACGGTGTCGACGGTCTGCAGGTAGAACTCCGCCGTCAGGTCCATCACCGCCAGATATTCGTCGTAGAAATCGCGGTGCTTCTCGGCATTGTCGCCATCATGCTTCACCAGATGCATGAAGAAGTCCTTGTGGGCGATGATGTGGCGGTCGAGATTCATGCTCATGAAGCCCGAGAGCTGCAGGAAGCCGGGATAGACCTCGCGGCCGAAACCCGGCACCGGCCAGGGCGCCTGCAGGATGACATTGTCGCGGAACCAGTCGATGCCCTTTTCCTCGGCCAGAAGGTTGACCGCGGTCGGGTTGCGGCGGGTATCGATCGGCCCGCCCATCAGCGTCATCGTCGAGGGAACGAACGGGTCGCCCCGCGTCTCCATCAGCGCCACCGCCGCCAGCACCGGCACGGAAGGCTGGCACACCGCCATGACATGGGTGTCGGGCCCCAGCGCATGCAGCATGTCGACGATGTAATCGATATAGTCGTCGAGGTCGAAGCTGCCATCGCTGAGCGGCACCATGCGGGCGTCGACCCAGTCGGTGATATGCACGTCGGCATGGGGCAGCATCGCCTCGACCGTGCCGCGCAGAAGCGTCGCGTAGTGGCCGGACATCGGCGCCACGATCAGCAGCTTCGGATCGGGCTTGCGGCCGGCCGGAACGGCCCGCTCGAAACGGACCAGATTGCAGAAAGGCCGCGACCAGACGGTCTTTTCGCTGACCTCGACATTCTTCCAGTCGACGACCGTCTTCGCCAGGCCGAAGCGCGGCTTGGAGTAGCGGCGCGTGGTGCGTTCGAACAATTCGGCCGCCGCCGCGACCGAACGGCCCCAATGCGTGTGCGAAAACGGATTGAGCGGGTTGGTGTAGAGCAGCCGCACCGCATCGGCATAGAGGCGCGCCGGCTGCAGGGCGGCGTGGTTCAGTTCATAGAGCTGGTAGAACATCGGGAACCCCGCGGCTGCAGTACCAAGAGGACGACGGGCAGCGCCGAACCCTGAAATGTCTGCCGGGGAGGTTAGCAACAAATTGCTGCAATGCAATACGTCAAGCGCCGTGATCTATGCACTTCTTTCTGCCAAGGCCTTGGGAATCAGCGCTCGGCAGCCAGAGCCGGCTCAATGTGCGCCTGCGAAAACAGGGAGTGGTGTCCGGCGGGACTCTGCTTCTCCGCCGGAGCAGAATTTCCAGGCAGGCTCAGACGCGTGCCATGCACACGGACGTGTGACCCGAGCCGATGAAGCCGAGCCGGCTGGCGGCGCCCTTCGACAGGTCGAGCACACGCCCCTTGATGAACGGGCCGCGATCGTTGATGCGCACGACGACGCTGCGGCCATTGTTGCGGTTGGTCACCTTCAGCCTTGTGCCGAAGGGCAGGCTGCGGTGCGCCGCGGTCAATGCCGAGGGATTCATGCGCTCGCCGGATGCGGTCTTGGAATGCAGCGCGTACCAGGAGGCACGTCCGCACTGGGCGGCGGCGGAGGAGGTGGATGCGCCGACCATCAGGCCAGCCGCTATCGTCACCGCGACAAGCGCGGTCTTGTTGTTCTTCTTCATTTGGAAAGGCTCCGTTGACAGAACCGCGCCGTTAGGTGGCGAATAAGGCAGTAAATGCGGCAAACCTCCGGCAGTTCCGTGGCAAGAGCACACGTTTGGAGTCGCTGCGAAACAGTCTGTCAGAGTTTTTCCGTCATTGGAGCACGAGTCTTGGCTGATATCCGGATCGATATCGCAGATGTCTTCAGCAAGATCGCGCGCCGGAACATAAGTGTAGACGAGCGCGTTCGGATCGCTTCCTTAGGAATATCATCGCGGTCATGGCGAACGCGATCGGCAGAGCCAGGATCGACTTGGCAAGGAGATTCATAATGACCAGATTGATCAAGAACCTGCTGGCGCTGCTCGTGATCGCCATCGGCGTGGTGTGGTCGCTGCAAGGCATGGGCGTGGTCCAGGGCAGCTTCATGACCGGCCAGTCGCAATGGCTTTATGCCGGTATCGTCACCGCGCTGGTCGGCCTGGCGGGGCTGATCTGGGCGAATCGTTGACGCCCGTGAACCGGTCAGGAAGTCGGTACCTGACCCGCGCTCCGTGACCAACAACCGGAATTTCATTCCGCATCTCGCCGGGCGATTGGCACGATCTATCTTCTTTCGGACTGCAAACGGCTGGAAAAGACGATAGGCTGACCACCTCGCCGGAGGCGGTCGCTCGCCTGTTACCACGGAGCATCTGATATGAGCGAGCACAAGACCGCCGCACCCGACGCTGGCCTGCAGCGCCTGCGGCCGCCCTACGCCTCGGTCCTCGACCTGATCGGCCAGACGCCGGTCGTCGAGCTGACCAGATTCGACACCGGCAAGTGCCGGCTGTTCATCAAGCTCGAAAGCCAGAATCCCGGCGGCTCGATCAAGGACCGCATCGCGGTGTCGATGATCGCCGCCGCCGAAAAACAGGGCAAGCTCAAGCGCGGCGGCACCATCGTCGAGGCGACGGCCGGCAATACCGGCCTTGGGCTGGCCCAGGTCGGCATTCCCAAGGGCTACCGCATCATCCTGGTCGTGCCCGACAAGATGTCGCGTGAAAAGATCCAGCATCTGCGCGCGCTCGGCGCCGAAGTGCGGATGACACGCTCCGATGTCGGCAAGGGCCATGCCGAATATTATCAGGACATGGCCGAAAAGATCGCCGCCGAACTGCCCGGCGCCTTCTACGCCAACCAGTTCGCCAACCCCGCCAATCCGCTGGCCCACGAAACCACCACTGGTCCCGAGATATTTCAACAACTCGAAGGCGATGTCGACGCGGTGGTCGTCGGCGTCGGCTCCGGCGGCACGCTGACCGGGCTTGGCCGCTACTTCGCCAAGGTGTCGCCGAAGACCGAAATGGTGCTGGCCGATCCGGTCGGCTCGGTGCTGGCGCCGCTGATCAAGACCGGCAAGATGGAAGAGGCCGGCAGCTGGACCGTGGAAGGCATCGGCGAGGATTTCGTCCCGCCCAATGCCGATCTGTCGCTGGTGAAAAAGGCCTACTCCATCACCGACAAGCAGAGCATGCTGGCGGTGCGCGACCTGCTGTCGAAGGAAGGCATCCTCGCCGGCTCGTCCTCGGGCACGCTGCTTTCGGCCGCATTGCGCTATTGCCGCGAGCAGACGACGCCCAAGCGCGTCGTCACCTTCGTCTGCGACAGCGGCAACAAATATCTGTCGAAAGTGTTCGACGATTTCTGGCTGGCCGAGCAGGGCCTGGCCGAGCAGGAGCAGCATGGCGATCTGCGCGACCTGGTGATGCGCTCGCACCGCACCGGCGACACGGTGTTTGTCGGTCCGGAAGAAAGCCTGCTCAACGCCTATGGCCGCATGCGCCGCTCCGACGTTTCGCAACTGCCGGTGCTGGACGAGGGCAAGCTGGTCGGCATCGTCGACGAAAGCGATATCCTCGCCCATGTCGACGGCCCCTATGACAGCCGCTGGGACCGCTTCAAGGCCCCGGTCCGCACCGCCATGACCTCCAATCTGCACACACTGCAGGCCAGCCAGACGCTGGACGCGCTGCTGCCGGTCTTCGACCGCAACGAGGTCGCCATCATCTTCGACGGCGACGAATTCGTCGGCCTGATAACCCGCATCGACCTGATCAACCATTTGAGGCGCGCTCGATGACCATCAAAGCAACCGTATCGGGCAAGAACCGCCTGGCCTTTTCGACGCGCACCATCCATGGCGGCCAGACCCACGACCCGCTGACCGGCGCGGTGATGGTGCCGATCTACGCCACCTCGACCTATGGCCAGCAGTCGCCCGGCGTGCACAAGGGTTTTGAATATGCCCGCAGCCAGAACCCGACCCGTTTCGCCTTCGAGCGCGCGGTGGCCGATCTCGAAAGCGGCACCGCCGCCTTCGCCTTCGCTTCCGGGCTGGCGGCGATCGCCACGGTGCTCGAACTGTTCGATTCCGGCGCCCATGTCGTCGCCACCGACGATATCTATGGCGGCTCCTTCCGCCTGATGGAGCGGGTGCGCAAGCGCTCCGCCAATTTGCAGGTCAGCTTCGTCGACTTCACCGACCTTGCCGCGGTCGAGGCGGCGATCCGCCCGGAGACGAAACTGCTCTGGGTCGAGACGCCGACCAACCCGCTGCTGCGCATCGTCGACCTCGAAGGTGTCGCCGCGCTGGCCAAGCGCAAAAACCTTGTCTCGGTCGCCGACAATACCTTTTGCAGTCCCTATCTGCAACGGCCGCTGGAGCTCGGCATCGACATTGTCGTCCACTCGACGACCAAATACCTCAACGGCCATTCCGACATGGTCGGCGGCGTCGCCGTGGTCGGCGACAACAAGGATCTGGCCGACCGGTTGAAATTCCTGCAGAACGCCGTCGGCGCCATATCAGGCCCGTTCGACAGCTTTCTGGCGCTGCGCGGCATCAAGACGCTGGCGCTCAGGATGGAGCGCCATTCCACGAACGGCCTGAAGATCGCGCAGTGGCTGGAGACCCGCAAGGATGTGCGCCGCGTCATCTATCCCGGTCTCGCCAGCCACCCGCAGCACGCCATCGCCGTCCAGCAGATGCACGCCTTCGGCGGCATGATCTCCGTCGACCTCGACCGCGACTTGGCGGGCACAAAAAAGTTTCTCGAACGCACGCAGCTGTTCACCCTGGCCGAAAGCCTCGGCGGCGTCGAAAGCCTGATCGAGCACCCGGCGCTGATGACGCACGGGTCGATCCCGGCCGGGAAGCGGGCGGAGATCGGGATTTCGGATTCGCTGGTGCGCCTGTCGGCGGGGATCGAGGATGGTGATGATTTGATTGCGGATTTGGATCAGGCGCTGAGGGGTTAGAAGGCGCCAATTGGCTGTCGAAGCTGGCGCCGCCCCTCATCGCCCTGCCGGGCACTTCTCCCCGCGCGGGCAGGGTTATCGCATATGGCGCTCCCCCTCTCCGTCTCGGCTTCGCCGAGCCACCTCTCCCCCACTTTATGGGGGCGAGGAACCCAAGCTTTTCAAGCCGCGACCTCGGCGGTTGGCGTTTTCCTCGCCCCCATGGAATGGGGGAGAGGTGGCCGCGCAGCGGCCGGAGAGGGGGCAGCGCAGACGCCTCCCGACATGGATCCGCCACCACTCGGTTGACCCAAGCCGCATCTGCCTGAATTGTAGTGAGCCGATCCTCCTGGTTCCGGAAGCTATGAACAACCGACAACGCACCCAGCCTGCGGCAAACGAAGCCCCCCTCACCTTCGCCGTGCTCGTCTTCCCCGGCTTTCCGATGATGGCGTTCAGCTCGGTCATTGAGCCGTTGCGCGCCGCCAATGTGCTGGCGAAGAAGAATTGCTATCGCTGGATCATCGTCGGCGCCGACAGCGGCGCGGTCGAGGCTTCGAACGGCGTCGTCATCCAGCCCGGCTTCTTCGCCGGCGCTGCGCCGAAGGTCGACCGCATCGTCGTCTGCTCGGGCGGCGACGCCGATCATCTCGTCGCCGAGGACGCGGTGAGCTGGATCCGCAGGAGCCTGCGCGGCGGCGCCCATATCGGCGCGGTGGCCGATGCCGCGTTCTTTCTCGCCCGAGCCGGTCTGCTCGACGGCCATGCCTGCACCTTGCACTGGACCAGCCAGGCCGCCTTCACCGAGGCCTTTCCCAATATCGAGCTCAGGCGCGATCTCTATGTCATCGACCGCAAGCGCTTCACCTCGGCCGGCGGCGTCGGCAGCCTCGACATGATGCTGGAGATCGTCGCGTCGGACTATGGCGCCGAGCTTGCCGCCGGCATCGCCGAATGGTTCGTGCACAGCCCGCTTCGCTCGAGCGTCGACCGCAAGATGATGCCACTGCGCTTGCGCACCGGCGTCCGGAACGAGCTGGTGCTCTCGGCCATCGCCATCATGGAGGATGCGGTGGAGGAGCGGCTCGGCATGACCGACCTTGCCGCCAGGCTCGGCGTCTCCTCCGACAAGCTCGAGCGGAATTTCCGCGCTGAGCTCAGCATCTCGCCCAACGGCTACTACCGCCGCCTCAGGCTGAAGCGCGCCGCCGATCTCCTGGCGCACTCCAAGCTGATGGTGCGCGACGTGGCGCTGGCCTGCGGTTTTGCCTCGATGTCGAGCTTTGCGCGGGCGTTTCGTGAGGAGCATGGGCATGCGCCGAAGGTTATGCGGCGGCATTAGGTCTTGCGAGACGTCGGCGGGACAGCACCCCCCTCTGCCCTGCCGGGCATCTCCCCCTCAAGGGGGGAGATTGGACGTCACTTCAGCTTTCGCCAATCTCCAAGGTTGCTGAGTGAGCGCTGCGTGCGAAGCTGCCATCTCCCCCCTTGAGGGGGAGATGGCCGGCAGGCCAGAGGGGGGTGCTGTCCCGCCAACCTGTCTACGGCATCCGGCACGACATTTGCGGTTTTCCGCACAATGCCGGTACGTCGTTTGCGCCATGGTCTGCCTTTCCAGGAGGCGCCCATGAGCATCGTCGTTTTCGACCCCGACAGCACCGAGGATGTGGATTTCAAGGACCGTATGCGCCACCCCGCTGCGGCCGACCCCGCCGGCGGCATGTGGCTGTCCGACACCGAACCGTCCTTCATCGACGCCGACGCGCTGCGCAAGGGGCGGCTCGCCAGGCTGCGCGCCTGGATGCGCGAGGCCGGCTATGGCGGTGTCGTCCTGTTCGACCCCTATAACCAGCGCTACGCCACTGGCTCGCGGAACATGTTCGGCTATTTCCTGCGCAACTCGACGCGCTACTTCTTCATCCCCACTGAAGGGCCGATCGTGCTGTTCGAATATCCGCAGAGCTACCATGTATCCATGGTGCTCGACACGATCGACGAGGCGCGGCCCTCCAAGCTGGTCTGGTCTTCCGTATCGGGCCGCGACGACGAAACCGCCGGTCCCTTCGCCGATGAGATCACCGAACTCCTGAAGCAGCACGGCGGCGGTTCGATGAAGCTCGGGCTCGACCGCTGCAGCCATTTGCAGGCCCTCGCCTTGGAAAAGCGCGGCTGCGAGGTCAGGGATTGCCAGGGCGAAATCCTGGCGGTGCGCGCCGTCAAGACGCCGGAGGAAGTGAAATGCCTGCAAGTGTCGATGGCAGGTGCGGAAGCCGCCGTCTATGCAGTGCGCGAGGCGATCAAGCCCGGCGTGTCCGAAAACGACCTGTTCGCCATCATGTATGGCGAGGTGATCCGCCAGGGCGGCGAGTTCATCGAAACCCGGCTGCTCACCTCCGGCCAGCGCACCAATCCCTGGTTCAACGAGGCGAGCGGCCGCAAGATCAGGCCGGGCGAACTTCTGGCGCTCGATACCGACACGATCGGCTGCTACGGCTATTATTCGGACTTCTCGCGCACCTTCCGTTGCGGGCCGGGCAAGCCGACCGATTATCAGAAATCGCTCTACCGCATGGCGCATGACCAGGTTCAGCACAATATCGGGGTCGTCAGGCCTGGCATGGCGTTTCGCGAGATCGCCGAAAAGGCCTGGAAGATCCCCGATCGTTTTGTCGACCAGCGCTATACTTCCGTCATGCATGGTGTCGGCATGCATGGCGAGACGCCGTTCATTGCCCATGCCATGGACTACGAGACCTATGGCCGCGATGGTATCATCGTTCCCGGCATGGTGGTCAGCGTCGAGAGCTATATCGGTGAGAAGGGCGGCCGCGAAGGTGTCAAGCTGGAGGACGAGATCCTGATCACCGAGACCGGCACCGAACTTCTGTCGCGCTTCCCCTATGAGGACGATTTTCTGGAGAAACAGGTTTGACGCCCCATCGCTTCGTCATCCTGGGGCGCAGCAAGGAGCGCAGCGACGCAGCGCAGACCCCAGGATCCATGCCGTTACATTTCGGCTTTCCGACGGTGCAGAATTCTGTTCCGCTGCAGTCTTCGCTAGAGGTAACGGCATGGATTCCAGGGTCTTCGCGACGCCGCTTCGCGGCTGCTTCGCCCTGGAATGACGAAGTTCAGGCATCCGCATGAAAACGCCCATCGCCATCAAACGCGGCGCCGTGGCCGCCATCTTCATCGACCTGCAGGAGGAGCACCGGCAGGACCAGCGCTATCTCGTCGACGGCTATGAAAAAATCCTGGCCAATGTCCAGCGCCTGCAGGCGGCGGCGCGGGCGAGCGGCGTGCCGCTCTGGCACTGGGCCTATATCGTCGATCTCGACGCCCAGGACCGGCCGTTCCACCCGGTCGAGGCCGATGGCAAGTCGGCCTTCTCCGATAAGGACGACCCGTTGACCGCGATCTGTCACGAGGTCGCGCCAATAGATAGCGAAACCTTGCGGATCAAGGCCGAGGCCAGCGCCTTCCGCAGCGGCCCCGCCGCGGGCGAGCTCAAGGCGCGCGGCATCGAATGGCTGGTCGTTGCCGGGGTCTGGACCGAGGCCTGCATCGACGCCACCGTCAGGGATGCGGTCGCATCGGGCTTTCGCGTGCTCCTGGTCAAGGACGCCTGCGGCAGCGGCAGCGCCGCCATGCACCAGACCGCCATCCTCAACCTTGCCAACCGGCTCTATGGCGGCGCGGTCACCGACACTGACGGCGCCTGCCGGCTGCTTGCCGGCGAAAGCGTAACCGCCTGGCAGGTCGAAGGCTCGGTGCCTCTGCGCTTCACCTACGAAAATGTGGCCCGGCTCTACGGCGAGCTTTGACTCTGGTGCGGACCGCGATGGCCATGGATGTCGAGCGCCCCGGAAAGACCAGCCGAGGGAAATACGCCACCCGGCTTGATCCCGAGCTCTGGGACTACATTGACCGGGTCAATGGCTGGTACCCGCCCGAGATTTCCGGCCTGCCGATCGACAGGCAGCGCGCGGTTTATGACGCGATGTGCCGGGCGTTCCGTGAGGCCTACCCGGCCGGGGTCGAGGCCAGCGACAGCACGGTTGCCGCCGGCGACCATACCATTCCGGTTCGGCGCTACCGGATGGCGGGCGGGACGCCACAGGCGATCGTCGTCTATTATCACGGCGGCGGCTTCATCCTCGGCGGGCTCGACAGCCACGACGACATCTGCGCCGAGATCTGCGCCGGCACCGGTTTTGACGTTCTCTCAGTCGACTACCGGCTGGGGCCCGAGCATTTGCATCCGGCCGCCTTCGACGACGCACTCACCGTGTTCGAATGGGCCACTGCGACGTCAGATCTGCCGATCGTGCTCTGCGGCGAAAGCGCCGGCGGCAATCTTGCCGCAGGAGTGGCGCAGGCCTCGCGCAACCACCCTCGCCCCGCGATCGGCCAGGTGCTGATCTATCCCGGCCTCGGCGGTGACGAGAGCGCCGGCTCCTATGTCGAGCATGCCGAAGCGCCGCTGCTGACGCTGGGCGATATCGAGTTCTACCGCAACGTCCGCTCCGGCAAGACGCAGTCGCCCGATGATCCGACCTTTTCGCCGCTCCGAGACAGCAATTTCTCCGGCCTGCCGCCGACCTTCATCCTCACCGCCGAATGTGATCCGCTATCGTCTGACGGCCAGGTCTATCGCGACCGTATCCTAGCCGCCGGCGGCCGCGCCTGGTGGCGCGAGGAGCCGCGCCTGGTGCACAGTTTCCTGCGCGCCCGCAAGATCGTGCCCCGGGCCGGCGAAGCCTTTGCCCGCATCATCGCGGCCATCGCCGCGCTCGGCAAAGGCGACTGGCCGTACTGAGCGCGCTTGCGGAACGGCGCACAAGAACTGCGGAAGTCCGAACACTCCCTTGCGGCAGCCCGCCCTATCATCCCCTCCGAGGCAATGGCGCTCCGGCGATCGCACCCGTCCCCCGCGTCTGCCGGTCGGCCGGGGCGCCCAACAACAGGGGAACGACAATGAAGTTCATGTTGACCGGCAGATCATTGCATCCGCAGGCCGAACCCGTCGCCGACGGGTTCAAGAAGGGCCAGATGAACCGGCGCGAATATCTCGCCACCATGGCAGCCCTTGGCGTCAGCGCCGCCGGCGCGCTGGCGCTGGGCGGCCTGGCGCCATCTCCGGCCAGGGCCGAGGAGCCGAAGCGCGGCGGCGTGCTGCGCGTCGCCATGAACGTCAAGGGCTTCAAGGATCCGCGCACTTTCGACGGCGTCGAAATGTCCAACATCGCCCGCCAGTGCAACGAATATCTGGTCCGCTGGAACCGTGATTTCACCTTCGAGCCATGGCTGCTCGAGAGCTGGGAGACCAGCGACGATGCCAAGACGCTGACGCTGCATGTTCGCAAGGGCATCACCTGGTCGAACGGCGACACCTTCAACGCCGACGATGTCGTCCATAATCTCACGCGCTGGTGCGATGCTTCCGTCGCCGGCAATTCGGTCGCCGCGCGACTGGGCGCGCTGATCAACCCCGACACCAAGAAAGCCGTCGATGGCGGCATCGAGCGTGTCGACGACTTCACCATCAAGCTCAATTTGCCGAAGCCCGACATTTCGCTGATTGCCGGTGTGGCCGACTATCCCGGACTGATCATGCATCGCTCCTACGAGGGTGGCGACGATCCGCTGAAGGCGCTGGCGATCACCACCGGGCCTTGCGAACTGGTGTCATGGGACGCCGAGACCGGCGCCGAGGTCCGCCGCAAGGACAAGCCGTGGTGGAAGGGCGACTTCTACCTCGACGGCATCAAATGGGTCGACTACGGCTCCGATCCCAATGCCATGCTGTCAGCCTTCGAATCGGGCGAGATCGACACCAACCACGAAACCGCCGCCGATACGGTGTCGCAGACCGAACAGATGGAGCTCGAGAATTCGGAACTCGCCACCGGCTCGACCCTGGTTGCGCGCTTCAATGTCGGCAATCCGCCCTATGATGACGTCAAGGTGCGGCGCGCCGCCCAGCTCGCGGTCGACAATTCAGCGGTGCTGATGCTTGGCATCGACAATCGGGGCAAGCCGGCCGAAAACCACCATGTCGGGCCGATGCACGCCGAATATGCCGATATCGGCCCGGCCGTGCGCAAGGTCGACGAGGCCAAGAAGCTGCTCGACGAGGCCGGCAAGGCCGATCATGAATTCGATCTCATCTCGGTCGATGTCGACTGGCAGAAGACGAGCGGCGATGCGATTGCCGCGCAGATGCGCGAGGCCGGGCTGAAGGTCAAGCGCACCGTGCTGCCGGCGGCGACCTTCTGGAACGACTGGAGCAAATATCCCTTCTCCTGCACCGAATGGCTCGGCCGGCCGCTCGGCGTCCAGGTGCTGGCGCTCGCCTATAAATCAGGCGCCGCCTGGAACGAAAGCGCCTACGCCAATCCGGAATTCGACACTTTGCTCGACAAGGCGCTGGCCACCCCCGATGCCGCCGCCCGCAAGGAGATCATGGCCAGGATCGAGCAGAACCTGCGCGATTCCGGCATCATCATCCAGCCCTACTGGCGCTCGGTCTTCCGCACCTATCGCAAGGGCGTGCATGGCTGCGAGCAGCACCAGTCGCTCGAGCAGCATTTCGAGAAGGTCTGGATTGAGGCGTGATTGCGCTCTTTATTCCTTCTCCCCTTGTGGCGCGCAGCGCCAAGACGGTTGAGGGGTGCTGGACGATGCGATCGGTGCCAAGCTGGAACACCCCTCATCCGGCCGCTTCGCGTCCACCTTCTCCCATAAGGGGAGAAGGGAGAGCCACGCCCGAGTTCGAAATCTCCCGCCCAAGTCGAACCGTTTCCCGCACCAGCAGGTCCAGATCCTCGCGCCGGGTGCGGTGGTTGTTGATCGCCACCCTGAGGCAATGCTGGCCATGCACCGTCGTGTCCGAGAGGACGGCGATGCCTTCTTCCTGCAGCCTCAGCATGATCTCGGTGTTGAGCGCCTTCAGCGCCTCGCCTGTCAACTCGTCGCCAGCCAGCCCGTCGCCGCGATAGCGAAAGCAGACGATGTTGATGCTGGTCGGCGCCGTCAACTCGAGCGTCGGCTCGGCCTCGATCAGCCCGGCGAGCGTGTGGCCCTGGGCGATGTTCTGGTCGATCAGCCGGCCGAATTTCTCGACGCCGTGCTCCCTCAACGCCATCCATACTTTCAGCGCGCGAAAACCGCGCGACGTCTGCAGGCCGTAATCATGCAGCCATTGTCCGGAGGCGAGCCCGCGTGGCGTCGATTCCAGATACTCCGGCGTCACCGCAAACGTATCGCGATGCGAGGCGCCGTCCCTGACCAGGGCGCAGCCGACCTCGAACGGCGCGTGCAGCCATTTGTGCGGATCGAGCGCGATCGAGTGAGCGCGTTCGATGCCGGCGACACGCTGGGCATTTTCCGGCGCGATGGCGATCAGGGCGCCGATGCAGCCGTCGACATGGAACCAGAGGTCCTCTTCGGCCGCAACCTTTGCCAGCCCCTGCAGATCGTCGATCGCGCCGGTGTTGATGGTGCCTGCCGTGCCGATGACGCAGGCCGGCTTGAAGCCTGCCTTGCGGTCCTCGGCGATCACCCTGCGCAACGCGTCGATGTCGATCCGCAATCCGGCATCGGTCGGGATGCGCCGCAGCGCCCGGTTGCCGAGGCCGAGCGCTTCCATCGCCTTGCGGTGGCAGGAATGGATCTGGTCCGAGCCATAGAAACGCAGCGGCTTGGCGATTGCCGAGACGCCATATTCGCGCACGTCGACGCCGGCCTTGGCATTGCGCGCCACGGTTAGGCCGATGATATTGGCCATCGAGCCGCCACTGACCAGCGTGCCGCTGGCGGATTGGGGAAAGCCCAGCATCTGCTTCACCCAGTCGACCACCTGGCTGTCCATCAGGGCGGCGGCGTGGTTGCCGCCGCCGAGATTGGAGCCCTGGATCGCCGCCAGGAAATCGCCGAGTGCGCCGGTGAAATTGCTCGACCCCATGTACCAGGCCCAGAAGCGCGGATGGATATTGCCCATCGGATAGGCCATCAGTCTCTCGACGACGTCGCCATAGATTTCGGCCAGCGGCGTTGGTGATTGCGGCAGGGACGCGGTGAAGAAGTCCCTCACATCTCCAGGCATCTCCTGCCACACCGGCCGTTCCCTGACATCGCGCAGGTAAGCGACGGCATCGTCGACGATCCGATGCGACAGGACCTGCACATCGGCCCAGTCCGAGGGGTCAAGCGTTTCCTCGGTGGTCGTGGCGGTGAATCCAGACGGCGTGTCCATGCAGGTCGCTCCCTATATGCCGCCGTCACGCCGGAAACTGGCAGCCGGGCGTCGACTGCGAGAGCGCGATCTCCTCGGCGTCCATCTCGGCCTCGATGCCGTCGAAAAGCGGCGTCGTCATGTAACGCTCGCCGGTGTCGGGCAGCATGCACAGAATCACCGAACCGGGCGCTGCTTTTTCGGCGACCTGAAGCGCCACCGCGAAGGTGGCTCCGCCCGAAATGCCGGTGAAGATGCCTTCCTTCTGTGCCAGCGCCTTGGCCCATTTCATGCCTTCCGGTCCGGGAATGGGCATCACCTCGTCGTAGAGGCTGGCGTCGATCGCCTCCTGCAGCACGTCAGGGATGAAATCCGGGGTCCAGCCCTGGATCGGGTGCGGCTCGAAGGCCGGGTGGCTGGCGGCGGGGGCGCCACCGGCGCCGCGCTCCTGCGCCGTGCCGCTGCCGATGAGCTGCGCATTGGCCGGCTCGGCCAGCACGATCCGCGTCTCCGGCCGTTCGCGCCGCAGCACGCGCCCGACGCCGACGACCGTGCCGCCGGTGCCATAGCCGGTGACGAAGCAGTCGAGCCGCGCACCGGCGAAATCGTTGATGATCTCGCGCGCCGTCGTCGCCTCGTGGATGGCGGCATTGGCCTTGGTTTCGAACTGGCGGGCTAGGAACCAGCCATTGGCTTCCGCCAGCTCCACCGCCTTCTTGTACATGCCGAAGCCTTTCTGGGCGCGCGGCGTCAGCACCACCTTGGCGCCCAGCATGCGCATCAGCTTGCGCCGCTCGACAGAAAAACTGTCGGCCATCGTCACCACCAGCGGATAGCCCTTCTGCGCGCAGACCATGGCCAGCCCGATGCCGGTGTTGCCGCTGGTCGCCTCGACGACGGTCTGTCCCGGCTTGAGCGCGCCGCTGCGCTCGCCTTCCTCGATGATGTTGAGCGCCAGCCGGTCCTTCACCGAGGCCGCCGGATTGAAGAATTCGGCCTTCACATAGATCGTCGCATGGGCCGGGCCGAGATTGTTGATCCGGATCACCGGCGTATCGCCGACCGTGTCGAGAATGCTGTCGAACAGGCGGCCGCGACCGGCCGTGGTTCTGATTTTCTGTTTATGCAACATGTTGATCTCCTCGATCTTGTTGTCATGGTTCGTGGTCACGCGCCGGTTACAGACCGGCGGACTGGGCGACGAGGTTTCGAGACCTTGCCGCGCTAAGGTGACTTGACGGCATATGCCGCAACGGGCGCGTCCGGCACGGAAATACGCCGACGGGTGCACCTTGTCATTTTGAATGATAGAATATCGGCCGACGGCCAGCGTGGGAGCAGGCGTGGAAACGCACGTGGAATCCACTCGATCGAGCCTGGATGGCGGCACGGCAGGGCTTAGCGTGCGCCTGTTCGGGCCGCTGACCGTCGTCCGCGACGGCGCCACGGTGCAACTTCCGGCCTCGCGCAAGCTGCGCGCTCTCTTCGCCTATCTGGCGCTGGCCCCGCATCCCGTGGGCCGCAGTCGCTTGTGCGAGCTCTTGTGGGATGTGCCGAACGACCCGCGGGGCGAGCTTCGCTGGTGCCTGAGCAAGCTCAGAGGCATTCTCGACGACCCCGCCAGGGTCGAGACCTCGGACGATACGGTCGCGCTTGATCTCGGCGGCAGTTTCGTCGACGCGATCGACATTGCCTCGGCCGCAGCCAAGGGCGTCGAGACGCTCGATCTGGAGCGGCTGCAAGCCTTGTCCGAACAGTTCGCCGGCGATTTCCTCGAAGGCCTGGAGATCGACCGCAGCCCGTATTTCATGAGCTGGGTGACCGCGCAGCGCCGCCGCTTCTCCTCATGCCATGCCGCCATTCTGGAGCATCTCGTCAACAATCTTCCGGCGGGCTCGGGACGCGTGTCCGCCCATATCGAGAAATGGCTTGCGCAGGCGCCTTTCGACGGGCGCGCGCATGTCGCATTGCTGGAAAATCTGGCCAGGCGCGGCCAGATCGGCGCCTGCGAGGATCATCTTGCCGCCGCCGCACTGCTCTTCCAGTCCGAGGATCTGGATTTCGCTCCGGTCCGCGACGCCTGGCGGGCGATCAAGGAACGGCCATCGGTAGCCACGCCCTGCGCGCGCTCGATGGTCGCCTTGACGCCCCCGGTCGCGCTCGCCGAACCCGACGCCGTTCCGTTGCGCCGGGCTTCGCTGGCGGTGATGCCGTTTGTCGAGGAAGCCGGCATCGGCCTTCCCCGTGGAGGCCTGGCCGATGGCTTCACCCACGACATCATCACCCGCCTGGCCAAGCTCAGGGATTTCTTCGTCATCGCGCGCGGCTCGGTCTTCGCGCTGGCGGAAAGGAACATCGCGCCGGAGGATGCCGGCCGGCGGCTCAACGTCGATTATGTCGCCACCGGCACGGTGCGCAGCCAGCCGGGCCGCGTCGTCGTCAGCATCGAGCTCGTCGAGGTGCGCACCGCCAGGATCGTCTGGGCCGAGACGTTCGAGCGCCGGCCCGACGACGTCTTTGCCGTGCTGGACGAGATCGGCAACGCCATCGTTTCGTCGATCTCGAACGAGATCGAGACGGTCGAGCGCAACCGCGCCATGCTGAAGGCGCCGAACTCGCTCAACGCCTGGGAGGCCTACCATCGCGGCCTCTGGCATATGTACCGCTTCACCCGCACGGAGAACGAGCAGGCCCGGCATTTCTTCGACATGGCCTTGAAGCTCGATCCGACTTTCGCCCGCGCCTATGCCGGCCTGTCCTTCACCCATTGGCAAAGCGCCTTCCAGCGCTGGGGCGATCGCGATCAGGAAAGCGCACTGGCCTTCGAGGCGGCCGGGCAAAGCCTTCTGGTCGACGATCACAACCCGGCCGCGCACTGGGCCATGGGCCGGGCGCTGTGGCTGCGCGGCGAGCAGGACGGCTCGCTCATCGAGCTGGAACGGGCGGTCGACTTGAGCCCCAACTTCGCGCTCGGCCACTACGCTCTCTCCTTCGTGCATTCCCAGTCGGGCGACCCGAAATCGGCGATCGGCTCGTCCGATCATTCCAGGCACTTGAGCCCTTTCGACCCGCTGCTGTTCGGCATGCTCGGCTCCCGCGCCATGGCGCTTGCCCGGCTCGGCCAGTTCGACGAGGCGGCCGAGTGGGCGCTGAAGGCTGCCGCCCGTCCCAACGCCCACGTCATCATCCTGGCCATCGCCGCGCACTGCCTGGCGCTGGCCGGACGGCAGGACGAGGCCCGAAATTTCGCCGCCGCGCTGCGCAAGACGCACCCAAGCTACTGCGCCGACGATTTCATCGGCACCTTCCGCTTCGAACCCGACGCCGAGGCGCTGTTCCGGCAGGGGGCGAGAAGGATCGGGCTGGGCTGAGGCTGCGGTGGAGTGCTTGACCGTGTCCCGGTCGGGAAATCCGAGGACGCTACTGCCGTCCTATGCGCTGAAGCGCATCACGCAGCGGGCTATCCGAAACGTGGATGAATCCAAGGTACGGATGGGACATGTCGACGATCAGGAAAACCGCGCCGGCAACTGAAAGCGCGCAGACGAGCAGCGTGCAGATGACGGTCGTATTGACCGGCGCCAACAGACCGAAGGTGAAGAAGAGCAAGCCCAGCCAGAAGACCAGAATCGCAAGAAATGGCCAGGGGAGCCCTTCACCGCGCGTTTCGATCAACAGCCAATGGCCCTCGGCAATCTGCCCGCCGATCTGGATGGCTCGCGACTGCAGCGACCGTTGAGCATCGGTTAGCGGATGCAGGTCCCGCAGTTCGTCTTGCACAGGCTCGATGCCTGCTTCATCGGCCGCGGAACTGCGCGACTGGTCAGCATCGTTCGGATCGCCCCAGACATCGCGCA
Organism: Mesorhizobium helmanticense; assembly: GCF_003034915.1. Lineage (GTDB taxonomy): Bacteria > Pseudomonadota > Alphaproteobacteria > Rhizobiales > Rhizobiaceae > Mesorhizobium > Mesorhizobium helmanticense. The sequence goes on along the minus strand of NZ_PZJX01000047.1, from coordinate 76,829 downwards.
ACCGGACCTCGACCAGCCTTCTAAGTAGCCCGCGTGCCTTTTCAGTCTCCGGGCCGTAATGCGCCATGACGCGATCAAGCAGCACCAGGCGGGCGACAGACGTCCTCAACTCCGTTTCGGCGCTGTTATGGTTGGCATTGGCGGAGGCGATCAGGAGCCCGAGTGCGAGTGCCGACAAGGTTCCGACCACCGCCGTTGCCAGCTTGATTACATCCTTGGAGTCGGCGCTCAGATGGTGGTCAGGCAGATAGGCACGCAACAGCATCCCGATCGACGCCGTACCGGAGAGGCAGAGAAATACGACCCCTCCGAGCAAGATAGCCGTCATGGATTGCCACCCCGTTGTTTCGCGACATTATCCATTCGGCGGCAGGAAAGCGACATGCTGCTTGACGCCGGCGGGCGGCAATCGGACGCCGAGGCGCTGTTCCGGCAGGGAGCGGGAGCGGAAAGGATCGGGCTGGGGTGAGGGCGGCGGTCCCGTCCCGACCAGGTCGGCGTCAACAGCTCGGCGAACCTCAAACGTATGGAAGGCACGCGCGGAACACGATCCAATCTGCGCGATTATATTAGGTAACGGAAATGTACGTGACATAATTTGTTGGGACCATGTCTGGTGGGTTTCATCGCGAGGAGGCGACGGGCATGGACAACGAAAGAGGCGATCTAGATCGCCAGAAGGAACTTCAGGCCAACGCGCTCGCCCGAGAGACCGGGGTCACCATGAACGAGGCGCTGGCGCTAATCGAGCTGGTGGGACCTCATCGAGGAGCGATGTTGCGAGTGGCGAAAATCGTGCAGGCCCGAAAGCGTGGCCGCACACCATGACAAAGCTGGCGGGCCTCTGGCGTCGCCGCATATCCCTGTCATCGCCCGTGGCCGCCGCGGCGGCGCTGCCCGACTTTACGAAAATGCCGACTGTCGCGCATATTCCGCCCGGGGTTTCGCGGCGCCAAGGCAGACGCCGCACTCCGTCGCGATTTGTTCCTCGACTTCTGCAACAACCAGGACGATGCCTTGAGGGGAGCTCTTTTCGACGAGTTCCTTTGGGTCATCGGCGAACGTGCCGAGAATCCCACCCGCAAAGCCGCCGCAGACCACGCCACCGACGACCGCCATTGCCAGCCATCCTCCTTCGAAGGGGATCGCGCCATACATCGCCAGCGACATGGCTGCAAGCAGACCAATCGAGGCGCCAAAGGCCGCTCCTACGACGGAGATGGCTGAAACGATTCCTGCTTCATCATCCGGAGGCCAGAACACGGTAATGTTTTCTCGAGGCACCCCTGCTGACAGCAGGGCTCTGACGGCGCTGACGGCGTCGAAACGAGAATCATAGACCCTGCTCACCGTTTGCGTCACTGGTCATCCACCCCTCTGGTTCCTCCATGATGCAAGCAATTTGCCCGCGGTGATCGTTTCAGGCCCTGCCGAAGGCTGGATCCGCAATTCATACAGACTCACCTTGCCGGGCTGCTGCCTTGGGTAACGACGGCTCGGGCAGGGATGGTCGACAGCGGGCGCTCGTCGGTCCCTTGATTCAGGTAGAGCGCACCACCTAGAATCAGGAACACAACGCCGATCGCCATGAGCCCGACCACCAGCACGGCAATCGCGGTGCCCAGGCCATTGCCAGTGTTGACATAGGAGGACTGCCACATTTTCTCGTCCATAAGGTCGTCGTTTAAACAGAGCCCGTAACGCCAGTCTCAGGGGAGCGTTCCCGCACCGGGCCTTTAGACCGACAGTTTCGGACTTCTGGGCATATCGAGTTAGGACCAAGGTCTGATTGTTCGCGGTTGGAAATGCCGGAAGGATCTCCGGCGAGGAACAAAGCCGGAATAAATGACGTTTCAAGTTGATTTGAGCGTTTGAAGGGTTTCCTATACAAGCGTCCAGATGGTGAATAGGGCCAGGGGACAAAGGTTCAGTGCTGGATTGGCCAATTACTATGGGGCATGGAACCGGCGGCCCGATTGTGCTTCCGTGCTCATCACGGGGAGAAGCAAAATGCCCGTTCCCTCATTGCGTTGGCTTTGCCGGCTCATCGCTCCTGCTTCGCTGGGAGCGATGCTGACATTCGTGCCCTGCATTGTTGAACTCGACCACTCAACGTTTCCTAAGGTTGGACCCGCTGCTGCTTACGCAAAGGGCGGCGCAGGCGGCAAGGGCAAAGGCAATAGCGGAAACGGCAACAACGGGAATAGCGGCAATGACAACTCTAAAGGCAATGACAGCGGTGACAGCGACGATGGAAGCAGCGGCGGGGAAACCAGGGTAAATCCGGCGACCGGCGACAAGGTGACGGTTCGGGGCAACGTTATCGAGGTTGTCCATCCCGACGGTATCAGCGAGAGAGTCGAGGCTGGGCGGTTCAGAATGAAGGACGCGCTCGGCCGCACCATTATCGATCGCGCCCTAAAAGCTTCCGACGTGAAGCGGTTAAAAGCCCTTTGATGTCTGCCCGTTCGGGAGCCTGTCGGTACAACCGCAATTCACGGGGCAGGCTGGTGCATCATGTCAACCGGCCTGTTCCTGGACTCATGCATTAAAAGCGCGGCCTCTGTGCGATTGCGAACTTTAAGTTTCGCGAGAATACGCGTCATATGATGTTTGATCGTCTTTTCCTGGAGCGCGAGCCTCTTGGCGGCTTCTTTGTTGCTCAATCCCTCCGCTACCAGCGACAGTATTCCAAATTCACGGTCCGAGAGTTGCCCGATGAGATCGACCTTCCGGGTTTCGGGCTGGATCAGCTCGTTCAACAATTGAGCCGAAAGCGTAGGCGGGATGTATTTTTCTCCGGCAGCGATGCTTTTCAATATCTCAGCCAGTGAACTCGAGCGGACCCCTTTCAGAACATAGCCACGAACACCTGTCTTGAGCGCGAGTGCCAAATCGGCATTTGCCTCCGATACAGTAAGAATCACGATCTTCTGGTTGGGGGACTTTGCCAAAATGTTCGCGGCGGCCTGCAGTCCCCCGCCAGGCATGCTGATGTCGAGCAGCATTACGTCCGGCTGCTCGATCCGGGCGAGCCTTTCAGCATCTGCAGCGGTGGCGCCTTCACCGGCGATTTCGAAGCCACCGATTTCACGGAGGCTGCGTGCGACGCCTTCGCGAAAAAGCGGATGGTCATCAACAATAGTGATGCGAACGACAGCGCTCATTGTTGTTCCTCGATCGATAGGGTGACGGTCAACCGCGTACCCTTGCTGCTGGAAGAGGTTTCGAAACGGCCTCCGATGCTTTCTATTCGCTCCCTCAGGCCGGCAAGTCCGAGCCCTTCGCTTGATGCCAAATCGAAGCCGGAGCCGCCATCCGAGACTTCAATCTGGAGCTTGCCGCCCGTCATCGAGGCTTTGACCGCCTGGTCCTTGCCGTTTGCGTGGCGCCATGCGTTGTTCAAACCCTCCTGGGCGAAACGATAGATGCTGATCTTTTCGGATGTTCCCAGTTCAGGAAGCCTGGCAGGAAGGGTAAGCGCTACCGAGGACGCTGTCCGGCGCTGGTGCTCGGTAACGGCAAGTCGCAATATGTCCCCAACTGCCGCGGTTTCGATCTGTGGAAGCACAAGGCCGTTGCAGATGGCGCGTATCTCGCGCATTGCCTCGTCCAGCGTGTGATGAATGTTCGCGATTTCTGCCTTGCGATCTTTCGACGGCGCGGCTGGATCGACCAAGTGAAGGCTGTCCACCCGAAGCGCCGCCAGTGCGACAAGCTGAGCTGGGCCGTCGTGGAGATCGGCGCCAATGCGACGCAAGTAGCGCTCGTTGATCGCCGTGGCACGCCGCGAGGCGCGCTGCACGCGATGGCGCAATTTCGAGTTTTGCGACAGCAGCTCTTGAAGTTCGGCTATTTTTGCTTCAAGCGCCAGGCGCTGCCTGTGAATTGTGCGGCTGCCGCGAAGCACGATGCCCGACAACATTGCGAGCGCCGCCGCCGTCGCTCCTCCCACGACAAGCCAGCTCGACCACAAGGCCGCGTTCAGGGTTTTCTGGAAGTCGTCGGCGACTTCATAGAATTCCGAGACGGCTACCACATCGCCCGACCATGGCTCGCGCACCGGATTGTAAATCTCAAGCAGCCGCGAAGTCGTTCCCTTCTGCTGCCGCTCGCTGTCGTCCAGTCTGTCGAATTCGGCAAAAACATCTCCCCCGAAAGCGCGTAACAGGTTCGCACTCGGCTCAAACACCTGGCCGATCAACCGTGGGTCTTTGGAGTACAGTATCTTGCCATCACGACCCCAGAGGTTGAACGAGACCAGCTTTTTTCCAAGCGCACCCTGGTCCAACGTCTCGTCAAGCGCTTGTTTGACGCTGTCGCTAAGCGCTTCGTTCTTGCGCATGTCCGGCAGAAGCGGCGCAATCACGCTGTCGACGTAAAGGGCGGTGGTGCCGGCGGAATTGCGAATAACGGCTTCCCTGATCTGCGATGTGACCCACAAGCCTACCATCAGCATTGCAGCCAAGAGAGCGATGCCGCCGGCAATGAGGAACTGCAAGGCCAGCGAAAGCCTGCTCCACCGCTGATAGAAATTCTCAACGTACCGCACGGTTCAATTGATGTCCGAGCTTCACCGGGCCGTATCCTAGCGTCCCCAGCTTGGGGCGTCTCGACATTTAGAACAGTTGGTGCTGCCAACAAGTGAAGCACTACCAGCAATGTGATGTCCGGCTTCAAACTCTATCCAGAAGCGACATTCCGTACTTGGCCCAGATTCTCGCGCATTCATTTGCGCGGAGGCTACAGTCCCCCCTCTCACCGAACGCCACAGTAGCCGAGCGCACGACGTAGCATTCGGGCGGGGCTAGTGCCACGAATTGGATCGCTTCGCCCAACCTGCGGGGCGCAAGGTTGGCGTCCTGCTTGCGGCGGACGTCGTATACGCCTGAAATCCGGGCGCCCTCATTCCTGCGTTCGAACATAGCTTCCATCAAATCATAGGACATCTCGATCTCCCGAAATCAATTTCCACCGCCACTCGAAGAAGGGCGGCGGTGGAATTATTTCACCGCACAGTTATTTCAGTCCAAGATCTTCACGATCTTGCGCGTGCCGGGATCGACCAGGACAGTCCGGTCATCAACAACCACATAGCGATATTGCACATCCGGTACTTCATACAGCTCGACCGTGTCTGGAAGGGCGGACCCTATGTTCAGTTCGACCCCTGGTATCTTGACCGAGGCGAGCGGCTTTTTCTTTACGTATTCACGTACAACCGTCTCCTGCTCAGGCGCGATGATCACGTCCTGTGCGGCAACCGCACCGACGCCCGCCAAAAGCAAAAGTCCTGCAAGTGAAGTCGAAAGGGGGATTCTCATGGTTCTCTCCTTGACGCGAGCCCACCGCTGTTTGCATCACTCGTGGCTCGCTTTCTGAACAATGGCGTTGATGCGGACACCTGGAGGCGAACGTGCCCTTGCCGACGATGTTCCCAACTTGGGCTTTGGTCCTGACGCGGTAGGACCTTTGCCGGGTTTGATTGGGGCTTAGGTCCGACATGGCACCTAAAGGGCCGAAGGTTTTGTGTCGGAAGGCGCGTTCCGCAAGTCCGTTCAAAGCAAAACAGTGAGCCCGCGCTTCTGGCGGAGAAGCGCGGGCTCGATCAGGTCTGTGACCCGATCTTGGCAGCAAGTGTAGGGGCACTACCGGCCATAACTCGAACTTTTAGAGGCCGCTAATGTTCCTCGGAATCTTAAGCCGGCGTACTTCATTCCGATAGCGCTTGCCGCCGTTCGGCGCACCCGACCCTGCATCGTCCGAATGTTGATCGCAAGGCGCGCGGCAATTGAGGGTTCGCACCACCGCTGCGGCGTGGCGGCGCGAACCCTATCGGCGCAGGAAGGGACGTAGCTGCGCAGATGCCATTGAAATCGACCCTCAGTTAACGAACATGCCAATCGCCAGGAACGTCATGGAGACAGCGACGATCGGCATCAGTAGCCAGCGGGCTTGGTAAACACTCTTGTCCATGGGGCGGGCTCCTCCCGTAACTTGCAGGGAGCAACGAGGATGAGCAGTTGCAGTTCCGGGTGGCACCATCTGCCCGCCCTTTGCGCGCGACAGGCTGGACTTAAGTCCCATGAAAGACGGGTTCGGGATGGACTGAAGGCTAACCCGAGGAACGTTCAAGGCTGTCTCAAGTTTGGGGTAGGCTTGGTGTGAAGATGATGGCGTCCATCGCGCCGTCCTCGTTGATCCAGGCGCACGCAAAGATCGTCAAGACTATGGATTGACCTGCATAGCGTGGGGAGGAGGAGAAGCCCGCCGCTTGCAGGCGGCGGGCGGCTTTCGCGCAGCCCAATACTCAATCAGAACATGAAGCAAGAAAGCCCACCGCTCACAGCGCCCTATCCGGGCATCGCCATGCGCGGCCTTAACGATCCATTTCCGATTTTGGCGGTACGCCTTGTGTCGAAGATCAATCTCGATTCATGGCGCCAGGATTATTCCGTCAATGTCAGTTGTCGCGTTCCCGATCAGTCGAGAGGTTTCCACTGTGCGGCTCATCGCCAACACCATCGACCGGCTTCATGGCGAGGACGCAGCCACATTCTGGCGCGAAACAGCCAGGCACCTGCTCTCAGTCGCGCTCGAGCGAGGCTATGAAACCGAAGCCGCGCGTCATGAAGTCCGACAGTTCTTTAACGCGGTTCAGCTCACGTTGCACAAATCGCTGCCCGAATTTGCGGACCAGGAGAAATCCTGAGCGCTAGAGCACGATGCCAAAAAGTGTGAAGCGGTTTGACCTGAAATCGTCCGGCTCTAGCAGAGCACCTGGATTAGCGAGTGCGCCCGGCGCTGGCGTGCTGGTGGCTGTCAGCAAACCCACCCTAAAAAGAGCCGCAATAAGCGTAGGTGAACGAGCGGCTCATCCCGAATTCAGTGACGCGCACGCAAGCCGGCTCGCCGGACCACAGCGTCACCAAGCGACCAGTCGCATTGGCGGCGGCTTTGAACGCCGAGGGCGCAACAATGCTTTGGGACGCTGTGACCGTACTACCATGTATTTCTTCAACAACGAATTTTGGCATTATCGATCTCCAAGCAAAGCGGCGGATGCCGCAGCGCCGACAATCAGCGAGAGGGCTCGTCGGTCATTCGCGAAGCGACGAGCCCTCCACCCCAGGCCCCAAGCCCAGCGATGCAATTGCGGTGCCAACTTTGTTGACCCATTTCGGGTCATTCCCCTGCGTAAGCAGTATCCAGCCCTCTGCGTAAGCAGTGCTCAGCCGGCGTACTTCATTCAGATGTTTCGGCTCCAATTTCTCTCAGTACATGTTCGGCGGCCGGCGCCCCCCGCCAAGATCGCTGGTCAAGGCCCTGCGGCTGTAGTGTAGTCTGCCAGCCGCAGGGCCAAGCTCAGGTCCGCCGCGCTGACCACTGAAAGTAGCCGGCGACATCGCGTGGCTTGCCCTGTTCCCCGCCAAATCACGCAATGGGCGGCACATTAGCGACAGCGAAAACACGGGATCAATATCGGAGGTTGTGGATAAACCGATCAAAAAAGATCTGTGACAAATATGCCGTAGGGGAAGGTTGCCTCGCGGAGGCCGGCGATAGGACAGTATAGTTGTCCTATCAGTCTCTTCGCTTCTACGGCATCGCGACCGCGCAGGCCAGGTTGGACTGTATGCTGCCCGACCCTAAAACTATCTCAGCTCCGCCCAATCCACCAATCCGTGGTCTTTGACAGGCTCGATCTGGTCGGGCACGGTGTGCTGACAAAATATGACAAGGTTACTGCAAGCGTAGCGGGCATTTGGGACAAGAATGCCGGACGGATCGTTCGCCTCCATTGACCCTAGAAAGTGAGCGGCTTCGCCGACCTGCTGACAAGTTGGATATTCAGCCTTCCGGTAAAGGTAGTCTAGACGTCCAAAGTTTGCGATATCGACACCAAGACGTGCCAATAAATGACGATCAGAGAGGTCGTAAATTCCGTTGAGAGAGACCTCAATTTCATGGAGCGTGTAGCGTAGCTTGGATGGGAAAACTGGTTGCCCTGCTTTGAGGTGAAAGTACATCTCGGCAATCGCACCCCTGCGCTCCAGGGATGTGTAGAGAACTTCGAATTGTCCGGTGTCCCAGCGATTTCCAGCGGAGGAACCTTGGCAGGGATCACGTCCCTCGCGAACGACGCGCCAAACGTGCCCCTGATACGGTGTAACAGGTAATTCTTCCATCGCGTCGATTAGTCGACTGTCGCGCGGAGGGAACCGGTTCAAGGTCAGAGATATCCGTCAGAATCGAGTCGATTCAATACATTTAACACGTCAATGGTACGGCCACTATGGATGAGATCAACCGCACGCTCATCCCCTAGCTGAGGGTGTCGCGAGTACAGCCAAGTACGGATTTCTTCCTCAGTATAGTAATCCTGCAACCGCCGCACGACGTAAACAAGGTCAGAGAGCACCATCTCATTACGCGGCTGAGGTCTGGCTAGGCCAGTACGCCAGCGGGAAACGGTCGCCTTCGATACTTGCGTCAAGTTAGCGATGTCCGTTCCTCGCAAGCCTCCAGCCTGCTCGATTTCCTCCAAGCTACGTGCGATAGAATTGGCAGTTGAGTTACTCATGGCCTCTGCCCACGTCTTTCATTTTCTTCAAGCCGCGATAGCCGCTGTACCGGGCGCGCTACAGGACCGAGATCGACCAGACGCTCAGACAATTCCGTCAGAGAATTAGATTGGCGACTCAATTGCTTATGATGATCCCCCATCCGTTTCATTAGTTTGTCCACATCCACAACTTTGGCTTTCGCAATCTCCGGATTGGGTATTAAGTTCTTGATTTGTTGCATACGCTCAACGGCCGGCTCGACTCGTCGCTCAACGAAATCCTTTGGCCTGTGCAAATTCGGCACGTTTGCCAAAGCTTCGAAATTGGTCACAGCCTCTTTGGAGGCGAGTATCTTAGGATCATTGGTGACGTCGCTTGGCGTTCGAACGCCCGGCAAGGCAACACTTGGAGACAAGAGACGCTTTGCGCTCTTAGCAGACAGCAATGTTTCGTACTCATTCAGCGTCAGAGACTTATTGATCAACGACAGATTTATTCTCGCTGCCCGCCCGCCCGGTTTATCCGGGTCGCGCTTCTTGGCAGGCTTGTCCCATGGGCGAGCATCAAAACGCTCGCATTCCGCGATACCATGAGCGAAGCCGGACGATGCGCCGAGTGCCATCACCGCCTCGCCAACGAGACCACCGAGGTAGTCGGTAATGATGGGCTTTCCGAGGTTGTGAAATTGGACAAGTGAAGAAATAAAGGCCACCAGAGGCTGAGCGGCAGAATCATTGCCAAAGCCAGAAGCACGAATCCACAGATTATCGAAAGGCAAATCAGATAGTGCCTGCATGATCTTCAGCCGCATCTCAGGATCATTCAGCATGAGATGCGGTAGGATCAATAAGTAATCTATCGCAATATGTTTGCCACCTTCATGGTCAAGCGCTCGGCGCAATTCAGAACAAGAGCCGCGATCAATGTCCAGCCAATCGAGCCCATTCTCTGGGTGAAGGAAGTGGCCGGGGGACAATACAGCATCGACATCATATTCAACGGCACAACGAGCAATCTGGCCAAAGATGTCGCCGGGATGGCCACGTAGAAAGCAAGGCGCGGTCACCAATTGGCCCCCGGCAACTTGCGACCATGGCGCATCTTTCGCGCTCCCACCATACTTGCTGAGCGCTGCCAATTCGGCGGCTTTGGTGTCGAGCACGATCTCTCTGCCGGCTTCCTTGAACTGCTTAATCTCACTCCTCAGAAACCGTAGGCGGGATGCGTCAATGACAACCCTTTTCGCGGCAAGGTGCCCTTCCGCGAAAAGGCTTGCCGTTCGCTTGTGCGACACCTCCCCAAGCCGGACAAACTGCGCGAGCGGCTCCACCGGCGGTGACTTCTGCGGAAAGTGAACGATGTCGGCGCTCATGGACGCTTGTTCCGTATCGGTTTCAGAGTTTAAATATATGAAACTGATACGGAACAGTCAAGGGGACATCCCTTTGTTGCGAACTTATCGTGCTTGGCTACGCAGTGCGTCGAGGGCGAACTACTCAGCCCTGTTCTGAAGCTCCTGCCAATCATGTTATGCCATCGCCACAACGAGCGGGACTGATTGGGAGGAACGTTGGCAGTGGTAAAATTCATAGAGGTTGCTCCCACGCCCGATGTATTGATGGGCGTAAAAGCTGTATGGGGTCGCTCAAGCGAGCCGGTTATGTGCTTTGGCTCCCATGGCAACGTAGCACTTAAAGACAGGGCTCACTTCTCTCTCGCCCGAACTACAGCGGAACGGTCGGTTGATCAGCCGTATTTCCTTACAATCGGGGGAGGCGATCAAGTCCCTGACGACCTGCGGGGCCGCGTATTGGAACTCGTCAGATCAACTGGTGTCTACGGCGAGACCACCGCGTTTGTGCGCGATGACGAGTTGAAGGCCCGTCTTGCCCAATGGCCAGTGGCGGTAATCATCTCCGAAGTATACTCAGTTGTGAGCGAGCCTCGTCTTGTCCAAGATCTCGGCCAGCCAGATCATCGTATTCTTACCAATGCCTTCGACCGCGTTAAGCGAGATGATGCCCAGATCCGTCTGCTATGGGAGGTCCTAAAGGACCGGGAGATTGAGAGGCGATGGGAGATACAGCTTCCATCTGGCTTCCGAGATCCGGGTCGCGTGCAGATGTTTGGCTCGATGTACCCACGCTTGGACAGCACCTCCAGCGAAGGCAAGAGAGTGTGGAAACTTCAGAGGGACATGGAACGGGACGCCGCCCTAGCTCGAGCGACCAAGGCAGCGAACCGCGCGAGAAATGGTGGCGTTATCATCTGCGAGGCGTGCGGCTACTCGGATTCGCTTAGCATGATGTTTGATGCCCATCATCGTAACCCCCTTTCCATCGGTCCCCGAGAGACCCGATTGGACGATCTGGCCGTGCTGTGCCCAACTTGTCATCGATGGTCTCATGCGAAGGCGGAGGACAAGTTGTCGCCTGTCCCTGTGCATGAAATTGCTGAGGCTATGAGGCTGGCAAGGGTCAACCCGATGGCTGCTGACGATTAACGCCTATCGATGTGAAGTTGACCGGCCCGCGACATCTGCATCCCTTGTGATCGTGCGGCAGGCGATGCCTAACTCAGGTAGAAGTGCATGTAGCGGGGTAGTCTCACCGCCAGCTAAGGCGCAATTCTGCACCTTAGCTGCTGAAAGATGGTGCCCAGAAGAGGACTCGAACCTCCACGCCTTGCGGCACACGGACCTGAACCGTGCGCGTCTACCAATTCCGCCATCTGGGCTGGTGCGGGCTCATGTAAGCGGGCAGACGATGGGTGTCAACGCGCTTTTTTGAAAGCCGCAATCCACTGCCGGCTCAGCTCTCCAGCACTTCCTTCGACGCCACCGTCGAATCGGCGTTGAGCTTGTAGATGATCGGCACGCCGGTGCCGAGTTCCAGCTTGACGATCTCCTCGCCCGATTTGCCGTCCAGCGCCATGATCAGCGCGCGCAGCGAATTGCCATGCGCCGCCACCAGCACGGTTTCGCCACGCAGCACATGCGGCTGCAGGTCGTGCAGATAATAGGGCCAGACGCGCGCGCCGGTGTCCTTCAGGCTTTCGCCGCCGGGCGGCGGCACGTCATAGGAGCGGCGCCAGACATGCACCTGCTCCTCGCCCCATTTCTTGCGCGCGTCGTCCTTGTTGAGGCCGGAGAGGTCGCCATAATCGCGTTCGTTCAGCGCCTGGTCGCGGATGGTCTCGAGCTCGCTCTGGCCGACCGCGTCGAGAATGTGCTGGCAGGTCTTCTGCGCCCGGATCAGCGCCGAGGTGAAGGCGATGTCGAATTTCAGGCCGCGTGCCCTAAGCTTCGCGCCGGCCTCCTTGGCCTCCTTGTGGCCCTGCTCGGTCAGGTCGACGTCGCGCCAGCCGGTGAACAGGTTCTTCAGGTTCCATTCGCTCTGGCCATGCCGCACGAGCACGAGAGTTCTCGACATTTCTGCTCCTTCGAGTTTGAGCAATTCCGGGAAAAGTGTGTAGCGATTTTCCGTCCGGAATTGCGTAAAGACAAATGGTTCTGGATTTCTCAGCCGAGCCCGAGCACGTCCCGCATCGAATAGAGGCCGGGCTTCTTGCCACGCGCCCAAAGTGCGGCCTTGACCGCGCCGCGGGCGAAGATCGCCCGGTCCTCGGCATGATGGGCAAGCGTGATGCGCTCGCCGGTGCCGGCCAGTATCACGGAATGATCGCCGACCACCGAGCCGCCACGCAGCGTGGCAAAGCCGATCGAGCCGGCTTTTCGCACGCCGGTGTGACCGTCGCGTGACCGGACATCGTTGCCGGCAAGTTGAATGCCGCGCCCGGCGGCCGCGGCTTCGCCGAGCAGCAGCGCCGTCCCCGACGGCGCGTCGACCTTGTGACGGTGGTGCATTTCCAGGATCTCGATGTCGAAATCGTCGGCGTCGAGCGCACGCGCCGCCTGCTCGACCAGCACCGCCAGAAGATTGACGCCAAGGCTCATATTGCCTGATTTGACGATCGTCGCGTGGCGCGCCGCCGCCGCGATCCTGGCATTGTCGTCATCCGAGCAGCCTGTCGTGCCGATGACATGGGCGATGCGTGCCTGCGCCGCGTAGCCGGCGAATTCGACTGTTGCCGCCGGCGTCGTGAAATCGAGCACGCCGTCGGCCTTGGCGAAGGCCGGCAGCGGATCGTCACCGATCGTCGCATTGATGATGCCGATGCCGGCAAGCTCGCCGGCATCCCTGCCGAGATAGGCCGAACCGGACCGCTCGACCGCGCCGGCGACGCGCGCGCCCGGGATCGTGTGGATGGCGCGGATCAGCGCCTGGCCCATGCGGCCGGCGGCACCCACCACCACCAGGCCCATATCGCTTGTGTCATTAGGAGACATGCCGCTCATAAGATTCTCCCGACCGCCTTCTTTGCGCGTCGCACCGGTGGTTGCGGCACCGGAGTTTGGATGGACTTGGCATTTTGGATAGACTTGGCGTCGTCGACAAGCCCCAGCCCCTTGTTGCCCTGTACCCGGTGGAAGCGGGCATAGACGCTGTGCGGGTCGGCCATCAGCGCGGCATGCGTGCCCTGTTCGACCAGCCGGCCCTCTTCCAGCACGATGATCTGGTCGGCATTGACCACGGTCGACAGCCGATGCGCGATCACGATGGTGGTGCGCCCTTCCATGACCTGGGTCAGTGCCTGCTGGACGCGTGCTTCCGCCTCATTGTCGAGTGCCGAGGTCGCCTCGTCGAGCAGCAGGATCGGTGCGTTGCGCACGATGGCGCGGGCGATCGACACGCGCTGGCGCTGGCCGCCCGACAGCGTCACGCCGTTTTCGCCGACCGGCGTGTCGTAGCCATCCGGCTGCTGGCGGATGAAATCGTCGGCCGCGGCCTGTTGCGCGGCGCGTTCGATCTCGGCGTCGGTGGCGCTCGGCCGGCCGTAGCGGATGTTGTCGCGGATGGTACCTTCGAACAGATAGGGCGCCTGCGAGACATAGGCGATGGAGCCGCGCAGCGACTGCTTGGTCACCCGCGAAATGTCCTCACCGTCGATCTCGATGCTGCCCTTGTCGACATCATGGAAGCGCTGCAGCAGCGCCACCAGCGTCGACTTGCCGGCGCCCGAAGCGCCGACGATCGCCGTCGTCTTGCCGGCGGCGGCAACGAAGCTCAAATCCTGGAGCACCGGCGTCTCCGCAACATAGCCGAACGACACATTGTTGAAGCGCACCTCGCCCTTGGTGAATTTCGCCGCGACCGCTCCCGGCGCGTCGCCCTGCTGCGGCTCGAGGTCGAGCAGCTCGTAGATCATGCGCGCATTGACCAGCGCCCGCTCCATGCCGACCTGCATGCGCGCCAGCCGCCGCGCCGGATCGTAGGCGAGCAGCAGCGCGGTGATGAAGGAGAAGACGGCGCCCGGCGGCTGCCCGAGCACGGTCGCCCGGTAGCCGGAATAGGCGATGACGCCGGCAACGGCGAAACCGGCCAGTATCTCGGAGATCGGCGTCAGCCGTTCCGAAACGCGGGCGATCTTGTTTGACCGTTGCTCCGCATCGTCGGCGAGCTTGCCGATACGGCGCGACAGCTCGTCCTCCATGGTGAAGGCCTTGACGATGGCGATGCCTTGCGTGGCTTCCTGCATGGCGCCGATCAGCCGCGCGTTGATCTGCACCGATTCACGCGTGATGCGCCGCACCCGCCGCATCAGATAGGTGACGGTATAGATCAGCGGCGGCCCGATCAGCAGGGAACTCAGGGATAGCACCGGATCCTGGTAGATCATGACGCAGATCAGCCCGATCAGCGTCACGCCGTCGCGGGCGATCGACGTCAGCGTCATCGACAAAAGGTCGCGGATGCCGTTGACGTTCTCGTTTATCTGCGCGGCCAGCCGGCCCGAGCGCGTGTCGTTGAAGAAACCGACGCCAAGCTTCATCAGATGGTCGAAGATGCGCTTCTGATAGCGCGCCACCAGATTGTTGCCGATCTTGGCCAGCGTCACCGCCTGGCCGTAGCCGGCCAGGCCGCGCAGGATGAAGGCGCCCAGAATCGCAGCGCAGATCCAGGCGATCAGATCGCCGCGCCGTTCGTAGAAGATCTGGTTGACCACCGGGCTCATGATCAAGGCGGTGACCGCTGTCGTTCCCGACACGGTCAGCAGGCAGACGATGGCGAAGACATACGACCCTCGGTAGTCGCGGCCGTTCTCGGTGAGGATACGGCGCACCACCGCCACGATCTCGCCGGGCTGGGCCTTCGCCTGGTGTTTGGGCGCTTGGTGTTTGGGCGATTGGTTCAAGTCGTTCCGCGCTGTCCGTTCGGCGTCGCCGCCGGTCTGATATCAGGCACTTCTCTTAGCGCCCCGGCGGCGGCTTGCCTATGGCCGAGCGCGGCGAAACTTCGTCGGGTCAGAGCATGATCCCAAAAAGTGGGAAGCGGTTTTTGAAAAGATCATGCTTAACAAAAGACTATACCCGCCAGCGCCGTCCCGCCGTCTGGACGCCGAACAGCGACGGGTTCCTGGCATAGGCGGCAAGGCCGGAAAGTGCCGCCAGCGGGTGGGTGATGACATAGACTGGCATTGTGCGCATCAGCTCGCTGTGCGGCGCCTTGTCCTCGAAAGCGGCGCGGAAATTGCCTTCCTTGAGCGCCGGCAGGATCTTCTGCGCGATGCCGCCGGTGAGAAAGACACCGCCGCGGCTCATGAACACCATCGCCAGGTCGCCGGCGGTGCGCCCCAGGCAGGTGACGAACATCTCGAGCGCTTCTTCCGACACCGGATCCGACTTCGCCAGTGCCGCGGCGGTGACCTCGGCCGGCTTGGTGAAAGGCGCCGGCTTGCCGTCGGCCTTGGCCACCGCCCGGTAGGCGTTGACGAGACCGCGTCCGGACAGGATCTGCTCGCCCGAGATGCGGCCATCCAGCTTCTCGATATGCGGAAACACCTCGAAATCGCGCGGCGTACGCGGCCCGATGTCCATGTGGCCGCCCTCGCCGGGCACCGGTATCCAATGGTTCAGCGCATAGACCAGGCCGGCGACGCCAAGCCCGGTTCCGGGACCGAGCACCACCCGTCCGGCATTGGGCTCCGGCGCATCGCCGCCGATCTTCTCCATATGCTCTTCGCCGAGCGCCACGACGGCCAGCGCCTGCGCCTCGAAATCATTGAGCACCACGACGTCGCCGATGCCGAGGTTGGCAAACATCTGCCTCGGCTTGACGATCCATGGGCAGTTGGTGAGCGGGATCTCGTCGCTGTCGACCGGGCCGGCCACCGCCAGCACGGCGGAGTTGGGCCGCACCGACGAGCGGTCGAGCACCGCCGCCTGGATCGCCTCGTCGATCGTGTTGAAACTGGCGGTCTGGACAATGGTCGGTTCGCCCGCCTCGGAATTCGCGTCGAGCACGATCGAGAAGCGCGCATTGGTGCCGCCGATATCGCCGATCAGGATCGGAAACCGCAACACGGTGTCGTCGTCGCCTGCCATGCTCTTGTCTGTCCCGCTTCCCGGCAGTCTGCCGCTGTCCTTCGTTGACTAGCGCATGACCTCGGAAAGGGAAAGCCGCTTCGGCGTTAGTTCCCCGGCCGCGGCCGCGGCAGGGGGATGCCGATCTCGGGCGTTGCCGCGAAAGCGCTCGCTGAAGCCGGGAGTGCGCCAGCTCCACTTGTAATTGCCGGTTCCGGAGCCGCCGCGACCGCGGGTTCAGCAGCAGCGGCCGCGATCGACCTGCCGTCGCCATGATAGGTCGCAGCTTCGGCCGAGGACGGAGCAGGCGCGTCGAGCACGGCCCGGCATTCCCGGGGCAGGCTAGCCATCGTCATCAGCTCGCGCGCCTTCGGCTTGTCGGGGTTCTTGGCAGGGCGCCACGGTTCGTCGGTGAACCACCAGGCCAGCGACTGGTCGCAGCCGTCGCCCCGCACCGTCGCCTCCTGCCGTTTGCAGTCTGGCGAGCCGGGCTGGCAGCCGATGCGGATGTGGAAATGATAGTCGTGCCCCCAGAACGGCCTGATCTTGCGCAGCCATGCGCGGTCGCCCTTCACCGTATCGCACAGCTTCTTCTTGATGCCGGGATTGACCAGGATGCGCTCGACCTCCGGATAGCTCGCCGCTCGCTTCAGCAGCAGCGCATGCTGCGGTTTCCACAGCGCCTCCTTCACCAGATGGGTCTTTTCGTCGACCAGCAAGGTGGCGCTCATCTTCTCGCGCTGGTTGGTCGAAAGCCTGTTGTCGGGCATCGGCGTCAGCCAGATGTCGGCGTCGAGGCCGATCTGGTGCGAGGCATGGCCGGTCAGCATCGGGCCGCCGCGCGGCTGCGAAATGTCGCCGACCAAAAGGCCTGGCCAGCCATCGGCGGCGGCGTCGCGCGACAGTTTCTCGATGAGCCCGATCATCACTGGATGGCCCCAGCGGCGGTTGCGTGAAGGCCGCATCACCTCCCAGTGCGGGCCGTCCATGGGGATGGCGACGCCGCCGGCAAAGCAGCCCTTGGAGTAGAAGCCGAAGGATTGGGGTGCCGCCACGGCCGGCAGCTTTTTGGCGCCGAACAGGTCTTTCGCCAATTCCTCGGCGCGTGCGGACTGCGCTGCAAGTGCCGTCACGACGGCGAACGCTGCCGCCATGAGCGGCGTCCATGAGCGTTGCAACATCTTCATGAGCCCCTCCGCGAATTCAAGTCGAATCATAGCACGCCGCGCGCCACGCTTCGATCACCTCATCGGGCTACGCGCTTCGCCGTCGCGCCAGTCGCCATCGGCCCACATCTGGTCGAAGGCGGCACGATAATCGGGAAAGCGGAAGCGATAGCCGGCTGCCTTGATAGCCATATTGGCGACGCGCTTGTTCTCGCCATAGAAAGACCGCGCCATGGGCGAAAGTTGGGCGGTCTCGAACGGAATTTCGGGCGGCGGTTCGATGCCCGTAAGGGAGGCCGCATAGGCGACGACGTCCTGCGGCGGCGCCGGCAAATCGTCGGTGACGTTGAAGACGCCGCCGGCGTTGCTTCCGGCGAGGTGCCAGAGCGCGCCGGCAATGTCGTCGCAATGGATGCGGTTGAACACCTGGCCCGGCTTGACCAGCCGCCGGGCAGTGCCGTTTTCCAGATTGACCAGCGCATTGCGGCCCGGCCCGTAAATGCCGGAAAGCCGCAGGATAGCGACCGGCCGGCCAATCTCCCGGCCCAGTTGCAGCCAGTCCCGTTCGGCGGCGACACGCATGATCGAGCGCTTCGACACCGGCCGGCATTCCGCCGTTTCGTCAACCCAGGCGCCGCCATAATCGCCATAGACGCCAACGGTCGAGAGATAGGCGATCCATTCGAGCGCCGGCATATCCGCCACGATCGTCCGGCGCATGGCATTCAGCACCGGGTCGCCGGCCTCGTCCGGCGCCACCGAGACGATGAGATGGGTCGTCTCTCTCAGCGCAGCGCTGATTCCAGGCGTCGGCGCGCCGTCAAACAGCAGCGGCTCGATGCCGGCCTGACGCAACGCTGTGAATTTATCCGTCGAACGGGTCGTGCCGAAGATCGTGCCGGCGCCCTCGCTGGCGCGGGCAAAGGCCTTGCCCGAATAGCCGGCGCCGAAAATGAAGAACTGCTTGCCGCTCATGCATGTGCCTCGATTGCCAGCGCCAGTCGCCATTCGTTCCGCACCGTTTCGTCGGCTTCCGTCTTTAAGCCGGCGACCGCGCATTTTGCCAATTCGCGATTCGGCACAAGCCGCGACAGCGCCCATACCGCCACACCGCGCACCAGCGGCGAGGCGTCGTCAAGCAAGGCGCGCACGGCGTTGCCGAGCGAGGAATCGCCGGAATTGCCGGCCGCGATCAGCACATTGCGGACAAAGCGGTCGCGGCCGATGCGCTTGATCGGCGAGCCGGTGAAGAAGGCGCGGAAGGCGGCATCGTCAAGGCTAAGCAGCTCGGCAAGCGGCGGCTCGCGCAGATCCGCGCGGGCGACGAGCTTCGCTTCCGAGGCGGCGCGGGCGAACTTGTTCCACGGGCAGGCGGCCAGGCAGTCGTCGCAGCCATAGATACGGTTGCCGATCCTTTCGCGGAATTCATGCGGGATCGGTCCCTTGTTCTCAATGGTGAGATAGGAAATGCAGCGCCGCGCATCGAGCCGGTAGGGCGCCGGAAAGGCGTCGGTCGGGCAGGCGTCGAGACAGGCGCGGCAGGAGCCGCAATGGTCCTCTTCCGCTGTATCCGGGGCAAGCGCGGCCGTGGTGAAGATGGTGCCGAGGAACAGCCAGGAACCGTGTTCGCGGCTGACCAGATTGGTATGCTTGCCTTGCCAGCCGAGGCCGGCGGCTTCGGCCAGCGGCTTTTCCATCACCGGGGCCGTATCGACGAACACTTTGACGTCACCGCCGGCACGCGCCACGATCTTGCCGGCGATCTCCTTCAGCCGGCCTTTCATCACCTCGTGATAGTCGCGGTTTTGCGCATAGACCGAGATCGCGCCGCAGTCGCGCCTGGCCAGCACCGCGCGTGGGTCGTGGTCGGGGCCGTAATTCATCGCCAGCACGACGATCGAGCGGACCTCGGGCCACAGCGCCGCCGGCTCGCCCCGGCGCTTGAGCGTCTCGGCGATCCAGTCCATCGAGCCGTGAAAACCGTCGGCGACGAATGCGGCCAACCGGGCCGGAGCCAGCGGGATGGCATCGGGCGTGGTCACGGCAACGGCATCGAAACCGGCGCGCTTCGCCTCGCGGTCGATCAGCGCGCGCAGGTTTTCATTCTTAGAAATCGAGGTCCGCATAATGCGACACCGGCGACAGGCCGCGCACCCTGTCGGACAGAAGCGGCCGGAACGATGGCCGCGATTTCACCCGCGTGTACCATTCGCGCGCGGCACTGTGCTCGCGCCAGTCGATCTCGCCGAGATAGTCGAGCACCGAAAGCGCCGCCGCCGCGGCGAGGTCGGCATAGGTCACCTTGTTGCCGGCCAGCCAGTGGCGGGTGCCGGCCAGCCAGTTGGTGTATTTCATGTGCTGGCGGATATTGGCGCGCGCGGCGCGGATCGCTCCCGAATCGGGCGAGCCGCCGCCCGCCGTCTCCGGCATGACCGGCTTCAGCACGCGTTCGCGCACCAGGTGCCTTGTCACCTCGCTCTCGGCCTTGCTGAGGTACCAGTCGGTCAGCCGGCGGATTTCGGCGCGCTCCATCGGGTCCTCGGCGAACAGCCGCTTGTCGCGCTTCAAGACGCCGCGCGTCTCGTCGAGATATTCGGCGATGACCATGGCGCCGACGATCGGCACGTCGCCTTCGGCCAGCAGGATCGGCAAGGTTCCGGCCGGATTCAGCGCCAAAAACTCCTTGCGCCGCGTCCACGGCTTTTCCTCGATCAGCGCCAGCTCCTCGCCATACTCGCCGAAAGCGAGGCGCACGAACCGGCAGGCGGCGAACATCGGGTGGTGAAAAAGCGTCAGCATGGTCCCGCGATAATAGAGCGCACTGGCAAATCGCCGGCTGCGCCGGTAAGTCTTGACCGCCCGATTCAGCGGGCTGTCAGGGTGCTGCGACCTATAGGGGGAGTTCCGCGCCGTGACAAGCAAGCCCTTTCGCAAGCCGTTCCTTCAAGCTCTCTCACCAACGCCGAGGTTGCCATGGAAAGCCAGACCATCGTCGAAGCGCTGCTGCTCGGCCTGCTGGAGGGGCTGACCGAGTTCATTCCTGTCTCCTCCACCGGCCATATCCTGCTTGCCGGCCATTTTCTTGGCTTTCACTCGACCGGCAAGGCCTTCGAGATCCTGATCCAGCTCGGCGCCATACTGGCGATCCTCAGCGTCTATTTCCGCCGCTTGTGGAAGATGCTGCTCGATTTGCCACACGACCGGCTGACGCGCCATTTCGTCCTTGGCATCCTCATCGCCTTCCTGCCGGCGGCCATCATCGGTGCGCTGGCGCATGATTTCATCAAGACGATCCTGTTCGAATCGCCGCGGCTGATCTGCGTCATGCTGATCATCGGCGGCGTGGTCCTGCTCCTGGTGGACCGCATGAAGCTCAAGCCGGTCTACCGCGACGTCGAGCGGTTTCCGACCAGGCTTTATCTGCAGATCGGCCTGTTCCAGTGCCTGTCGCTGATCCCCGGCACGTCGCGCTCCGGCTCGACGATCGTCGGAGCGCTGCTTTTGGGCGTCGACAAGCGGGCGGCGGCGGAATTCTCCTTCTTCCTCGCCATCCCGACCATGGTCGGCGCCTTCGCCTTCGACCTGTTCAAGAACCGCAACGTGCTGAGCAGCGCCGACCTGCCGATCATCGCCGTCGGCTTCATCGCGGCCTTCGTCACAGCGCTCATCGTCGTGCGCTTCCTGCTCGAATACGTCTCGCGCCACGGCTATTCGCTGTTCGGCTGGTGGCGGCTGGTCGTCGGCGGCGTGGGGCTGGTGGCGCTGATGATCTGGGGGTGAGGCACTCAATTGCGCCCATAAAACGCGTTCTCTACATGCACGGGCCAGCGCCAGGGCAGCACCGCCACCATGTCGAAGCGCATTGACAGCCTGCTATAGTCGGGCTGGCGCGACAGCCAGAGATCGGCCGCGCTTTCGATACGGCGCTCCGAATCGTAGCGAACAGCCTCCATCGCTTCCATCAGCGTGCGGCGCGCCTTGACCTCGACGAACAGCACAAGGTCGCCGCGCCGAGCGATCAGGTCGATCTCGCCGAACCGCGTGCGATGACGGCGGGCCAGGATGCGGTAGCCTTTCAGCATCAGCGCCGCCGACGCCAGCCATTCGCCGCGATGGCCGCGCCGATAGGCTTGTCGGCGGCTGGCGAGCGGGCGTTCAGCCATCGCCGTCCTTTCCGGGGACGTCCCCTTCCTTTTTGCTGTCCTTCAGTTCGAGCAGCCGCCGGTAAAGCGCCTGTTTCTGGCCGCCGGTCATCTTTGCCGCTTCGGCAGCTGCCTTGGAGGCCGGCATCTCGGCGGCAAGCGAAAGCAGCAGCCGGTCGATATCGGCCGGTTCGTCTGCCTTGGCCTCAGTGGGGCCGACGCAGATGACGATTTCACCCTTCGGCGTGTCGGCCGCCGCGTAGTGCTCGGCGAGCGACTGCAACGTCCCAGTCCGAATTTCCTCGAACGTCTTGGTCAGCTCGCGGCCGATCGCCGCTTGGCGTCCGCCGCCCAGCGCCTCGACCATGGCGAGAAGCGTCTCGGCCAGCCGACGCGGCGATTCGAAGAAAATCAGCGTCGCCGGCACGCTTTTCAGCGCTTCGAGCCGCGTCAGCCGCTGCCCCGATTTCACCGGCAAGAACCCGGCGAACAGGAAGGCGTCGGAAGGCAGGCCCGACGCCGTCAGCGCCGCAAGCGGCGCCGACGGGCCGGGGATCGGCACCACGCGGATGCCGCGGTCCAGCGCCTCACCGACCAGCCGGTAGCCGGGATCCGAGATCAGCGGCGTGCCGGCGTCGGAAATCAGCGCCACGCTCTGCCCGGCCTCGAGTGCCGCGATCAGTTTCGGCCCGGCCTCGCCGGCATTGTGCTCATGATAGGCCGTGGTGCGGCGGCGGATGCCGTAGCGGTCGAGGAGCACGCGGCTGACGCGGGTGTCCTCGCAGGCGACGATGTCGGCGGCGGCCAGCGTTTCCAGCGCCCGCAGCGTGATGTCGGCCAGATTGCCGATCGGCGTCGCCACCAGATAGAGCGCCGGCGCGAGCGGCCGGGCCGCCAGCTCGGTTTGCCCGATCACATAGCTGCGTTTGTCGCCGGTCACCGCTGCCCTCTAGCCGCTTGCATGCATCTGGGCCTGTTTGGCACGGCTGGCGCCCGGTTGCAAAAGCCACGCAGATGTCAAGGGCGCGCCATGCCTTCGCCACACTAGGGAACGAAACCGGTCTCGACGGATTTAATCCCTAGAGCGCCGCGCGTCCGTTGACGCGCAAAGGTCGCTCTAGAGCTTTTGATATCGCATCGTGCTTTCCGAAAATCGATTCCGATTTTCGGGCCGATGCGATCTCTCGGGAGGAGCAGGATGGACAGTCTGAAGATACAGGACGTTTTCGAGCCCTATTATGCCGGCCGCAAGCGCTTCGCCGCGCTGAAGGACAAGAGCGTGCCTGCCGAAGTCGCGAACGCTGCCGACAGCAGGGAAGCCGGCAAACGGCTTTTGCGCCGCCTCTTGGCTGACGCCAGGACCGAAACCGACAGCACGACGGAGCACTGACCGGACGATGCCCAATCGCTTCGATATCTTCATCACCCGTCTTGAAACGAAAAGCGCCCGGGAAGGCGTTCCATCACACCCGATAGGCGACCAGCACCGCGCCCGCCGCGATAAGAGCGACGCCAAGCCAGTTCGCGCCGGACAGTCGCTCGCCGAGAAAGATCGCGCCAAACACCGCCACAAGCACGACGCTTAGCTTGTCGATCGGCGCCACCTGCGCCGCATTGCCGAGTTTCAGCGCGCGAAAATAGCAGAGCCAGGAAGCGCCGGTAGCCAATCCGGACAGTCCGAGGAAAAGCCAGGTTTTCCCCGAGATTGTATCAGGCGATTGGAACTGGCCGCTGGCAGGTCGCCGACAACAGCGCCCATAACTGCCAGGAGGAAACGGTCAGGTTCATTGGCATGCCTCGCAAGTGGCGTTTCAACCCAGATATCGTGAAACCCGCGTCTCCAGAAGCGCAATTCTCGGGCTCGAAGATTGGGTACGGCATCCCCGACTTCGTCATCCTTGGGCAGAGCAGGAGCGGAGCGACGTCGCGAAGACCCGAGGATCCATGCCGTGACATGTGAGCACCGCTGCGGTGCAGAATGTGCAATACTTCGGGTGGAGAAGTCGCAACCCATGGCAAGACAAGCAGCAGGAAGAGCCCATCCTCGTTCTGGACCGTAGGACCTCTTCGCACACGTCACGGCATGGATCCTCGGGTCTGCGCTCCGCTTCGCGTCGCCCCGCCCAAGGATGACGAAAGGGGGCGCTGAGCCTCGGCGAGGAGCGTGGCCTGCTTGCCTAACGCGCCAGGTCCGCCACCACCGCGTCGAGCACGATCATGCCGGCCGGCGTGGCGCGCAGGCGGGAATTGCCGATCGGCGCCACCAGTCCTTCGCCCTGCAGCATAGACAGTCTTGCGCTCGACAGGCCGCGACCGGAAAACGCCTCGTAGCGACTGAGATCGATGCCCTCGGCCAGCCGCAACCCCATCAGCAGGAACTCGTCGGCCTCCTCCGAGCGCGTCAAGGTCTCGCCGCCGGTGACGCCATGGCCCTTGGCCTCGACCAGATTGGCCCAGGTCTCCGGCATTCTCTCTGCGATCGTCACGGTGCGGCGGCCGTTCTCGACGAAGCGGCCATGCGCGCCGGGACCGACGCCGACATATTCGCCATAGCGCCAATAGGTCAGGTTGTGCCGGCTTTCCGCGCCTGGCCTGGCGTGGTTGGAAATCTCGTAGGCCGGCAATCCGTGCGCTGAAGTGATCTCCTGCGTCAGTTGATAGAGGTCGGCGGCGTGGTCATTGTCGGGAATGGTGAATTTCTTCGCCGCATGCAGTGCGTGGAACGGCGTGCCTTCCTCGATGGTCAGCTGGTAGAGCGACAGATGGTCTGCGGCATGGCCGATCGCCTGCTCAAGCTCGGCCTGCCAGGCTTCAGGTGTCTGGCCGGGCCGCGCGTAGATCAGGTCGAAGGACAGCCGCGGGAATATTTCGCGCGCCAGCCCGATCGCATGCAGCGCTTCCTCGACATTGTGCAAGCGGCCAAGGAAGCGCAAATCCTTGTCGTTCAGCGCCTGCACGCCGAGCGACACCCGGTTGACGCCCGCCGCGCGGTAGCCGCGAAAGCGCTCGGCTTCGACGGATGAAGGGTTGGCTTCCAGCGTCACCTCTATGCCGTCGGGCACCGTCCAGTTCTTCGCCACCGCATCCAGCACCGTCGCCACGGTTTGCGGCTTCATCAGCGACGGCGTGCCGCCGCCGAGAAAGATGCTGGTCACCTCGCGCGGCCCGGTGCGGGCGCGCATCGTCGCGAGCTCGCTCTCGAAGGCGCGGGCGAAACGCTCCTGGTCGACCGGCTGGTGGCGCACATGGCTGTTGAAGTCGCAATAGGGGCACTTGGCCGCGCAGAACGGCCAGTGGACGTAGACGCCGAAGCCGGGGCTGCGGTCGAGCAGCATGGTCATGCCGAACCAAGTCGGGCTTGCGCGAATTTCTGGAAGGCGCGGGCGCGATGCGACAGCGCCTCCGGCTGGCCGGGCTTCCAGCCATGCTTTTCCGCGGCGCTCATCTCGCCGAAGGTCTTTTCGAACCCGTTCGGCAAGAACACCGGGTCGTAGCCGAAGCCAAGCTCGCCGCGCGGTGGCCACACCAGCGTGCCCTCGACCTCGCCCCGGAAATATTCGGCCGCACCATCGGGAAAGGCCAGGCAGATCACGGCGACGAAGCGGCCCTTGCGCTGTGCCGGGTCGACCGCGCCGACGTCCTGCAGCGCCACTTCGGTGCGCTGCATGGCCATGCCGAAGTCGCGCGAACCATCCGGGGTTTCGGCCCAATTGGCAGTGTAGACGCCGGGCGCGCCGTCAAGTGCGTCGACGCACAGGCCGGAATCGTCCGACAAGGCTGGCAGGCCGGTCGCCTGGGCGGCCGCAAACGCCTTGATATAGGCGTTGTCCTCGAAGGTGGTGCCGGTCTCGTCCGGTTCCGGCAGGTCAAATTCCTTTGCCGACTTCGCTTCGAAACCGAAGGGCGCCATCAGGTCGGCGAATTCGCGCAGCTTGCCTTCATTGTGGCTGGCGACGACGATTTTCTGTCCGTTCAGCGAATGCATCAGATGCCCCAGATTCTCGGTTCGGCGAATTCAATCGAATTGCCGGAGGGATCGCGAATATAGATCGAGCGGCCGCCTTGCGGCCATTCGAACTCGCTTTCGATGGCGATTTTTTTCGCCTCGAGATGGGCCTTCCAGCGGGCGATTTCGTCGGCGCTTGCGGCAAAGCACAGATGGCCTTCACCGACCGTGCCGTGCGGCGGCACTTTCAGCCTGGCGTCGGGCGCCGGCGGCACTTTCGTCGCCTCGGCATTGAAGATCAGCAGCACACCGGATCCGCAGCGAAAGAAGAGATGGCGGCCGTCGACCTTGCCGAGGAGATCGAGGCCGAGGACATCGCGATAGAAAGATTCGGCGGCGTTGAGATCGATGACATAGAGAGCGGATTCCAAGATTGCGGAGGGAGTCACGAGGCACCCCCCTCTGGCCTGCCGGCCATCTCCCCCTCAAGGGGGGAGATCAGCGGCTTCGAGGCTATCGCCCACTTTGCAACGTTGGAGATTGGCGAAAGCCGCGATGACACCCAATCTCCCCCCTTGAGGGGGAGATGGCCGGCAGGCCAGAGGGGGGTGTCCAGGCTCGGCATTGAAAGCCTACACCACGGCCATCTGCTGCAGGCTGACCAGGCGCTGGATGCCTTTCTTGGCCAGGCCCATCAGCGCCGCGAACTGCTCTTCCGAAAAAGGCTCGCCCTCGGCCGTGCCCTGGATCTCGACGATGCCGCCCTTGCCTGTCATGACGAAATTGGCGTCGGTGCCGGCCGAGGAATCCTCGATATAGTCGAGGTCGATGACCGGCTGGCCGTCATGGATGCCGCAGGAGATCGCCGCGACATGGTCCTTCAGCACCTTGGCGACGCTGGCCATCTGCCTTGCCTCCATCCAGCGCAGGCAGTCGTAAAGCGCCACCCAGCCGCCGGTGATCGAGGCGGTGCGCGTGCCGCCATCGGCCTGGATCACGTCGCAATCGACGGTGATCTGCTGCTCGCCCAACGCCTGCAGATCGACCACGGCGCGCAGCGAGCGGCCGATCAGCCGCTGGATTTCCAGCGTGCGCCCGCCCTGCTTGCCGGTGGAAGCCTCGCGGCGCATGCGCTCGCCGGTCGAACGCGGCAGCATGCCGTACTCGGCCGTAACCCAGCCCTTGCCGGAATTGCGCATCCAGCCTGGCACCTTCTCCTCGATGCTGGCCGTGCACAAAACATGCGTGTCGCCGAATTTCACCAGGCATGAGCCTTCCGCATGCTTGGAGACGCCGCGCTCGAAGGAGATCGCGCGCATTTCGTCGGGTTGGCGTTTGGAAGGGCGCATTCGGGCTTCTTTCTTGTTATTTCTGGAATCGTGGCCGGCTTGTAACCGCACGGCGCGCAGGGCGCAAAGGAAAATGGACCGGGTCTCGCGGGCGCAACCGGGTTGCGCTGACACCGCCGAACTCTATATCCTTGATATCGGAGGTTTTTGGCCCGAATGACCAAGGCAGTCGATCCCGCGTCCCAGTCGCCCGTGCTTCAGTCGCCAGCACTCCAATCGCTTGATATGCGCTCGCGCGATATTTTCCGGCGCATCGTCGATTCCTATCTCAGGGACGGCGAACCGGTTGGCTCGCGCAGCCTGTCGCGCATCCTGCCGTCGTCGCTGTCGCCGGCCACCATCCGCAACGTGATGAGCGATCTCGAGCATCTCGGCCTGATCTATGCGCCGCATATCTCGGCCGGCCGGCTGCCGACGCAGGCGGGACTGCGCTTCTTCGTCGATGCCTTCATGGAGCTTGGCGACCTCTCCGACGAGGAGCGCCGCATCATCGAGGCGCAGGT
This sequence comes from Mesorhizobium helmanticense, assembly GCF_003034915.1. Lineage (GTDB taxonomy): Bacteria > Pseudomonadota > Alphaproteobacteria > Rhizobiales > Rhizobiaceae > Mesorhizobium > Mesorhizobium helmanticense. The sequence goes on along the minus strand of NZ_PZJX01000047.1, from coordinate 49,733 downwards.
GCGGGCTTCCGGTTCGGGCGCGACGCTGGAGCATATGCTCACCGAAGCCAGCCAGATGCTGTCCGGCATGTCGCGCGGCGCCGGCCTCGTGCTCGCCGCCAAGAACGAAGTGGCGCTGAAGCACATCGAATTCATCCAGCTCGAGCCGACCAAGGCGCTGGCCGTGCTCGTCTCGCAGAATGGCGATGTCGAAAACCGCGTCGTCGACCTGCCCGCCGGCATCACCATCTCGCAATTGCACGAGGCCTCGAACTTCCTCAACGCTCATATTCGCGGCCGCACGCTGGCCGAGGCACGCATCGAGATCGCCCGCATCAAGGAAGAGACGAGAGCCGCCCTCGACACGCTGTCGCAGGATCTGGTCGAGAAGGGCCTGGCGGTGTGGGCCGGCGCCGAAAGCGGCCTGCCGTCGCGGCTCATCGTACGCGGCCGCGCCAATCTCCTGGAAAACGTCACCGCCCAGGCCGACATCGAACTGCTCAGGCATCTGTTCGAGGACCTGGAAACGCAGGACGGGCTGATCCAGTTGCTCGACCTCGCCGAGGACGGGCCGGGCGTCCGCATCTTCATCGGCTCGGAAAACAAGCTGTTTTCGCTGTCGGGCTCGTCGCTGGTCGTCGCGCCCTATCGCGACAAGGACGCTCGCGTCATCGGTGCGCTTGGCGTGATCGGCCCGACCCGGCTGAACTATGCGCGCATAGTACCGATGGTCGACTATACGGCGCAGCTTATTTCCCGGATGCTGCGGTAAGGAGAAAACAATGGCGCTGGAATCATTCAAGGCCCAGATCAGCATGTTGCTGGAAGAAATGGTCAATCAGCCCGAGGATCAGCATGAGATCCAGGAGCAGTTGCGCGAAAAGCTGCGGGAAATGCGCGCCATGGGCCTGCCATTGCCGGATGACCTCGTCACGCTGGAAAAGCGCCTTGACGATGATTTTTACGCCGCGGGGATGTGAGGCAAGGGTCGAGCGCGGAACGGCTTCTGCCCGGGCATCGTTCTAACGCATGTCGCGCAAAAGTTGCATGTGGCGCAAAGTGTGTGCGGCGATGACGACATGCATGAAAGCAGGTTGACGCTGGAGGGCAGGATGATCCGATTTGCCGGTCTTGTGGGCGCCGTCCTGCTTGTTGCGACAGCCGCTTTTGCTCAGCAGGCGGCTGAGCCGCTGCTGAAAGGCGAAGCTGCCTTCGGCGACTGGCACGCCGACCGGCCGGGGGTGCGCCGCCTGATCCGGCCTGAGGACCTGCAGGCGCCATTCATTACCGAATCCGCCTCGAACGGCCCCGGCGTGGCGCAACGGCCCGAGGAAGCAAAGCCGATCCTGCCGCCGGGCTTTTCGGCGGAAATGATCGCCTCCGGCATCATCAATCCGCGCGTTGTCCGCGTCGCCCCCAACGGCGACGTGTTCGTGGCCAACAGCAATGACAACCAGATCCGCCTCTATCGCCTCGCCGAAGGCAGCGCGAGACCCGCCGAGAAGGCGATCTTCGCCAATAATCTCACCCGGCCCTATGGCATTGCCTTTTATCCCCCGGGCGACAATCCGCAGTGGGTCTATATCGCCAACAGCAACGGCGTCGTGCGCTTTGCCTATCGCAATGGTGACCTGAAAGCCCGGGGTGAGCCGGAGACCATCGTCGATAACATTCCCAGGAAGAACCATTGGACCCGCGACATTGCCTTCTCGCCGGACGGCAAGACGCTCTATTTCTCGGTCGGCTCCTACTCGAACGTGGGCGAGGAAGGCATGGGGAAGGAACCGGAAGGCGGCCTCGACGCCTGGATGAAGTCGAAGCCGCTGGGCGCGGCCTGGGGCATGGAGGATGGCCGCGCCGACGTGCTGGCCTTCGATCCGGACGGCAAGAACAGGCGTGTCGTGGCCACCGGCCTGCGCAATTGCGCGGGTATGACCATCCAGCCGGCGACGGGCGCCTTGTGGTGCGTCGTCAACGAGCGCGACTCGCTGGGCGACAACGTGCCGTTCGAATTTGCGACAACCATAAGGGAAGGCGGCTTCTACGGCTGGCCCTGGTACTATATCGGCAACAACGAGGATCCGCGCCGCAAGGGTGAGCGGCCCGACCTCGCCGGCAAGGCCATCGTTCCCGACGTGCTGATGCAGGCGCATTCGGCGCCGCTCAACATCGCCTTCTATGACGGCAAGAGCTTCCCACCCGACTATCAGGGGGATGCTTTCGTTGCCCTGCATGGTTCGTGGAACCGCGGCGTCAGGACCGGCTATAAGGTTGTCCGGCTGAAGTTCAGGGATGGCAAGCCGACCGGCGAATATGAGGATTTTATGACCGGCTTCGTCGTCTCGGATGAAGCGGTCTGGGGCCGCCCGGTCGGCGTGGCGGTGGCCAAAGACGGCGCGCTGATCGTCACCGAGGACGGTAGCGGCACCATCTGGCGCGTGACTTACGACGCCCACCGGTCTTGACCGGCGGTTTGCACCGCTGGTGCAATCGAATCCGGCCGTCAGCGAATTCACGCCAGCCCACCTTTGTGCGACAAGGCTAACCATGACCCTTGCCGGATTTCTCGCCTACAGTGCTGCCCTCGGCATTGCCGCCGCCATTCCCGGTCCAGGCGTCACCGCGCTGGTGGCGCGTGCGCTCGGCTCCGGCTTCCGCTCGTCGCTGGCGATGTCGTTCGGGCTGATGCTCGCCGATCTCATCTATCTAACCGCCGTGGTGCTCGGCCTCGCTTTTGTCGCGCAGACCTTCGGCATGGTGTTCCTGGCGATCAAATGGTTCGGCGTTGCCTATCTTGCCTTCCTCGGCTGGCGGTTCTGGACAAGCGGCATCACGCCCGAAACGGTCGAAGCCAAGAAGAGCAAGGGCGGGCTGGCATCGAGCTTCATCGCCGGCCTTGCCGTCACCCTCGGCAATCCTAAGACGATGATCTTCTACCTCGCCATCACCCCGACCATCGTCGATCTGAAGACCATCACGCTGGCCGATTACGGCATCCTCGTCGCGATCACGATGGTAGTGCTCCTGGTGGTGCTGGTGCCCTATCTGGCGCTGGCGGCCAAGGCGCGCTGGTTCCTGAAGTCGCCGCGGGCGCTTAAAGCCCTGAACCGCACCGCCGCCGGCTTCATGGTCGGGGCTGCTGCAGCGATCGCCGCCCGCCAGTAGGTGCATCGATATTCAGGTGAGGCCGGCCTGCGAATGCCGGCTTACTGCGCTTCCGGTGCTCACGTACCGAAAAGTACGCTCCGCTGCGGTTCTCGCAAGCCAGCATTTTCGGCTAGGCCTGACCTGAATCTCAATACACCTTGATGCGCAATCAGCTCTTATTCCGCCAAACCATTCCGAATGGAGGCCTCTCCCAGAAATGGTATTCCGGTGCGCAGCTGTTTTCAGCATGCGCCCCACTCGGATATTTTCGAGCCGCAGCCTATCTTGCGCGGTTGAAAGTCCTATTCTGTCCGCTGATGCCAATTGCCTGATCTGGGAGCGAAACCAATGAACAAGCCCGTCACCCCCGCCCGCGTGCCCGGCCGCGGCCGCGTCTTCAATTCGATCACCGAGACCATCGGCGACACGCCGCTGGTGCGGCTCGACAAATTCGCCAGGGAAAAGGGCGTCGTTGCCAACCTGCTCGCCAAGCTCGAATTCTTCAACCCGATCGCCTCGGTCAAGGATCGCATCGGCGTCGCCATGATCGAGGCGCTGGAGGCATCGGGCAAGATCGCGCCCGGCCGCACCACGCTGATCGAGCCGACCTCCGGCAATACCGGCATCGCGCTCGCCTTCGCCGCCGCCGCCAAGGGCTACAAGCTGATCCTGACCATGCCGGAGACGATGTCGGTCGAACGTCGCAAGATGCTGGCGCTGCTCGGCGCCGAGCTGGTGCTGACCGAAGGGCCGAAGGGCATGAAGGGCGCCATCGCCAAGGCCGACGAGCTGGCCGCGACCTTGCCCGACGCGGTCATCCCGCAGCAATTCGAGAATCCCGCCAATCCCGAAATCCACCGCCAGACCACGGCCGAGGAAATCTGGAACGACACCCATGGCGAGGTCGACATCTTCGTCGCCGGCATCGGCACCGGCGGCACCATCACCGGTGTCGGTCAGGTGTTGAAGAAGCGCAAGCCCACGGTGCATGTCGTCGCCGTCGAGCCGGAAGCCTCGCCGGTGCTGTCGGGCGGCCAGCCCGGTCCGCATAAGATCCAGGGCATCGGCGCCGGCTTTGCGCCAAAGATCCTCGACACCACGATCTATGACGAGATCGTCAAGGTCTCGAACGAGGATTCGGTCGCCAATGCCCGCCTCGTCGCCCGCCTCGAAGGCGTGCCGGTCGGCATCTCCTCGGGCGCCGCCCTGCAGGCGGCGATCGTCGTCGGCTCGCGGCCGGAGAACAAGGGCAAGACCCTGGTGGTCGTCATCCCATCCTTCGCCGAACGCTATCTCTCGACGATCCTCTTCGAAGGGCTGGGAGCGTAGGCCCCCGGCCTGCGTCAGTTCTCACCCAGCCCCGCCCGTTTCCCCTGCAGAAAGCGCCGCACGGCCGGGTCGCGCTCCAGGCCGATCGCCCGGTCATAGGCTTCGACTGCTCGCCGTTTTTCGCCGAGCCTGGCCAGCAATCCGGCGCGGGCGGCCCAATAAGGCTGGTAGTCGGCAAGCCGCTTGTCGTCACCCAGCACGTAGAGGGCTGCCAATCCCGCCGCCGCACCCTCGGCCTCGGCAATCGCCACGGCGCGATTGATCGACACCACCGGCGAGCCTGCGATCGAAAGCAACGCGTCGTAGAGTTCGCGGATCGCCAGCCAGTCGGTGCGATCGGTCAGCCGTCGCGCCGCATGGGCGGATTGCACAGCCGCTTCGAGCTGGTAACGGCCGACCATGCCCATGCTCGCGGCGCGCCGGAGCAGCGTTTCGGCTTCATCGATCAGAACGCCGTCCCAGAGCAATAAATCCTGCTCGGCCAGTGGCACATAGTCTCCGGCGGCATTACGCCGGGCCGCCCGCCGCGCCTCGGCAAACAGCATCAGCGCCAGCAGGCCGAGCGCTTCCGGCTCGTCCGGCATCAGCGAGGCCACCAGCCGGCCGAGCCAGATGCCTTCGGTCGCGAGGTTTCGGCGCTGCGTCTCGGTGCCGGCTGGATCGGACCAGCCCTCGGCAAAGGTCGCGTAGATCGCCTCTAGCACCGCATCCAGCCGCTCGCTGAGCTCGGCTCTTTCAGGCACACGGAAGGGAATGCCGGTCTCGCGGATGCGGGCCTTGGCGCGTACCAGGCGCTGGCCCATCGTCGCTGGCGACACCAGGAATGCCGAGGCGATCGTTGCCGCATCGAAGCCCAGGATGGTCTGCAGGATCAGCGGCGCGCGCACGCTGGCCTCGATCGCCGGATGGGCGCAGGCAAACATCAGCCTGAGCCGCTCATCGGGCAGGTCCTCTTCGGTCATGCGCGCCTCCATCTCTTCGGCGATCAGCCTGAGGTGGTCTCGCGCCGCCTCGCCGGTCAGCCGCCGCCTGACCGCGTCGACCCGACGTCGACGCGCCACCGCAAGCAGCCAAGCTTGCGGCTTCTCCGGCACGCCGGTTTGCGGCCAGCGTTCGAGCGCCGCCGCGAAGGCGTCCGCCAGCGCATCCTCCACGCCGGCCACGTCGCGTGTGCGGGCGGCGAGGAAGGCAACAAGCTTGCCGTAACTCTGCCGGGCGGCCGCCTCGGCCGCCGCCCGCGCGATCTCCGGGCGACTGTCCATCACCTGGTCACTTCTCGGACGGGTACTCGGTCATTTCCCAGATCGGCCGCACCTCGATCGTGCCGGCGCTGGCACCCGGGCAGCGAGCCGCCCAGGCGATTGCTGCATCGGCGTCCTCAGCCTCGATCATGTAGAAGCCGGCGAGCTGCTCCTTGGTGTCGGCATAGGGGCCGTCGAGCACATTGGTCTTGCCGTTGGCCATGCGCACCGCGGTGGCGGCCTGGGTCGGCTTCAGCCGGTCGCCGGCCAGCCACGCTCCGGATTTCTTCAACGCCTCGGTGTAGGCGCCATAGGCCGCGCTGATCTCGTAGGTCCTCTCGGTCGGCGCTGCCGCCATCGCGGCTTCGTTCGCGTAGATCAAAAGCATGTATCGCATGGTCTTCTCCCGTTTTTCGGAGGCCGCGTCATTGCCGGCCGAACCAATGTCGTGCGGCCGCGCCCGATTTCGACAGGCGCTGCAAAAATCTTTCGGCCCCGAAACCGTCTTGCGCAAGACGGCATCTCTCGCGACGTTCCTTAACCGTTGGTCTAATGCATGCAATTGCGGGTTGGCATTTCCCGGCCGCTGTCTAAACTCGCCTCGGCTCGCGCTGGGAGGCGGTGCGGTGACCACCATTTCAGGGAGGATATGATGCTCAATTTCAGGACGAAACTTGTTGCCGCCGGCGCCGTCGCGCTATCGCTTGGCCTGGGCGCGGTGCCGGCCAAAGCGCAGGAATTCATCAACGTGCTGACCGGCGGCACTTCCGGCGTCTATTATCCGCTCGGCGTCGCGCTGTCGGAAATCTACGGCAAGGGCATCGAGGGCGCCCGCACCCAGGTGCAGGCGACGAAGGCCTCGGTCGAAAACCTCAACCTGCTGCAGCAAGGCAAGGGTGAGATCGCCTTTGCGCTCGGCGATTCGGTCAAGCTGGCGGCCGAGGGCAACACCGAGGCCGGCTACCCCGGCAAGCTCGACAAGTTGCGCGGCATCGCCGCCATCTATCCCAATTACATCCAGATCGTCGCCAGCAAGGAGTCCGGCATCAAGACGCTCGCCGACCTCAGGGGCAAGAGCCTGTCGGTCGGCGCGCCGGCCTCCGGCACCGAGCTCAACGCCCGCGCCATCTTCGCCGCCGCCGGGTTGAAATACGAGGATCTCGGCCGGGTCGAATATCTGCCCTTTGCCGAATCGGTCGAGCTGATCAAGAACCGCCAGCTCGACGCCACGCTGCAATCGGCCGGCCTCGGCGTCGCCTCGATCCGCGACCTCGCCACCTCGCTGCCGATCAACGTCGTTGCCGTGCCGGCTCAGGATGTCGCCAAGATCGGCTCGCCCTATCTTGCGGTGGTCATCCCCAAGGGCACCTATGAAGGCCAGGACGAGGATGTGGCGACCGCCGCCGTCGGCAATTTCCTCATCACCCGCGCCGATGTCTCCGACGACACCGCCTACCAGATGACCAAGCTGATGTTCGAGCACCTCGACCAGCTTGCCGCCGCCCACGCCGCCGCCAAGGCGATCGACCCGGCCAAGGCGCTCGACGGCATGCCGGTGCCGCTGCACCCCGGCGCGGAGCGGTACTACAAGGAGAAGGGGCTCATCAAGTAAGGCGCTTCCCTCCCCCTTGAGGGGAGGGTGGCCCGCAGGGCCGGGTGGGGTCCTCGGCCAAGCGCTCGACCTTTTGACACAGGTCGAGGTGGGGGTCAGTAGAGGCCGCGCACTGCCGCAACGACCCCACCCGTCCACCCGCCTTCGGCGGCTGTCCACCCTCCCCTCAAGGGGGAGGGGAACCCCGCCAGGAGCCGCCAATGACCATCACCGAAAACGCCGTTGAAGAAGAACCCCTCGAAGGCCTGCCACCGGGCTTCGGCGAAGGCTCTGCCGGCAAGGCGGCCTTCCTCATCGCCATCGCCTTTTCCGTCTTCCAGATCTACATCGCCGCCTATGGCAGCATTCCGAGCCAGGTGGTGCGCGCCATGCATGTCGGCTTCCTGCTGCTGCTCGGCTTTGCCCTGATCGCCAATCTGCGCGCCAAAAGCGTGCCGGCGAAAGCTGCGTTCTGGACGCTTGGCGTGCTCGGCTTCGGCACCGGCCTCTACAATTGGGTGTTTTACACCGACCTGATCCGCCGCTCGGGCTTCCTCACCACGCCGGACCTGATCATCGGCACGCTGCTGGTGGTGCTGGTCTTTGAGGCGGCGCGCCGGCTGATGGGGCTGCCGCTGGCGGTCATCGCCTTCATCTTCCTCGCCTATTGCTTCGTCGGCAATCATTTGCCGGCGCCCTTCATCCATCGCGGCTATGACTTCGCCCAGCTCGTCGACACCTTCGCCTTTGGCACCGAAGGCATTTACGGCACGCCGATCTATGTCTCGGCCGCCTATATCTTCATCTTCGTCGTCTTCGCCGCCTTTCTCGAACGCGCCGGCATGATCGCGCTGTTCAACGATTTCGCCCTTGGCCTGGTCGGCTCGTGGCGTGGTGGCCCGGCGCAGGTCTGCGTGCTTTCCTCGGCGCTGATGGGCACCATCTCAGGTTCTGGCGTCGCCAATGTCGTGGCCAGCGGCCAGTTCACCATTCCTTTGATGAAGCGCTTCGGCTTCCGCCCGGCTTTCGCCGGCGCAGTCGAGGCCACCTCCTCGATGGGCGGCCAGATCATGCCGCCGGTGATGGGCGCGGTCGCCTTCATCATGGCCGAGACGCTGAACATCCCCTATGCCGAAGTGGTCAAGGCGGCGATCATCCCGGCGTTGCTCTATTTCGGCGCCTGTTTCTGGCAGGTGCATCTGGAAGCCGGCAAGGCCGGCTTGCACGGCATGGCCAAGGCCGACCTGCCCAATCCATGGGACGCGGTCAGACAACACTGGCCGCTGGTGCTGCCGCTGGCGGCACTGATCTATCTGTTGTTCGCCGGCTACACGCCGATCTTCGCCGGCACCATGGGCCTGGCGCTGACCATCGTGCTGATCCTCGGTACGCCGCTGGCGGCACTGATCGGCCCGCTTGCCTTCCGCATCGTCTTCTGGCTGGCGCTCGGGCTTGCCGCCGCCTCGTTCATGAAGTTCGGCGTCAACATTCTCGCTGTGGTGATCGTCGCGCTCATTGCTGCCTGCTTCACCTTCAAGGGCGGGCGCGAGACGCTGCGGATCTGTATCGACTCGCTTGCCGAAGGCGCAAAGAACGCGCTGCCGGTCGGCATCGCCTGCGCCATCGTCGGCATCGTCATCGGTACGCTGACGCTCACTGGCATTGCGTCGACCTTCATCGGCTGGATCATCTCCATCGGCGAGAACAATTTGTTCCTGTCGCTGCTGCTGACCATGCTCACCTGCCTGGTGCTCGGCATGGGCATCCCGACCATTCCCAACTACATCATCACCTCGTCGCTGGCCGGCCCAGCCCTTTTGTCGCTTGGCGTGCCGCTGGTGGTCAGCCACATGTTCGTCTTCTATTTCGGCATCATGGCCGACCTCACCCCGCCGGTGGCGCTGGCCGCCTTTGCCGCCGCACCCATGGCCAAGGAGAGCGGCCTCAAGATCGGCATCCAGGCCACCAAGCTCGCCATCGCCGGCTTCGTCGTTCCCTTCATGGCGGTCTACACTCCGGCCCTGATGCTGCAGGATGCCGGCCCGCTCGCCGCTCAGTTCGGCTATCCCGTCGAAGTCGCCTATATCGTCGTCAAGGCCTGCATGGGCATCGTGCTCTGGGGCGCCGCCGCCGTCGGCTTCCTCGCCCGGCGCATGGCCTTGTGGGAACGCCTGGTCGCCTTCGCCGCCGGTGTGCTGCTGGTCGCGGCGCTGCCGCTCACCGACGAGGCCGGCTGGGCGCTCGCTGTCATATGGATCGGCTGGCATTGTTGGCGCGCGCGGCAGGCATCTGTCGCCGATACTGCATGAGCCTCTGCATCCTGGCCGCCGGCAAGACGGTGACGCTTTCTGTCGCCGCCTTCACGCTGTCCTGGACGCATTCGGTGGAAAGGACGCGCTGGCAGGAGGACTGGAGCGTGCTGCCGTCCGGCCTGCAGGTCGTCGAGGCGCGGGTCAAGGGATCGGGCGCCGGCATGGAGCCGCCGGAAGGCGCGGTGCTGAGAGACGGCTGGTGGGCCTATGTGCCAAAGATCGGCATTCAGCCCCGTGTCGTGCTCGCCGCCTCCGGCGCGACCGGCGAAGGCTGGACACTGTGCACGGTTGAGGGCTGCCGGGAGTTGGGCAAGGCGGCCGGCGACACGATCGTGCTGGAGCCGTGCGCTGCGGACGGTTCGAACCAGCCGCGATAGCGTACGACCGTTCCGGCTGCGGGTACCACCCACCCGCCATGTCGGGCCTGATGGAAGCCCTGCATGGATCGGACGTCAGCCGATCAGCCGCCCTCTCAGCTCGGCCGAAGGGATATCGCAACTGTCCTTCCGGCCGAACAGGGCATAACGGTTTTTGGCGATGCGATCGTAGAGCCAGTCGCGAAACCCGCGCGGCAGCAGGAGCAAGAGTTTCGCGGCCCGCCATGGCCAGCCCAGTTCGGCCATGACGGCGACGAAACTGTCCAGCCGCGTGAAGGCGGCGCCATCGATGGTGACCAGATTGGTCTCGTAGCTGTCGGTCCGCAGCCCGTATTTCCTGAACAGCGCTTCGCCGAGCGGCGACTGCGCCGTGGCGAAACGGAAGCGGCGCTTGCGGTCGAGCCTGACGACCACGCGCACGAAGCCTGAGCAAAGCACGCAGACGCCGTCGAAAACGATCAGCGGCGGATTTGCCTTTAGGGAGAGTGGTTGGGAAGCAGGGGTCGGTTCGGGCAGGTCGGTCATGTTGGCCCCGGCTGGTGGCGTCTCACGACACTAAGCCAGCCGACGGCGTCGTTAAAGTCCTGGCGTTGTCGCGCGCCGTCTGTCGGCCAGCGCGGGGCGCTCGACGCGGTAGGTGGTTGCGCGATGGTTTGCGGCCGGCCTGCAGATCCGGCTGTCATGACGGCTTTCGAAGGTCATCATCAGTGCACGCTGATGCCAAGCGAGTTGCCGCGACGGGCGCAAGCCGGGCCGGGGCCGCGCATGTAGTAGCGCTCCGGCCGATAGGTCGGCGCGACGAATTCGCGGATGGCGGCGGCATAGCCGATAAGGTGCGTCAAGAAGTTCATTTTACCTGTCCCTGTCCCTGTTTCGGATGTCCCTTCCGAATTGCGGGCATCATAGCGTCGAGGCGTGAATAGTCGGTGAACGTGATGTTAATTTTTGGTCCGAAATGCCTTGGTTCGTGGCTGGAATGCGGCTGATTCGGGGTCTTTCCATGCGGTTTGTCGACATTCCGCCCACTGTGACTTTTGCATCACATATGTTTCGTTTGGATGTCGCTTAAGCGCGGTTCTGTTTCAACCGCCGACCGCCTCGCGAAATTTCCGTGCGTGCGCAGGGAAAGCCAGGAACCCGTCCGGTATCAGCACGTTGATCGAACAAGCCGGAACGAGCCGGCCTCGCAGGCGGCAGCCTTCCGACCGGAGCTGCCGCCGGATTTCACACAGCAAGAGCAATGGAAGGCAAAAGCCATGGGCTTCTTTTCGAAAGACATCAAGACACTGGACGACCTGTTCGTACACACGCTGCGCGACATCTATTATGCCGAAAAGCAGATCGAGAAATCCTTGCCGAAGATGATCGACAAGGCGACAGATACGCAATTGAAGGCAGGTTTCGAGAAGCATCTCGATCAGACCAAAGGCCACATCGAGCGCGTCGAGCAGGTCTTTGAATTGCATGGCGTGAAGGCCAAGACCGTCAACTGCCCGGCCATTGATGGCATTCTCGAAGAAGCCGACGAAGTCAGTGGCGACATCGATGACAAGGAGGTTCTCGATGCCGCCTTGATCGCCTCGGCGCAGGCCGTCGAGCACTATGAGATGACCCGCTACGGCACGCTGATCGCCTGGGCCAAACAGCTCGGCCGCAGCGACTGCGCCAATGTGCTGGCCAAGAATCTGAAGGAAGAGCAGGCGACGGACCGTAAGCTCACCGAAATGGCGGAAAGCAAGATCAACCTGCAAGCCGCCGAATAGTGGATCGACGAGGCGAGGCGGGCGCCTAAAGCGCGTGCGGCGCGCTTTAGGTTCTTGTTTTGATGCATGTCGTTACCGCAAAACCGCTGCGCACTTTTGCGCGACAGGCATTAGAACCGCCGACCTCGCCTTCGCGGTGGGGAACCGGGATCGGGTGTCGCTCGTTCTCGGTTGAATCCACATCGCAGAGGGAGTTCGTCATGGCGCCGCGCCCAGCCTGGAAAGGCTATCTGAAACTTTCATTGGTGACCTGCGCCATCGAACTGACCAATGTCGTCACCCATACCGAAAAGGTTTCCTTCCGCATCCTCAATCGCAAGACCGGTAATACGGTCAAGCGCATCTATGTCGATGCCGAGACCGGCAAGCCGCTGGAAGAGGGCGACGAGATCAAGGGCTACGAGGTTGGCAACGGCGAGTTCATCCACATCGAGGAGGATGAGATCGAGGCGGTGCAGATCGAGTCCTCGCACACGATGAGCCTCGATGGTTTCGTCGAAAAGTCCTCGATCCAGCAGATCTATCTCGACACGCCCTATTATGTATCGCCCGCCGACAAAGTGTCCGAGGAGGCCTTTGCCGTCATCCGGGACGCCATGGCCGCGGAGAAGAAGGCAGGGCTTGCCCGCCTCGTGCTCTACAGTCGAGAACGCCCTGTGGTCGTCGAGCCTCTCGGCAAGGGCATGGTGCTGACCACCTTGCGTTACGGAGACACCGTGCGGCAGCCAGACAGCGTCTTCGGTGATATCAAGGCGACGAAGACCGAGGGCGAGATGATCGAGCTGGCCGAGCACATCATTGATAAGAAGAAAGCAAAATTCGATCCCTCGAAATTCGACGACAGATACGAGGATGCGCTGCTCGAACTGATCCGCGCCAAGAAGGCGGGCAGGAAGGCGCCGAAAGCCAAGGCAGCGCCGAAGCCGTCAAACGTGGTCAACCTGTTCGATGCGCTGAAGAAGAGCCTGTCGTCGGGCGACGGGGCAAAACCACCGGCAAAAGCCAGATCGCAGGCCAAACGCGCGAAACCGAAAGCCGCCGCCCGGCGCAAATCGGCGTAGGATTTCGGCATGGCAGGGCTCGAACAATATAACGCCAAGCGCGATTTCAAGAAGACGGCGGAGCCGGCCGGCAAGGTCGCGCGCGGTGGGGAAGGCCAGGCCGGCGGCATTTTCGTCATCCACAAACATGCCGCCACAAGGCTGCACTATGACCTTCGTCTCGAACACGACGGCGTGCTGTGGAGCTGGGCGGTGACGCGCGGCCCGAGCCTCGACCCGCACGAGAAGCGGCTGGCCGTGCATGTCGAGGACCATCCGATCGACTATGCACCTTTTGAAGGCACCATTCCCAAGGGCGAATATGGTGGCGGCACCGTCATCGTCTGGGACGAGGGCACCTGGACGCCGGAGAGCGACCCGGCCAAGGCGATGAAGAAGGGCCATATCAGCTTCGAGCTTGAGGGCCACAAACTGCATGGCCTGTGGCATCTGGTGCGGCTGAAGCCGCGTTCGGGCGAAAAGCGCGACAACTGGCTGCTGATCAAGTCCAGCGATGCCGCGGCACGCCCCGGCGAGGACATCCTTGAGGACGCGCCGCAATCGGTGAAGTCGGGCCTGACGATCGAAGAGGTCGCAAAAGGCAAGACCGCCGACGGCAGGAAGCCGAAGGTCTGGCATTCCAACAAGCCGGCGGCCGGCAAAAAGGCCAAGGCAGCGACGCGGCTCGACTTCATCGAGCCATGCCTGGCGACGCTGGAAAGGGATGCCCCGGCCGGCGAGGAATGGCTGCACGAGGTGAAGTTCGACGGCTACCGCATACAGGCGCAGCTTGCCGGCACCGAGGTGCGGCTGCTGACCCGCACCGGTCTCGACTGGACCGCGAAATTCGGCGGCGAGATCGTCGCGGAACTTGGGCGCCTGAAATGCACCGACGCCATCATCGACGGCGAGATCGTCGTGCTCGCCGATAGTGGCGTTTCTTCCTTCGCGCTGCTGCAGGCGGATCTGTCGGCGCGCCGCACCAACCGGTTTCTCTACTACGTCTTCGATCTGATGCGGCTTGACGGGCAGGATCTGCGCGCCGAGCCGCTGGTCGAACGCAAGCAGGCCTTGCTGGAATTGCTCGGCAAGCAGCCGGACAATCCGGCGGTGCGCTTCAGCGATCATTTCGCCGAACCCGGCAAGGTCATGCTGCAGCACGCCTGCCGCATGGGGCTGGAAGGCATCGTCTCCAAGCGCGCCGACGCGCCCTATCGCAGCGGCCGCGTTCTCACCTGGGTGAAGTCGAAATGCACGTTGCGCCAGGAATTCGTCATCGGCGGCTATCTGCCGTCGGACAAGACCGGACGCGGCCTGCGCTCGCTGCTGGTCGGCTATCACGAGCGCGGCAAACTGCACTATGCCGGCCGCGTCGGCACCGGCTTTTCAGTCAGGACGGCAGCCGATCTGAAGAAAAAGCTCGACGCGCTGAAGGCGACGGCCTCGCCCTTTGCTGCCGCCGTGCCGAAGGGCAAGGGGCTGGTCTGGGTGAAGCCGGAGCTGGTCGGCGAAGTGGAGTTCCGCAGCTGGACCTCGGACCGTATAATACGCCATGCCTCGTTCCAGGGATTGCGCGAGGACAAGCCGGCGGAGGAAGTCGTGCAGGAAAAGCCGAAAGCATCGACAGACAAGGCAGCGACCAAAGACAAGGCAGAGAAGGCAACGCCCGCCACGGCGAAATCCGCAGGGTCGGCGAAATCCACAGGTGCGGTAAAAACCGACGTAAAGCTCTCCCATCCGGACAAGCTTTTGTGGCCGGAGGAAAAAATATCGAAGCAGGATCTGCTCGAGCACTACGCTCTGGTCTGGCCGCGCATGCAGCAATTCATTGTCAACCGGCCGCTCAGCCTGGTGCGGGCGCCGGACGGCATTGGCGGCCAGCGCTTCTTCCAGAAGCATGCCTCGGCCGGCATGCATGACAAGATCGCCAGGATGAAGGATCCGACGGACGGCGAGGAAATCTTATTCATCAGGGATTTCGACGGCGTCGCTGCTTTGGTCCAGTATGGCGTGGTCGAGATCCACATCTGGGGCTGCACAACTGACGAGCTGGAAAAACCGGACCAGATCGTCTTCGACCTCGATCCCGACGAAGGCGTCGATGTGAAAGCCGTGCGCGCGGCGGCGCTCGACATCCACGGTCAGCTCGACGAACTGTCACTGCCGAATTTCGTCAAGACATCCGGCGGCAAGGGCTACCATGTCGTCGTGCCGCTGAAACCGTCGGCGGATTGGGACGAGGTGAAGACCTTTGCCCATGATTTCGCCCGCGCGCTGGAGCAGGCCGCACCCGACCGCTACACGGCGACGCTGTCAAAGAAGGCGCGCACCGGAAAAATCTTCGTCGACTATCTGCGCAACGGCCGCGGCTCGACCACGGTGGCGCCCTATTCGTCGCGCGCCAAGAAAGGGGCGACGGTATCGATGCCGGTAACCTGGCCGGAGATCGAGAAGGGGCTGGCGCCGAACGCTTTTCCCCTTGGCGACAAGACGACGCTGAAGCGACTCGGTGAGGCCGATCCGTGGAAGGATTTTTTCAAGATGGGCAAGTTGCTGAAACGGGGCTGATCCTCCACGATTTCGTCTTCCTGGGGTCTTCGCGACGGAGCTTCGCTCCTGCTTCGCCCCAGGATGACGAAGGTGGGGCGCGCGCCCCGCAAACTACGCCAGAAATACCTTCTCGAAAGCCTGCCTTCCCATCGGCGAAAACACCACCGCACGGCTGTCCTTCTCCCGCCTCGCCCATTTCTCAGTGAGGATCTTGTCGAGGATGGCAGCGCCCAGCGTACCGGCCAGATGCGAGCGGCGCACGCTCCAGTCGAGGCAGGCGCGGCACACCGGTCGCCGCGGCTTGTCATGGACGACAATGCCGATCGCGGCGAAATGTGACGCGGCAGACGGGCCGAGCCTGATCTCCTTGTCCTCGCGCAGGAGCACCTTTCTGTCGACGAGACGGTCGAGCATCGCCACCGCCTGTTCGCCGGCAAGATGATCGTAGCAGACCCGCGCCACGCGCATGGCCGCGTCGCGCGGTCCCGGCCGCACCCGCTTTGGGCCAACGGCTTCCGCCACGCCGGTGATGGCCTCGATCATGCCGGCCACCTGCGGCCCGGCGAGGCCGTAATAACGGTGCCGCCCTTGGCTTGCCAAAGTCAGCAATCCGCCCTCCATCAGTTTCGACAGATGCGATGAGGCGGTCGGCAGCGACACGCCGGCCTCCAGCGCCAGTTCGCTCGCCGTCAGCGCCGTGCCGCCCATCAGTGCGGAGAGCATGTTTGCCCGCGCCGGATCGCCGACCAGGCTGGCGATGCGGGCTATGTCGGGTCCTTCACGCATAGTTCGTTCCTCATCGAAGCATTCTAGTCAGGTAACCACTATTCTCCGGGGAGATCAAGGAGACGACGATGACCGCAACAACCGCTTCACCCCCTTCAGCCGTCACCTTTTCCGGTCGCCTGCTGTTCCCGTTCCTGCGCCGATTGCGCTTGCGGTTGGTGGCGAGTTGGTATGATCGCCATTTGCAGCGCCTCGACCTCGCCGAGATCGACGAACACCTGCTGCGCGACCTCGGCCTGACACGAGAAGACGTGCGCCGCGAATGCGCGAAATCCTTCTGGCAGAGATGACCGGCCAAGGGATTGCCTAGCACACCGATCCGCAGGACGTTTCGACCTCGATCGAACTATCAATGAACACGACACCCACCTGCCAGAGGAGGCAAGAAATGACCATCACCTGCTTCATCCGTTATGAGATCGACCCGTTCGGCAAGGCGGCGTTCGAGGAATATGCCCGCAACTGGGGTCAGGCCATTCCGCGCTGTGGCGCCGACCTGATCGGCTATTTCGCGCCGCATGAAGGCTCGGCCACCACTGCCTACGCCGCCTACAATATCGACAGCCTCGCCGCCTACGAAGCCTACCGCGCCAGGCTTGCCGCCGACCCGGCCGGCAAGGCAAACTATGAATTCGCCCGGCGTGAGAAATTCATCCTGAAGGAGGATCGCATGTTCCTTAAGCTCGCCTCCGGCCCGCACGCAAAGCTGATCAAGCCATGATCGCCGTCATCTTCGAGGTCGAGCCGGCGGCAGGCAAGCGCGATGCCTATCTCGGCATCGCCGCCGAGCTGCGTCCGCTGCTCGACGGCATCGACGGTTTCATCTCGATCGAGCGCTTCCAGAGTCTTGTCGATCCGGACAAGATCCTGTCGCTGTCGTTCTGGCGCGACGAGGACGCGGTGAAAGCCTGGCGCAACACCGAGGAGCACCGGCAGGCGCAGAAGGCCGGGCGCGGCGGTATCTTTGCCGGCTACCGTTTGCGCATCGCCCATGTCCTGCGCGACTACGGCCTCACCGAACGCGCCGAAGCGCCGGCGGACAGCCGGGCGTTGCATGGGTGAGCCGCTCGCTACGCATTCCCGATCAGCACGCCTGCCGCGAACACCAGCGCGCCGCCCAAGACCACCTGGAACGCGGCGCGCCAGAATGGCGTCTGCATGTAGCGGTTCTGCACGAAGGCGATGGCCCACAATTCAAAGAACACCACCACGGCGGCAACCGCGGTCGCGGTCCAGAAATAGGGGATCAGGTAGGGCAAGGCGTGGCCGAGGCCACCAAGCGCCGTCATCAATCCGGTGGTGATGCCGCGTTTGACCGGCGAGCCGCGGCCCGAAAGCTTGCCGTCGTCCGAGGCCACCTCGGTGAAGCCCATCGATATGCCGGCGCCGATCGAGGCGGCAAGCCCGACCAGGAAAGTCTGGAATGTGTCGTGCGTGGCAAACGCCGCGGCAAATATCGGCGCCAGCGTCGACACGGACCCGTCCATCAGCCCGGCCAGTCCCGGCTGCACATAGGTCAGGATGAACTGCCGCTGCTCGGCCGCCGCTTCCTCGTCCTTGACCTCGCCCGGCACATGCTCCTGTTCCAGCTGATGGGCCGAACTCTCATGACCTTGTTCGGCGGTCGCCAGATCGTTGAGCAGCTTTCTGGTCGAGGCATCGCTGGTGCGTTTGGCCGCCTCGAAATAGAACAGATAGGCCTGCCGCTCCATCGCCTCGGCTTGCCGGCGCACGGCCGCGATGCCGAGCGGCCTCACCAGCCAGTCGGGCTTGCGCTCATAATAGCCCTTCACATGCTCGCGCCGGATCAGCGGAATGCGCTCGCCGAAACGCTTGCGGTGGAGCTCGATCAGCGCGTCGCGATGGCCGTCCTCCTCCTGCGCCATCGCCTCGAACACCTTGGCCGATTGCGGAAAACTGTCCGCCAGCCCCTCGGCATAGGCACGGTAGATGCGCCCGTCATCTTCTTCCGACGAAATGGCGAGCGCCAGGATCTCCTGTTCCGACAGCGATTCGAAAGGGCGGCGGCCGAAGCCGAAGACGCGGGAAAGCATGAGCAATTCACCCTAGTTTAGAATTATTCTAAACTAGGGTTTGCCGCGCCGTGGGTCAATTTCCCCGTTCGAGTGGCAATCAAGAATTGTTGAAGTCCGGCGCAAGGCGCGCACTTCATTATCAGCAAATGTTCACCTATATAGCTGAACCTAAGCCAAGAGAAAGGAAGCCACGGATGCGGGCAAAACAGCCCCCGCAATTCGACCCGAAACCCGTTCTCGACCTGATCGCCAACATCGAGGCCGATCTCCTGCGCCTGAAAGGCCTGGTCGAGCAGCAGGTCGAAAAATTCGATCCCGCCAATTCGCACAACAAGACCCCGGAAGGCAAGCTGACCGAGGAGGGTGCCGAATGCTGCTACCGCATGTTCGATGAAGGCAAGTCGCGCTATTCGGTCGCCCAGCAGATGAAGATCTCCTTCGCCGCCGCCACCCACCGCTTCAACACCTGGCGCAAGATCGGCGGCGCCAAACGAAAAACGCTGCTTGGGTGAGGCTTCGGTCAATCGCGAAGGTTGCTGCTGAAAGAGAGCTGTTCCCAAGACTGAATTGTAACCGACACATTTTTTCGATTGTGCGCGGTGTGGTTTTCCGTGCACCATCGGCAATCACATTTCCACAGGACCACTTCATGACCACCGCCACCCTCCCCGGCATCGCCGATATCCGCAGCGCTGCGGCGCGCCTCTCCGGCCTGATCGTCGAAACGCCGCTGATCGAATCGCCTGACATCAACAAGCACTTTGGCGGCCGCATCCTGTTCAAGCCGGAGACGCTGCAGCGCACCGGCTCGTTCAAGTTCCGCGGCGCCTACAACAAGCTGTCCTCACTTTCGGCCGCGGAGCGCAGCCGCGGTGTCGTCGCCTTCTCCTCCGGCAACCATGCGCAAGGCGTCGCCGCCTCGGCGGCCATGTTCGGCGTCAGGGCGGTGATCGCCATGCCGGCCGACGCGCCGGCGATGAAAATCGGCAATGTCCGCAAGATGGGAGCGGAGGTGGTGCCATTCGACCGTTTCCGCGAGGATCGCGCGGCCGTCGTCCGACCCTATGTGGAAAAAGGCATGGTCCTGGTGCCGCCCTACGACGATCCGGCCATCATCGCCGGCCAGGGCACGATCGGCCTCGAACTGATGCGCCAGGCAAAAGCGCTCGGTGTCAGCCTCGACGCGGTCGTCATCCCCTGTGGTGGCGGTGGCCTGAGCAGCGGCATTTCGATCGCCGTCAAGGATGCCTCGCCGGGCACTTCCGTCTGGGCGGTGGAACCCGAGCATTTCGACGACACCAGCCGCTCGCTGGCCAAGGGCGAAAGGGTCGCGAACGAACCCGGTTACAAATCGATCTGCGATGCCCTGCTCGTCGCCGAGCCGGGCGCGCTCACCTTCGAGATCAACCGCCGGAACCTCGCCGGCGGCATCGCCGTCTCCGACGACGCGACAAGACAGGCTATGCGCGACGCCATGGCCCATCTCAAGCTGGTGGTCGAGCCTGGCGGTTGCGTTGGCCTGGCCGCGTTGGCGTCGGGCAAGATCGAACTGAAAGGCAAATGCGTTGCCGTGGTGCTGTCAGGCGGCAATGTCGATTTCGGCGCCTATGCTGAGATCATGGCGGCGGCTTGAGCGGCAAGCGCCTCCGGTATCTGCACGCAGGAGCGCTCCGACGCCACGAGTGCGGCGAACTAGACTAACATTCGCCGGTAGGTCCCGGGTGGTCTTATTTGGTCGAAAACTCAAAACTATCAAAACGGAAGACTGCGGTATACTCATTGCCTCGCTCCGATATCCCGGCAGGATTGCGGAAGACCGCGCCGCAGGTTGTCTGAACTTTTGGAATAGCGTCGCACAGGAAGTTCTGCTGCACCCAGCTGGTTTCTTCATCTAGCCATGCGCCTCCCCCGCGCAGTTCGCGACCAAGGATGAGAGACTTAATTTCCGAACCGGTAAGCCGGTCCTTCGCATCCAAATCGACCTCTTCAGGCAACTCCGGCAAACCGGCCTTGTTCAGGCCATCCAGCAGGCGTCCTATGTCGGCCGGGTTCTTGAACACAAAATACCTCTGAGTGACGAGCTGATTTGCCCCTCCATCCTTTCGTTCCAACATGACTTCCTTCAGCCTGTCGCTGTAGGCCGCGACCTGGTCACTGCGCCCGAGATGTGCGTAGGCCGAAACCAATACCTGCAGGCCATAGAATTTCGGCCATGGATCGGGCGATTGGAGATCAATCCTTTCAAGGTGGTCGACGGCCTCCGCGAAACGACCCTGGCCAAATTCAGCCAGCCCCGCCTGGTAGTGCCGATAGTCATTGCCGCCTGGGTCGACACGGTTGGCCGCGTCGAGATAGTCGCGCGCCTCGTTCGGCCTGCCATTGAAAGTCAGGGCGTCTGCCAGCCCGACATAGTTCAAGGGATCGCTTGGGTCGAGCGCTACTGCCTTGAACATAACCGCGACTGCCTCGTCGGACCGGTGCTCGCGAACCAGCAAACTGGCAACGAGCTGATAGTAGGACGGCGAAGGATGCTTGGCCGCCTCGTCCAGGTACTTGTAGATGTTGTAAAGAGCCCAAATGTCCGAAATGCCTAAAGCCCTGGCCCGCGGCCCGTCCATTTCCCAATAGGCCCATGCAAGCGAGGCTGCCGCCGCGCCGAAATTCGGATCGAGTTCAAGCGCCTGCTGGAAAAACCTCACCGCCTGAGAAAACTCCTCTGGAGTATTGCGCCGATTATAGATTTCCATGCCCTTGAGGTAAACTTCATAGGCTGCGGGATTGCGCGTGCCTCCCGCCAAGTCTGCCCTACCTTGAGCGCTGACGAGACGGAGCTTGAGCGCGCCTGCGATGCTGGCGACGACCTTGTCCTGTAGCGCAAAGACATCCGCCCACTGGCCGTCGAAACGCTCCGCCCAGAGATGACCAGTGGTCGAGCCATCGATCAACTGCGCGTTGATGCGCATGTCGTCGCCGACCCTACGTATCGAGCCCTCCAGTATGTACCGAACACCAAGCGCTGCGGCGATCTCTGTGGGTTTGGTCTCGTTGCCCTTGTAGGCGGAAGCCGCATTTCGCGATACGACGAAAAGGCCGGGTGTGCGTGCAAGTTCTGTGGTCAGGTCCTCGGTGAAACCGTCAGCCAGATAACCTTGCGCCTTGTCGTCGCTGAGATTGTCAAATGGAAGCACGACAAGGGATGGCCGGGTGTCGGCTTTCGCATTGGCCGTCAGAGCGGTGGGCCGAAGCGGTGGCTCCCACGGTCGCCACCACGCTGCTGCAAGGCCGACTGCGACAACAAGGACCCAAATAGCGACGGCCAGATTGCGCCTGAAGCGTGGGTGTCGATTGACAGCCATAGGCTTTCCCGCCGCCTCGGGATCGAGCAGCACCCGGTATGCTTGCACCGGTTCGGCGATGTTCTTCAGCTTCTGTTCGCCCATCGGCTCAAAGCCGAAAGCCAACTTCCTCTCGACCTCTTTGGCGACCTTTCCTGAGACGCAGATGCCGCCAGGTTCCGCTAGCTGTTGAAGCCTGGCAGCGACGTTGACGCCCTCGCCATACCGGTCCTCGCCCTCGACAATCACCTCGCCCAGATTGATCCCGATCCTGACGCGAATCCGATGATCTTCGGAAACGGCGGCGTTGCGTTCCACTAGGCCGCGCTGCAACGACACGGCACATTCGACTGCGTCCACGACGCTGCCGAATTCGGCCAGCAGTCCATCGCCTATCAGCTTGAAGATGTGGCCGTGGTGGCGGGCAATCTCGGGCTCGAACAGCTCCTTGCGTCCAGCGCGAAGGCGCTCGAACGTGCCGGCCTCGTCGCGTTCCATCTGGGTGGAATAGCCCACAACATCGGCGGCGAGAATGGCGGAAAGCTTGCGGTCCATCAATCTGGCCTGTCCCCCGTGGAGTATAGACCTGGTCACACTGAAATGAAACGACCGACCTCTTCAGCGTCCGTCGCCGGTGTATCGGGATCATCCAGCAAAAAGCCGTCGATGAAACGCGTAGTTCGCAGATACGGCCGCATCAGCGGCATCGATCTTGCCATTGAGGATGACGGAACTGTCGCTTTAATGCTGAGCCATGGCCCATCTCAAGTTGGTGGTCGAGCCCGGCGGCTGCGTCGGCCTGGCGGCACTTGCGTCGGGCAAGATCGAACTGAGACAAATGCGTCGCCGTGGTACAGTCAGGCGACAATGTCGATTTCGGTGCCTATGCGGAGATCATGGCGGCCGTATAGGATGGCGACGGGTCACGCGTCGCTCCAAAGCGTCGAATCCCCTGCTCCCCTGCGTCGCGGCTCGATGGACGTCGATGGTCGAGGAGACTTGATATGGGAGACCTTGAGATTCGAGCGGCTCTGGATCGCCACTGGGCTGCCTCCGATGCGAACGATCTCGAGGTGGAGCACCAGATTTATCGGGAGGACGCAGTGCTCGAATATCCGCAATCGGGTGAGCGCATCCGCGGGCGGAGGAAGATTCAGTCGTCTCGCGCCGCGCAGCCGAACCGCAAGCGCTTTACGGTGCGGCGCATCATCGGCGCGGGCGACCTCTGGGTCACCGAATATGTGCTGACCTATGACGGGCGGCCGTCCTACACCGTGAGCATCATGGAGTTCCTTCATGGCAAGGTGGCCCACGAGACCCAGTATTTCGCCGATCCGTTCGAGCCGGGGCCTTCGCGCGCTGAATGGGTCGAGCGGATACCCTGAAATCTGGCGGCAGTAAGATGCCCATCCACCGCCCCCTCGTGCGCGCGGAGCTGCCGACGGACACGACCTCTCTCGCCCGCTATCTCATCGGCAAGGTCGTGATGCGGGCGTTGCCTGAAGGCATGGTCAGCGGCCGGATCGTCGAGACCGAGGCCTATGTCGTCGGCGACGCCGCCGGCCACGGCTACCGGGGGATGACCCCGCGCAATCGTTCGCTGTTTCTCGAGCGTGGGCACGCCTATGTCTATCTCGCCTACGGCATCTCCTACATGCTGAATGTCTCGAGCGAGATGCCGGGGACCGGAACCGGCGTGCTGATCAGGGCGCTCGAGCCGCTCGAAGGCATCGAGATCATGCGGCTCAATCGCGGCATCGAGCGCTTGCGTGATTTGGCGCGCGGACCAGGAAGGCTCGCCGCGGCGTTGCGGATCGATCGTTCGCTCGATGGGCTCGATCTCTGCCGGAACGGTCCACTATGGCTCGGACGCGACGACCATGAGCCCGGCGACATCGGACAGAGCGTCAGGATCGGCATTTCGAAGGATGCGAACCGGCTTCTGCGATTTTATGTCAGGGGGAGTGAGTTCGTCAGCGGTCCAGGATCGCTCAACAATTGAGAGACAGCCAGAGCCGGAGCATCAAGCCCGCCCCGGCAAGCCGGAGCGGGTGTAGTGAAACATGCCGGGCGACAGCGCCCTGGCTACTTCGGCAGGATCACTTTGGGAAGCCGAACCAGTCCTCGTTGGGGAAATCGCACAGGCCGGAATAGTACTGGCAGTCCGGATCGACCCAGCCGTCATCCGGAAACGTGGTGGTGTTGACCGTCGGCGCCTTCGGGCCGGGGTTGGGATTGACGCAATGCGGCGTGCCATACTTGCACAGGACCATGACGACGCCGTCCTGCGCGGCCGGCGCCATCATCTTGCCGAGCGCCATTGCCGAGGCATGATTCGCGCCGAGCACGGAAAGCCCCGCCTGTGCGGCGAGCATAAGGGTGAAAATCAACGACTTTCTCATTTCATGTCTCCTTGAAAAAGCAGCAGTTTCAAAACCGGCGATGCAATCCACCGCCAGCCGCCATTATCCATGGCTGGCCGGGCGCGACATCTGCCGCGCGGGGGATATGGAGAAAAATCAGTCCAGCGTCCGCCTGAACCGCAACAGCGCCGTGCCGGCGAACACCGCCACGAACACCAGCAGCCAGCCGATCTCGGCCGCTACCGCATTGAAATCGGCGCCCTTGAGCATGACCGCGCGGGTGATGCGCAGGAAATGCGTGAGTGGGAAGATTTCGCCCAACACCTGCGCCCAGCCCGGCATGCCGCGATAGGGGAACATGAATCCGGAGAGCAGCAGCGACGGCAGGAAGAAGAAGAAGGTAAGCTGCATTGCCTGCATCTGCGAACGCGCCATGGTCGAGATCGTATAACCGAGCAACACCAGCGAGAGCACGAAAACAAGCACCGACGACAGAAGAAGCGTCAGGCTTCCGACGAATGGAATGCCGAACAGCAGCTTCGCCGCCACCAGCACCACCGCCACCTGCACCGCCCCGACGACCAGGAAGGGCAGCACCTTGCCCAGCATGATTTCGGCTGGGCTGGACGGCATCGCCAAAAGGTTCTCCATTGTGCCGCGTTCGGTTTCGCGCGTCAGCGCCATTGCCGTCATCATCACCATGGTCATCTGCAGGATGACGCCGAGCAGGCCGGGCACGATGTTGTATTGCGAGATGCCTTCCGGATTGTAGCGCTGGTGCACGATCACCTGCAGCTGCTCCTTGGCATTTTCGGCGGCGGCCGCCTGCATGCCTTGCGCCCGCAGCAACGCCTGGCTCGCCACCTTGCTCAACGTTGAAATGGCGCCGCTGGCAGCCGATGGATCGGTCGCGTCGGCTTCGATCAGGATTTGCGGGCTGTCACCCCGCTCGACCCGCTGGGCGAAGTCAGCCGGGATTGTGACGACGAAGGACACGGCGCCCTTGGCCATCAATGCTTCGGCCTCGGCCTCGCTCTGCGCCACATAGTCGAAACGGTAGTAACCGGTCATCTGCAAGGCGGAGACCATGGCGCGTGTGTATTGGTCGTTGCTCATCGCCACCAGCGCTGTGGGCAGGCTCTTGGGATCGCTGTTGATGGCAAATCCGAACAGCACCAACTGCATCAGCGGCACGCCCAGCATCATGGCGAAGGTGATGCGGTCGCGCCGCATCTGGATAAACTCCTTGATCAGCAGCGCGCCGAGCCGGGCGAAGGAGAATACGGCATTCATCCCTTGCTGTCCTTGGCCATATTGTCCTTCGAGCCGGACATGAACTGGATGAATACGTCCTCCAGGCTGGTCTCGCCGGGGTTCACCGTCACGCCCTTGTGTTCCTTCTCGACATCGGCGAGCGCGGCCTCTAACTT
Organism: Mesorhizobium helmanticense; assembly: GCF_003034915.1. Lineage (GTDB taxonomy): Bacteria > Pseudomonadota > Alphaproteobacteria > Rhizobiales > Rhizobiaceae > Mesorhizobium > Mesorhizobium helmanticense. Next base: position 24,454 of record NZ_PZJX01000047.1, on the reverse strand, counting down.
CTTCTTGTCGGAGCCCACGACATGCAGCGTCGCGCCGAACGGCGCCACCTGGTCGACGCCGGGGCTGCCTTGCAGCGCATCGGCAACTCGATCGAGCCGCGGGCCTTGCAGCACGAAAGTGGTCAGCCCGGCATTCCGCACCACCTCCTCGACCGTGCCTGACGCCAGCATCTTGCCGTAGGAAATGTAGCCTATGCGGTGGCAGCGCTCCGCCTCATCCATGTAATGGGTCGAGACCAGCACGGTCAGCCCGCCGCTGGCCAGCCGGTGGATCTCGTCCCAGAATTCGCGTCGCGCCTTCGGGTCGACGCCCGCCGTCGGCTCGTCGAGCAACAGCAGTTTCGGCTTGTGCATGATGCAGGCAGCCAGCGCCAGCCGCTGCTTCCAGCCGCCGGACAGCGTGCCGGCCAACTGGTCCCGGCGCGACGTCAGTCCGAGTTCTTCCAGCGTCCTTGCGACATGCTCGCTGACCGGCTTCAAACGGTAAAGCCGCGCCACGAATTCAAGATTCTCGCCGATCGTCAGATCCTCGTAGAACGAGAATTTCTGCGTCATGTAGCCGACTTCGCGCTTGATCCTCAGACTGTCGGTGCGGATGTTGAAGCCCAGCACCGTGCCCTCGCCCTCGTCGGGGGTTAAGAGGCCGCACATGATGCGGATGGTGGTTGTCTTGCCCGAACCGTTCGGGCCGAGGAAGCCGACGATCTCGCCCTCGGCCACCGTCATCGTCACGTGGTCGACGACGGTCTTGTCGCCGAAGCGCTTGACCAGCCCATGCACGTCGATGACGTTCATTTTCCGATGTCCGCCAGATCGACATCGACGATCTGCCCCGGCTGCAGCGGACCGGCATCGCCTTCCGGCCGCGCCTCGACCAGATAGACCAGCTTCTGCCGGTTCTCGAGCGAGTAGATCACCGGCGGCGTGAACTCAGGGTCCGGCGACACGTAGCTGACCCGCGCTTTCAAATCCGGGCCGCAGCCGTCACAATGGACGCCTAGCAGCGTGCCGACCTTCACCGACGAGAACGCGCTTTCCGGCACGTAGACGCTGAGCTTCACCGCGCCGTCCGGCAGCATTGAGATGACAGGCGCGGTCGGACCGGCCGTGTCGCCCGGATTGCGGATCACGTCGTTGACGCGGCCGGGCGACGGCGCCGCCAGCACGCGCTTCGACAGCCGCCACTTGGCCTGCCCTAACGCCGATTGCGCCTGGCTGACCAGATTGTCGGCGGCCTTGATCGTCTCCGGCCGCGCCGGCAACCCGCCAACGGCGAGATTGGCCTCCGCCTGGCCGACCTGCGCATTGGCCGTCTCCAGCGTGGCGGAGGCGGTGTCGAAATCGGCCTGCGTGCCGGTGCCGCGCTTGAACAGGTCGCTGGCGCGGCTGTATCTGCGCTTGGCGTCGGCGGCCTGGGCTTTCGCCATGTCGACTTGCGCTTTCAGCACCGCGATCTCTTCCGGCCGCTTGCCGACCTTGAGATCGGCGAGTTGCGCCTGCGCCTGAGCGAGAGCCGCCTCGGCCTGCGCGACGGCGATTTTCGCGTCGGCGCTTTCCAGCGTCACCACAGGCGTGCCCGGCATGACGCGGTCGCCGCGCCTCACCGCAACGGTCTCGACCTGCGCCACTTCAATCGGCGCCAGCAGCACATAGTCGCCCTCGACATAGCCGACGGCAAGCGGTGCTGCCGGCGCGCAGGCGCTGAACAGCTGGGCGGCTAGCGGCAGGGAGCACAGCAAACTCATGGTTCAGGATCCTTGCGGGCGGCCAATATGGCCTCAAGATTGTTCGATACCACCGCCACCACCTTGGCGGCCTCGGCGTCGCCGATCTCGCGCCAGCCCATGCGGCGCATGACGGCCTCGCGGCCGATGCGGAAATAGATGACCTGGCCGATCAGCGTGAACACGGTGAGCCGCGTCGTTTCGCTTTCGGCCGCCTCGCCCGTCGCCTGTTCCCAGATCAGGCAGAGCCTGCGATGCGTCGGCTCGAAGACGCCGTCATAGATGCGGTCGAGCGCCGCCGTCGGGTGCGAAAGTTCGCGCAGCACGAACTGGACGATCTCGCCCGCTTCCGGCCTCGCCACGACGAAGGCCACCATCCGCTCCAGTGCGGTGAGAAGTTGTGCCCGCGCGGCTTCTGCATCGCCCCCTTTGGAATCGCCCCCTTTGGAATCGCTTGCCGCACGCGGATTGCCGATCGCCTGGCCGGCAATGGTCTGGATGGTCTCGACGATATAGTCGGCCGCCGCCGCGCGCAGCCCTTCCTTGCCGCCGAAATGATAGGCGATCGAGCCGATATTGGCCTTGGCTTCGGCCGCGATTTCGCGCGTCGAGGTACCGTCGAAGCCATGCCGTCCGAACAGCTTGAGCGCCGCGCGGACCAGTGCCGCGCGTGTCATCTCGGCAGGAGATGTCTCGCGACGCGGGGTCTTGGCGTTCGGGAGTTTCTTCATATCAAGAATTTAATCAATCGAATGATTAAAGTCAAGTCGACTTTCCGGCTGCGACTCGCCTTGTCCGGTCTTGCCATGTTCGGTCCGGCGCGCTTTAGTGCGCGGCCATGGTCAAGGAAGTCGAACGCAAGTTCCTGGTCTCCGGTTCCCAGTGGCGGGACCTGGCCGAGGCGGATATCCGCATTCGCCAGTTCTACCTTGCCGCAGCGCCGGGTCGCACGGTGCGTGTGCGCATCAGCGACAATGCCTCGGCAAAGCTGACGCTCAAATTCGGCACGAAGGCCCGCGAGCGCGACGAATTCGAATTTCCGATCCCCTTGGCCGACGCGGAGGAGATGCTGGCCTTCGCCATCGGACGTGTCATCGAGAAGACACGCCACCATGTTAGGCATCGCGGCTATCTCTATGAAGTTGATGTTTTCGGCGGGGTGCTGGCGGGGCTGGTGGTTGCCGAACTCGAGACCCCGGAGGATGTGCCGGACGAGATGCTGCCAGACTGGCTCGGCCGCGAAGTCACCGGCGAGCAGGGGTTTTACAACGCGTCGCTCGCCCTTGGGGGGCTTCCGGAGATCGCGGCATGAGTTTTCGCATTGATCCACGCCTGCCGCTGACCGGCGAGGTCAGGCGGATTCTCGTCGAGGAAATCGGCAAGGCACTCATCCATCTCAACACCGCGCACGAAAGGCCGGAGCAGGCGCTGCACAAGTGCCGCAAACGGCTCAAAAGCGTCCGCGCCTTGCTGCGCCTGGTCCGTTCCGGCGACGAAACATTCTGTCAGACCGAGAACCAGTGCTACCGCCAGGTGTCGGCTCTGCTGTCAGGCCCACGCGAGGCGACCGCGCTGGTCGAGACCATCGACCGGCTGGCGGCAAGCTTTCCCGAACAGACCGCCGGCGGCGGTCTCGATGACGTCCGCGACAGGCTTGTCGCCCGCCAGCAGGAATTGCATGGCGGCGCTGGGCTTAGCGCAGCGGTGGGTGCCGCGACCGCGGCTTGCCAGGAAGGCATCAGCCGGGTCGAAAGCCTTGTCTTGCCCGACCAGCCGGAGCAGGCGGCCGATGTGCTTGCCGAGGGCGCCCGCGCCACCTTGCGCCGCGCCAGGAAGGCGCTGGACAAGGCAGGCTCGCGCGGCGAAGCCGACGATTTCCACGACCTGCGCAAGGCAGCCAAGACCCACGGCATGCATTTGTCGCTGCTTGGCAGGCTGTGGCCGACGCCGATCAAGGCGCGGCGCAAGGCGGTCGACGGATTGGGTGAGCGGCTGGGCGAGCTGCACGACGTCTTCGTCATGCGCGCGCTTCTCGATGCCGACGACCAGCCGCTTGGCTCTCGCCAGGAAACGCGGCTGCTGGGCAAGCTTCTGAAACGCTCGGAAAAAAGCCTGAGAAAGACCTGTCTTGCCGAGGCGACCGAGCTGTTCGGCGACAGCCCCAAGCGCTCGACCAGGAAACTTGCCCGCAAGGTGCGCGAGGATCTGGCCGGAGCGCCGCAGAAAGAGGTTGCCGCGCCCGGCGCCGCCGGCTGACAGAGCGCCGGCGCACTGGCGTCCCCCCGCCGGCCCATGCTAATCGCCATCCACCATGACCGAGCCCGGCGACACGCTTCTGGACCGACTTGGCCGCTGGCTTGCCGGCCGGCTGCAGGAGGAATCCTCCGGCTATGAGCCCTACACGCCGTCCGATGCCGAAACGCTGCGCCGCACGCTCGAGCCCGGCGACATCCTGCTCATCGAGGGCAATCAGAAGATCTCGGCGGCGATCAAGTACCTGACGCAGTCGACCTGGTCGCATGCGGCCTTCTATGTCGGAGATGCCTTGCCGGAACCGGCGGACGGATCGGAGCGGCGCCGCCTGATCGAGGTCACGCTTGGCGAGGGCTGCGTCGCCGTGCCGCTGTCGCGCTACCGCACCTACAACACCCGCATCTGCCGGGCGAGCGGGCTGTCGCCGGAAGACCGCGACAAGGTCGTCGCCTTCATGATCGGCAAGCTCGGCCTCAGATACGACCTGAAGAACATCTTCGACATGCTGCGCTATTTCCTGCCGACGCCACCGGTGCCGGTGCGCTGGCGGCGCCGCATGCTGGCTTTCGGATCTGGCGACCCGACCCGGGCCATCTGCTCGACGCTGATCGCCGAGGCCTATGGCCAGATCCGCTATCCGATCCTGCCCGAGATCACCCGCGCACCCGGCCGCGCCTCGGCGCAGTCGAGCTACATGCGCAAGGAAATCCTGCACATCCGCCACCATTCGCTGTACACGCCACGCGACTTCGACCTGTCGCCCTATTTCCGCATCGTCAAGCCGACGCTGGAATACGGGTTCGACTACCGGGAGATGGTCTGGGACGACAAGGCCGCCGAGCCGGAAACGAAAGTTACAGAGTAGCAGCCGTCCAAGAGACCGTTTGAAAGTGGGGCAGCGGTTTGAGGTGGCCCATGATTCAAGCTTTGATTTGGACAGCAGTGAACCGGGCCTGGATGCTGCCATGTGGACACGACCGCGCGTCCACATGGCATCATCCATCGGTGTTGGGGGGAGTAGGCGACACCTTTTGGATTGCAACGACACGTTGGAGATTGGAAACATGGCGCTCAAGCGGATGGACAACGTAGGAATCGTCGTTGAAGATCTCGGAGGGGCGATTGATTTCTTTCGCGAACTCGGCCTCGAGCTCGAAGGGCGGGCCACGATAGAAGGAGAATGGGCCGGACGTGTCACTGGACTGGGCGATCAGCATGTCGAGATTGCCATGATGCGCACACCGGACGGCCACAGCCGGCTCGAGCTCTCCCGCTTCCTCATGCCGCCTGTCGTCGCGGATCACCGGAACGCCCCGGTCAACGCCCTGGGCTACCTCCGCGTCATGTTCACCGTGGACGATATCGACGGGACGCTTGAAAGGCTCCGCACGCGCGGCGCGCAGCTCGTAGGCGAAGTAGTCGAGTACAAAGACGCGTATCGGCTCTGCTACATCCGTGGGCCTGAAGGGCTTCTCATCGGACTCGCCCAAGAACTCGGCTGAGCGCAATACGGCCGAGCTCCTCAAGCTCGCGCAGATAGAGGAACATCGAGGCCTCGCTCAAACCTTGCGCGCTACCGCCCAATCACTCATCATCGGTCACCACTTTGCGCCGCTGCAGGAAGCGCGCCACCAGCCAGCACAGCATTGCCCAGGCGAAGCCGGCGCACCAGCCGGCCAGCACGTCCGACGGCCAGTGAACGCCGAGATAGACGCGGCTGATGCCGACCAGCACCGTCGTCAGCACCGCGAGGCCGAGCACATAGGTCTTCGTCATCCGCCCATGAAGGAAGCGGGACGCCAGCGAGCCGAGCGTGAGATAGGTCACCGCCGACAGCATGGCATGGCCGCTCGGGAACGACAGCGAGGTCTCATTGACGAGGTGCGAAACCAGTTCAGGGCGGGGCCGGTCGACCCCGACCTTCAGCAGGCTCGACAGCACCTGCCCGCCCGCCACCGCCACGAATATGAGCAGCGCCGTTCCGGACTGGCGGATCAGCAGCAGATAGACGATCACCGCTGCCGTGATCAGCACCAGAACACTGGAGCTGCCGAGGCTGGTGATGTCGCGCATCGCTCCTTCCAGCCATGCCGGACCAATCGGATTGTCGGGCTGGCCCGCTTCGCGGAAGGCGAGCAGGATTTCGGTATCGAAGGCGTGCGGCGTGGTGGCGCGCGCCATTTCCATCAATTCCTCGAACCCCCACAGCCCTCCGGCAATGATCACGCCGGCCAGCAGCACCGGGAATTCGATCCAGTTGAGCAGCGAGTGCTTCATCGCGCCTGTCGTCCGCAATTCAACTACAGCCTTTGCAAATAGGGCCCGAGCGTGATCAGCGCCACGGCCGCGATGGCGAGCACGACGCCGGTCGCCTGCAAGGTGTTCAACTGCTCGCCGAAGAAGGCCAGCGCCACCACGTTCACCGACACCAGCTGGATGACGGCCGACAGGCTGAACGACACCGACATGCCGAACTCGCGGACCAGCCTCAGCATCACCAGATTGCCAAGCGAATAGAGCACGAGCGTCAGCACGATCTTGCCGAGGCTTGGCGCCAGCCCCCATTGCTTGGCGGCCGCCGCCGCCAGCAGGAAGATCAACGTTGAAATGCCGAGCTGTACCAGTCCCCAGAAACTCAATTCCCGTCCCCCTAGATGCGGTCCTACCCACGCCTGTCGCAGACCTTGTTTCCGAAGCAGCGGCCGCGGTCAAGCCGGGCTGACAGGGCACACGAAAATCGGAGCGGAAATTAGCCGGCGCGTCATCATCCTGTGATCTGCCGCCTATACGGGGTCGATCAGGTAGAATGCTCCAGCCACTCCAAGAAGCCAGAGGCAACCCATGACCGAACATCGCTCCCCCGACACCCGATTCCGCACCAGCCTGCTTGAGGAAAGCGACGGCCCGGCCACCAATCTCACCGACAACCGCACCATGGGCGAGATCATCGCCACGCGCTTCTCGCGTCGCGGTTTCCTGCAGGGATCGCTCGCGGTCACCGCCATTGCCGCCACCGTCAGCCCGCTGGCGCTGATCACCGCCGACAATGCCCGCGCCGCCGAAGGCTCGGCTTTCACCTTCGATGAGCTCGAAGCAGGCATCGACGACAAGCATCATGTGGCGCCCGGTTACGACGCCGACGTGCTGCTGCGTTGGGGCGATCCGCTGTTTGCCGATTCGCCGGACTTCGATCCGACCAAGCAGTCGGCCGAGGCCCAGGCAAGGCAGTTCGGCTACAACAACGACTATGTCGGCTATATCCCGATCGACGGCTCGGCCGAGCATGGCCTGCTCGTGGTCAACCACGAATACACCAATTCGCATCTGATGTTCCCGGGTATCGTCAAGATCGTCGAGAAGGACGGCAAGAAAGAGCTCGAAGTCGCCCCCCTCGGCAAGGAACAGGTCGATGTCGAGATGGCCGCGCACGGCGGCACCGTCGTCGAAATCCGCAAGGAGGCAGGCAAATGGCAAGTGGTGCGCGACGGCAAGCTCAACCGCCGCATCACCTCCAACACCGAGATGCAGCTGTCCGGTCCGGTCGCCGGCAACGACCGCGTCAAGACCAGCGCCGACCCGACCGGCACGAAAGTCATCGGCACCGTCAACAACTGCGCCGGCGGCGTAACGCCCTGGGGCACCTATGTCATGGCCGAGGAAAACATCCATGGCTATTTCTCGGGCGAACTGCCGGAAGGTCACAAGGAAGTCGCCAACTACAAGCGCTTGGCCATTCCCGAAGGCGCCTATGAATGGGCGGCGCATTACGACCGTTTCGACCTCGGCAAGGAGCCGAACGAGCCGAATCGTTTTGGCTGGATCGTCGAGGTCGACGTCAACGATCCGACCTCGACGCCGAAGAAGCGCACCGCCATGGGTCGCTTCAAGCACGAGGGCGCCGAATCCATCGTCGCCAAGGATGGCCGCGTCGTTTTCTATCTCGGCGACGACGAGCGCTTCGATTACGTCTATAAATTCGTCACCACGGGCACGTTCAACCCGAACGACCGCGCCGCCAACATGGATCTGCTCGACGACGGCACGCTCCACGTCGCCAAATTCGCCGAGGACGGTTCGGTCGAATGGCTGCCGGTCGTCTTTGGCCAGGGCCCGCTGACCGCCGAGAACGGCTTTGCCAGCCAGGCCGATGTGCTGATCGAGACACGTCGCGCCGCCGACCTTCTCGGCGCCACCAAGATGGACCGTCCCGAAGACATCCAGCCCAATGCCGTCAATGGCAAGGTCTATGTCATGCTGACCAACAATTCCAAGCGCAAGGCCGACCAGGTCGACGCCGCCAATCCGCGCGCCGAAAACGCCTTTGGTCACATCATCGAGATATCAGAGGACGGCGGCGACTTCACCGCCACCAAGGGCAAGTGGGAAGTGCTGCTGAAATGCGGCGATCCCTCGGTGGCCGAAGTCGGCGCCACCTTCTCGACCGCGACCACGGCCAATGGCTGGTTCGGCATGCCGGACAATTGCGCGGTCGATTCCGCCGGCCGCCTCTGGGTCGCGACCGACGGCCAGGGCCCGAAAGCCACCGGCCGCACCGATGGCTTGTGGGCGGTCGACACCGAAGGCGCGGCGCGGGCGACCTCGAAACTGTTCTTCCGCGTGCCGATCGGCGCCGAAATGTGCGGTCCGCTATTCACGCCGGACGACCAGACCGCCTTCGTCGCCGTCCAGCATCCTGCCGACGGCGGCGAGGACTGGGAGCCTTTCGGCCGCCCGTCCTATTATGAGGACCTGTCCACCCGCTGGCCCGACTTCAAGCCTGACATGCCGGTGCGGCCGTCGGTCGTCGCCATCACCAGGCAGGGCGGCGGCAAGATCGCGGTCTGACGCGCGGGGAGGCTTTGCTTGCCTTCTCAAGGAAGGGCTTCTGCAATACGAAATCCTTCCTACAGCCTTGCGCGGGATGCATCCGCCTTTATGCGCCGACCACCTGGTCGGTGCGCTGGATCACGGCCATATTCATCCTGCTTCTCAACCGGAAGCCGATGGACTCGTACAGTGTTATGGCTGCGACGTTGGTGGCGTAGGCGTGGAGATAGGGAACTTCGCCGCGCGCCATGATCCGGTTTGCCACGAACAGGGACAACAGCCTGCCCAGGCCGCCGCCGCGAAAGTCCGGATGCGAGCACACGCCGCTGAGCTCGCTATGGCCAGGCTGCTTCATGCGTTCGCCGGCCATCACCGCAAGTCGGCCCTTGATCTTCACGCCCCAGAAATCGCCGAGGCTCAGCGCCTCCAGCGTGAATGGGCCGGGCTTGGTGACTGTTGCCAGGGCGAGCATCTCGGCCGCGTCGTGTTGCGTCAGTCGTTGCACACGCTCGTCGGACACGGTCCGCACCGGCCGTTCGGCAATCATCTGCACCAGGGACGCGGTCGACGTCGCGCAAAGCTCCGCGGGCAAGGTGATTGCGTCAGCCTGGACGAGGATCGCGCTTTCGAGCGGGGGAACAAGCCGGCTCAGCGCCCGCAGGCTTTCCGCGTCGTCCGCTGCGGTTGCGGCAAAAGGAACGATCGACGGCAGGTATCGCCTGGCGAGGCTGTCACCTTGCGCAAAGGCCTGATGTCGCGTCGCAAGCGCGCTCCAGATGGGACGGTCGAGGACATGGTTCATGGCACGGCATCGATGGCATTTTGTACACGACGGTCGATAGGAGCCGCGGCGAGGCCGTCCTCGATTGCGGCCAGCTGATCGAGAAGCGGCCCTGAAAGGTCAGCGCACAAATCAGCGACGGCTTTCTCGATGCGCGGCCAGACGTCGCGCTTGGCAACATCGACAAGCCGTCGACCGTTCCCGGTGAGCGAGACAATCCTGCGCCGTTGGTCGTTGTTCGACTGGCCGACTTCGACCAGTCCCAGTTCTGCCAGCAGCGCCACGCTTCGCGTGATGCCCGGCTGCGCAATCCCGAGAGCCTGTGCCAGTTCACCAACGGGCAGAGGGCCGAGCCTGTCGAGCGCGGCCAGGAGCGGATACTGGCTCGACTGGACCGGAACCTCCAAGCGATCGAGCACCCGCTGCGTATCCGCCTGCAATTGCTCGCCTATACGCTTCAGCCTGCTGCCCAGGCACAGGAAGCCAAGAGACCGTATGATGTCTTCCATGATCAAACGCATCCAAGTTAAACAATAACATGATATATAACAGCATATGGAAAGTCAAAGGCCAGGTCACAAGGCGCTACCCGATCCGGCTGATCACTCCTCTGTGATGGGGCTGCTGCCATCCGCCGCCATTTGGCGGAGATTTCCCCTTCAGTCAGCGCCGATTGCACCCTATATGGCGCTTGCGCGATATGATCGGTAATCAATCGCGCCAAGGCGACTGATTCGAGGCCGTGGGCTGGCCTCCATTACCCAAGCGGCACGCGGACCTCGACCATGCCCTCCTTGCGCATTCATTTCGACCGCCTGCTGGAGGGCGCGGCACCCAAGGTCGAGCGGCAGGAACTGACGCATGTCGAGCGCCTGGCGCTGGTGCGCCGGCATGGGGATTTTTCGCTCGCCTATTCGACCGCCGTCCAGCAAAAGCTGTCCTATTTTGGCGACGCCGACGGCTACATCGCCTTCGGCACCAAGATGAAGCATCATTTCGCGCTCGGCGACCCGGTGGTTCATCCGCCCGATCGGCCCGATTATATCAGGCGCTTCGTGGAGGCCGCCGGCAGCCCCTGGTTCGTGCAGATCGGCGAGGAGACGGCCCGCGTGCTGGCCGGGCTCGGCTACCAAGTCAATCGTCTCGGCATCGACACACGGCTGGTCCTGCCCGCCCATGATTTTTCAGGAAAGCGCAACGAAACCGTGCGCTATTCCGAGCGCTGGCTGTTGAAGAAAGGGTTTTCCCTCGACGAGGACAAGCGCACCGTCTTTCTCGATGAAATCCAGCGGCTGTCGCAGAACTGGCGGGCCGACCGCATCGTCAAGCGCTGGGAGATGGGCTTCCTCAACCGCCCCTTCAGCGATCATCTCGGCGTCGACATGCGCCGCTTCGTCCTCCATGGTCCCGATGGCGAGCTTGTCGCCTTGCTCGACTTCGATCCCCTGTTCAGCGGCGGCAAGGTGATCGGCTACACCACCGCGTTCAAGCGCAAGCATGTCGCAGCCACGCCGCATGCCGAGATCGGCCTGACGAAATTCGCCGTCGACCGTTTTCGCGAGGAGGGCATTTCCGTCGTTACGCTCGGCCTGTCGCCGCTTGTCGACATCGAACCGAGCGGCTTTGCCGAAAACCAATTCTGGCGCAACACCTTCCAGCGCGCCTATGATTCGCCATGGGTCAACCGCAGCAAGTTCAATCTGCAGGGCCAGGCGGCCTTCAAGCGCCGCTTCCACGGCATCGAGGAGCCGGCCTACATCGCCTTCCGCAAGGGGACCTGTATCGAGATGCTGGGCCTGCTGCGCCTGATCAAGGCGATTTGAGCAGGACATGGGTTCCGTGAAGGCGGCGATTGCCCTCAGCCAATCCGTCAGTTCCTCAGCCGGTAGCCGGTCCTGAAGATCCAGGCGACGATCGCTATGCAGATGAGCAGGAACACCACCGTCATGCCGAGGCTGATGCCGACCGAGACGTCGGACTTGCCGTAGAAACTCCAGCGGAACCCGCTGATCAGATAGACCACCGGATTGAACAGCGTCACCGTGCGCCAGACGTCGGGCAGCATGTTGATCGAATAGAAGCTGCCGCCAAGAAAGGTCAGCGGCGTGATGATCAGCAGCGGCACCAGTTGCAATTGCTCGAAGCTCTTGGCCCAGATGCCGATGATGAAGCCGAACAGGCTGAAGGTCACCGCCGTCAGCACCAGGAAGGCAAGCATCCAGAACGGGTGCAGGATGGTCAGCGGCACGAACAGCGACGCGGTCGCCAGGATGATCAGGCCGAGGATGATCGACTTGGTCGCGGCACCCCCGACATAGGCGATGACGATCTCCAGATAGGACACCGGCGCCGACAGCAATTCGTAGATCGAGCCGACGAATTTCGGGAAATAGATGGCGAAGGAGGCATTGGAGATCGACTGCGTCAGGAGCGACAGCATGATCAGCCCCGGCACGATGAAGGCGCCGTAGCTGATGCCGTCGATCTCGGTGATGCGCGAGCCGATGGCCGAGCCAAAGACGACGAAATAGAGCGATGTCGAGATGACCGGCGAGATGATGCTCTGCAGCACGGTGCGGAAGGCGCGCGCCATCTCAACCCGGTAGATCGCCCAGACTGCGCGCAAATTCATGCTTCTTGCCTCAAAAGATTGACGAAGATCTCCTCGAGCGAGCTGTTTTGCGTGTCGATATCGCGGAACTGGATGCCGGCGGCTTCGAGGTCGCGGAGCAGCGAGGCCACGCCCGGGCGTTCGCTCTGGTTGTCATAGGTATAGGTCAGTTGCCCGCCGTCCGGCGACAGCTCCAGCGCATAACGCGAAAACGCCTCGGGGATGCTGGCCAGCGGCGCACGCAATTCCAGCACCAGCCGCTTGCGGCCGAGCTTGCGCATCAGTTCGGCCTTGCCGTCGACCAGCACGATCTCGCCGCGATTGATGACGCCGACACGGTCGGCCATGGCTTCGGCCTCCTCGATATAGTGCGTGGTCAGGATGATGGTGACCCCGTCCTCGCGCAGCCGGCGCACCATCGCCCACATGTCCTGGCGCAATTCGACGTCGACACCGGCGGTCGGTTCGTCGAGGAACAGCACCCGTGGTTCATGCGACAGCGCCTTGGCGATCATCAGCCGCCGCTTCATGCCGCCCGACAGCGTGATCGCCTTGGCGTCCTTCTTGTCCCACAGCGAGAGATCGCGCAGCACCTTTTCGACGAAGGCCGGGTTCGCCGGCTTGCCGAACAGGCCGCGGCTGTAATTGACCGTCGCCCATACGCTCTCGAACGCGTCGATGGTCAGCTCCTGCGGCACCAGCCCGATCAGGCTGCGCGCCGCGCGATAATCCCGGCCGATGTCATGGCCGTCCACCGTGACCGTTCCCGACGAGCGGTTGACGATACCGCAGACGATCGAGATCAGCGTCGTCTTGCCGGCGCCGTTCGGCCCGAGCAGCGCAAAGATCTCGCCGCGCTCGATATCGAGGTTGATCTCCTTCAGCGCCTTGAAGCCGGTGGCGTAGGTCTTGGTGACCCCGGAAATGGAAATGATGGAGGGCATGGCTGAAAACGGCTGCTTGAAAGGGGAACTGTTGATTTTAGTCCGCTGAATGTCGGTGCGCGAAACCGGAAGTCAATGCCGCTCCTGACAATTCTGGACATTCATTCCCTATCGCCTCGACCGATGCGCTGACGCTTTGCGCAAAATGCTGCGGCGTTCCGCCTCGCGTGACGCCACGCCGCTTTGACCGCTCAGTGTATCCGGCCTATCTTTCCGGCATAAGCAGCAGCCGGAGCCCACCATGGACCCGCTCATTTTGTCGCGCATTCAGTTCGGCGCGAATATTTCGTTTCATATCCTGTTTCCGGCGATCACTATTGCACTTGGCTGGGTGCTGCTGTTCTTCAAGCTGCGCTACAACGCAACGGGCGATTCCGCCTGGATGCGCGCCTATTTCACCTGGGTGAAGGTATTCGCGCTCTCCTTCGCCATGGGCGTGGTTTCCGGCGTCACCATGAGCTTCCAGTTCGGCACCAACTGGCCGGGCTACATGGAAACCGTTGGCAATATCGCCGGGCCGTTGCTGGCCTACGAGATCCTCACCGCCTTTTTCCTCGAGGCGGCCTTCCTCGGCATCATGCTGTTCGGCTTCCGCCGCGTCTCCAACCGCATCCACACGCTGGCGACCGTGCTGGTGGCCGGCGGCACCACCTTCTCCGCCTTCTGGATCATCGCGCTCAATTCCTGGATGCAGACGCCGGCCGGCTTCGAGATGCGCGACGGCGTCGCCCACGCGGTCGACTGGTGGGCGATCGTCTTCAACCCGTCCATGCCCTACCGGCTGGTCCACATGCTGCTGGCCTCGGGCCTGACGGTCTCCTTCCTGATCGCCGGCCTGTCGGCACTGCGCTACCTCTATGGCGACCGTTCGGAATCGATGTGGAAGGCATTGCGCACCGGCGTCTTCACCGCGGCGATCCTGATCCCCATCCAGATCTTCGCCGGCGACCAGCATGGCCTGAACACGCTGGAGCATCAGCCGCAGAAGATCGCCGCCATGGAGGCAAACTGGAACACCGGCCCCAACGTGCCGCTGGTCCTGTTCGCGCTTCCCGACGAGGCGGCCAAGGAGAACAGGTTCGAGCTCGCCATCCCCGACGGCGCCAGCCTTATCCTGCGCCACAGCAGCAGCGGCGTGGTGCCGGGCCTCAACGACTATCCCGGCAATCATCCGCCGGTCTTCCCGGTGTTCTGGGGTTTTCGCGTCATGGTCGGCACCGGCATCCTGATGCTGATCGTCTCCTGGTCGGCGGCCTTCTTCCTCAAGCGCCACCACAGCCTGCCGAAACCGCTGGCGCTGCTGATGGTGCCGATGGCGCTGTCCGGCTGGCTGGCGACGCTGGCCGGCTGGTACACCACCGAGATCGGCCGCCAGCCCTGGCTGGTCACCGGCGTGCTGAAGACCGCTGACGCGGTCGGCCCGGTCGCCGGCAGCCATGTCGCGCTGACGCTTGCCGTCTATCTCGTCCTCTATGTGCTGCTTTTGATCGCCTATCTCGGCGTGCTGGTGCATCTGGCGCTGAAGGCGGCGAAGGATGGCGACGCCTCGCCACTGCCCGGCGTCATGAACGCGGCGCTGTCGCAACCGGCGGCCGAGGAGTAGGGAGATATCCATGAGCTACGACTGGCCAACCCTGCTGCCCCTCATCTTCGCCGGCCTGATGGGCCTCGCCATCCTGATCTACGTCATCCTCGACGGCTTCGACCTCGGCATCGGCATCCTGTTCGCCGCCGCCGATGATGCCGAGCAGGACACGATGATCGCGGCAATAGGCCCGTTCTGGGACGCCAACGAGACCTGGCTGGTGCTGGCCGTCGGCCTTTTGCTGGTCGCCTTCCCGCTGGCGCACGGCACCATCCTCACCGCGCTCTACATTCCGGTGTTCCTGCTGCTGCTCGGCCTCATCCTGCGCGGCGTTGCCTTCGATTTCCGCGCCAAGGTGCCGGCCGGCAAGAAGCATCGCTGGAACCGCATCTTCCTCATCGGCTCGCTCATCGCCTCGCTGGCGCAAGGCTATATGCTCGGCGTCTATGTGCTCGGCCTCGATGTCGGCTTGGGCGGCATGGCCTTCGGCGCGCTGGTGGCGCTCTGCCTCGCCGCCGCCTATGCGGCTATGGGCGCGGCCTGGCTGATCTACAAGACCGAAGGCGAATTGCAGAAGAAGGCGGTGCGGTGGCTGCGTACCGCGCTCGTGCTGGCGGCGCTTGGCATGGCCGCGGTGTCGCTCGCCACCCCCTTCGCCAGCCCGCGCATCTTCGACAAATGGTTCCTCTGGCCTGAAATGCTCTATCTGTCGCCGCTGCCGATCCTGTCGGCGGTGCTGTTCGCCTGGCTGTGGCGGCAGACCTTCCATCTGCCGAAGCCCGATGACCGCCATGCGCTGACGCCGTTCCTGACCCTGGCGGCGATCTTCGCGCTCGGTTTCGCCGGGCTCGCCTGGTCGTTCTACCCCTTCGTCGTGCCCGATCGTCTGACCATCTGGCAGGCGGCTTCCGCGCCCGAAAGCCTCGCCATCATCCTGGCCGGCACGGTGGTCGTGCTGCCGATCATCATCTTCTATTCCTTCTATGCCTATCGCGTCTTTGGCGGCAAGGCGACGGACCTGACCTACGACTAGAGCAACAACACCCACGCTTACCCGCCGCGGGGCTCGGCGCAGTATCGCGAGCCCGACCCGACATCGGCCGGGGCCAGGGCGACGCTGGAAAAGGTGCGCTGTAGCCTGCCGTGGAAAAAGGGGCGTAGGCCGCGTCCGGTCGCGCCGACCCCCCTCTGCCCTGCCCTCAAGGGGGAGATTACTCGCTCGGCCGGCTTCGCGAGTCGCTAAAGCTGCAGAGTGCGCACAACGCGGGAACAGCTGATCTCCCCCCTTGAGGGGGAGATGGCCGGCAGGCCAGAGGGGGGTACTGTCCCGCCGGCGTTCGGCGAACCTCAGCTCTTGTTGGCGGCCATCACCAGCACCGGCTTGTCGCTGTAGAGCTGCGGGAACAGCGACTTCAGATTCTCGACCTTGGGCAGGTCGTTGTAGACGATGTAGGGATAGGTCGGATTCAGCGTCAGAAAGTCCTGGTGGTAGTCCTCGGCCGGGTAGAAGGTCTTGCCCGTCTCCAGCGTGGTCACGATCGGCTTCGGAAACACCTTCGCCTTGTCGAGCTGGGCGATGTAGTTCTCGGCGATTTTCTTCTGCGCGTCGTTTTCGGCAAAGACCGTCGAGCGGTACTGGGTGCCGCTGTCCGGACCCTGGAAGTTCAGCTGCGTCGGGTTGTGCGCGACCGAGAAATACACCTGCAGCAACTGGCCGTAGGTCACCTCCGACGGCTTATAGGTGATCTCCACGGATTCGGCGTGCCCGGTGCGGCCGCTGCCGACCGTCTCGTAGACGGCAGTGTCCTTTTCGCCGCCGGCATAGCCGGAGACCGCCCTGGTCACGCCCTTGACGTGCTGGAACACGCCCTGCACGCCCCAGAAGCAGCCGCCGGCGAAGACCGCCTTTTCGGTGCCGGGGGCGGCTTTCTCGTCCATCGCCGGCGGCGGGATCACCACCGCCTCCTCGGCCGAGATCGCCGGCGTCTGCCAGAAGGCGGCGGCCGCCGCCGCAAGCACCAGCGCAGCCAGCGCGCTCTTTGCGAAGGTTCCGTTCACTGGTTTTCCGGACATGTCATGATCTCCCATGATGGTGGATGACTATACGATAGCGCGATGCGCCGCGGTTTCACATTGCCGTGCGTATTGGCCGTGCGTGCGGGGCCGTGCGCGCCAGCCTGCCCGGGCAGGGAACCCCCGGCCCGGACAGGGAGCGCCTCGCGCTTACTTGGCCGGCGCCATTGCGTCGGCGGGCTTCATTGCGTCGGTTGCCATCGGGTCGGCTGGCTTCATCGCGTCCGTTGCCATCGGGTCGGCCGGTTTCATGGCATCCGTCTTCGGCTTCATGGCATTCGTTGCCATCGGGTCGGCCGGCTTCATCGCATCCGTTGCCGGCTTCATGGCTTCGGTGGCCATCGCATCGGCCGGCTTCATCGCATCTTCGGCGCGTGCGGCCGTTCCGGCAAACAGCGCGGTCGAGCACAGCGCGAAAGCGAGTGCCGGCAGGGTCAGGCGGTTGGTCATGGTGGTCTCCTAGGGGTTGATGGCACTGCGGCCGGGTGGATGCGGCGCCGCTCCTGCGGCGTTGCGCAATCTTGGTTGAGCGTGATCTTGTCCTGACGGATTCAGTTGGTCGCCGCGGCAAGGATCGGCCCGCCGCCCGGCGTCTGCACCAGCACCGCGCTGCTCAGGCCGCCGGATGTTGCGGGCAGCGCCAGCGTCTTGGCGTCGCCGGTCCAACTGCCCAGTTTCGTCAGCGAATGCACGACATTGGCGTGCGGCAGCGTGCGGCCGGTGTTTTCGCCACGCGCCACCGGCACCTCGACGACGCCGCTGGCGTAGCGCACCAGCCAGACATCGGCCTTGCCGCCGGGCGCCGAGCCGGCGCCGATGCTGATCGTGCCGCCGTCAAGCGACAGCGCCGGCCCCTTTGGGTGGCCGCTGCTGGAAATAAGCTGCTCGATCTCGCCGGGCGCGGCGCCGACCGCGTCAGTGTTGCCATTGACCACCACTTGCGGTGTGAAGGGGCCCGAACGGCCGAGCGAGGGCTCGTAGGTGACCTGGCGCTGGGTGAATTCCTTTTTGCCGAAAGTGTCCTTCCAGCCGAGATAGTCCCAGTAGGTGACGTTGAAGGACAGCGCCAGCACGCCGGGTTTGTCCCTGACCTTGATCAGGTTGGCGTTGGCGGGAGGGCAGGACGAGCAGCCCTGGCTGGTGAACAGCTCGACCACGGTGAGCGGCTGCGCGGCCGCCGCGCCGATCGAGGACAATATCGAGGCGGCGAGCACGCCGGCGACGAGCGTTCTGCGTTGTGATCCCGACAATGGCTTGCTCCGTGGGTGCGCGGCGCCTGGATGCGCCGCTCATATCCCCACTTCGTCGTCGCCACGGATTTCGTTACAGCGCTCACCGCTTCGTGATCGGGCGCGCGCCTTGCCTTCTCCCCTTGTGGGAGAAGGTGGATCGGCGCGCAGCGCCGAGACGGATGAGGGGTGCTGGACAGAACGCAGGGGCCGGTTAACCTGAATCCATGCCGCATCAGCCCGTTCCGCCAGCCAAACGCAGCTTTGCCCGCTCACTTCGGCGTGAAATGACGGAAGCGGAAGGCAGACTGTGGCACGAGTTACGTGACCGCAGGCTCGATCGGATAAAATTCCGGCGCCAGGTTCCGGTCGGGAAGTACATCGCGGATTTCGTTTGCCTCGAAGCCGGCCTGATCGTCGAGATCGATGGCAGCCAGCACGCCGAGTCGGAGCCTGACAAGATCCGCCAGGCTGAGCTAGAGGCGAGGGGGTTTCGCGTGCTGCGCTTTTGGAACGACGATGTTCTGAAGGACTTGAACGCCGTCTGCGATACGATTATCGCCTATGTGCGCGACGTTGGCTTGCAGCCGTGGCGCTAAGCCGGAGCAAACGCCAGCGCCAGGCTGGAGCACCCCTCATCCGTCTCGGCGCTTCGCGCCGATCCACCTTCTCCCACAAGGGGAGAAGGCAAGAAGTGGCCCCTTACTGCGTAAGCACCGTCTCCGACTGCCGCTGGTTGAAGGCGCACTTGCCGGTCACGGTGTAGAAGAAGTCGGCGTTCGTAACGTCTGGCAGTGGCGGATTGTTGCCGCCGTCTTCCCATGCCTGGTCGCTGGTCTCGCCGCAGGGCACAGCGGCGAAGATGTCGACGACCGTGTTGTTCTTGACCTCGACGGGGAGGTATTTGGAAGGGTTCAGGGCCTTTTGTGCATCGGTCGTGTACCCGGCGCCGAGGTAGAGCCGGTTCGACGTTTTGTCATCGTTCGACTTGAGCGGGTTGACCGGTCCGGACGGCACATTCATCTGTAGATAGAGTTTGTCCATCATGCTCACGTCGATTTTTGCGCCACTGCTGTTTCCGGCGGCATTCGTGGTCGCGCACGTCGTCTTGAAATAGATGGTGGAACCGTTCGTATTTCCGCTTTTTGCTACCGCGGTGCTTTTGTAAACGCCCGCAGTGGGTGTGAAATTGGTTGTTGATCCTGTTGTCGTGCACACCTGGGTCTGAACCAGCTTCTCGGTTGTACCCGACACAGTGGAAATAGTTGTCGTGCCGTAACCTTTCGGGTCGTTGGCGGTATAAGTCTTGCTCCCGCTCTTATAGGAATAACTATACGCCTTGTATTTATAGTCGACCTTCATCATGGCTGTTGCTAGGGTCGAGGAGGTCCACCCGAACGGAAGGCCGTACAGGGTCATCGTCTTGTTCCAGTAGCCTGAAACGTGGTCGACGTTGAACGTAGCTTCGATCAGGGCCGGCGTCTTGCGCACCGACGACGCGACGTCGACCTGCACATTGTCGATGCGGGCGATCGACATGAAAGTCGTCGGCATGGGGAAGCTCGCCGAAGCATTGATATGGGCGGTGCCGTCGCTATCTACGACGAAGGTGTCGAGCGTCGCTGTGCCTTGCCCGCTATTGGCCGCGTAGGATTCCCGCATCTTCGTCTGACGGTCCGCCTTTGACGTGTTTGTCGGCAGCGTCGTGATCGACAGCGCCGCCGCGTCGAGCGCGCTCTGCATCGACGACCTGGTCGAGACCGCCGATGTATAGTCGACCGAAAAGCCTATGGCGGCGACGATCGGAACGGCCAGGAAAACGAGGAGCGGCGCAAAGGAGCCCTTCTCCGACTTGAGAAAATGGCAGATTGAAGACGGCATTTCTTTATTCCCCCAGGGGCATGACGTGCATTAGCTATCACGCAGCAAGCAAACTATGCTCTAATCCGGTGGATCAAACTTTAACGATCTTGCGCGGCCATCCTGGCGTTTGCGCCCGCCCCGCCAACCTCTCAGGACTTGGGTTCCTCGCCCTCCGCGAAGCGGGGGAGAGGTGGCCGCGAAGCGGACGGAGAGGGGGCTTCGTAGGGCGCAGTCCCCCTCTCCGTCTCGGCTTTGCCGAGCCACCTCTCCCCCACTTCCGTGGGGGCGAGGAACTCAAGCTGGAACGAAGCCGCGACTTTTGCCAATCATCAAGGCAAGGGGCGCGCAAGCTCAAAGCCCCACCGCCCGCCGCTTGCCCCCTTAACCCGCCCCTGCTAAAGCGCGCGGCATGACCACGCCGCTCGACCACATCCGCAATTTCTCCATCGTCGCCCATATCGACCATGGCAAATCCACGCTTGCCGACCGGCTGATCCAGTCCACCGGCGGGCTGGAGCTGCGCGACATGAAGGAGCAGGTGCTGGACTCGATGGATATCGAGCGCGAGCGCGGCATCACCATCAAGGCGCAGACGGTGCGGCTGAAATACCGCGCCAACAATGGCGAGGACTATATCCTCAACCTCATCGACACGCCCGGCCATGTCGACTTTGCCTATGAAGTGTCGCGGTCGCTGGCCGCCTGCGAGGGCTCGCTGCTGGTCGTCGACGCCAGCCAGGGCGTCGAGGCGCAGACGCTGGCCAATGTCTACCAGGCCATCGACAACAACCACGAGATCGTCGTGGTGCTGAACAAGGTCGACCTGCCGGCCGCCGAGCCCGAGCGCATCCGCGAGCAGGTCGAGGAAGTCATCGGCATCGACGCTTCCAACGCCGTGCTGATCTCGGCCAAGACCGGCCTCGGCATTCCGGACGTCTTGGAGGCCATCGTCCACCAATTGCCGCCGCCGCGCGAGGGCGACATATCAGCCCCGCTGAAAGCCATGCTGGTCGATAGCTGGTACGACGCCTATCTCGGCGTCATCGTGCTGGTCCGCATCATCGACGGCGTGCTGAAAAAGGGCCAGACCATCCGCATGATGGGCACCGGCGCCAAGTATCTGGTCGAGCGCACCGGCGTCTTCACGCCCGCCCGCATCAATGTCGACGAGCTCGGCCCCGGCGAGTTCGGCTTCTTCACCGGCTCGATCAAGGAGGTGGCCGACACCCGCGTCGGCGACACCATCACCGAGGACAAGCGCGCCACCGCCCATGCCCTGCCCGGCTTCAAGCCGGCGCAGCCGGTGGTGTTCTGCGGCCTGTTCCCGGTCGACGCCGCCGATTTCGAGGATCTGCGCGCCGCCGTCGGCAAGCTGCGCCTCAACGACGCGTCCTTCTCATACGAGATGGAAACCAGCGCCGCCCTCGGCTTCGGCTATCGCTGCGGTTTCCTTGGCTTGCTGCATCTCGAAATCATCCAGGAGCGGCTGGAGCGCGAGTTCAACCTCGACCTCATCGCCACCGCTCCCTCCGTCGTCTACCGTCTGGCTCTGACAGACGGCACAGTCAAGGAACTGCACAACCCGGCCGACATGCCCGACGTGGTCAAGATTGCAGCCATCGAGGAGCCCTGGATCCGCGCCACCATCCTCACCCCCGACGATTATCTCGGCGGCATCCTGAAGCTCTGCCAGGACAGGCGCGGCATCCAGGCCGACCTCTCCTATGTCGGCAAGCGCGCCATGCTGACCTACGACCTGCCGCTCAACGAAGTCGTCTTTGACTTTTATGATCGCCTGAAGTCGATCTCCAAGGGCTACGCCTCCTTCGACTATCATTTGACCGACTACAAGGAAGGCGACCTGGTCAAGATGTCGATCCTGGTCAATGAGGAGCCGGTCGACGCGCTGTCGATGCTAGTCCACCGCACGGCGGCGGAAAAGCGCGGCCGTCAGATGTGCGAGAAGCTGAAGGAACTGATCCCGCACCATTTGTTCAAGATCCCGATCCAGGCCGCCATCGGCGGCAAGGTCATCGCCCGCGAAACCATCTCGGCGCTGCGCAAGGACGTCACCGCCAAATGCTACGGCGGCGACGTCTCGCGCAAACGCAAGCTGCTCGACAAGCAGAAAGAGGGCAAGAAGCGGATGAGGCAGTTCGGCAAGGTGGATATCCCGCAGGAAGCGTTTATCCAGGCGCTGAAGATGGGGGATTGAGGGGTGCGCCCGCTTGGTCGCGAAAGGGGTTTGGACGCGAATTCCAGGCGCGCGGCACCGTCGATAGCGACGCCAGCGACGATGACCATCGAAGACAATGTCCAATCGTTGACCGCACTGAAAGGCGCAAGGAAGGTCTAATCCACCATTGCTAAGTTTCGCAGCGCAAAAACGCAAACGTCGTCAAAGTCGACTCACTTCAAAATTGACTTCACCGCAATTCATTCACGTGAAACAGTCATCCTAGGTCTGGTGGCATTAGCCCGGGAAGGCGGCGCGAAAGCGTCTGCGTCACCAACCTAAAACGAAAGGGCGGACAATCCGCCCGCCCTTTCAGGGGTATCGTCAGATACCCGGCAGCCTAGGCTGAATTGGTGGTTTCCGACGAACTTTGATTGGAAACGCTTTCAGCCCAAACTGCGAAGCGAATATCCGTTTTCCATTTCGGAGGCGGATAGACGCGACAAAGATGAGTTCCCCTTCTGGGGTGGACATCTTTGCTGCTCCTTGGTTTGGAGACTAGCCTGTCCCTTGCGCCTTTAGTTGGTAGCTGCTGAGCGCAAGGGACAGCCTTCACAAGGGCCAGGATCATCCTAAGAGGCCCTTTGAAGCTGGGTGCGGATGGACATTAGATGTCCATCCCGTTGAATTAGGGTTTTCAGGCTCAATACCTTTCAACCGGTATCTGTCGTTGTCATACGTGATGGTTCCATCGCTCTTAAGTCGCGACAGGAGACTAGATGCGCTTCCGCGTTCGAGTTTCTGGCCGCGCTTTTCAGCCATCTCGACAGCGATCGCTGCGTTCAGGCCTGCTGTGCCGGTTTCCTGAAGCAAGGCAAGAATGAGATTCTTCACGTTGGAACGTGGAGCCCTCTTTCTTGCTACGGTTGGATCTGGATCACCGTTGGCTCTGGCCAGAAGTGATCGCAATAGGTTGATTTCCGCCTGAAGAATGCGAAGTTGTTCTTCCTTGGCGGTTAGTTCCTCCTGTATCATCTTCATCGTCTTACCAGCCATTTCCTGTTACCTTTCATAGGTTTGGTGGCCCCGGCGGGCTTCGAACCCGCATTGCCCGGGAAGGCTTCGGCTTTAAAGGCCGCTGCGTCTACCAATTCCGCCACGGGGCCTGGCAATGCAAATGGAACACGGAAGCCGATTCGTGTCTATCGCAATTTGCGTAATTGTGGATAGCGCATGAAAAACATAACAAAATCAACAGATTTTGGTGAAACAAGCTGTTAACACATGCAAGCAAATGCCTTGATAACGACGTCCGGCAATGAAAAATCTAGCACCTTCGAGATCTGGAACAGCCATCCCAACGCCGTTCGCGTCGAACTCTACAGCCAGGACCGCGACTTCTCCCCCTTGTGGGAAAAGGTGTCGCCGAAGGCGACGGATGAGGGGTGCTGGACGGATCGCGGCGTTGAGTTTCTTCCAACACCCCTCATCCGTCTCGGCGCTGCGCGCCGATCCACCTTCTCCCACAGGGGGAGAAGGCAAGAGCGCGCACTGCCAGCTTGACGCCGTCCTGACCCCCGGCCATAGCGTAACCCGACAGGAGACCCCACCCATGGCAGGCACGGTCGAAGGCGAGAAAATCGATGTCGGCT
Source organism: Mesorhizobium helmanticense (assembly GCF_003034915.1). GTDB lineage: Bacteria > Pseudomonadota > Alphaproteobacteria > Rhizobiales > Rhizobiaceae > Mesorhizobium > Mesorhizobium helmanticense. Next base: position 736 of record NZ_PZJX01000047.1, on the reverse strand, counting down.
TTTCCGGCCGGCGCTGCATCCATTCGCGCAATTGCGTGCTGGGCGATCCGCATGTCTTCGTGCCCAACGCGCCCGGCCAGTGGATCCATCCCGAGGCGGCCAGCGTCGAGAAGATCGTGGCGATCGCCGAAAGCTGCCCGTCCGGCGCCATCACCTATGTCAGGAAGGATGGCGGCCCGCAGGAAAAGCCGCCGGTGGTCAACACCGTGCGGGTGAGGGAAAACGGCCCGCTGGCCGTGCATGCCGAGATCGTGCTTGGCGGCGAGACGTTCTTTCGCGCCACGCTCTGCCGCTGCGGCCTGTCGCAGAATAAGCCGTTCTGCGACAACAGTCACATCAAGGCCGGCTTCGCCGCCACCGGCGAGCCGCCGCTGAAGGAGGCGCAGGTGCTGGAGGCGCATGACGGGCCGCTGACGGTTACGCCCACCGCCAACGGCCCGCTGAAGCTCGAAGGCAATGCCGAGATCGTCACCGGTACCGGCCACACCATCGCACGCACCACCAAGGTCTTCCTCTGCCGCTGCGGCCATTCGGCCAACAAGCCGTTCTGCGATGGCAGCCACAAACGCGTGGGGTTTGTGGGGTAGGCGGCAAAGGTCGCGATCCGTCACACCCCCCTCTGTCCTGCCGGACATCTCCTCCGCAAGGGGGGAGATTGGCAGCTTCGCCGGCGACTCACTCTTTGCAGCGTTGAAAATTTGCGAAAGCATGGGCGACATCCGATCTCCCCCCCTTG
>NZ_PZJX01000046.1 GCF_003034915.1 Mesorhizobium helmanticense | reverse complement strand
CCATGAAATGGGGGAGAGGTGGCTCGGCGAAGCCGAGACGGAGAGGGGGCTTCGCGCTTCCATATGCGATTACCCTGCGCGCAATCCGCAGGGCGCTTTTGCGGGACCTGCCTCAGTACAGGCCCGTGCCTGTAAAGATCGTGAAATTGTCGGCGCTGCGGTTGCCTGAATTGCTGGAATCGTCCGTGGTGACCAGCGTCATGCCTTGCCGCATTGCCTTCTGCACCTTTTTCAGGATGTCGGGACGGGCCTTGATCCTTTGCAGGGCCTCGGTGTCGGACGCCCGGTCCTTCGATGAATAGGCCGGTCTGTCTCGCGCCATCGCGCAAATTCCTTGGATCGTTCGGGCGCGTGCGGCGTTCAAGGAGGGACGCAACGGAGGAGCAGAAAAATGGGCGATGATCGGCACGACAAAATCCAGGAGCGGGCACACCAGATCTGGCAACGCGAGGGTGGCATGCACGGCGATCACGAGCGGCACTGGCACCAGGCCGAGGCGGAAATCGACCGGGAAGCCGCTTTGCCGCTGACCGCGGACGATGCCTTGCCTGAAACCGGCGAGATCGCCAGCTCCGATGTTCTGACGGTCGAAGTGCTGGCCATGCGCACCGGCGTATCGGGCGATGAGGCGCAGGAGCTGATCGACAGGCTGGGCGGCGACCGCGCGGCAATCGAGCAGGCCGCGCGCAGCCTCGAGGCGAGACGGCGGCTTTAGCTTGCAATGCAGGTCGCGCAAAAGCATGCCCACGGGCCTGACCCGAGGGTGCGTAGCTGACGCAGGCCCGCATCTTGACGCAGCCGATGACTCGCAAGCGTAGCGAGTTCCTCAGATTGTTGCCTCGATTGGTTCGGCAAGTTTCGGGTTCGCACGCATGGCGATCAAGCAGCCGGCGATGATCAGGCATGCCCCTGCCAGCGTGGTCCAGGTAACCGCCTCGTCGAAGATGAGCCAGCCAAGCGCCACCGCCCAGATGAAGGCCGAATATTCCGTCGGGATCAGATATTGCGCTTCGGCGCGGGCGTAGGACCAGCTCATCATGAATTGGCCGACAAGCGACAGCGCCGTCACCCCGGCCAGGGGAAGCCAGAGATCGGCCGGCAGCGCGACGGCGAGCCATGGCGCGGCGAGGCCGAGGATGATTGCAATGGCGAGGTTCTGGAAGAACATGATCTCGATTGGCTTGGCCAGCAGCGCCTGTTGCCGGGCGAGCACCAGATTGTAGGCGTAGAACACCGTCGATACGAGCACGGCTGCCGTGCCCAGCACGGCGTCCTGCGAATAGCTTGCCCGTCCAAACTGGCCGGCCATGATGATCGCAACGCCGGCGAGGCCGGCCATCGACGCCCAGATCGCCTGCCGCCGGATGCGTTCGCCCAGCAACAGCGCGGCGAGGAAGAGCGCGAACAGAGGCGCGATGAAGCTGAGCCCGATCGCCTCCGCCAGCGGCAGCCTGGCAAGCCCCCAGAAGAAGCAGAGTATGACGATGCCGACGATCACGGCGCGCAGCGCATGCAGCCCCAGCACCGGAACGGTTGGCCGTGAGCGCGGCCCCGCCGACCAACCTGCGCCCGCGACCAAAGTAGCCAGCATGCTGCGCCACAGCACAGTGTTGTAGACGCCCACGGCGATAACCAGGACCTTCATCGCCACATCCATCGCGGACAGGAGGAAGATCGCCAGCGCGCAAATGAACACCGGGATCGTCGGGGCGCCTGTCAGGCTCGATGTCTTCACGGCTGAACTCATGTGACGGTTGCAGCCGGATATCTCACAGCAAACGGCATGACCAGATGGCAGTCCCGCCGACATGGCGGTCCAATGCGGGCAGGTGGGAGTATCTGGGCACGGAGTTGTGCCGCTCGCAGGGCGCGCATTTCATGGTCCGCGAAATCTGCTTATGGCGACGCCAGGCGATCCCAGCGCCGCAGCATGCGCCTCGGTCACTCTGCAGTCAGAACAACCTTGACGCTTTGGGAGCGGTCGGCGGCGAGGCGGAAGGCCTCGGGCGCGGACGAAAGGACGCGTTCGGCGGTAACCAGCTTCAAGACCTCGACTTCTCCATCGACGATGAGAGCGACCGCGTGATTGAATTCGGCGCCGAAACGGAATGATCCCTTCAGGTCGATCTCCTTGGCCATGACGGCGTTGCCCGGTACCGGGATCTGGCCGCCCGGCAGATTGCCGACCTGGATGACGACGCCGCCGCGCCGGACGCTGGCGATCGCCGCGGTGAGGCCGGCCGCGGTGCCTGAAATTTCCAAAGCAATATCGAATGGTCTGTCAGCGGCAAGCGCCTTGAGTTCGGCATCGCCGCCGGAAAGATCGATCGTCCGATCTGCACCCAGCCGGGTGGCGAAGGCGAGCGGCGCCGCGGCTATGTCGGCGACAGTTATCCCGCCGCAGCCTTTGAACCTGGCCGCGAGCATGGTGAGAAGTCCGATCGGCCCGGCGCCGAAGAGGATGACATTCCTGTCAGCGATCGCGCCGGCTCGCGCCACTGCGTGCAGGCTGACGGCGAGCGGCTCGGCGAGCGCCGCCGCTTGATATGACACATGCCGCGGGACCTTGACGCATTGCGCCGGCGTGGCGTCGAAGACGCTGGCGAACCCGCCTTGCATATGCGGCGTCCTGGAAGCCGAACCCATGAAGTAGATGTTCTCGCAGAGATTGGGGCGGCCTTCGGCGCATCGCGCACAGTGCCCGCACCACCGCGAGGGGTTGACCGCAACGCGGTCACCGATGGCAAGGCCGGGTGCTGCTGCGTTGATCTCGACAATCTCTCCAGCAACCTCGTGACCGAGTACGAGCGGAGATGTGACGACGAAATCGCCGGTTCGCGCATGGCGAAAATAGTGCAGGTCGGAGCCGCATATGCCGCCAGCGCCGAAACGCACGCGCACCATGCCCGACGCAAGGGGTTCGAGCGGACGCTCCACCATGCGCAGGTCTTCGGGGCTGAACAACGTCGCGGCGATCACATTGCCGGTCATTTGATCAGTCCCATTTGTGTCGGCAGCCACAGCGTGATGGCCGGAATGAAGGTGATCAGGATCAGCGCCACCAGCAACGGCACGAGCCAGGGCAGGATCGCCATCGTCGTGCGCTCGACCGACAGCTTGGCGATCCGCGAGAGAACGAACAGCACCATGCCGAGCGGCGGATGCAGCAGGCCGATCATCAGGTTGAGCGTCATGATCAGGCCGAAGTGCACGGGGTCGATGCCGTACAGGACGACGATGGGCAACAGGATCGGCACGAGGATGGTGATCGCGGCGATGGTATCAAGAAAGCATCCCACCACCAGCATCAGGATGTTGATCAGAATCAGGAACACCCATTTGTTCTCTGTCAGCGAGGTGATGAATATCGAGAACATCTGCGCCGCTTGGCTGACGGTTAGCAGCCACGCGAAGATCGACGCTGCGGTGACGATGAACAGAACCGACGCCGTCGTCTCAATCGTGTCGAAGCTGGCCTTGGCCAGCGTTGCGAAAGTCATCGTGCGATAGCGCACGAGCCCCAGGAACAGCGACCAGATGACCGCGGCCATGGCCGCCTCGGTTGGCGTGAACCAACCCATTGTCATGCCGCCGATCAGGATGATGGGCGTCATCAAAGCCATCACGGCGGAGAAGTCGAAATACCAGTCGCAGGCGATCAGAACCGCGAGAGCGATGCCGACGGAGATGTTGAGCGACAACCCGGCGCTCACCAATATGTAGACCAGGACCGGAAAGCAGCCGACGACCAGTATCTCGAGAGACGCGGCGCCGAGTTTGCGCAGTTCGAACGGCGTGTCGGAGCCCCAGCCGCTGCGATAGGCGAAGATGGCGACCGTCACCATCATCAGCACCGTCATGACGACGCCGGGCAGGATGCCTGCCATGAACAGCGCACCGATGGAGACGTTGGCCATCATACCGTAGATGACAAAGGGCAGCGACGGCGGAAAGATCGGGCCGAGCGTCGAGGATGCAGCGGTGACGCCGACAGCCGCCTCGACCGGATAGCCGTGATCACGCATGGCCTTGATCTCGATCGTGCCGATCCCGGCAGCATCCGCGAGGGCCGCGCCCGACATGCCAGCGAAAACCACCGATCCGATAATGTTCACCTGAGCGAGGCCGCCCTTCATCCACCCGACAAGCGCCAGCGCGAACGAATAGATGCGCCCGGTGACGCCGGCGATGTTCATGAGATTGCCGGCAAAGATGAAGAAGGGCACGGCGAGCAGCGGAAAACTCTCGACGCCGGCGATCATGCGCTGCGCGGCGATGATGTCGGGCGCCACACCGTAGAAGACGAGGTAAAGCAGCGACGATACGGCCATCGACACGGCGACGGGCACACCGATTAGCATCAGGACGAGAAAGGCACCGATCAGAAGCAGCATCGCCCTACTCCCCCAGCCCGTCGAATGCGGCGGGGCGCTCGAGCACCGAGTAGCCGCGGCGGACATTGCCGACGAACACCTGGACCGCGCGAAGCATCATCAGCACGAAGCCGGCGAACACTGAGTAGAAGACGATGTTGCGCGGCAGGTCGATCGTGACCATCCGCTCGCGGTGGACGATCCCGACATAGCGCCACAGAAGCCAGGACATGTAGGCGAAAAAGCCGATGGTGATCAGGTTCACCGCAAGCGCCAGATAGCGCCCGACCCGCGCCGGCAGATAGTGGTAGAGCACATCGACCTGGATGTGGCGCGACATGCGGGTGCACATCACGGAACCCAGAAACACGACGACGACAAGGCAGTTGATCGCGATCTCTTCGGTCCAGGCATAGCTGTTGTTGAGGACATAGCGGGTGAAGAACTGCAGGAAGACGCAGAGCGCCATGCCCCAGAACACTGCGAGTGTCGCCCAGTCCTCGACTGCGTAGCGAGAGAGGTCGACAGGGGCGGTCTCCTCCTCGAAGGCATGCGCCAGTTCTTCGGCTGTCACCGGGTTGTGAATCTCTTCAGTCATCGGCATGGCTCCGGTTGAACGACCTGCGCTGTCGTTGTCCAAACCGGTCCGGACGCATATACGCCGGACCGGTTTGAAAGCGATTACTTGATGGCGCGGATCGCCTCCCAATCTGCCTTGCGGTAGCCGAACTCCTCGAACGTCACTTTTTCCATCACGTTCTTCTCGAAGTCGGCCCGATCGACTTCGGTCACGGTCAGGCCGCGGTCCTTGAAGGTCTGAACGAGGCCCTTCTCGCGATCCACGATGATCTTGGTGGCGCGCGCGGCGGCTTCCTGCATCACTTCGGTGAAGATCGCCTTGTCCGCGTCAGAGAGCTCGGCCCAGCGCGATTTCGACACGATCGTGTTGAGATGGTCGACGATATGACCGGTCAGGACGATGTGCTTCTGCACCTCGTAGAATTTCTTCGCGTCGATCGTCGTCAGCGGGTTTTCCTGTGCCTCGACCGTGCCCTGCTGCAAAGCCAGATAGACCTCGGCGAAGGCGATCGGCGCAGTGTTGGCACCGCAGGCGCGCGGCATTGCGAGGTAGGCCGGCACATCCGGCACCCGGATCTTGAGGCCCGCCATGTCCGCGCATTTCGCGATAGGCCGGTTCGAGGTGGTATGGCGCGTGCCGTAGTAGGTCGTTGCTGTGATGTGATGGCCGGATGCTTCCTCGTAGCCGCGGGTCAGTTCCTTGTATTTGTCGCTTTTCGCGTAAGCGAGCAGGTGGTCGGCGTCGCGGAAGGTGAACGGATAATAGGTCACCCCGATCGGCGGGTATTCGCGCGCCGCGAAGCTTGATCCGGAAATGATGATGTCGACCGTGCCCAGGGTCAGACCCTGATTGATATCGGATTCCTTGCCGAGTTGGGACGCCGGAAACACGTCGATCGTATAGCGGCCGTCGGTGCGCTTCTTGATTTCTTCTGCCGCCCACACGGCCTCCGTGTGGAAGGGCTCGGACGTTTCATACACATGCGCCCATTTCAACGCTGTTTGTGCCGAGGCCGAAGCCATGGGCAGAGCGACCGTGGCGATCGCGCAGAGCAGTGCGGTATACCTTGAAAACATCTTCATTCCTCCCTGTGGTTGGACCGATGACGGCCGGATCTCCTCCCGGCCGGTTCTATTCAGCAACCTCCATGGTTGCGGGGCTCTCACCGAAATTGCGTGAGAATCGAAGTTGCGACCGACGCAGATGTTCCTGCATCGCCGCCTTTGCCCTTGCCGGATCGCGCGCCGCTATTGCGTCGCGCACCGCGCGATGCTCTGCCGCGGCGGCCCGCCATGAGTCCTTGTTCTCGAAATAGCTCGAGAGACGTTCGAAATAGGGGTTCATGCGCTGGTCGAACATCTCGCCGATAAAACGCACCAGCACCGCGTTGCCGAGGATGCCCGCCACCGTCGTATGGAATTCCCGGTCAAGCATGATGGTCGTCGTGGCAGGCAGGCTTATGTCGTCCATCCGGCGCAGCGCATCGTCCAGCAGATCGAGATCGGTCGGCCGAACCTGGAGAGCGGCTTCCGCGGCGATCGCACCTTCGATGAACTCCCGCGCCCGCAGCAGTTCGAACGGGCCTTCATCCGTTTCTGCGGCGAGTATTTCGGCGCGCGGCGGGGCAGTGACGTAGATGCCAGAGCCGACGCGAATGCGTATGCGGCCCTCAACCTCGAGCGCAATTAGCGCTTCACGCACCGTCGGACGCGAGATTCCCAACTGGTCGGCCAATTCCCGCTCCGTCGGCAGACGATCGCCAACGCCAAACTCACCAGAACCGATCAGCTGCCTCAGTTGATCGGCGACCTGTCGATAGAGCCGACGCGGCTCAACAGCCTGGATAGGCATCGCTCCTGCTCCCGAAGTCGTCTTCTCTCCAATTTGGTAAATTGGTCTGGCCAATTGACCTTTAGCGGGTGAACAGCACGAGTCAAGAGCGATGCCGATATCTCCGCTCTGCAAGCTGGCAGCTTCCTTACTTCGTGTCCCAAAAACTGCCTGGTGCAGTCGGCCCAAAGTCGACGCCAGACTACCTACGCGGCGACTACCCGCTTCTTGTGCCGAGCGCCGGCTTGCTCCTGTCGCAACGCGCCATTTCGCGAGGCCACAAAACACCGCCCATTAACCTTTCGTTAACCATGCCTGGCCTAGCGTTTAACCACTCAGTAAGGATTCGCCGCCAGTGACCTTTGCCGCCCCCCTCGAGGCCAAATCCATCCGCTTTCGCGCCCGCTCCTTCGTCGCCTTCACGCTGACGCCGGAAGCGCCGCTTTCGGAGTGGCTGGAGAGCCTCGACCGCTGGATCGGCAATTCGCCGGGCTATTTCACCGGCCGCCCGGTGCTGCTCGATCTCAATGTGCTGAAGCCCGAGGTGAGCCAGATCGAGACGCTGGTCGTCGAGCTCGGCCATCGCGGCATCCGCATCTATGCCATCGAGCTCGAAGGCGGCGCGGCACTTGGCGCCCACCTGCCGCCGGCGCTGATCGGCGCCAAGGAGGCGACGTCGGACGGACTGCTGGCCGGCGCCAAGGCTGCCGCGGGCAAGCCGGAAGAGGCGAAGGCGGACGAGGGCAGTCAGACGCGGCTGGGCGGCGACACGCTGATGGTCAAGACGCCGATCCGCTCGGGCCAGTCGGTGTTCCACGCGCATGGCGACGTCATCGTGCTGGGTTCCGTCGCCTCCGGGTCCGAGATCGTCGCCTCCGGTTCCATCCATGTCTATGGCACGCTGCGCGGGCGCGCTTCGGCCGGCGTGCTCGGCAATTCGGCGGCGCGCATCTTCTGCCGCAGGAACGAAGCCGAATTGCTGTCGGTGGATGGCTGGTACTGCACCGCCGAGGAGATGGAGCCGTCCGTGCGCGGCAAGGCGGTCCAGGCATTTCTCGACAATGACACGCTGCGCATCGCGGCGCTCGGCTGACAAGACAACAACAAAGGAGGCATTTTTCATGGGCAAGGTAGTGGTGGTCACGTCGGGCAAGGGGGGCGTCGGCAAGACGACCTCGACGGCGGCACTGGGCGCCGCGGTCGCCAAAACCGGCAAGAAGGTGGCCCTGGTCGACTTCGACGTCGGCTTGAGGAATCTCGATTTGATCATGGGCGCCGAGCGGCGCGTGGTCTTCGACCTGGTCAACGTCATCCAGGGTTCGGCGAAACTCTCGCAGGCACTGATCCGCGACAAGCGGGTCGAGACGCTGTTCCTGCTGCCGGCCTCGCAGACGCGCGACAAGGATGCGCTGACCGAGGAGGGCGTCGGCGAGGTGATCGAGCGGCTGCGCTCGGTGTTCGACTATGTCTTCTGCGACAGCCCGGCCGGCATCGAGCGTGGCGCGCAGCTGGCCATGCGCTTTGCCGACGAGGCGGTCATCGTCACCAACCCGGAAGTCAGCTCGGTGCGCGATTCCGACCGCATCATCGGCTTGCTCGACGCCCGCACCATGAAGGCCGAGCAGGGCGAGCAGATCGCCAAGCACGTGCTGGTCACGCGCTACGATGCGGGGCGCGCCGCGCGCGGCGAGATGCTCAACATCGACGATGTGCTGGAAATCCTGTCGACGCCTCTCTTGGGCATCATCCCCGAGAGCCAGGACGTGCTCAGGGCTTCCAACCTCGGTTCGCCGGTGACGCTCAGCGAACCCCTGAATTCCGCCGCCCGCGCCTATATCGACGCGGCCAAAAGGCTCGAGGGCGAGGACTTGCCGGTCGTCGTGCCGTTCGAGCGCAAGGGCTTCCTCGACCGGCTGTTGGGAAGGAGGGCGGCATGAACCTGCTCGAACTCTTCAGGCGGCGCGGCAGCGCGCCGGTGGCGCGCGAGCGGCTGCAGGTGCTGCTCGCCTATGAGCGCCGCAGCCGCAGCCAGCCAGATCTGGTTTCCATCCTGCGCGAGGAGATCATGGCGGTCATCGCCAAGCACGTGCAGATCGACCAGGATTATCTGAAGGTCTCGATGGATCGCGGCCAGACGATGTCGACGCTGGAGATCGATATCCAGATCCCCAACAAGAGTGCAGCCCCGCTGGCGATGGCGGGATAAACTGCCCTCTCGCGCCTGATCTTGGGCGGGGAGGCGGTGCCTTACCAGCCCCACCTCTGCCGACCCGAATGGCAGCACTGTTGTCTTGGTGGAGCGGCGCCGGCATCCCGCCGCCGCTACCCCAGCCACCACCACAGCAGGCCAAGCACCGCCAGCACGCCGGCCAGCAACAGGCCCAGCATGATGTAGGCGCCCTTGATGATGTCGCGGATGATCTTCTTGACGCTTTCGCGGTCATTAAGGTTCGGGAACGGCTCGGCCGGTTCGGCCACGCCGAGAAACCGGCAGAGCGGTCCCCAGCCATCGGTCACCTTGAACACCAGCAGCTTTTCCGGCGGCACGGCGGCCCTTACCTCCTCGGTGTAGGCGTTGTAGCGCGCGACTGCCTTGTCGCGGTCGCCCATCACGCCGGCCAGCGTACGGCCCCAGATCAGCTTGCGCGACATGTCGCCGAATTTTGCACCGAACGGCGTCAGCCACTCCAGGATCTTGAACTGCCAGACATTCTCGGTGAAGTAGATCGTGTCGATCGTGCTGTCGTACCAGGCTTCGGCGCCGCGCGGGTGCAACGTCAGCAGCACCTTGGCGTCGGGGTTTGCGGCCAGCAATTCCTTCCACACGCAGCATCCTGGATTGTCGACCGTCGCGGTGTAGTTGGCAAAGACCCGGTTCCAGTCCTGCCTGCTGCCCGGCGGGCTGTTCGCCACCATGCGCCAGAAGTCGAGATGGCCCTTGTTGGCCTTGTTCAGGATCACTTCCTGCATGTGATAGCAGGGCAGACCGAGCCGGTTCAGCGCGGCGAAGGTCGACCATGTGCCGGTGCGGCCGAAACCGGCCCCGATGAGCTTGAGCGTCATTCCCCATCCCCCCGATCGGAGCGTCGCGCGTCCTGGACGCGCAAAGGACCCCCTCGAATCCGCATCGTGCCTTTTCCGAAAATCGATTCTAATTTCGCGGCAGATGCGATGGACTCATACTCTTTTATGTCAGTCCACGGCGATTATGGTGCGCCCAGACGCGTCGGCGCGCAACGAATTTCCATCATCCCTGCCCGTAACGGATTTTGCTGCTTTTTTGAGGGGGCCAGCGGACGCCAGGGAGCGTCGCGACCGGCGAGTGCCACGAATCATTAGGAATTGTTGAAATGTCTTCGGGTCCGTTAACCAATAGACCTGATGGTCTAGACCTGGTGCTCGTAGTTAGGTGCGGACTTGTTAGGTTCTGGGAACGTGCATTGGACGTTCCGTTACTTTAGTCAAACAATATATATCGCTCTGATACTTATGGGCTAGAGGAGGGCCGATGTAAAACGTTACCCGCGGCCTGCCCGACCTCGTCCGGGGTGGAATTCCGATGCTTCCGGCCGCGCCGGCTGGCGGTTCAGATGGGCACTGGCCGATGGCAGCCTGGAGATGTAAAAGCCGTCCGACGACAGGTCGGTAAGGCACTATCGGATGCGCGCCGGTCGAATGAGGAATGGCATGGCCATTGACGCTTCCGGATCGCCACGCGTGATCCTTTTGCTTGGCAGCGCGCCCGATGTGGTGCGCTGCGAGACCTGGCCAAAGCAGGCCTTCAGCAGGATCGTCGCCATCAACAACGCCTGGCGCGTGCGCCCCGACTGGGATTTCCTCGTCCATGCCGGTGATTTCCCGCCGGACCGGCTGCCCCGGGGCGACGTCCTGCGGCAGGCCGAGATTTTCAGCGCCGCGCATTACGTGCCGGCGCAGAACGCCTTTGGCGGCTTCGTCTATGCCGGCGGCACCATGGCGATGACGGCAGCCTACTGGACCATCCACAGCCAGAAGCCCGACGTGCTGGCGTTCCTCGGCTGCGACATGATCTACGACCAGCCCGGCAACACGCATTTCTACGGCATCGGCCGTGCCGATCCGCTGCGTGACGACCCGACGCTGCGCAATCTCGAGGCCAAGTCGGCGCGCCTGCTCGTCCAGGCGCTCAGGCGGGATTGCCTGTGCGTCAACCTGTCCAACCTGCCGCGCAGCCGGCTGATCCTGCCCAGGCTGGCAGTCGATGAATTGAGCGGACTTTCCCATTCGAGAATTGCCGCAATGAAGGCGGAGATTCTTGCCGGCATCGAACTCGACAAGGCCGACAGGGCCGAGGAGATCGAACAAGACCTTGGCTATTTCTACGAGGACGGCATGTACTGGAAGCATCTCGACGAGATCGACGAGACGTATCTCGCCGATATCGACCGGCTGTGGATGTCGGCTGTGGAGAGGGCCTAACCGGCAGCTTGAGCGCTCAGCTCACTCAGCCGCGAGCTTGTCCTGCGTCCTGGTCTCGAAATCGCTGGCGTCGTGGCGCTCGTGCAGCTGCATGGCGGGTTCGCCGAAGGCTCGGTTGACCATGCGGCCGCGCTGCACCGCAGGCCGCGCGTCGATGGCGTCGGCCCAGCGCTGGACGTTCTTGTATTCCTGCACCGAGAGGAACTCGCCGGAATCGTTGTACATGCGGCCGAGCGCCAGTCCGCCATACCAGGGCCACACCGCCATGTCGGCGATGGTGTAGTCGGCGCCGGCCAGATATTCGGTCTCGGCAAGCCGCCGGTCGAGCACGTCCAACTGGCGCTTGACCTCCATGGCGAAGCGGTCGATGGCATATTCGATCTTTTCCGGGGCATAGGCATAGAAATGGCCGAAGCCGCCGCCGAGATAGGGGGCCGAGCCCATCTGCCAGAACAGCCATGACAAGGTTTCGGCGCGCGCCGGCTGCTCGGTCGGCAGGAATTCGCTAAATTTCTCGGCGAGATAGACCAGGATCGAGCCGGACTCGAAGACGCGGATCGGCTTCTTGCCGCTGCGGTCCATCAGCGCCGGGATCTTGGAGTTGGGATTGACCTCGACGAAGCCGCTGCCGAACTGGTCGCCGTCATTGATGCGGATCAGCCAGGCGTCGTATTCGGCGCCGCTATGGCCGAGCGCCAGAAGCTCCTCCAGCATGATCGTCACCTTGACGCCGTTCGGCGTCGCCAGGGAGTAGAGCTGCAGCGGATGCTTGCCGACCGGCAGTTCCTTGTCATGCGTCGGGCCGGCGATCGGCCGGTTGATCGAGGCGAAGGCGCCGCCATTCGCCTTGTTCCAGGTCCATACTTTCGGCGGTGTGTATTCGGTCATCTCGGGAGGCCTCGTTTTTGGCGGGAGGGTCTTGGCAGGGCAGTTTGCGCGATCAGAGGTCGGTTCGGATAGGATTGGTCTACACCAAGCTACAGATAGCGCGGATGGCGGAAAGTTCAACTTGCGTTGAACTATTGTTGAAGCCGGCGCGAGGTCCTCCTTCTCCCACAAGGGAGACAAACGAAGTCTGCCCTTGCGCGCGACCATGAGCGCCATACCTATAGAGGATACCGGGCCTAGCCGGCCCTCATGATCATTGCCGGGACAAAAGCATGCCTATCGATACTATCTTGCGGTCCATCGTGGCCGTGCGCGCCTCAATTCCCGACGATGCCTTCACCGCCAATGCGCTGGGTACAAGCCGGGAAGGCAGCGGCGTCGTCATCCGCGACGACGGGCTGGTGCTCACCATCGGCTATCTCATCACCGAGGCGGAGGAGGTGTGGCTGACCAGCCATGACGGTCGCGTGGTGCCGGCGCATGCGCTCGCCTACGACCAGGAAACCGGCTTCGGCCTGGTACAGGCGCTGGCCCCCCTCGGGCTGCCCGCGGTGGCCCTCGGCGACGCGGCCAAGGCCGGTGTGGGCGATCCGGTCGTGCTCGCCGACGGCGTCGGCCGCTCGGTCAGGGCGCATATCGTCACCAAGCAGGAATTCGCCGGCTATTGGGAGTATCTGCTGGATGAGGCGATCTTCACCGCGCCGGCGCATCCGTCCTGGGGCGGTGCCGCCCTCATCGGACAGGATGGCAGCCTGCTCGGCATCGGCTCGCTGCTCCTGCAGATGAGCCGCAATGGCGAGGTCGCCGATATCAACATGATCGTGCCGATCAACCTTTTGCCGCCCATTCTCGACGATCTCCTGACGCGCGGCCAGGTCGCCAAGCCGCCGCGCCCATGGCTCGGCGCCTTCTCGGCCGAGAGCAATGGCGAGGTCGTGGTGATGAGCGTCGCCGAAGGCGGCCCGGCGGCCCAGGCCGGCCTGCGCCAGGGCGACATCATCTCGGATGTGCGCGACGGCGAGGTCGACGGTCTGGCCGATTTCTATCGCAAGCTGTGGCAGAACCCGGCCGGCGCGGAGATCCCCTTGCGGGTGGTGCGCGATGGCCGCGAAACCTGGCTGCGGGTAAAATCCGCCGACCGCAACAGTTTTCTGAAGAAGCCGCATTTGCAGTAGCGAGGCGTAGGAACTGCCCCGGCATTCGCCTTCCGACGATCACTCACCGCAAGCGGCAAAGCCCGTGCCTGTATTCCATTCCGCGAAGGGGATGACCTTGCCTTCGACCGACACGGTCTTGTGCACCGTCGTGCCGTCCGGCTGTTTCTTGCTGCTTTTGCCCTTGCCGGTCAGCACGTTGTAGTCGCAGGCGCTTTCGACATTGTCCTTCAGATAGTCGTGATAATCATAGGCATAGCCGGCGACGATGAAGGCGCCGTTGCGCCATTCTATCGTCAGCGTCTCGTTGGTGCGCTCGCTGCCTTGCGGCATCGCCGGCAGATACAGCCTGATCGAGCCGTTGGGCAGCGCGGTCAGCTCCGGCTCGGTGTCGGAGGCCTCATAGCCCGGCCGGTCGTAGCCGTTCCATTCCCCGTAGATCCGCTCACGCACGATGCCGGCCGGCTTGAGAAAATTGTGCTCCTTATCCCCAAGGAAGAAATACATGTCCATCGGGTCGGTGGGCTCGGTCTCGACGATCATCGCCAGGTCGGTGGCGCCGTCGCCGTTGAAGTCGCCGGTAAGCGCTGTGATGATCTTCTGGCTTTCGATCGGTTCGGCCATGGCCGCGCCGCAGAGTGGAGAACTTGCCAGCAGCAAGGCAAGGCCGACAAGCATCGATCGCATGGCATATCCCGAGGTGGGGGTGAAATGTCTGGAATGAAAACAGGACGATAGAAGATTTTGCGGAAGTTACATCACTGCGCGGAGATCCGCCATGGGCGTCGAGGAACAGCGTCCAGGCGTTTGACTATGCTCGGCCTGATGTCTTGTCCTCGCCAAATATCCCGGTCACCCAGTCGATGAACACGCGTACGCGCGGCGCGAGCTGGCGGTTCTGCGGGTAGAGCGCCGATACCGGCGTCGGCGCCGGCGGAAATTCCGGCAGCACTTCGACAAGAATGCCCTTGGCGAGATCCGCGGCGAAGCGATAGTGCGGCGCCTGCACCAGGCCGAAGCCGAGGCGTGCCAGTTCCGCCATCGTATCGGAGCCGTTGACCGTTACCCGGCTCGGCAGCGTGACATGGCGCAACGCGTCGCCAATGGTGAATTCGAGCGGCATCACCTCGCCGGTCCGCGACGAGCGGAAGCCGACCATCAGATGGCCTCCAAGATCGTCAGGGGTTGTCGGCATGCCGTGCTTTTCGAGATAGGCGGGGCTGGCGCAGGTGACTTCGCGCAATGTTGCCACCCGGCGCGCGATCATGCCGCTGCCGGCCTGTTCGCCGGAGCGCAGCACGCAGTCGACGCCTTCACGCACCAGGTCGACCAGCCGGTCGCCATCGCCGATATGCAGGTCGATCCTGGGGTAGCGGTCGAGGAATTCGGCGAGCCGCGGCAGGATGAAGTGGCGGGCCATGAAGCCGTGCACGTCGATCCTCAAAAGGCCTTGCGGCTGCGCCGACTGAAGGCCGGCCTCGGCATCCTCGACATCGGCGAGGATGGCGAGGCAGCGCTGGTAATAGGCCTGGCCGTCCAGCGTCGGGGTGACGTGACGCGTCGTGCGCTCGAGCAGCCTGACCCCCAGCCGCGCCTCCAGTTCCTTGATCGCCTCGGTCGCGGTCGAGCGCGACAGGCCGAGGTCGGCGGCGGCCGCGGTGAAGCTGCCGCGCTCGATCACGCGGACAAGGAGGCGCATCCGGTCGAGACTGTCCATGTCAATTGTTCGCCATATCCGAATGGTGTTGGCAAGTCCTGGGCGATTATCCCGCAAGATTTATCGCCTATTTTAAGTCGACAAGAATTGGAGAGCTGACATGACCAGGCAGAATGGAAAGGCGGCGCTGGTGACCGGCGCCTCGAAAGGCATAGGCGCCGAAATCGCCAGGAGGCTGGCGCGCGACGGTTTTTCAGTCGTCGTCAACTACGCCAGGGGCGCCGAAGCCGCCGAAGGCGTGGTGCGCGAGATCGAGGCGGCGGGCGGCACGGCGATCGCCGTCCAGGCCGATGTCGGCGATCCCAAGGGCATGGCGCGTTTGTTCGACGCAGCCGAGCAGGCCTTTGGCGGTCTCGACGTGCTGGTCAACAATGCCGGCATCATGAAGCTTTCGCCGCTCGCGCAGATGGACGACGCCGGCTTCGAGCAGCAGGTCGCGGTGAACCTCGGCGGCGTCTTCCGCGGCATGCGCGAGGGCGCAAGAAGGCTGCGCGACGGCGGCCGCATCATCAGCTTCTCGTCCAGCGTGGTCGGGCTCTACCAGCCGACCTACGGTGTTTACGCCGCGACCAAGGCCGGCGTTGAGGCGATGACGCATGTGCTGGCCAAGGAACTCGGGCCGCGCGGCATTACCGTCAATGTCGTGGCGCCGGGGCCGGTGGCGACCGAGCTGTTCCTCGGCGGCAAGTCCGACGCGCTGGTCGAGACGATCACCAAGATGATCCCGCTGGGCCGGCTCGGCCAGCCCGCCGACATCGCCGGCGTTGTATCGTTCCTCGCCGGACCGGACAGCGGCTGGATCAACGGCCAGGTGCTGCGCGCCAATGGCGGCACGGTCTGACTTTTCTCCAACAACCCACAGGAAATCGACATCATGCCGTTTGCAAATTTCAAGGTGCCTGAGCGCGCGCTGTCCACCGGACAGAAGGAGGACCTCGTCCACAAGACCACAGCCCTGTTCGTCGAGATGTTCGGCGAAAACGTGCGCCCCTACACGATGGTGCTGATCGAGGAGGTCGCCGATGGCGGCTACGGCCGGGCCGATGTGGTGTTCAGGATTCCGGAGGGGTGAAGTCGCCAGCCTTGCAACGGCGGCTTGGTTGCTGCTTCATCATGTGAAGGCGGGCAGCGAGGAGGAAATCGATGGCGCTTCCACAAAGGCGCGTCTTCTAATGGCCCCGGTCAAGGTCGACCCAGACAAGGTGCACGAATTCAAGGATGCCGGGAGTTTCCATGCCTGGCTCGGCAAGCATCACGACACGGAAACCGAGGTCTGGATCAAAATCCACAAGGTGGGTTCGGGGCTGGCGTCGATCACGCAGAAGGAGGCGATCGACGTGGTGCTGTGCTTTGGCTGGATCGATGCCGTGCGCAAGGGGCTCGACGAGAAAAGCTATCTGCAGCGCTACACGCCGCGCGGCAGGAGAAGCATCTGGAGCCAGATCAACATCGACAATGTCGCCCGGCTGATCGAGGAGGGGCGGATGACCGGGCACGGATTGATACAGGTCGAGGCGGCCAAGGCCGACGGTCGCTGGGACCGCGCCTACAGAAGCGGGGATATGCAGATCCCGAGCGATCTCCAGGCGGCGATCGACGCCGAGCCGAAGGCGAGGGAGATGCTGGCCAGGCTCAGCGCGCAGAACCGCTTCGCGCTCGCCTTCCGCACGCACAATATGAAGACCGAAGCCGGACGCAGGAAGAAGATCGAGACCTTTGTCGAGATGCTGAAGCGCGGCGAGACGATCTACCCGCAGGGGAAGAGGTAAACCTGGCCGCTGGGCGGTCTACAGGCCCGCGCCCGCAAGGATGATCCCGAAACCGGCGAGGCAAATAGCGCTTGCTCGTCGCAATAACCGCTGGCTGAGAAGGCTGGAGCCGCTGCGGCGAACCACAAGCCCGGTGACGATCCAGGCGGCCCCGGCCAGGCAGACAAGCACGGCGATCTCGACCAGAAACCGGATCGTCGTGCCCTCGGACTGAACGAGCAGGGCGACGATCATCGCCTTGGGGTTGACGAGCGTGGTAACGAAAACCTGCCTCGCCGTCACAAGCCGGCCATCGATACCATCGTCACTCCCTGTCCAGACGCGGTAGGCAAGCCAGAGCAGCCACAGAACGGCGCAGATCTTCATGCCGGTCCGTATTTCGACCTGGCTGCCTGTCGCGACCAGGGCAGTGAGTGCGGCAACCGCCAAGATCACCACCACATAGGCGAGCACGGCCGCGCCCAGCATCGGGACAGCGCGCCGCAGCCCCGATGAAACAGCCGAAAAGGCCAGCAGAATGTTGGTTGGTCCCGGCGTCAGCAGCAGCCCGCCCAGTGCCAGCAGATCGAGGTCGAGCATCCCGGCCGTTGTCCTGTGCAAAGTCAGTCGCTGGCACCGTTAGCGGCAGCGGCCCCGGGTGTCGAGTTGATACGCTGCCGCTCCTTCAAAGTGAGGGCGGGCAATGCCACCATCGCCAGGGGCGACCCCTCACGCAGTCGTGACCAACCAGCCGGGGCGGGGCGCGGCATGCTACGAAAATAGCATTCTCGGGCCTTGGGGTGGATGCTAGGCTCGCTGCCCGTGCATCCCAGGCACGCAGCGGCGTGATCCCGCTAGATGGAGGAATAGCAAGCGGGACGCTGCCCGTATTCTCAAGAAATCGGACGGTCAAGTTGAACCATGGTCAGGCTGCCGCGTTTGCCGCGGTTGGCCATAAGGGAGGAAAATACCGGTGAAAGCGTCCTATCTCGTTTCTGTCGCGCTGCTGGCGGCGACCGCGATGCCTGCGGCAGCGGGCGAAATCTCCGACGGCAAGGTCAAGATCGGCATCCTCAACGATCAGTCGGGCGTCTACGCCGATTTCGGCGGCAAATGGTCGGTCGAGGCAGCCAAGATGGCCGTCGAGGATTTTGGCGGCAAGGTCCAGGGCGCGCCGATCGAGGTCATCAGCGCCGACCACCAGAACAAGCCGGACATAGCCTCCAACATCGCGCGCCAATGGTACGACACCGAGCAGGTCGATGCGATCATGGAACTGACGACGTCCTCGGTGGCGCTTGCCGTGCAGGGCCTTTCCAAGGAAAAGAAGAAGATCGACATCGTCACTGGCGCGGCTTCGACCGACCTTACCGGCAAGCAATGCTCGCCCTATGGTTTCCACTGGGCCTACGACACCCATTCCCAGGCAGTCGGCACCGGCGGCGCGCTGGTGCAGCAGGGCGGCGACAGCTGGTATTTCATCACCGTCGACTACGCCTTCGGCTATTCGCTGAAGGAGCAGACCGCCAAGGTCGTCGAGGCGAGCGGCGGCAAGGTGCTGGGCGAGGTGCGTTATCCCTTGGGCTCTACAGACTATTCGTCCTTCCTGCTGCAGGCGCAGTCTTCCGGCGCCAAGATCATCGGCCTTGCCAATGCCGGCCTCGACACTTCCAACTCGATCAAGCAGGCGGCTGAGTTCGGCCTCGTCGCCGGCGGCCAGCGGCTCGCCGCACTTCTGTTCACGCTGGCCGAGGTGCACGGGCTTGGTCTGCAGGCAGCACAGGGCGTCGTGCTGACCGAAGGCTATTACTGGGACCGCGACGACAAGAGCCGCGATTTCGCCGACCGCTTCTTCAAGCGCACCAACAGGATGCCGAACATGATCCAGGCCGGAACCTATTCGGCGGTGACGCAGTATCTGAAGGCCATCGACAAGGCCGGCACCGACGAGACCGAGGCGGTGGCCAAGCAACTGCACGAGATGCCGGTCGACGACGTCTTCACCGCCAACGGCAAGGTGCAGGCCGACGGCTCGATGGTGCACGACATGTATCTCTATCAGGTCAAGAAGCCAGAGGAGAGCAAGAAAGACTGGGACTATTACACCTATCTCGCGACCATTCCGGGCGACCAGGCCTTCATGAAGGCCGAGGATAGCGGCTGCCCGCTCGTCACCAAGTGATGTCGGCAACGGCTCTGGCCGCCCGGCCGGACAGTGCTGAGGACAGGCCGCGGGTGGTGCTTTCCGCCCGCGGCCTCAGGCGCGACTTCGCCGGTTTCGTCGCGGTGAAGGACGTCGACCTCGACGTCCACCACGGCAAGATCCACGCGCTGATCGGGCCGAACGGCGCCGGCAAGACCACCATCTTCAACCTGCTGACAAAATTCCTGCAGCCGACCAGCGGCAGGATCGAACTGCTGGGCACGGACATCACCCGGACCTCGCCGGCCAGGGTGGCGCGGATGGGCCTGGTCCGCTCGTTCCAGATATCGGCGATCTTTCCGCATCTGAGCGTCCTCGACAATGTGCGCGTCGCGCTGCAGCGGCCGGGCGGGCTGGGCTTCCAGTTCTGGCGCTCGCTGGCGGCGCTCGACGAACTCACGCCGCGGGCGCGGGAGTTGCTCGGCATCGTCGGCCTCGACGATGCGGCGCACCGGCTCGCCGGCGATCTCTCCTATGGCAGGAAGCGCGTGCTGGAGATCGCCACCACGCTGGCGCTCGACCCGAAGGTGCTTTTGCTCGACGAGCCGATGGCCGGCATGGGGCACGAGGATGTCGGCACGATCTCCGGGATCATCCGTGGGCTGGCGCGCGATCGCGCCGTGCTGATGGTCGAGCACAATCTGACCGTTGTCGCCGATCTCTGCGACTGGATCACTGTGATGCAGCGCGGCGAGGTGCTTGCGGCCGGCGATTATGCGACGGTGAGCCAGGATGAGCGGGTCCGGGTCGCCTATATGGGGACGGAGCATGAGTGAGCCGCTGCTTGCCGTGCGCGACCTCCATGCCTGGTACGGCGAGGGCCATGCGCTGCATGGCGTGAACCTCGACGTCTATCGCGGCGAGACCGTGACCTTGCTCGGCCGCAACGGCGTCGGCAAGACCACCACGCTGCGCGCCATCATGGGGCTGGTTCGCAAGCGAGAGGGAAGCGTCTTCTTCAACGGCAGCGACTTGATCGGCCTGCCGTTGCACCGCGTCGCCCATCAGGGCCTCGGCTTCGTGCCCGAGGAACGCGGCATCTTCGCCACGCTGAGCGTCGACGAGAACCTGGTCCTGCCGCCGGTGGTGGCCGAGGGCGGCATGAGCGTCGAGGAGATATTCGACCTCTTCCCCAATCTGAAGGAGCGCCGCAACAGCCCGGGCACCAGGCTGTCCGGCGGCGAACAGCAGATGCTGGCGATCGCCCGCATCTTGCGGACGGGCGTGCAGATGCTGCTTCTCGACGAACCCACCGAGGGTCTCGCGCCGGTCATCGTGCAGCGCATCGGCGAATTGCTGGCGACCTTGAAGAAGCGCGGCATGACGATCCTGCTGGTCGAGCAGAATTTCCGCTTCGCCGCCCGCATTGCCGACCGCTTCTATCTGATGGAGCACGGCAAGGTGCTGGAGGGGTTCCCGGTCGCGGAACTCGCCGCGCACACCGAAACGCTGCACGAGGTGCTGGGGGTATGACGGCGCCATGACGATGATCTTCGGCATCCCCATCCAGGCCCTGCTCGGACAGTTGCTGGTCGGGTTGATCAACGGCTCCTTCTACGCCATGCTCAGCCTCGGGCTGGCCGTCATCTTCGGCCTGCTGCGCATCATCAATTTCGCCCATGGCGCGCTCTACATGCTCGGCGCCTTCATCGGCTATCTCCTGCTCGTCCATCTCGGCATCGGCTATTTGCCGGCGCTGATCCTGGTGCCGCTTGCCGTCGGCGTCTTCGGCATGGCGGTCGAACGCGCGGCGCTGTCCAGGCTCTACCGGCTCGATCCGCTCTACGGCCTGCTCTTCACGTTCGGCATGGCGCTGGTCATCGAAGGCGTGTTCCGGTTCTACTACGGCGTCTCGGGCAATCCCTATGCCGTGCCGTCGCTGCTTGCCGGCGGCACCAATCTCGGCTTCATGTTCCTGCCCAACTATCGCGGCTGGGTCGTGGTGGCCTCGCTTGTCGTCTGCATCGGCACCTGGCTCCTGATCGAGAAGACCAGGCTCGGCTCCTACCTGCGCGCCGCGACGGAGAATCCGGAACTCGTCCAGGCGTTCGGCGTCAACGTGCCGCTGCTGCTCACGCTCACCTACGGGCTTGGCGCGGCACTCGCCGGCCTTGCCGGCATTCTGGCGGCGCCCGTCTACCAGGTCAGCCCGCTGATGGGGTCGGATCTGATCATCGTCGTCTTCGCGGTCGTCGTGATCGGCGGCATGGGCTCGATCCTCGGTGCCATCGTCACCGGCTACATGCTCGGCCTCGCCGAGGGCCTGACCAAGGTGTTCTATCCCGAGGCGTCGAACCTCGTCGTCTTCGTCATCATGGCGATCGTGCTTCTGTTGCGGCCGGCCGGCCTGTTCGGAAGGGATGCCTGAGATGAGCGAACTGACGCTTCAAGACGAGCGCAACGCTGCCTCGGTCAGGCTGGAACGGGCCTTGGTGGCGCTGGGCATAGTGGCGCTGATTGCGGCGCCCTTCTTCGTCTACCCGATCTTCATCATGAAGATGCTGTGCTTCGCGCTGTTTGCCTGCGCCTTCAACCTGCTGCTCGGCTATACCGGGCTGCTCTCCTTCGGCCATGCCACCTTTTTCGGGGGAGCGGCCTATTTCTGCGCCTATGCCGTCAAGGCATGGGGCTGGCCGCCCGAGGCCGGCATTCTGCTCGGCATGGGCGGCGCGGCGGTGCTCGGGCTGGTCATGGGTTTCTTCGCCATTCGCCGGCAAGGCATCTATTTCGCCATGATCACGCTGGCGCTGGCGCAGATGTTCTACTTCTTCTGCGTGCAGGCGCCGTTCACCGAAGGCGAGGACGGCATCCAGGGTGTGCCGCGCGGCACTCTCTTCGGCATCCTCGACCTGAATGTTGCGATGAACATGTACTATGTCGTGCTGGCCATCTTCCTGATCGGCGTGTTCGCCATCTGGCGCATCGTCAATTCGCCCTTCGGCATGATCCTGCGCTCGATCCGCGAGAACGAAAACCGCGCCATCTCGCTCGGCTATTCGGTCGGACGGTACAAGCTTGCCGCCTTCGTCATGTCGGCGGCGTTGGCGGGGCTTGCGGGCGCCACAAAGGCAATCGTGTTCCAGTTCGCGACGCTCACCGACGTCACCTGGCAGATGTCGGGCGAGGTCATCTTGATGAACCTGCTCGGCGGTATCGGCACCATGGCCGGGCCGGCCGTCGGCGCCGGCCTCGTCGTCGGCCTGGAAAACACGCTTGCCACGTCGGGCTTTCCGGTGACCATCGCCACCGGGCTGATCTTCATGATCTGCGTGCTCATCTTCAGGCGCGGCATCGTCGGCGAACTCTATGCGCGGTGGCTGGCACCGGCTGAAGGGGGCGAGGGCGGCAAGGGCTGATTGCGCCAGATTGAGCTGCTTGCGCGAAGGCCGCGCGCCCTATACCGCGTCTTCGCCCGTCTTCTCGATTTCCTTGAGGTAAAACACCTTGCTCGGCTGCAGATGGTCGACGCAGAGCTGGGCCAGCACCCAATTGTCCCTACGCTTCATTGCCTCGATCATGAGCCAGTGGTGCTGGCGCGAGACTTCGAGCTCCTCGCGGTCCGCCAGCGAGTTGGCCCGCACCGGCAGGCTGAGCCGCATGTAATGATCGATCGACGACACCAGGTAGTCGTTGCCGCAGGCAGACAACATGGTCAGGTGGAAGCGGTCGTTGGTCTCATGGATGCCGCGCAGATAGTGGGCGTCGACATGGGCGCTGTAGGCGCGGTGGATCTCCATCAGTTCGGCGATCAAGGCCTCGCTCGCCGGCAGCGGGATCATCAGCGCCGCCTGCCGCTGCAGGAGTTCGCGCACTTCGTAGATCTGGCGCACTTCGTCCGGCGACAGCCGCCGCACCGCCGCGCCCTTGTTGCGCTCGCGGGTGACGACGCCGAGCTTTTCGAGCTGGTAGAGCGCCTGGCGGATGGTGTGGCGCGACACCGGGAAGCGGGCGAGCAGCACGTCCTCGACCAGTCGCGCGCCGGGCTCCAGCCTGCCGAAGATGATGTCTTCCTCCAGCGCCCGCACGATGTCGGCTTCCTTGCCGCCATAGTCAGCCGGGTTGAGCATCTTCAAGTCCTCGCGCCGTTCGCAGCGGCCACTCTGACCGCAGAGCGAGCCTTCTCGGTATTAGCAGAAATCTAAATCATGATTATTGATAATATTGACCGCTTGCCCTGGCAGTGAACAGACTAATCCGGCGGCTCGATCGAAATGCCATGGCCGCCGCGGCGCCGCTTGCAGTAACGGTTTCTTCTCTGATTTTGCTGCACAGTGGCGGAGATCGGAGGGCGGACCAGGGCATGGCCGACGACAAGACGCGCAATGGGGAGTTCTGGGCGCTGGCGCTTGAACGCGCGCATCTAGGCGTCTGGGACTGGGATTTGCGGAGCGGCGACTGTTTCTATTCGCCAATGTGGTCGCAAATGCTTGGCTATGGCGAGGGTGAGCTTGCCATGACAAGCGATCTCTGGCTGCGGCTGACGCATCCCGACGATCGTGAGCAAGCGGTGGCCAGCGGCGAACGCCATCTCGCCGGTCAGACCGATTCCATCGAGACCGAGATCAGGCTGAAGCACAAGGACGGCCACTGGGTATGGGTTCTCGATCGCGGCGGCGTGGTCGAGCGCGATGCCGAAGGGCGGCCTCTTCGGGTGATGGGCGTTCAAACCGACATCACCAAGCAGAAGGAAGCGGAAGCTGAGCTCGAACAGGTCAATGCGCGCTTTCGCCTGGCATTGGCGGCCAGCGGCACCGGCATCTGGCACCACGATCTGGCCACGCGCAAAAGCTATTGGGATGCCCGCACCAGGGAGATCTTCGGCTTCGTCTCCGATACCGACGAGGTGCCGCGCGACCTCTGGCACAGCTATCTTCATCCCGACGACAGGGACGCCGCCGAGCTGGCCCACTTGGCGCCGCTGCAGACAAGTGACGTCGTCGCCTCGCAATACCGCATCATCCGGCGCGACGGCGAGATCCGGCATATCGAATCCCTGCTGCGCTTCATCGCCGACATGCAATCGTCGGGCCAGATCCTGGGTACGGTGCGCGACATCACCGAGGCGAAGCGGCGCGAGCACGAACTGGCCCATGCGGCTCACCACGACGCCCTGACCGGCCTTTTGAACCGCGTCGCCTTCGACCGGCTGCTGGCCGACGACATCGCAACGGGGCGGCAGTTTCCACTCGCGGTTTTCTACATCGATCTCGATTACTTCAAGGCGCTCAACGACTTTGCCGGCCACGCCGCCGGCGACCTCGCGCTGAAGAGCGTCGCCGAAGGTATTCTGGGCTGCCTGCCATCGTCGGCGCATGCGGCGCGCCTCGGCGGCGATGAGTTCGCGCTGCTGGTGCCCGATTGCGATGCAAGGCAGGCCGAGAGGCTCGCCGGCGCCGTTCTCGCAGCGGTTCGCAACGCTGACCTCGGCTCGACGGCGACGTCGCGCAAGCTCGCCGCCAGCGTCGGCATCGCCTTCATTGAGGACCGGAACACCACCGTGGTCGACGCGCTCGCCTGCGCCGACGACGCCTGCTATGCGGCCAAGGCTGCCGGGCGCAATCGTTTCGCGGTGTTTTCCGCCGGGTCAGCATCCGGTTCTGGCGGTCTGAACGCGGCGCGGCTGGCGGCCGACACCGTCGATGCCATGGAAGATGGCAGGCTGAAATTGTTCGGCCAGGAAATCCACCGGCTCGGAAAGCCCTGGCAAGAGAGCCGCCAAGTCGAAGTCCTGGCGCGGCTCGTCGGGCGCAGTGGAAAGCTGATCCAGCCGGGCGAATTCATCCCGGTGGCGGAGCGGTTCGGCATCGCATCAAGGCTTGATCGCTGGATCATCAGGACGGCGCTGTCGCTGCATGGGCCGGCGCTGAAGTCCGGGGCGCTCACGCTCGGCTTCAACCTGTCGGCGCAGACGCTGAGCGACCCGCAGCTTTGGGACTTCGTCGACGCCGCCATCGATGAAGCTGGCGCGCCGCATTTCGGCATCGGCTTCGAGATCACGGAGACGGCCGCCGTCACCAATTTCGGTGCCGCCGAAGAGTTCGTGCGCAAGGCGCGCGAGCGGCATTGCCGCGTCAGCCTCGACGATTTCGGGGCAGGGATGAGCTCGTTCGAATATCTCAGGCGCTTTCCCGTCGACCAGATCAAGATCGACGGCTCCTTCATCGAACATATCGCGCAAAGCCGTTTCGATCGCGAAATCGTCTCGGCCATCTCCGCTATCGCCAAAAGCCTCGGCTGCTCCGTGGTGGCGGAAAAGGTCGAGCGGCAGGACACGCTGGAGATCCTCCAGGAGATGGGCGTTGCCTTCGGTCAGGGGTATTTGCTGCACCGGCCGGAGCCGCTGGAGGCGATCGTGGCGCGGGCGACCGCGCAAGCGATCTTGCCGGTTGGCCGGAGAGCTTAGCATTTGCGGCTGGATGCCTCCAGGCGCCGCGTTGCAAAGTTCCCGGCGGTTCCGGCAAGCGGCTTCCTTCCGTGTCGATCGCGAGCAATCATGGAACTTTTAGGTGCGGCTTATGTTCTGTTCTCGCGGTCCCGTCTTTTACGGCGTGACCCCGCAGGAGGAGCACGTCATGAACAATATTATCTGGTTGGTCGGTGCTGTGGTGATCGTATTGGTGATACTGAGTTTCCTTGGCCTAAGATAGGTGGGTGGGCGAACGTCCGTCTAACGTGGGAGTTCGTCAGGGCTTTCCCGGCGGGCGATATCGGATCGACTTTGCCTTGCCCAGGGCTTGCATCGTCTCTTCGACGCTGAGCAGAACGGTGGTCTCGTACGAGCTGAGCGCTCCTCCCGCACCAATGGCAAGCACGACAGATGCCATCGAAACATTGTCTGGCGCCTCCCACAGGTTCCAGCCATCGTGCTCTCCGAAAGCGTACCAGAACCCGTGCAGCTTTCCGCCCGCTGCTTCGATGTAGGTACGGGCTGCGTCACGCCGATCCTCGGGGTTTTCGATCATGCGCGCCCAGGTCTCGGGCGTATAGCTGAATCGTGAGAGATACATGGGCATGGTTCGTCTCCTGGGGCCTTCGATCCATAGCGGCTCGGCGTCGGGGGGATCGAGGGGGGGACTGGCGCCGAGCCTAACCGGCTTGGGTCGTTCACCGGCTGACTAAATATGCGCTTAAGCTAATATAAGTGCAATGCCGATGAACGTGCTCCGAGGTCGATCAGGCCGATCTTGAGGGCAAGAGTCCGCCGTATGTCTATGCGGTAGCGCGCAGCAGAAACAGTCCCGGGCCGAAAAATGAACGTGCTCAGCCAGCGTTATTCCAGCCGTTGGGAATTTGGAACGTTATCGCTGGCATTTTGCTTAGCTCCAGGCTGAGGCGAGGACCAGAGAGGCCTCAAAGATCTGATCTCCGTTCGCGTCCCGCACCTTGACGACGATCTTCAGATTGTCGCCGTCCGACACCTCGTCGCGCGCGACATCGTGCAATATCCGCAGCGCTTCCATCCCCGCCCTTTCCCGGGTGGGAAAGAGCTGTCCTTCGCCATCCATTTGGGTGTGCTCAGTGTTGTAGAGGTCGAAATAGAAACGTTCCATGCGACAGGATCCGGCATCATAAACTTCAATTCGTGTCCGCGCTCATGGTTCCAATCGCGCCGGAGACAAGGCCTTGGAAGAGATCCGGTGCAGATGCCGGAGGCGGCGATGGTTGGCTTGCTGCAACCACCCTTGACTTCCAACGTTTCATCCAGGCGTTAAAAGCAGGATCGGAAATCTTGGATGCTGGAGTCGCTTTATCTCAATCTCGGCCAGCACGACGCCCTCTCGGAGGGCGAGCAGGCGCTGCTTGCCAGTGCCATGTCGACCGAAAAATATTTCGCCACCGGCGAGGATATCGTTTCGGAAGGTTCGAGGCCGATTTACAGCACACTCATCGTTGACGGCCTGGCCGCGCGCTACAAGGTGCTGGAAGATGGCGGGCGGCAGTTCACCTCCCTGCAGGTACCCGGCGATTTCGTTGACCTGCATGCTTTTCTTCTGAAGACGATGGACCACGGCATCATCGCGCTGTCGCCATGTCACGTCATCGCCGCCGAGCACAGCAAGCTGCGCACCATTACCGAGCAGGCTCCTCATCTCACCCGGCTGCTTTGGCTGGATACACTTGTCGATGGCGCGATCCACCGGGAATGGATCGTGGCCATGGGCCGGCGCTCCAAGATATCGCATCTGGCCCATCTCATTTGCGAACTCTTTATCCGGCTTCAGGTGGTCAAACGGACCGACGGGATGAGTTTCCTGCTTCCTCTGTCGCAGGCGGAACTGGCTGACGTGCTGGGGCTGTCGGTCGTCCACATGAACCGGGTCATCGGCACGCTGCGCAAGATCGGCGTGATTGGCTGGGCAAACCACAAGGTAACGATACTGGACTGGCAGCGGCTTGTCGAAATAGCCGAATTCGATCCCACCTATCTCAGCATGAATCGTGAGCCGAGATAGGCCAGGATCCGCGGCCTGCTATTGCGGGTCCCGATGTGTGGGCTTCCACGCGGTAAGGGAGGCGATATCGACGGTGACAAGGCCGCCCGCCTTGAAGGTGACCCTGCCTTTGCCCTGGTCGACGTCCGTGACATGGCCGACTATGGCAATCTGATCGCCCGGTTTGGCGCCGGCCGGAGGCTCGATCGCGAAAGGGAAATTATGGGTAGGGATCCTGACACGCGCGCGACCACTGCCGAGCACTTTCAGGACGGTGCCATTCACGATCACTTCGTCGCCAACCCTAAGGATCCAAGCCATGCGCGAGACCGTCTATCATCGGCCGGACCGATCACGTTGCACCTGGCCGTCCGGCGCGCACAACTCGTCCAGCATGGCAAGCGCGCTCGACGGCTTCGCGGGCTTCAGCAAACCCTGTTCGACCGCGGCTTTGGCGAAGGCGTCGAAAGCAATGGCCGGGCGGCAAATGCCATTCAGGGCATCGTCCACCAGCCTGACCGCCGCGGTATAGGGCGCGGCTTGCTTGTTCGCCCATTTGCCATCAAGCGCCTTCCTGGCATCGGCGATCGATGAAACCACCATCGAGTCACCGTCCACGAATTTAATGGTCAGTGGCAGGAACGTGCTCATCAGTACT
This sequence comes from Mesorhizobium helmanticense, assembly GCF_003034915.1. Lineage (GTDB taxonomy): Bacteria > Pseudomonadota > Alphaproteobacteria > Rhizobiales > Rhizobiaceae > Mesorhizobium > Mesorhizobium helmanticense. The sequence continues at coordinate 43,019 of NZ_PZJX01000046.1, read as the reverse complement.
CACCATCCAAACCATTCTCTTGTACGCCACAGCAGCCCCACGAAGGGCGCGAGCAGGAAAAGAGCGGCGCCCAAGACCAGAATGGGATTACTTGTCTGAAACGATTTCATCACTGCCACCCGCATAGGATTTGGATCGCGATAAACGAAGATAACCGGCGATGGTTGCATCCATTATATTGCTCGCCGGTCGGCTTGGCGGGCGTGGTCGGTGCGGGGCAATTCACGCGGCTTTGGCGGGGCGTCGTCGGCGAGCGAGTTGCGGATCGGCCTGACCGACGGTGGCGGGATGGGGGGATGCCTGCGCTGCAAAGTGGCCGACAATCTGTCAAGCAAGTCTCCAATCTCCATGGGCTTCTTCTCCTCCCGATAGCCCCCCGCCGAGATTGACTATCACCTCGGGGCAGCCGTTCGCATTTAACTTTGATATGTCTCCGGGAACGATTGGGCCGAGCGTTGTGCAGGGAGGGTTCTCGGCTGTGTCGGCCCGCTCCAACGAACCCCGGTGAGACGGCGGCCGACCTTTTCGATCGGCATGCGTTGTACCTTTGGAACGAGGGAGGAACCGACGCTGAAGAAATTCGACACGTCAAAGACGGTGCGCAAGCAGCGCCGCGTGCAACGCAAGGTCGACATCGACGACCGCGCCAAGGCGAAACCCAAACCGGATGGCGCCCCGGCCTATGTGTTCCTGGCCTCGCCGCAATGCTCCAGCCACATCACTGGCGAGATCCCGCCGATCGTGGGCGGAGAGGGGCTTCGGATATCGGGCTAATTCTGCCGCCTGGTGCCGGCAGATATCGTCGCCTCCGCCGAGCGCTGGGCTTCGCGCATGATCTTCAGCGCTTCGTCCCGGGTCAGTCCGCACTTTCGAGCGAAGTAGGCCGCCTCGTAGGCTTCCGCCGGAGAAACCGCGGAAACACCAGACAGTTCCAGTTTCGATTTCTTCTTGGCCATGCCGGCTCGCCGACTGTGAATCATTTAGTCAGCTAATATAGCACTCTTGTTTGTCAAGGCAAATCCCGGCTGCGCGGCTACGGAGCGCCAGCCATTCAGGCTGGCGCCGTTCGATACGGCGATCACGAAGCCCGGTTTTGCCGTACATCGGCAGTGTCGGTCTCGTTCAAGAGGTCGCAGAGCGAAATGGCTTCAAGGTGACACAGGCCGATCAGCGCAAGGGCTGAAAACTGGGCCGGCAGGTCGAGCTTTTTATCCCACACCATCCACCTGCCGTTTGGCTCCATGATACATTCAAAGCGCAATGCACGTCCCGACATTCGACCTCCGGCGATTCACCGCCGTCTGGTACAGCGCCTAAGTAAATGAGTGGTTGCGTTTCTAAAACCTGACGTTGAATCTCGCCGATGGCGGTGGCAGGCCGAAAAAACCGGCGTCGTGTCGCCTGTCCGGCAGTGGCGCCGGCCGCGCCGCTGGTTCCCGCTCATGGGCTCGAACCACGATTCACGCCTTCAAAGGGCGCTGTCCTACCATTAGACGAAGCGGGAATAGACGACGTGAACGCTCTCTAACACTTTCCCGTCCGCGAATGAAGCTGTCCGCGAATCAACTTCGGTTCGCAGCGTTGCTGCAACCAGACGACCTCTGGCGCATTCTTGGGAATGGCCTCGATGCTCCAGTCCGACACGCCGGCAAAATGCTGCTCCTACTGCGGCGGGCGTGACCATAATTACGAGGACTGTCCTAAGCGGAAGGCCGACGGCGAACGGCAGAAGGAGGGACGCGACGAGCCAGGAACGCAGCCGTTGAAATCGAAGCCCCCTGTGTGGCGGGAAGGATTGTGACGGAAGCACGCGAAAGCGGCCCCTCCTATCGCTCTGTCTGCGCGTGTCCCACGGCGGCAGCAAACGAGATGTCGCCCTTGATCTCGCGCATCGCCATCGAGGTGATGGTGCGGCGCACGCCGGGCAGGCGGCTGAGTTCCACGCGCAGCATCCGGTCCAGCGCCATCATGTCGACGGTGACGATCTGCAGGAGATAATCGGCCTCGCCCGTGGTGGCGTGGCAGCGGCGGATCAGCGGGTGTTTCTTGACCGCCGCCTCGAAAGCGTCCGACACCTCGAAATCGATCGATACCTGGATGAAGGCTTCGATGCCGAAGCCGAGTTTGGCCGGATCGATGCGCGTCGAGTAGCCCCTGATGATGCCGGCATCCTCCAGCGCCTTGACCCGCTTCCAGCACGGCGTCTTGCTCAGGCCGACCTCGTCGGCGAGCGCGGCGAAGGAGATTCGCGCATCGCGTTCGAGCGCTTCCACAATCCTGATGTCGAGGGCGTCCAGCACCGATCGTTCTCCTATGGCCGCCTCAAACCCGCTAATCGTCCTGCCTTTTCTGTTCCTGAACAACAACAAGAAAAATTCGAGCGGCGCGCGCCCTGAAAGACGGTCGCCGAGCCATGTGCTTTCCTGTTGTGGTGCGACCGGCAAGCGCGCCGTCAATCGGCAGCGCGGCTCGTCGCCCGGCGTGAGGCCGTCAGCCGGGAGGAGTGTAGAGCGGCTCCCTGCATCCATAAACCTGGCACTGGCCATCGAGGGTCGGCACATATGCGATCGCCGGGATTTCCGAATAGTTACACGCACTGCTGTATTGGCGGACGTAGAGGGCATAGGTGTTCGGACCTGTGGTCAGCACCACCGAGCCACGGCTCTGGATTAGCGCCTGCGTCTGTTGGCAGGTCATGGTGCGGGTGTCCGGCCGGGCCTGGGCATAGGTTGTGAAGGCAAGCATGATCGCTGCCGAGGTCAACGCAATCGGACGAAGGGACATGTCGAGACTCCCATGATGATGAGTCTTTGCCAAACTCGCATGTCGCAAGGTGGTTGCGCAATGGCCGGGCGGGATCTGGCGAGGGGGCCTCGCACGCCGTGGCACCGCGACAATCCTGAGGCCGAGGGCATCCAGCATCAATCGTTCTCCAAAGTTGACGCAATAGCGACTTCCGTCCTCCATTTACAGCTATCTGGATAACAGAAAGGAACAATGTTCAAGCCGAAAACTTCTATCCTGTCGACTCGGATCGAACGAAGCTTGAGCCCTCAGGCCGGGCAGGGAGAAAAACCATGCACAAGCCGGACTATTACGCCCGCATCGAAGCGCCGGAGATGCGCGACTATGGCGTCTATCTCAAATGCGACAGGCTGCTGGCCTGCCAGAAGCCGCTCGCCGAGATGGTCAACGCGGATGAATTGCAGTTCCAGATCGTGCACCAGGTCGAGGAGCTGTGGATGAAGCTCATCACCTACACGCTGGTCGATGTCGTCGATTTCCTCGAACGGCAGAACACGCATCGCATCGTCACGCTGATGGGGCGCGTGCATCGGCTGATGCGCATGATGACGGCGCAGCTCGACCTGCTCGAGACCATGTCGCCCAAGGAGTATCAGCAGATCCGACTGCAGCTCGGCAATGGCAGCGGCCAGGAATCGCCGGGCTTCAAGCTGTTGCTGCGCATGCCGCCGGATCTGTGGCGGGCCTTCAAGGCATCCTATCTCGACGGCCGCGGGCTGACCGTCGAGGACGTCTATGATTCCGGCTATGATCACGGCGACTCCTACGTCGTGGCCGAGGCGCTGATCGAATTCGACGAACTGTTCCAGAAGTTCCGCGCCAACCATCTCCAGCTCATCCACCGCTCGATCGGGCTCGGCTCGAAGTCGCTGAAAGGTCGCCCGGTCGAACTGCTGGAGGCCGGCGCGCGGCACCGCTTCTTCCCGGAGCTGTGGGACATACGCTGCGCCATGACCGACCGCTGGGGGGCCGAGTATGGCACGGTAAGGGAGCCGATCAGCCATCCGGAGGCGAAGGCGGGGTAGGCTTGAGTTTTCCTCGCCCCGCGCGAAGCGGGGGGAGAGGTGGCCGCGCAGCGGCCGGAGAGGGGCCTTCGTAAGGCGCCAAGGCCAAATACGTCCTCAACCGCTTCATTTGACTGCCGTCGGCGCAATCCCCCTCTCCGTCGCGGCTTCGCCGCGCCACCTCTCCCCCACTTTCGTGGGGGCGAGGAAACCCAACCCTGCGAGGCTTGCCACGCCGCCAGCCAAAACTATTTCCAGCCTGATGTCGGAACCGCCGCGCTTCGCCCGTCCTTGGGGCGAAACCGCAGCGAACCCTGGAGGGACATCATGGTATCCGTTCAATCGCCGTGGCAGACCACTGCCATACTCGTCGGCCGGGTGATCTTCGCCGCCGTCTTCCTGATGGCGGTGGCCTTCAAGGTCATGGATATGGGGGCGACCGCCGGCTACATCGCTTCTGCCGGCTTTCCGTTCCCGCTATTCCTGGCCTGGTGCGCGGCGCTGCTCGAGGCCGTGCTGGTCGTATGCTTCCTGACCGGGGCTTTCTTCACACCGGCCGCGCTCATCGCCGGCGTCTACGTCATCTTCCTCAACTTTGCCTTCCACGGGCCAAGCCACTGGGCCGGCAACCAGGCCGAGTTCGGCTTCTTCGTCGACCATTTTACCTTCCTGGCCGGGCTGTTGTTTGCCGCGGTGCACGGGCCGGGCAATGTGCTGGCTTCGAAGCTCGGCAGGGCGTGAGGGAGAGGCGAGGAAGGGCCTCACATCTGGTCGTTGTAGGGTTCCTTCATCTGGCCGATCATGCGCGCCAGCTTCGAGAAGGACGGCATGTCCGTCTCCGGCTGGCACTGATTGGCCAGTTCCAGCAGCCGGATCGGGAAGCTGACGGCGTCGCGGCTCGACGCCGACATGCCGTTGGACCGTTCCTCACCGGTCTCGCTGGCTTCGGCCTTGCGTAGCGCTATGTCGATCTCCTCGACCGTCAGTATGCCCTTGCGGACAAGCACCTGGTTGATCGATGCGACGGCCATCAGGAGGCCTTCGAGCTGCAGATTGGCGACGTTCATGGCTGTTGCTCCCATTGGTCAGGGTGAAAACGCGCGAGGGCAGGTTCCGATCCGAAACAGCGCTCGGAGGGCCGGTATCGGATCCGCTTCGTCCTCAGGCCAGCGCACCTGGATTCGGTTGTCGAACAGGGCACTTCGATGGGAATGGGAATTTTTTCTTAGAAAGTCGTTGACCGGGTGAGGGCAGCTATGCTACATATTTGTCCATGGTGCTGATTTGCGCCAACGACCCGCCGCCAAGGCGGGTTTTTCTTTTCACGGTATCCCACAGCTTCTTTTCACGTATCCCACAGGCATGGCGGCGTTGCTTCTTGGCTCTGCCAGTCCGGTCGTGAATCGCCGGTCGGATGTCGACCTGCGCAAGGCCGGCCGCCCCCAGCCTTGCCAGTGGAATCGACCGATCGCTCCGTCAGTCGTGCCAGCGGCGATGGAACCAGTTGGGTTGGGGTTCGACGCTTCGGGCAATCGTGAGCCCGATCAGTACACCGACAAAGCCGCCCAGCATTGCTGCCGTCGAAATCGTGCCGGGATTTTGCTGGACCGTTTCCGACACGCTCTGCGCCTGGCTGCGCAACTGTTTTGCCGCGCGCGAAGCGCGATCCGCCGCGCTGTCGTACCAGCCATGGGCTGTTTCGACGGCTTCCTCCGCCTGCTCGCTCAGCGCCCGGTTCAGCCTGCTGACCTCACGACGCAACTCGGCGATCTGCTTCTTCATCGTCTCTTCGGACGCGTTCGACCGGCTGGATCGACTGCGCGAGGCACCCTGGCTGCGCGCTGCGACGGAATTGCCATTGCTGTTCGATGGGCTGGTTTCATTGTCTGCCACGGTCATCTCCTTCTTTTTATCTATGGCAACGACGCCGGAGCAAATGGGTTCCCTCCGGCAATCTCACCAAGGCAAGGCCGTGGAGCAACTCCACAGCCCTGCGACCCCCGAGAGCGGCCTACTTGCCGCAATTGTTGTCGTTGACGGTCGGCGACGCGGTTCCAGGTGATAAATTGCTAGCGTCGGGCTGTGCGCCCTGCGGGCTGTTGGCACAATTCTGATCGGCGTTCGAATTCATGCCGTCAGTTGTGGTGGTGCTGCCGGTTGTACCCTGATCGGGAGCCGGGTTGGCGGGAGTTGCCGGATCAACCGTGATCGACTGGCCACTGCCGCCTTCATTGCCTGTCCCGCCGGCGTTCTGGGCTATCGCCGCCGTGGCGAGGCCAATCGTCAATGCGGAAGCTGCAAGAATTCTGGTAAACATAATCTTCTCCTTTGTTCCAAGGCACTGTCGCGTTGCGACTGGGGGTAGAACCGTTCGGGCCTGCCAATGGTTCCGATAGAAATTCGGCTTACCCGATCAATTTCTGGACCGGGAACTCATCTTCTTGACCCGGCCACAGGTCTTTTCTGTTGGAGCTTTGCATAGCGGCAGCTGGCCATCTGAGGGCAGTTATGCTATGATTTGACTATGGTGCTGATTTGCGCCGACGGCCCGCCCCCGAGGCGGGTTTTTGTTTCTCGCGATCTTCGAGTGAGTGTTGGCGTATCGACGACTTTGAATGTCGGCGGGACAGCGCCCCCCTCTGTCCTGCCGGACATCTCCCCCACAAGGAGGGAGATTGGCCGTCACCACTGATTTCGCCAACCACCAACCTTGCAAAGGGACGCTGTCGGCGAAGCTGCTAATCTCCCCCCAAGTGGGGGAGATGTCCGGCAGGACAGAGGGGGGCGCGAAGGAACTCGGTGCCTCCTGTGACGCGCACCGCACCTCAAGAGATCACCCCATGTCCCGTTACGCCACCATCATCAGCGACGATGACGGCCGTGAGGTCGTCAGCGCCATTGGCTTGTTCGAGGGCGTGCCGCAAGCGCGCGTCGGCCGTATCGAAGCGGTGCCGTCCGGCGTGCTGATCGGCATGGTGCGGGGCGGTCCGGTCGATGCCGTTGGCGGCTTCGGCTTTCCGCAGGTGAGGCTCAGTGGCAGCATCGTGGGGCTCGTCCGTGCGAGGCTGAAAGCCTTGCCAGAGGCGGCGAAGCCTGAGGCTGCAAGGCGCAAGGCAAAGGCGAAGCCGCGCGGCAGAAAGAGGACGCGCAAGAAGCCTGCCCGCAAGACGGCGGCGAAGGCTGATATGGCGACGAAGCCCGGGAAGCCGGCGCCCGCCGAGATTGCGGAGTAGGGCATGACGGAAGTCACCGACGATCCACCGGACGCTTCGAAATCCGCGCCGAAGACCAAATCCTCGGGCCGTCCGAAGCGGGCGAAGAAGACGCTGGGCGATGATTTCCTGGTCGCCGTGCGCGCCGATTTCCGCGCGCATGGCGCCGGCGTCATCGCCAAGGTTCGCAGCGAAAAGCCCGACCAGTACCTGAAGATCGTGCTGTCGGTGCTGCCCAAGGGTTCCGATATCGACACCAACAGTCTGGATGCATTGAGCGATGACGAAATCAGGCAGCGCATCCGCGGCCTCGAAGCCGTCCTGCGGCCATTCCTCGGGGAAGGGCCGGGCCTCAGGGAAAGGCCGGGCCGCGAAAAGCTTGGTCTCAAAGAGCCCGGCAGCAGCGAAGAGGGAATATCCGGGCCTGCTCAAGGAGTTGGACCGCCGGCGCCGCACTAACCAGCTCGCCGCGTACCAGCCCTATGCCAGGCAGGCCGCGTTCCATGCGGCGGGCGCCACCAATCGCGAGCGCCTGTTCATGGCCGGCAACCAGCTCGGCAAGACCAGGGCCGGCGGCGCGGAATGGGCCATGCATCTCACCGGCCGCTATCCCGCGTGGTGGCAGGGCAAGGTGTTCGACAAGGCCGTGCGGCTGTGGGCCGCCGGCGTCACCGGCGAGGGCACGCGCGACAACCCGCAGCGTATATTGGTCGGCCCGCCGCAGCAGCCGGCGGAATGGGGCACCGGCATGATCCCCGCCGACGCCATTGCCCACACCATCATGGGGCGCAATGCTCCCGGTGCCCTCGACAGCGTCGTGGTGCGCCATGGTGGCGGCGGCGACGTGCAGGCCGGCGAATCCGTGCTGTCGTTCAAAAGCTACGAGAAAGGCCGCGAGAAGTGGCAGGGCGAAACGCTGCACGGCGTCTGGTTCGACGAGGAACCGCCGCTCGACATCTACTCCGAAGGCCTGACCCGCACCAATGCGACGGGCGGCATCACCATCGTCACCTTCACGCCGCTGCTTGGCATGAGCGATGTGGTGCTGTTGTTTTTGTCGGCGGAGGAGGTGGAGCGGATGGGGAAGGGGTGAGGTTTGCAGAACTTGGGTTCCTCGCCCCGCGCGAAGCGGGGGGAGAGGTGGCCGCGAAGCGGACGGAGAGGGGCCTTCGTAGGGCGCCGGTCCCTGCAAGCGCCACGTCTTCGACCATTCTGTTTGTACGACCGGCGTCCCCCTCTCCGTCTCGGCTTCGCCGAGCCACCTCTCCCCCACTTTCGTGGGGGCGAGGAACCCAGGCATTCAATGCTCCCGCCCAAACAACACCCTAGGTCCCGCCTCTGCCAAACTGATTCAAGCGGAAACCATCCATGCCCCGTCACGTCACCTTCGCGCCCGCTTTCGATCAGGGCGAGGTCGGGCGGCTGCCGGCAATGATGAATGCCAGACCGCATGCTGCGATATCTGGTTGTGCTCGAGGCAATCCGTCGCCAGCTTGCTGATTTCTGGATCGGCAGACGTCTGCGCCCATTCGATATAGGCGTCAACGACGACCAATCTCGCCCGGCCGGCCAGCCCCAGACCGTAGCGCCGCACCACCGGCTCGGCATGGTCCAGCATCGCACGGATCGCGCCTGACGCATCGTCCCGCCACTGCCCGGAAATTTCCGCTATCGACGAAAACGGCGTTCCCGGCCTGAGCGATGCGGCGCGCTGGCGGGCGAACTTCAACTGCCAGTCCTTTGCAAAGCGCACGAACTGGATGGCTCCCATGCGCACACCCTCATGCTCATCTGCAAGAGCAAACAATGCTTGCGCCAGATAGTCGCCATCGCCACGCGTGCTGCATCGCAAGATAGACTCTACGGCATCGAAGCGCGTGCGCGGGTTGTCATCTGCCAGCAACGCGGCCAGTTCGCCCACCATCGAACTGATGTTCTGGTTTTGAAACGTGGCAAGAAACGCACCTGTCGCTCGCGTCCGGGCATTGCCCGATATGAGCAGGAGACGCAGGCTTTCCAGCGGAACCGTCTTGCCGAGCTCACTGAGAAAGTCGTTGGCAAGCGCGCCGTTGTCGTCATCGGAGGGCGACATCAGCCGCTGCAGCATTTCCGGACCGGTCATGGCATTTGTCGATTTGCCGAGCGGCAGCAGGATCTTGCCGCCTTCGCTGAAGAAAAGATGAGCGGTCTCGCTGTCCTCGGCGGACAGGCGCATGGCCTCGAATAGATCTGTCATGGCAAAGAGTGGCTTTCCCACCCGCGTAGAGTACAGGCCGCGCGCAATGCTCCGGCCCAACACGCATCAGTTTCGCCGATGCCGGGCAAGACCTAGCGCATAAAGCCGCAAAGGGAAAGATCAGTGGAAGTCGCTCGCCGCGCCAAGTCAATTACGGAACTCTAATATGTCTCGACACGTCACCTGCATGACCATCGACGACGCCGGGCACTATTCGCCCGAGCAGCGCGCCGCGATCGTCGCCGCCTATCCCGCGCATGAGCGCGAGGCGCGCGCCAAGGGCACTCCGGTGCTGGGCTCAGGCCGCATCTTTCCGATCGCCGAGGCGCTGATTTGCTGCGAGCCGTTCCGCCTGCCGCGCTACTGGCCGCGGCTCGGCGCGCTCGATTTCGGCTGGGACCATCCGTCGGCCGCGGTCGAGCTCGCCTGGGATACAGAGGCCGATGTCGTCTATGTCTCGAAAGCCTGCCGCGCCTCGCAGCAGACGCCGGCCATGCAGGCGCTGACCTTGAAGCCGTGGGGCGAATGGCTGCCCTGGGCGTGGCCGCGCGACGGCCGCCGCGAGACGCTGGAGGGCGCCGGCGTGGCGCTGGCCAAACAATATGCCGCACACGGGCTGAACATGTTGACCCGCCATGCGCAATTCGCCGACGGCTCGGTCTCGGTCGAGGCCGGGCTGATGGAGATGCTGGACCGCATGCAGTCCGGCCGCTTCAAGGTGTTCTCGACGCTTCTGCCCTGGTTCGAGGAGTTCCGGCTCTATCACCGCCGGGATGGCCAGGTGGTGAAGCTGCGCGATGACCTGATGGCGGCGACACGCTATGGCGTGATGATGCTGCGGGAAGCGGTGGTGGATCCGGCGGAGTTCAAGGCGGGGCGCAAACGACCGGCGGGGCAGAGTGACCCGCTGGGGGCGTTTCGGTGATGCTCGCAGTGCCTTCGTTTCGTCATCCTCGGGCTTGACCCGAGGATCCATGCCGTGACTTCAGAGCGCCGCGACGGGCGCAGAAATTCTGCGATGCGGCATTCTTCGGCGGAGTTCACGGCATGGATCCCAGGGTCTCCGCGACGTCGCTTCGCTCCTGCTTCGCCCTGGGATGACGAAAGTCTGTTCATGCCGACCCGCATCATCCCCGCCACCTTGCGCGATCTCTCCTACATCGCCGCCAACCTGCGCCCTGAAGACCGGGCCGAGATCGACTGCCAGCTCGACCAGTGGTCTCCGGCGCTGCTGGCGCTGACGGCGCTGCAGGGGTTTGCCTATGTCGCCGAGCTCGATGGCAATCCGGAGGCCGGCTTCGGCGCCGCCGAACAGCGCGGCGGGCTTTGGATCGCCTGGAGCTGGGGCACGCGCCGCATGAAGCGCTGCGTGCCTGGCATCACGCGGTTCTTTCATGAAGTGCTTGGGCCTCAGGTGGCTGCGCGTGGGGCCTGGCGGGTCGAGGCGCGGGCGCTGGCCGCCAATGAACTGGCGCTGCGCTGGCTTGGCCGGCTGGGCGCGACTGAACGCTGCCGTCTGCCTGGATATGGCAGGAACGGCGAAACCTTCATCCTCTTCGACTGGACAAGAGAAAGCTGGAACCATGTGCCTGTTTCAAAAACCACCCGCCTTGAAGCCGCTGCCACCGACACCGACCATCGCCGACAAGGACGTGCAGGCGCGCGAGGCGGCACTTCGGGCTGAGCTCGAGCAGCGCCAGGGCACAGCCGGCACGGTGAAGACCGATCTCGCGTCCGGCGATTTGACCGGCAAGCGCCGCGTGCTCTTGGGGGTGTGAGATGGGCGCGATGAAACGGGTGTTCAGGAACCGGGGCGGCTGGCCCTGGTGGTATTGGCGGCGGCTGGCAAGGTTGGTGAAGCGGCGGGGGTGAAGGCTTTTCCTTCTCCCCTTGTGGGAGAAGGTGGATCGGCGCGTAGCGCCGAGACGGTTGAGGGTGCTGGACGGAGTGCCGCCAGTGCCAAGCTGGAACACCCCTCATCCGACCGAGCTTCGCTCGGCCACCTTCTCCCACAGGGGGAGAAGGGAGGACAGGCTTCGGCCGCTCACCCCGCCTTCCTCGCAAACCCCCAGACCATCAGCGGGTATTCCTCGTCATTGCTCAAATCGCGCCACAGGCCGTAGGCGCGCACCGGGCCGCCGATATGGGCCCTGGCGCAGGCTTTGTTGCCCCAGCCGAACACTTCTATGTCGGCTTCCGCGAAACCGCCTTCGATCAGCACCTGCTTCAGGCCGGCTGGCGTCCAGCGGTTGTAGTCGTGCGGCCTGGCATGCACCCTGAACAGGAACGGCGTCGCCACCATCGCCCAGCCGCCGGGCTGGGTCATGGCGTGGATGTTCCGCGCCGCCGCCAGCGGCCGCTGGACGTGCTCCAGCACCTGGTCGGCGATGACGATTTGATATTGCCGCTCGGTGCGGTCCTTGCAGATGTCGAAGTCGGGGAAATCGACCGAGGTGTAGTTGGAGCACATCGTCTTCCAGTAGCGGTTCCAGCCGGGCGAGACCTCGATCACCGGAGAGGACTTTCGATTGTCCGCTTCCAGAAACGCGGTGAACGCCTCGATCTGCCTGATGCGCAACCAGTTGCGGGAATCATAGCCGATCAGCCGCTTTGCAACCTGCTTGCTTCGCCGCTTGAGGGCGCCGGGTAGGCTTTCCGTCATTGCCACATTGGCCTCCTGCAAAGGCCCGCCGCACCGACGATCTAGCACCGATAAGTGCGCAAAAAATGACATAGCGCTTTGCCAACGTTTGAGATTGGCGAAGGCCGACGCGACGTCCGATCTCCCCCCTCGTGGGGGAGATGCCCGGCAGGGCAGAGGGGGGCGTGAAGGAACACCAGCCATTGCTGTTCGAACCGGGAAATATGCCCGAGGGCGCAATCCGAATTCATTGCAGGCTGGAGGGACAGCGCCCCCCTCTGTCCTGCCGGACATCTCCCCCACGAGGGGGGAGATTGGCAGTTTCAACGAGGCAGACCATGAGCGATTCCCGTGCCCGCGATATCCTGTCGCGACAGGCCGAATTCGAGAGCGAGCGCAGCCAGTACGAGCATGTCTGGGAGGCCGTATCCGAATTCTGCGACCCCGATGCCCCCGATGTCTGGAGCGGCCGTCGCACCGGCGGCCCGGATTCACAGGCCGAGCGGCAGGAGCGGCGCGGCGCCCGGGTCTATGCCAACACCATCAACTCAGCCGCCAACCGTCTTGCCGCCGGGCTCGAAAGCCTGATCATCCCGCAGTCGGAAAAATGGCATGGGCTGACGACCGCCGAGATGAACGACGAGGAGAGCGACGAGGAAAAGGAATGGGCCGAAAGCCTGCGCGATTTCCTGTTTGCGCTGCGCTACTCCGCCAACTCCAATTTCGTGCCGGCGACGCAGGCCTGCCTGCGCAATGTCGTGCGCTACGGCCCGGCCTATCTCTATGCCGAGGAGGGGTTCGGCGGCACGCTGATCCGCTATGCCTCGATCCCGGTGGTCGAGGGCTATCTGTCGCGCAACCGCTGGGGCCAGGTCGATATTTTCCATCGCCGCTACGAGCGCACCGCGCGGCAGGCGGCGCAATTGCTCGGCTATGAGAAGCTGCCGGCGCGCATCAGGATGCTGGTCGACGACCCCGCCAAATGCGAGACCAGGATCTCGCTGATCCAGTGCATCCAGCCGCGCGACGAGCGCAGGATGTATAGGCTGGGCGGCGCCTACCAATATCTCGACACAGCGTTTGCTTCCTACCACGTCATCGAGGACGAGGAGGTTATCGTCAGGGAGAGCGGCTTCCGCTCCTTCCCGGTGTCGACCTTCAACTGGCGCCGTTACGAGGGCGACCCCTATGGCATCTCGCCGACCATCGAGGCGCTGACCACGGTGCGCGAGGAGAACGCCGTGCGCCGCTCGGGCTTGCGCGCGCTGCAGCAGGTCACCGATCCGGCGACCGCCTCGAAGGCCAGGCTCGACTATGTGCCTGTGCTCAATCCCGGCGAGAACTATCCCGGCCTGATCGACGACAATGGCCGGCCGCTGATCGCGCCGATCGCCACCGGGCAGAACCCGACCTATGCGTTCAACTACGCGGAGAGCCGGGCCGAGGAGATCCGCGACATGATGTTCGTCAACCTGTTCCAGACGCTGGTGCAGAACCCGCAGATGACGGCGACCGAAGCGCTGATAAGGCAAGAGGAAAAGGGCGCGCTGCTCGGGCCGTCCGGTTCGATCATCCAGGCCGGCTTTGCCAGCAATCTCGACCGCGAGCTGGGTATCCTGGAAGACAAAGGATTGTACGACGAGGACAGCCGTTTCCTGCCGCCGGCGAGCCTGGCCGGCAAGGCGGTGCGGCCGACCTTCACCGGCCCGCTCGACGTGCTGCGCCGCTCGGCCGAGGCCCGCGACACCATCCAGGTGGTGACGACGGCCATGCAGATGGCGCAGTTCGATCCGGGCATCATGGACAATATCGACGGCGACGAGGCGATCAAGATCGTGCAGAGCGCCGGGCGCAGCCCGCAGCGCATCTTTCGCCGCAAGGAGGAGGTCGACGGTCTGCGCGACGCGAGAGCCAAGGCAAGCCAGGCGCAGGCCGGCATGGCGGCGATCGCCACCGCGGGGAAGGCGGCCAAGGACGCGGTGCCGGCGGCCGTGCAGGCGCGCGACAGCGGCTTGCTCGACGGCCTGCAAGGCATGCTGCAGGGCGGGCAGGCCGAGGCCGAGATGCCCAGCGGCCCGGCTGCGCCGGGCGCCGGCGCATGAGCCGCAAACGCTTCGCCCATGCCGGGCAGGCCGGCGGTCCGGCCAAGGCGCGGGAAGCGCTGACCAAGGCGTATCTCAGGGTATTTTCCGGTGAGGATGGCGAGATGGTGCTGGCCGATCTCGCGGCAACGACGGGCTATTACCGCCGCCCCTCCTATGGCGAGTGGATGGCCAGGACCAGGACGCCAAGCGGCTTCGAACTGCACAGCGCGCTGAGCAATGCGCGCGCCGAAGTGGTGCAGCACATCATGGGGTTCCTGACGATGGACGAGGCACAGCTGGCGGCGCTCGAGAAGGCGGCGAGGCTGGAGGGGTAGGGGACTTCGCAAGCGCTGGCTTCACCGTGGTCACGGCCCGCTTCGGCCTATCATCCATGCGGGTCCGCGGAGCCGCCCAGCTCACAGCAGGCTCACAATAAGGGTCGCTGAAACCCAACCCTGTTTGGCCAGTGGCACCGTCATTGGCGACCTCCCCAAAATTCATGACGCGCGAAAGCGGCGGCACCGGGCCGGACCGCCGGCGCAGCGCCGCGGCCTCCAGCGTGGCGCCACTGCAGGGAACAATCAAATGGCGACCATTCCTCTCCAACTGGCCCAGCGCCGGCTCGATACCGGCACGCCGGTGCAATACCCACAGGGATCGCCGCTGGGTGCTGCCATGCAGGGTTTTGGCGACGAGCTTTCCGCTGTTGCCGAGCGCTACCGGCAGATGAGCGAGCAGCAGGAGGCGTTCGACGCCGAGCTCGCGCGCCGCCGGTTCAACAGCCAGATCGCGCAGGCGGAAGACGAGGTGGCGGCGAACGCGCCGGCCGATGGCAGCGGCCTGCACGAGGCGATGTATGGCCAGGTCGATCCGCGCACCGGCCAGGCGGTCAAGCCCGGTCTGTTCGACAGGCTGTTCGACGATGCCTTGCCGAACATGCCGGAAAGCCAGCGCGCCAATTTCGGCAGGCAGAAGGAGGCGATGCGCAGGGTTGGCGGGCTGCGCATGGCGCAGCGCCAGTTTCAGCGGCGCCAGGATTACGAGCAGGCCGAGGTCGACACGGTGCTGCAGACCAATGCCATCGCCATCGGCAAGGCCAATCCCGACGACATCGTCACCTTCGAAGCGGCCCGCCAGGACGGGCTCGACCTGATCGACAAGATGGGGCTCGACCCCGGGATCAGGCAGCAGAAGGTGAAGGACTGGTTCAGCACCGCCGCGAAGGCGCGTTTCGAAGCGCTGATCGCCAAGGACCCGCAGCGTGCGCTGGAGATGTTTGGTGTCGGGACGCCCGCGGAGCCCTCCGGGGGAGATGCCGCCAGCGATACGACCCAAGCGGCAGGCAGCTTTGTCTCGGACAACTCAAAGGCAGCTACCGGGAAAGGTGACCGCGTTGGAAAGCGGACGCCCGATGAAATGGTGGAACAGGCGTTTGGGGACGGTGCCCCGGCGCCCGACCGGATGGCGACCAAGCCGGCAATCGCCCGTCTCGCCGACCTGTCTCCAGATGACATTCAGCGGCTGATCGACCAGGCCCACGCGGCGACTGCGGCCCAAGTGGTCGAAGCACGCACCAACATCGACCTTGCTTCGCAGAACGCCCCGGACGCAATCGCCAATACGGGCAGCTATTCCGGCAAGATGCCTGGCCGCGCGGACTTCGCCGCAGTTTATGGCGCCGAAGAGGGCGGCAAGCAGTACGGGGATTTTGCCCGAAAGATTGATGCCGGCCGTCAAGCTTTTGGCATGCGGACCCTGCCCAACCAGGCAATCCACGCGGCGCTACGCGATGCAGAGCCTGGGCCGGGCAGTTCCGAGGAAGAGCAGATACGTTATCAGGTTACGGCTGCTGCCGCCCTCAAGACTCTGGGTATTAGGCGGACGGACCCTGGTGGCTACGTTCGCGGGGTCTTCCCCAATGTCGATGCCGCGTGGAGCAAGGTCGCTAGCTCAAACAGCAAGACCAGCAATCCGGAGGCCTACAGGTGGGCCATCGCTGTCTCAGTTGCAGCCCAACGGCAGCTGGGGGTCGAGACCCCTCAACCCCTACCGATGGCCGTTGTCAAAAACCTTGCCGACACCTTTGGTAACGAAGACGTTCCGCAGGCTGAGAAGGACATCATCCTGCGTGATCTTCTGGCAGCAGCGCCCGATCCGGGCGTTCGCAAGGCCTTATCTCAGCAGTTGGATCAAGCTGGCCCTGCTCGGCCGACCCAAATCGACCCGATCATCACTGCTGCGATGGGGCAAGGACGACCTCCATCGACACAACCTGACGAGCCCCCGTCTGCATTCCAACAAGCCGCGGAGAATTTCGGCGACTATCTCAGTGAGAGTTTTGAGGCCTTAGGCCGAGCCCCGCACGACATTGGCCTGTTTTTCCGGGATCTGCGCGACGATCCTTTGGACGCCCTTAGTCAACTGCCGGTCAATCCCGCCTCTGGGGCAGCACGCGGGGGCAGCCTAGTATTAGAGTCACTCGGCCAGGCTGTTACAAAAGGATTGGCCATTGTCCGCGGCGGGACGGGCAAGTTTGCCAAGCCGCTAGAAGAGTTTGCGGCTAGTGGTTCGCGGGCCGCATCAGAGCTCGCCGCTGAGCGTGCGGTGGCTCGCCAGGCCGTTGAGGCTGAGTCTCGTGCAATAAATGCAGCAAAAGACGCGGCTTACCGCTTGAGCAAGGGTGCCAAGCCTGACAAGGCCGAGCTTCTTGAGATAATAAAATCAATCGCGCGAGACCCCTCAAAGGTAAAGTATGCGGGAGCATCGTTTGGCAAGGCTGCTTCGAAAAATTACCGCAAAACATTTCTCCACGCGAACCCGAACTTGGGAGGCGATGTCGTGGTCCACCACGCGGCAGAGCGGCAGATATTGACCAGATATCTTGGTCTCGTTGCCGAAGATGAGATGCACTCACTTCAGAATCTCCGTGGAATTCCCAAAGGGCTTGATGATCTTTTGCACAAGACTGTTTTCCGATTCGAATGGAATAAATTCTATAGGTTGCATCCCCAGCCAACCCGCCAGCAAGTGCTGGACTACGTCACTTACATCGACAAGAAATACGGACATCTGTTCAATCCCCCAATAGGTGAGTGATGCAATATTTTTACATAGAACCGAACGTCGCTGGTGGGCTTGGCAACCACACCGTTCTTGACCCGAGCGTCCATCCGCCGATTGTGACCAAGCTTCACTATGAAGTAGAGGGCTGGTTTGGTGATGTGCTCGTTACGACGTTCCCCTGTTACCTCGTCACCGAAGAAGCGCAGCGCGCACTGCAAAAGATGGGCTTTTCAGGTGCGACGTTCGCCGACGTCGAAGTGACAACATCCGAAGAGTTTCACGAGGATCAACCTGGGCAGGAACTTCCACCCTTCGTCTGGTTGAAAGTGAATGGGAAGGCAGGCCGTGACGACTTCGGGATCGCTGCAAACTATAACCTCGTCATCTCGAAACGCGTTCTTGAATTGCTGGAATCATTGGGGATACCGTTTGCTGTGGTCGAGCCTTACGATGGCGAGCAGCAATGAGGTTGGGCTTTCGAGAATAATACATCAAATGGCACGATTTCTTCAGGACGCATCCAGTGGCGATTCGTCAGGATGTTATTGGATAAGATACTGAGATCGATAGAGAATATGGCCATCTTTTGATCCCCCAATAGGTGGATAATGCAGTATTTCTATATCAGACCTGATGTGGCTGGTGGGCTTGGCAGAAACACCGTTTTGGACCCCAGTGTCCATCCTCCGATTGTGACCAAGCTCCACTACGTGGTAGAGGGCTGGACCGGTGATGTGCTCGTTACGACGTTCCCGTGTTACCTCGTCACCGAAGAAACCCAGCGCGCATTGCAGCAGATAGGCTTTTCAGGTGCGACGTTCGCTGAAGCCGAAGTGACAACATCCGAAGAGTTTCATGAATATCAACCTGGGCAGGAACTTCCATCTTTCGTCTGGTTGAAAGTGAATGGGAAGGCTGGCCGCGATGACTTCGGGATCGCGGCAAACTATCGCCTCGTCATCTCGAAACGCGTTCTCAATTTGCTGGAGTCATTGGGAATACCGTTTGCTGTGGTCGAGCCCTACGATGGCCAGCAGCAATGAGGTTGGGCTTCGAGAACAATACATCGAATGGGATGATTTCTTCAGGACGTATCCAATGGCGACGCGTCAGGATGTTCACCGAGATCGATAAAAAATACGATCATCTTTTTGATCCTCCCGTAGGTAAATGATGGAATATTTTTATATAAAGCCCGATGTCGCCGGCGGAATTGGCCGGGGCACCATCATGGACACAAGCGTTCATCCCCCTGTTGTAGGCAAACTGGTCTACCAAATGGAAGGGTGGTTCGGCGATGTTATCATAACGACCTTCCCGTGCTTTCTCGTCGTGGCTGAAGTCAAGCAAGCCTTGCAGAACATCGGCTTCTCTGGTGCGAACTTTGCTCACGCCGAAATCACGAAGTCGGAAGACTTCCTGGAACTGCAGCCCCACGTAGAACTCCCGCAGTTCGTGTGGTTGAAAGTGGATGGGAAGGCAGGTCATGATGATTTCGGCATTGCTGGCGATCTGCGTCTGGTCATCTCGAAGCGCGTGCTGGATCTACTTGACGACTTTGGTATCCCATCCGCGACGGTTGAGCCTTACGACGGTCGGTAGGCGGCGCGTATGCTATGCTTGAGCCGAACTCTCCCCGGGTCCGGTGCGGGAGGCGCGTATGCCGTGCTTGAGCCTAACTCTCCCTGGGCCAGAGCTAATTCAGCAGATGTCCGAAACTCCGCCAACGTGCTTGACGAACACGAATGGCGAGACCAGTTCAAGGAGGAGTACGGCGAACTCAACCCGCCTCTGGAACCTGCCAACACGCGGCAGCAAAATGTCTCGCCTCCGTAAGCAGGACCAATTCTTGAAGATTATTCGCAAGTGGTGAAGGCCGATGTGGATTGAGCACCGTTCTCCAAGGCCGCGGGATAGCTAGATTTTGCTCAAATCCACAGTTATGCGCATCGGGCTGGTTTTGACGCCCGGCGGCCAACATCTCTCGACCGATTTTGAGAGTAGCAGGGCTGCTTTTGCCGCGGCCTCCGAATGCGGCTCGTAGGATGCGACGGTAATCCACTTGAGCTTGCCGGTCTTGTCCAGTGTCACTTCGAAAGTCGCTTTGAGGTGAATGTCGACAGCGGCAACCGGCAGGACCAGGCAACCGTCGATCTGGTCAAGGCTGGTAGCCTGTCTGGCATGCGCGGAAACCGAACAGAGAACCAGCAGCGTGGTCATCAAAAAACGCATCGTCGCCCCCTCGTGAGTGCCAGACGATAGCGTCGAACTGCTCCGAGGGTAAGGGTCGTGTCAGCATTCCGAACGTTGCGCTGCCCCTCATCCCCTGCCGGGACCTTCTCCCCGTAGACGGGGAGAAGGGGCTAACACTCAATAATCGCCGTTATAGTACCGGTCGTCGCAGGGCGCGGTGTAGATGCGGCCGTAGCGGTCCTGGTAACGGCAGAGCTGTTCGCCGCGGCGCTGCGGCGTCGTGGCGCTGCCGACGACCGCGCCCAGAAGGGCGCCGCTGGCCGCACCGATGACCGTGCTCTTGGTGTTGCCGCCGATGGCCTGGCCGACGAGAGCACCGCCGGCGCCGCCGATCAGTGCGCCGGTTCCGGCCCGCTGCTGCCCCTCGGTCTGCGCGCAGCCTGCCAGCGCGGCAGTCACAAGCACGGCGGCAATGGCTTTGTACATGGTCATTTGCGGTACTCCTTTGAAGTCAATGAACTAATGCACTGGCTGATTTTGCCAAGTGCTGTCGCATTGCGGCGGAACGGCGGCACCGGGCCTCACGAAATGAGACATGGTTTCTCGTGCGTTGATGGGGTGGCGCGGCGAAAGATGTCTTTGAACAAAGCGATAGAGCAGCTTGCTGTCGAAATGATTCAGCCTTGATGGCTCGACAAGCGGCCGCCGGCGGCGGCTGACCGAGCCGATAGCAACGACAAATTCCCCCAAAAATGGAGAAATGCCATGACCCGAGGTCTTCCCCGGACGCTTAGCCGCGCCGCCGCCCGCGAGGCCGGCTTTGCCCCGCCCAGGCTCGGCTTGAAAGCCGTCACCACGGGGCAGGGCGGCGCCTTCCGCACCGTCTTTTCGTTCCATGCCATGCAGGTGCCGGTTGCCGATGCGCAGGCCTATGCCAGCCAGAAGATTTTCGACTTCCTCGACGGCAAGGTACGCATCAAAGGCGGCACCGCCAGATTGCAGTTCGCCGTGCTGACCGCTCGCGCCTCGACCATCAACGACAATGCGGCGCTGACTTGGTCGCTCGGCTCGGCGGCGGCGGCGAGCGCGACGCTGGCCGCCACCATGGTCAATGTGCTGGCCGCCACCGGCCGCACGCTGGACGGCGCGGGTGCCGCGCTGTCGACCGCCTCGACGGCCGATGTGGCGGCTGCACTGACGCTCGACGGGACAGTGACGCCGGCCGATCTCCATCTCAACCTCGCCTTCGCCACCGGCACCGATATAGACGCCGATGGCACGATTGCGGTGACCGGCACGATTACGCTGCTGTGGGAGAACTGGGGGGATAATGTCTAGACTCCCTCCAGATCTGGGTGATTGGCGAAAGCGGAGGTGACGGCCAATCTCCCCCCGTGTGGGGGAGATGCCCGGCAGGGCAGAGGGGGGCCGTAGAGTGCCGACCTCCTGCTCCAATCGCGCCTGAAATTTTGGAAGAACAAAGCCTGGGTCAAAGAAGCGAACGCTCGCGTTCCTTCGCGCCCCCCTCTGTCCTGCCGGACATCTCCCCCACGAGGGGGGAGATTGGCGCTTCGCCGCCGGCTCTCTCTTAAACCTCAACACAAGGAACCTTCTCACATGACAGATCTGGCAGACGCCGGGTCCGTGGCGGCGCACGTGCCGCCGGCGGGCAACCCAGTACCGGCCAACGGAGACAATGGGTCCGCCCCGCCCACGGCCAAAAGTTGGTTTGACGGTCTTTCCGAAGGCAACCGCAAGCTCGCTGAAGCCAAGGGCTGGACCAAGGCGGAAAACCTCGATCGGGTTTTCACATCCTATGCCGAGCTGGAGCGGCAGCAGGGCGAGAGCCTGCGCGTTCCGGCTGCTGACGCATCTCGGGAAGACTGGGACAGGTTCCATACCCGGCTGCCCGAGGCGATGCGTCCGCTGACCTCGCCCGACAAGGTCGAGTACAGGCGCCCCGACGGGGTGCCCGAGAACTTCGCCTATTCGGACGATCTCGCAAATGCGTCCAAGGCCTGGGCGGTCGAAGCCGGCGCCACGCCGAAGGTGGCGCAGGCCTATCACGACCGCTTCGTCGGCTACATGGCCGAGCAGGCCGCGCGCCAGGAGATCGCGCTTGCCCGCTCGGTGGAGGCCACTCACGACGATCTCGTGAGGGACTGGGGACCGACCGACAGCGATGGCTTTCGCCAGAAGCTCGAAGTCGCCAACCGGGCGATGAAGAAGCTCGGCCTGGTCGATGCCTACAAGGCGAAGGGCATCCTCCTGCCTGACGGCGCCTTGACCGATCCGCAGATCGCCAAGGCGTTCCAGGCCATCGGCGAGGCGATGTTCCGGGAAGACACGATCGACGCCGACGGCGTGCCAAGGGGGCAAAACCCCTTCAAGCGCA
Organism: Mesorhizobium helmanticense; assembly: GCF_003034915.1. Taxonomy (GTDB): domain Bacteria; phylum Pseudomonadota; class Alphaproteobacteria; order Rhizobiales; family Rhizobiaceae; genus Mesorhizobium; species Mesorhizobium helmanticense. The sequence continues at coordinate 21,386 of NZ_PZJX01000046.1, read as the reverse complement.
ACGCCGCCGGCGAACGCAACATTTCGGCGATTTCAGCCCTCGTCAAAACCGACCCCGCCCGCGCCCGGCGGCTGGCACGCGAGGCCGGTGAGAACCCGGACCTCTGGATGCCCAACAACCCCCGTTAGTCCGTTTGGGAACTCTACTCCGGTGGCCATCTGGCGGCTCGCCGGAGCGAGTTTCAAAGCGGCCTGCAACAGTTCTCCGCCCATCAACCCTGAAGGAAAGACAAAATGGCAGACGCTTATACCCGTATCGCGGACGCGATCGTTCCGTCCGTTTATGCACAATACTCGTTCGAGGAGCACGTCCAGTCGCTCGAAATCTATCAGGCCGGGATCCTGTTTTCGGACCCGGCCATCGCCTCGAAACTCTCGATGGGCGGCCGCTCGGTCGACATGCCCGGCTGGAAGGATCTCGGCAACGACCCGTCCGAACCGGTGAATGACGACCCGGCCGACTCCATCGAGATGAAGAAGATCGGCTCCCGCCGCGAGGTCGCCGCCCGCAATGTCCGCGCCCAGGCCTGGGGCGTTCCGGACTTGACCTCGATCCTGGCCGGCGACGACCCGCAGAAGCTGATCGTGCGGCGCCAGACCGAATATTGGCAGCGCGCCAACAAGCTGACCCTGCTCGGCATCCTGAAAGGCGTCGTGGCCGACAACATCGCCAATGATGGCGGCGATCTGGTGCGCACCACCGGCGCCTCCATCGTCGACACCGACATCATCGAGGCCGCCTATCTGATGGGCGACCGCGCCGACAAGTTCAAGACGATCTGGATGCACTCCAAGCAGATGAAGGCGCTGAAGCTCGCCGACCTGATCGACTATGTGCCGTCGTCGGAGCAGGGCGGGCCGCTGATCCCCTATTATATGGGGCTAAGGGCCGTCGTCGATGACGACATTCCGGTGGCGGCGGGAGTCTATACAGCCTTCATGTTCAAGGACAAGGCGATCCTGTGGAACGAGCTTCCGGTGAATACGGAAGGCGGGCCACTGGAGTTCGACCGCAAGCCGCGGCAGGGCCATGGCGGCGGCGTCACCGAAATGGTCGGCCGCCGGCACTTCGTGCCGCATGTGCCGGGCACCCGGTTCCTCGACGCCTCCTCGGCCGGCGAATTCGCCACCGACGCGGAACTGGCGCTGGCGGCGAACTGGGACCGCACGGCCTCCAGCGTCAAGAACATGACGTTCATCGCGCTGAAGACGACCGAGGTTTGATCGATTGAGTATAGGAAGGTGGGGGGATGACCCCCGTCCCCTGTACGACCGGCCGACGATGCCCTTCTTTGCAGGGGCATCGTCGTCTGCAAGAACTGACAGGAAGGTCTGCCTGGATACAGGCAGCCAAAGATCAATTATATGCGCCATTACTAAATTGACCGAAGCAAAATAGTCCCAGGCTGTGTGATCTTTTTACTACAGACAATGCAATCCAGTCGCGGATAATGCAACTTGGCAAATTCTTTGAGGAACTTGGGGAATCCAATGAAATCTGTATTGCTCGCCTGCGTATTCGGGCTCGCGCTTTGCGCGCCGGCGGTGGCCGCCGATATGACAGCGCCGGTCGAGACGCCGGAATGGACCTGGCAGGGTCCCTATGCCGGCGTCTTCGGCGCCGGAACGCTCGAACACTACAAGATCCACGAGCCGAATATCGGCGACAGCGTCACCCACAATGTCGGCTCCGCGGCCGTTGGCGGTTTTGCCGGCTACAATTTCCAGTCTGGCAACGTCGTCTACGGCGTCGAAGGCGAACTCGGCTACCGATTCAAGAAATCGACCTTCGACGATATTCCCGGTCCTGGCACGCTGGATGTCTCGACCGGCCTGTTCGGGTCGTTGAAGGGGCGGGTCGGCATGGACATGGGGCGTTATTTGCCCTTCGTGACCGCAGGCGTCACGGCGGCGAAGTTGAAGACATTCTATCCGGGCGGTCCGGCAGAGCGCGACGCGACCGTTGTCGGCGGCATCGTCGGCGCCGGCGTCGACGTGGCGCTGACCCACAATGTCTTCCTGCGCGGCGAGTACGACTTCTCGTTCTTCGGCAAGAAGTCACTGGAATATTGCGGCGGTGGCTGTGTCCTCGAACATACGCTTCAGACGCATGATTTCCGCGTCGGCATCGCGATGAAATTCTAGGCTGCTGCCAGAACTCGGCAGCTGGCGCGCCGGGACATCCCCGGCGCGTTTTTATTTCGGCATTCCGCCAATCACCAGATTTTCAGGCTGACGCCGCTGGCGAACTGAGACCGCACGGCCTCCAGCGTCAAGAACATGGCGTTCATCGCGCTGAGGACGACAGAGGCCTGAGCAAGCGGGCGGAGAGCTGTCGGCGCTCCGCCCTGCGCATGAGGCAGTTGCAATCCCTTTCAAAAAAGAAAAGGCGGACCCGAGGGACAGTTGGGCCCGCCTTTGTTTACCGACCGGCGTCGGGGTTTGGACAAATGCCGGCAAACAAGTCGAAGCAAAATCAGCAGGCGTTCGCTGGGCTTCGGTAAGGTGCAATTGTGGACAAGTTTGGCTCCCCATTCAATTAGCTCGATGGGCCTAGGCCGTCGATGTGGCGAATCGAAAACCCGCCCGTCGGGCTGCGTGGGACGAACTTTGAGGTTTGCCACCTTATTCCTGTTGCACATTGATCATTTGCCGGCACCGGCCAGTTACAAAGAACGGCGATGTTGCCTTGTCTCGGCAGGGGTTAACCATGAATTTGACGTACAAGACCGTTCAGGCAAGGCTACGAAAGGCGGGCATTTCCATACGCAAGAAGGGGGAAATCCACCGCATAAACCTTGTCGGCGGTCAGGAAAACACCGCCTATTACACGACAAGCCTGCAGGAGGCGCTGGACAGGGGGTTGGCGATGGCGAAACGCGCCGAAGAACCGCAATCAGGCGCCCCTGCCAAATCCAGGGAAAAGCGGCGGAACTCGACTGACCCAAGCATCGGCTGATACCGCGGGGTTCAGTCCGCAAGCCATCGCAGCGTCGCGCGGCGATGTCGTGAAACTGCGATAAATCAGAGCGTTATCGTCTTTCCTTCTCGGCGCCTTGATGGGTTCGGCGCGCGAGAACTCTTCCGCCAAACACAAATCACCAAATTCCAGCCGCTTCGAAGCGGCTTTTTGCCGTGGAGGCCACCATGCCCTGCTTTGCCCGATCAACCATGTTGACGGAGGCCTGACGCCATGGCCATCACCCCGCTCGACATCGCCAACATGGCGCTCGCCGTCCTCGACGAGGCGCCGATCGACTCGCTCGACCAGGACGTCAAGGCAGCACGCCTGCTCAATCTGCATTTCGACCTGACGCGCGAAGCGGAATTAACCAAGCACGCCTGGGTGTTCGCCATTCTGTCGGCGTCCGTCGCCGGCGCCGACACCGGCAGCGGCACCTTGAATTTTGCCTATGAACTGCCCGTGGACTGCCTGCGGCCGCTGCCGTTGACCTTGAATGGCGAGCCGGACGGCGTGCCGATCTCGTGGCGGCAGGAGGCGGGGCTGATCTACTGCGACCAGCCCGGCCCGCGCCTTATCCGCTACGTCGCCAACCTCACCGACCCCAACGATTGGGACGCGCTGTTCAGCGAGGTGCTGGTCGCGGCACTCGCCATCAAGATCGCCCATCCGCTGACCCACAAGTCCGGCATGATCGATATCGCGCGCTCAGCCTATGACCGGGCGCTGGACGCCGCCTTCACCGCCAACGCCATCCAGCGCGGCGGCCGGTTCTACACCGCCTCCTGGTCGCAGCAGCGCGGCGACTTTCGTTTTTGATTTCGCATGTTTTTGCCCCGCCGCGCACGGGGAGACATGCTTTGAGGGTTTTCGCTGATGACGACGCTTTATCCGGTCCAGGATGTCTTCACCCGCGGCGAGATCTCGCCGCGCCTGCATGCGCGCGCCTCGCTCGACCTCTATCGGGCGGCGCTCGCCAGATGCGAGAATTTCCTCACGCTGCCGCATGGCGGCATCAGGAAGCGCGGCGGCACCGTCTTCGTCGGCGAGGTGAAGAACGCAGCCGGAAAGACGCGCGGCATCCCGTTCATCTTCTCCTCCGAGCAGGCCTACTGCCTGGAGTTCGGCGACCTCTATATCCGCGTCTATGCCTATGGCGCCCGGGTCGGCACGGTGGAGGTGGCGTCGCCTTATCTGGAGGCGGACCTGTTCGACCTCGCCTATGTGCAGTCGGCCGACCAGATGTGGATCACCCACAGGAACTACCCGCCAAAGGTGCTGACGCGCACGGCGCACACGACATGGACGCTGGGTGACTATCCCTTTGAGGATGGTCCCTATGATGACATCAACGATACCTCGACGACACTAACGCCAGCCGATTACGGTTCGCTGACACCGGACATGGCCGGGCTGACCTCGCCATCCGGCACCGTTACGTCGACCGGCGGGTCGTCCAGCGCATGGCAGGCTTTCGACAAGAATAGCGGCACCGACGTCTTCTTCGATAACATCACGGTTGGCTTTATCGGATATCAACTACCCGGCGGCGCCCAGGCCATCGTGGATCGCTATACCGTCACCACGACCGATGGCACGCGCGTGGACCGCCAGCCGGTCGCATGGAAGATTGAAGGCTCGAACGATGGTTCGACATGGACGACCATCGACAGCCGTCAGGGGGAAAGCGGTTGGACCGGTGGCGAAGCGCGGTTCTATGAATTCTTCAACAAGACGCCCTACGAATACCATCGCTTTCGCTGGCTTAGCGTCAATGGAAATACTTCGTCCCAATTCGCCGAAGTGACGATGAACAAGGCGGCGGCCAGTCAGACGCCGTTCGCTCTCACGGCTTCTTCGATCGTCGGCATCAACGACGATACCGGCTTCCAAACCAGCGATGTCGGCCGGGCGGTGCGCCTTCTCGGTTCGGACGGCCGTTGGCGCTGGGCAAAGATCATCTCCCGTGTCAGCACGACGGTCGTGACAATCCAGCTCCATGGTTTTGCGCTGCCCGATCTGAGCCCGATCACGCGTTGGCGGCTCGGCACCTTCGTGCCCGGCAAATATGTCGAGACCGGCTCGCTCTACGAAGAACGGCTGGCCTTCAGCCGCAAATTCTCGGTCTATGCCTCGGTCACCGGCGACTTCGACAATTTCGCGCTGGGCGAGAAGGATGACGACGCGCTGGAGTTCGTCCAGGCCGGCGGCGGCCAGGCCAACGACATCGTCTGGATCGCCGATTCCGACGGCGCGCTGTTGATCGGTACCTCGGGCGGCATCAGGGCGCTGTCGGGCTCCGGCATCGATGAGGCGCTGACGCCATCCTCGTTCAAGAACCGGCGCTCGCGCACCTTTGGCTGCGCCCGCATCCGCCCCGTCGATGCCGGGCAGTCGTTCCTCTATGTGACGCGTTCGCGCCGATCGATCGCAGAACTGACGCAAGCGTCGACGGGCCGCTTCACATCAGACGATGTAGGACAGATTTCCGAGCACATCCCGAAAAAGGGAGTCGTGGAACTGGCCTTCCAGACCGATCCCGATCCGGTGCTGTGGTTCCCGCTCGAGAATGGCGAGCTCGGCGGCTACACGCATCAGCCAAGCCAAGAGGTGCGCGGCATGCATCGGCACCGCCTAGGCGGCGGCTTCGCCGGTTCGCAGTGGGCGTTCGTTGAAAGCATCGCCGTCACGCCAGGCCAGCACGGGGTCGACGACATCTGGCTGTTCGTCAAACGCACCATCGCCGGCGTGACGAAACGCACGATCGAAATCATGACGCCGCCTTTCGAATATGGCGGCCTCGACGATGCCTTTCAGGTCGATTGCGGGCTCTCCTATTCGGGCGCCGCCGTCAACGTCGTCTCCGGGCTCGATCATCTCGATGGCGAGAGCGTCGACGTGCTGGCCGGCGGCAAGGTCTACAAGGGCCTCGTCGTGACCGCCGGCCAGGTGACGCTGCCCGGCGGCGCCACCGCAGCGACGTGGCAGGTCGGGCTTGCCTATCAGGCGCAAGCCGACACGCTGGAGCTCGATGTCGGCGGCCGCGACGGCTCCATCATCGGCCGCCGCAAGAAGGTGGCCAAGGTGATGATGTCACTGCTCGAGACCGACACCACCGGGCTCGAAGTGCAGTCCCTGCTGCGGGGGCGCTGGGACACGGTGCGGATGCCCAGCATCGTCGCGCCCGACGGCAAGGCCGATCTCTTCAGCGGCAATGTCGAGGTGCCGATCGACGACAGTTGGGAAGGGCAGGGCAGGGTGCGCATCCGGCATGTGAACCCGACACCTTGCACGATCCGCGCGTTCACGCCGGTGTTCGACGCCGAGCCTTAGGTGAAGTTCTCCTCCTGACGCTTGAGATTGGCGAAAGCCGCGCAGCTGCCAATCTCCCCCACGAGGGGGGAGATTGGCGGCGTCGCTGCCCCGCCCACCCATCACTCCCCAAAAGGAACCTCCCCGTGACCCACCCCCATGCCGAAGACCTCGGCAGGGCGCGGACGGCTGCCGATTTCGCTGCCGTCATCGCCTTGCTCGACACCGACCTCAACAACGCCATCGCCCGCCGGCACGAACTGCAACAGGCCGAGGATCGCGCGATCTTCGGCGACGGCGATCTGGCAGCCGTGCGGGCCACGCTCGACGACTGCAACGACGCAATCGCGCTCATCGAAAAGACAGTCGACGGCGCCGACAAGCGCCGCGCCGAGGCTGGTCGGAGCGAGGCTCGGGCCGACGTCGCGGCGCTGGGCGGGGATATCAAGGCCAAGGCCATCACCCTCGGCGATCGTTGGAAGAGTGTCCACCGGTTGATCGAACAGCTGCGTCAGGAGCTGTTCGAGGCCGATGCGCTGAGCCGCGCCATAACCACCGCCAATGGGCTGTTCGACGCCGCCGGCGTCGCCGACCTGAAGGTCAACCTGACGACCATCCGCCGTACAGCCATGGCCGGCGCGCGGGCGGCCGCACCGGCCCGCCTCAGCCGGCCGGCAATCCAGGCCGACAGGCTCTTGCTTTCCTTCCTCAGCCCCGGCGGCGCACTCGATCCGCGCCCGGCGCTGGGCGCGCCGGTGGATGGCGTCAAAAGCAAATTCATTCCGGCCGGCGAGCGAGGCTGACCATGTGCACAGTTGCCCTTCTCGGCACGGCGCTTTCGGTTGGCGGCGCACTGGTCGAAGGCCAGCAGTCGAAGCAGATGGCCGACTATCAGGCCAAGGCCTATGAGCAGCAGGCGCAGGCCGAGGCCCAAAGTGCGGCCTTCGAACTGGGCCAGGAGCGCCACAAGCAGGAACTCTTGCAGGCACAGGCGCGCGCCCAGGCGGGCGCTTCCGGCGTCGGCATGGCAGGCTCGCCGACCGAGGTGCTGGCCGCCAATGCGAGGCAGGGCCAGCTCGACCTCAAGGCGATCCAGTACGGCTCGCAACTGCGCCAGAACAGTCTCGGCACACAAGCCGCCATCTCGCGCTTTTCCGGCAAGCAGGCGGTGACGGCGAGCATCTTCAAGGCCGGCGGCAATCTCGTTGGCGGCCTCTCCAAAATCCATGACCCGACGAAGGCGATGGACCCAAGCGCGGCAGCCAGCACGGCGCCAAGCCGCGCCGTGATCTTCGGCAGCTCGGCGCTCAGGGCGCCGTGGGTAGGGAACAGCTAAATGGCAACCATTCCCCTCCAGCTTGCCCAGCGCCGGCTCGACACCGGCAATGTGGTTCCCTATCCGAACGGCTCGCTCGTCGGCGAAGCCATGCAAGGCTTTGGCGACGAGCTTTCCGCCGTCGCGGAGCGCTACCGACAGCGGAAAGAGCAGCAGGAGGCGTTCGACGCCGAAGTCACCCGCCGGCGCTTGAACGGGCAGATCGCGCAAGCCGAAGACGAGGCGGTGCAGAACGCGCCAGCCGATGGCAGCGGTTTGCACGACACCATGTACGGCCAGGTCGATCCGCGCACGGGCCAGGTGGTCAAGCCCGGCCTGTTCGATGAACTCTTCGACAGCACTCTGCCGAAAGTGCCCGAGGGCCAACGCGCCAGTTTCACCGGGCAGAAGGAAGTCATGCGCTCGGTTGGCTCCGCGCGTATGGCCGCCAGGCAGCAGGCGCGCCGCGACGCCTATGAGCAGACCGAATGGACCAAGGTCGATAATTTCTACACCGGCTCCATCGCACAGAGCGACCCGAACGATGCCGCAACGTTCGAGGCGATCCGGCAGAGCGGCTTCGACTTCATCGGCAAGATCGGCAACCCGCTTACCAGGCAAGCGGCCGAACTAGCCTGGCGCAGCAACACGGCCAAGGCGCTCGTCCTGGCGATGATCGCGCAGGATCCGATGCGCGCGGTTGAGATGCTGGGTGCGGGGTCGGTCAACGGCGGCAGGACCAAGGACGATACCGTCGAGGCTGTCAGCGGACCACAAGCGAGCGGGTCTGGCGCGCTGGCATCCAAAGGCCATCGCGTTGGCAAGCTTACGCCGGACGAAAGGGTGGTGCAGGCCTTTCGGGAGGACATTCCGCCCGAAGACCGCCCAGCGTTGGTCCAGCAGGCCCGAGCTGCCGACGCGATGCGGCAAGTCGAAACACGCACTAACATTAGCCTGGCCGAGCAGAATGCGCCGGCCGCCATCAGGGACACTGGAACCTATTCCGGCCCGATCCCAACGCCGGAACAGTTCGTCGCTCTCTATGGCGCCACCGACGGCGCCAGGCGCTTCGAGGCGTTCAGCAGGACCATTGAGGTTAGTCGTCAATTCCACGGCATGCGCGACCTGTCGAATAGCGCCGTGCGGGCCATGGTCAAAGACGCCGACCCCACGGCAGACAGTCCAACGCCGGAAGAGGACAAGGCGCGTTACGACGCTATCGCCACCGCTGCGGAGCTGACGTTCAAGGCAAGGCGGGCCGATCCGGGCGGCTATGTCCGCAAGGTATTCGCGAACCTGGATGCCGCCTGGAACAATCTGACGAAGCCAGAAGATTATCAGGCGGCAATCATCGGCTCTATCGCCGCCCAGCAGCAGTTGGGTTTTGAGACCGCCCAGCCGCTGCCCAATTCAACTGCAGAGGACATTGTCGGCAAACTCAAGGCCCAGCCGCAAGACCAGACCGCAGAGCTGCGCAATGTGTTCATGGCGCTACCGAGTCAAGCCGCGCGCGAAGCGGTGCTGAGCCACCTGCTTCAGACCAGTGCGTCCCAAACGGACAACAGTATAACGGACAGGTCGGTCCGGGCAGCTGTAGTCGACCCGATGATGCTGCTCGACTTAGCCAACACTGTTGAGCTTGGGCGATCGCGGGCAAACGCGGAACTCACCAACTACATCCCGACGAATCAAGAGTGGCTCGGGAGATTGATAGCCGGCGACAGTGAGCGGGGGAGCCTGTGGCGTCTTCTCGCGCAAAAGCTCGTGGGCTCCGACGGGCTCGGCGAAGACAGCGTCTCGGTGGCCGACTTCACACCGTTGGGGACGTCGTTTGCACTGGAGAAGGCTGGAAATGCAGCGCTGGAAGGCAACTACAGCGAAGCACTGCTGAATGCCGCAGGGGCAATTCCTAGCGGCAAGTTGGTGGCCGTGCCCCTGCAACGCGCCGCCGGGAAGATTGCCAAGCCCTGGGTAGAGAAACTCTCAGCATTTTCGATGCTGCCGACAGACCTAGCCGAAGGTGGCGAGGCGCTTGTTCGCGGAGTCGACGCTGAAACCTTTCGCTTCCAACAAGACTTAGCTCGATCGGTCTCGCCACGAGCTGTACGCCGGAAGACGCGAGCCGGTGAAATATCCGACAGTGCCATTGAGACCCCGCTACTAGGTGCGATGCTTGCCAGAGACCCGTCAACTGTTAAACATGCCGGGGCGAAAGTTGGATGGGCGAAATCAAAGGACTATCGAAAAACCTTCTTCGACGCGAATCCTAGCCTCAACAAAAGCGACTATGTCGTGCATCATGGTGTCGAGCAGGCAGTTTTTGACAAGTATCCTGGGCTTTTTACAGAGCAAGAACTAAATTCAATCGAGAATCTTCGTGGGATCCGAAAGGAGTTCGACATAAATTTGCACCTTAAGGTTATTCGGAACGAGTGGGACAGTTTTTACAAGAAAAATCCTCATGCTACCCGTCAGAATGTCCTTGATTATGTTTCCGAAATCGACAAGAAGTACGGACATTTTTTCGATCCTCCGATAGGTGAATGATGAGATACTATGATATTCTGCCCGATGTGGCTGGAGGATTAGGCCGCGGTACGGTTATGGATACAAGTGTACACCCCCCTGTCGTAAGCAAGCTTGTGTACCAGATGGAGGGATGGTTCGGTGACGTTCTTATAACAAGCTTTCCATGCTTCCTTGTGACGGAAGACGCCGCGCACGCATTGTCAAAAATCGGCTTCACCGGAGCGACATTCGCCCCTGTGGAAGTCATAACGTCCGAAGATTTTCGCGAACTTCAGCCCGAGGTAGAGCTTCCGTCTTTCGTGTGGCTGAAGGTGAACGGGAAGGCGGGTCACGATGACTTCGGTATCGCCCAGAACCTGAACCTCGTCTTATCAGAACGCGTCTTCGATGTGTTTGATGAACGAGGTCTCCCTTCCGCTACCATCAAACCGTTCGACGTTCGGCACGAGCAGCGTTGAGCTGGGTGATCGTCGGCGATGTGTCTCCGGCAATATATTCCTGGCGACGACCTCAAGACTACACACGAGGCGCTGGATGGATATATCGGCGCCATGGAAGAGTGGGTTGAAGCCGCGCGGCAGGGGAAGTCAGTGGCGGAGTTAATCCCGGTCAATGTTCCCGCCAATGCTGAAATGCTGGATCGACGTCTCAAATTCCTTGATGAAAAGGTACTGCCGGAACTTCAAGGGTGATGTATAGGCCTGCAACTTGGATACACCTCTCCCCAAGCCGGCTGGTTATTTTTTGACCGATCGCACGGAGCATGCGGATTGAGCGCCTGGCGCGGCGAGGGCGCAACGCGCTAAATCCCCACGCGCCGCTATTCAATATTTCCCATGAAATAGCCGTCGACCGCGTCGAGCCGCAGCCGCATGAGCTGACCGTTGGAGCGCAAATGGTTGGCGGCCTGGAAAATCCGCGCATTGCTAAGGTGGAGGAACGACTGTGTCGGGCTCCCGGGCTCCGGCTGCTCGCCGGCCCTGGGGTACATGTTGGCGAAATCCAGCATGGCGCGGCCCAGCACGTCCTGCAGGTCGGCGGGGTCGCTGGAGCCATGTATCGAGGCGCTGCGCATCTGGCGGCTCAGTTCCTCAAAATACTTCCTGCCGCTGATCAAGGTGCCGGCGATGACCGTACCGCGTATGAACAGCGTCATGCCGATTTCCAGATTGCCCTCGGCAAACGTCACCAAGGCATTGAGATAGGCGTCGCGAGGGTACTGCTCGGCCGGGTCTGCCTGCGCGTCCTTTACGCTATGTCTCATTTTCTCCCCCCCTCAGAGATCGGCATTCAGCCGTGACGCAAGAAAACCGGGTCTTGCGCTGGCGTTCGGCAAAGCCTGGAAAATCACTCGCCCAAAACGACCCCGGACGCAATGATTTGCGCGGTCAGCCTGGTAAGCTTTTCGTGTTTCACCAGCGTCGGCTTTTTATAGATGCGCTTCATTGCAGGGCTCCGCAGGGATTCCACCAACACATCGAACGCGCTCGCCGCGGTTGCGTTCCCTTCGCCCGCCTTTATGCGCCATTTGTCCGAAGCAAAAAAGGCCCGGCCCGGCGCCAACCGAGACGGGCAGGTGCTGGAGTAGCTGGGTGAGAGCCCAGCATGGGTCAACGAGCGGCGAAGAGGTTGGTTGCCTCGTTAGAGGCCGTTTTGCCGGCCACCGGGTCAGATTGTCGACCACGACGCCAGATCGACGATCCGATCGAAAACAAAATACCGGCAATCGGCAGCGTCGCAAGGTGGCGGCTGGCGCTGGAGGCGCGGATTGGTGTAGCTTGACGTTGTCTTGACCTGGCGCAGCGGATCCGAAATTCGCCCGCCGCGCTGCCACTTCAGGGCGATGCAAACCTCGGAGCCCGCCACACATTGGCCAGTAAGGACCTTCAGATGAAGGCCGGACCTTTCAGATGAAGGATTGACGGTATCTTGTTGCGCACAGACTCTTTTCCGACCATGGCAAGGATCATTTTCCTGGCCGCGTTGGCCTTTGTCCTCCTGCTCGCCCTTTCACCGGCGCGGTTCTTGCAGGAGTTCGGCATGGCGTTCACGTTCGATCACGACAAGCTCAACCACGCCACCGCCTTTGCCGTGCTGACGGCTCTGGGAAGCATCGGCTGGCCGGAACACAAGGCAAGGCTGATTGTCCTTCTTGTCCTTACCGGCGCCGCGATCGAGCTTCTCCAGGGCATGCAATTGATAGGGCGCGATATGAGCATATTCGACTGGTTTGCCGACTGTGCCGGCATGGCATGCGGGTTGACGTTCGCCGGCTGGACGAAGCGGCTCGTCGGCGGATTGCCGTAGGTCGCAGCGGTTGCGGCTTCCTCTAAGACAAGCCAGCCATCTTTCGCCAATAGTACTCCCCGCCTGCGATACTTGAATCCCCAATTCCCTAGCGACGCTACGGATTTGGATGTCTCGCGGGCGCCCTGACGTTCCCGATCTTTCAAGCCCCGCTTTTGCGGGGCTTTTTCATGGAGCAAGCCCTTATGGCCCGACCTGCAACTGCCGCCGTTCGACTTCTGACCGGCGAACGCGAACCCGTGCGTGTGGCGACCACGGCCAACATAGCCCTGCATGGCCTGCAAGCCATTGACGGCGTGCCGGCCGAAATCGGCGACCGGGTGCTGGTCAAGGACCAGGCCGACCCGGCGCAAAACGGCATCTATACGGTGAGCGAGGGCGAATGGTTCCGCGCCGCCGATGCCCGCACCGCCCGTACGCTGCAGAAAGGAACGACGGTTCACACGCAGGTCGGGTCGGCAAATGCGGACCGGGTGTTTGAGTTTACCTCCGACGAGCCGGTTGTGGGCACCGACGCCATCGCCATTGCGGCATTCGTGCCGCCCGACATCTCGGAGGTGGTCGATGAGGTAGAAGCGTTGCGCGACGAAACGCAGGTGCTGAAGGATGCCGTCGAGGCCAGCGCCGGCCGGGCAGCGGCGAGCGCGTCCGCCTCTGCCGCCAATGCCGGGCTGACCGCCGCCGATGTTCTCACCACGGCTGCCAACCTGGCCAGCGCCCAGGCAGCGCGCGACGCATCCTTGTACGGCAAGGGCATCTTTCCGACGGTTGCGGCCGCGATCGGCCTTGGCGTCGTCGGCAGCGGCGCGATCACTGCGGGCGCCGGTGGCACCAACGGCATATTCGACCTGGCGTTTACCGGCGGCGCCGGCTCGGGCGCCGCCGGCCGCTTCGTCGTCGCCGGTGGCGCGCTGACACAGATCCTGATCACTGCACCCGGCTCGTACACCGTGGCGCCGACCTTCAGTTTCGCGGGGTCTGCCGGGCTTGCAGGGGCCAGCGCGTCGCCCATCCTCGCGCGCAACGTCGATATCGGCGAATACTTCTGGACCGAAGTCAGCGTTGGGATCATGGGAATGTACACGGTGGCGACGGGGCCGATTGCGGTGGACACAGGCGTTCGCGCGTCGGCGGCGGAAGTAGTCGCCTTGATCGGTTCGCGGACGGTCGGGCCAACCCCCCTGACGGGTGCCGGCAGCGTTGCGAGCGCGAACGTCTATTTCTGGCCGAGTTCTTTGGCCTCAGCCGATGAGTATGTGACGGCCCTGCCGGTCGCGCTGACGGCTGCTGGTGCCCTGCGCGTGGTGGTCTCGAAGGTAGAGGGCGACGGTTCCCTTTCTGATGCCGGCGTTCCGACGCAGTTGGTCAATGCGCCGGGTGGCGTGTCCACCATTTCAGGACTGGACATCTACAAGCCGGCCGGATGCGTGGTCGGCGTTCAGCCCGCAGCGGGCGGCTCGCTTTATTTTACTGCCGGCGCGATCCCCAATGGCGAAGCTCGCTGGCACACAGCGACCATTCCGACCAGCCATACAGCGAAGACAATCACCACGACGAACGGCGTCCAGTGGCAGGCGGTTCTTGTCGGCGAGATTGCGGCCAAGGCACGCCGGGCCGATGGCTCTGTGGCTGCTATTGTCGAAACAGTGGGTTCCAGCACTGATATCGGCTGGCCGTCTCTGGTCAACACAGGGGCCGACACCCCGCCTGGCTATAGCGTCATCCCGCAGACGCCGGCCGCTGGCGACGGCTACATCACCGAAGTCGATGTCGGTGCGGCAGCAAGCGGTGCGGCGAACATCCATGTGGTGGAACTTCTTGCCGGTCCGACCGTCAATGTGATCAGCACTACGGCCGTCACCTTGTTGAATGGTGTGGCTTCAATGCCGCTCGCAATTCCGATTGCGGCCGGTCAGTATGCGGCGATCAGCGGCGGCGGCTACAAGTATCAGGCAAACAGCAATCCGCTCGGCATCCGCACCTGGGTGAGGTCGGGCGCACTGTCGAATGGCGCCGCCGTCATCGATCAGACATCGCATCGCTTTGAGGTCAGTTTCAAGCTCAAGACTGGCCTTGTCGCGGATGTAGCGGTGGCCAAGAATGGCGGCGCGCAAAACACCGGCATGAGCCTGCTGGTGGATGCTGATCCGAATGGCGTTGTTGACGCGACCGCGATCTTTGCCGCCGCCGCCGCTGCCCATCCGCAGCCATACGTGCCGCCCGGTACATTCGCGCTGACTGCCATCCCCGCAACCGGAAACGGCTTATGGGGACCGGGCAAGCCTGTCGTCAATGGCGAGCGGTTCTTTATACCGCCGCGCCCGCAACTCACCAACCTATACGATGGCCTGCGCTCCGTCTTGGCCGAGTTCATCACTGAGAATGACGTGGTGGTCCTGAACGGAGATAGTATCTCTCACTTCGGCTCGACGGGTTTGGCCTCCGGTGCACAGCACTGGTTCAACAAATTCACCCGGTTCGCCAATTTCAACATAGCGGCCGACGAACCGATTATGACCGCACTACGGCCGTCATCCGCCTATGTTCCGACCTTCTATGGGCTGACGACTTCGGGGACAGTATCGACCGGCTCGACCGGACCACTTGGCGAAAGCCTGATCCTGGCCGATGGTGCGGCGATGTCGTTTACGGGCGCCTATGAACAGGTGGACGTGTTCTATGAGCAGGGAGCCGGTGCTGGCAGCCTGTCCTTCCAGTACAATGGCGGGCCGGCATTCAAGACGGTCAACGCGGCGGGTGCGTCTACCCATGATGTCTATAGCGGCCCAACCGCGACCGCGCAGGCGGCAAGCGGAACCTATACGATCACCGCTGTCGGCGGTCCTGTGGAAATCACCGGACTGGTCAGGCTTGGTCCCAAGGCGGCTGGCTCACGCCCGAGATTGCTCACCATGCGAGCGGCTCACGGCAGCTACCAGTTCCAGTCGTTTAATGCCGCGAGGCGGGCTTCAATGATCAAGCAGGCTTCTGCCTTCGGCGGTAAGCCTGTCCCGATTTTCGCATTGGGGATCAACGACCAGTTCGGCCTGGACCCGTCCGTCATCGTCGCCAATGCCACTGCCTTGATCAACGATTTCGTTGCGGCTGGGGCACCCGCCATGTTCGCCATACCGATCTGGCGGTTAACGTCCTCGTGGGACGGATCTTACACGAGTGGACGTACTTTCGATCCTGCGGCCGGTGCGCTGAGGAAGCTGTACAGGCAAAACAACATCAAGATGTTCGGCTCCGACAAGCTCGACTGGATCAACATGGGGCTACTGCAAGATGGCCTTCATCTTAGCGTCAATGGCAATGACGCCATGGCGCAAATCGGCATAGAAACGCTGGCTTAAGGAGGCAGGAATGCCGCGCGCAATCTCATACAAAGGCGAGATCATCACCGAGCTTTCGGATGGCGAGGATTGGGTGGTGGTCGGGGACAAGATCATTATTGCCGACCCAATCGACCCGATGCGCAGCCAAGAAATCACGGTGCCAGACGGCGATATTGAGGGCCTCATTGAGGTCTGGGAGGGCGGCGCCTAGCCCGCACTGGACGCGGTTCGCTCGCTGTGGCACGGTTGCCAAAGAGGAGCCCACCACAATGTCCAACGCCGGCAGTATTATCGATATTTATGACGATTATTACACGGACGGGAAGGTGGCGGCGAAACGCGAGATTGCGTCGAAGCAATCGGTCAGCCACATCGAAGCGATCATCAAAGGACAGAAGTTCGAAAAGGTCCTCGACATAGGTGCTGGCGAGGGCGCCGTGTTGGATAAGCTGAACAAGAAGGGTCTCGGAAAAACACTTGGAGCGGTCGAGATTTCAACCAGTGGCATCGAAGCGATCAAGGCGAGAAAGATCGCCAACCTGGACAGCCTCGACATCTTCGACGGCTACCACATCCCGCACCCTGATAAATCCTTCGATCTCGGCCTTGCCATTCATGTCGTCGAACATGTCGAGCATGAGCGAATGTTCTTGATGGAAGCGGCCAGGGTCTGCAAAAAGCTCTATATCGAGGTGCCGCTGGAGCATACGAGAAACCTCGGCAAAGCGATCCGCATGTCCGGCCCTTACGGGCACATCAACTTCTACACGCCTCTGACTTTTGACAATTTGTTGAAGACGTCTGGTCTGAAGGTCGAAAGGCTAATGACGTTCGCTCACGATCTCGCCTACGAGCAGCACCTGGCGGGTAGGTCCAAAGGCTGGGTAAAATACAAGCTGCGCACCGAGTTTCTTAGGTTCGCCCCGAAGGCTGCAGTGCGCAGCATGGTTTATATGGCCGGCGCGCTGTGCAGTTCTAAGTAGCTTGCTGGTGTGCTGAGCGATCGGTGATCAGTCTGGCAGGATTGCCGGCCACGACGGTGAATGGCGCAACGTCCCTTGTCACGACGGACCCCGCGCCTACGATCGCGCCCCTGCCGATCGTGACACCTTTTAGGATGATGACGCCGAAACCTATAAAAGCATTGTCCTCGATGGTGACCGGTGCGATGCCGATGCCGGTCCAGTCCTTTTTGCCTTGGTTCCAATCGACAACGTCATGTGCCCGTTGTTTCCAGTCCAACGAATGGGAATTGTGATCGACGATCGTCGTCTCCCACGAGATCAGTACGTCATTTCCGATTGTTATGCGGCTAGCGGCGACCAAATGGCTTTTGCCAATGTAGGTGCGGTCGCCGATCGTGATCTGCGCCTCAGGCCGGTCGTATGAGAAATAGCAACTGAGATTGGATTCATCGCCGATCGTGTGATGGCCCTTGCGAGCGGTGCGGACACTTCGGACACTCATCTTCGTGCCGGCGCCGACATTAATGCCTAACAGGCGAAACAGGAACGGCGGAACGAACGGCATCAGTGCTTGCCAAGCGGCGTTAACGCTGGCCAATCTTCAATAATGACGCAATGCTTAGGCATTTGAGCGGATAGCGCTGCGGTGACGGGCTCTGCGTGTGTGACGGTTTTGGTCAGATCGTTGCGCATCTGCGCTGTGTCTTGCGAAGTCAAAAACAGGCGGACCGCGATATCGTGGACCTGACTTGCGGAAATATGCATCCATCCGCCGCCCTGGACCGGATTTGTGGCTTCGACAAAAACGGGATTGCCACCCTGTTCAGCCTCGATATGGTTTACCCCATTGAAGTGGTATGTGCGCTGGATAGCCATCTCGCGGGCCTCCTTGGATATCAATCTGGCAAGTTGCCATTTGCGGCAAGCGGCGTCGCTTTGCAAGCGTGATGGTGAGGCGTCCAACAAGCCTGTAGTCGCCATCGCAGATCAACTTGCCGTTGCGCTGGTTGATCTGCGATGGCGCATTGCCGCCTTGGTCGATGCAAGAATTTACAGCATCCTGGGTGTTCAAAGGACACGCCCTGCGCAGGCAGATGCCGCCACCATCTAGCGATGGCTGCCCTGCGGCTTGTCGTGAGAACCCCGGTTCGACCACCAGACGAAATACAGCGAGCCCATCTTCATGACCGGTACGCGGCGGTCGCGTTCCCGCTCCCGCAATTCGCGATAGGTCTTCATCTTCAGCGTGCCGCCCGGCAACTTGATACGCACCGCCATCGGTTCAACTCCCGTTGTGCAACGCAGCAATGATGTGCAATTGCAGCAAATTAGAGACCTTCCCTTGCGGAAGAGTCAACATCTGGTCATCGACTGTTTCTGGGAGGGCCCAGGGTACAGACGTCGGATAACGGTTTTATGATCGGGTGTAACGCTTTTGCGGAAGCGTCTGGCGCGCCGTCAGCCAGCCGCTAGTCTTTTGAAGGACGCTGGCGGTTCGACCACCAGATAAGATAGAGCGAGCCCACCTTCCACACAGGCACACGGCGGTCGCGCTCGCGCTCGCGCAACTCCCGATAAACCTTCATCTTCAAGGTGCCGCCCGGCAACCTGATCCGCACCGCCATCGGCCCAAACCTTTTTGTGCAATGCAGCAATAAGAGAGCTTCCGCAGCGAAATAGTCAACGGCAGGGCGTTGACTATTTCTGGGATGTTTCGGAACAAGGTCCCTGCGCGATGGAAGCGCGGTGCTCCCGATGGAATCGCCGCCGTTCTGTCCTGGTCCGCCCTCGGATCTCTTCACAGCCGCGAGTTTTGGATCACCGTTCTGGCGGGCGCTTGGATGGGCGATCAGACATGCTGCTTGGCCACCAGATGACAAAGCGATTTCCGATCTGCCAGACCGGAACCTCGCGCTTCTGCTCACGGCGACGCAGTTCGTCCTTCTTCTTGATCTTCAGAGTTCCCCCCGGAAGCCTGATCCTTATTGTCACGTGCCCTCCCGCACCTTGTGTCCCACAAGGTACGAACGATCAATCGGAGCGGTTTCATCCCGGCTAAGCAATTTCGATACAGGCGAGGGCACGGACGGAGCTGTTCTCAAGCAGCCAGCACGGTCATTTGAAGAAATCCGCCATGCCCTGAATGGCCAGGAACGCATAGAGGATTGGCCCGGCGACCAGCCCGCAATAGAGGCAGAGGATCGCCGCCAGCACCAAAAGCAGCGGCTTGTCGCGGCCGAGCGCGGATAGTTCGGCTTTCACGGTCCAGCGTTCCGTGGCCATTGCCGTTTCTTCGTCTTCCGACATCCGCAGATCCTCCCTCCCCCTTGCGCTCATCTCACACGATCGCTTGCAAACATCAACTGCCCGTGGCCCGGGCGGAAAGGAAACACCATGGACACCTCTTTCAAGGGCGCTGCGAAGCGTCTGGACGACCTCGATCTGCCCCGACTTGGCGCGCTGATCGGCGTCGGCGAGGACGAGATCCACGCCTTTCTCGATGTCGAGACCAGCGGCCACGGCTTCGATGCGCAGGGTCGGCCGATCATCCTGTTCGAGCCGCATGTCTTTTTCCGCAATCTGTCGGGGGCGGCTCGAGCGCAAGCCGTCGCTGCGGGTCTCGCCTATCCGAAGTGGGGCGAAAAACCCTACCCCAGGGATAGTTACTCCAGGCTGAAAGCGGCTGTCGCGATCGACGAGACGGCGGCGCTGAAATCGGCGTCGTGGGGTCTCGGCCAGGTGCTCGGCGAGAATTTCGAGGCGGCCGGCTTCCTCACCGTGCAGGCCATGGTCGAAGCCATGATGGAAGACGAGGCGCTACAGCTTGAAGCGGCTGTCAATTTCATCGCCGAGAAACGGCTCGCCGACAAATTGCGCAATCACGATTGGGCCGGTTTCGCCAAGGGCTACAACGGCGCGTCATACAGGAAGAACGCCTACGATACTCGCCTTGCCGACGCCTATCGCAAATGGTCACGCATCAAGGATACGCCGTGGCCGCCGGCGGCCTCTCCCGCGGTTCCCCAGCCAGCACCTATCCGGCCCCCACAATCGTCAAAGCCCGTCGCGCCGCCCGCGCCTGTGGCAAAGCAAAGCCCCTGGACCGCGCTCCTCAATCTCATTCTCAAACTGTTCGGAAGGAAATGAACCATGGCTTGCTATTCGAAATTCATCGTCGCAGTCGCGGGCATCGGCGTCCTGATCGGCCTTCAGCAGCTTCAGGTCGAAATCCCCGGCCTCGGTGGCGTGGTGCGAGACCTGATCGTCGGCGCCCTTGTGGCCGGCGGCGTTTATCGCATCCCGAACCAGGGCGCGTGACATGGAAGGCCGGGTCGAATTCATCACCGCCTACCTTCGCCAATCCTGGCCGCCGCTCGTCGTCGGCGCGGTCGCCGGCTTGATCCTTGGGCTGTTGCTATGAGCGCGCTCCTCGCAATCCTGTCGGCGCTCGCCGGCAACAAGACGATCATGGCGATCTTCGCCACGCTCGTCGGCGGCCTCGGGCTCTATGTCGCCGGCGGGGTCAACCGGGCGAAAAAGGATGCGGCCAGGCAAGCGGCTGAAAAACTTGCCGCTGCCGAGGGCCGCCTCGAAATGGACCGCGAAGCGACCGATGTCGAGCGCGCGGCGCGCGACCTGCCGGACGAGGCAGCGCGGCGGGAGGCGATGCGATGGGCAAGGCGCTGATGGTCGCGCTGCTGCCTGGGGGCTTGTTGCTTACCGGATGCACAACGCCGGCCTCGGTCGGCAATCCGCGCCAGGTCTGGTGCGACCACAACCAGCCGCGCCGCTCGTCAGCTTCCGTCGTCGTGGCGATGACGCGGTCCGAACTCGACGAGATGAACGCCTATAACGGAAAGGGCGCCAGATGGTGCGGGTGGGCGCCATGATACAGGAGTTTCTCGATACGCTCGGCATCAAGGCGCCGGTGGTGGTCGCCGGCCTTTCCGGCGGCATTTTGCGGGCCTTGTCGCGCCACCGCTACAAGGTCCGCGAGATGGTGGCGTCGCCGATCTGCGGCGCACTGGCGGCAGCCTATCTCACGCTTCCCGTGGCGCATTATTTTCGAGCGACCGGCCTGCCGGTCCCCGACGACGATACCACGACGCTGGCCGCGGCGTTCCTCATCGGCGTCTCGGCGATGTGGATATCGGACATTGTATTCGAGGTGATGGTGCGGCGGTTCAAACCGGGGAGGGAAGAGTGAAATCGTGCCTGGCGGAAGTCTAAAGCGCATCGCGTAAAGCATTCCTGATGCTCGATCCGAGGGCGTGTGGTGCTTGTCAAGAAGGGCAGGCTGGCGGTGATTGGAGCCGCAGTGGTGTCGAATGAACCGGAAGTGCCGACACCGCAGTGATGTCTTTTTGGAAAGCCCGCCACGCCGAAAGGTGTGGCGGGCTTTTTTGCTTTTACGCGCTCGGTCCGCTCTTCGGCCAGCCAGTTCCGGGTGATCGAGGTTGCGCATTGCCGCTCCAGCGCCAAACGCGCTAAACCACGAGCGACGGTGCGAGTTGGGCACGACGAATCTCGTGAGGATACCGCCATGCCAATTCGCCCAATCTTCTTGACAGCCGCGGGAGCGATCCTGTTTGCCGCCACAAGCATGGCTTACGCCCGGACGGACAGGCGCACCATGACGTGTGAGCAGACGCAGCTGCT
>NZ_PZJX01000045.1 GCF_003034915.1 Mesorhizobium helmanticense | reverse complement strand
AGAGCCATCACGCGGTCGTACTGACCACTGGCCGCAACACTTACGATCGATATGTCCGCCAATTCGGCAATGAGTGCGATTGGCCGGAAGTGCCAACCGCCGCCTACGTCAAGACACGTGACGGACAGTGCCTGGTCCATCGTTGCGAGGAGCCGGCTTTCGATCTGCCGGACTGAGAAGCATTCGGCTTCGAGTTCGCATCGAAACGGATTCAATCGCCTCAGTTTCTTGTTTTATGCATGTCGTCATCGCAAAACCGCTGCACACTTTTGCGCGACATGCATTAGAATCCGAAGAATTGCCGGCCGATCATATATCCAAGAGCAACGACCGCCAGGGGAAACAAGACCGGCGCCAATCGGCTAAGGAGTGAGTTTTTCACGGTTGCCCTAGGAATGTTCCGCTGCGCATTGCCGAGATTCTTGGTCATGACCGGTATAGTAGCAATCGCTGATTAACGATTTCCCAATGGCATTGTCAGCCATGAATTGGCCAGTTCTCTTTGAATGGGCTACTTGAATTCTTGCGCCGTGCCGTCGGCGAAGAGCACCGAAAGCGCATGCCATCCCTCATCATCGCTGGAAACTATCGTGTCGGCCCGAACAGGAGCAACGCACCCTGATAAGGACGCCGGACTGGGGTTCGTTGCCGCACGCCGGAACCAATCGCCGCCCATTTTCTTTGGCAAGGAGTTCGCAAAGAAAGGCAGCTTGCAAAGAAAGGAGCTGGACATGAAACCTCTCCACATATTGCTTGTCGCGGGCGCATTCGCCTTGCCCCTGGCGACACCGGCTGCTGCCCAGACCCCCGATCAGACGGACAACCAAGCCCCGTTCCAGTCCGGACGTTGCCAGGCCGATCCGCAGAATGGCCAACAGAAGCCGCCCGTCAACAACGATGGCAGCAACAAGAACAGCCTGTCCGACACGCTCGATCGTTGCAACGGCGTGCTCCAGCCACCACCGACGGGCGATCAAGGTCTGGCCGCGCCACCACCGGACGAAGGTAAGACCCCGGTGATCAAGCCCGGCGAAGTGCCGGCCCAGCCACCCAAGCAGTAGGCACGGTTCGCGCCTGAAATCGCCGGCCTCAATGCGGGTGTCGCGTGGTCGTGGGGCGAATGCTCCTTGCGCTCTTGGCCTCACGCAGCGTCGTGACCGGATCGACGCCGGTCCACATCATGCCGGTCACCTCGGCGAAGCTGATGAATGCCCGCCGCGCCTGATCGACGGTCAAGTGCCCGGCGCGCGCCGCATTGCAAGCCCTGACGGCTGTTTCGTAGACCGGGCCGCGCCGCGCCGGAGACCATTCCTTGAGAAAATTCTGCATTTCAGCGAGTGACGCGATTTCGCGCTTGAAGCCGGCACCGACGGCAATCGCCACAGGGGTGTGGAACAGCATGTCATCCATAAAAGACCTCCCAGACAGGATCGCAGCGCCCTTCAATGCGGATCTGGCCGCTACGGTTCCCGAGGGATGCCATCGATCAGGTTGTGACGAATTGCGAAGCTGATAGCGGCGGCCGGCGACCGATGATCAATTAGTCTCGACTTACGGAACAAGAGAGATGCACCGGCGTTTGCTCACAGGGCTCGCCCTTCTCGGCAGTGATGCTCTCAAGGCCATGAATGGCGAGCCTGCCAACAGCAACAGGAGAAGATGATGAAAATCCACCTTATCCCTGCCGCTGCAGGGTTGGTTCTGCTGGCCGGCATAGGCGTGGCCGCTGCGGATCAGGTGATTGTCACACCCGAACAGCAGACCATCATTCGCGAACATGTGCACAAGCACCCGCTGGCATCGGTCAATCTGCTGGGCGTGGAACTCAATGTCGGTTCCGCTTTGCCCGACACGGTCGAGCTTCAGTCGATCCCCGACGTGGAGTACAGATATGTGGTCGTCGACAATCATACCGTGCTGGTCGACCCCGGCACCCGCAGAATTGTGCAGGTCATAGACTGACCTTATCCGCCGTTCTCTCTAGAAGACGAATGAGAGAGCGGCGGGCTGCCTCTGGCCGCAGGAGTGTTCGTCTTGTCTCGGGATGAAGGAGCTACTTCCATGTTGCCGCATGTCGATTCGCCCAATGTGGTCGCGGTCGTCGACAAATTGCTTGTAGAACGGGGAACCGGCCTCTTGTCGATGAAGGAGGTGATTGAGGTCGTGCGTGAGCGAACCGGAACGGAGCGCTCGGACGCGGATCTGGCGGGGCTGATCAGGAAGAAGGCGGCGTTGCTTGGTGTCGCGGTTCTGTCGGACAAAGGCTGAGCTGCCCAAGACGCCGATCGAAATTTCAGCTAAAACAGCTGTTGCTCACGGATTTGAATGGAACCGATGGAGACGACAGTGACGGACGAGAGGCAGGAACGCATTCGCAAGCGGGCACACGCGATCTGGGAACAGGCCGGCCGGCCCGATGGCGCGCATCAGCAGCACTGGGACCAGGCCGCCGGAGAGATCGACAGCGAGGACAGCAAGCCGAAAGCGAAATCGGTGCCTAAGAAGCCCGCTGCCACCAAGGGCAGCAAGCCGAAAAAGGCGTCAACCTAGCACTCAGTCGGAACGCTTAAAACATATGACGGCTCTGCCGCGGACGGAGTTCGGCCCGTGCCGCGGCAGAAACTTGAATTGCTGGAATCCGGGTTGTCCGTCCCGGGTTACTTGCCGCAGTGGTTGTCGTTGACGGTTGGTGAGACTGAACCGCCCGGGCCAGGAACCTCCAGTGCGCCTGTGACAAAGGCATCAGAAGCAACATCGATGGCCATCCCTGCCGGGAACTGAAACCACTTCCGTGCATTTCAGCAGTCGTGATAATCCGTTAGAAATCGAGTGGGGCGGGGGAGTACGTGAACGTCATCCAACAAGCGAGGGCCGGCATTCCAGAGGTGCCCTCCATCGATTTGATGCATGCGCTGCCTGTCGCCGTCTACACCACCGACAAACAGGGCCGGATCACTTTCTTCAATGAAGCCGCGGCAGATCTGTGGGGGCACCGTCCCATCATCGGCCAGGATCAATGGTGCGGTTCGTGGAAACTTCGCCATCTTGACGGAAGGGCAATGGCGCATGATGAATGCCCGATGGCCATTGCCTTGCTCGAAGAACGTGATGTTCTCTGGGGCCAGGCGATCGCCGAGCGGGCGGATGGCCAACTCATCCCATTCAGCGCACATCCGGTCTTGCTTCGCGACGAAGCGGGTGAGGTGGTGGGTGCCATCAACACGCTGCTCGATCTGCGTACTCAGACAATGGCCGACGAAGCCCGCACGCGACTGGCCGCCATTGTGGAGTCATCGATGGACGCCATTGTTTCGAAGGATATCAATGGCATCATCACCAGCTGGAACGATGCGGCAGAACACCTGTTCGGCTATATGCCGGCCGAGGCGATCGGCCGGCCGGTAACCATCCTCATCCCGCCAGGCCATCTCGACGAGGAAGTCTCGATCATCACCCGCATCCGCGCCGGCGAGCGCGTTCCATCGTATGAAACGGTCCGCATGCGCAAGGATGGCACGCTCATTCCAGTCTCACTCACCGTCTCGCCGATCCGCGACGGCATAGGGCGGATCATCGGCGCCTCCAAGATCGCGCGCGACATCAGCGCTTCCAAGGAGAGCGAGCGGCGTATCCGTCTCCTCATGCGCGAAGTCAACCATCGCGTCAAAAACCAGTATTCGGTCATCATCTCGATGATCCGCGAGACCAGCAAGCTGACGAGCACTCCTGAGGCATTCCTGGCGCAGGTCCGGGAACGCATCACGGCACTTTCGGAATCCCATGATCTTCTCGTCAACGCCGACTGGCGCGGCGCGACGGTCGGCGAGCTCGTACGGGCACAACTCAAGGCGTTCGCAGTGCAATCTCGCGTGTCGATGACCGGACCGGCGGTCGTACTCCAGCCGAACGCCGTGCAATACCTTGGTATTGCCTTCCACGAGCTGGCCACCAATTCGGCCAAGTACGGAGCGCTGTCCCGCCACGGCGGACATGTCGAAATCGAGTGGGATGTGACATTTGCCACCGACGGCGCCGGCACTTTTCGCCTGATCTGGCGCGAGCTGGACGGGCCGGTCGTGGATGCGATCGCGCGGCGCGGTTTCGGAACCGTCGTCCTCAAGCGGGTCGCACCCGAGGCACTCAGTGGCAACGGACGGCTGGAGTTCGACAAGCAGGGCATCATCTGGACGCTCGAAGCGCCGTTGCGCTCTGTGGAAATGTCTCTTTCCGACATTGTCGCCGAAGAAGGATGAAGTCCGGCTGGTACGAATCCCGGCTCGCGACTTGAGCCAATCGACGGGGGCGGCATCCAATCTACGCCGGCTATCGGATGGGCCATCCTTTTCCTGTAGTCCAGCTTCTCGTTTCACCACCCACACCTTGATCATCGCTTCCCATTTCCATCGCATTCTGCGCGAGCAGGCGACCCTTTATGACGCCTGAATATCAAGGTTGTATGCAGCTTGTTCGGTACAGGCTGTTTCCTCGGATATTCTCAAGACGCTTTCTGGATGGTTGCTTTCTACAGTATTTCTAGAAAATTTTAACATAATCCTCTGAACTGTATTTGATTGTTGTATACTATTGATTTGAAGAATCTTTCTTCAGAAGAAACTGTAAACCTTTCCCGACCGTAGTAAGAAATGCAACCGGCGATGCGTGCGGTTGCTTTTAGGCAACTACGACATGGAGAGTGTTATGGCGTTCAAGATCAAAACAATCACCGGTGTGTTGGCGGGTAGCGCAGTCATCTTCATACTTTCACTGCCGGCGAACGCTGCTGGTATCGGCGTTGGTGTCGGTGCATCTGTGGGCGGCAGCGGCGGCATCAATGCCGGTGTCGGTGCGTCTGTCGGCGGTGGTGGCGGGATCAAAGCCGGTGCCGGTGCATCGGTGGGCGGCTCGGGTGGCGTCAATGCGGGCCTCGGCGCATCGGTTGGTGGTTCGAGCGGCGTCAATGCCGGTCTCGGTGCGTCTGTCGGCGGCAGCAGCGGGATCACCGCTGGTGCCGGTGTCGGCGTCGGAAGCGGCATCAATGCCGGTCTTGGCATCGGCATCGGTAGTGGAACCAATCCAAGCAACCCGTCCAATCCGAGCAACCCGTCCAATCCCAGCAATCCGAGCCTGCCATCGGTGGTTGCCGACATGTCGAGCGGCCAGCTGGTGAGAATGAAGAAGCGCTGTGTGGACGTGCTCAGCAGCGGAGGCACTTATGATCGTGACCTTCGCCAACTGTGCCTGCTGATCGCGCGCCGCTGATCAGACGCCATCCGGAAGGGAAGTGTCGAACCAGCCGCGAGGCTTCGTCCACACTCTCCTAGCCTCCGGTCCGTTGGAAAGCCCGTCACGCAGGTGGCGGGCTTTTCGTATCATGATACGGCGGAAAGCCGCCGCGTTGACAAGGGCTGTTGCCGAGCGGTATTGAACAGGATTATACAGGTTCATTGAACAGGTATTCTCCTATGGTGCGCCGCGTGACCTTCTCGTCTCCCGGAACAGGCAAGCCCGAACAGATCGCGACTGTTCTCGAACATGAGATCCGCTCCGGCGTGCTCGGCTTCGGCGACCGCCTGCAGAGCGAGAACGAACTCGTCCAGCGCTTCTCCGTCAGCCGCAACACCGTCCGCAAGGGTCTCGAGGAACTGTCGAGCCGCGGGCTGATCACCACCAAGGTCGGCATTGGCTCGTTCGTCACCTTCGATGGCATGCCCGTCGACGACGCGGTCGGCTGGTCGCGGGCGCTTGCCAACGCCGGCGCCAATGCCGAGACGCGCACACTCAGACTCGAAGTCATGCAGGATGCCGAACTGGCAACGAAGCTCGGCGTCGACAGCCCGTTCTTCATCGCCGTCGACCGGGTGCGCAGCAACGCCGATGACGGCCATGCCATCTCGATCGAGCGCAGCCGTCTGCCGCTGTCGCCGGAGCTGGAGGACGTGCCCCTGCGCGGGTTGCGCGAGGGCACGCTGCACCAAACGCTGCGCGGTGCGGGGCTTGTTCCCGATCACGGCGAGGAATGGGTCGACATCGAAATGCTGAGCGCCGGGGACGCGGCGATTCTCGACTGCGCGCCAGGGACGGCGTTCCTGCGCACGCGACGGCTGACGCGTGCCGCCGACGGGCGCGCCATCGAGTTCGTCACCAGCCTGCTCAACCCGGCGCATTTCGCCCTTCATCTGGAGTTCTGAGATGATGGATGGGACCGAGACGATCGACCGGGCTATGGGCGCGCTCATCGGCGGCGCGCTGGGTGATGCGCTCGGCATGCCGACACAGCTCCTGTCGCCCGGGCGCATCGCCGAGCTCTACGGCCATGTCGAGGATTTCGTCGTACCCGTCGCCGACCACCCGGTGTCGAAGGGGCTGGCGGCCGGCACCATCACCGACGACACCGAACAGGCGCTGCTGCTCGGCCGCATCTTGGTCGCTTCAGGTGATCGCTTCGACCATACGCGCTGGGTCAATGCGCTGCTCGACTGGGAGCGCGACGTCAAGGCGCGTGGCAGCTACGATCTGCTCGGTCCGTCGACCAAGCGTGCGATCGACGCCATCAATGACGGCATGCCGGCCGAGGAAGCGGGAAGCGGCGGCGACACCAATGGCGCGGCCATGCGTATTGCGCCAGTCGGCATCATGATGCCGCTGGAGCCGCTCGACGCACTGGTCGCCAAGGTTGCGGAAACATGTCGAGCAACGCACAACACCTCGGTCGCCATCGCTTCGGCGGCAGCTGTCGCAGCTGCCGTCAGCAGTGGCGTTGCCGGCGGTGACTGGCGCGCCGCTTTGGACCATGCAGCCACAGCAGCCAGGCGTGGCGCGACACTCGGCCATTGGGTTACCGGCGGCGACATTGCCGCGCGCATCGACTGGGCGAGGGGCCTCGTTCGTGGCAAGCCTGCCGCTGACGGCATCCGGCTGATCACCGATCTGGTCGGCACCGGTGTTGCCAGCCAGGAATCGGTTCCGGCTGCCTTCGCCGTGCTCGAGATCGCCGGTGGCGATCCCTGGCAGGCTGCCATCATCAGCGCCAATCTCGGCGGCGATACCGACACGATCGGCGCTATCGCCGCCGGCATGGCCGGCGCCTGCACCGGCTTTTCCCGGCTGCCGCAACGGCACATCGCCAGGCTCAAGGGGCTCGACATCGAGCAGGTGCGTGCGCTGGCCACGGATCTCGTCGCGGCACGCGCGGCCAAAGCCGATTCCGGCAAGGATGCCGCGGCATGAGCAGAGCTCAGCCTGACATGAACAGAGCTCAGCCTGACATGAGCGGGCGCCTTGTCCATATCGGTAGTGCGGTGGTCGACTATGTCTACCGGATCGATGCCTTACCCAAACCGGGCACAGAGAAGACGGCATCCAGCTTTGCGCGGGTCGCCGGTGGCGGTTTCAACATGATGGTCGCGGCCAGCCGCACCGGCATGAAGGTCGTTTTCGGCGGCCAGCTTGGCACCGGACCCAATGGTGATTTCCTGCGTGATGCCTTGGCTGCCGAAGGCATCACGACATTGACGCAGGCGTCAACCATCATGGACAGCGGCAATTGCGTCGCCATGATCAGCGGCGATGCCGAGCGCACTTTCGTCTCGTGGCCGGGCGCCGAGAGCGTGCTCAGCCTCGACATGATGGCGCCGGTCCGGGTTGCGCCGGACGACTGGGTATTCGCCTCCGGCTATACGCTGAGCTATCCTGGCAGCCGCGATGCGCTGGCCGACTGGATAGAGGCGCTGCCAGCGAACATTGCCTTCGTGTTCGACCCGACGCCGGTCATCGCGGACATTCCGCGTGCCGTTCTTGATCGGGTGCTTGCCCGTACGACCTGGCTGAGCTGCAACAGGACGGAAGCGGTCGAGATCGCCGGCCCTGGCGATGTCGAGGCAATCGCCGCCCGGCTGCTTTCCAGCCATTGTCCGAAGGCTGAAGGCATCATCGTTCGCGCCGGCGCAAAGGGCTGTTTCGTGCGGCTGGCCGACGGCGGCACACAGACAATTCCTGGCTTCGAGGTCACTGCAATCGACACCAATGGCGCCGGCGACACCCATATCGGCGCTTTTGTCAGTGCACTGTCGCGCGGTCTGCGGGCTTTCGAGGCGGCGCGCTACGCCAATGCTGCGGCGGCGCTGTCGGTCACTCGCCTTGGCGGGTCCTCGGCGCCGACGGACGCAGAAATCAAGACATTCCTGGGCCACATCGCCGGTCCGTCGACCGGAGCTGACGGCCGGACCGGAAGGCCCATGCCTGACTGCCTGAATACGTGACAAGCCCGGGAACCGGGCAAGCAAAAGAGAGGAACGAACATGCGCATGCCCAAACTGACTGCATTGCTGACGGCGACCGCCGTCTTCACCTCCGTTCTTACACTGGCCGCCACTGCCGCCGACGTGCACGTGCTCAACTGGAAGGGCTACGGCGCCGACGAGCCGTGGGCGATTGCGGCCTTCGAAAAGGCGACCGGCAACAAGGTCGTCAACGACTTCTTCAATTCCGAACAGGAAATGCTGACCAAGCTCAGGACCAATCCCGGCCTCTATGACGTCGTCATGATCAACGCCGCCTTCAACGACCAGGCGATGGCGGAAAAGCTGATCCAGCCGATCGATACGTCCAAGCTGTCGAACTATGCCGACATCAGCAAGGACAAGGCGGGCTCGCCGATGCTCGACCATGACGGCAAGGTCTATGGCGTGCCATGGGTGTGGGGCCTGACGGCGCTCGCCATCAACGAGAAGTCTTTCGACAAGCCACCGACCAGCATCACCGAAATGTGGAACGAAGCTCACAAGGGCCGCGTGGTCATTCGTGATGACGCCGTCGAGGCGGTCCAGTTCGGCGCCATCGCTACTGGCCAGAACATCAACGACATCAAGGATATGGAAGCGGTCAAGGCGAAGCTGACCTCGCTGATGCCGCAGATCAAGACCTTCTGGAGTTCGGAGAACGACTGGAATCAGATGGTCGCTTCCAACCAGATCGACATCGGCACCTATTGGAGTGGCTCGGCCGATCGCGCCAAGACGCATTTCAAGCTGCCGGTATCGCTGGTCATCCCGCAGGAAGGCGCGGTCGCCTGGCTCGACGCCTTTTCCATTCCGGTCGGCTCCAAGAATGTCACTGGGGCCGAAGCCTTCATCAACTACATGATCGATCCGAAATTCTATGTCGAATGGGTCACCAAGGTTGGTGCGCCGGTGTCGGCCAACACCAAGGCGGTGGAAGCCCTTCCCGAGGACGCCTTCAACCGCAAGGTGATGGGCGATCCTGATGTCGCCAAACGCATCCAGTTCCAGGCGCCGATCACCGATGCCCAGCGCGAGGCCTATCTGGCGCTGTGGCAGCAGCTCAAGGTCGACGTGAAATAGATTGACGTCCCAACCAGCCGGCGGTCCTCGCCGGCTGGTTCTTCCGATCCTGGGGAGGAGGTATCATGGCGGCACAGGGTGCGACCGCTTCGCGCAGCGGGCTGAGGTCGGCCTTGCCGCTGCTTCTTCCCGCCTATCTCTGGCTGACGGTGGCGATCTTCCTGCCGCTGTCGGCCATGGTTTTCTTCTCCTTCATGACCGACCTGCCTCTGTCGGGAAAGCCGTGGGCGCTCACGCTTGGCAATTATGCGGCCTTCTTTTCGCAAAGCCTCTATCCGACGCTGCTTTGGGCCTCGCTGCGCCTGGGTCTCGAGGTGACGCTATGGTGCATCGTCATCGGCTACCCCGCGGCCTATGTGCTGGCCAAGGTGCTAAAGGGGCGCAGCCGCGAGGCGATCTTCCTGCTCGTCATCCTGCCGTTCTGGTCGAACGGGCTGGTGCGCATATTCTCCTGGGCGATGGTGCTGCGCGAAGGCGGCATCCTCGACACCGCGCTCAACGCGGTGCTGCCGTTCAAGATCAGCATTGATCTGATGTATTCCTATCCGGCTGTCATCATCGGACTGGTGCACTCTTACGTACCCTATATGGTGCTGACCTGTTATCTCACGCTGCAGGCCATAGATGACTCGCTGATCGAGGCCGGGCGCTCGCTCGGCGCCTCGCGGCTGCAAATGCTGAAACGGGTGATCATCCCGCTCTCCATGCCGGGGCTGGTTGCGGGCGCGGCACTTATCTTTGTACCGGTTGTCGGCTCCTTCATGGAACCGCGCATTCTCGGCGGCCGCACCGGCACCTTCTACGGCACGGTCATCGAAGACCAGTTCGTTGCCGTCTTCAACTGGCCGCTGGGTGCTGCTCTCTCCTTCATTCTGCTGGCCGTCGTGTTGGTCATCCTGGCGTCGGCCGCACCGGTGTTGCGGAAGGCTGCGTGATGGCGACGACGCGTATCCTCGAATGGCTCGGCCGGCTCTATATCTGGCTGCTGCTCGCCTTTCTCTATCTGCCCATCATCATCATGGCGCTGATGTCGTTCAACGTTTCGCCCTTCTACCAATTGCCGTTCGAATGGACGACCGAGTGGTACGCCGCGCTGTGGCAGAACGAGCAGTTGATCTCGGCCACGCGAAACAGCCTCGAAATCGCGATCATCACCACAATCATCTGCGTGGTACTCGGCTCGGCGGCGTCGCTGGCGCTTTTCCGCTACGACTTCCGCGGCAAGAAATTCTTGCAGGCGCTGCTGTTTCCGCCGATCGCCATTCCGTGGCTGATCACCGGCACGGCGATGCTGATCTTCTTCTTCGGCGTCGGCATCGGGCGCGGCCTCTTCGCCATCCTGCTTGGCCATGTCGCCCTGGCGCTGCCCTATGTCATCGTCGTCGTCTCGGCCCGGCTGCAGACCTTCGCACCGGAGCTGGAAGAAGCGGCGCGCTCGCTCGGCGCCAATCAGTGGCAGGTGACGCGGCGCGTGACGTTGCCCTGGATCATGCCGGGCGTCATCGCCGGCGGGCTGTTTGCCTTCGCCGTGTCGTTCGACCAGTTCGTGGTCTCCTACTTCCTGTCGACGCCTGGCCAGACGACGCTGCCCGTCGAAATCTACGCGGCGATCCGCAAGGGTTTTACGCCTGAGATCAACGCGGTCTCGACCATCATCATCGTGGTGTCGATGGCGCTGATGCTGCTTACGGCGCGCTTCTTCAAATTCGGCGGAGAGAAATAATGGCCGGTGTGCAGGTGTCGAATTTGTCGCGCAGCTTTGGGGCGCACAAGGCGCTGGATGACGTCTCGATCGATTTCGCCGATGGCGGCTTCTATGCGCTGCTCGGGCCGTCGGGCAGTGGCAAGACCACGCTGCTCAGGCAGATCGCTGGTTTCGATTTTCCTGATACCGGCCGCATTGCGATTGGCGGCGAAAGTGTCGAGCGGGTGCCGGTTGAGAAGCGGCGGATCGGCATGGTATTCCAGAACTATGCGCTGTTTCCCAATATGAGCGTCGCCGACAATGTTGCCTTCGGGCTGTCGGTGCGCGGCGAGGTCAAGGCGGTGATTGCCGCCGAGGTGCAGCGCGCGCTCGACCTCGTGCAGCTCGGCAAGCTCGGCAGCCGGCGACCGCACCAATTGTCCGGCGGTCAGCGCCAACGCGTCGCGCTGGCGCGCGCTATCGTCACCAAGCCGCGCGTGCTTTTGCTCGACGAGCCATTGGGTGCGCTCGACAAGGCGCTGCGCGTCGACATGCAGATCGAGCTGAAACGCATCCAGCGCGAGATCGGCATCACCACCATCTTCGTCACCCACGACCAGGAAGAGGCGCTGACGATGAGCGACCGCATCGGCATTTTGCGCGAGGGCAGGCTGGTGCAGGAGGGGCCGCCGGAGGAGATCTACGACAGCCCGAAGAGCGAGTTCGCCGCCACCTTCCTCGGCGATGCCAACATACTGCGCGGCGACACCACAGGCACCGGCATCCGACTGCCGGACGGCACGGCGATTGCCGCCGGAGCTGGCGTGTCGCTGGCGGCAGGGACCAAGGCGAGCTGCGCCGTGCGGCCCGAACGCATCCGCATCGCCACCGGTGACGGGATTGCCGATCACAATACCAATATGCTCAAGGGCCAAGTCTCCAAGCGCATCTTCGCCGGCAACAACAGCACCTATTTCGTCGAGCGTGACAGCCAGACAATCAAGGTTATCGTGCAGAACACCGGCATCGAACGGCTGGCCGAGGGCCAGGAGGTGGTGCTCAGCTGGTCGCCGGAGAGCACGGTGCTGATCGCCGTGAGCTAGATCAGGCCGGTGGACTTGCCAGCCGGCCCGCAATCGGGGAGAGCATTGTCGGGGTGCTGCGAAAAGCGAAACAGCCGATGATGCTTGAACTGAGCGCGGACGACCAATCGATGCTGCAGGGCGAGCACGGCCCCGCAGCTGCTGCCGCCATGAAGATCCTGGTCGCGTTCTCCAACGCAGTCGGCGCGCCGAAGCTGCTCGATATTTCTGGCGCCCATATCGACGGTTGCCTCTATCACGGCAAGGCCGGTCTCGATTTCGTCGAGAGGCTGGTCGAGGGCAACGGTCGCGTCCTTGTGCCGACGACGCTGAACGTCGGCTCGTTCGATCTCATCCATCCCGGCATGGTGAAGATGCCGGCTGCGCAAGAGGCGCCGGCGCGGCGGCTGATGAAGGCGCATCTGGAACTCGGCTGCCAGGCGACCTTCACCTGCGCGCCCTATCAGACGCGGTTCCGACCGGGCTTCGGCGAGCAGATCGCCTGGGGTGAATCCAACGCCATCGTGTTCGCCAATTCGGTGATCGGCGCGCGGACCAACCGCTATGGCGATTTCATCGACCTGTGCTGCGCCATGACCGGGCGAGCGCCGTCCTGGGGGCTGCACCTGAGCGAAAACCGGCGCGGTCAAATCCTGTTTGAGCTGACCGGCGCTTTCGAACCGAGCGACGCCCTGTTCGTCGGCGTCGGACTGATCATCGGGCGAGCGAGTGGCGACCGCATCCCGGTGATTTCAGGCCTGCCGCAACCGCGCGACGAGGACCAGCTGAAGGCATTGGGTGCGGCAGCGGCAACGACGGGCGCCGTGGCGCTGTTCCATGCGGTGAGCATAACGCCGGAAGCGAACACAATCGACGAGGCGTTTCACGGCATGGCGCCGGACGAGACGATCCGCATCACGCGCGCTGACATCGACCACGCGCTGGCAAAACTGTCGAGCGTACCCGACGGCGCGCCGCTGGCGGCGGTGTCGCTCGGCACGCCGCATTTCTCGCATGAGGAATGGATGCGGCTGTTGCCGCTGCTGCGCGAGCTTGCGCCGAGCAGGGGCATCCCGATCTATGTCAATACCGGACGTGCCACGCTGACACGATTGCAGGACGAGGGCGCGCTGGCCGGCATGGAGGCGTTCGGCCTGATTCCGGTTGCCGACACCTGCACCTATGTCACCGCCATCATTGAGCGTCTCGACGGCGTGGTGATGACCAATTCCGGCAAATGGGCGCATTACGCGCCCGGCAATATCGGCGTGTCCGTTGCCTTCGCCGACATAAGGGATTGCATCCGTTCGGCAGCGGTGGGCCATGTCTTGCGGAGCGTGTCATGACGAGGCGTGTCGGACGCACCGGCATTTTCCAGCTGGCCGGCTCGGCGCAGGGCTCGGCGCTGGTGCTTTCGCAACCACTCAGCTTCTGGGGCGGCATCGACGCCGAAACGGGCGACATCATCGACCATTCGCATCCTGGCCTTGGCGAAAACGTCGCCGGCAAGATCCTGGTGATGCCGAGCGGGCGGGGCTCGTCCTCCTCGTCCTCGGTTCTGGCCGAGGCGATCCGCAGGGGCACCGCGCCGGCCGGCATCCTCATGGAACGGCCGGATCCGATCCTTGCCGTCGGCGCGATCGTCGCAGAATTCCTCTATGGTATGAGTGTGCCGCTGGTCGTCTGCGACATATCCGGCATTGTCTCGGGCCATAGGATCGCGATCGGCCTCGGCGAGGATGCCCGGGCGATCATCAGGATCTAACCCGCCATAAGCCCGGCCGCGCCCCGCCGCCAATAGGCGGCCGCCAGCGTCTCGTCGCGGCCGAGCCCCAGTGTGCCGCGCCAGTGTTCGCGAACGATTTTCGCGGCAGCGGCTTCGGCGGCGAACCAGCCGAAGGCCGAACCGATGTGGGGCCATGCCACAGACTGGACGGCATCGGCGAGCCGCTGGTCTTCGCCCGCCGGCACGCCGTTTCTCGAAAGCCAGTGCAGCTCGATGCCGGTGGCATTGTCGATGGGTTGCTTTTCGGCCTCGTCGGCGATCTCGACGAAGGCCACGCCCTTGGTCTCGTCGGGCAGCGTCTCCAACAGCCGCGCCAGCGCCGGCAGGCCGGTTTCATCGGCACCCAGCACATACCATGACGCTGGCCGCACCGGACGGCCTACCGGCCCCATGATGCCGACCTTCATGCCGGGTGCCGCCTGCATTGCCCAGGCGGCGCCGACGCTCTCGCCGGGATGGACGAGGAAGTCGACATCGATGACGCCGTTGGCCACGTCGAGCGCGCGGATGGTGTAAACGCGCGCCACCGGACGCCTGTCGTCCGAAGGCCAGACCGGCAGACCATTGCTGCCGAGCATGGGCCAGAGCGGATCGGGCACTTCGCTGGTCGGGAACAGCATGCGGATGTGCATGCCGCAGAATTTCGCGAAACGCTCCAGATCCTCGCCAGCAAAGCGGATACGGCGCATATGCGGGGTGAGGTCGCGAACGTCAGTCACGGTCATCTCGCGAAACTGGGCGAGGCGGGTCTCGTCAGCGAGATCGCCGGTCCAGACGATCTCCGGGTTTTCTTCCCTGGCATAGACCTGGATCGCGGTGGCCAGAAGGTCCTTGATGCGGGCAAGGCCGTCGCGGTCGGCGGCATTGGCCCGCATCACCTGTTTCTCCATATCGAAGGAGGCGCCGCCGAAGGCGAAGCGGAAGTCGATCCGCTGCCCATCACGTGAAGCGTCGGCCTCGAAGCTCTGCAGCCTGTCGCTGATACGATCCATATAATGCGGCAGATGCCGCAGGTTCAGGCGCGCCTCGCAGGCCAGTCCGCTCACCGGTGCCTCGCCCACGCTCAACCTCCGATCCTGCCGGTCAGCGCCAGTTTGAAGGTGCGGCCCTTGCCCTGTTCCGTTGCCGCCGACGTCGACCATGCGCTTTGCGGGTCGGTGTAGGCGGTGTCGAAGACGTTATCGACGGCGAAATCGAGCCTGGCGTGGTCGTTGATGCGCCAGTTGGCGAAGACATTGACCAGGTCAAAGCCGTCATTGACCACCGGCACGGCGTTCGGATTGGTGCGGCTTGTCCGGGTGATCTTGCCGACGCTCAGATATTGCGCACCGACGGTGAGCTGGTCTTCCAGCATCCGGAAGCCGATGGTGGCCGAGAAGCGGTCGAGCGGCGTGTTGTTCAGCGCCTGGCCGGAATAAACGCCGCTGACGATCTTGGCGTCGATCAGCGCGCCTGCAAGGTTCACGAAGCCCCAGCCATAGTCATAGACGGCCTCGGCCTCGATACCCCTAAGCCGCGCATCGCCGATGTTGATCGCCGTGCGCGGCAATACGGTCAGGTCGACGTCGATATAGTCCTCGATATCGGTGTGGAAGACGTTGACCTTGGCGCGCAGCCGGTCGCCTGATGTCAGCACATCGTCATACTTCAGGTTGACGCCGGCCTCCCAGTTCTTCGCCGTTTCGGGCTGGAGCAGCAGATTGGGCTGGTAGGTGTCACCCGAGCCATGCGCACCGCCGCCGCGATAAACGTCCTGCAAGCCTGGCGCCCGGTAGCCTTCGGAATAGGTGCCGTAGAGCTGAAAGCCTTCGAGCGGCGTCACGCCTACGGTGAGGCGCGGCGACCATCGGTTGCCGGAGATCGAGGCTTGCTCCGGCGGCACGGTGTTGGTCTCGCCGTCGAGCTGGTAGCCGTCATAGCGCATGGCGGCGATGAGCTGCAGCCAGTTCTCATAGTCGCCCTGCCATTGCAGGAAGCCGCCATAGCCTTGCTGCTCGCCGGCGCCGAAATGCGCGGCTTCCGACGAGGCCTCCAGATAGTAGTAGTCGAGACCGTAGGTCAGCGTGTGGGCCATCTCCCAGGCGTCGAAGCGCGAGGAGTTCTTCACGTTGAAGCCGGTCGTGGCGACGTCGTAGTAGCGGAAATTGCCGATCGCGGAAATCGGCCAGACCTGCGTCTGCTCGGCGCGCGTGCGGTTGTGGTAGGCATTGGCGCTGAAGTCGATCAGCTCATTGTCATCAGGCTTCCAGGTATAGGCTGCCGTGTAGGTCTGGTTGGTGGTGTTGGTGTCGTAGCGGCTGAGTGTCGGCGAGGTTGAACCGCTCGAGCCGGTGATCTGGTCGTTGTAGCGCTGCAGGATGGCGCCAAGCTTCAGCTCGTGGCCGTCGGCCGGCCGCAGCGTCGCCTTCATATAGCCGCTGGTGATGCTTTCGCCGGTCCACGGTACGATATCGCCATTGCCGTCGGTGTAGCTGTCGCGGTCGCGGTAGATGAGGTTGCCGATGATGTCGGCGTCTTCGCTGAAGCGATAGGCGCCGGTGGTGCTGGTGGTGAAGCCGTCGCCATTGTCCTCATAGCCGAGCTTCTCGCTCAGCGCCCAGCGCTCCTCCGGCTTGAGGAAGTCGCCGGCATCCTTGGTCTCGAAGGAGACGACGCCGCCGATGCCGCCGGAACCATAGGCGTTGGACACCGGGCCGCGAATGACGGTGGCTTCCTTGATCAGGTCGGGCTCGACATAGAACGACCCAGAACCGTGGCCGACGCGCCAGTAATCCTGGCGGGCGCCGTCGAGGGTGACGACGACGCGGCCATACTGCTCCAGCCCGCGAATGTTGATGGCGGTCGCCGGATCGTCGCCGTTCATCGAGGCGGCGACACCAGGTGTGGTGCGGAAGATGTCGGCGGCGGTGTCCGGCTGGATGCGATCGAGCTCTTCCTGATCGATGGCACTGATGGCAGCCATCGATTCGATCACCGCCGTCTTGATCATCGTCGCCGAGATGGTGATGACATCGAGCATAGTCGCCGGCTGGTCCTGCGCGGCGTTGGCCGGCGCCAGACGGCCGGTCTTGGCGGCGCCCTTCTTTTCCTGTTCCTGCGCCTTGGCCTGCGGCGCGGCGCACAAGCCCAGCGCGAAGGCGAGCGCGGTGCTCGCCATCAAGGTCGTGTTGTTTGTTCGTCTCATGTGATCCCAGCCCCCAAGCAAAGCAAAACTGCTGGCGGTGGCTGAGCGGCCTTGGCTGGCATGATGGAAATCCCTCGACCGATCGGTCAGGGCATGGGTGACATATTAAAACATGATGACATGAGTCAACTTTAAATTTATAGGCCACGCCATTGGCGAAAGCATCCTGGACAGGAGTGAACGGCATGATCGGCAGTGAGGGCAGGTGGATGCACTGGTTTCAACCGGGGGGGATCGCGATGGTGCTCATTCTTGCGCTGTCCGTCCTGGCGCCTTCCTGCGGCTTCAAGGCGCTGGCCGCCGAGACCATTGTGGATGCGCTTGGGCGCACCGTCACGCCGGGGCCGGCGACGAGAATCCTGACACTTGGCTCCGACGTCACCGAGATCGTGCATGCGCTTGGCGCCGGCGAGCGAATCATTGCTGTCGATCGCGGCAGCAAATATCCAGCATCGGTCATCCAAAAACCCAATGTCGGCTACCGCCGCCAGCTTTCGGTCGAGGGGTTGGCCGGTCTGCGCCCCGATCTGATCCTGGCCGCCGAGGACAGCGGGCCGCCCGAAGCGGTCGAGGTGCTGAAGTCGCTGGCAATCCCGATCGTCTTCATCCCCGAGGACAACAGTCCGCAAGGCATCGAACGCAAGATCACGCTGATCGCAGCGTCGCTCGGGTACGAGGACAAGGGCAGGGTGGTCTCCGCCGAGGTGCTTAGCGCGTTTCAAACGGCCACCGATCTTGCGTCGAAAGTTGCGCCGGAGCGCCGCAAGAAGGTGGTGTTCTTCCACGGCCTGGTGCGGCTGAGCGCGGCCGGCGCCGGCACGGCGGCCGATGCGATCATCCGCTATGCCGGCGGCATCAATCCGATGGAGGTCGTGAAGGGCTACAAGCCGGCATCGGAGGAGAAGCTGATCGAAATGGCGCCCGACGTCATCTTGATGATGAGCGACGGCAAGGGCGGACCGACCGCCGAGCAGGTGTTCGGAACGCGCGCGCTGAGTGCCACGCCGGCGGCGCAGAACAAAGCGCTGATCGTGCTCGACGGCGCCTATATGATCGGCTTTGGCCCGCGCACCGCCGATGCGATCCGCGACCTGGCGCAGGCGCTGTATCCGGAGGTGGCGGACGAGGATTAGGAGACGCGCTTATGACTCCACAGCCGTGCTCTGGCGCGGCTTCTCTTGGAACCTGTGCTCAGATCTCCGGAATGCTTTCCCTGAAGATCACCTGCAGCCGCGGCTGGTGCAGTTCGTAGGGCAAGCCCCTGACGGCATGGGTCAGGATATTGAGCGCCTCGCGGGCCTCGACGCGCGGGTTCTGGTCGATCACGGCGTCCAGCGTGCCGTCGAGCAGAAGGTCCTTGGTGCCCTCCGTCACCTCGTGGCCTAGGAAGACCGTAGACAGCGCGCGGCCGCGCTCCTTCAGCGCCCTGGCAATGCCGGTATTGCCGGCGCCGACATTGTAGATCGCGGCCAGATCCGGATGCCGTTCCAGCAGGGCCGACGCTTCCGAATAGGCCTTCTCCCGATCGTCGAGCATTTCGCGCATCTCGACGATCTCGAGATTGGGGGATTCCTCCGTCAGGATATGGCGGAAGCCCATCTCGCGTTCCTCATGGCCACGATAGGACAGCGAGCCGGCGAACAGCGCCACCTTGCCAGGGTGCCCGGCGCCCATGAAGCGATTGAGCAGATAACCGGCGAGCCGGCCGGCGGCGCGGTTGTCGATACCGATATAGGCAACCCTCGGCACATGCAGAATGTCGGAGGCGATGGTTACGACCTTGACGCCGCTGGCCGAGAGCGAGCGGATCGCCTCGCGGACCGTCGGATGGTCGAGCGCGATAACGCCGACACCTTGCGTCTGGCCGTGCAGATCGTGCAGCAGTCGGGCAAGCCGATCCGGATTGAAGCCTTCGATCGTGGCGACGCGGACATCGAGATCGGGTCGCGATTGCGCCTGCGCCTCGATATGCCGGTGCAGCATCTTGATGAAGGAATTGGTGCCGGCGGGCAGCGCAAAGTCAAGCCGTATGACAGCGCCGGGCAAGGTGGGGCGCTGGATCGGGCTGTTCGAGTTCTCAGCGATGTAGCCAAGCCGCTGCGCCATCTCGAGCACGATCTCGCGCGTGCGCGCCCGCACGCCCGGACGGTTGTTCAGCACACGGTCAACCGTGGCGGCGGAGACGCCAGCTTCGCGGGCTATGTCTGTCAGGGTGGACCGCACAGTCGACTACCTCATTGCAAGCATCAAAATCGCGCAGATTTCCTTCCAAGCCGGAGAACGGCTCGTCGCCGGCAGCGATTCTGATGGGAAATGATGTAACCGGCCTTGGCCGATGCGCAAGCCGCCGGGCTAAACCAAATCGCCAGCCAGCGTGGAAAAGAGCTTGATCGGTGTTGAATTCCCTCAAATCCAAGCAATGGGTGCGATGTGGGAACCTCGACAGACTGCATTCTCTCCCTCATTTGCGATATTGTGACGTGTTTTGATTATTTATGATGTTGACAGGCTTCCTACACTGCCGTCAATATCCATCATAAGGGCCGTGGAGGAACAGGGCCTGAGGGAGGACTTTAAATGTCAAATTTGATCCGCATGTCGCGGCGCCGTTTGCTGGCGTCCGGTGGAAAGGCGGCCGTATTCGTGGCCGCTGCAGGTATTGCCCCGCAATTCATCCGTCCAGGTCGTGCCTATGCCGCCGATGCGCTGGCGCCGGGTATGATCGGCGGTCCGACGGGCTTCGACGGCTCGGAGCGCTATCAGTATGGCCCCGACACCCCGGAAGGTCGCGCCATCGAGGCGGCCAAGGCGATGAAAGGCGCCGGCAAGGCGCCGGCCAAGATCGTGCTTGGCCTGTCCGACGGTTCGATCGGCCAGTTGACGCAGCCTTTCCCCGCCGGCGCACCCTCGATCAAGGATCTGTGGGAAAAGGAAACCGGCATTCCGCTCGAGATCGTCGGCGTGCCGAACGGCCAGGAATTCACCAAGACAATGCAGGACATTTCCACCAAGGGTGGGGCCTATGACATCTATGCGGTCGAGTGGAACCGCCTCGGCGACCTCGCCGAGACCGGCGGTATCCTCAAGCTCGACGACTTCGTCGCCCAGCACAAGCCGGAGTGGGACGATCCCGAACGCGGCTATGTCAACGGCGCCAAGGGGGTGTCGCTGCTCAACCAGTATCGCGGCTCGACCTATGGCGTGTCGCTGGACGGCGATTTCCAGACCTGG
Source organism: Mesorhizobium helmanticense (assembly GCF_003034915.1). GTDB lineage: Bacteria > Pseudomonadota > Alphaproteobacteria > Rhizobiales > Rhizobiaceae > Mesorhizobium > Mesorhizobium helmanticense. The sequence continues at coordinate 141,997 of NZ_PZJX01000045.1, read as the reverse complement.
GTCTATCGTACTGATCTGTTCGGCGACGAGGCCGAGCAGAAGGCCTTCAAGGATAAATACGGCTACGAGCTTGCGCCGCCGAAGACCTGGAAGCAGCATGGCGATATCGCGGCCTTCTTCCAGCGTCCGGACAAGGGCCTGTTCGGCTCGACCGATCTGCGCAACCAGGGCTGGGGCTATACCAACTGGTACCAGCGCTATGTCTCCATGGCCTCGCCCAACCAGTTCCTGTTCGACGAAACCGGCAAGCCGCTGATCAATTCGGAGCAGGGCATCGCGGCAACGACGGAATATGTCGAGTCGCTCGCTCATCATTCGCCGGATGCGATTTCGTGGGGCTGGCCGGAGCAGTATGGCAATTTCGCCAAGGGCGGTGCCGCCATGACCTGCGCCTTCTCCAACCTGCCGAAATTCCTCGACAATGCCGGCAACAAGGATTCGCAGGTCACCGGCAAGATCGGCTCGATGCTGCCGCCTGGCCGCGAGATCGACGGCAAGCTGATCAGCCGTTCGGTGTTGTGGCTCAATCTGTCGGCCTCGGTGTCCTCGCAGGCCAAGCATCCGGAGGCCTGCTACCTCTTCCTGCAATGGCTGGGATCGAGCCGCATCTATGCCTGGATGACGGCCAATCCGGGCGGCTATTTCGATCCGTTCCGGCTGTCGGATTTCTCCGACCCGCTGGTCCGCCAGACCTATCACGCCTACCACATGGACGTGGTGCGCGAGACGGTCGCCCGCACCGTGCCGACCATCAACTATCCCGGCGCCACCGCCTTCCACAATGCGCTCGACGAGAACCTCGTCGCGGCACTGACCAAGGCCAAGACCGCCGAACAGGCGATGGCCGACACCGAGGCCGAGTGGAAGAAGATCGCGCGGCGCACCGGCGAGGAAAAGCTTCTCGAAGCCATCAAGACCAACAAGGAGGCATGGCCCACCGTTCTCGATCCGATCAGCTGATCCTTCTCCCAGGATCGCAATGGAGGGGAGGAGTGATTGCTCTTCCCCTCCGCAACGATCAATCCAGCAAAGCTGCAAGATGAAGCGCTCCGTTCCCTTCGAGATATTCCGCTATGCCGCCATCCTCGCGGCCATGGCGGTGACGCTGGTGCCGATCCTGTGGATGGTGTCGATGGCGTTCAAGCCGATCGCGGAATGGTCGGCGACCGGCGCCGACCTGACCTGGTGGCCGAAGAACCCGACGCTCGGCAATTTCCAGTTCGTCTTCGGTGAATCGACCAACAATCTGATCGTCGCGCTCGACCGCACCGCGCTGAAGCCGATCCTGTCGTCGCTGCTGTCGGCCACGTTCGGCACGGTGATCGCCATGTCGGCCGGCACGGCCGCAGCTTACGGGCTGTCGCGCTTCGGCTCTGGCCAGAACCTGCCGCTGGCGCTGATCCAGCTGCGCCTGTTTCCGCCGATGGCGGTGATGACGCCGGTGATGATCATGTGGGCTTTCCTCAATTTCACCGACAGCTGGTGGGGACTGTCGCTGATCTACGGCATTGTCACGCTACCTTTCGCCTTCTGGCTGATGAAGACCTTCTTCGACGACATGCCGCGCGAGATCGAGGAGGCGGCATTGGTCGAGGGCTGTTCGCGATGGCGCGTCTTCACCCGCATCACGCTGCCGATGATGCGCGCGCCGCTGGCAAGTGCGGCACTTTTCGTCTTCATCCTCAACTGGTCGGACTATCTGATCGCGCTGCTTTTGACGACGCGCGAATGGGTGACGATCCCGGTCTACATGGCCTCGCTATCTTCCTCGATGACCGGGCAGCTCTACGGCGCCAAGGCAGCGCTGGGCCTCATTGCCGCGGTGCCGCCGGTCATCATGGGCATCGCCATCCAGCGCCATCTGGTGCGCGGGCTGACCTTCGGGGCGCTCAAGCAATGAGCGCGGCGACCGCGACGATTTCGGAGGACGTGATGAGGACCGTCCAGGCAAAGCCGGCCTTGCGGGACGAAGGCGCAAAGCTCGGCTTCCGGCTGACGCTGCCGGCACAGATCCTGGTGCTGTTCATCGCCGTCTTCCCGCTGCTGATGCAGCTCTACATCAGCCTGACCGACTGGTCGCCGCTGTCGGGCACCGGCTGGTGGAACGCCTGGTCGATGTGGAACAATTTCGCCAATTACACAGACCTTGCCGTCGATGCACGCTTCTGGAGCGCGCTGAGGCGCACGGCCATCGTTATGATCGTTTGCGTGCCCGTCGAGTTCCTGCTCGGGCTGGCGCTGGCGACGCTGTTTGCCGACGAGTTTCCCGGCAAACGCATCTTCTATTCGATCCTGCTGATGCCGATGATGGTGGTGCCGGCTGTGGCCGGCTACATGTTCTTCATGCTGTTCCAGTCGGGCGGCCCGGTGAACGACCTTTTGTCGGCAATATCGGGCATGCCGGTCACCATCGCCTGGCTCTCCGACCCGACGCTGGCGCTGATCGCGGTGATGGTCGCCGACATCTGGCAGTGGACGCCGTTGATGTTTCTCATCCTGCTTGCCGGCTTGGTCGGCGTGCCCGAAGACCAGATCAAGGCAGCGACGCTGCTCGGCGCCAATCCCTGGCAGCGCTTCATCACCATTGTGCTGCCGAAGATGAAGACGATTGTCATCATCGCGCTCGCCATCCGGATGATCGAGAACTTCAAGATCTTCGACACGCTCTACATCATGACCGGCGGTGGTCCCGGCGTCGCCACCGAGACGATCTCCGTCTACATCTACAAGCTCACCACGCAGGACCTGATCTGGGGCTATGTCGCGGCGATCGCGCTGGCCATATTGATCGTGCTGTCGATCGCCGCGGTCTTTGCGATGAAGCGCATGGCCCGGGCGCGGGAGGTGCCCGCATGAGCGCCATCCATCTGCAAAACCTGGTCAAGAAATTCGGCGACTTCACCGCATTGAAGACGATGGATCTCGCCATCGCCGACGGCGAGTTCATGGCGTTGCTTGGGCCATCTGGCTGCGGCAAGTCGACGACGATGAACATGATTGCCGGCATGGAAGAGCCAACCAGCGGCAAGATCCTGTTTGGCGAACGTGACATGGAAGGCGTGCCGATGGGGCGGCGCGGCGTCGGTTTCGTCTTCCAGAACTATGCGATCTTCACCCATATGACGGTGCGCCAGAACCTCGCCTATGGGCCCAGGATGCGCGGCGCGGCGAAAGCCGAGATCGACCGCCGCGTCGGCGCCATCGCCGAAATGCTGCAACTGACGCCGCTACTCGACCGCAAGGCCGACCGGCTGTCGGTCAACATCTTGCAACGCGTGGCGATCGGCCGTTCGGCGATCATGGAGCCGGCGATCTTCCTGCTGGACGAACCGCTCTCCAATGTCGACGCAGCCTTCCGGGCGGTCATGCGCACCGAACTGAAGCAGTTGCAGCGCCAGTTCAAGCAGACCATGGTCTATGTCACCCACGACCAGCTCGAAGCCATGACCATGGCCGACCGCATCGCGGTGATGGACCACGGCGTCTTGCAGCAAGTCGGCACGCCGTTCGAGGTCTACAACAATCCGGCCAATGTCTTCGTCGCCCGCTTCATCGGGTCGCCGGGCATGAACCTGCTGAAGGGCCGACCGGCCGAAAGCGACCGTGGCCTGGTTGTCGATCTCGGTCCGCTGGGCGTCACGCCACCCCTGCCGGATGCGATTGCTCCGGCGGTGAGGGCTGCGCGCGCAGATGTGCTCTACGGCTTCCGGCCGGAGCAGGTGGCTGTCTCCGACCGCGGCCTGTCGATGCCGGTGAGCTTCGTCGAGCGGATCGGCGCGCGTACCATCGTTCATCTTGGCGAGAGTGAGAGCGCGGTCAAAGCGGTGTTCGAAAACGATGTCGGGCTGGCGATCGGCCAGACCGCGATCGTCGCTCCGGCCGAGTCCTCGGTGCGCGTCTTCGATGCCGCTACCGGCCAAGCGATCAAGGCGGGCTGAGCCATGGCCAATATCGTCTTCAGCAATGTGACGAAACGCTATGGCGGCACGCTCGCCGTCGACGATGCCTCGTTCACCGTCAACGACAATGAATTCTTCTGCTTCTTCGGGCCGCCGCTGTCGGGCAAGTCGACGCTGCTGCGCCTGATACTCGGGCTGGAGGCTCCTGATACGGGCGAGATCCTGATCGGCGGCAGGCCTGTGAATGGCGTGTCGCCGGCCGAGCGCAACGTCGCCATGGTGTTCCAGAACCTGGCGCTGTTCCCGCATATGAGCGCGCTGGAGAATGTGCGCTTTCCCTTGGTCGAACGCAGGGTCGCCGGGGCCGAGATCGAAAAGCGCGTCGCCGATGTCGCGGCCAAGCTGCATATCGGCCATATACTGCACAAGCCGCCGGCGCAGCTTTCGGGCGGCGAGCGGCAGCGCGTGGCAATCGCGCGTGCGCTGGTGCGCGATCCCGCCGCCTATCTGATGGACGATCCGATCTCGGCGCTCGACGCCAGATTGCGCGAGGAAACGCGCGTCGAGCTGAAGCGTATCCAGCGCGAGCTAGGCAAGACGCTGGTCTATGTCACGCATGACCAGGAAGAGGCGATGTCGGTCGCCGATCGCATCGCCATACTGGAGAATGGCAGGATCAGACAGATCGGTGCTCCGGCCGAGATCTATGACCGGCCTGCCAGCACCTATGTGGCGCGCATGCTCGGCTCGCCGATGATGAACATACTGAAATCGGTGCGCGGCGAGGGCGGCGTCGAGGCGGCGGACGGCACGATCCGCATCGCCGACAAGGCCGCTCCGGCCGATGCCATGGAGATCGGGCTGAGGCCCGAGGACATCAAGGTCCGACCCTGGTCGGACGATGGACGCGCGGGTGCAGGCCGCCCGGCGCGGGTGTTCGAGGTCGAGCCGCTCGGCGGCTACACCGTGGTGACCCTTGCTGCCGGGCAGGCGCGCCTGAGGGCGCTGCTGCGTGGTCAGCCCGACATCAGGCCGGACGCCGTGGTGGCGATATCCTGCGAGCCCGCCCGCGTGCATTATTTCGGGCAAAGCGGGGGAGCGCTGGCACGATGACGGCGGCCGTAAGAAACGAGCTTCGGGAGGAAGAGATGGCGAGCAAAGGTTTCGAGCCGGACGTCAAGATCCGTACGAAAGGATACAAGATCGGCTGCGTCGGCGCCGGCATGATCATGGCCGAGTGCCATCTGGCGGCCTACAAGGAGGCCGGCTTTCCAGTGGTGGCGATCGCCTCGCGCACCAAGGCCAGCGCCGAAAAGGTGGCGAAGCGCTGGGGCATCCCAACCGTCCACGACACGCCGGAACAACTGATCGAGGACAGAAATGTCGAGATCATCGACCTGGCCTTTCCGCCCGACCAGCAGCCGGCGCTGATCCGCCATGCACTGAAGCAGAAGCATATCAAGGCGATCCTGGCGCAGAAGCCGCTGGCGCTGTCGCTGAAGGACGCAATCGAACTGCGCGACGAGGCGGCCAGGGCCGGCAAGATCCTCTCGGTCAACCAGAACATGCGCTACGACCAGTCGATGCGGGTGCTGAAGCAGATCATGGAGAGCGGCGCGCTGGGCGACGTCGTCTTCGCGCAGATCGACATGCACGCGATCCCGCACTGGCAGACCTTCCTGGAGGAATACGACAGGCTGACGCTCGCCAATATGAGCGTGCACCATCTCGACGTGCTGCGGTTCCTGTTCGGCGATCCGGACGAGATCACGACGCTGACCCGCAAGGATCCGCGTACGAAGTTCGATCATTCCGACGGCATCACCGTGTCGACTATGCGTTTTCCCTCAGGCGTGCTCGCCGTGTCGCTGGAGGATGTCTGGTCGGGTCCGCGCCAGGATGGCTACAAGGACGACCAGCACATCAACTGGCGTGTCGATGGCACGAAGGGAGTCGCCAAGGGCACGATCGGCTGGCCGACAGGCTCCGCCTCGACGCTGACCTACGCCTCGACCGAGACAACGGACGGGAAATGGGTGACGCCAAGCTGGGACACGATGTGGTTCCCGCATGCTTTCATCGGCGTCATGGAGCAACTCCAGCATGCGGTGAAGACGGGTGAGCCGCCGGCACTCTCCGTCGCCGACAACGTCAAGACCATGGCCCTGATCGAAGCGGGTTACCGCTCGATCGAGAAGGGCCGCACGGTCAAGCTTTCCGAAATCTCGACAAACTGAATCACCAGCAACTCGAATCGCTTACAGGGAGGAATTCACACCATGATGCAGGCAGGTATCTTTACGGGCTATTTCCCGTACGGCCTCAAGGAAACCGCGGAGAAGATCCGCGCGCTCGATTTCAACACGGTGCAGCTCGACCTGCATTTTAAAGATGTCGACCTGTCTGCCGGGCAGATCACCAAGGACAAGGCGAGACAAGTCCGCGACGTCTTCCGCGACCACAATCTGCCGGTGTGCTGCGTGTCGGGCTACACCAACATCATCCATCCGGACAAGGCAGAGCGCGAGAAGCGCGTCGGCTATCTCAAAGAGATCATTCGCAACGCCCGCCATTTCGGCTCGCCTTACGTGATTTCGGAAACCGGCACCTACAACACCGAGTCCGACTGGGTGCACCACCCCAAGAACAAGACCGAGGAAGGCTTCGAGGAATGCCGCAAGGTGATCGCCGACCTTGCCCAGACGGCCTATGACCACGGCGCGGTGTTCCTGCTCGAAACCTATGTCAACAATGTCGTCGGCTCGGTCGAGGAGACGGTGAAGATGTTCGCGCAGGTCGACCATCCCGGTCTCGGCCTCTTGATGGACCCGACCAATTATTTCGAGACGCACAACATCGACAGGATGGACCAGATACTGAACCAGGTGTTCGACACGCTGACCGACAAGATCAAAATCGCCCACGCCAAGGACGTCAAGCGCTCGGGCGGCGACAAGTCGGAGAAGCACGCCGACATCGGCGACGAGGATGCGCTCGAGAGCCATACTTTCCGTGGCGTCGGCGAGATCGAGCTGCCGGCGCCTGGTCTCGGTTCGCTGAATTACGACCTCTATCTGCAGCGGCTGGCCGAGAAGCATCCGAACATCCCGGTCATCATCGAGCATCTTTCGGAAGACGATGTGCCGCGCGCCAAGAAATTCCTCGACGGCAAGTTCCGCGCCAACGGCCTTTGACGGGAGGTCTGCGTCGCCGCGTTGCGGCGGCGCTTGTTCGGGAGGAAGCAGCAATGGAGGAAACGAAATGTTGAAATTCGGATTGAAACTGGCGGCGGCCGCGACTGTATTCGCCGGCGTCGCGTTCGGCTCACAGGCATTGGCGCAGGACGGCCAGAAGACGTTCTATTTGCTGTCGCATGGCGGCCCGTCGGATGCGTTCTGGCTCGATTGGAATGCCGGTGCCACCAAGGCCTGCGACCAGCTCAAGGTGACCTGCAAGATCTCCTTTAGCGGCGGCGACATGGCGGCGCAGAAGGAAGCGTTCAACTCGGCCCTTGCGGCCAAGCCCGACGGCATCGCCACCACCTCGGCGCAGCCCGGCCTGTGGACGGAGGAGGTCAAGGCGGCCAAGGCTGCCGGCATCCCGATCGTGTTCTTCAACACCGACGATCCGGCGACCGGGCGGCAGGCCTATGTCGGCGCTGACCTCAAGGAGGCCGGCGTTATCTGGGCCAAATATCTGGTCGACCACAAGATGGTGAAGCAGGGCGACAAGGTGTTCCTGCCGGTCGAAGTGCCGGGAGCCAGCTACCAGCAGCTCGAGACCGAAGGCATCGCCAGCGTATTCGATCCGCTCGGCATCAAATACGACGTCGTTGATTGCGGCACCGATCCGGCCGGCATCATCGCCAAGATGACCGACTATATGGTGGCCAACAATCCGCCGGCGATCATCGCGCTCGGTGATTCCGTGGCGGCCAGCGTCAAGCGCGTGTTCGACGGCGCCGGCGTGCCCGCCGGCAAGATTCCGGTAGTCGGCTGGGGCAATTCCAAGGAGACCGCGGAAGCCGTCAAGGCCGGCTTCGTTAACGCGGCTGCCTGGCAGTTTCCGTCGGCGCAAGGCTTCATGCCGGTCGCCTTGCTCGGGCTCGCCGCCTCGGGTGAGCCGATCGGCTACGACATCCACACGTTCAGCCTCTACGACGCGACGAGCGTCGAACCGATCCTGAAACTCTACAACAAGTGATGGAAACTGACGCCCGCCGCGCAGGCGGCGGGCGTCGCTCTGACGTATGGTTCAAGCAGTCATGACTATTGCCGCTGAAGAGGAAATGCCCGGGGCCAAGCGCAGGTCGAGCCTGATCCGCTCGCCGCAATTCTCCTCGCTCATCATCCTCATCGTGCTGCTGGCGGTGTTCGCCATCGCCGACGCCAATTTCCTGTCGCCGCTCAACATCTCCAACATGATGGCGTTCCTGCCGGAACTCGGCATCATCGCGCTCGGTATGACGCTGCTTCTCACGGCAGGCGAATTCGACCTGTCGGTCGGCGCCGTTTTCGGCCTGGCGCCGGTGGTGGTCATGCTGCTGGTGCAGAATGGCGAGGTCAGCATCGGTGTCGCGCTGCTCGCCGGGCTCATTCTGTGCGTGGCGATCGGGGCGATCAACGGCCTCATCGTCACCAAGATCGGCATTTCTTCCTTCCTGGTCACGCTGTCGATGCTGCTCGTGGTGCGAGGTGCCGCGCTCTACATCACGCAGGGGTTTCCGCTGAAATCCTGGGACCAGCCCGGCTTCTTCGTCACACTGCTTGCGGGCAGCTTCAATATCGGCTCGTTCCGCTTCTACACCTCGCTGTGGTGGTTCGTCGGCCTGTCGCTGCTGGCCATCTACATTCTGCGCTACGCCAAGCTCGGCAACTGGATCAGCGCCATCGGCTCCAATCGCAACGCGGCGGTGGCGCGTGGCGTGCCGGCCGATGCGGTCAAGATCTGGCTGTTCATTCTGACCTCGGTGCTGGCGGGTCTGGCCGGTATGATCAGCGCCTTCCGCATCTCGGCTGCCTCGCCGGTGGCCGGCACCGGCTACGAGCTCGAAGTGATCGCCATGGTGGTGGTCGGCGGCACGGCGCTGACCGGCGGGCGCGGCACCATCCTTGGCACGATCGTCGGTGCGCTGATGCTGCGCGCCATCCGCAACGGCATCGTGCTGATCGGCGTGCCGGGGCTTGCCTACAACATCTTCGTCGGCGTCATCATCCTCGCCATGCTCATCCTGCACGCTCTGCTGCAGAAAAACGCAGCAAGGAGCTGACCGATGGTCCAGGAAGTGCTCAGGTTACAGAATCTGCAAAAGTCCTTCGGCAGCGTCCGTGCCCTGAAGAGCGCGTCCTTCACGCTCAATGAGGGCGAAGTGGTAGCCTTGCTGGGCGACAATGGCGCCGGCAAATCCACGCTGATCAAGGCGATCTCCGGCGTGTTTCCCGTCGACCGCGGCGACATCTATGTCCGGGGACAGAAGGTGTCCATCCGCTCGACGCGCGACGCGATGGATCTCGGCATCGAGACCATCCACCAGGACACGTCGCTGGCGGCGGATCTCAGCATCGCGCGCAATCTTTTCCTCGGCCGCGAGCCGGTCAATCTGAAATGGCTGGGCGTGTTCGCGCCGCTCGCTCTCGCCAAATTGCGCAATGCCGCTTCGGCGCTTTTGAAGCGCGTCGGCATTTCGAAAAAGCTCGACGCCGACGCGCTGGTCTCGACGCTTTCGGGCGGTGAGCGCCAGTCGATCGCCATTTCGCGGGCCATGCAGTTCGCCGCTAAGGTCATCATCCTCGACGAGCCGACCAACAATCTCGGCGTCGAGGAAACCCATGGCGTGCTGCGCTTCGTCAAGGAGGTGCGCGATGCCGGCCATTCGGTGCTGTTGATCACCCACAATATCCACCACGTCTTCCAGGTCGCCGACCGCATCATCGTCATGCGACGCGGCGAGATCGTCGCCGAGCAGACGGTCGCCGATACCGACCTGCTGACCGTGGAAAGCATCATCACTGGCGCCGACATGTCGGCCCTGCTGCGAGAGACGAGAACAAAGTGATGGCCGTCACATGGTAGAGCTTTACGGCAGGACGCTATCGCGCCGGCAGGTTTCGGAACGCTCCGGCATGCTGTCGCAATTTGCCGGGGTGCGCCTGATGACGCTTGGCGACGGCCTTGAGCGCGGCATCCGCATGCTGGAGTTCCGCACCGGCTCGGGATTGCGGTTCACGGCACTCGTCGACCGGGCGCTCGATATCGCTGATTGCGATTATAGGGGCCAGGCGATCGGCTGGCATTCGCCGAGCGGTTTTCGCCATCCCGGCCTGCATGAGTATGAGGGCGAGGAGGGGCTGGCCTGGGCGCGGTCGTTTTCGGGCCTGCTGCTCACTTGCGGCCTCGACCACATCCTTGTCATGAACGAGGTGCCGGCCGACAGCTACAATTATCCGCCGAAGAAGACGGTGCGCCATTCGCTGCACGGCCGTATCAGCACCATTCCGGCCAGATTGACCGGGTATGGCGAGGCCTGGGATGGCGATCGCTGCGTCCTATGGGCCGAGGCCATCGTCCAGCAATCGACGGTGTTCGGCGAGGATCTGCATCTGCTGCGGCGGATCGAGGCCGATGTCGGCGGCAACGAGATCCGGCTGTCGGACCGTGTCGTCAATCACGGCTTCAACCGCACGCCGCATATGTACTTTTACCACATCAATGTCAGCCATCCCGTGCTCGACGAAGGATCGCGCTATCTGGCGCCGATCCGGGATGTTGTGTGGGCAGGACATGCCGGCGACCGCTACGAGGCGCAGAAGGTCGGTTACCGCACGATGCCGGCACCGCAATTGGGTTTCCAGGAGCAGGTCTGGCAGCATGAGCTTGGCGCCGACGCCAAGGGCGAGGTACCGGTGGCGGTGGTTAACGATCGCCTTGGCCTCGGGCTTGAAGTCGTCACCCGCAAGGACCAGTTGCCTTGTGCCTATGAGTGGCAGAACTTCCAGGCCGGACAGTATGCGCTGGGGATAGAACCCTCGACGCATCATGTGCTTGGCAATCTGGCCGCCCGCGAACGCGGCGAGATGATCTGGCTGGAGCACGGCGAGAGCCGCTCCTACGATGCTGTGTTCCGCGTTCTGAACGGCGCTGACGAGATTACCGCGGCGGAGCGCCGGATCGCCGGCATCGCCAGGCAGCCGCAGCAGGACTATCCGCAGCCGTCAGGCAATTTTCCGGTGCTCGGTGGCAGGTCGTGATGGTGATGAAGACGATGCAAAAAAACACCAGTTGCGAGGTTGGCCGGAGCGGGGAGGGCTCGCAGCCATCAGGATTTGGAGGTCACAATGGCTGACAAGATAAAGCGCGATTACAGCCTGGTCGGCGAAAGCACGCGCAGGGCAATCGAAACCGGACTGGCCTCGGCCGAATGGTATCACACCGATGTCCCCCGCAAGGTGATGAAGGAATTGATGCAGCGCTCCGACGGTCCAGCGATCCGCGACACGATTATCTGGATTGTGGCCATTCTGGGTTCGGCCGCTGGCGGGATTTATTTCTGGGGTAGCTGGTGGTGCGTGCCGTTCTTCTTCGTCTACGGCGTGCTCTACGGCTCCTCCAGCGACTCGCGCTGGCACGAATGCGGCCATGGCACTGCCTTTCGCACGCGCTGGATGAACGATGTGGTCTACCAGATCGCCAGCTTCATGCTGATGCGCAACCCGGTGACCTGGCGCTGGAGCCATGCCCGCCACCATACCGACACGATCATCGTCGGGCGCGACGCCGAGATCGCGGTGATGCGGCCGCCGGACCTGCTGCGTGCAGCACTTGCCTTCATAGGCATCCTCGATTTCCGCTATTCGCTGCCGACATTGGTGCGCAACGCGTTCGGCAAGATCTCGCCCGACGAGAGAAGCTTCATTCCGGAGATGGAGCTGCCGAAGGTCGTCACCGCCGCGCGCTGGCATATCGCCATCTATGTCGTGACGATAGCACTCGCCCTCTATATGTGGTCGTTCCTGCCGCTGATGCTGATCGGCCTGCCGCGCCTCTACGGCAGCTGGCACATGGTGATGACCGGTCTGCTGCAGCATATCGGCCTTGCCGACAATGTCGTGGACCACCGGCTCAACACCCGCACCGTATACATGAATCCAATCAGCCGGTTCATCTACTGGAACATGAACTACCATGTCGAACATCACATGTTCCCGATGGTGCCCTATCACGCGCTGCCCAGGCTGCACGAGCTGATCAAGCACGATTTGCCCGTGCCGAACCCGTCGACCTGGCATGCCTATCGTGAGGTCTGGCCAGTCCTGCTGAAGCAGCTCAAGTACGAGGACCACTTCCTCAAGCGCGAGCTGCCGCCGACGGCACGGCCCTATCGCGGCGAGTTCCACGAGGTGAACATGTCGGCGGCCGCGGAATAGGTTGCGCGGAAGCAGTGATTCAGGAGATAGAGATGGCCGATTGGGTGGAGGTATGCGCTGTGGACGATGTCGAGGAAGAGGACGTCATTCGCTTCGATTACGGTGGCCGCACCTTTGCGATCTACCGTTCGCCGGACGACGAGTTCTTCGCCACGGACGGGTTTTGCACCCATGAGAAGGCGCATCTGGCCGACGGGCTGGTCATGGACGACATAATTGAATGCCCGAAGCACAATGGCCGTTTCAACTACAAGACCGGCCAGGCCAAGGGGGCGCCCGTCTGCGTCAATCTGATGACCTACCCGGTAAAGGTCGAGGCCGGCAAGGTGCTGATCCAGATCGGCTGAGCCACTTCACAGCAATCACAAGGGGATAAAAAACGATGAGCCGGAAAAGACCCACGATCGCTGACCTGCGCGCCATCAAGGGCAAGCGGCAATTGACGATGCTGCGCGTGCTGACGATGGACGAGGCCGAGGCGGCCGAGCGGGCCGGCGTCGATATCGTCTCGGTGCCACCGGAGCTGGTGCTCAACCCTGAGTACCGCGATGCCGCGCCCAGCCTGTTCACCATGCCGGGGGACAATTTCTACGAGATCGGCACATCAGACGACTTTGTCCGCTGGGCGTTCCGGCTCTACAAGGCCGGCGCTGATGCGGTCTATTGCAGCGCCGGCTACGCCACCATCAAGCGGATGGCTGACGACGCCATTCCGGTGATCGGCCATGTCGGGCTCATTCCATCCCGCGCGACCTGGACCGGCGGCTTCAAGGCGGTCGGCAAGACCGCCGACACCGCCATGCAGATATTCGAGGCTGTCAAGCAACTGGAGATCGCCGGTGCTGTTGGCGCCGAGATCGAAGTGGTGCCGGTCGAGGTGGCCAAGGCAATCTCGGAGCGCACTTCTTTGATCATGCTGTCGATGGGGGCCGGCACTGGCTGCGACGCGCAATATCTGTTCGCCGACGACATACTCGGCCAGAACCGCGGCCACATGCCCCGCCATTCGAAGGTCTACCGCAATTTCGCCGCCGAGTATGATCGCCTGCAAGCCGAACGCGTCGCCGCATTCTCCGAATATGTCGCCGACGTCAACAGCGGCGCCTACCCGGAAGACAGGCACATCGTGCACATGGACCCCAACGAACTCAGCCTGTTCATGAAGAAGGTCGGCGCGGGCTGAGCGCCCCTACGTTGTTGCCCGTCGGTCGCTGCTACGCCTGCCAGGCGCCGCCGGCGAGCGAGGCGTAAAGCGGTTCGGCATCCGGTCCGAGGGGCCTGTCTTCCCTAAGGCTCGATACGTGCGCGCGCACAGCGGCATGGATCGCGCTTGTTCCCGGCGCCAGCACCAAACCGTCACGCAGATCGACGGCCTGTGCCGCGGCCATCAGCTCGAAGGCGATCAGCCGCCGCCACAGCACGATCATCTCGGCGCACTTCGCAACCGCCAGCGGCGTTTGCGTGGCATGGTCCTCGACGCCTTCCGAGACGGGCAAGAAGTCAAGCATCACCGGATTGGCCTTGTGGCGGATGCTGGCCAGGATCGCCGCCACAGTCTTTTGCAAGGGCACGAAACCGGCCGAGGCGCCGCCGACCGGCGACAGATATTTAGGCAGCCCGTTGCGGCTGGAGCCGGTAAGCTGGATGAAGCGGGCGGCGCAAGCCGCTGCACATTGGGCGATGGCGAGGCCGAGCGTCTCGAAGGCGAGCGCCAGCGACGCAGTGTGGAAATTACCGGTCGACAGCACCATGCCGTCGTCGCCGAGCACCAGCGGATTGTCGGCGGCGGCATTGAGTTCGATCTCGACGGCACGCTTTGCCTGACCGATCGCCTCGATCAGCGCGCCGTGGATCGACGGCATGCAGCGGATCGATAGCGGATCCTGCAGGGTCTTCGGCGTCAGCGTCTCTTCGCGCGCCAGTAGATCGCGTTGCGATTTTGCGGCCTGTTGCTGGCCGGCAGCAGGTCGCGCCGTTTGCAGCCGCGGATCGAGGATTGTGCGATTGGCGCCGAGCGCTTCCATGGTCAGCGCGCCGGCCTGCTGTTGCTGCGCGAGGGCGGACAGTGCGTCGGCCACAGCCAACGCGCCGCTGCCAGTGGAAACGGCGGACGCGTTGATCAGCGAAAGCCCGTCCTTGGGCGCAAGGCTTACGGGCACCAGGCGCGCCATCATCAGCGCTTTGCCCGCCGGCATGCGCCGGCCCTGGTAGTCGGCTTCGCCTTCGCCGATCAACACGCGTGCGATCGCGGTCATCAGCACCAGATCACCGGCGCCGATCGAGCCCAGCGACGGCATCACCGGATGGACGCCGGCATTGAGCGCCTGGACCAGCCCGTCAAACACGGCAGGCGACAGGCCGGAGCCGCCGGCCGACAGCATCGCAGCCCGGGCGAACATCGTTGCCCGCACGGTCTCCACCGGCAGTACTTCGCCAACCGCGCCGCTGCGTCCCTCCAGGAGTTGGCGCTGGAACGCGCTGGCGTCGCCCTCCACCGAAGTGCCGAGGTTGGCGCCGAGCCCGGTGTTGAGCCCGTAGATCTGCTGGCCGGAAGCGGCGACCCGATCGAGCACCTTTCGCGCTTTGTCGAGCCGCTCCATGACGTCGGGTACGACGTCCACTTTCCGCGCGTCGCGGGCGACCGAGGTGACATCCTCGACGCTGACACCGGCGCCGGTCAGGACGAGCGCGCTCATGCGAAGCGCAGTCTCTGGCCAATGCCTTGTGTCTGCGCCTTGGCCAGCATTGCCTTGCCGAGCGCGATGTCGGACAGCGACAGGCCGCGATGCCAGAACAGGATGGTCTCGCCGTCGCTTTGACGCCCGCTCTTGAGGCCGGCGGCGATCTGTCCGAGTTCGGCGTGCAGTGTCTGTTCGCTCAGTCGTCCGGTCTCGACATGGGCACGCAGCGAGCCGAACTTGCCGCCCTTGCACTGGCCCCAGTCGTCGACGACGATCTTTTGCATGATATCGGTCAAGGACAGCTCCACCGCGCTCATCGTGCCATATGGCACCACCAGCGCGCCGGGCTTGATCCATTCGGTTTTGAGCAGCGGCTGCGGTTCGGGCAAGCGCGAGGCCTCGACGACGATGTCGGCGCCCTCGACACAGCTTTTCCAGTCGGCAACCGCCGTGACCTTCTTGCCGAGGTCGGCCGCAAGCTTCGCGGCAAAACCGTCGCGGCTTTCCGGCCGGCGCGAATGGACGCGGATCTCGTCGAAGTCGAAGAGATGGTCGAGCAGGCGCACATTCCAATAGGCGGTGCCGCGCGCGCCGATATGGCCAAGCACCTTCGACGTCTTCTTCGCCAGATGTTTAGCGCCGATGGCGGTGACGGCGCCGGTGCGCATATCGGTGATGACGGTGGCGTCGAGTATGGCGCGCGGCGTGCCGGTGCGCGGATCGAACAAATTGAGGATGCCGAATTCCGACGGCAGGCCGTGCAAATAGTTGTCGACATAGTCGCCGACGATCTTGACGCCGGCCGCATCCAACGGCGCGACGTAGCCGCGCAAGACATTGAAATGGCCGTGGAAGGACGGGTCCGGCTCGAGATGGACGCGCGGCTCGATCACCGTCTGGCCGTTGCCCTGCGCCACCAGGCCGGCTTCGACCGCAGCGATGATCTCGGCATCGGTCATTGCAAGGGCTTCGATGTCGAGGGCGTTGAGGTAGTCGATGTAGATTGGTTTCATGCGTGCGCGGTTTCCAAGGAGGCCCCAGCCATCCCATAACAGGCCGCGACGCGACACGAAAGTTTGTTGGTCCTTCTCTGGACGAAGCGCCCAAATGCTGTTCAAACCGGTCCGTCATCGATTTGCCGGACAATTTGTTGGTTCCCAGTGGCATGGGAAGAGTTCGTACAGTTCCGTTCATGACCGCCATTCCCGAGAACGAAGCCTTGCCCGAAAGCGCGACACAGGCGCGCCGTGTGGCGCTGATCGTCGCCGTTGCCTTCTTCATGCAGCTCCTGGATTCGACGATCATCTCGACGTCGCTGCCGCAGATGGGCCAATCCTTCGGCGTGCCGGCAGTGGCGATGAGCATCGGCATCACCGTTTACATGCTGACCATGGCGGTGTTCGTGCCGCTGTCCGGCTGGCTCGCCGACCGTTTTGGCGCGCGCAATATCTTCCTCATCGCCATCGCCCTGTTCACGCTGGCGTCATTTGCCTGCGGCATCTCACAGAACCTCACCCAGTTCGTCGCCGCACGTGCGGTGCAGGGGCTGGGCAGCGCGCTGATGACGCCGGTCGGCCGCATTCTGGTGCTGCGCAACGCCTCGAAATCCGAGCTGCTCAACGCCACGGCGCTGATCACCTGGCCGGCGCTGTTCGCGCCAGTGATCGGGCCGGTGCTTGGCGGTTTCATCACCACCTATCTCTCCTGGCACTGGAATTTCTTCATCAACATTCCGCTCGGCGTGGCCGGGCTGGCGCTGGTCGCCCGCTTCATCCCCGGCGACCGTGAAGCCGAGACCAGGCCGCTCGACTGGCCGGGCTTCCTGCTGACGTCGGTGGGACTAGCATCAATGCTCTACGGCCTCGAGCGCATCGCGCATCCGGAAGATGGCGCCTTGCCGACCGTGGCACTGGTTGGCGCGGGCATCCTCGTCGGCTGGGTGGCGGTGCGGCATCTCGCGCGTACTCAACATCCGCTGCTCGATCTCTCCGCTTTCAAGGTGCAGACCTTCGCCATATCGACGCTGACGGCCGGCACGATCTTCCGGGTCGCCATCAACGCCACGCCGTTCCTGTTGCCGCTGCTGTTCCAGGTCGGCTTCGGCCTCAGCCCCGTCGATGCCGGCCTGATGATCCTGGCCTATTTCCTTGGCAATCTCGGCATGAAGGCGGTGACGACGCCAACGCTGAGGCGTTTCGGCTTCCGTCCGGTGCTGATCGTCAACGGGGTGATCGCATCGCTGTCGATCATGGCCTGCGCGGCGATCTCGCCGCGGACCCCGCAGGTGCTGGTGGTGGCGCTGATGCTGATCGCCGGGCTGACGCGTTCGATGCAGTTCACCGCGCTCAACACACTGGCCTTCGCCGACGTGGCAGCACAGCAGCGCAGTTCGGCCGCGACCTTGTCCAGCATGCTGCAGCAGGTGGCGATGCTGTTCGGCGTGGCGGTGGCGGCGGCGCTGCTCAACCTGTCGCAGATCGCCAGAGGCGGGCCCGTGCTCGAGCTCGTGGATTTCCGTCTCGCCTTTCTGGCTATCGGTGCCGTCGGACTGGTGGCCTCGTTCCGCTTCCTGACGCTGCCGCCGGCCGCGGGCGCCGAGGTTTCGGGCCATCTGCCGCGGAACTGAAATCGAAATTTTCCGCCAATCGCAGACATAAATTCCCCATGCTCCTTTCGTTCTGGAGCAGGCGTTTCGCGCGTTGTTTCGATCCTGATAATCAATTGCCAAAAGTGTTGGAGTTTCCGGCCATTGCGCCAACCTGGGCAATCGATGCATCCACTTGGCGAATATCGCCGCGCGCCGCGCTTCTGGACGCGGATTCATTTGACGAATTGGTCTTGAGCCGATTAGCTTCCATTTCGGATGGCCGCAGAGGGAGCAGGGCGTAGCCATCTTGGGCGAGAGCGACACCGGGCAATGAATGCAATCGGCTGGCCGAACTGGAGGAGCCTGAACCAGGAAGGCATTGTCTTTGCCATTGCGGTCGTGCTGTTCGCGGCCGCCGCGATCGGCCTGCCGGGGTTCATCGACCCGAACAATCTCGTCGCCATCGTGCGCTCGGTGTCGGTGCTGGGCATCCTGGCGCTTGGCATGGCGATCGTCATCATCGGCAGAGGCATCGACCTGTCCGCCGTGGCGATCATGGCGATGTCGGTTGCCTGGTATCTGCAATTGCTGAATTCAGGAATGCCAGACGGGCTGGCTTTCGCCTATGTGCTCGCTGGCGTTCTCGCCATCGGGCTCTTGAATGGCTTTCTTGTCGCCTATGCTGACGTCCCGGCGATCTTCGTCACGCTCGCCACCGGATCCTTCGTCTTCGGCTATGTGCGTTCGCAGTTGATCTCGCAGGACGCCGTGCCGGTGCCTCAGGGACATTGGGTCGAGCTTCTGGGTGGCCTGCGTTTCCTCGACATCCCGATCGAGGTCTTCATCTTCGCCGGGCTGGCCTTCGTCTTCTTCCTGTTCCTGCGCTTTACCAAATGGGGCCGCTACATCTATTTCGCCGGCGACAACCCGGTTGCTGCGCGCAACATCGGCATTCCGGTGCGCCCGATGCTGGTGCTGCGCTACGTGCTTTCGGCCTTCGTGGCTCTGGTTGCAGGGCTGCTGACGGCGGCAAGCTTGCATTCGATCAACACCCGCATCGTCAATTCCACGCTGCTCTACGACATTGTGCTGGTGGCGGTGATCGGCGGCATCGGGCTTTCGGGCGGCCGGGGCGGGGTGCGCAATGTGCTGGTCGGCGCGGCGTTGATCGGCATCCTGCTGAACGCCATGACCATCATCGACATACCGCTGCTTTACCAGAACCTGATCAAGGCAGCGATCCTGCTGGGTGCGATCATCGTCGACGGTTTCATCAATCCGCGCGACGAGCAGACCGCCCAGCAGGGCGATATCTAGTACCGACGCGGACGGTTGGGGCCGGCCGCGAACAATCATAACCAACCAGAGGATGTGACATGAAAATCATCAGGACATTTATGGCGGCAGCGGCAGTATTCGCCGTCTCGGCCTTCATCGCACCAAGCTTTGCCGCCGAGGATCCTGGTCCCGCCGCCTATTCGCAGGCGCTCAAGGGCAAGCGCGTGATGCTGATCCCGATGGCGATGGGCTTCGACCTGGCACAGGGCTGGGCGCATTTCCTGAAGAAGGAGGTCGATGCCTGGGGCGGCACCTTCGAAACACGCGATCCGAACTGGGTGGTCGATGCGGGCGCGCAGGCGATCACCGACGCGATCTCGTCGGACACCAGGCCGGACGTGCTGATCATCCATTCGCCGGACCTCAACTCCTATGCCAAGCTGATGAAGAAGGCACAGGCCGCCGGCACCTATGTGCTGCTGGTCGACAATCCAGCGAACTTTCCCGCCGATGCCTTTGTCGGCAGCGACTGGGACCGGCTCGGCCAGCTCGAGGCCGAAGCTGCGATCAAGGGCTGCGGCCCGAACTCTTCCAAGAAGCTCGGGCTGGTGCAGGGTGACCAGGCCAATTCGTCGAGCCTCTACCAATATGCCGGCATCATGAAGGTGCTGGAAAAGAACCCCGACTTCAAGGTCGTGGCCAAGCCGGATTCCAATTGGGATGCCACGACCTCGCGCAACGTGACGACGACGATGCTGCAGCAGAACCCTGACATCTGCGCCATCATCGATTTCTGGGACGGCGATGCTACCGGCGCAGCCGCCGCTATCCGTGACGCCAAGCTCGAGGGCAAGGTGTTCCTGGTCACCACCGGCGGCGGCGAGAAGACCGCCGACTGCGACAAGCTGCAGGACGGCACCTATGGCGCGGTTGTCATGACCGACCTTGCCCGTCAGTCGGGCGACATGAACGCCATCATCAAGTTCCTGCTGCAGAGCGGGCAGCCGGCCGGCACGTCGAAGACCTATATCTACACGCTGGAGAAGGCGACGACCAAAGCCGATCTCAAGCCCGACAGCTGCTGGGACCTGAAGGCGCTGCAGGCCGAAGCGGCGGCGAAGTAAACCGCAGGTTCAAGACAAGCCTCAACGAGGTGGCCGGAACAATCCAGCCACCTCGTATCCTCATGCAATCACAGCAGTAGCCCGATGTCCTTTCGTGAACGCCTCCAGTCCTGGCGCTACAATCTCGTGCCCGACCATCTGGTCGGCGAGATCCTGACCAAGCGCTGGACCGACAACGCCATCCCGTTCCTGGCGCTGGTGGCGACGCTCGGCGTGTTCGGTTCGCTCATTCCAGGCTTCTTCAAGCTGACGGCGCTGCAAGATTCGACCCGCCAGCTCGGCGAATTCTCGCTGCTCGTCACCGGCATGACCGTGGTCATGCTGGGCGGCGGCATCGACCTTTCGGTCGGTTCGATCTTCGCGCTCTCCTGCTTTTCGGCGGTCTATGTCTTCTTCATCCTCGAACAGTCGGTATGGCTGGCGCTTGCAGCGTCGATCGCCACCGGACTGCTGTTCGGGGCGATCAACGGCTACCTCATCGGCTATTTCAGGCTGCGCGCCTTCCTGACGACACTCGTCACCTTCATCTTCGGTCGGGCTCTGTTCGACATACTGGTCACCACTTATGCCGCCGACGTGCAGCTTTCCAGCGCCACATCGGATGTGCTGGATTTCATCGGCGACGGCACCTTCTGGGGTCTTTCGGTCGCCGTATGGGCGGCTATCATCCTGGCTGTCATCACCCATATCGCGCTGACGCGTTCACGGCCCGGCTGGCATGTGCTGGCGGTTGGCGGGTCGCGGCGCTCGGCGCACAATGCCGGCATTCGCGTGCGCCGCACCGTGTTCATGACCTATGTGTTCTCCGGCTTCTGCGCGTCGCTCGGCGGTTTTCTCATCGCTTGCCGGCTGAGCGGGGCAGGGCCGGGAACCGGCCTCAACCTGGAGATCATGGCGCTGACGGCGGCGGTGGTCGGCGGCGTCAGTCTGGGCGGCGGGCGCGGCTCGGTGGTCAAGGGGCTGATGGGCGCGATCATCGTGCTGACCATGACCAATGGGCTGATCCGGCTGGGCTACGGCACCGGCACCAACCAGATGGTGCTGGGCATCATGCTGGCCGTCGCGGTCACCATCGACATCCGCTGGCTGAAGAACCGCGACAAGGTGCTGAACGAGGTCTATGTCGCGCCGGTCTATCTCAGGATGGGTGCGACGCAGTCGGCCGCCGCCGGCTCCGGCACGCCTTACGAACTCGACAACCGGCTGTCGGGTGCCGACCATATAGGGCTCGGCGAGCTAGAGGGTCCGGAGGACGTCATCCTCGACCGCGACGATCATCTCTACTGCGGCACCCGTCACGGTGAGATCGTTCGCTTCTTCGCACCTGACTACAAGCGCTCGGAAGTGTTTGCTCATATTGGCGGTTTTCCGCTGGGTCTGGCCTTCGACAAATCAGGCAATCTGATCAGCTGCGTCGGCGCCATGGGGCTTTATTCGGTGTCGCCGCAGCGCGAGGTGAAGCAGCTGTCGG
Organism: Mesorhizobium helmanticense; assembly: GCF_003034915.1. Lineage (GTDB taxonomy): Bacteria > Pseudomonadota > Alphaproteobacteria > Rhizobiales > Rhizobiaceae > Mesorhizobium > Mesorhizobium helmanticense. The sequence continues at coordinate 120,534 of NZ_PZJX01000045.1, read as the reverse complement.
CCGAGACGTCGCGCTCGTGGACCTCGATCGTCGACGATGCGCGGCTGCGCGATCCCAACGATTGCGACATTGCGCCGGACGGCCGTATCTACTTCACCGACTCGACCAAGCGCTACGACGCCCATGACTGGGCGCTGGATTCGATCGAAAACCGCGCCACCGGGCGGCTGCTCGTCTACGATCCGAAGGACGGTTCGACGAAAACGTTGCTCGACGGCTATCGCTACACCAACGGCGTGTGCATGGCGCATGACGGCACGTCGCTGTTCTTCGCCGAAAGCTGGGCCTGCCGGGTGCATCGCTATTGGCTGGAAGGGCCGAAGGCAGGCACCGCCGAGTGCGTGATCCGCGACATGCCGGGCTATCCCGACAACATCAACCGTGCCTCCGACGGCAATTACTGGATGGCCTGGCTCGGCATGCGCACGCCAAGCTTCGATCTCTCGCTGCGCCATCCCGACATGCGCAAGCGCATGACGCGTCGCCTGCCGCAGGACGAGTGGCTGTTTCCCAACATCAACACCGGCGGCGTGGTCAAGTTCAACGAGACGGGCGGCATCGTCGAGGCGCTCGGGGACCTTTCGGGCGCCGCGCACCCGATGGTCACCTCGATGCGCGAGCACAAGGGCTATCTCTTCGTCGGCGGCATCCTGAACAACCGCATCGGCCGCTACAGAATTCCCGGCGCCGATCCGAACTGGACCAGCCCGGCCTCCTACTGGGGGACGAGATCATGATACTCGATCCGATCCTCGACATCTTTCGCGGCAAGGCGGTGACCATCCCGCCGCTCGACGGCGCCTTTCGGCCGAACACGGTGCTGGACGATGCGCCGGTCTTTTCCGTACTGATCGAGCCCGACAATCTGGCCGCCACGGGCGACCGCCTGCTGGCTTCGAGCGGCAATGGCGTCTTTGCGATTGCCGGAGGAGCCGAACCTGCCGTGATCGAGACATTCCCGTCTCCCGTCACCGCGCTCGCTGTGTCGCATTCCGGCGACCTCACGGTCGGCCTCGAAAGCGGCAAGCTGCTGGTCGCCGGCAAGGAGACAGTGCTTCCCGCCGAAATCCGCTGCATCACGGCGCTTGCCTATGCGGCGGACGGAACGCTGTGGCTGGCCAATGGTTCGGCCGAGCATGCGCCGGCGCAATGGGCCGCCGACCTGATGAAGAAGGGCGCGTCAGGCTCGTTGTGGAGGCGCGAACCCCAAGGCGGCGACTTCCGCAAGATCGCCGGCGGCATCGCCTTTCCCTATGGGCTGCACCCGGTGGGCAAGGATGTTTTGGTCAGCGAAAGCTGGCACCATCAGCTCCTTCGTTTCGATGGCACGATCGGCAGCCGCTCGACGGTACTGGCGCATCTGCCCGGTTATCCCTCCCGGCTGTCATCATCCGCCGACGGCGGCGCCTGGCTGACCTTGTTTGCGCCGCGTAACCGGCTGATCGAGTTCGTGCTGCAGGAAACACATTATCGCGACGATATGATCGCCGAGGTGCCGCCCGAATTCTGGATCGCGCCGGCGCTGGCCTCCAACCGCAGTTTCCTCGAGCCGCTGCAATGCGGCGGCATCCGCACCATGGGCATCCACAAGCCATGGTCGCCCAGCCGTTCCTACGGGCTGGTGGTCAAGCTCGACCGGAACATGCGGCCGCAATTCAGCCTGCACAGCCGCGCCAACGGCACGCGCCATGGCATTTGCAGTGCCACGGAGAGAGATGGCCGGCTGTTCATTGCCTCGAAGGGCGGCGACTGCCTGCTCGCCATCGATCTTGCGTCCGGAGGGTTCTGATGGAACCGATCGTCCGCCTTGAAAACGTGACCAAGACCTATCGCGGCGTGCCCGCGGTCAAGAACGTCAGCTTCGATCTGCGCAAGGGCGAGATCCATGCGCTGCTCGGCGAGAACGGTGCGGGTAAGTCGACGCTGACCAAGATCATCGCCGGCGTCGTTGACGCAACCTCGGGAAAGATGATCCACAAGGGGCAGGAGATCGCCTACGCCTCGCCACATGCGGCGCTCGAAGCCGGCATCGCCATGGTCTTCCAGGAGACCAGCCTGGTGCCGTCGATGACGGTGGCGCAGAACCTTTATCTCGGCACGGAAAAATTCCTCAACCGGCTGCGCGGCACCTACATCTCGGCGCAGCAATTTCTGCAGTCGCTGAACTTTCCTGTCGATCCCAATGCCATGGTGGCGACGCTGGGCGCGGCCAAGCGGCAGATGGTCGAGATCGCGCGCGCCGTCCACCACAATGCCGAGATCATCATCTTCGACGAGCCGACCGCCACCCTGACGCCAGAGGAGAAGCGGCACTTCTTCGCGCTGATCCGCCGGCTCAAAGGCAACGGCGTTTCGATCGTTTTCATCAGCCACGCGCTGGAAGAGGCGCTATTGATCGCCGACCGCATCACCATCCTGCGCGACGGTGAACTGGTGATCACCGACGACGCATCGGCCTTCGACCGCGACAGGATCATAGCCGCGATGGTCGGGCGGACGCTGTCGGGACAGCTCTACCAGCAGCGCGACGAGGCCAGGTTGCGCAAGGCCGGCAAGAAAGTGCTGTCGGTGCAGGACATTTCGATGGGCAATGTCGTGCGCAACACCTCCTTCTCGATCTTCGAGGGCCAGATCACCGGCGTCTTCGGGCTGATCGGTTCGGGCCGCACCGAGACCTTCAAGATCGTCTCCGGTATCCACAAGCGCGATTTCCTGCGCGGCGGCACGATCGAACTCGACGACAAGCCCGTGCGCTATCTCGTGCCCAGCGAGGCTGTGGCGGACGGCATCGTCTATGTCACCGAGGACCGCAAGAGCGAAGGTATTTTCGAAACGATGAGCGTCGCCGAGAACCTGTTCGGCGGGCTTTTGGCGGCGGGGCGCGAAAAAGCCTGGGTCATCAACGCGCATGAGATGCGGACGCTCTCGGCCGAATGGACCAGGACGCTGAACATCAAGGCGATCAACGACAATGCCCGCGTGGTCGAGCTGTCTGGCGGCAATCAGCAGAAGGTGGTGATCGGCAAGGGGCTGGTGCAGCAGCCGCGCATCGTCATCTTCGACGAGCCGACGCGCGGCGTCGATGTCGGGGCGATCGCCGAAATCCACCAGATCATCAACCGGCTGGCCGACGAAGGCCTCGCCGTCGTCGTCATCTCGTCCTATCTGCCCGAGATCATGAACCTGTCCGACCGCATCCTGGTCTGCCGGCAGGGCCGCATCGTCGAGGAATTCTCGCCGGCAGAGGCGACGGAGGAAAAGATCATGTACGCGGCCGTGCATTAGCTGCATTTCCTCGCACGCAGAATCAAAACGAAAAGGAGTCCACCATGGCCACTACAAGACTTCTCAGCGATGCCGAGGTGGAAAAGATTCCCGCCGTGAAGGCGGTGTTCGACGACATCCGCGCGACGCGCAAATCCGACTTCGTCAACAATTTCTGGCGCGGGCTGGCCAATGATCCGGCCTCGTTGAAGCGGGTCTGGGAACAGCTCAAGGCGGTGATGGTCGCCGAGAGCGCCATCGACCCGCTGACCAAGGAGATGATCTACATCGCCGTCTCGACCGCCAATGGCTGCTCCTATTGCGTCCATTCGCACACTGCTGCGGCGCGCGCCAAAGGCATGACCGACGCGCAGCATGGCGAGCTGGTCTCGATCATCGGGCTGGCCGGGCAGACCAACCAGATGGTTACCGCGATGCAGATCCCGGTGGACCCGGAGTTCGAGGTGAAGTGAGGCGTTCTTCCTTCTCCTACAAGGGAGAAGGGGAGGCAATCACACCGGCCGATACACCTTCTCCGCCGTGTTCCAGAAGATATCCGCTTCGGCGGCCCCGCCATGCTTGCCCACCGCCGCGCGATGCGCCTTGATCAGTTCGGCGTGGCTGGTCCACAGTTTCTCGATCGGGAAGTTCGAGCCGAACATCAGATGGTCGCTGCCCAAAATATCGATCGCGTTGTCGACGATATAGGCGATCAGCGACGGGTCGTTGCGGTGGACGAAGGTGCCTAGGCCGGACAGCTTGGCGTAGAAGTTGGGTACCGCAGACAGCGTGCGCAGGCCGGCCTTCCAGGCTTCCATGGTTTCCGGTTCCATGCCGGTCAGCATGCCGGCATGGGTGAGGATGAAATTGGTGTCGGGGTTCTCGCCAACCAGCGTCAGTCCGTCCTTCATCTGGGCGGGGAAGAGTTGCAGGTCAAAGGACAGGCCATAATCTTTCAGCCGCGCCACATTGGCCCGCACCTTCGGGTCGATGACCTGGTCTGCTGAGGTGGCGAAGCGGAAGGCCGGCGTTTCATGCCAGTGCAGTTGCATGCGCACGCCGCGCAGCAGTGGGTATTTTTTCAGCCGGTCGATCTGGGGGCGCACATCGTCCGCCGTCATGTCGGCATAGCCGACGATGGCATGCGGCCAGCCGGTTTCGTCGGCGGTTTTTTGCAGGAAGGCGACTTCCTTTTCGAAATCCTCCTTGGCCCAGTTGGTCTGGACATAGACCGCCTTTTCGACGCCAGCGCCTTTCTGGTCGGCCAAAAATTCCTCGATCGGATAGTCGCGGCGGATCGGCTCATAGGGGCCGAAGATGCGCGGTTCCATCGGGCCGACCAGCCAGGGCTGGTCCTTTTGGCGCCAGATGTGGAAATGCGCGTCGATCGCCTTCTGCATCATGAAACCCTTTTCCAGATTGCCGCGGCCGCCGCGGCGGGGCGGGCGAGCGACAGGATGAAATCGGTGAGACCCGAGATCGACGAGCCATCGACGAGATCGTCTAGCACCGGCAGGATGGCACGCAGGGCCGCAGTTGCCGGCCGGAAGCGCGGGTCGCCGGCCAGCGGCGTCGCCAGCGACAAGCGGAAGGCTCGGGCGCTCAAACGGCGCATCGCGGTCTCCAACTCGGCATGGTCGCCGCGCTCCAGTGCATCAGAGAGGATGACGACCGCCGCGCCGCGCGCGAAGGCCGAAAAGCGCGGCACCGAAAGGAAGGCGAGCAGTGTCGGCCCCATGCGGGTGCCGCCATCCCAGTCGTCGACCTGCGCGGCGGCGCGGGCCAGCGCCTGGTCGCAGTCGCGAATGCGCAACGCCCCGGTGATGCGGGTCAGCCGGGTGCCGAAGGTGAAAATCTCCGCGCGGTCCGCGCCTTGCACGGCGGCATGCGCCAGCTTGAGGTAGTCCGAGGTGTGCAGCTTCATCGAACCGGAGACATCGATCAGCAGCAGCAGCTTGCGCGGCACGGTCTGGCGGCGGCGCAAAAGCGGCGAGGGGACGTCACCATCGGCGCTGACGATTTCGCGCAGCGATCGGCGCAGGTCGAGCTTGCCGCGCGAATGGGCGCGCACGGTGCGGAAGGAGCGGCGGGCGGGCAAGGCGGACGCCAGTTTGCGGCGAAAGGTGGTCAGTTTGGCATCGTCGCGCTGGAAGTCACGTGTGCTCAACTGTTCGACGGCCGAGGACAGATCGCCACCTTCATCCTGCTTCGCTTCGATCTGGTCCTCGTTGGCGCCGCCATCATCCTTGATGCGGGTTTCTTCATCCGTATCGCCTTCGACCACGGCAGATGTGTTGCCGTAGAAATAGCTCTGGAAATGCGCCTCGAATTCGTCGCGGCGATCGGGCGTCGGCGCCAGCGTGGCGAGTGCTGCCTCGCGGATGTCGGCAATGGAGCGTGGCCCGAGCAGCGTCACGGCCTGCATGAAGCCGGATACTTGCTCTGGCGCAACCGGGAAGCCGTAGTGGCGCAGCAGCCGGCCGAAGCCGAGCATAGGCGCCGCGGCGCGGGGTAAGCTTTCTCCCCGCATCATTCCTTCGCCCCCCCCTCTGTCCTGCCGGACGTCTCCCCCTCAAGGGGGGAGATTGGCAGCTTCGGCGCTTCGCTCAGATCTGCAACGCTTAGCGAAAGCCGGGATGATAGCCGATCTCCCCCCTTGAGGGGGAGATGTCCGGCAGGACAGAGGGGGGTGCTGTCCCGCCAGCGTTGCCGAATGCGTCGGTGAGGTCGATCCATATTCGGCCGCCCCGCTGTGAACGGGGCGAAGGGGTCGTTGACGTCGCGTGTCACGCCAGCGCCTCCTCGACGATCCGGCCGAGCTCTGGTGCGATATAGGAGAGGTCTTCCTCGTCCTTGATCAGCACTCCGATGGCGCGGCGAAAAGCTTCCGGCCACGGGCTGCCGCCTTTTTCGAGAATGGTGGCGGCATTGGCCCATTCGACCGCTTCGGCGATGCCTGGCGGCTTGGCCAGCGGACGGGCGCGGATAGTCTGCACGGCCGCCGCCACGGCGCGCGCCGTAGCCTCGGCAACGTCGCCGGCACGCAGCATGATGATCTCGGCCTCGCGCCCGGCGTCGGGATAGTCGATCCAGTGGTAGACGCAGCGACGGCGCAGCGCTTCCGCCAGTTCGCGCGTGCGGTTGGACGTCAGGATGACGATCGGCTGCGCCGTTGCGCGAATAGTACCTCTCTCAGGAATGCTGATCTGAAAATCGGAAAGGAATTCCAAGAGCAACGCCTCGAACTCGTGATCCGAACGGTCGATCTCGTCGACCAGCAGCACGCGCTCCTCCGGGGCCTTCAGCACCTGCAGCAGCGGCCGCGCGATCAGGAACCGGTCGTCATAGATATCGATTTCATGCTCGCCGGCGTGGCGGATGGCGAGCAACTGGCGCTGGTAATTCCATTCATAGAGCGCATGCGCGGCGTCGATGCCTTCATAGCATTGCAGCCGCACCAGATTCCGGCCGAGCACTTCGGCGATCGCCTTCGCTGCCTCCGTCTTGCCGACGCCCGGCGCACCTTCGAGCAGCAGCGGCTTGCCCAGCCTTATCGCCAGGAAGATCGCGGTCGCCAGGCTTTCGTCGGCGAGATAACGCGATGCTGCAAGGCGCTCTGCCACCGCTTCCGGCGAGGTTGCGATGGTCTCGGCGCTTGCCGTCGGGGCATTTGGCTTCGGCATTTCCAGCACTCAGTTCGGCGCCTGCGCCTTCAGCGCCCGCAGGATGCGCTCGGGCGTGATCGGCAGCGTGTCGATGCGCACGCCGACCGCGTCGAAGACAGCGTTCGCCACGGCGGGAATCTGCGGGTTGGCGCACATTTCGCCCGGTCCCTTGGCGCCGAAGGGGCCATCGGCCGAGGGTCGTTCCAGCACGATGATCTGGGTTTCGGCGAGGTCGCCGGGACCCGGCATCAGGTACTGGTTGAAGTCGGTGCCGCCATGGTCGCGGTTGGGATAATAGGGCTCCGTCGTCTCGTAGAGCGCGTGGCTGATGCCCATCCACGAACCGCCGACGAGCTGCTGCTCGACCATTTTCGGGTTCAGCGCGCGGCCGATTTCGAAGACGTTCTTCACCGTCAGCACGGTGACTTCGCCGGTCTCGTCGTCGACCTCGACCTCGGCCACCGTGCAGGCATGGGCATAGCAGGTCGACGGCTTCATCGCGCCGGTTTCTTTCTCCGGATAGGAGCGGGGGATAAGAAACATGCCGCGGCCGGAGATCGAGCGGCCGCGCTTGAAATGCGCCGACAGCGCGACATCGAAGATCGAGATCGACTTTTGCGGCGCCCCTTTGACCAGGATGTTGCCCTGGCCGTCGGTCTCGAGGTCGGAAGCGTTGACTTCCAGCTCCTCGGCAGCCACTTCCAGCATCACCTGGCGCGCCTCCTTCGCTGCCTGGATGACTGCATTGCCGGCGCGGTGCGTGCCGCGCGAGGCGAAGGTGCCCATGCAGTGCGGGCCGGTATCGGTGTCGGCGGTGTCGACGACGACGCGGTCGGTCGGCACGCCGATCGTCTCGGCGCAGATCTGCGCCATGATCTGCTTCATGCCCTGGCCAAGATCGACTGATGACAGCGTCACCATGAAATTGCCGGTCGGCGTCGAATGCACCAGTGCCTGGGTCGGGTCGCCGCCGAGATTCATGCCGGTCGGATAGTTGATCGCGGCGACGCCGCGTCCGCGCCTGATCGCCATCTCAAGCTCCCTTCGCGTAGGAGGACATGGCCATGTATTTTTCCGCCACCGGCCAGTTGGCGGCGCGCGAAGCTTCCTGCATGCATTCGATCAGCGCAGCGCCCTCGGTCGGCTGGCGATGCGCCTTCATGTCGCCGTCGCGATAGGCGTTGACGAAACGGAATTCGAGCGGGTCCATGCCGATCAGCCGGGCGAGCTTGTCCATCTGCACCTCAAGCGCGAAATCGCCGATGGTGACGCCAAAGCCGCGCATGGCGGAGGAAGGCGTACGGTTGGTGTAGACGCAGTAGGTGTCGATCCAGACATTGGGGATGGTGTAGGGGCCGGGATAGTGGCCGGCACCCTTCTGCGCGCCGTAGGGCGAGTGGCGCGAATAGGCGCCGGCATCGGTGTAGCCGGTGACCTTGCGGGCGACGATGCGGCCGTCCTTCATGACGCCGTCCTTGATGACGACCTTTTCGGCGGCGCGGGGCGAGGAGATCTGCATCTCCTCCTCGCGGCTGTAGATGAAGGAGACCGGACGGCCTGTCAGCTTGGCGCCAAGGATGGCGATCGGCTCGACGATGACGTCGACCTTGCCGCCGAAGCCGCCGCCGACGGTGCCACCGACGAAATGCAGCTTGTTGCCGGGCATCTGCAGGATGATCGAGGCGTTGTCGAGGGTGAAGAACATCGCTTGCGTGTTGGTGTAGCAGGTGAAACGGTCATTGCCTTCGGGCGCGACGATGCAGCCGGTCGTCTCGGTCGGCGCGTGCTCGATCGGCGAAGACTGGTAGGTCTGTTCCAGGATGTGATCGGCGCCGGCGAAACCGGCCTCGACATCGCCAAAGCGGACCTTGCGGCATTCGCCGCTGTCATAGAGGTAGTGGTTTTGACCGTGATATTCGTTGACGATGGGCGCGCCGGGCTTCAGCGCCTCTTCCATGTCGAACACGGCCGGCAGCACCTCGTAGTCGACCTTGACCTTGGCGGCCGCCTCCTGCGCGGCGCGCTCGGTCTCGGCCAGAACCGCCACCACGGCCTCGCCCTTCCAGCGCACCTTGCCGTCGGCCAACACCGTCTCGTCCTCCGGCCCGATCTGGATCAGGATCAGGATGGTGTAGACATTGTGCGGCACGTCCTTGGCCGTCAGGATATTCACCACGCCCGGATGCTTTTCCGCCTCCGACGTGTCGATCGAACGGATCCGGGCATGGTGGTGCGGGCTGCGCACCATCTTCAAGTGCAGCATGCCGGGAAAGTTGCGGTCGGCGAAATAGGCGGTCTTGCCGGTGACGTGGCCAGGCGAATCCGAGCGCGGCCGGGGCTGGCCAATCTCGTGCAGATCGTCCTTGCGCTGGTCGGCGAAATAATTCTTGCGCAGTTCCATCTCTGCTCCCCTAAGCCGCGTTCTGCGAATTGGACCGTGCGGCGGTCAGCACCGCCTGGATAATCGGCTCGTAGCCGGTGCAGCGGCAGATGTTGCCCGACAGCGCCTCGACCACCTCGTCGCGGCTGGGGTTCGGCGTATGGTCGAGCAGCACCTTGGCCGCCATGATCATGCCCGGCGTGCAGAAGCCGCATTGGGTGGCGAAGGCGTCGAGGAAGGCGCGCTGCAGCGGATGCAGCACGCCGCCTTCCGACAGCCCCGAAGTCGTGGTGATCGCGGCGCCGTTGCAGGTCTCGGCCAGCGTCAGGCAGGAGAGCCGGAGTTCGCCGTCGATGATGACCGAGCAAGCGCCGCAGGTGCCTTGGTGGCAGCCGCCTTTCGGCGAGGTATCGCCGATCTTGTCGCGCAAGGCGTGAAGCAGCGTCGTGCCGCTGTCGATGAATTCGGCCTTTTCCGCGCCGTTGAGCGTGAACTGAACCGGGACCTTTGCCATCGTTCCTCCTTGCGCGCCTGCCCGAACTTGTCGGACAGACGCGCGCCCCCAACGGGCTTAAGCCTTTGTTTCCATGCCTGCGACCTGGCCAAGCAGCAGCCGGCCGAGATGGACCGGCAAGACTTGCGCGCGATACCAGGCGCTGGCGATCGGATCGGTGGTCGGCGAGGTGCCCTCGCTGGCGACTGCCAGTGCCGGTGCGATGCCGTCACTGGTGAGTTTCCTGCCGAGCAAGGCCTTCTCGGCCGCCTTGGCGCGCATCGGCCGGTCGGCCATGCAGCCAAGCGCGATCCGTGCCGCTGAGACCGTGCCGTCCGCTGCTTGTTCCAGCACCGCGGCAATGCTCAGCACCGAGATGCCCTTGGGCTTGATCCGTGACACTTTCAGGAAGCGAAAGCCGCCTTGTGGTGGAAGCGCGAAGCCAACCGAGGTGACGATGGCGTGACTGCCGTCGCGCTTGGCCAGGAAGGTTTCGATCGGCAGGTCGCCTCCATCGGTGCTGACGGTGGCATCCAGCGCCAGCAGCGCGACGGTGAAATCGCCATAGGGCGTCGGCGCGAAGAGATTGCCACCGACGGTCGCCATGTTGCGGATGGCCGGGCCGCCAACAGCGCGCGCGGCGCGGGTCAGGGTGCCAAGATCAGGATGACGGGCGATCGCCGCCATGGTCACCGAGGCGCCGATGCGTACCGTGCCGCCAGAAACGGTGATGGCCGACTGCGACGGTTCTGTCGAGCGTACGAAGCTGGAGATCGAGACGTCGCCTTCATTGGCGGCGCGCACGACCAGCGTGCCGCCGCCGAGGTAACGGGTGCCGGTGGCCTTCAACGCCGCATTGGCGTCCTTCACCGTCGAGAAAGTCTGGAGGGCAAGCGCCATGGCATGCTCCTGCTTATCAGCTCTGGCCAGCAAAATGGCTCTTCAGGGCATTGAAGCCGCCCTGGAAGACATTGGCGCCCATGCCTTCGGCCAGCTTGTCGGCTTCTTCGGGTGCTGCGTCGAAGGTCGCGGTCCATTCGGCATAGGTGCGGTCGCCATCTGTCACGCGCCGCAATTGCAACGTCGCCTTGTGGTTGGTCAGCGGCTGCGGCGTCTCCAGTATGGAGTAGCTGACCAGGAAATTGTCGTCGGAGAAATCGAGCAGCTTTTCGCGGATGCGGGCGCCGCTGGCGAGCTGGAAATTGCGCACGCAGCCGATCGTGCTTGCATCCTTGCCGTCCTCGATATGGCTTTCGACCATGCGCGGATGCCAGCCCGGCAGGCCGTTGAAGTCGCGTATGCGCGCCCAGACCTTTTCGACCGGTGCGTCGATGACGCTGGAGATGGTTACTTTTGCCATATGGATGTTCCCTTGCAAATTTGCTGCTGGGGAGGATAGGGCGGTGCGCTCGGCAGCGCTTATCAATGCGTCTTGAGCACCTATCAAGGAGTCTGAAAAATGAGCCACGCGGCTCAGGCTATCGCCCGCGCCGCTTCCCGATAAAGCGTCGGTGGGACGCCAACATGATCGCGGAAGAAGCGCGAGAAATTGCCCTGCGTGGTGAAGCCGAGGTTGCAGGCAACCGAGATCAGTGGCGCCTCGGACCACTGCAACTGCCGTACCGCTTCCTCCATGCGCAACGTGTTCCAGTAGACGTTGGGCGTCAGATTGGTCTGCTCCTTGAACAACGCGAAGAAGTGCGGCCGCGACAGGCCGACGCTGCGCGCGACGTCATCGAAGCAGATGCGCTCGCAGACATTGGCCTTCATCAGCTGGATCGCCTTGCGGACACGGAAGTCTTGCATGGTGTTGACACGGGCGCGCACTGCTTGCGGCGCCGAAGCGTCGGCGGCATCGAGCACGCTGTCGATGAAGCGTTCGATCTCGTAGTTGGCGATGTCGTCGATGCTCTCGTTGTCGCTCAAATGGTCGAGCAGATTGGCTGCCGCCTGGTGCAGCCAGGGCTCAAGCGTGATCGCTGGGGTCGAAAACAGCGGCGCCGATGATGGCAGGTCGCGGCGCCGGCGGGCCCAGTCCGGATCGATGTAGAAGGCGAGGAACAGTCCGGGCGTACCGTCGCGCGACAGAGCGTGGCTGTGCGGCTGGAAGGAATTGATGCCGGCGGCTGTACCAGGTCCGAGCCGCACAGTCTCGCGGCCGATGGTCATCTCGCCGGCCGTGCCCTCCAGCCAGATGATGATATGCGCCTCGACATGGGCATGGGTGACGAAGTCGCTGGCGACGTTCAGGACAGAAACATGTCCGAACCGGCCCCAGTAGAGCCTGATCGCTTCCGTCATGGGTATATCCTCCCGCAGGCGACTGGCCTCCCTTCGCCTGCAATGGGGATACTGCGGTCCAGTTCGGGTCCACGTCAAGGCGCATGCGCCTGGCTGAAGCCAGCCGTGCTTTGCGTTGGCCGATTTTCAGACTGAGCGATAGGAACGAGAACGAATAACGGGCTCGGTCCTAGTCGCTGCGCCGGAAGTTGCGGATCCGGTCGAACAGGACCGCGAGCAGAATCGCGCCGCCGATGAAAACGCCTTGCCAGAAGGCATTGATGCCGAGCAGGCCGAGGCTGTTGCGAATGACCTCGATCAGCGCCGCGCCGACAATGGCGCCGAAGGCGGTGCCGACACCGCCGGCCAGGTTGGCTCCACCGATGACGGTGGCGGCGATCACCTGAAGCTCCATGCCGTTGCCGAGATTGGTGGTAACGGCGCCCAGCCAGCCGGTCTGGATGATGCCGGCTATGCCGGCGGCCAGCGCCGAGATCATGTAGACCGCGACCTTGATCTGGCGCACCGGAACGCCGGTCAGCGTTGCCGCATGCTCGTTGCCCCCGATGGCGAAGATGTGCCGGCCGAATTTGGTCCAGCGCAGGACGAAGCCGGTGACCAGCGCCAGCAGGATCATGTAGAGCACCGGATTGGCAATGCCGAACACCCAGGCTCCGCCGCCCAACGCCAGAAGCTTGTCGTGGTCCGGTCCGAACTGGAAGACGACAGTGTTATTGGAGGCGACCATGGCGAGGCTGCGCGCGATCGACAGCATGCCGAGCGTCACCACGAAGGGCGGAAAGCCGAGATAGGCGATCAGAATCCCATTGAAGGCGCCGACGATCAGCGCCGTCGCGATCGCGGCGGCAATGCCGATCTCGATCGAGTAGCCGGCATGCATGGTGACGGCCAATATCATCGAACACAGGCAAAGCACCGAGCCGACCGACAGGTCGATGCCTCCGGTGATGATGACGAAGGTCATGCCGAGCGCGACGATGGCGACGAAGGTGACGTTGCGGGTAATGTTGTAGAGGTTCTTCGGGGTGGCGAAGGAATCGGTGGCAAACGACAGGAACAGGCAGGCGAGGATGACCGCAATCACCACCCAGAAGGTCTGGGTGGCGAACACCCTGGAAAGCAAGGTGTGCTGTTTCTGTTCAATCGTCTGGTCAAGGGTGACTGCCATTATCGACCTCTCATGCCGGTGGCCAAACGCGCCAGCACGGCAAATTCCAAGCTTCGAAATTCCGGACCACTTTCATGACACCTGCTCGATGGCGCCGGTAATCAGGCCCGTGACCTCCTCGGGCGAACTCGATGCGATCGTCTTGTCGGCGACCTTGCGGCCGCGCCGCATGACGATGACGCGGTCGGCGACGTCAAAGACGTCGGGCATGCGGTGACTGATCAGCACGACTGATATACCCTGGTCGCGCAAATGGCGGATCAGGTTCAACACTTCCGCGACCTGCCGGACCGAGATCGCCGCCGTCGGCTCGTCCATCAGCACGATCTTGGCCTGGGAAAGCATGGTGCGGGCGATCGCCACCGCTTGCCGCTGGCCGCCGGACATCTGCTTGACGAGGTCGCGCGGCCGGGTTTCGGACTTAAGCACCGCAAAGATCTGGCCGGCGCGCTTGTACATGGCGGCATAGTCGAGGATGCGGAACGGCCCGACGCCCCGGCGCAGCTCGCGGCCGAGATAGACATTCGCGGCGGCCGTCAGATTGTTGCACAGCGCCAGGTCCTGATGGACGATCTCGATGCCGTGCTGGCGCGCCTCGACCGGCTTGTGCAGGATCAGGTCCTTGCCGTCCATCTGCATCGTGCCATGACTCGGGCGGAAATTGCCGGCGATCATCTTGACCAGGGTCGACTTGCCGGCGCCATTGTCGCCCATCAGGCCGACGACCTGCCCGGGCTCGATCGACAGCGACACGTCGTTGACCGCCTGGATGGCGCCGAAATGTTTCGAGATATTGGTGAGTTCGAGAACCGCCACCAGCCTTCTTGCCTCCCCGTGCTTCCCGGCCTGCGGTTCTGCCGCGGCCCGCTCTCCCCAGCTCCTCCCGGAGACAGCGATTTTAAAGTCCATTATGCGAATGCCGGCACTGGCGTCAATTGTCGGACGAATAAGATCTGGCAATTGTCCGACGAATTGCGGGGAGGGAGCTTTTAAAAATCAGTTTTGTAGGACAAATAGAGATTGACGTTGGCGGCGAGCCGATATTAGCTAAGCGTCGGAGGAGAATATCCCGACCCTGTTGCCGGTTTGCCGGGTGGGTCGGCGGAGGCTTACCGGGTCAAGGGCACGCCGACAGCAGAGTTTGTCGAGCAGGTTCGAGATCGTATCTGGAAATGCTTATCGACCTGGCTTGGCGACATGAGCGTTCGTGCAACGATCCTCTGTCATTGCTTGGTCCGGGTCGGTCTGTGTGGCGGGCACGTCGTGTCCGTCTGTTTTCAAGGGAGGACTGACATGAGGAAATCACTATTGCTCGCCGCTGCCGCCGTCATGGTGCTGGGCGCCGGGCCGGCTTTAGCCAAGAAACAACTCGTCATCGTCGTGAAGGGTCTCGACAATCCGTTCTTCGAGGCCATCAACCAGGGTTGCCAGAAATGGAACAAGGAAAATGCCAGCTCGGAGTATGAGTGCTTCTATACCGGTCCGGCGTCGACTTCCGACGAGGCCGGCGAGGCGCAGATCGTCCAGGACATGCTGAGCAAGCCCGACACGGTGGCGATGGCTATCTCGCCGTCCAACGCGCCGCTGATCGCGCAGACGATCAAGAGCGCCAATCCGACGATCCCGATCATGACCATCGACGCCGATCTGACCAAGGAAGATGCCGGCCTGCGCAAGACCTATCTCGGCACCGACAATTATCTGATGGGTTTTAAGATCGGTGAGTACATCAAGAAGGGCAAGCCGAACGGCGGCAAGATCTGCACCATCGAAGGCAATCCCGCGGCCGACAACATCCTGCGCCGCGCGCAGGGCATGCGCGATGCGCTCTCCGGCAAGGAAGGCCTCGCGGCGCTCGCCGGCGAAGGCGGCTGGACGGAAGTCGCCGGCTGCCCGGTGTTCACCAATGACGACGGCGCCAAGGGTGTCCAGGCGATGACCGACATCCTCGCTGCCAACCCCGATCTCGACGCTTTCGGCATTATGGGCGGCTGGCCGCTGTTCGGCGCGCCGCAGCCTTATCGCGACCTGTTCAAGCCGATGGCCGACAAGATCGCCAAGAACGAGTTCGTCATCGGTGCTGCCGACACGATCGGCGACGAGGTGGCAATCGCCCGTGATGGCCTTGTCACCGCACTCGTCGGCCAGCGGCCGTTCGAGATGGGCTACAAGGCGCCGTCGGTGATGATCGACCTGATCGAGGGCAAGACCGTTGCCGATCCGGTGTTTACCGGCCTCGACGAATGCACCAAGGACACGGTCGACACCTGCATCCAGAAGTAGGCCGCGATTTCGGGGGGCGCCGGCTTACGGCGCCCCGCCATCCCGGGTCATGGAATGTGCCCGGTTCATGACAAGAGACAAAGCAGCGCGCTCGGGGCGGAATGCCCCAGTTTCGGCGCGCCCATAGTTTCGCATTTTCGGCGAAGGGCAATTCGGCAAGGAAACTGACATTCCCGACGTGGCCCGCGACAGACTGCCGATGCATTGGAACGTGGATGCCGGACGACGGGAAATCAAGGAAACGAGCCGCCAAGGCCGAGGTGCCGGTCAGACCTCCGGCTGCCTTTCGGCGCGCCGATGCGGCACACTTTCCGGGCTCCAGCGTCCATGCCTCGCTGGCAAGCGAGATCGGTCTTCGGATCGTGCGCGGCGACTATCCACCCGGGGCCATCCTGCCCAACGAAGCCAAATGGTCGGAAACCTTCAACGTCAGCCGCTCGGCGGTGCGCGAGGCGATCAAGATGCTGATGGCCAAGAGCCTGTTG
Organism: Mesorhizobium helmanticense; assembly: GCF_003034915.1. Classification (GTDB taxonomy): domain Bacteria; phylum Pseudomonadota; class Alphaproteobacteria; order Rhizobiales; family Rhizobiaceae; genus Mesorhizobium; species Mesorhizobium helmanticense. The sequence continues at coordinate 104,495 of NZ_PZJX01000045.1, read as the reverse complement.
GCATCGCGCCCCAAGATCGGCAGTTGGGTCGAGCCGAAGGAGCGCTGGAACCTGCTCGACCGCGACGTGCTCGCCTGGTATGCGACCGCACCCGACCGCGAGGCGTTCCTGCGCACCGTGCAGGAATTTCGCCATATCATCGAACCCGAAGCCAGTGCCTTCGCCGCTATCCGGCGCAGCGAAGAGCAGATGGGCGAGATCAGCCAGGCCTGCCGGGAGATGGGCGATGCCACGAACCTGCAGGAACGCACGCGCGCCGATACGCGCTTTCATCTCGCCATCTTGCGGGCGTCGGGCAACGACCTGCTGGTGCCGCTCGGCGTGCTGATCGAATCCGCGCTCGACCATCTCTTTGTTTTCGTCACCCGCGAAACCAGCGACCAGCGCCGGGCGCAGGCGCTGCATGAAGCGATTGAGAAGAACATCCGTCTGCGGCGGCCGGGCGCGGCGCGCAATGCAGTCCACAGATTGCTAGCCAACACCGATGATGTGATCGGACGATCGCGGCGGTGATCGATCGCGAGAATCGAAATCCGAACAATGATATAGAGGTCGGTCCTCCTGAATTGAATCAGGTGAAATCCTGAGGCCGGCCGGTCGCGCTCAAATCGTCTGCTTTTTCCCGTCCTTGGTCGGCATCAGGTCGACACCGTTGACCTTGGCGACATGCGTTGCCAGCATCGGCACATATTGGTCGGCAGGCCCGGCGGCGAAGGCGCCTGCGAAGGCGTTCTTGGTGGCATTGCCGAGCGGGTTGGCGATGCCGGCCGCTCCTGCCATCGATTCGAGATAGGTGAGGTCCTTGAAGGCATTGGCAATGGTGAATTTATGGGCGTCGCGGTCGCCCTCCAGCGTCCAGCGCATGAATGTCTGGTAGAAGCCGCAATCCATGCGGCCGTTGCGGATGACGCTGTCGAAACGCGGCGGCGAAATGCCGACCTTCTCGGCTAGCGCCAGCGCCTCGGAGTAGATCGCCGCATAGCCGAGCGAAATGAAATTGTTGAGCAGCTTCATGCGGTGACCGTCGCCGGTGCCGCCAATATGGACGATGCGTCCGGCCCAGGTGTCGAGCACCGGCTTGAGACGGGCAAAAACCGCATCGGAGGCGCCGACCATGGCGTCGAGCGTGCCTTCCCAGGCCTCCTTTGGCGTGCGGCTGAGCGGGGCATCGACATAGTCGACGCCGAGCGCCTTGAGTTCGGCGGCGATGGCCACCGTCGAAACCGGATCGGAGGTTGAGCAATCGACGACGACCGAGCCTTTCTTCAAGCCCTCCTTGAGGCCGCCCGGTCCGCGGACAATGGCTTCCACCTCACGCGAGCCGGTGACGCAGATGAAGACGATATCGGATGCCGCCGCAACATCGCGCGAGGTGGTTGCTTCCTTGGCGCCCCGGTCAAGCATATCTTCCGCGGGCTTGCGGTTCTTGCGGCCGAGAAAGGTCAGCGCATAGCCCTTGTCGACGATGTTCTTGGCGATTCCATGCCCCATCAGGCCAAGGCCGATGAAGCCGATGTTTTCGCTCGCGGCAGTCGTGGTCATGTCGTTTTGTCCTGTCTGGAAATTATCGATAATAGCGCTGCCGTTCTTGCCGCAGGCGGTTGCAAAATGCAATATTGTCCGACAATACACACAATTCCCAAGCAATGTGGAGAGCAAAATGACGAAGCGGATCATGTTCACCGGTGGCAGCGGCAAGGCCGGGCGTCATGTCGTGGAATATCTGGTCGAGCATGGCTGCCAGGTACTCAATATCGACACCAAGCCGCTCGACAATCCCAAGGTGCGCACGCTGGTCACCGACATCACCGACAGCGGGCAAGTGTTCAACGCGCTGTCGAGCTATATGGGCTTGCATGAATTCGATCCGTCGCTGCGCGCGCAGCCGGTCGACGCCGTGGTGCATTTCGCGGCCATCCCGCGCATCATGATCACGACCGACAACGAAGTGTTCCGCATCAATGCGCTCGGCACCTACAATATCATCGAGGCAGCGGTGAAACTCGGCATCCCAAAGGTCGTGATCGCCTCCAGCGAAACGACCTATGGGCTGGTCTTCGCCAACGAGCCACGCGATCCCAAATATTTCCCGCTCGATGAGGAGTACGACGTCGATCCGATGGACAGCTACGCGCTGTCAAAGGTCGTCAATGAGAAGACGGCACGGGCGTTTGCTCAACGCAACGGTACCGATATCTATGCCTTGCGTATCGGCAACGTCATCGAGCCGCATGAATACCAGCTGTTTCCGAAATGGTTCGCCGATCCGGGTTTCCGCAAGCGCATCGCCTGGAGCTACATCGATGCGCGCGACCTTGGCCAGATCACGCTGCGGGCGATCGAAAAGGACGGGCTTGGCTATCAGGTGTTCAATGCCGCCAATGACGATTGTTCGTCCGATCTGCCGACAGCCGAGTTGCTGAAGCGGTTTTATCCCGACGTGCCGGTCAAGGTTGAACTCGGCGAATATGAGACGCTGCTCTCCAACCGCAAGGCGAGGGACGTGCTTGGCTTCCGTCCGGAGCACAGCTGGCGGAAATATGTCAAAATGGCCTGATCGACTGACGATCCGAGGCTGATCTGTGCACAGAAACAGGCTTTGCGGTCCTATGCTTGACAGGCTTTGAAATCCGGACTTTCTGGGACGGATGCGGGACGCAAAGCCGAACAGGGAAAAAAAATTGGCCGGTGCGGCGCCCGCCGAACGTCCGGCCGCCGTTCGCCGGGCCGATGCGGCCCGCATTCCTGGCTCGAGCGTGCATGCGTCGCTTGCCAACGAGATCGGCTTGCGGATCGTGCGCGGCGATTATCCGCCGGGAACCATCCTGCCTAACGAAGCCAAATGGTCCGAGACATTCGATGTCAGCCGTTCGGCGGTGCGGGAAGCCATCAAGATGCTGATGGCGAAAAGCCTGCTGGCCTCGCGTCCCAAGATCGGCAGTTGGGTCGAGCCGAAGGAACGCTGGAACCTGCTCGACCGCGACGTGCTCGCCTGGTACGCAACTTCGCCCGACCGCGAGGTTTTCCTGAAAACCGTGCAGGAATTCCGCCATATCATCGAGCCGGAGGCCAGCGCCTTCGCTGCCATGCGGCGCAGCGATGAGCAGATGGCCGAGATCAGCCAGGCCTGCCGCGAGATGGGCGAGGCGGCAACGCTGCAGGAACGCACCCGCGCCGACACGCGCTTTCATCTGGCCATCCTGAGGGCGTCGGGCAACGATCTCCTGGTGCCGCTCGGCGTGCTGATTGAATCGGCGTTCGATCATCTGTTCGCCTATACGACGCGGGAGCTTGACGATTTGCAGCACGCGCAAAAGCTGCACGAGGCGATCGAGAAGAATATTCGCCTGAAAAAGCCGGATGCGGCGCGCACTGCGGTGCGCAAGCTGTTGGCCAATACCGACGTCGTCATCAGGTCGAGATAGGTCGATACTGAGGTGCGGTCCTAATCTTCTTTCGGGCGTCCGAAGGCGGCGCGCAGCTCGTCCTTTGCGTCCTCCAGCACTATCTTCTGCCTGGCCGGCAGGTTCTTGCCGGCACGGTTGATGTAGAAGTTCAGCATCGACATGGCGGACTGGAACGGCTCGGCCTTGCGCCGGTCGCTGTGTTCGGCCGAGCGCTTCAGCGAGGCCGCGATCTTCCTGGCGTCATGGGATTCGAAGACGTGTTCCTCGAGATCCATGGCGTCGCTGTGTTCGGTCACCTCGGCCGACCATTTTCTTTTTGCGGTCGTGGCAAAACTCCTTCCACCGTGAGTTCATGGAGAACTCCGGACGGTGGCCGCTGTTCCATTGCGGCTTCAAATCCCTGGAGCCACGGAATTGCTGATGTGGCGCTGCTCAGCGCCACGAATGCGTCGATAGTGGCGAAGGAACCGGTCGATTTTTAAAACCGCGGACAGGAAACTTCTTGACCACAACCGCCGCCAGCCAGGCAAGCAGCCCCGGCATCGACAGCGCCTACGCCTGGATACGGCTCGCCATCTCGATGCTGCTGGCGACAATCGGCGGTGTCGGCATGTGGGCAGTTGTAGTCGTACTGCCCGCCGTGCAGGCCGAATTCGGTGTCGATCGGGCGGCTGCCTCAATGCCTTATACCGCGACCATGGTCGGCTTCGCCGCCGGCAACGTGGTGGTAGGGCGCGCCATCGACCGCATGGGCTACTGGATCCCGGCATTGATCGCTTCAATCGCGCTCGGCGCCGGATTCTTGCTGGCGTCGCTGACCACCTCGATCCTTGGGTTCACCCTTGCGCAGGGGCTTCTGATCGGCATCGGCACGTCGGCGATCTTCGGCCCGCTGATCGCCGACATCTCGCACTGGTTTAACCGCCGGCGCGGCGTCGCGGTGGCGGCCGCCGCTGCCGGCAGCTATCTTGCCGGGACGATCTGGCCGATGGTGATGCCCTATGTCATGCAGAGCGAAGGCTGGCGTTTTACCTATGCCGCGATCGGCGTCGTCTGCCTCGCAACCATGGTGCCGCTGGTTCTGCTGCTCAAGCGCCGCGCGCCACTTGCCGCCGCCGCCGGATCGCGCGGCAGCCAGCGAGTCCGGCCGATCTCGCTGTCGCCGACTGCCCTGCAGGTGCTGCTCGTCGTCGCCGGCTTCGGTTGCTGCATGGCGATGTCGATGCCGCAGGTCCATATCGTCGCCTATTGCATGGACCTCGGCTACGGCGTGGCGCGAGGCGCCGACATGCTGTCGATCATGCTGGCGGCGGGCGTCGTCAGCCGGCTGGCATCGGGGTTCCTCGCCGATCGCATCGGCGCGGTGAAAACGCTGCTCATCGGCTCGGTGCTGCAATGCCTGTCGCTGCTGTTCTACATCCCCTTCGATGGGCTTGCCTCGCTTTATGTCGTCTCGCTGGTCTTCGGCCTGTCGCAAGGCGGTATCGTGCCTTGCTATGCGATCATCGTGCGCGACTATATGCCAGCCAAGGAGGCCGGCCAGCGTGTCGGCATCGTGATCATGGCGACCATCTTCGGCATGGCGGTCGGCGGCTGGATGTCGGGCTGGATCTACGACCTCACTGGCTCCTACGCAGCCGCATTCCTGAACGGCATCGCCTGGAATCTGGTGAATTTGGTGGCCATTGGTCTTCTGATGTGGAAGGCGCGGCGCAGCGCCATGGCGATGGCCTGAGGAGTTGGAGCCAGCGTCCTGGCGTTGATGCCGCCACGGACTGTTGGCCTTGACAATGGGCAGAGGCTGCGCGACGCCGGGCTGACGCGGCGTGGCGAGGAAGCGGGATGAGCATGGCGACAAGGTTGACGCTGCGACCGCGCATCGGCAAAGGCCCGGTGCCGGGGGCAAGGCCATGATCAAGCCACGCTCGCGCCGTGGCGGCGGCCGCCCCACCATCGCCGATGTCGCGCGCAAGGCCGGCGTCGGCGCCATCACCGTGTCGCGCGCCTTGCGCGAGCCGGAGCGCGTTTCGGAGGATTTGCGGCGCCAGATCCAGGTGGCCGTCGACGAACTCGGCTATGTGCCCGATCCGAATGCGCGCGCGCTGGCCTCGGCGCGTGCCGACGTATTCGGCGTTCTGGTGCCGTCGCTCACCAATAACGTTTTCGCCGAAGTGGTGCGCGGCATCTATGACAGCCTGTCGGACGGCCCATTCCGCGTCCAGCTCGGCAACACGCATTATTCTGGCCTCGAGGAAGAACGGCTGCTGCAGGTATTTGGCCCGCAGCGACCGGCAGCCCTGATCGTGGCCGGCATCAACCAGACGCCGACCGCGCGAAAATTGCTGGAGACAGCTGGCTGCCCGGTGGTGCAGGTCATGGAAACAGGGCCCGATCCTGTCGACATGCTGGTCGGTTTCTCGCATCTCGACGGCGGACGCACGGCGACGGAGCATCTGATCGAGGCGGGTTACAGGCGGATCGGTTTCATCGGTGCGCGCATGGACCCGCGGTCGCAGCGGCGTCTGGCTGGCTATCGCGCGGCGATGGAAGCTGCAGGCCTGTTCGATGCACGGCTGGTCACCACCACGCCTGTGCCGTCCAGCGTCACGCTTGGCCGTGAACTGTTTCGCGATGCGCTGGCCAAGGCACCGACGCTCGACGGCGTCTTCTGCAACAATGACGATATCGCGCTCGGCGTGCTGTTCGAGTGCCACCGCGCCGCGATCGCTGTCCCGAGAACCATCGGCATCGTCGGCTTCAACGATCTCGACATGATGCAATCTGCGTTCCCATCGATCACCAGCATCCGCACCTATCGCTATGAGATTGGCCGGCGTTCGGTCGCCATGGCGCTGGCGGCGATCGCAGGGAAACGGCCGGAGCAGCGGGTGGTCGACCTCGGCTTCGAGCTCATACGCCGCGAGAGCACGGCACGCTGAACGCATTCCAGACGTAGCACAATGGTCCTTTACACCCCGCCATGGTAGCGCTACCATATGGCGCTGACGCAAAAGCTGAGACAAGGCCCGAAGTCTGTTTATTATACATAAGCGACAGATAATACTTGTTTATTATGTATAATATGATAGTTTTTGCTGCTGCTTGCGGGATCACAAGGAGAGGATATCGGGCAGGCAAACGGCCCGGCTCAAGAGCGCGACGGCAAGGCGGGAGGTGCCCGGCCAGACGCGTGAATTGTCATGGCTGCTAACAACAATCAAAACTGCAACTGGGAGGAATATCGATGATCAAGTCACTCGTTGGTGGCATCGTTGCCGCCACTGCATTCGTCATGTTGAGCTCGTCGGCGATCGCCGATCCTGAAATCGTCAAGGGGCCGGCGGCCGAGCCGGACTGTTTTGCGCCGTGGGCGGCCGACACGCAGTTCTTCAAGTTTCCCAAAAAGGAAGGCCCTTACCGCGTCGCGCTCGCCAACGGCTACATCGCCAACACCTGGCGCATCCAAATGGTGCAGACTGCGAAGGCCTATGCCGCGCAGCCGGATGTCGCCGCGAAACTGAAGGAATTCAAGGTCGTCTCGACCGGTGAAGATGTGCCGGCACAGATTTCGGCGATCAACAACTTCATCGATTCCGGCTATGACGCGATCGTCGTCAACGCACAGAATCCAACAGCTTTCGGACCGGTCATCAAGCGCGCCAAGGAAGCCGGTGTCGTGCTGGTGGCTTTCGACAACATTCTCGATACCAAGGATGCCATCAACGTCAACGTCGATCAGAAGGGTCTTGGCGAGTTGTGGGGCAACTGGCTGATCAAGCATGTGCCGAACGGCGGCAAGGTGCTCGAAGTGCGCGGCGTTGCCGGCACGTCGGTCGACACCGACCGCCACAACGGCATCCATGAGGCCCTCGACGCTTCCGGCAAGAAGTGGGAGGTCACCGAAGTCGTCGGCAAATGGGACGACGGCGTGGCGCAGAAGGCCACGGCCGACGCCATTGCCACCAACGGTCCCTTCGACGGCATCACCGGGCAGGGCGGCGACACTGGCATCGTGCAGGCGATGATCGATGCCAAGCATGCTTTCGTGCCGTTCGGCGGCGAGACCGAGAACGGCTTTCGCAAGTTCTGCGCGGCTCATGCCGGCGATGGGCTGAAATGCTCTTCGGCCGGCACCGGCCCCGCCCAGGTGGCGGTTGCCATCAAGACGGCGATCGCAGCACTTGAGGGCAATGTGGTGCCGCAATCGGTGAAGCTGCCGCTGGCGATCGTCGAGGATCCCAACTTCAAGGCGGGCCAGGACTACTTCCCCGACCAGTCGGACAATTTCTTCGTCGGCAATTCCTTCCCGACCTGCGGCATCAATTTCACCGCGCAGGAAATCATGGGCCAGACTAAGGAAAACCAGTAGACTGATCGCCCGGCGCCGCGGGAAAATCCGCGGCGCCGGGCATGCTCCATTCCCTGTTCGTCAAACTGGCTTGGGAGGGCCGATGGACGGCGCGGTTCCGCTTTTCCGGATGGAAGGCATATCCAAGCGTTATGGCGGCGTGCGGGCGCTTGAGAAGGCCGAATTATTGGTCACACCAGGCAGCATCCACGCCATTCTCGGCGAAAACGGCGCCGGCAAGTCGACACTGATCAAGGTCATGGCGGGCGTTGTCGCGCCCGACGAGGGCCGCATGGAATTGGACGGGCGCGAGGTGACCTTCGCGTCGCCGGCCGCCGCCAACCAGGCCGGCATCGTTTGCATTTTCCAGGAGTTGTCGCTCGTTCCCGAACTCAGCGTCGCCGACAACATCGTCATTTCAGATCCGCCCAAGCGCTTCGGCATGATCGACCGCAAGGCGCAGCGCCGCATCGCGGAAGAAGCCCTGGCGCGCGCCGGCGCAGCCGATATCCACCCGCTGGCGCTGGTCAGGGATCTTCCTCTCTCAAGAAGACAGATGGTCGAGATCGCCAAGGCTCTGGCCAGGAAGCCGCGCATCCTCATCCTCGACGAGGCGACCTCGGCGCTGACGGCAGCCGACGTCGCCAAGATCTTCGGCGTGCTGAAGCGGCTGCGCTCGGAGGGGCTGGCGCTGCTCTACATATCGCATCGCATGAACGAGATTGCCGAGCTTGCCGACCAGTGCACGGTGTTTCGCAACGGCCGCAACGTCGCAAGCTACAGAGCCGGCTCAAAAAGCGACAACGAAGTCGTAGAACTGATGATCGGGCGCGAATACAGCCATATTTTCCCGCCCAAGCCCGCACGGGCGCCGGCTGTTGCCGCTCCCGTGCTGGAGGCGCGCAAGCTCTCCTGGACCGACCGGCTGGATAATGTTTCGCTCACTGTGGGCGCAGGCGAGGTCGTCGGCCTCGGCGGTCTCGACGGCCAGGGCCAGCGCGAATTGCTGCTCGCCTTCTTTGGTGTGCTGCGCGGTCTGTCCGGCCAAATCTTGATCGATGGCAAGCCGGTGGTGATCACCAGTCCTTCAGCCGCACGCGATGACCGAATCGGCATGGCGCTGATCCCGGAGGACCGCAAGACGGAAGGACTGATGCTGCCGATGACTGTGCGCGAAAACCTTTCTTTCGCGGCACTCGACCGGCTGTCCAGGGGTGGCATAATCGACCGCGCCGCCGAACAGCGGCTGATCGACGACATGGTGGCTCTCCTGGCTATCAAGACGGCAGGCCTCGACATTCCTGTCGGCGCGCTGTCGGGCGGCAACCAGCAGAAGGTCGTCATCGCCAAATGGCTGATGCGGCAGCCGCGCATCATCCTGCTCAACGACCCGACGCGCGGCATCGATGTCGGCACCAAGCAGGAACTCTACCAATTGATGCGCAAGCTCGCCGACGCCGGCGCGGCGATCCTGTTCTATTCGACAGACTATGACGAACTGATTGGCTGCTGCGACCGGGTGCTTGTGCTCTATGACGGGGCGGTCAAGCGCGAATTGGTGGGCGCCGAGATCACCGAGCGGGCGCTGATTGCCAGCGCACTCAACATCCATGGCGAAGACGCCAGCCTGACGCAGGGAGCAAACGCGTGAAAGATTGGCGCTACTGGCTTGCCGAACAGCGCGGAACGCTGCTCGCCTTCGGCATCTTCATCGTCATGTTCGTTATCTACACATCGAACCATCCGGCTGGCTTCTCCGCCAATGTCGTGCAGACGGCTTCCAACAAGGGCGTGCTGCTCGCTTTCGTCGCCATGGCGCAGACGCTGGTGGTGATCACCGCCGGTATCGACCTTTCCATCGGCATGATCTTCACGTTGACCAATTGCCTGGCCTCGTGGCTGGTCATCGGCACCGGCATCGAGACAGCCTTCGGGGTGATCGCGGTGCTCGGCACCGGCCTGCTGTGCGGGGCGATCAACGGCGCCATCGTCATCTATGGACGACTTCAGCCAATCGTCGCCACCATTGCCACCGGCGCGGTCTATTTCGGTATCGCGCTGCTGCTCAGGCCGTTTCCGGGCGGTTCGGTCAACGAGAACCTCGCCGACGCCTTGACCGGGCGCCTGTTTGGCGTCGTGCCGGCGAGCCTCGTGGTGCTTTTGGCCGTGGTGCTTGTCGTCTGGGTGCCGTTCAGCCGCTCGGTGCTCGGCCGCGCGGCCTATGCGGCGGGGTCGTCGGAGATGGCGGCCTACATGTCCGGCGTGCCGATCCGCCGCGGCAAGTTCGCCGCCTATGCGCTGGCCGGCCTGCTTGCCTCAATCGGCGGGCTGTTCCTGACCTTCTTCACCTATACCGGCGATGCCGCCTATGCCAGCGGCAACGCCTACACACTCTTCTCTATCGCCGCCGTGGTGCTTGGCGGGGTCTCACTGTTCGGCGGCAAGGGCAGCGCCATCGGCGCGATCTTCGGCGCGCTCGCCTTCCGTACCATCGGCGACCTGCTCTTCGTCTTCGATTTCGATCCGCTCTGGCAGCCGCTGTTCCAGGGTGTCATCCTGCTGATCGCGGTCAGTCTCGGCGCCTTCGCCCTGTTCAGGGTCCGCAACCGGCTGGAGTGGTTCTTGTGAGCGAAACGACCGTTAGCGGCATCGCCAACCGAATGCCGAAATTCATCCGCCGCGCCGACCCGGCGGTGCTGACGGCCTTTGCCTGCATCGTGCTGCTGCTGTTTGTCGGCAGTCTCTATTCGCGCAGCTTCCTGTCGCCGGAATATCTGCTGCAGCAGCTTAAGGTCGCCTCGTTTCTCGGCGTCATCGCCACTGGCATGATGCTGGTCATCCTGCTCGGCCAGATCGACCTGTCGGTGCCGTGGTCGGTAGCGGTCGGCGCCATGATGGCATGCGCGGCGGCGGCCTATGGGCCGGCCGGGGTGGCGCTGGCCATTCCGTTCGGTATCTTCTGCGGTGTGCTGATCGGCGTCGTCAATGGCATTGGCGTCGCCTATCTGCGCATTCCCTCGATGATCATTACGCTCGCCACCAATGCCGTCGCGCAGGGGCTGATGGTCGTTTACACCGGCGGTTTCTCACCGCAGGATTCGGCAACCGGAGCGATGCGCTACCTGGCGACCGGCTTTGCCATTCCGGGCCTGCCCAACGCGGTTATCATCTGGGCGCTGATCGGTGCAGCGATGGTTTTCGTGTTGACCCGCACCGGATTCGGCCGCGCCGTCTATGGCATCGGCAATCGCGAACGCGCCGCCTACCTCTCCGGCATCGATACAAGGCGGGTGGTGATGATCGCCTTTGCCGTGTCCGGCGGGCTCTCCGCTTTCGGCGGCGTGCTTCTGGCCGGCTATGCCTCCAAGGCGGCGCAGTCGATGGGCGACGCCTATCTCTTGCCGTCGATCGCAGCGGTGGTGCTTGGTGGCACCTCGATCCTGGGCGGCCGCGGCTCCTATCTCGGCACGGTCGCGGGCGTGATCCTGATTACACTGCTGCAATCCATCCTTTCCGTCATGCAGATGCCGGAGGCGGGGCGGCAGATCATCTACGGCGTCGTCATCGTCGCCATGCTGCTGCTCTACGGCCGCGCGCCGGCAAGCCGCTGATCCGCATCGTGGATGAAGAGGCGGAACAAGTGCCAAGGGACTCCATGCGGCCCGTGCCGGCCATCGTGGTGATGGGGGTCGCCGGCTGCGGCAAGTCGGCCGTCGGCGAGGCGCTGGCCGTGAGATTGGACGCCGTCTTCATCGAGGGCGACAGGCTGCATCCGCCCGAGAACGTAGCGCGCATGGCACGCGGTGAGCCGCTCACTGATGCTCTACGCGAAGGGTGGCTCGACGCGATCGGCCAGCGCATTGCGGCGTCGGTCGCCAGCGGGCAGGGCGTCATTGCCGCCTGCTCGGCATTGAAGCGCAGCTATCGCGAGCGCCTGCGCGGTTTTCACAAGGACATCGTTTTCCTCTATCTGGAAATCGATCCGGCGACCGCCAAACGGCGTGTCGCTTCCCGCCAGGGCCATTTCATGCCGGCAAGCCTGGTCGACAGCCAGTTCGCCACGCTTGAAGCGCCGGCAGCGGATGAGCGGGCATTGACGCTCGACGCGACGGGCCCGGTCGCCGACAGTGTCGCCGCTGCCCTTAGCCTGCTGGGCGAGGCGAACTCATGAGCCGGCGTCATCGTCTGCCGGGGCAACGCCCGATCGCTCGGTGAACCTTTGGTGGCTGGCCCACACCATCATCTGCTCGGGATGATCTTTCAGAGCCTCCAGCAGGCGATCGCGCTTGAGCAGGATGTAGTGCGCCTGCAACTCCATGTTCTTGGGACCCATGTTCCTTGCCGTGGACGCAACTGGCGCCGGCTGCGCTGTCGTCGGCCTCAATTCGCGGCTGATGACGGCCCGATATTCACGGAACGGAACCATCTCGAAGGTCGACATGGCAAACAGCGCCGTCCCGCCCCTGGCGGCGAAATTCGCGGGTGCCGAGGCGAGATGGGTCCAGCCGCTTTCCCCCATGCCGGCTTCGGCGAAGGTCGAACCGGCATGGATGTTGTTGGTCATCAGGACGACGCCGTTGTCTTTCAGGATCTTCTGCATGCGGATCGTCACCTGATAAGCATCGCTGCGTTCGAAAACGACCCGGCTTTTCAGGAAGCGGTTTTCGACGGCGACCATTGGCGGGTTGAGGAACCGCAAGCCGAATGTCGTGTCGGAGATGCCGTGAAAGTCGACGCTCACCTGATGGGTTTCGACACCGGCCTCGTGTAGCGCCCGCTTGCCGATGATGGTCTGGGCGGTGAACTGATCGCACCAGATGATGGCGCCCCGGCCACGCTTCAGCGCTGCTTGCAGGCCTTCCAGCCCCTCCAGCCGGATCGTCGGCGACCAGCGCGGACGGACCACATGCACCGCAAGCAGCAGGCGCCGACGGTGGTTCGCGGCGAGCAGGGCCCTGAACAGTTTTTTTGCGTCGATGCCTTTGCCAAGCACCGCTTGCGTCGCTGCGGCGTAGCGCGAAAAGTCCTTGCGCATGTGGCGCTTCAGCCGAAGCCCGGACACCGAGCGGCAGATCGGCGCCCACCAGGCGACCGGCAGTATTGCCGCAACACCGAGATAGAAGCCGAACAACAGGCTTTCGCGAAAATCCTTGTTCGAAAAACGGCGCAGCTTTGCCGGGCTGACCAGCTTGCGGCTGAAGAACCGGACAGGCTCGGCGCGATCCGGCACGATGACATCGGCGATGATTTCGGTGCGGAAGCTGGCGGCGGACGGTCTTTTCCGATCGGCTTTCCCTGATTTTGCAAACCACGGCAGCCTCATCCGATTGGTGTCCAGCCTGTTCCAGTGCACGTCCGAAAGTCGCTTTACTGCCTCTATCACGGACACGCAATCGGGCGCCGACGGGAGCAAGGTACCGGAGCGCGAGCGCTGGGCTCACGATTTATAACCAGAAGATGATGGCTGCTGCGATTGCGATGGTGATGAAATAACGGGATTGCGGGCTTAGCTGGCATTTGACATGCAGGCATTTACCTGCATATTACCTCAACACGGGCGAAATCAATGGACGCTGACAAGGTTTTCAAAGCGCTGGGCGACCCGACACGCAGAAAGCTGCTTGACCTTCTTTGTGAAAGGAACGGGCAGACGCTTGGCCAGCTTTGCGAGAACCTTGAGATGGCCCGGCAATCCGCCACCCAGCACCTCGAGATATTGGAGGCGGCCAATCTGGTGAGCACGGTCAAGCGTGGCCGCGAAAAGCTGCATTTCATCAACCCCGTGCCGCTCCATGAGGCCTACGAGCGGTGGGTACGGAAATTCGAACGTCAGCGGCTCAGCCTGCTGCACGATCTGAAGAAAGAACTCGAAGGAGACGACCAATGACCAGAGAGACGACCAGCTTTGTCTATGTGACCTATATTCGCTCGACGCCGCAAAAGGTATTCGAGGCCATAACGAAACCGGACGTCGCCAGGCGCTATTGGGGCCACGAGAACGTCTCCGACTGGAAGGCGGGATCGAAATGGGAACACATCCGCGCCAACGATGAGCGCACAGTCGAACTGGTCGGCAAGGTCGTCGAGATCTCGCCGCCGACCCGTCTCGTGATGACCTGGGCGAACGCCTCGCAGGCCGACGACCCATCGAAATACAGCCGGGTGACGTTCGGTATCGAGGAATACGACACGATGGTCCGGCTGACCGTCACCCATGACGAACTCGAAGCCGGCAGCGGCATGGCGAAAGGCATCAGCCAAGGGTGGCCGGCGGTGCTGTCCAGCCTGAAATCCTTCCTCGAAACCGGCAGCGGCATCGACCTTTTCGCCAAGCCGAAATCGGCCTGATCCCAGGGGGAGGGTGACAATGACCAAGACCTATACCGGCGGATGTGCCTGCGGCGCGATCCGCTATGAAACCAGCGGCGAGCCGATCTTCCAGAACCATTGCCAATGCCTCGATTGCCAGAAACGCAGTGGCACGGGGCATGGATCCTATCTGACCTTCGCCCGGCACGCCGCTGCGACAATTACGGGCGAAGCAAAAACCTGGCGAATAATGAGCGACAGCGGCAATGAAAAAGTCCACGCCTTCTGCCCGGCCTGTGGAACGCCGGTTTACTTGACATTCCCTGCCACGCCGGACGCGATAGCAGTCCACGCGACCAGCCTTGACGATCCAGGCCAGTTCAATCCGCAGGTGGTCACATATGCCATCCGCGGCCATGCTTGGGACGTGATGGATCCGGCATTGCAGAAAATCGAGCGAATGCCGCACGGATAAATTCCGCGGGGAGCAATACGAAACTGCCGAGTCTAAAGCGCGTCGCGTTCGACCGGCCCCATGCGACGCGCTTTGGGTTCTTGTTTTTATGCATGTCGTTACCGCAAAACCGCTGCACACTTTTGCGCGACATGCATTAGATCTGCGACGTCAGCTCGACCGGAAAATCGTCATTGTCGGCGTCGCGCATGGCGGCAAGGCTGCGATTGTCCAGCACCTCGGCGATGGCCTGGCGCACTTCCAGCATCATATGTCGGACCTGGCATGTCGCCTCGTCGCAGTCCTCGCAGCGCTGGTACTGGGTGCGGCTGGCGCAAGGGATGGGCGCCAGCGGTCCATCGAGGACGCGCACGACATGACCGATCTTGATCTCGGAGGCCGGCCGGGCGAGGCGATAACCGCCTTCCTTGCCCTTGCGGCTCTGGACGAAGCCGGCATTGCGCAACTCGCCCAGGATGGCATCCAGGAATTTCTTCGGGATGTTGTTGGCGACCGCGATGTCATTGACGAATGCAAGCTGGCCGACCGGCAGACCGGACAGGTGCACGAGGGCCTTGAGCCCGTATTTGCCTTTTTTGGTAAGCATGCCCGATTCAGTTCATGAAACCCCAACCGCCCGCATCTGGCGATTGTTTGTGTGCAAATCATGACGTTTTGATCGCACGAGGCGGTTTCGCGCAAAACAAGCCGTCGGATGGCAGTTTGAACACAAACGCGTTGATTCTTTGTAACGTTTTGGACGGCACGCGGCCTGGAAACTACATTTCGGAGCATAATAACAAAGAAAGCCGGCAAACGACCGGCTTTCTTTGCTTGGCTTGGAGATAGAAACCTTAGCGGCTGCCATAGGTCTGGTCGAGCAGCCCGCCGGCCGCAAAATGCTCGGCCTGCACCTTGTCCCAACCGCCAAATACATCCTCCACGGTCAGCAGGCGGACATCGGGAAACTCAGCCTTGTATTTGGCGGCGACCGCTGCGTCGCGGGCCCGCAGGCCGTTGAGGGCGGCGATGTCCTGGCCTTCCGGCGTGTAGAGGAAGTCGAGATAGGACTTGGCCAGATCGCGCGTGCCATGCTCGTCGGCGACCGTGTCGACGATCGCCACCGGAAACTCGGCCAACAGGCTGACCGAGGGCGTCACCTGCTCGAACTTGTCCTCGCCATACTCCTTGCGGATGCCGCGCGTTTCCGACTCGAAGGTGATCAGCACGTCGCCGATCTCGCGCTGCACGAAGGTGGTGGTGGCAGCGCGCCCGCCAGTATCGAAGATCGGCACGTTGTTGAAAAGTTTGGTGACAAACTCCTTCACCTTGGCGTCGTCACCCTTGAAGGCTTCCTTGGCATAGGCGGTGGCGGCGAGATAGGTGTAGCGCGCATTGCCCGAGGTCTTCGGATTGGGGAAGATGACCTGGACGTCGTCGCGTACGAGATCGTTCCAGTCCTTGATGTGCTTCGGATTGCCGGTGCGAACCAGGAAGGACGGCAGCGAATAGAAGGGCGAGGCGTTGTCGGGAAAATCCTTCTGCCAGTCGGCGGAGACAAGGCCCTTCTTGACCAGGAAATCGATGTCGGTGACCTGGTTGAAGGTGACGACATCGGCGCCGAGGCCCTCGGCGATGGCGCGCGCTTGCGCCGACGTTCCCGCATGCGACTGATCAATGCTCACGCCGGGATGCCCTGATATGAAGGCCTTGTTGACCTGCACGAAGAGTTCGCGGCCGACATCATAGGAAGCGTTCAGCAATTTGTCGGCCGACCAGGCTTGGGAGGATGCGAGCAACAGGCCGGCCGCGGTGGCGACGCCAAGCAAAAATCGCTTCATGAGAACAGGGCTCCTTGGAAAATGCCGCTTGTCGAATGCCCAAGGATAATCGGGCGATGCCCGGCTATACGAGGCATGCAGGCAGGAGCTATGGTAATGGCGTTAGAAAATGCGTTGTCGAAACAGCCAGTCGGTAGGATTTTCTTCCAACAGAGTCTTTTCGACTGTTCCCGCTACGCCGAGGCAATTCTACCGGGCAGCAAACCATCTACGCTGCCGGAAAAAGCTTCCAGCGCCGGGGCCGGAATGCCACGCGGCTTTTCTGCGCCGCCGGGTGGTCGACAGGCAGTTCGATCTCGACGCGCTGGCGCTCGCCGCCGATTTCGAGTTCCACGCGCCTCGTGCCGGCGACACGGCGGCTGGCGGCGACTGTGCCGGCGATGCAGCCGCTGCAGCCATCCACCAATTCGACATCGTGCGGGCGGAAGAACAGCGTCGCTTGCCCTTCCGGCGCCTGCGGCGCGGAAAGCCCGATCGGCCGGTCGGCGATCCAGACCTGGCCATCCTCGACCTTGACCGGGACCGAGCTCGATTCGCCGATGAAGCCATAGACGAAGGGCGAGTTCGGCGTGTCGTAGATATCGTCGGCGGTGCCGACCTGCTCGATGCGTCCCTGGCTCATCACCACGACACGATCGGCAAGCTCCAGCGCTTCTTCCTGGTCGTGGGTGACGAAGACCGTGGTGTGGCCGGTCGTGTCATGGATGTCGCGTAGCCAGCGGCGCAGTTCGCGGCGCACCTGGGCGTCGAGCGCGCCGAACGGCTCGTCGAGCAAAAGCACGCGCGGTTCGATCGCCATGGCGCGCGCCAGCGCCACGCGCTGGCGTTGGCCGCCGGAAAGCTGCGCCGGATAACGTTTTTCGAGACCTGACAACTGGACGAGGTCGAGAAGCTCGGAGGCGCGGCGACGGATCTCCTGCGCCGACGGGCGTGTCGGCCCATGCCGGACCTTGAGGCCGAAGCCGATATTGTCGGCAACTGTCATATGGCGGAACAGCGCATAATGCTGGAAAACGAAACCTACATTGCGTTCCTGGATCGACTTGTGCGAGGCGTCCTCCTCGCCGAAGAAGATATTTCCTCGCGTCGGCCGCTCCAGCCCGGCGATCAGCCTGAGCAGCGTCGTCTTGCCGGAGCCGGAAGGGCCGAGCAACGCGATCAGTTCGCCGGACTTGATGTCGAGCGAAACATCGCGGAGAGCCGGAAAGCGGTCAAACTCCTTGCGCACGTTGGCAACGCGAACTTCCATGCAAATCCCTTTGTAGTTGATGCAGGTCGTTATCCCAAAACCGGTTCCCACTTTTGGGCGACATGCATTTTGTCAGTGTCCGCGCGTCGCGGCGATCTCGGCGCCGTAGCGCATCTCGAGAAGTGTTTTCAGGACCAGCGTCACCAGCGCCAGGCCGGCGAGCAGCGAAGCGACGGCAAAGGCGCCGACGGCGTTGTACTCGTTATAGAGGATTTCGACATGCAGCGGCATGGTGTTGGTCAGCCCGCGTATGTGGCCCGACACCACCGACACCGCGCCGAACTCGCCCATGGCGCGGGCATTGCACAGGAGCACGCCGTAGAGCAATCCCCATTTGACGTTGGGCAGCGTCACGTACCAGAAGGTCTGCCAGCCATTGGCGCCAAGCGAGAGAGCTGCCTCCTCATCGCCATTGCCTTGTTCCTGCATCAGCGGGATCAGCTCGCGGGCGACGAAGGGGAAGGTGACGAAGATGGTGGCCAGGACAATGCCCGGCACGGCAAACAGGATGACGATGCCATGCGCCTTCAGCCACCCGCCAAGCAAGCCTTGAGCGCCGAACAAAAGCACATAGACCAGGCCGGATATGACCGGCGAGACCGAAAAGGGCAGGTCGATAAGCGTGGTGAGGAAGGCCTTGCCCTTGAATTCGAACTTGGCGATCGCCCAGGCGGCCGAGATGCCGAAGACGACGTTGAGCGGCACCGAGATCGCCGCCACCAGCAGCGTCAGGCGGATCGCCGAGCGCGTATCGGGGTTGGACAGCGCCTCAGCATAGGCGCCGATGCCCTTCGAAAAGGCCTCGTTGAAGACGATGATCAGCGGCAGCAGCAGGAAAACACCGAGGAATGCAAAAGCCACGATCATCAGCACGGCTCGTGCCGTGGGACTTTCCGTCACCGCCGCCGACTGGCTTTCGTGATGCGGCGCGTAGGATTTGATCTCGGGGTCAGCCATAGCGCTTGCGGCTCCATGTCTGCACCAGATTGATGACCAGCAGCATCACGAAGGACAGCGCCAGCATGATCGCCGCAATCGCGGTCGCCGCCTCGTAGTTGTATTCCTCAAGCCGGATGACGATCAGCAGCGGCGCGATCTCGGACTTGTAGGGCAGATTGCCGGCGATGAAGATGACGGAACCGTATTCGCCGACGCCGCGGGCAAAGGCCAGCGCGAAGCCGGTGACAATGGCCGGCGCGAGGCCCGGAAGCAGCACCCGGGAGATGATCTGGAAGCGATTGGCGCCAAGCGTGGCGGCCACTTCCTCCACCTCCTTGTCGATCTCCTCCATGATCGGCTGAACGGTGCGCACGACGAAGGGCAGGCCGATGAAGATCAGCGCGATGACGATGCCGAGCGGCGTATAAGCAACCTTGATGCCGAGCGGCGAAAGCAGGCTGCCGACCCAGCCGTTCGGCGCGTAGAGCGTGGTCAGCGCAATGCCGGCCACGGCCGTCGGCAGAGCGAAAGGCAGGTCGACCATGGCGTCGACGATGCGGCGGCCGGGGAAATTGTATCGCACCAGCACCCAGGCGACGATCGTGCCGAAGACGACATTGACGGCTGCGGCGATGAAGGCGGTGCCGAAGCTGATTTCGAGCGCGTTGATGGTGCGGCGATCAGTGGCAATCGCCCAGAAATCGGCCCAGCCGAGCGCGGCCGATCGCCAGATCAGCCCCGAGAGGGGGATGAGGATGATGAGGGTGAGGTAGGCAAGCGAGAAGCCGAGCGTCAATCCGAAACCCGGAATGACGCTCGGCTGTCTAAACCGCCACCCCGCCTTGGCGGGTGCTGTAGTCATGTCGTCCTGGTCTAGAGTTTAGCTTATTGGGCCGGCTTGTAGATTTGGTCGAATATACCACCGTCGCCGAAATGGTAAGGCTGTGCCTTCTTCCAGCCGCCGAAAAGCGGATCATCGATGGTGATCAGCTTGATCTCAGGCAGCTTGGCAAGATCCTCCGGCGGCACCAGATCGGGCTTCGACGGGCGATAATGGTTTTTGGCGATCAGCGTCTGGCCTTCCTTGGAATAGAGGTAGCTCAGATAGGCTTCGGCGACCTTTCTGGTGCCCTTGGCGTCGACATTGGCGTCGACCACGGCAACCGGCGGCTCGGCCAGGATCGAGGTCGGGGGATAGACGATGTCGAAATTGTCGGCGCCGAACTCGTCGATCGCCAGATAGGCCTCATTTTCCCAGGCCAGCAGCACGTCGCCCAGGCCCTTTTGCGCGAAGGTCACGGTCGAGCCGCGCGCACCGGTGTCGAGAACCGGGACATTGGCGTAAAGCTTGCCAACAAATTCCTTGGTCTTGGCCTCGTCGCCGCCATCGTTGGCATTGGCGTAAGCCCAGGCCGCAAGATAGTTCCAGCGCGCGCCTCCGGAGGTTTTCGGGTTGGGTGTGATCACCTGGACGCCGTCCTTGACCAGATCGCTCCAGTCATGGATGCCCTTCGGGTTGCCCTTGCGGACGAGGAAGATGATGGTCGAGGTGTAGGGGGCCGAATTGTTCTCGAATTTGGTGCGCCAGTCGGGATTGATCTTCTGCGATTTCGAGACGATGGCGTTGATGTCACCTTCGAGCGCTAGCGTCACCACGTCGGCGTCGAGGCCGTCGATCACGGCGCGGGCCTGGGCGCCCGATCCGCCATGTGACTGCTGGATGGTCACCGTCTCGCCGGTCTCGGCCTTCCAGTGGGCGGTGAAGGCCTCGTCGAACTGCTTGTAGAGTTCACGCGTCGGATCATAGGACACGTTGAGAATTGTGGTATCGGCAAACGCGAAACCGAGCGTGCCGAACTGGACGGATGTGGCGACCAGTGCGCCGAGCAGTTTCCTGAAATGAGGTTTGGTCATTTCCGCCTCCGGTTGAACGCCATCAGTCTACCGAATTGATAGAATTAAGATGCATTCAATGTTTGCCTTTTTTACCCTCCTGAAGCAATTTTTCGCCGATCTTTGGACCCATGGAGAAATTTCTTCTTCGTGAGGCCGGTTGACGGAATCCGCGCCATCAGCCGATCTATCTAGAAACCGTCGATGCTTCGACAAGCCGGCGCGAAGCGCGGGTGCCTCGCAACACGCATCAAATGATGTATCCCGCTCTCTGCCGCGCTTCCGGAAAACCAATGCGCTGAATCGCTTGGCGCATTCTATTCAACGAAGACTTTCACGCTGGCGGCGCGGCCGGCCGCATCGATTACGGTGAGCGTGGAATAGCCGGCGCCGTCCGGCTGCCAGGTCGCGGTGCGGCGACGGTCGATGCCGACAAGCGGTTTGCCGTTGGCCAGCCAGCGGAACGGCGCGCGGCCGCCTTGCAGCTTAAGCACCAGCGGCGAGGCGTCGGCCGAGGCGGTGCCGAGATCGACGCGGGCGCCGTCGGGTGGAAAGATGATGGTCGGCGCGGGTTCGGTCGCGGTGGCCTGCACCAGCCCATCAGCGCCGGCGCCGAAGCGGGCCAGCGTCACCGGTAGATCGTCGCGCTTCGGTCTGCTGACGCCGGCCGGCTGGCTGGGCAGCGGAACGGTGGCGAGGCCGGAGCGGACGAAGCCCTCGAACAGGATGGGTGCGGCCGAGACATAGCCGGACAGGCCGGGCACCGCGCCGGCGTCGGGACGGCCGACCCAGACGCCCAGGACATAGCGCCCGTCGAAGCCGACCGACCAGGCGTCGCGGTAGCCATAGGAGGTGCCGGTCTTGTAGGCGATGCCGCGTTGCATGGCCCCTTCGGGCGGCTTGACCCCCGACAAGATGTCGGTGATCTGCCAGTTTGCCTGGTCATCGAGAATGGTGGCGGTGGAGCGTTCGGCATTCGCCGGCTCGGTGCCGTCATGCAGCGTGTTCGCCTTGCCGCCATTGGCGAGCCCGGTATAGAGCTGGACCAGGTCACGCAGCGTCACGCCGACGCCGCCAAGGCCGATGGCGAGGCCCGGCGCCTCGTTGACGGGCAGGATCGGCGTCACGCCGGCCTGGCGGAAGCGCGCCATCAGCCGCGCCGGCCCGACCGCGTCGAGCACCCGGATCGCCGGCACGTTGAGCGACAGTTGCAGCGCCTGCCTTATGCTGACGTCTCCCTGGTAGCCCATGTCGAAATTCTTCGGCCGGTAGCCGCCGAAATCGGCCGGACTGTCCTCGATCAGCGTCTCCTGTGCCACCAGCCCTTGCTCGAAGGCGAGCCCGTAGATGAACGGTTTCAGCGTCGAGCCGGGCGAGCGGACGGTCCTGGTCATGTCGATCCAGCCGGAACGGCTGGCATCGAAATAATTGGCCGAGCCGACTTCGCCGAGGATGTCGCCGGTGCGGGAATCGGCGAGCACCATGGCAACCGACAGGCGAGGGCCGAGCCTGGTGGCGGCGTCCCTGGCCACCTGCTCCAGCCCCTCCTGGACGCTCTTGCGGATCGTCAGGCGCAAAGGTTGCCCGGGAGCGGCCTTGGGCAGCATCGCATAGGCGGCATGGGCGGCGAGCGCCGGCAAGCTGCGCCGCAATTGCGAGACATCGTCGAGTGCGGCGCGTGCGGCCTCGCGTTCGCTGAGCCGGCCTGATGAAACCATGCGGGCCAGCACCCGGTCGCGTGCGGCGTGGGCGATTTTGAGATTGCGGTCGGGGCGCCGCTTTTCCGGCAATTGCGGCAGCGCGACGAGGAGTGCCGCCTCCGAAACTGTCAGCCGTTTCGGCTCCTTGCCGAAATAGGCGAGCGAGGCGGCGCGCACGCCTTCGAGATTGCCGCCATAGGGCGCCAGCGTCAGATAGCGTTCGAGGATCTCGCGCTTGGAGAGCCGCCGCTCGATCTGGATGGCGCGCAGCATCTGCTTGAGCTTGGAGCCGAGGCTGCGGCTGTCGCGCGGCTCGATCAGCCGGGCAAGCTGCATCGACAGCGTCGAGCCGCCGGAGACGATATGGCCGCTGGTCGCGAACTGGCCGGCGGCCCGGGCCAGCGCCAGCACATCGACGCCGTCATGGTCCCAGAAGCGCTTGTCCTCATAGGTCACCAGCATGTCGACGAATTGCTTGTCGACCTGGTCGAGCCGGGTTTCCAGCCGCCAGTAGCCGTCCGGCGTGGCGAAGGCCCGCAGGAGCTGGCCGTCACGGTCGAGCACTTCGGTGGACACCGCGAGCTCCGCCGGCAGCGGTGGCGGAAAGGCGCGGTCGAGCTGCCAGAGGGCGACAGCGGAGAGGGCCAGGAAACCGGCGACGGATGCCGCGCCGATCCCCAGTCTCCGCGAAGTCCTGGCTGAAACACCTCTCATGCGTGGCCTTCCACCATGACGACCGATCCACACACCGCTACGGCGCCTTGACCTCCATCATGCCGGTGGCGGTACGGGCCGAATATTGCGGCCGGTACATATCCTCCACCGTTGCCGCGGGATGGGCATAGGTGCCCGGCGTCACCGCGCGCACGACGTAGGCCAGCGTAATGTTGCGATCGCCATCGCCATCTTTCGGGTTGAAGGCCGCGACGAAACGGTCGTCGCGGAATTCCAGATGCGCGGCGTCGGTCTGCGCCAGCCAGGAGAAGTTCGTCAACTGGGCGCTGGAGACAAGGCCCGGATTGTCGATCTCGAAGCCGGCCGGCAACAGGTCGGTGATCAGCAGTCGCGAAGGCCAGGTGTTCTGCTCATAGACCTTGAGCACGACGACATAGCGTTC
Source organism: Mesorhizobium helmanticense (assembly GCF_003034915.1). GTDB lineage: Bacteria > Pseudomonadota > Alphaproteobacteria > Rhizobiales > Rhizobiaceae > Mesorhizobium > Mesorhizobium helmanticense. The sequence continues at coordinate 81,238 of NZ_PZJX01000045.1, read as the reverse complement.
GTTCTGCTTGGCCTCCGTCACATTGGCCTCGGTGCCGTCGAGCTTGTAGTAGGTGCGCCCGATGGTGAAGCCGTTGCCGCTGGCCGGCAGCGGCTGGATCGGCGAGGCGACCGTGGTGACGACCGCCTGCAGCGGGTTGCCGCCGGTGTTGGCGACGGTCAGCGGGCTGTCGGCCAGGTCGCGGCCGGCGAACTGGTCCGAATAGGCGCCGTTGTGCGGCGCGCCGTTGATGGTCAGCGCGATCGCAGCGTTGCCGGCCTTCAGTGCGCGAGCCGCCAGCAGCATCCAGGACTCGTCCTGCGTGCTCGTCCAGCGGGCTTCGGCGCGCTCCTGGGTCACCAGCTTGATCAATTCCGGCACGATCGTCGGCACCGGTTTCGATTCGGCCGCAAGCGCCAGCATCGCCGCGCCGTCGCGCAGCCGCGAGCCGTAGTCCGACCTGTAATAGTCGTACTCCGTGGTCGACTTGGCGAGCTGCAATGCCGTCTGGAAGGTTGCCTCCGAACGCTGCGTATCGCCGTAGAGCGCCAGGCTTGCCGCCAGCTGGGCCACGGCCATCGGGCTGGTGAAGGCTTCGAGCTGGGTGTCGGCATAGTAGCGCAGGTCGCCGACAGAGGCCTTCTTGTTGCGGGCCAGCACATAGAGCGCGTAGGCGATCTCGCTGCCGCGATCCTGGACGTCCTGGTCGTAGCCGATAGAGTTCTGCAGATTGCTCAGCGCCTGGCTCATCGCCAGGGTCGGCACATCGTATTTCTGCTCGCGCGCCCTGGTCAGGAAGTCGGTGACATAGGCATCGAGCCACAGATCGCCGGAGCCCGGCCCCCACAGGCCGAAGCTGCCGGCCGAGGCCTGGTAGCTCAACACCTTGTAGATGGCGTCCTGGATGCGGCCGTGCAGGTCCGGGTCGCTGGCCATGCCGATGCCCGACGCCATCTCGTTGACATAGAGAAGCGGCATGGCGCGGCTGGTCGTCTGCTCGGCGCAGCCATAGGGGTAGCGGTCGAGCGTCATCAGGAGCGAGGGCACGTCGAAGGCGGCCGCCTGCGAAACGCCAACGCTGACGGAAGCGCCGTCGAGCAGGCTTGCCGCGAGAAGCTCCTTGTCGACGCGCAGCGACCCGCCATTGCCCTTGAGATCGACGACCATGCGGGTGGTCACCGGCAATTGTGCCGGGCGCACCGGAACATGGAGCGTCTGTTCGACCGCGGTGCCGTCGGCATGGGCAAGCTTGACGGTGATCGAGGCGTTGCCCGCAGTCTGGGCGATCAATGGCACGGTCAGCGTCTGCCGCTTGCCCTTGGCGAGCGTCAGCTTTTCGGGGAGGGCGGCGTTGCCGGTCGACAGATCACCTGTCGTGTCGATGGTCAGCTTATAGTCGCCGTCCGGGCCGTCGGTATCGGCGACGTCGAGCCGCATCACGGCGGCATCGCCGGGCGCCAGGAAGCGCGGCAGGCCGGCGGTGATCACGACGGGATCGCGCACGATGACGTCCGACTGGGCGTGGCCAACCCCATCCTTGGTCCAGGCGACGGCCATGACGCGCACGGTGCCGTTGAACTGCGGGATGTCGAAGTCGATCCTCGCCTTGCCGTCGGCGTCGACCTCGACCGGGCCGGAGAAGAAGGCGACCAGCTTTTCGGTCGGCGGGCTGCCTTGCGCCTGCATGTTGGCGCCGTCGCCGCCGGTGCGCAGCTTGCCGGTGGTGCCCAGCGAGCCGTCGATCAGGCGGCCGTAGAGGTCGCGCACTTCAAGCCCCAGCATGCGCTGGCCGAAGAACCAGTCCTCCGGATCCGGGGCCTTGTAGTTGGTGAGGTTGAGGATGCCGACATCGACGGCCGCAACCATGACATAGGCGTTGCTGCCCGGCTGCACGCCGGCCACGGAAACCGGGATCGACAGCTGCTGGCGCGGCATGGTCTTGTCCGGCGGCGTCAAGGTGACGGCGAGCTGCTTCGAGCCCGGATCGACCTTCAGCCATTTGACGCCGATGGCGCGCGCCGGCATGCGCGTTTCCTGCGCGTCGCCCGGCCTGAACAGCGTCGCCGTGACATAGGCGCCGGCGCCCCAGTCGTCGCCGACCGGGATATCGATGGTGCTGCCGCCGGCCGGCACCGTGGCGGTGACAGTCTTCAACAGCTTGTCGGCGCCGATGGTGACCAGCAGCTCACCGGCAAAATGCGGCGATATCTTGAGCTTGGCCACTTCGCCTGCCGCATAATTGTCCTTGTCGAGGGCGATCTCGAGCCCGTCGGGCGTTTCGGTGGTGGTGGAGGAGACATACCAGCCAGCGTCGAACTCATAGCTGGTCGCCGGGCCTTCCGGATCCGACGTCTCGATCTCCAGGCGGTAGCGGCCCCAGTCGACCGGCAGTGACACCGTGGCCTCGCCGTCTGCGCTCAGGTCGACCTGGCCGTTGGCCACCGACTTGGTGAAGGTGACCGGCTCATAGTTCCAGGAATTGCTTGAGCGGTACCACTGATAATTGCGTTCGACCTTGACCAGCGACCATTGCGCGCCTTTCAGCGCCTCACGCTTGCCGTCGGGATCGACGGCGATCAGGCTGAACTTGGCCGTGCCGCCTTGCGGCACCTCGTCGCCGTCGAAATCCGGCCGGATGCCGATCATGTGGCCTTGCGGGCGGATGCCGATATTGAGCGAGCGCTCGACGGCGCGGCCGCCGGTCTCGCGCATCCTGACCGTGACCTTGGCGTCGACGAGCTTGGTGGTCGAGGGCAACTGGTCGACCGAAACCGGGAAGGTCGCCTTGCCATCCTCGCCGATCACAGGCAGGCCGGTGAAGGGCGTCACCGAGGGCTCGGCCGACTGTTCGTCGGCAAGGCCGAAGGAATAGCCCTTGAAGCGATCCCAGTCGCGGGCGGTCGACAGCGTCAGCTCGCCTTCAAGGGCCAGGCCCGCGGCCGGCGCGCCATAGAGGAAACGACCGTCGACGGTGACATTGGCGGTTTCGCCTTGAGCGATTTCCTGCTTGTCGGAGCTCAGGTCGAACTCGATGCGATCCGGCACGAAGTCCTCGACCAGGAACATCTGGCTGGCGACGGCCGGCTGCTTCGGGTCGGTGTGGATCGCCACGGTCCAGGTGCCACGCATGGCATTGGGTTCAAGCGGCAGGTCGACGGCATGGCCACCGGCCGATGCGCCGTCGCTGACGATGCGGCGATTCTCGACACCGTCGGGACGTGTGAAGATGAAGGTCAGCGGCAGGTTCTCGACCGCCCTGGCGGCGCCATCGCGGGCAAGGGCGGCGACATGGACGTCCTCACCGGCGCGGTAGATGCCGCGCTCGGTCCAGGCATAAACGTCGAGCGCGCCCGGCGCAGCGCGCCCGGTGACGCCACGGTCGGACAGGTCGAAGCCGGCGCGGCCCATATCGAGGAAGACGAAGTCGTTGTCGCTCTGCCTGGCCATCAGCACGGCCGGCACCATGCCGCCGTCGCCGCGCGTCAGGCCGGGGTTGAAGACGGCGCGACCCTCGGCGTCTGATATCGTGGTGCCGAGGATTTCGTTGTTCCTGGCCAGCAGCGTCAGCTCGGCGCCGGCGATCGGCTTGGCGCTTCCAAGCGAACGGGCGAAGACGTTGAGCCCATCCTGACCGGTGTAGGTCGACAGGCCGATGTCGGAAACGACGAACCACTGCGTGGCGCGCGAATCATAGTCGTCGCTCTTGTCGTCGGTCGCTTGCGCGGTCAGCACATAGACGCCGGGCTTGCGCTGCGGCAGCGCCTCGTCGACCGGGAAGGACGTGGTGACTTCCTTGTTGAGGTCGTTGGCGATGTCCAACTGGCCTTCCCAGACAGGCGAGCCCATCTGGTCGGAAATGTTGGAGATGTCGTAGCCGTCGAGCTGGCGCAGGAACTGATAGCCGGACAGAAGCTGGGCCAGCGAGCGGTCGCCGATGCGGTACAGCTTCATCTTGGCGGCGTTCATGTTGACGGTGACGACCGGAATGCCGCGGCGCGCGCCGGCCGGCAGCACGAAGCTGTCGCCGGTGAAGCGGGCGGACGGGGCGCGGTCCTGGACATAGATCGACAGCACCACAGGTGCTGCGATCGTCTCGCCGATGGCCGCCGGCAGGCCGGCGCGGAAAGTCACTTCGTAGTGCTGGCCGTGTTCGAGCCCCTCGACGCAGATCTGCTTGTCCTTGGCCTCGACACCCTTGGGAGCGGCGTTGTCGACAGTGACGAACTGCGCATAGTCGACGCCGGTCTTGACCAATTCCTCGGAAAACTGCGCGCAGATGCGCGGTGCGCTGGTGTCGGCATCGACGGTGTGGTCGATGACACGGAAGCCCTTGCGCGCCTTGAGGTCCTGATAGGCGGCGCGGACCCCCGGCGAACTGACCAGCGCGAGGCTCGCTTCGTAGGACAGCAGGGCCGGCCGGTAGAGATCGCGGCGGTCGAGCCCGTCGCCGAGCAATGCCAGCGCATCGGCCCGTGTCTTGGTGGTGCGCAGGAGCTTATAGGCGTTGAAGCCGGCGGAGGTAGCGTTTGCCGGCAAGGTCGAGGCCTCGGACGTGTTGGCGACCGGCTGTACGGCAAGCGTCTCGCGCGCCAGCTCAAGCCAGAGCTGGCCGTCGTCGGGCATCACCGAAACCGCCGCCTCGTATTTCTGCATGGCCGAGCGATGGTCGCCTGTCCGCACCGCCTGTTCGGCCGCCGACCGCAATGCCGTCAGCCCTTCGGTCGGCTTGGTGTAGGTTGGACCGGTGAGCCCGTTGCGGTATTGCTGGGCCTGGTCGGCCATCCAGGCGGGAAAGAAGGCCAGTTCCGGCGGTGCGCCGATGTCGGGGTCGCCATCGACGTTGACGACCTTGCCGGCGACAGCGCCGTTGAAGGATTTCAGCTGGTTATAGTCGGACTTGAGGAAGCACCATTTGGCCTTGAGATTGTAGGTGAAGGCGCGGCAGGCGGAGTCGCCGAGGCATGTGGTCTTGCACTGGTCGAGGCTGACATTCTGGTCGGACCGGAGGTCGAAACCGAAATAGTCGGAATTGTCCGTCGTTGTGATTCGCCGCGCTTCAGCCGCTTGCGCGATGCTGCCCCAGGCGAAAAAGAGAAGGACAAGGATAGACAGACCACGAGCCGCGCGCATTGCCATAACACCCTCCAGACACTGCTTTCGCATCGGCCCGAAAATCGGGATCGATTTTCGGAAGGCACGATGCGACGCTTCAAACGTTCCCGGCATGTTCAGGCTTCACTGAAGCTTGTCAACACGAGGACGCGGCAGGGTCCGCCTGCCAACGGTTTCCTTTCCGGCCGATGACCGGTAGTACCTCCATAGGACAGGGATCACGCTTTCTTGCGGCGACGCAGAAGGTGTGAATTCCAAGCCCAGCCTATTTCAGACAATTGGATTGTGGCCCCTTTACGAGCAATTCAGAACTTCATTCCAATTTTAGTTTTGCGAGTTAGGTTAGAGTTATAATGTTGGTGCGTAAAAGGCAGATGTCGGGGGGAGGAGCGTCACTGCGCGGGCTTTCGCGTACCCTGCTTTTCGCCCTGATATGCTCGGCCGCACTGTTTGCCGAAGGCCGAAATGCCACGGCTTTCGAGCTATTCGGCATCAAATTGTGGGGTTCTTCCAGTGATGAGGACGCCGATATTGTCGACCCGCTGCGCTATGCCGTCACCATCGATGCACCCGACGCCGACAAGGATCTCGTTAAAAAGCTCGAAAACGCCTCGACGCTGAAAAACGACGAAGAACGTCCGGTTTCCGGTTCGCTCGGCCTACTGGCCAAGGCGCGCAGCGACCGCGAACAGCTTGTCGCCGCACTCTACGCGGACGCCCGCTACGAGGGCGTCGTCACCATCACCATTGAGGGAAAGCAGCTCGACGAACTGCCGCCCGACGCCGAATTCGGGGGAACGCAGCCGATCCCGGTGGTGATCGGCATTGCCACCGGGCCGAAGTTCACGCTTGGCAATATCCGGCTGAAGGGCGATGCGGCGGGGTTGGCGAGCGCCGATTTCGGACTGATCGCCGGCGGCGATGCCGGATCCGGCGCCGTGCTCAAGGCCGAAGCGTCGATCGTGCGGGCGCTGAAGGCGGAGGGCAGGCCGCTGGCCAAGGTGACAGGCCAGGAGATCGTCGCCGACCACGCCACCTCGACGCTCGACGTGACGCTCACCGTGGCGGCCGGGCCAGTCGCCGGTTACGGTGACACCACCGTCGAAGGCACCGAGAAGGTCGATCGCGACTTCACCGAATACATGACCGGCCTGAAGCGCGGCCGCCAATACTCGCCCGATGAAATCGACGACGCGCGCGACCGGCTGCTCGGGCTGGAAGTGTTCAACAGCGTCACACTCAAGGAGGCCGACAGTCTCGATGCCGAAGGCAACATCCCGATCGGTGTCCAAGTCAGCGAACGCAAGCCTCGCTATTTCGGCGTTGGCGGCACGCTCTCCAACACAGAGGGGCTCGGTCTGGAAGGCTATTGGGGTCACCGCAATCTGTTCGGGCGGGCCGAGAAGCTGCGCATCGATGGCGCGATCAGCGGCATCGGCAGCAACGACCTGACAGAACTCAACTACAATGCCGGTATCATGTTCGAAAAACCGGGCGTGGTCGGGCCGGCGTCGAAATTCTTCGCCGGCGTCAAGACCGTGTTGGAGCACCCCGATGCCTATGACCATTTCTCGGTCAAGGGCAACACCGGCCTGTCCTATGAACTCGACAAGAAGCAGACGGTTTCAGCCGAAGTCGCGCTCGACTATTCGAAGATCCACGACTCTTTCGGCAAGCACACCTATCTGATCGCCAGCATCCCCTTGCAATATGTCTATGACAACCGCGACAGCCGGCTCAATCCGACGCGGGGATTCCGGGTGCTGGCCTATGCCGAGCCGAGCTACGACATCCTGAGCGGTGCTGCCTTCCTCAAGCTGAAGGGCGAAGGATCGGCATACCAGTCGCTCGATACGGCCTCGAAGTTCGTGCTTGCCGAACGCGTCGCCATCGGATCGATCGTCGGCGCCGGCCTTCAGGATGTTCCGGCCAACCGGCGCTTCTATTCCGGCGGTGGCGGTTCGGTGCGCGGCTATGCCTATCAGGGCATCGGCCCGAAGGACATTGACGGACAGCCGATCGGCGGGCTTTCCTTGTTCGAGACCTCGGTCGAGATGCGCATCGCCATCACCGACACGATCGGCGTGGTGCCGTTCGTCGATGCCGGCACCGTCTCGACCAAATCATTCCCGGATTTCGCCGACATGAAGGTCGGAGCCGGCGTCGGCTTGCGCTATATCACGCCGTTCGGTCCATTGCGCATCGACGCCGCCGTGCCGCTCAACCGTGATCGCGACGACCCGCATTTCGGCATCTATGCCGGCATCGGCCAGGCGTTCTGACGATGAAGATGTTCAAGCGCATCCTTCGCATTGCCCTTTACACGCTGCTCGTCGTGGTGGCGGCGGTCGTGGGTGCGCTCGTCGTGCTGACCAAGACCGAGCGCGGCCGCGCAAACCTTGCCGGCATCATCTCGACCATGGCGTCGACCGACGATCGCAAAGTCACGGTCAGCGGCATCGACGGCATCTGGTCCGGGGCGCTGACCGTCGATCATGTCGTGCTGGAAGATCGCGAGGGCGCCTGGCTGGTGGCTCGCAAACTGGCCGTCGACTGGTCGCCACGGGCGCTTCTGTCCAAAAGCTTCAGCGCCGACCGCATCGCCGCAGGGCGCATCGAACTGGCGCGTCTGCCGGTGGCCAGCACGCAGCCGAGCCAAGGTGGTGCGACCACGCTGCCGGTTTCCGTCGACATCAGACAGATCGAACTCCCCGAGATCGCGCTCGGGCAGGCTCTGGCCGGCAGCGGCATCGCCGAGCTCGCGGCCAAGGGCGCGCTCAAGGCCGATGCGGCGCCGCTGGCGGTCGAAACCAACGTCGACATCACCCGCCACGACGGCAAGCAAGGCACGGTCGAGGCAAAAATCAATTTCGCGCCCGCCGATAACAAGCTCGACCTCGATCTCAAGGCATCCGAGCCGGCCGGCGGCATCATCGCCAATCTGCTCAATCTGCCGGATGCGCCGCCGGTCGACATCGTCGTTTCGGGCACGGGGCCGATCGCCAACTGGAATGGCGTCGGCACCTTTGTCGTCGACGGCCAGATCGTCACCCAGCTCACCGGCCGGCATCAGCTCACCGACAGGGGCAGCCATGTCGAAGCCAAGGGTGACGGTGACTTCGCACGCTTTGTGCCGGAAAATCTGAAACCCCTGTTTGCCGGCAAGACCAGCTTCGACCTTGCCGGGACCGCCATGGTCGCGGGCGGCGTCGATGTCGAGCGCGCCAACGTCGACAGCGATGCCGTGCATGGCACTGCCGCCGGTATCATCGACCCCAACGGCGCCAGCGACCTCGCGGTGGAGCTCGCCGCCAAGGGGCCGCCCATAGTGCTCAGCCTCGGCAGCGCGGCGCAGCCGGTGACGGTGGCGCTCACAGGCGCCACCGCCCGCGCCTTCGGCGGCGGCAAGGCGCCGATCGTCGACATCGGCGCGTCTCTGGTCTCGGTGGTGGCGGGCGGCACGCGGCTGGACAATCTTACCGCCCAGATCCATTCCGACGGTTTCGACATCCAGGAGCGCAGCGGACCGGTCAGCATCAAGCTCGCGGCCGGCGGCCTCAACACCAATGTCGCGACGCTGGCGCCGCTGGTGACCGGCAAGATCACAGCCGACCTCGCTGGTTCGGTCAGCAAGGACGAGATTTCCGTCGATCAGGGCACGTTGCGCAGCGATGCGCTCAATGCCTCGGTCACCGCCAAGGTGACGCTGGCCGACCTGGCGATGACGCTCAAGATGAATGCCGATGCCGTCTCGACGGCGCTGCCGCCGCAGATCCGTCCGGTTCTCGGCGAGCGCGTGACATTCTCCGCCACGGCAACCCGCGATCCGCAAGGCTCGTTCGCCGCCAATTCACTGCAATTCACTTCCGGCGCGCTCAGCGCAAGCGGCACCGCTAGCGCGACCGGCACCGACATCCAGGCCGACGTCAAGGGCACGCTCGGCGATGTCTCGGTGCTGTCGCCCATGGTCGGCGTGCCGGTCGGCGGGGCCGTCAATTTCGCGCTGACCGCGAGCGGTGCGCGCTCGGCGCCGGATTTCTCGGTGTCTGCCGACAGCGACAGCCTGACCGCATCGGGCCGCACGGTGAGGACCGTCCAGTTGAGCGCGAAGGGCAAGGCCGACATTGCCAGCCCGGCGGCCGATGTCTCACTGACCGGGTCGGTCAACGATCAGCCGCTCAACCTCAAGGCGTCGTTGGTGACGAGTGACGGCAAGCGGTCCATCAACGGGCTCAGCCTGGCGCTGGGCGACAACAAGGTCTCCGGAGACGTTGCGCTCGGCGATGGCCTGTTGCCGCTTGGCACGCTGACGCTCGATGCGCCCGATATCGGCCCGCTGGCGGCACTTGCCGGGCAGACGGCGACTGGCGACGTAGAGGGCAGCATCCGCTTCTCCGATGATGGTGGCGCGCCGACGGTTGCGATCGACATGACGAGCGCCTCGATTTCTCGCGGCGACCTGGCGGCGAAGACCATCGCCGTCAACGCGCTGGTCGCCAACTATCTCAAGGGCCCGGCGATCTCTGGTACGATCAAGGCCGATACGGTCACCTCGGGAACAACCGTCATAAGCGGTATCGGCGTCGACCTGAAGCGCGACGGCGAGTGGACCAATTTCACCGGCGGCGCCACTATTGCGGGCATTCCGGCCACGGCCGCCGGGCGGGTGAAGATCGCGGACGGCACGACCAGCGTCGAGATCGCCTCGGGCGAAGCGACCATTCGCGGCATCAAGGCGGCGATCGCGCAGCCATCGAGCTTGAGCGTCGCCAATGGCGCAGCCAGCATCGAGAAGCTGGTGCTCGATGTCGGGGGCGGGTCGGTCGCGGTCTCCGGTACCGCCGGCCAGACGCTCGACCTCGCTGCCGAATTTTCGGCACTTCCGGCAGCCCTTGCCAACGATTTCTCGCCTGGCCTCGACGCGGCGGGCACGTTGGCCGGAACGGCGCAAGTGACGGGACCGTCGGCCAGCCCGGACATCCGTTTCAATGTGCAGCTCGCTGGCGCCGAGACCAGTCAAACCCGCCAGGCGGCACTTGGTCCGCTCGATCTCGATGCGGCAGGCAGTTTCTCGTCCGCCGGTGGCGTTGCGATCGACCAGGCGACGCTTGCCGGTGAAAATGTCTCCGGCAAGGCGGCCGGTACGATCAATCCGAATGGCATCAGCGATTTCTCGCTCGACCTTGCCTCGACCGGTCCGAGCCTGCCGCTGGCCCTCGGCAGCGCCGAGAGCCCGATCAAGCTCGAGCTGCAAGCGCTGTCGGTGAAGGCAGCGGGGCAAGGCACGCAGCCGAAGCTTGATATTTCCGCTGTCCTGCCTTCGGTCGCGACCAATTTTACCAAAGTCGAGGGCATCGCGCTGGCGTTGCATTCCGATGCCTTCGACGTGAAGAGCCGGACCGGGCCGATTTCCGGCACGGTGACGGCGGCCAAGATCGGACTCGACAATCCAACCATCGCGCCGCTGATCGCCGGCAAGGTCACGGCCAAGGTCACTGGCAGCCTTGCCAAAGACACCATCGTCATCGACAGCGGCTCGGTGGTCGGCGACGCGCTGAACAGCGCCTTCAACGGCAAGGTCTCGCTGGCCGACGGCGCCATCGACCTCAACCTCAAGGCGGATGCGGCTTCCGCGGCGCTGCCCGCGGCAGCGCGTGGCGTTCTCGCCGAGCGTACCGACATCAGCGCCGTGCTGAAGCGCGATGCCAACGGCAATGTCACCGCCGATGCGATCAAGCTGGTGTCCGGTGCGCTGACCGCCGATGGAAAGGCCAGCCTTGCCGACAACAAAGTCGTCGCCGACATCAAGGGCGCGCTGGCCGACATCTCGCTTCTGTCGAAGGATGCCAAGGGCGCCATTGCTTTCGCACTCAACGCACAAGGGCCGAGCACCGCGCCCGACCTGTCGCTGACAGTGAACAGCGACCGGCTTTCGGTGGCCGAACGCGAGATCACCGGGCTGCGGCTCACCGCCACAGGCAAGGCCGATGCCGCCAATCCGGCGGCCAATGTGCAGCTGACGGGCAATGTCGCCGGCCAGGCCCTGCAAGGCAGTGCCGTGCTGGCGACATCCGACGGCAAGCGCGCCATCAACGGCCTGTTGCTGTCGCTCGGCAAGAACCGGGTCTCCGGCGATCTGGCGCTCGACAATGCCTTTGTGCCTGAAGGCACCGTGGCGCTCGATTTGCCTGACATCGGACCGCTTGCCGCACTTGCGCTGGAAAAGGCGGAAGGCGACGTGCGCGGCACGATCAGATTCGCCAGGAACGGCAAAGCGCCTGAAGTCACCGTCAAGGCGTCGACGGCTTCGATCTCACGCGGCGATCTTTCGGCAAAGACCGTCACCATCGACGCGATGATCGCCAACTACCTCGCCGCGCCGGTCATCTCCGGCAAGGTCCGCGCCGACAGCGTCACCTCGGGCGGCACCGTCATCCGCGGGATCGATGTCGACCTGAAGCGTGATGGCGACTGGACGGGCTTTTCCGGCGGGGCCACCGTCAAGGACATTCCGGCCAAGGCCGCCGGCCGCGTCAGGATCGCCAATGGCACGACGATCGTTGAGCTCAATTCCGGCCAGGCGACGGTTCAAGGCATCAAGGCGGCCATCGCCCAGGCCTCGACCGTCACCATTGCCAACGGCACGACCAGCCTGGACAGGCTGGTGCTCAACCTCGGCGGCGGCACGGCGACGGTGACAGGCAAGGTCGGGCAGGCGCTCGATCTCAACGCAACGCTGGCGCGGGTGCCGGTCTCGCTCGCCAACAGTTTTTCACCGGGGCTCGATGCCGCGGGCTCGATCTCGGGCACGGTCAAGGTGACAGGCGCGCCGGCCAATCCCGCCGTGGCCTTCAAGATGGACGCCTCTGGCATCCAGACGTCACAGACCCGTGGCGCCGGTTTCGGCGGCATGAGCGTGTCGTCCTCCGGCAGCTTCGCCAGCAACAGGCTGGCATTCGACGCCAACATCAGCGACGGTGCCGGTCTTGGCCTCAAGGGCGGCGGCACGGTGACGACTGCGGGCACGCCGGCGTTGGCGCTCGACTTTTCCGGCAAGGTGCCGTTCGCCTTCCTGACCCGGACACTCGCCGCGCAAGGCCTGTCGCTGAGCGGTACGGCCAATGTCAATGTGCAGGTGCGCGGACCGGCGACGTCACCGGTGATCGGCGGAACCGTCAGTACATCGGGCGCCCGCCTGATCGACGCGCGCTCGGGCCTTGCCATCAACGATATCACTGCCGATGTCGCGATCGGTAACGGCGTCGCCAGGATCAACCGCCTGACGGGCACGCTATCGACGCGCGGCAGCCTGTCGGCCAGCGGTACGGTCGGCATCGATGCGGCACAAGGGTTTCCGGCCGACCTGTCGGTCAAACTCGTCGACGGCCGCTACACCGATGGCAGAGTGGTCACCGCCAATCTCGGCGGCGACCTGACGATCAAGGGACCGCTTGCTTCGGCGCCTGTGATTTCGGGCACCATCAATCTGGCCAAGACCGTGATTACCGTTCCCGAAAAGCTGCCGGGCTCGCTGGCGGCGCTCGACGTCAAGCACAAGAACGCGCCAGGCGCCGTGCGCGCGCAGGACAAGGCACTGCGTCCGCCAACCGCGAGCGGCGGCAGTGGCGGCAGCGGCCTCAACCTCGACGTCACGGTCAACGCGCCGAACCAGATCTTCATCCAGGGCAGGGGCGTCGACGCCGAGCTTGGCGGTTCGCTCAAGCTGACCGGTCCGGCCTCGTCGCCGCAAGCGGTCGGCACCTTCACCTTGCAACGCGGGCGGCTGACGATCCTCGGCAAGCGGCTGACCTTCACCGAAGGCACGGTCGGCTTTTCGGGCTCGCTGGTGCCCTATCTCAACCTGACCGCAACATCCACCACGACCAGCGCTACCGTCACCATCGTCGTTTCGGGCGAGGCGACCAATCCGAAATTCACCTTCTCCTCGGTGCCGGCGCTGCCGGAGGACGAGGTGCTGGCACAATTGATCTTTGGCCGATCGATGTCGAACCTGTCGCCGCTGCAGATTGCCCAGCTCGCTGAAGCGGCTGCGCAGCTCGCCGGCGTCGGTGGTTCGACCTCGCTGCTCGAAAACCTGCGCAGCGCGATCGGCGTCGACGATCTCGACGTGACGACGGACGACAAGGGTGGCACCGCGGTCTCGGCGGGCAAATATCTCAACGACCGCACCTATGTCACCATCCAGAAGGGCGACAAGCCGGGATCGGGCAAGGCGACGATCGATCTCAATGTCGGGCGCGGCGTCAAATTGCGCGGCGAGGCCAACGATGCCGGCGAAGCCAAGGGCGGTATTTTCTACGAACGCGAATATTGAGCCAGCCGACAGCAAAAGAATCGGGCAAGTTGACTATCTGGTCGGCACAGCTCTTGGCACCACCTTCGGGATCGGCTGGTGCTGTCCAACTTTCATAAATGTCTCAATTTAGTCGGTACCGGAGATTCGACGAAATCTGCCGGGCAGTAGCAGTTTTGCGCCAAGACTGTCGTTATCGAGCGAACCGCTTCCCTTCCAAAGTTGCACATTCCTTGGCATGTTCCCAATCCGTGCCACTTTTGACATCATGGCCCGGATGCGGAATGTTAAAAGGCAGAAAGCCAACAATGGGAGTCAGTCATGGCAATCTACAAAAGTAATGGTGACCGCGTTCCGGATCATATCCTGGCAATGGCCGAAGAAGCCAAGGCAGGAAAAATGGATCGCCGCGAATTTCTCGCCTTGGCCAGCGTCTTCGGCGCGTCCACGGCGATGGCCTATGGCATGCTCGGCCTCGCCGATCCGACGCCGGCCAAGGCGGAAGAAGTACAGGGCAAGAAAGGCGGCACGCTGAAGGTCGCGATGTGGATCAAGGATCCGAAGGATCCACGCAAGGCCGACTGGTCTGAAATCGCCAATGCCGAGCGTCAGGCGCTCGAGCCGCTGGTGAAGTACACGAACGAATACACGTTCCGCCCCTATCTGCTCGAAAGCTGGGACATCAACGACGACGCCACCGAATACACGTTGCATGTGCGCAAGGGCGTGACCTGGTCGAACGGCGATGCATTCAACGCCGATGACGTGATCTTCAACCTCAAGCGCTGGGCCGACAAGAAAGCCGAAGGCAATTCCATGCCCGGCCGCCTCGGCACGCTGGTCAAGGACGACAAGCTCGATGAAAGCGCCGTCACCAAGGTCGACGATCACACCATCAAGCTGAAGCTTGGCTCGCCGGACATTTCGATCATTCCCAATGTCTGCGACTATCCCGGCCTTATCGTCCACAAGACCTTCGATGAAAAAGGCGGCGATTTCAAAGCCTGTCCGATCGGTACCGGTCCTTTCGAACTCGTCTCCTACGATGTCGGCCAGAAGGTGGTCTACAAGCGCCGCGAAGACAACAAGTGGTGGGACGGCGAAGTCTTTCTCGACGGCGTCGAGTTCATCGACTACGGCACCGATCCGGCGGCCACTGTCAGCGCCTTCGAAGCGGGCGAAGTGCACACCAACTACGAAACCACGGCCGACTACGTGTCTATCCTCGACGGCATGGATCTGGTGAAGTCCGAAGTGGTCACCGCCGGGACCGTCGTCTGCCGCACCAACGTCAACAACAAGCCTTACGACGACCAGAAGGTGCGTCAGGCGCTGCAGCTCGGCGTCGACAATGCTGTCGTCCTTCAACTCGGCTACGGCAATGCCGGCACTGTCGCCGAGAACCACCATGTCTGCCCGATTCATCCGGAATATTACGAGCTGCCGAAAATCGCCCGTGATCCCGCCAAGGCGAAAGCGCTTATGGCGGAAGCCGGCCAAGCCGACTTCGAGCACGAGTTGATCACGGTCGACGAGGACTGGCAGAAGAATACCGGCGATTCGATCGCCGCGCAGTTGCGCGACGCCGGCATCAAGGTCAAGCGTACGGTGCTGCCGGGCTCGACGTTCTGGAACGACTGGACCAAATATCCGTTGTCCATGACCACCTGGAACATGCGGCCGCTGGGGGTCCAGGTTCTGTCCCTGGGCTACCGCACCGGCGAATCCTGGAACGAGACAGCCTGGTCGAATCCCGACTGGGACGCCAAGCTCAATGCTGCGCTCGCCGTTGCAGACGCCGCAAAGCGCAAGGAGATGATGAAGGATATCCAGCAGATCCTGCAGGATGCCGGCATCATCATCCAGCCTTACTGGCGCAAGCTCTACAGCCATTCGGTCGCGGCGGTGCAGAACTACAAGATGCATCCGACCTTCGAACGCGACTATGGCAAGGTCTGGCTCGAGCCGGCCTGATCGATGGAAGCCAACGGGGAGGGAGGGCGTTCGTCCCTCCCTCCTGTTTCGAACATGATCGGCAATTTGGGGGTCAGCGCAAAAAAGGCTGCTGACTTTCCAAGCCGGCTCATGCGACAAATCAAGGGTTGACAGCACCTGACCCCAACCCCACCGGCAGGGGGCCGCCATGCTTTCTTTTATCCTTCGACGTCTCGGCACGATGGCATTGACGATGCTGTGCCTGACGATGATCGTCTTCTTCCTGATCAATCTCGAACCCAATCTGAAGAAGCTGGCGATCAGCCAGACCGAGATGCATACCTCGGCCGAGCAGCTCGAAAGCTGGCTGGTCAACCATGGCTACCGCCAGAACTTCTTCGTCCGTTACGGTCAATGGCTGGGCATCGTGCCCAAGCAGCCGGTGACCGACCCGGCGACGGGGCAGCCCACAAAGCGTTTCTCCTTCTGCAACGATCCAGTCGTGCCGACATTCTCCGGCGTCCTGCAAGGCGATTTCGGCTGCTCGACCAAGTTCAAGACCACTGTTGCGTCAAAGCTCTTCCCGGCGCTCGGCGCCACCGGTATCCTGATGTTCTGGGTGCTTGTGGTGATGGTGCCGATATCGCTTTTGATCGGCATCCTTGCTGGCATGCGTGAGGGTTCGCGAACCGACCGGACTTTGTCGGTGGCGTCGATCGCCTCGACGGCGACGCCTGAATATGTCTCGGGCGTCATCTTCACCGTCATCTTCGCCTCGTGGCTGGGCATACTGAACGGTTCGGCGGCTTCGGCCAGCCAGGGCATCACCTTCTATAATTTCACGCTGCCGGTCATGACGCTAGCGATCTACGGCATCGGCTACATCGCTCGCATGACCCGCGCCTCGATGGTCGAGGTGATGACGCAGCAATATATCCGCACCGCGCGGCTGAAGGGCCTGTCCTTCGGCAGCGTCGTGGTCAAGCATGCGCTGCGCAACGCACTGATCGCGCCGTTCACCGTCATCATGCTGCAATTTCCCTGGCTGCTCACCGGCGTCGTCATCGTCGAGGTGATGTTCCGCTACCAAGGCTTTGGCTACACGCTGGTCGAGGCGGCCGGCAACAACGATATCGACCTTTTGCTGGGCTGCTCGCTGGTCTCGGTGTTCATCGTGCTGATCACGCAGCTCATTTCCGATGTCGGCTACGCGTTCCTCAATCCGCGTATCAGAGTTCAGTAGGGGATCGGGCGGATGCAGGTCGAATATATCAGTGCCTTCAATATCGTGCTTGGCGTGCTGGCGCGTTTCTGGCCGGTCTGGGTCGCTCTGGCCATCGTCATGGGGGCGAGCTTCCTCTACAAGAAGAGGCTTGGCCTCTACGGCCAGCTCTTCGACAGCGGCGTCGGCATCGTCGGTGTCGGCATCTGTCTGTTCTGGCTGTTCACGGCGATCTTCGCATCGACCGTCGCGCCCTTCGATCCGCTCGCCCAGGTGCCGATCATGAAGGACGTGCTGCCCGGCGCGATCGAACCGAAATCGGGACTCATCTACCTCTTCGGCGGCGACAAGCTCGCCCGCGACGTGTTTTCCCGCATGGTCTACGGCAGCCAGATCGTGCTGATCATCGCGCCGGCGGCGACAGGCTTCGCGCTCATGGTCGGCATCACACTCGGCCTGCCGGCTGGCTATTATGGCGGCAAGATCGACACGGTGCTGTCCTTCCTCGCCAACCTTGTTCTGGCTTTCCCGGTGATCCTGCTATTCTACCTCCTGGTGACACCAGGCATCATGGAGACGCCGATCCCCTATGGGCTTGCAGGCATCTTCTTCCTGTTTCCGATCGTCTTCTTCAGCGTGCTGTTCTGGACCCGCTACAAGAACCGGCCGGACCGGCTCTACATCCTGCTCGGGCTGACGCTCATTCTTGGTGGCTGGATCTATACCGGCCTTGTCTTCGACAGGGATCCGCTGAAGATCATCCACATCGATCCCAATCAGCTCAACATCTTCGTGGCGGTGGTGTTCGCTTCCAGCCCCGGCGTGTTCCGCATCGTGCGCGGCCTGGTCATGGATATCAAGACGCGCGACTATGTGGCGGCGGCGCAGACGCGCGGTGAATCGCCCTGGTACATCATGCTGTGGGAAATCCTGCCCAATGCGCGCGGGCCGCTGATCGTCGATGCCTGCCTGCGCATCGGCTACACCACGATCCTGCTCGGTACGCTCGGCTATTTCGGGCTGGGGCTGGCGCCGGAGAGCCCGGACTGGGGCACCGCGATCAAGGACGCCAGCCGCCTGCTGCGCTCCTTCATCCATCCGGCGCTGCCGCCGACGATTGCGCTGATGTCGTTCGTGCTGGGCCTTAATCTCCTGGCCGACTCGCTGCGCGAACAGTCGATGAAGGATTGATGGACGGATCTTTGGCCCTGCGTGACCCAGAGAACGACGTGCCTGACACATAAGGATTGGAGCGACCCATGAATGAGGCAGTTCGAAATCCCGGAGAGCCGATCATCGAGATCGAGAACCTGTCGATCTCCTTCTTTACCCGCAAGGGCGAGATACCGGCGGTCATGGACTTTTCCTGCACCGTCATGCCCGGCGAGGCGATGGGTATTGTCGGCGAGAGCGGCTGCGGCAAGTCGACCGTTTCGCTCGGCATCATGCGCGACCTCTCCAACATCGGGAAGATCGTCGGCGGAAAGATAAAGTTCCAGGGCAAGGACATGGGCGAGCTGTCCGACGAGGAACTGCGCGCCATCCGCGGCAACAAGATCGCGATGATCTACCAGGAGCCGATGGCGAGCCTCAACCCGGCGATGAAGGTCGGTCAGCAATTGATGGAAGTGCCGCTGATCCACGACAAGGTGTCGAAGGAAGAGGCCTATAAACGCGCGCTCGAAATGGTGCGCTCGGTGAGGCTGCCCGATCCGGAGCGCATGATGCGCTCCTATCCGCACCAGCTTTCCGGCGGTCAGCAGCAGCGCATCGTCATTGCCATGGCGCTGCTGTCGAAGCCGGCGCTGCTTCTGCTCGACGAACCGACGACGGCGCTCGACGTGACGGTGGAAGCGGGCATCGTCGATCTGGTCAAGGGTCTCGGCGAGAAGTTCGGCACCTCGATGATCTTCGTGTCGCACAATCTCGGCCTGATCCTGGAGACCTGCGATCGCATCACGGTGATGTATTCGGGCGAAGCGGTGGAAACCGGCAAGATCAAGGATGTGTTCGACCGGATGCGCCATCCCTATACGCAAGGCCTTTTCCGCTCGATCCCGCTGCCGGGCGCCGACAAGAATTCGCGGCCGCTGATCTCCATCCCTGGACAGTTGCCGCTGCCGCACGAGCGGCCGAAGGGCTGCAATTTCGGTCCGCGCTGCCACCATTTCGTCGAAGGCGTCTGCAACGCGGCCGAAATCCCGATGATCGCGGTCGAGGGCCATGAAGGCCATTTTTCGCGCTGCGTGCGCTTCAACGAGATCGATTGGGAAGCGCTGCCGCCCGGCGCCAAGAAGGTCAACGAACGCGTCGTGCCCGGCGCCCCGGTGCTCAAGATCGAAGACCTGAGAAAATACTACAAGGTTGGCGGCAGCGAGGTGTTCGGTTCGAGCGAAGGCCGCGTCGTCAAGGCCAATGAAACGATTTCGTTCATGGCGCGCGAATCCGAGACGGTCGCCATCGTCGGCGAGTCCGGCTGCGGCAAGTCGACCTTGGCCAAGGTGCTGCTCGGCCTGGAGACTGCAAGCTCCGGCAGCGTGACGCTTGGCAACGAGCAGATCCAGTCGACCGGCGTCGAGAAGCGCAGCGTCGAGACGGTGTCGTCGATCCAGATGGTGTTCCAGAATCCATTCGATACGCTCAATCCGAGCCACTCCGTCGGTTCGCAGATCATCCGTACGCTGGAAAAATTCAATGTCGGCAACAACGTCGCCGAACGGCGCAAGCGCATGCTCGAACTGCTCGACCTGGTGAAGCTACCGAGAGCATTCGAGACCCGCAAGCCGCGCCAGCTTTCAGGCGGCCAGAAACAGCGCATCGGCGTGGCGCGTGCCTTTGCCGGCGACGCCAAGGTGGTGGTGGCCGACGAGCCGGTCTCGGCGCTCGACGTGTCGGTGCAGGCGGCGGTGACCGAGCTCCTGATGGATATCCAGCGCAAGAACAAGACGACGATGCTGTTCATCAGCCACGACCTGTCCGTCGTACGCTACATCGCCGACCGCGTCGTCGTCATGTATCTCGGCTATATCGTCGAACAGGGCACGACGGACCAGATTTTCGCGCCGCCCTATCATCCCTATACCGAGGCGCTCCTGTCAGCGATCCCGATCGCCGACACCAGCGTGGTGAAGAAACACATCGTGC
The DNA here is from genome assembly GCF_003034915.1 of Mesorhizobium helmanticense. Classification (GTDB taxonomy): domain Bacteria; phylum Pseudomonadota; class Alphaproteobacteria; order Rhizobiales; family Rhizobiaceae; genus Mesorhizobium; species Mesorhizobium helmanticense. The sequence goes on along the minus strand of NZ_PZJX01000045.1, from coordinate 61,532 downwards.
TGGAAGGCGATATCCCGTCGGCGATGAACCCGCCAACCGGATGTCCGTTCCAGACGCGCTGCGGCTACAAGAAATTGGTGCCGGACAATCTGTGCGAGACCAAAGTGCCACCGGTGAAGCATCTCGGCGATGGCCATATGAGCCTGTGCTGGCTTGCCGACGACGTGCTGGCGAAAATGGAGCCGGTGATCAAGTTCGACAAGGAGCACGCCGCGCATGAGGGCGTGCCGGAAGATGCACCGCATAGTGCTGGTCCTGGCTTTGCCGGTACTCCGCCGAAGCGTCCAGGCGGCAAGAGGCCGAGCTGACGGGCGAAGAGGCTGAAGCCGCGGGCGCGGTCAGTTGGCGCATTGGCGCAGCTGCGCTGCGTAATCGCGCGCCATCTTCTCGGTCGCTCGCGCATAGTTCTGGACGCCGGCATCGCCGCGGTTGCCGCGGCCATAGGCAGTCCAGCCGAGATAGTAAGCGAGATAGAGATTGTAGGTGTCGTTGCGGGCGACGCCGTAGGTGTCTGACGTCTTGGAATGGTACCAGCCGACGAAATCGACAGCGTCGGCAAATTTGGTCCGCCGCGCCGCCCAATTGCCGGTTTCGCTCTGATATTGCGACCATGTGCCGTCGAGCGCCTGCGAGAAACCGTGGGCGCTTGAGACATGTTTCCAGGGAATGAAACCGAGCAGCTTTTTGCGCGGCGGCCGGGCGTTGCTCTTGAAGCCGGATTCCTTGCGCACAGTCGCCATCAGCACGGGGACGGGCACGCCGTATTTCTGCTCGGCGCGTTCGGCCGCCGCCTGCCAATTGTCGAACCAGCCGTCATTCTGGTCGAACACGGCACAGACATCGTTGATATGGCTTGGCGGTGTGGCGCAGGCCGACAGCGCCAACAACACGGAGACAGCTACAATTTTACTAAAACTCGACCTACGCATTGGAAGACGAATAGGCCGAAATCATAAAAGGAATCTTGCTGCGTTTCTTAATCGCTTGTCGGCTTCCACGGTCCAGGCGAACCATGATCAATATTTCGACCTTTCCCGTCGCTTTTATCGGTCGGAAATTCCCAATGTGCCGCCTTGGCTAAAATCACGCCCGCGGACGGCGGATTTCTGACAGCCTGGTTTGAGCGGCGGCGCTTTGATGCCGCGCATGACCGAACCAAGACGCAAGCGCGGCGCCGAGCGAACCAGCAACAGGGGACCGGCCGCCATTCCGCAACTGCCGCTGCGCCGCGTCACCAATCCCTATCCGCCGATGGCGATGCTTTCGGCCGATCAGATCGAGGCGATCCACCAGGCGTCGATGCACATCCTGGAGAATTTCGGCATCGAGGTGATGAGCCCGCGGGCACTGTCGCTGTTCGAGAGCGCGGGTGCTGCGGTCGATCATGCGTCAGCGAATGTCCGCATAGATCGGGGCATGATCGAGGACGTGCTGAAGACGACCCGGTCGAGCTATACACTGACGCCGCGCAATCCGGTCCACACCGTCCATCTCGGAGGCAACACGATCAACTTCACCCTGGTCGCCGGGCCGCCCAATGTGCACGACATGGAACGCGGCCGCCGCGCCGGAAACTTGCGCGACTATTCTGACCTCATCCGGCTGGCGCAGCATTTCAACTGCATCCATATGCTCGGCAACCAGGTCTGCGCGCCGGTCGAGCTGCCGGCCAATTTGCGCCATCTCGATACTTACCTCGCCAATCTGACGCTGACCGACAAAAGCTTTCACGTCTCGGCCATCGGCCGGGGCAGGGCGCTGGACGGTATCGAGATGATGGCGATCTCGCGCGGGCTGACGCTGGACCAGATGCGCGACGATCCCGGCATCACCACCATCATTTCGGTCAACTCGCCGCGCCGCTTCGATGAGATGATGGCCGAGGGATTGATGACCATGGCCGAATTCGGCCAGTCGGTGGCGGTGACACCATTCACGCTGATGGGAGCAATGAGCCCGGTGACGCTTGCCGGCGCATTGGCACAGCAGAACGCCGAGGCGCTGTTCGGCGTCGTGCTGACGCAGCTCGTGCGTCCCGGCGCGCCGGTGATGTATGGCGCCTTCACCTCCAATGTCGACATGAAGTCGGGTGCGCCGGCTTTTGGCACGCCGGAGAATACCAAGGCCAACATCGCGTCCGGGCAATTGGCGCGGCGGTATGGCTTGCCCTACCGAACGACGCCGGGCTCGGCTTCCAACGCCGCCGACGCGCAAGGCGCCTATGAAACGCTGATGGCGCTGTGGGGTGCGGTGCTCGGGCACGGCAACCTCATCTATCACGCCGCCGGCTGGCAGGAGGGCGGGCTGACCGCGTCGTTCGAGAAGTTCATCATCGATGTCGAGATGATCCAGCACATGATGGAGTTTTTGCGCCCGATCGAGGTCAACGAGGACGAATTGGCAGTCGAGGCGCTGGGGGCGGTGCCGACCGGCGGCCATTTCTTCGGCGAGCCGCACACGCTGGAGCGCTACGCCACCGCCTTCTACCAGCCGATGCTGTCCAACTGGCAGAATTACGAGGCTTGGCAGGAGGCCGGCGGGCTCGACGCCACGGCGCGCGCGACGCGGCTGTGGAAGAAGGCGCTGGAAGACTATGCCGAGCCGGTGATGGATATTGCCGTGCGCGAAGCCCTGGAAGCCTATGTCACCAAGCGCAAGGAAGCGATCGGGCAGGGCGAGCCGTGACTTTTTTAGCGTCGGCGCGCGGCACCCCCCCTCTGCCCTACCGGGCACGTCTTCCTTCGCCAATCACTAACTTTGAAAAGAACGCGGCGGTGCAGACGCCGCTGATCTCCCGCCTTGAGGGGGAGATGGCCGGCAGGCCAGAGGGGGGTGCCTGGCGCTGCCTTCCTGATTCACTTTATCTTCCCAACGTACTGATATCAGAGAAAAAACCATGAAATCGCATGCAAAGGTCGTGGTCATTGGCGGCGGTGTCGTCGGGTGCTCCGTTCTGTTCCATCTCGCCCGCCACGGCTGGACCGATGTCGTTCTATTGGAGCGCGATGAGCTGACTTCGGGCTCGACCTGGCACGCGGCCGGCGGCATGCATACGATCAATGGCGATCCCAATGTCGCCAAGCTGCAGAAATACACGATCTCGCTCTACAAGGAGATCGAGGAACTGTCGGGGCAGGCGACCGGCGTGCATCTCACCGGTGGCGTGCTTCTGGCCGCCACCGAGGCGCGGCTCGACTGGCTGCGCGGCGTCGTCGCCAAGGGCCGCTATCTCGGCATCGACCTCGAGGAGATCTCGCCTGATGAGGCGGCCGAATTGATGCCGCTCATCGATCCCAGGCAGTTCGTCGGCGCGGTGCGCAACAAGGAGGACGGCCATCTCGATCCATCCGGCGTCACCCACGCCTATGCCAAGGCCGCGCGCAAGCTCGGCGCCGAGGTCGAGCGCTTCACCAAGGTCGAGGACATCGTGCGGCGCGCCGACGGGCTGTGGCGCGTCATCACCAACAAGGGCGAGTTGGTGGCCGAGCATGTCGTCAATGCCGGCGGCCTTTGGGCGCGCGAGGTCGGCCGCATGGTCGGGCTGGAACTGCCGGTGCTGGCGATGGAGCATATGTATCTCATCACCGAGGACATGCCGGAGGTCGCCGCCTGGAACCAGAAGACCGGCACGGAAATCATCCACGCCGTGGATTTCGACGGCGAGCTTTATCTGCGCCAGGAACGCGGCGGCATGCTGATGGGCACCTACGAGAAGGCCAACAAGCCATGGTCCGAGTTCCAGACGCCGTGGAATTTCGGCCATGAATTGCTGGAGCCGGATATCGACCGCATCGCGCCGTCGCTGGAAGTCGGCTTCCGGCATTTCCCGGCCTTCCAGAACACCGGCATCAAGCAGATCATCAACGGGCCCTTCACCTTCGCACCCGACGGCAATCCGCTGGTCGGGCCGGTGCGCGGCCTGCCGGGCTTCTGGGTCGCCTGCGGCGTCATGGCCGGCTTTTCGCAGGGCGGCGGCGTTGGTCTGGCGTTGTCCAACTGGATGATCGAGGGCGATCCCGGCGCCGACATCTGGGCGATGGATGTGTCGCGCTATGGCGACTGGGCAACGATGGCCTATACCAACGCCAAGGTGCGCGAGAATTATTCGCGGCGGTTTTCGATCCGCTTCCCCAATGAAGAGCTGCCTGCCGGACGGCCGCTTAAGACGACGCCGGTCTACGATTTGTTGTCGGCCAAGGGCGCGCAATGGGGCGTGGCCTATGGGCTGGAAGTGCCACTGTGGTACGCGCCGGAAGGCGTCAGGGACGAGTTCTCGTGGCGGCGCTCGAGCGATTTTTCTCACGTCGCCAAGGAAGTCGCGGCCGTTCGCAACGGCGTCGGCCTGTCGGAGATTTCGAGCTTCGCCAAATACAAGGTGACGGGCGAGGGGGCTGCCGCATGGCTCGACCGCCTGCTCGCCTGCAAATTGCCGAAGCCGGGCCGCATGACGCTGGCGCCGATGCTGAAGGACGATGGCAAGCTCATCGGCGACTTCACCCTGGCCAACCTAGGTGACGAAAGCTGGTTCCTTGCCGGCTCCGGCGTCGCCGAGCAGTATCACATGCGCTGGTTCGAGGCGCATCTGCCTGACGATGGCTCGGTCCGTCTCGAGGCGCTCGGGCCGAAGATGACAGGCCTGTCGATCGCTGGACCGAAAGCACGGGAACTGCTGGCCAAAGTCACGCGGGCGGATGTCGCCAATGCGGCGTTTCCGTTCATGACCATCGCCAGGATGGATATCGGCATGGCGCCATGCCTGGTCGGGCGCGTCAGCTATACTGGCGATCTCGGCTACGAGATGTGGGTGGCGCCGGAATATCAGCGCGCCGCATTCCAGACATTGATGGCGGCCGGTGAAGAATTCGGCATCGGCCTGTTCGGTTCGCGCGCGCTCAACGCATTGCGGCTGGAAAAGAATTACGGCTCCTGGGCGCGCGAATACCGGCCGATCTATGGGCCGCTGGAGGCAAGGCTCGATCGTTTCGTCGCTTATGGCAAGGATGCCGATTTCATCGGCAAGGCCGGCGCGCTTGCCGAGCGCAAGCAGGGCGGTAAGCTCAGGCTGCGCGCCTTCGTCGTCGATGCCGCCGATGCCGATGTCATTGGCGACGAGCCGATCTGGTTCGACGGCGCCGTGCGCGGCTGGGTCACCTCAGGTGGCTATGCGCATCATTCGAAGAAGTCCGTCGCCATCGGCTACGTGCCGAAGGAGATCGCCGAGGAAACCGAGGGTTTCGAGATCGAACTCCTGGGCAAGCGTCACGCAGCACGCGTGCAATCGGCGCCGCTGTTCGACGCCAATTTCGAGCGGATGCGTGGATGAGGGCGCGCCGACGCCTCAGCCGCTGCGGCGATTGTCCAGCGCCAGGGCGCCGGGACCGGCAAACACCAGATAGAGAAAAATGAAGCAGAACGAGATTGCCGCGTCGCCGCCATTGTTGATGGGGAAGAAGCCCTGCGGCATGTGCGCCATGAAATAGGCGATCGCCATTTCGCCGGCCAGGAGGAAGGCGACCGGCCGGGTGAAGAGCCCAAGCGCCAGGAGAACGCCGCCGGCGAATTCGAGGATGGCCGCGGTCAACGTCAGTCCGGTCAGGGCGCCGGCATGATCGCTGACGGGAAAATTGAACAGTTTCTGGGTGCCATGTTCGATGAATTGCAGCGCCGTGATGATGCGCAACGCGGCCAGGGCCTGTGGCTGAAATTTGGCGAGACCGTCAAACAGCTTCATCTAAAACTCCATTTTACCCCCCAACCGGCCATAGATTGCCGCCCGGCAACGGACCATTCACTTCCCACGGCCTGCTATCAACAATCGGTGATTGGAATGTTCGTCGTCCGCTCAAAATTCTTCTCTCTAGGGTTGCATTCTGATCGCTATAGTTGTAGTGATATCCAAAGACTCCAAACCTAGGGTTCCGTTGCCATGAGAAAAGTCGTCGTCAGCCTATTCGCTATCCTTGCAGGCACCAGCGTCGCCATGGCCGACGACGCCGGCTGTGCTGCCTTCAAATGGCCGGTGACGCGCGAGGAGGCGCTGTTTGCGGCGGCGCCCGCCGCGCAGTCCGGCGCTGACCTTTCTGTCGGCGAGGCTGCAGATGTGGCATTGGCGCCGGTCGACGCGATCAGCTTCACCGCTCCGCCGGAACGCGCGCCGGCAGCCGGGACATTCGGCGCAACGGCAAACGTGGCCGTGCCCCCGGAGGGAGAGCTTCAGATCAGCCTGTCTGATGAGGCCTGGATCGATGTCGTTCAGGACGGCAAAGCCGTGAAGTTGGCGGCCTTCAGTGGTATCAAGACCTGTCCGGGGATCCGCAAGAGTGTGCGCTTCAAGCTGCAGGCTGGTCCGGCCACCCTGCAGCTCAGTGGTGCGAAGAAGCCGAACCTCAAGGTCGCGGTGCTGGCGCCGGAGTAATCTTACCGCACCGGCGCCGTCAGCGCGAAATGCGCGCCCTGCGGATCCTGGCACTGCACGATCCAGCTGCCGCCGGGCACCTCCATCGGACCCATCAGGATCTTGCCGCCATTGTCGGTGACGCGCCTGGCCGCCGCATCGATGGCCGGGACGTTGAAATAGAACAGCCACACCGGCACTGGAATCTGCTCCGGCTTGTTCATCATGCCGCCGCCGGATTCGGGGCCGGCGGAAAAGGTCTGGTAGATGCCCATCGGCCCCATATCCATCGCATCGCCTTTCTCCCAGCCGAACTGCCCGGAGTAGAAATCGAAGGCGGCCTTCCAGTCCGACGTGTAGAGTTCGTGCCAGCCGATATGGCCCGGTGAGGTGGCCGGCACCGTTGGCTGATCGGGGCCGCTTGGCTGCAGGAACATGAAGGTCGCACCTTGCGGATCGGCGACGACGGCGAAGCGGCCGACGCTCGGAATGTCGTCGGGTTCGCGGTGAACCGTGCCGCCGGCTGCCGTCAGCGATTTCGTCGAAGCATCGACGTCTTTCGTGTGGATATAGCCGAGCCAGGCCGGCGGCATGCCCATCTTGGCGGCGTCCTCAGGCAACGTCATCAGCCCGCCGACGCCGCGCTCGCCGACATTCATGACGATGTAGCGCGGCATGCCCGGCGCGGCGTCGAAGGGCTGGGCTGTCCAGCCGACCACAGCTGTATAGAAGGCCTCGGCTGCGTCGAGGTCGGTGGTCATCAACTCGTACCAGAAGAAGGGCATCGGGGATTTGGGCATTGTCGGTCTTCTCACCGTTTCATGCATCGATCGCGGTTCGATCCATCCTAGGACGATCCTTGCGACAGAAATCTGACATCTGGGCCAGAAATCGATGGCGGCAAGTGCCCTCATTCGCAATCTTGCGTGTGTCGCGGTTTTCGACTTTGTTTACCTTCACGGGGGTCGATCCATGCGCCTGATGTCGCTTACGCCGGAGCTTGTCGCACTGTGCCATCGCGAGGAGGCCGATCCCGGTCCTGATGGCAGCTGGACGCAACTGACCGACGAGGATTTCCAGGCGCTTGCCTGGCGGCTGTCCAGCGAGGCGGACGAGGGACCGCTATGGGTGTTTGCCTACGGCTCGCTGATCTGGAAGCCGGCCTTCGAATCCGTCAAACAGCAGCGCGCCACCGCTTTCGGCTGGCACCGCTCCTTCTGTCTCGACATTGCGCGCTGGCGCGGCAGCGCTGCGCAGCCGGGCCTGATGATGGCGCTGGAGCGGGGCGGGCGATGCAACGGGGTGATCTACCGCTTGCCCGACGGCGAAAAACCGGCCCAGATCGAAAGGCTGCTGCGGCGCGAAATCGACGATCACGAAAGCGTCGCCTCGGTTCGCTGGGTTCCGGTGCATACGGATCAGGGCGCGCTCAGGGCGCTGGGCTTCTGGGTCGGCGTGACCGGCAGGGGCACCTCGCTCAACCAGCCGCTGGAGAGGGTGGCTCAGGTGCTAGCCAGGGCATGCGGGCATGTCGGGTCGGGTGCGGAATATCTCTACAACACGGTCAGCCACCTCGAAGCATTCGGCATCCGCGACCGCAATCTGTGGCGGCTGCAGCAACTGGTCGCGGACGAGATCAGGTCGATACATGGCAGCACCCCAGAGACCGGCACGTAGCACTCGATAACATGAGTATAAATATCATGTTTTTGTCCAGCCATTTCAGCGACTTGCCAGAAAATTGACCAATTGATAAAAAAATAAAACGTGCTAGCCTTCCCCAAAACGAAAACAAGGGGGAAGAGGAATGGCGACAGGTCATTTCAAGCAAGGCATTGCCGGCGGTCGACTTGCGCCCGAGCAGTACGCCGACAATTTTTCCGATCTGCATCCACCGCTCGATCATCACGAGGCGCTGGTCGAATCCGACCGCTGCTATTTCTGCTACGACGCGCCGTGCATGAATGCATGCCCGACCTCGATCGACATCCCGCTGTTCATCCGCCAGATTGCGACCGGTAATCCGATCGGCTCGGCCAAGACGATCTTCGACCAGAATATTCTGGGCGGCATGTGCGCCCGCGTCTGCCCGACTGAGACGCTGTGCGAAGAGGTCTGCGTGCGCGAGGTCGCCGAAGGCAAGCCGGTGCAGATCGGCCGCCTGCAGCGCTATGCCACCGATGTCGCGATGTCCGAGAACAAGCAGTTCTACCAGCGCGCCGAGCCGACCGGAAGGACGATCGCCGTGGTCGGCGCCGGGCCTGCCGGGCTGGCAGCCGCCCACAGGCTCGCTCGCCACGGTCACGACGTAACCATACTGGAAGCGCGTCCGAAGGCTGGTGGCCTCAATGAATACGGTATCGCCGCCTATAAGAGCGTCGACAATTTCGCTCAGGCCGAAGTCGACTATGTCACCTCGATCGGTGGCATCGACATCCAGAACGGCAAGGCGCTCGGCCGCGACTACCAGTTGTCGGACCTGATCCGCAATTACGACGCGGTGTTTCTCGGCATGGGGCTTGGCGGCGTCAACGCGCTGCGCGCCGATGGCGAGGACGCGGACGGCGTCACCAATGCGGTGGAATTCATTGCGGAGCTCCGCCAGGCCAGCGATCTCTCGGGCCTGCCCGTCGGCCGGCGCGTCGTCGTCATCGGCGGCGGCATGACGGCGATCGACGCGGCGGTACAGTCGAAGCTGCTCGGCGCCGAGGAGGTGACGATCTGCTACCGGCGCGGCCAGGAGCATATGAACGCTTCCGAATTCGAGCAGGATCTGGCCGCCGCCAACGGCGTCACCATCCGCCACTGGCTGCAGCCGAAGCGGGTCATTGCCGAAGGCGGCAAGGTCAGCGCCATCGAGCTCGAATACACTGCGATGAATGGCGAAAAGCTGGCCGGCACTGGCGAGCGGCTGACGCTCATCGCCGATCAGGTGTTCAAGGCGATCGGCCAGAGCTTTGTCCCTGCCGCGCTCAACGGCAGCGGTGCGGCGCTTGACCTGGAAGGCGGCCGCATCAAGGTGGACACCGAGGGCCGCACTTCGCTTGCCAATGTCTGGGCCGGCGGCGACTGCATCTTTGGCGGCGACGACCTGACGGTGTCGGCCGTTGCGCAAGGCCGCGACGCGGCGGAATCGATCCACCGGGCACTGACCTCAAACGGGAGGGCATGAGCATGGCAGACATCAGAAACAATTTCGTCGGCATCAAATCGCCCAATCCGTTCTGGCTGGCCTCGGCGCCGCCGACCGACAAGGCCTACAACGTCATCCGCGCCTTTAAGGCAGGCTGGGGCGGGGTGGTGTGGAAGACGCTCGGCGAAGAAGGGCCGCCGGTGGTCAACGTCAACGGTCCGCGCTATGGCGCGATCTGGGGCGCCGACCGCCGCCTGCTCGGCCTCAACAACATCGAACTGATCACCGACCGCGACCTGCAGGTCAATCTGCGCGAGATCAAGCAAGTCAAGATGGATTGGCCGGACCGCGCCATCGTCGTCTCGCTGATGGTGCCCTGCGAGGAACACGCGTGGAAGGCGATCCTGCCTGTGGTCGAGGAGACCGGCGCCGACGGCATCGAGCTCAATTTCGGCTGCCCGCACGGCATGTCGGAACGCGGCATGGGTGCCGCGGTCGGCCAGGTGCCGGAATATATCGAGATGGTGGTGCGCTGGTGCAAGGCCAACACCCGCATGCCGGTCATCACCAAGCTGACGCCCAACATCACCGATATCCGCAAGCCGGCGCGGGCGGCTCATGCCGGCGGCACCGACGCGGTGTCGCTGATCAACACGATCAATTCGATCACCGGCGTCGATCTCGACAGTTTCGCGCCGCAGCCGACCATCGACGGCAAGGGCTCGCATGGCGGCTATTGCGGCCCGGCGGTGAAGCCGATCGCCATGAACATGGTGGCCGAGATTGCCCGCGATCCGGAAACGCACGGCCTGCCGATCTCGGGCATCGGTGGCATCACCACCTGGCGGGATGCCGCCGAATTCATGGCGCTCGGCGCCGGCAATGTGCAGGTCTGCACGGCGGCGATGACCTACGGCTTCAAGATCGTGCAGGAGATGATCGCCGGCCTGGAAAACTGGATGGACGAGAAGGGCCACGCTACGCTCGACGACATTGTCGGCCGCGCCACGCCCAACGTCACCGACTGGCAGTATCTCAACCTCAATTACATCGCCAAGGCGCATATCGACCAGGAGGCCTGCATCAAATGCGGCCGTTGCCACATCGCCTGCGAGGACACCTCGCACCAGGCGATCACCAGCATGGTGGACGGCGTCAGGCATTTCGAGGTGATCGAGGCCGAATGCGTCGGCTGCAATCTCTGCGTCAATGTCTGCCCGGTGGAGAATTGCATCACCATGGAGCCGCTGGCGGCCGGCGTGATGGACCAGCGCACCGGCAAGCCGGTATCGCCGGTCTATGCCAACTGGACGACGCACCCGAACAACCCGATGGCCAAGGTGGCGGCGGAGTAGGGGGCGGAGGGCGACGAAAAGGGGCAGCGCCCGCGCTGGCGCTGCTTTTTTCATTTTCCTATTGCGGATAAAAAATATCCACGATAAGGTATGTCCATGAATAGGAGAGCTACATCATGAAGCTGGGCGAGGGCGTTGAAGCAGCCGTCCATTGCGCCGCCATGCTCGCCGGCGTCGAGGGCGGGGCGACCCTGTCGGGGGCCGCCATGGCGGAAGCCTTTGGCCTGTCGCCAAGTTATCTCCTGAAGCATCTCAACATGCTGAGCGCGGCGCGCATCCTGGAATCCGTCTCGGGACCAGCCGGAGGCTATCGGTTGGCGCGGCCGGCCGAGCGCATCACACTGCTCGACATCGTGCTGGCAGTCGAAGGGCGGGAGCCTGCTTTCCGCTGCGGCGAGATCCGTCAGCGCGGCCCGGTGAAGCTCGACGCCTCGGCCTATATCAAACCGTGCGGCATCAATGCTGCGATGCTCAAGGCGGAGCGAGCCTATCGCACCGCGCTTGCCGAGACCAAGCTGTCCGACATCGTGGCCACTTACGCGGCGGAAGGCGACCCGAGATCGCTTGCCGCGAGCTGCGCCTTCGTCGCGCGCCATCAGCGGCCGCAGAAATCCAGTTCAACCAAGCAAGCATGAAAGGAAAGACGATGAAACAGAGGATGCAGTTCTTCGCCAAGGCGCCGGAGATCATGAAGGCGGTGTCGGCGCTCAACAAGGCGGTCGACGAATGCGGGTTGGAGGCAAGCCTGCTGCATCTGATCAAGCTCAGGGCATCGCAGATCAATGGCTGCTCCTACTGCGTCGAGATGCACAGCCGCGAGGCCAGGCGCGACGGCGAAACCGAGCAGCGGCTCTATCTGGTTTCCGCCTGGAAGGAATCGCCGCTGTTTTCCGAGCGCGAACGCGCTGCCTTCGCTTGGACCGAGGCGGTGACGAAGATCGCCGACAACGGGGTTTCGGACGAACTCTACGCCAGCACGCTCGAGTATTTCTCGGAAGAGGAGTTGGTCAAGCTGTCGGTCGCGATCGGCATGATCAACACCTGGAACCGGCTCTGCGTCCCGTTCCACGCCCTTCATTCGATGCCGGCAGCCAAGGCCGCCTGATCGACCGAACCGGGCGCGCGAGCAGAGATCCGCGCGCCCGTTTTTTATTTGGAGATCAAGACCATGTTTGCAAATTTTGAGAACGAGATTCTACTTGCCGCCCGCCTGCTGCTTGGCGGCGCCTTTGTCTTTGCCGGCCTGCGCAACATCCAGAACCAGGCCTTTCTGACCCAGTTGATGGCAGCGCGCGGTGTGCCGCTGGCAGGGCTGGCGCTGTGGGTCGGTATCGTCGTGCAGATCGTTGCCGGAGCACTTGTCATGGCAGGCGTCTGGACCGCTCCCGCGGCTGCCTGCCTGATCGTATTTCTCATCGTCGCCACGCCGATGTTCCACAATTTCTGGGACCATAAAGGGCCCGAGCGGGCCGCCCGCATCAACGGCTTCGTCGGCAATGTCGCGTTGACCGGCGGCTTTCTGACGCTGGTGGCGCAGTCGCTTTGACGATGCAGAGACAGAGCCTGCCGATCACGCGGCAAAGCGCAGGCCGCCGTCGCAGGTCAGCACCTGGCCGGTCATGAAGCCATTGGAGACCAGGAATGCGATTGCGCTGGCGACGTCCTCGGCGCGGCCGATGCGGCCGACCGGGGTCTTGCCGGCATAGTCGGCGAAGATCGCCTGGCGCTGCTCTTCGGCCAAAAAGTCCCACCAGGGCGTGTCGATGACGCCGGGCGCCACGACGTTGACGCGCAACGGCTTCAATTCCATCGCCAGGATCGGCACCACAGTTAAAAGCATGCCGTTGACGGCGGCGATGCCGGCGACGCCGGGCGCCGACAGTTGCGCTGATACCGCCGAGATGAAGGTGACCGAGCCGTTCTTGTTCAGCGTTGGCAAGGCGGCTTGCAGGCAGGACAATTGCGGCCGGACTTTCTCGTCGACGCCACCGCCGATGTCGGCCAGGTCAAGCGTTTCGAACGGGCCCAGACCCTTGCCGCCACTTGCCGCCAGCACCAGGTGATCGAAGGGACCGATAGAATCAAAGAATTGGCGGACCTCGTCAGGCTTTGCGGCATCGAAGGCCGCCTTTTCGACGGCGCCGCCAAGGCTGTGCCAAGCGCCCTTGAGCTTCTCCGGATTGCGGCCGGTGATGGTCACCTTCATGCCCGGGCCAAGCAGTTTGCGCGCCGTGGCAAGGCCGATGCCGGAGGAGCCGCCGATAATGACGGTATGTTCAATCTTCTTGCTCATGAATGCTTTTCCTTCGACGTGGCGGAGACGAGGCCGACGAGGTCGAGGCTTAGCGTCCGCAATTGCTGTCTTGCCTTCGCGTCATAGGCCTGCGCGTTGGCGCGGGATTCCCGCAAGCCGTCGAAATAGAGGCCGCTTAGCCCTTCAAGGTCGGGCGATACTGCGAGGTTGACGATGGCGTCAGCGCCGGTCTCGACCGAACTCCACGGCGTCACGCCGGCCTGCCGAACCATGGTGGTGTTCATATAGCTTGCCGGGTGCAGGGCGTTGACGGTGACGCCGGAGCCCTTCAGTTGCTCCGCCAGATCGATGGTGAACAGGATTTGCGCCAGCTTGCTCTGGCAATAGGCGCGCACGCCGTCATAGGCGCGGGTCAGCATGACGTCGCTGAAATCGATCGCCTGCTGGCCGGCCGAGGCGACATTGACGATGCGCGAAGGCGCGCTCGCTGTGAGCAGCGGCAGAAGCTCTGATGTCAGCAGGAAGCCGGCAAGGTAGTTGACGGCGAAGCGCAGCTCATAGCCGTCGGCGCTGACCTGCCGTTTGGCGCCAGCGGTGCCGATGCCGGCATTGTTGATGAGGATGTCGAGCCGGCTGGTCTTTGCGCGCACGGCCTCGGCGAGGCGGCGGACCTCGGCGAGCGACGCGAGGTCGGCGACGAGCAGCTCGGCCTTCCCGCCGGCGGCTTCAATCGCGGCGACGCTTGCCTTGCCGCGCGCCGCATCGCGGCCATGCACCAGGACATGCGCGCCACTGGCGCCGAGCCTTTCGGCAACGACGCGGCCGACGCCGTCCGTCGATCCGGTGATGAGGATAGTCTTGTCGTTCAGTTCCATGTTCAGAGCCTCCAATCTGCTGCTCTGGACACAAGATGGGACGGTTCGCACGCCTCAAACAGTTCAAACTTTATCCTGGTATCAATACTGCTATAATGAGTACGATGGATGCTTCTTCCGCTCAGTCTCCCGAAGACAGCCGCCGGCGCGAGCTTGGCGCCTTCCTGCGCTCGCGCCGTGAAAGGCTGACGCCGTCGGCGACAGGCATCGCCGCCGGCCAAAGGCGGCGCACCCCCGGCCTGCGGCGCGAGGAGGTGGCGATGATCGCCGGCGTCGGCACCACCTGGTACACCTGGCTGGAGCAGGGCAGGGACGTGCGGCCCTCCGTGGAGGTGCTGACGGCGCTCTGCGAGGCGCTGCGCCTCGACGCAGCCGAGAGCCGGCATCTGTTCATCCTCGCCGGCCGCCAGCAGCCGGAGCGGCGGCGTATTGCGCCGGAAAAGGTCGACGGCCCCTTGCTGCATATGCTGCAGAGCCTCGTCCTGCAGCCGGCCTATGTCGTGGGACCGCGCTGGGATGTGCTGGCCTGGAATGCCGGGGCCGTGGCCGTGTTTGGCGACTATGGCCTGCTGGAGGGCGACGCCCGCAACATCATCCATGGCGTGTTCACCGATCCGCACCGGCGGCACCTGCTGGTCGACTGGGAAGAGCTGGCGCGCGCAACCCTTGCCGCGTTCCGCGCGGAAAGTGCGAAATATATCGGCGATCCGGATTTCGAGCGGCTGATCGCGCTCATGATGCGCTCAAGCCCCGAGTTCCGTGAATGGTGGCCTCAGCGCGACGTGGTGCATCGGCTGTCCGGCGTGAAACACCTGCGGCACCCGATCGCCGGCGCGATGGCTTTCGAGCATATGAGCCTGTCGATCGACGACGGCTCGGACATGCGACTGGTCGTCTACACGCCGCTCGCCGAGCAGAATTCGATCGCCAAGCTGCAGAAGCTCATAGATGCGATGCCGCAAGAACTGCGTAGCGCATGATTTCTGCCGAGAACTAGGACGTGACCCATAAGCCCTCCCGCGCGGCCTGCGGAATTGGCCACAGCGCTATCACGACCTTTAATCGGAAGCGGGCATTTGCGGTCTGCTCCCAGCAAATGAAAGTAGCTCAAGACAGATGTCGGTTTTCGGAAGGTTCATTCGTCATCACGATAGGAAGCCGAAGAAATTCACCCAGGCAAGGAAACGGGTGCGATGACAATCACTATCACAGCATTTGAACGATCGCCCGACGGCGGCAAAGGACTGGCGCGCGATACGCGCGTTCGCTGGGCGCTCGAAGAAGTGGGGCAGCCTTATGAGGTTCGTCTTGTTTCCTTCGCACAGATGAAAGAACCAGACCATCTGGCCGTCCATCCCTTCGGCCAGATCCCGACCTATGAGGAAGGTTCTCTCTCGCTGTTCGAGACCGGCTCGATCGTCTTTCATCTTGCCGAACAGCATGCGGGCCTGCTGCCGAGGGATCGCGATGCGCGGGCGCGCGCGATAAGCTGGATGTTTGCCGCACTTAACACCGTCGAGCCGCCGATCCTCGAATTGACGACGGCAAGAATATTCGAAGCCGACAAGTCCTGGAGCGAGGAGCGCTTGCCGCTGGTAAAGGACCGTGTTCGCGCTCGGCTGGACAAACTCTCGGCTTACCTAGGCGCCGCCGACTGGCTCGACGATGCGTTCAGCGCGGGCGATTTATTAATGGTATCGGTGCTGCTGCGCCTAAGAATGTCAGGCATTTTGGACGAATATCAAAACTTGGCTGCCTATGTAGCTCGCGGCGAAGCTCGGCCCGCCTATATCCGGGCTTTCGCCGCGCAATTTGCGATCAACGCCCCAGCAGCCAACTGAAACCTTAGCTGATAAAGCTGAGTCGACACCAGGTTTGAAGTCGGCATGCCGCCCAGCGTTCGACCAATGCTCGGCGCTGACTGGCTCCCGTGAACGCATGGCGAGCAACGAGTGACGACCGACGCGGTTCCGGTATGCGCCCCATGCTCTGCCAATGCGCACAGCAGGTCGGACTTAGGTCTTGGCTTTGATGGACTGAAGTCCCGGCAGGGAACGTTTGCGGGCGCCTGATGTTTGTGGGCTTAGCGCGAAGAGTTCAACGCACCGTAGCTCGCGCAAAGGAGGCACCCTATGAGAATGCATCTTTCAATTGCAGCGGGGGTTTTGCTGCTGGCAGGTATCGGCGCTGCCGCAGCGCAGGACGTGGTCATCGCGCCTGAGCAGGAGACTGTCATCAAGGAATATGTGAAGAAGCAGCCGCTGGCATCCGTGAAAATCCCTGGGGTAGAGCTCAATATAGGCTCGGCGCTGCCCGATACGGTCGAGCTCCATGAAGTTCCCGACACCACGTACAGCTACGTGGTGGTCGACAACCGGACCGTTGTCGTCGATCCAGGCACGCGCAAAATCATCAAGGTCATCGAATAAGAGGGGGAGGACATTCCGCTGTGCTGAAGGGCACGGCGGAATGCCAGCCAGGGAGGAATGTAATCATGATGTCGAACCGTGAGATTGGAGCGTCCCAGGCGCTCCGAAAGCGCGTAACTGAGCTCAGCGAGAGGATGCGCGGCGCCCAGATTACCGAGAATGAACTGAATATTTTTCGAAAGGTCGCAGCCGTCATGGAGGACGGCAAAGGCCGCATTGATGTCGATGATCTGATTGCTGCGTCCTTCGTCAACGAAACCGACTAACCAAAGCTGCCTTCAGGCTTCCCAGAAATGAGACGCTGCAAATGGCCCTGACTCCCGGTCTGAACTCTGTCGGTCTGACCTTTCAATGCCCGCAATGCCACGTCGTTGTTGTCAAGAACGGCAGCTGGTTCCAAGTCGTTTCCCGCTACAAGTGCGAGGGATGCGGACATAGCATCCGGATTACCTACCCGGACAAGGTTGCCATCTTCAAAAAGCACGCGCACATGGCCACAACGCCGCCGTAGTCTAAATCAAAGAGATAGAGCATGATGTCGTCCGAAAACCGCTTCACACTTTTGCGCGACATGCTTTAGTTTTTCGGCTTCAGACCGTCGATGAACAGTTGCTCGAGGAACCTCGCGGCATCCTCGAAGCGGCCATCCCCGCCGCGGTTCGGCCCGAGCACGGCGCGGACCTGGACATCGAAATCGGAATAGTGTTGCGTCGTTGCCCAGATCGAGAAGATCAGGTGCCAGGGGTCGGTGCGGGCGATCTTGCCGGCGCGCATCCAGCCCTTGATGACGGCGGCCTTCTCATCGACCAGCGTCTTCAACTCGCCTTCGAGCAGCGGCATGATGCGCGGTGCGCCCTGCAGGATCTCGTTGGCGAACAGCCGGCTTTCCCTGGGGAAGTCGCGCGCCATTTCGAGCTTGCGCCTGATATAGCTGCGCAATTCGGTTAGGGGATCGCCGATGTCGTCGAGTTCCCTGAGCGGCGCCAGCCAGGTCGCGAGCAGCCGCTCCATCAGCGTTTCGTGGATATCTTCCTTGCGGCGGAAATAATAGAGCAGGTTCGGCTTCGACATCCCCGCGGCTTCGGCGATCTGGTCGATGGTGGAGCCGCGGAACCCGTTGGTGGAGAAGACTTCGAGCGCGGCTTCCAGGATGAGTTCGCGCTTTTCCTGCTGGATGCGGGTGCGGCGGGGCGCTGAGCCTTCCATGGCGGCCGTCACCCTTGCGCGCCGCCGCGCCGAGGCCCATCTGGACCAATTCTCTGGACCAGTTTTTCTCCGGCCTGTGGAGCGCGCTTCCGATGCCGCATTTCCGCTAGTAGTCCCTTGACCGCCGACACGGCGGTGCTAACGTTTGTCCAATCGGTCAAAATTTGCGTAGCACGAAAACGCAGCGAAGACCAAGTGTCGGGAAGACCAAGCGTTAGCCGCACCGAAACAGGTTACAAGGGGAAGTCTTGGTCATGTCCAACCGGCTGAAAGTCACGCCGAACGATCTCAGCGCATTCTGGATGCCGTTCACGGCAAACCGGCAGTTCAAGCAGGCGCCGCGCATGTTCGTGTCCGCCAAGGACATGCACTACACGACCAGCGACGGGCGCAAGGTTCTCGACGGCACTGCAGGGCTGTGGTGCGTCAATGCCGGCCACTGCCGGCCGAAGATCACCGAGGCGATCCAGCATCAGGCGGCCGAGCTCGACTATGCGCCGGCCTTCCAGATGGGCCACCCGATCGTCTTTGAACTGGCCAACCGCCTGGTCGACATCGCGCCGAAGGGCATGGACCATGTGTTCTTCACCAATTCCGGTTCGGAATCGGTCGACACCGCGCTGAAGATGGCGATCGCCTATCACCGCGTGAAGGGCGAGGGTTCGCGCACCCGCCTGATCGGCCGCGAGCGCGGCTATCACGGCGTCAATTTCGGCGGCATCTCGGTTGGCGGCATCGTCACCAACCGCAAGATGTTCGGCACGCTGCTCGGCGGCGTCGACCATATGCCGCACACCCATCTGCCGGAAAAAAATGCGTTCACCAAGGGCGTGCCCGAGCATGGCGCGGAGCTGGCCAACGAGCTGGAGCGCATCGTCGCCCTGCATGACGCCTCGACGATTGCGGCGGTCATCGTCGAGCCGGTGGCCGGTTCCACCGGCGTCATCCTGCCGCCGAAGGGCTATCTGCAAAAGCTGCGCGAGATCTGCACCAAGCACGGCATCCTGTTGATCTTCGACGAGGTCATTACCGGTTTCGGCCGGCTCGGCGCGCCGTTCGCCGCCGACTATTTCGGTGTCACGCCCGACATCATGACCACGGCCAAGGGCGTCTCCAACGGCGTCATCCCGATGGGCGCGGTGTTCGTCAAGAAGGAGATCCACGACGCCTTCATGACCGGCCCCGAGCATATGATCGAGTTCTTCCACGGCTACACCTATTCGGGCAATCCGATCGCTTGCGCGGCCGCACTCGGCACGCTCGACACCTACAAGGAAGAGGGGCTTTTGACCCGTGGCGAGGAGCTGGCGCCTTACTGGGAAGACGCGCTGCATTCGCTGAAAGGCGAGCCGAACGTCATCGACATCAGGAACATCGGCCTGATAGGCGCGATCGAACTGGCGCCGATCGCCGGGCAGCCGACCAAACGTGCCTTCTCGGCCTTCGTCAAGGCGTTCGAGCGCGGCGCGCTGATCCGCACCACCGGCGACATCATCGCGCTGTCGCCGCCGCTGATCATCACCAAGGGCCAGATCAACGAATTGATCGACCATGTGCGGGATGTGCTGAGGTCTATCGACTAATCTGCTTTATCTGTGCAGGCGGCGTTGGGAACCGCCGCCTGCACAGAACATGAAATGAGAGGACTTTAAATGGCCGCCCCCGGCGAGAATCTGCAAATCAATTCAGACCGTTTGTGGGATTCGATAATGGAGATGGCGAAGATTGGCCCCGGCATTGCCGGCGGCAACAATCGCCAGACCGTGACCGACGAAGACGGCGAGGGCCGTCATCTGTTCAAGCGCTGGTGCGAGGCGGCCGGGCTCGAAATGGGTCTTGACGAGATGGGCACGATGTTTGCCCGCCGCGAGGGCACCGACCCTGAATTGCCGCCGGTCTATGTCGGCAGCCATCTCGATACGCAGCCGACCGGCGGCAAATATGACGGCGTGCTCGGTGTGCTCGGCGGGCTGGAGGTCGTGCGTTCGCTCAACGATCTCGGCATCAAGACCAGGCATCCGATCGTCGTCACCAACTGGACCAACGAGGAGGGTGCGCGCTTCGCCCCGGCGATGATGGCGTCAGGCGTGTTCGCCGGGGTGCTCGACCAGGCCGATGTCTACGGGCATGTCGACAAGGCCGGCAAGAAATTCGGCGAAGAGCTGGAACGCATCGGCTGGAAGGGGTCGGAGAAGGTCGGCGAGCGCAAGATCCACGCCTTCTTCGAATTGCATATCGAGCAGGGGCCGATCCTCGAGGACGAGGGCATCGACATCGGCGTCGTCACCCATGGCCAGGGGTTGAAGTGGCTGCAGGTGACGCTGACCGGCAAGGAAGCGCATACCGGCTCGACGCCAATGCCCAAGCGCCGCAATGCCGGGCTCGGCATGGCGCGGGTGATCGAACTGGTGCACGAGATCGCCATGGACTACCAGCCGGACGCCGTCGGCGCGGTCGGCCATATGGAGGTCTATCCCAATTCGCGCAACATCATCGCCGGCCGCACCGTGTTCACCATCGACATCCGCTCGCCGGAAAAGGAAGTGCTCGACGCGATGGATGGGCGCATCCGCGAAGGCATCGACACGATCTGCGAGGCGCTCGACATCAAGTACCAGATCGAGCAGGTCGGCCATTTCGATCCGGTCACCTTCGACAAGGGCTGCGTCAAGGCTGTGCGGGATGCGGCGGAGCGCCTGGGCTATACGCACCGCAACATTGTCTCCGGCGCCGGCCACGATGCCTGCTGGATCAACCGCGTCGCGCCGACCGCGATGGTGATGTGTCCCTGCGTCGACGGGCTCAGCCACAACGAGGCCGAGGAGATCACCAAGGAATGGGCGGCGGCCGGCGCCGATGTGCTGTTCCATGCGGTGGTGGAGACGGCGGAGATCGTGGCGTGAGCTATGGAGGAGAAAAACAATCTGGATTTTGACGCCCTGATCGCATTCATCCGCAAGGAAATCGACGGATACGACTATCCAGCGCTCGTGAATGATCGAACTGATTTGGTGGGTGTGCCGTTAGCCGAAGACGTCGTCTTAGCTGACCTTGCTCGATTTCGCGCAGCTTTGGTGAAGCCCTATTGGATAGACGTTGATCGTCGTGACACCATAGCGGATTTGGAAAGTGAGACGCCGGTCGTCGAGAGATGCACGGTGGTGACAGATGATCGAGACGGGTACCTTTTGGCTTACGAACCTCACAAGCAAGAATTTCTTTTGGTTTATCGAACGGGAGATCGCCATGTGTCGATTGGCGTTCGAGGCGACGCCGTCGGTTGTTATCTGGCGATATAAAGGTTGATGCGGCAGCGATCAAAAGAAGTCGCGCCAATAAGAAAAGGGAACAAGAAAATGACCAAAGTCATCCGAAACGGCACCATCGTCACCGCCGACCGCACGTGGAAGGCCGATGTGTTGATGCAGCACGGCAAGATCGTCGCCATCGGCTCGAACCTGCACGGCGACCATGAGTTCGACGCTACCGGCTGCTACGTGATGCCGGGCGGCATCGATCCGCACACCCATCTCGAAATGCCGTTCATGGGCACCTATTCGGCCGACGATTTCGAGTCAGGCACTCGTGCGGCCTTGTCGGGCGGCACGACGATGGTGGTCGATTTCTGCCTGCCGTCGCCGCAGCAGTCGCTGCTCGAAGCCTTGCAGATGTGGGACAACAAGACCTCCAAGGCTGCCTGCGACTATTCCTTCCACATGGCGATCACCTGGTGGGGCAAGCAGGTGTTCGACGAGATGGCCACCGTCGTCGACAAGGGCATCACCTCGTTCAAGCACTTCATGGCCTACAAGGGCGCGCTGATGGTCGACGACGACGAGATGTACGCGTCGTTCCAGCGCTGCGCCGATCTCGGCGCGCTGCCGCTGGTTCATGCCGAGAACGGCGACGTCGTCCCCGCCCTGTCGCAGAAGTTGCTCGCCGCCGGCAACAATGGCCCTGAAGGACACGCCTATTCGCGACCGCCGGAAGTGGAAGGCGAGGCAACCAACCGCGCTATCATGATCGCCGATATGGCCGGCGTGCCGCTCTATGTCGTGCATGTCTCCTGCGAGCAGAGCCACGAAGCCATTCGCCGGGCGCGGCAAAAGGGCATGCGCGTGTTCGGAGAGCCGCTGATCCAGCACCTGACGCTCGACGAGAGCGAATATTTCAACAAGGACTGGGACCATGCGGCGCGCCGCGTGATGAGCCCGCCCTTCCGTAACAAGCTGCATCAGGATTCGCTGTGGGCCGGCCTGCAGGCCGGATCGCTGCAAGTGGTGGCGACCGACCACTGCGCCTTCACCACCAGCCAAAAGCGCAACGGCGTCGGCGATTTCACCAAGATCCCGAACGGTACTGGCGGGCTCGAGGACCGACTGCCAATGTTATGGACGACAGGCGTCAATACCGGACGGCTGACGATGAGCGAGTTCGTCGCGGTAACCTCGACCAACATTGCCAAGATCCTCAACATGTATCCGAAGAAGGGCGCCATCGTTGAAGGGGCGGATGCCGACATCGTCGTCTGGGACCCCAAACGTAAGAAGAAGATCACGGCTAAGAAGCAGCAATCGGTGATCGACTACAATGTCTTCGAAGGCTTCGAGGTGACCGGCCTGCCGCGCTTCGTCTTCTCGCGTGGCGAACTGTCGATCCAGGAGTCTGACGTCAAGGCAAAGCCCGGCCATGGCGAGTTCGTCGGCCGCGAGCCGAACGCGGCGATCAACCGGGCGCTGTCGACGTGGAAGGAGATTTCCGCGCCGCGCAAGGTGGAACGCACGGGCATTCCGGCGACCGGGGTTTGAGCTGCTTGGTTTTCGCTTCAGGCGACCAGGGCATCCAGTTCCGGCAGCAGGACGACGCTTTCCTGCTCGTTGGGATCGGTGCGGGCAATGACCGCCGAAGAGGGGCTGTCGCTCAGATTGGCGGGCAAATGCGGGACGCCGGCCGGGATATAGAAGAGGTCGCCCGCCTTGACGACAATATGCTGTTCGAGCCGGTCGCCATACCAGGTATGGACCTCGCCGGAGAGCACGTAGATCGCCGTTTCGTGGTTTTCATGCAGATGCGCCTTGGCGCGGGCGCCGGGCGGCATGGTGAGAATGTGCATGCAGATGCCGGAAGAGCCGACCGTCTCAGTGGCGATGCCGGCGAAATAAGTCAGCCCCTGCTTGCCTTCATAAGTGCTTTCAGGGCGGATAAGATGACAAGTGGGTTTGGGCGACATCGGGAACACTCCGGGCGTCTAACGAGCGGGACAAAGACCAACAGGACGGGGCGAGTGGAAAGCAACACAATCGCAAAATCAACAGGATTTCCGTCGCCACGGCAGCGGCAAGTCAAGGCAGGCTGCAGCCGATGACGGGAGCATCGCCAGCCGTCGTTTCGGCAAGCAAGCTTGGTCTTACCTTCAGCACCAATGATGGCCCGGTGCAGGCGCTGACAGATGTCGACCTGACCATCGGCAAGGGTGAATTCGTCTCCTTCATCGGGCCCTCCGGCTGCGGCAAGACGACCTTGCTCAGGGTGATCGCCGACCTGGAGAAACCGACGTCGGGAACCATTTCCGTGAACGGCATGACGCCGGAGCAGGCGCGCGAAAAGCGCGCTTACGGCTATGTCTTCCAGGCCGCCGCCCTATTCCCGTGGCGCACGATCGAGCGCAATGTGGCACTGCCCTTGGAGGTCATCGGCCTCTCCAGGGCTGAGCAGGCGGAGCGCATCAAGCGCACGCTCGACCTCGTCAATCTCTCGGGCTTCGAGAAGAAATATCCCTGGCAGCTTTCGGGCGGCATGCAGCAGCGTGCCTCGATAGCGCGGGCGCTCGCCTTCGACGCCGACCTGCTGTTGATGGATGAGCCGTTCGGCGCGCTGGACGAGATCGTGCGCGATCATCTCAACAAACAGCTTCTGGAGCTGTGGGAGCGAACCAACAAGACCATCTGCTTCGTCACCCACTCGATTCCCGAGGCGGTTTATCTGTCGACCCGGATCGTCGTCATGTCGCCGCGGCCGGGCCGCGTCAGCGACGTCATCTCCTCGACGCTGCCGAAAGAGCGACCGCTGCATATCCGCGAGACGCCGGAGTTCCTGGCGATCGCGGCGCGCGTGCGCGACGGCCTCCACGCCGGGCACAGCTATGAGGATTGAGGCGGGGGGGAACGGGCTCGCGCTTCCGCCTCACAAGGGAGCGGCTAACCATGCCTTCGTCATCCTAGGGCGGAGCAGCCGCGAAGCGGCGTGCGCAGACCCTAGGATCCATGCCGTGACGTCGGCCGAAGGGCGCAAACGGTCGAGAAAAAGTGTCAGGCAGGGCGGTGCGGAGAGGGTCATGTTCCGCACCGTTGCGGAGCCGCGAGGTAACGGCATGGATCCTAGGGTCTGCGCCGCGTCGCTTCGCTCCTTGCTTCGCCCTAGGATGACGAGGAACGGGTATCGCCGCTCTCTCGCGCCGAGGAAAGAAGGGGAGCGTCGCTGATGGACTCCTTCCGCGACAAACTTATCCCGGTGACCTCGATCCTCGTGGGAATCGTGGTGGTCTGGTATGTCTTTGCCGTCATCCTCAACACGCCGTTCCAGCGCGATCTCGACCGCCGTGCCAACGTGACGCCGGGCGTTGTGGAATTCATCGGCAAGACGCTGGCGCAGCCGAAGCCGACGCTGCCGGCGCCGCATCAGGTGGCGGTGAACTTCTTCGAGAACACCTTCCTGCGCAGCGTCACCTCGAGCCGCAGCCTGGTCTACAATGCCTGGGTGACGCTGTCCTCGACGCTGCTCGGCTTCGCCTTCGGCACGGCGCTCGGCATCGTGATCGCCGTCGGTATCGTGCATGTGACGACGCTCGACCGCAGCCTGATGCCGTGGATCATCGCCTCGCAGACCATTCCGATCCTGGCGGTGGCGCCGATGATCATCGTCGTGCTGGCGGCGATCGGCATCACCGGGCTGATCCCGAAGGCGCTGATCTCGACCTATCTGTCTTTCTTCCCCGTCGCGGTCGGCATGGTGAAGGGGCTGCGCTCGCCCGAACTCACCCATCTCGACCTGATGCACACCTATAATGCCAGCCGCGCGCAGACCTTCTGGAAATTGCGCGTGCCGGCGTCGGTGCCGTTCCTGTTCACCTCGATGAAGGTGGCGGTGGCCGCCAGCCTCGTCGGCGCCATTGTCGGCGAACTGCCGACCGGTGCCGTCGCCGGCATCGGCGCCAAGCTGCTTGCCGGCGCCTATTACAGCCAGACCATCGACATCTGGTCGGCGCTGGTCGCCGGTTCGGTTGTGGCGGCGCTGCTGGTGATGGTGGTCGGCATCGCCGGCCGCCTCGTCGACCGCGCCATGGGCGGGAGGCCGGCATGAGTTCAGCTCTCAGCCTGTCGTCGGTCACGCCTCGTTCCTGGCAGGCGGTTGCCGCGCTTGCGCTCCTCGCCGGCGCCCTTTTTTCGGGGCCGCTTGTCACTGCCACGCCCGGTTATGGCATCGCGACAGTAGCCTTGATCTTCATCTTGCTGCTGTTTGCGATCCAGATGGATCGATTTCCACCCGCAATTGCGGCGACCTGTCTGTTCATTGGTGCGCATGGCGCGGTCTGGGCGCTGCTGCATGGGCTGGCAGGCAACGAAGGCACGGCCCGCATATCGTTCTTCCTGCTGCTTGCCGCGGCGTGGGTGCTCGCCTGGCGTTGCGTGGCATTGCTGTCCTCACTGCGTCCCGCCGGGAAGTGGGCACGGACGGCACTGCGGCTGATCATTCCGGCGATCTTCGGCGCCTGGATCCTGATCCTCTGGGAAGCGATCACCAGGGGCGCCGGCATTCCCTTCATCCTGCTGCCGCCGCCAAGCGCCATCGGTGCGCGCATCGCCAATTCGCTGCCGATCCTGGCGGCCGATGTGCGACAGACCATCTTCAAGGCGGTGATCTTCGGCTATGTCGTCGGCAGCGGGGCAGGCTTTCTCACGGCAATCCTTGCCGACCGCGTGCCGTTCTTCCGCCGTGGCCTGCTGCCGATCGGCAACATGGTGTCGGCGCTGCCGATCATCGGCGTGGCGCCGATCATGGTGATGTGGTTCGGCTTCGACTGGCAGTCCAAGGCGGCGGTGGTCATCATCATGACCTTCTTCCCGATGCTGGTGAACACGGTCGCCGGGCTTGCCGCCTCGGGCCATATGGAGCGCGACCTGATGCGCACCTATGCGTCGGGCTACTGGCAGACGCTGTTCAAGCTCAGATTGCCGGCCGCCGCGCCCTTCATCTTCAACGCGCTGAAGATCAATTCGACGCTGGCGCTGATCGGCGCCATCGTCGCGGAGTTCTTCGGCACGCCGGTCGTCGGCATGGGATTTCGCATTTCGACCGAGGTCGGGCGGATGAACATCGACATGGTCTGGGCCGAAATCGCAGTTGCAGCACTTGCGGGTTCGGTCTTTTATGGCGTGGTCGCTCTTTTCGAGAGAGCCGTCACGTTTTGGCACCCCTCTGTCCGTGGTGGATAGGGACGGTGGGTTTAAGGGCACTAACTTCAGAGGGTAAAAACATGAAAAGACTTGTTATTCCTGTACTGGCAGGCGCGATGTCGCTGGCCGCTTTCCAGGCGATGGCGGCCGACAAGGTGACGCTGCAGCTGAAATGGGTGACGCAGGCCCAGTTCGCCGGCTACTATGTCGCCAAGGCCAAGGGCTTCTACGACGCCGAGGGTCTCGACGTCGACATCAAGCCCGGTGGTCCCGATATCGCGCCGGAGCAGGTGATCGCCGGCGGCGGCGCCGACGTCATCGTCGACTGGATGGGCGGCGCGCTGGCCGCCCGCGAAAAGGGCGTGCCGCTGGTCAACATCGCGCAGCCGTTCAAGAAGGCCGGCATGGAGCTGGTCTGCCCGAAGGACGGCCCGATCAAGACCGAGGCCGACTTCAAGGGCCATACGCTCGGCGTCTGGTTCTTCGGCAATGAATATCCGTTCTACGCCTGGATGAACAAGCTCGGCCTCAAGACCGAGGGCGGCCCGGACGGCGTCACCGTGCTGAAGCAGAGCTTCGACGTGCAGCCGCTGATCCAGAAGCAGGCGGATTGCATCTCGGTGATGACCTACAACGAATACTGGCAGCTCATCGACGCCGGCTACAAGCCGGAAGAGCTGACCGTGTTCAACTATTCCGCCATGGGCAACGATTTGCTCGAGGACGGGCTCTACGCGTCCGAGGACAAGCTCAAGGATCCGGCCTTCGAGGACAAGATGGTGCGTTTCGTGCGCGCCTCGATGAAGGGCTGGAAATATGCCGTCGACAATTCGGATGAGGCGGCCGGCATCGTCATGGACAATGGCGGCCAGGACGAGAACCACCAGAAGCGCATGATGGGCGAAGTCGCCAAGTTGATCGACAATGCCGACGGCAAGCTCGATCCGGAGACCTATGAGCGCACCGCCAAGGCGCTGCTCGACCAGAAGATCATCACCAAACAACCAAGTGGCGCCTACACGACCGCCATCACCGATAAGGCCATTAAATAAATAGGGGCGATCAAATAGCACCAACTGGCTTTGGGGTCAGCAATTCGAAAAGGGGCGGGCGACCGCCCCTTTTTGCTGGGACGTAAAATAGGCGTTACCCCAAGGAAACATCCGTTTCGCGCCGGCGTTATGGCGGTAGTATCCACATTGGCGGACGCTACCGGACAATGGAGATTTCCATGCGCATGCAATCCTTTTCGCCGATGCTCTCGGCGCTGGCCGTCTCGGCTTCCATCCTGTGTGCTTCACCGGCCCTGGCCGACATGGTGAAGATGAAGGCGACACTCGATGGTGCTCAGCAGAGCCCGCCTGTCACCACGAAGGGCGAGGGCACGGCCGCGCTCGTCTTCGACACCGACACCAAGCGGCTTAGCTGGGCGGTAAAATATGCCGGCCTCAGCGGGCCGGCCACCGCCGAACATATTCACGGCCCGGCGGCAAAGGGTGAAAATGCCGGCGTCATCATCCCGTTCAAGGGGGCCCCGAAGAGCCCGTTCAAGGGTGCGGCGGAACTGACGGACGCGCAGGCCGCCGACCTGATGGCCTGCAAATATTACATCAACATCCACACTGCCGCGAACAAGGACGGCGAGATCCGCGGGCAGATCGAGAAGGCCGAGTAGCAACAAAACAGGGCAACCGCCCTGTTTGTCAGGTTTTGTCGCGAATCTGGGTCATCGTGCGGGTCGGTGTGATGGCCTCGGGGTCGAGCCTGATTTCGACGATCGACGGCTTGCCACTGGCGCGCGCGCGTTCGAAGGCGGGCGCGAAATCGGCTGTCTTGGCGACTGTCTCGCCGTGGCCGCCATAGGCGCGGGCGAGAGCGGCGAAGTCGGGATTTTTCAATTCCGTGGCGACGACGCGGCCGGGATATTCCCGCTCCTGATGCATGCGAATGGTGCCGTAAATGCCGTTGTTGACGACGATGACGACGATCGGGAGATTGTATTGCACGGCGGTGGCGAATTCCTGACCGTTCATCAGGAAGCAGCCATCGCCGGCAAAGGCGATCACGTCGCGATCCGGGAACAAGTCCTTGGCGGCGACCGCCGCCGGCGTGCCGTAGCCCATCGAGCCGGAGGTGGGGGCGGCCTGCGTGGCAAAGCGGCGGGAACGATGGAACCGGTGAACCCAGGTGGCGTAATTGCCGGCGCCATTGGTGAGGATGGCGTCGTCGGGCAGCACCGTTTCGAGATAGTTCATGATCGGCCCCATCTGTACCGGACCCGGGCCGGTTTCCGGCGGTGTCGACCAGTCGAGATAGGCGGAGTGCAGGCGCGTGGTTTCGTCGGCCCAGTTCGGCGTTGCTGGCCCCTTTCTCCTGGCGAAGGCCCGCACGAAGGCGGAAGGCGAGGCGTTGATCGCCAGCGTGGGCCGGTAGACGCGGCCGAGCTCGCCGGCGTCGGCGTGGACGTGGACCAGCGTCTGATCGGGGTAGGGGCTCTTCAGCAGCGTGTAGTCGGAGGACGGCATTTCGCCCATGCGGCCGCCGATCAGCAGCACCAGATCGGCCTGCTTGATGGCCTCGGCCAGCTTCGGGTTGATGCCGATGCCGACGTCGCCGGCGTAGTTCGGGTGGAGATGATCGAACAGCATCTGGCGGCGGAAGGAACAGCCGACCGGTAGCGACCAGGCTTCGGCGATGCGCTGCATTTCCTGAACGGCATTGGCATCCCAACGCGTGCCGCCCAGGATCACCATCGGCCGTTTCGCGGCATTGAGCAGCGCCTCGAGCCGGTCGAGCTCGGCCTCACCGGGCGCGGTTTCGACGCGCGTGTAGTGCTGGGCTGCGGGCGCCTCGGCCAGGCTGGTCAGCATGTCTTCGGGCAGCGAGACCACCACCGGGCCGGGCCGGCCTGAGGTCGCCACCGCGAAGGCGCGGGTGACGAATTCAGGAATGCGCGAGGCGTCATCGATTTCGACGACCCATTTGGCGATGCCGCCGAAAAACCTGACGTAATCCACTTCCTGGAAAGCCTCGCGCTGCTTGGCGTGGCTGGCGACCTGGCCGATGAACAGGATGACGGGAACCGAATCCTGCATGGCGATGTGGATGCCGGCAGAGGCGTTGGTGGCGCCGGGGCCGCGGGTGACGAAGCAGACGCCGGGCTTGCCGGTCAGGCGGCCATGGCAGTCGGCCATCATCGCCGCACCACCCTCCTGCCTGCAGACGATGGTGCAGATCGGGGAATCGTGCAGCGCGTCGAGCACCGCGAGATAGGATTCTCCCGGCACGCAATAGATGCGGTCGGTGCCGTTGGCTTCGAGCGCATCGACAATCAATTGTCCGCCGGTCTTCATTTTCCTGATCTCTCCAGCTCGGCAAGGATTTCTTCGGTGTGTTCGCCCAGACGCGGCGAGGGCCGCTCATAGACGAGCGGCGTGCCGGACATGACCATCGGCGCGCGCACCGAAGGCAGAAGATTGCCGTGGCCGTCGTCGAGGTCGAGCCGCATGCCGCGCGCAATGGTCTGCGGATCGGCAAACATCTGGCCGATATTGTTGATCGGGCTCGCCGGCACGCCAGCTGCTTCGAGCCTGGTCAGCAACGGATCGCGATCGAAAGCCTTCAGCGTCTCGATCACGCGTTCGCGCAGCTTCACCCGGTTGGCGACACGGGCGGGATTGGTGGCGAAATCGGGGTTCGCAGGCAATTCGTCGAGACCCACCGCGCCACAGAATTTGGCGAATTGGCCGTCATTGCCGACGGCCAGGATGATATGACCGTCCTTCACCGGCAGCACCTCATAGGGCGCGATGTTCATATGGGCATTGCCCATCTGCACCGGCGATTTTCCCGAGACCAGATAATTGAGGTTCTGGTTGCCGAGCGCCGAGATCTGGCTGTCGTAGAGCGCCATGTCGATATGCTGGCCTTCGCCGGTCTTCTCGGCATGGCGAAGGGCGGCCTGGATGGCGATGACCGAATAGAGGCCGGTGAAGATATCGGAGATGGCGACACCGGCCTTTTGCGGCTCGCGCCCGGCCTCGCCGGTGATCGACATCATGCCGGACATGCCCTGGATGATGAAATCGTAGCCGGCGCGTGGCGCATAGGGTCCGTCCTGGCCAAAGCCGGTGATCGAACAGTAGATCAGGCGCGGGTTGATTTCCCGCAGGCTGTCATGGTCGAGCCCGTATTTCCTGAGGCCGCCGAGCTTGAAATTCTCGATGAGCACATCCGCTGTCGCGACCAGCCGGCGCACCGTCTTGGCGCCTTCCGGTGTCGAGAAGTCGACTGATATGGAGCGCTTGCCGCGATTGCAGGAATGGTAATAGGCGGCAGACAGGTTCTCGCCGTCATGGCTCATGACGAAGGGCGGGCCCCATTTGCGGGTGTCGTCGCCGCCGTCGGGGCTCTCGACCTTGATGACATCGGCGCCGAGATCGGCCAGCAACTGCCCGGCCCAGGGCCCGGCAAGAATGCGGGCGAGTTCGATGACGCGCACGCCTTTCAGTGGAGGCTCAGTCATGCATCACCACAGATTGATCGGAAGCGCAGCCTCTATCAACCCCTATCGCCGCTGTCACGGTCCTTGCGATGGGCCAACCCATCAGGCTTTCAGCGCGCCGTCGGCCCAAGTGGCGAAATCGTTCATAACGATGTCCCTGTTCACCTCGTTCAGGCTTTCGTGGCGGGTCTCGGCGTAAACCTTTGAAACGAGATTCGAAAAGCCCATCCTGTGCATGCGCCCGGCAAGATGGCTGACTGCCTTGCCTCCGTCGGTAGCCGGGTCCTTTTCGCCGCCGACCAGATAGATCGGCAGGGTCCTGTGGATATCGGAAAAATTGGCATCGACGGCGCCGTGGAAGATGAAGCCGAACACGTCGTGCCACATCGACACCGAGGCGTCCCAGCCGCAGAGCGGATCGGCGACATATTTGTCGACTTCGGCCGCGTCGCGCGACAGCCAGTCGAATGGCGTGCGGTGATCGGGGACCGCCTTGCCCCAGGCCTGGAATGTCAGCCTCGGCAGCAGGCGCGACGGGACGTCGGAGCCCAGCCGGAATTTTTCCCAGGCCAGGACAGCCAGGGCGGCATGGCCGGCGAGCCCGGTGGAAAAATTGGCGTTCCAGATGGCGGCGGCGTGCAGCCGGCCCGAAAGGGCAAGCATGAAATTCAGCGCCACGAGGCCGCCCATCGAATGGCCGAAAAGAATGACCGGAAGACCGGGATGTTCGCTGGCGATCAGATCGTGCACGGCCGCCACATCGGCGATGACCTTGATGCCGCCATCCGTTTGAGCGAACCTGCCGAGGGGGGCATCGGGCGCCCTGGTTGCGCCATGGCCGCGATGGTCATGGGCGTAGACGTGGAAGCCGTGCTGACCCAAAAAGGTTGCGAAGCGGACATAGCGCGCGGCGTGCTCGGCCAGGCCGTGATTGATCTGGACCACGGCGCGCGGGCGGCCTTCGGCGCGTTTGACATAGAGGTTGAGCTCGGCCCCAGTCGGCGAACGCAATATGCGCTGTTGGCTGAATGACATTTCTCGTTTCGTCCCCAACGCGTTTTTCCACGCTTGCCAAGCTTTGTGTGCCGGCGCCTATCTCGCGTCAATCCGACGGCGGCGTTTTCCGCAGCTGTTCTTGCTTGGCAGTATCGCAATTCTGACATGGAAAATCCTGATATCGGGAAGAGGGCGGCAGTCTGCTGCCGCAACATTTTTCAATCGGGGAATTCTCATGCGGACAGGTTTTGCTTTCGGATTGGCGCTTTTGGCCATGTTGCTGACGGGTACGGCGCGCGCCGAGATGAAGCTGAGCGGCGCCTTCGTGGCCGACGCCGCCTGTCCGGCGACGCAGGCCATCAAGAGCGGCAAGAACCCCGGCGACATCTCGACCAGCGCCGGACAGAGCTACGATCTGCTGGCCGGCAACAAGGATGCGCCGACGCATTATCTGATCCGTGTGCCGGGAGCGGATCCGGAGCGCCGCTGGGTGAAGGTCAGTTGCGGCCATGTTTCGGGCGGCAGCGCGTCAACCGGGCCGGCAACACCCGCGCCGGCCGATCAGGGCAAGCCCGCGGCCTCGGGAAAACCCGAATATGTCTTTGCGTTGAGCTGGCAGCCTGCTTTCTGTGAGACAAAGCCGGGCAAGACCGAGTGCAAGACCCAGACCACTCGCGGCTTTGACGCGACGCATTTCACCCTGCACGGGCTGTGGCCGCAGCCGAATGGGAATTTCTATTGCCAGGTGGCAGCAGCCGACAAGGCCATCGACAATCCGGCGCATTGGCAGGA
This sequence comes from Mesorhizobium helmanticense, assembly GCF_003034915.1. Taxonomy (GTDB): domain Bacteria; phylum Pseudomonadota; class Alphaproteobacteria; order Rhizobiales; family Rhizobiaceae; genus Mesorhizobium; species Mesorhizobium helmanticense. The sequence goes on along the minus strand of NZ_PZJX01000045.1, from coordinate 29,141 downwards.
CCTGCCGCCGGTCGAACTCGATGCGAATACACGATCGGAACTCGACCAGGTGATGCCGGGCACCGCATCCGACCTGGACAGGCATGAATGGATCAAGCACGGCACCTGCTATGGCAAGAACCAGCAGGACTATTTCTCCGATGCGCTGAGGCTGATGCGCGCGGTGAATGCTTCGCCGGTGCGCGATCTGTTCGCAAAGAATGTCGGCAAGCAGCTGACATCAAATCAGATTCGAAGCGCCTTCGACAGCGCCTTTGGCACCGGTGCAGGCGAGCGGGTCCGCGTCTCCTGCCTGGTCGATCCGTCGGACGGCAGGCGGCTGATCGGCGAGCTGACGCTTGGCCTGACAGGCCCAATCGGTCCGAACAGTACAGTTGGCGAGCTGATGCAGGCTGCCGCACCGACGAACAATGCCGGTTGCCCGAAGGGCGTCATCGATTCCGTGGGGTTCCAATAACAGGCAGGCAAGCAGGCAGCCCGGAGCTATGCGCCGGCGCCCAGTCCTGACCTGGTCCACGCCTTGAGGCCGTCGGCCTCGTGGCCGCCCGGTTCGCCGATGGTGCGGTCGCGTCCGGTCGATTTGGCCTTGTAGAGACGCTGGTCGGCCAGCGCGAAAAGATCGGCAAGGCAACGGGTCGACTCGCTGACGGTGGAAATGCCGGCGCTGACGGTGATATCGAACCGGCTGGTGGCCGCGGATGCCTTGACCGCATGCCTTATGCTCTCGCCAAGCAGCCTGGCGAGCGAATGCGGACGCGAGCAAAGGATAGCGAATTCCTCGCCGCCGATCCTGAACACCTGGTCCTCGGGGCTGGCGATCTCGCCAAGCAGGGCCGCGACGGATTTCAGCACCTTGTCGCCCTCGGCGTGGCCGAAACGGTCGTTGATCGATTTGAAGTGGTCGACATCGATGATCAGGAGGCTGAGCGGCTTGGCCGTCCGCAGGCTGGCGGTAACGGCGGCTTCGCCGTCGCTGTCGAAGCGGCCCCTGTGCAGCAGGCCGGTGAGGCCGTCGCGGCCGACATGCTGGACCAGCGCCTCATAGCGCTCGCGATAGGTCAGCGTGTCGAAAATGTCGGAGAGGCCGCGTGGTGCTGGGACCTGCCGCGCCTCGAACCATTTGAGATAGGCGACGAGCATGGTGGCGTAGGCGAGTGCGGCCACCATCTTGGCGAACCAGCCGCCGAAGAAGACCGCGATCGGTGCGCCGGTGACGAAATGCAGCGCGGTGAAAAATCCCGCCTGATCGAAGGTCAGCACGCAAGCGACGCAGACCAGGATGCGGGTAAACAGCGCCTTGCGCAGATAACGTCCGAGCTTTTCATAAAGCAGGATGATCAGGATGGCGTCGATGAACAGCAGCGTCGTGCCCCACACCATCAGCCAGCCCATCTGGTCGATGAAGCCGATGTCGGGAAGGTTGCCGCTGGGAAGCGGTGAGATCGCATGCATGCGCAGGATCAGCACCAGCCCGATCATCAGGGCATTGCCGAGCAACAGGCCGTAGATCGGCTGGCGGACGGTGGCCGCGTCCTCCTTGATGTAGAGCAGGAGAAGCATCACCAGCTTGCCCGAAAACAGCACCGCGGAACCCGGCGAAACCATGCCGAAGGGCAGCGCGACGTAGAACACGCTGGCGAGGTAGGTTTCCAGAAAATGCATGACGCCGAGCGCGCAGACGAACACGCCGAGGCCGATGCGGTGCCTGAACCGGAAAAGCGTGGTCATGGCGCCGAAATAAAGCGCCGCCTCACCAAGGAGCAGGAGACTGTTCAGCAACGTCTTCGATCCGATCCCTCTGCGGAAATCGCGTTCACCGCCGATTTCCCCACCCAACACCGTTTTGACGCGCAATGGTTAACCAGTGCTTGCGCCGGGCTCTGCGACGAACCGAAAACGTCGCCAATTCGGTGAATGCTTGTCGGCCAAAGGCAGGATTGATGCGCCAAAACCGTTTGCCGTTCGGCGCGGCATCGCCTACATAGCGGCCAACTTCCATTCAATCCGACATTCCAGTCGACTTTTCAGGGAAAGCGCGCGTGGCACGCCAGTTCATCTATCACATGGCCGGCCTCAACAAGGCCTATGGCACCAAGAAGGTGCTCGAGAACATCCATCTGTCCTTCTACCCCGACGCCAAGATCGGCATCCTCGGCCCCAACGGCGCCGGCAAGTCGACGATCCTCAAGATCATGGCCGGCATCGACAAGGAGTGGAACGGCGAGGCTTGGCTGGCCGAAGGCGCCACCGTCGGCTACCTGGCGCAGGAGCCGGCGCTCGATCCCAAGAAGACCGTGTTCGAGAACGTCATGGAAGGCGTCGCCGCCAAGACCGCCATCATCGAGCGCTACAATGAACTGATGATGAACTATTCCGATGAGACGGCGGACGAGTCGGCCAAGCTGCAGGACGAGATGGACCGGCTCAACCTGTGGGATCTCGAACAGCAGGTAGAGATGGCCATGGAGGCGCTAGGCTGCCCGCCCAAGGATTCCGAGGTGACCAAGCTGTCGGGCGGCGAGCGCCGCCGCGTCGCGCTCTGCCAGCTCCTTCTACGCCAGCCAGACCTTCTGCTGCTCGACGAGCCGACCAACCATCTCGACGCCGAAACGACTGCATGGCTGGAAAAGCACCTGCGCGCCTATCCGGGCGCGGTGATGATCATCACCCATGATCGCTACTTCCTCGACAATGTCACCGGCTGGATTCTCGAGCTCGACCGCGGCCGCGGCATTCCCTATGAGGGCAATTACACCAAATATCTCGAAGCCAAGGCCAAGCGCCTCAAGCAGGAGGGCCGCGAGGACGACGCCCGCCAGCGCGCCATCGGCCGCGAGCGCGAGTGGATCCAGTCCAGCCCGAAGGCTAGGCAGACCAAGTCGAAAGCGCGTATCCAGGCGTTCCAGGATCTGCTGGATGCGGCCGACAAGCGGCGCCCGAGCGACACCCAGATCGTCATTCCGCATGGCGAGCGGCTCGGCAATGTGGTGATCGAGGTCGACGGCCTGTCGAAGGGCTTTGGCGACACGCTGCTGATCGAAGGGCTGTCGTTCAAGCTGCCGCCCGGTGGCATCGTCGGCGTCATCGGCCCGAACGGCGCCGGCAAGACGACGCTGTTTCGCATGATCACTGGCCAGGAGAAGCCGGATGCCGGCACGATCCGCGTCGGCGAGACGGTGAAGCTCGGCTATGTCGACCAGAGCCGCGACGCACTCGATCCGTCAAAGACGGTGTGGGAAGAGATTTCAGGCGGCGCCGAAGTGGTCAAGCTCGGCAAGTTCGAGGCCAACACGCGCGCCTACTGCGCGTCGTTCAACTTCCGTGGCGGCGACCAGCAGCAGAAGGTCGGCAATCTGTCCGGCGGCCAGCGCAACCGCGTGCATCTGGCCAAGATGCTGAAGACCGGCGGCAATGTGCTGCTGCTCGACGAACCGACCAACGATCTCGATACGGAAACGCTTGCCGCACTCGAAGATGCGCTGGAAAACTTCGGCGGTTGCGCCGTCATCATCTCGCACGATCGCATGTTCCTCGACCGTCTGGCGACGCACATCCTGGCCTTCGAAGGCGACAGCCATGTCGAATGGTTCGAGGGCAATTTCGAGGATTACGAGCAGGACAAGATCCGCCGGCTCGGACCGGAAGCGGTCAACCCGCACAGGATGACGTATAAGAGGCTGACAAGGTAGTTTCCTGCGGACCAACATCTCATCAGATGGTTTTCAACCAGAAGTGAGATGCAAAGATACGCCAAGCTGGGTAACTCGATCTCTCGAGAAGGTTGAGGAAAAAAATGGCTGACTGGTCCGCCGCCCAATATCTGAAATTCGAGGATGAGCGCACGCGGCCGGCGCGGGACCTGGTGGCGCAGGTGCCGGTGGCGGCGCCGCGCCGGGTTGTCGACATCGGCTGCGGGCCGGGCAATTCGACCGAGCTTCTGGTCGAGCGCTGGCCGGATGCCGAGGTGAGCGGCTTCGACACATCGCCCGACATGATCGAGAAGGCGAGGGCGCGCCTGCCCGGCGTCACCTTCACTTTGGCGGATGCCGCGGCGTGGCAGCCTGAAAAGCCCGTCGACGTCATCTTCGCCAATGCGGTGTTCCAATGGCTGCCGGAGCATCCGGCGGTCTTCCAGCGGCTGATGGGGTGCCTCACGCCCGGCGGCGCGCTTGCGGTGCAGATGCCCGACAACATGGCCGAGGATTCGCACCGGTTGATGCGCGAGACCGCGGCGGAGGCGCCGTTCAAAAAGAAGCTCGAGGGGGCGGCCCGCGCGCCGCTGCCGCCGGTCTCGTTCTACTACGATCTTCTGTCGCCATTTTCCGACCGGCTGGACATCTGGCACACCATCTACAATCATCCGCTGGCCAATGCGGGGGCAATCGTCGAATGGGTAAAGTCGACCGGGCTGAAGCCCTTCCTCGATCCGCTGGAAGAGGATGAGCGGCAGCTTTTCCTGCAGCGCTACACGACCAGGATTACCGAGGCTTATCCGAAGACGGCAAACGGCAAGGTGCTGCTGCGTTTTCCTCGGCTTTTCATCGTCGCGCGGCGTGCCGCTTAGGAACTCTTAGCCACACCGAAGACCCTCGCGCGCCGCCCTTGACCCGGTTTCGCCGCCATGCGCATTTCAGCGGCGCGAGCTTGTGGTCTCTTTTGTCTCAAGCCCCCTTGGTTTAAGCCGGCGTAAACCGACCAGGTGTGAAAACAGTTGCGCCGAGCCTTCGCGGCGCCCACATGAAAGCCGCAACGCCTGCGCACGGGGACGGACTGGAAATGCATCGCGTCATCATCAGCGGCCTCGGCGTTGAAATCCCCGAGCCCTCGATCACCAATGAAGAACTGGTCGCAAGCTTCAATGCCTGGGTCGATACCGAAAATGTGCGTCGGCAGGCTTCAGGAGAGGCGCTGCTGGCGAAGTCTGACAGCGCCTTCATCGTCCATGCTTCTGGCGTCAAGACCCGCCATGTGATCGAGCGGGAGGGCATTCTCGATCCGACCCGCATGGCGCCGCGCATTCCGGCGCGGCCGGACGATGCGCTGTCGCTGCAGGCCGAGTTCGGTGTCGCGTCGGCGAGGAAGGCGCTCGATCATGCCGGCCTGAAGCCATCCGACATCGACCTGGTGATCTGCTCGTCGTCGCATCAGCAACGGCCCTATCCGGCCATCGCCATTGAAATGCAGGAGGCGCTCGGCACCAAGGGAGCCGGGTTCGACATGGGGCTTGGATGCTCGTCGGCGGCGGCGGCATTGCACATGGCGGTCAATCTGGTGCGCACGGGCGCGCACAAGCGCGTCCTGGTGACGACGCCCGAGATCATCACCGGCCATCTCAATTTCCGCGACCGGCAGACGCATTTCATCTTCGGCGATGCGTCCGTTTCGATGGTGGTCGAGGGGCTCGCCAGGGGCGATAAGCGGCCGGAACGTTTCGAGGTGCTCGACACGCGCATCTGGACGCAGATGTCCAACAACATCCGCACCAATCTCGGCTATCACACGCGCACCGCTCAGGACGATCCCTACATGATCAACCTCGAAGGCAACCTGATCAAGCAGGTCGGCAACAAGGTGTTCAAGGAAGTCACCGTCGCCGGCCACAAATTCATCGTCGAATTCCTGGCCGAGCACGGGCTGACGCCGGAAGCGATCCGCCGCTTCTGGCTGCACCAGGCCAATGCGCGCATGAACGCCATGATCCTGAAGCTGTCGTTCGGCCACGAGGTCGGCCATGACCGCGCGCCGATGGTGCTGGAGCGGCTCGGCAACACCGCCGGCGCCGGCGCCATCGTCGCCCTGTCCGAGAACCATGCCGACATGAAGGCTGGCGACTACGGCCTGCTGTGTGCTTTTGGCGCCGGCTATTCGATCGGTGGCGCCTTGTTGCGGATGCTATAACTATTGGGCGCGAACGGCACCAGCATCGGCACGCGGCTGGCATAGTCGTCATAGGTGGCGCCCAATTCGCCGCGTAGGAACTCTTCCTCCAGTCTGGCCTTGACGACGATGCCGATGGTGAGCAGGGCGGCCCCGGCGATGCCCCAGACCGTGCCTTTCGCCGCCATGGTGGCGAGGATCGCCAGCAGCAGTCCGGTATAGATCGGGTGCCGGACCAGCCCATAGGGACCAGTATCGACGACATGGTGTCCGGCCTTGGCGGTGATCGTGCCCTACCATAGCCGGCCAAGATGCAGCCTGGCCCACCAAGAGAAGACGAGACCGATGGCGATCAGAGCGACGCAGATCCAGGCCTCGGTGAGGGTGGGCATCCAGAGCCGCAGCCGGCCGACATAGCCGTGTGCCGGAACAAACAGCAGGATCACGCCGACCATCCACAGGGCGCGATAGCGAAATTCCGCCTGGAACCCGGCACGCTTCGCCACCGGATCGGCCCAGACAGCGGCTGCGATCCAGGACACGAGCCAGAACAGCCAGAGTGCCGCGATTACGGGCGCGGGCTGCATCGGGAACCTCCTCGTAACGCCATCACCAGATCGCTGCCGCGCGGCGGCAATGCGGCGCGGCGCAAAAAGACACCGGATTTCTGGTAAGAAGATCGTGATCGACGACGATGCCTATCAACCGGGTTGATTGGATCATCAGTGCTTTCGACTGGACCCTGTCCGGCGACATCGGCTAGATCCCAAGGCATGCAACAGACGACAACCACACCGGACCTGTTTCCCGAAGCGGAGACGCCTGTCGAAATCGTCCCGGCTTGCAAGCTTATTGCTAAGGTCGAGGCGCTCTACGTGGCGCCATCAGATCATTTCGAGACGCGTGCGGTCGATGAACTGCGGCTCGGTTTCGACGGCATCGACGGTGATTTCCACGCCGGTGCGACGCGGCGCTCCGGCGGGCGCGAACCCTGGTATCCGCGCGGCACCGAGATGCGCAACGAGCGGCAATTGTCGATCGTTGCGGCCGACGAGCTGGCTATCGTGGCAAAGCGGATGGGGCTCAAGGAGATCAAGCCGGAGTGGATCGGCGCCAATCTGCTGATCGAAGGCCTGCCGCATCTCTCCATGCTGCCGTCCGGCACGCTCATGTTCTTCAGGGGTGGCGTCACCGTCAAGGTCGACGCGCAGAACGGGCCTTGCCGCATCGCCGGGCGATCGGTAGCCGAACATACCGGGATGGCCGACCTGGAAGCCGGCGCGCTGGCGTTCCCGAAGGCGGCGAAGCGGCTGCGCGGTCTCGTGGCGTGGGTTGAAAAACCGGGGCGCATCGTTGCCGGCGAAGACATCTCGGTGCGGGTGCCGGAGCAGTGGATCTACCGGGCATAAAGCGCGCTGGGCTAGCCGCCGAGGCGCCTCACTCGTCATCGTCGTCGTCGAGCAGGCGGGTGGCGCGCCAGCGGGTCAGCACGATGTTGGTCTGTTCGATGACAAAGAACCGCGCCGAGTCGCGGTCATAGCCCTCGGCCAGCAGCTTTTCGTAGTCGGTATGGGTGTGGCGGATATGGGCAATGGTCGCCAGCCACACGGCAATCGTCGGTGGCAGGGTTTTCATATGCACCGCGCCGGCGTCGGCGCGGATCCTTTCCATGTCGGCATAGGGCGCCAGCGGCAAAAGCGCGGTCAGCGCCTTGGCGATGGCGCGGCGGCGGCCGGTCGGCGCGCTCATTGTGCATCCCGCCCAGCGGGCTCGTCGCGCCCGGCAATGGTCGCCTCGGCGAAGGCATCGGTCGAGGCGAAATAGGGCTTGATGTCGATGACCGGCGTGCCGTCGAGCACATCGATGGCGTCGATATCAATGCGGCCGGTGTCGATATTGACGGCGACGAGCCTGGCGATATGCAGCCCGACCGGGTTCGGCCGGGCAGGGGAGCGCAGCGAAAAAACACCTTTCGGTTCAGTGGCATGGCGGGGTTTCTGAACAATGAGAGTACGCGGCGCATGGTGCAGCCAGGACAGGATGATGACGTGGCTGGCGCGCTCCAGCCCGAGCAGGCCGTCACAGTAGGGCCGGTCGATGGTAATGATCGCCGGCTGGCCGGTTTCCCGCGCCGCCTTCATATTCTTCGGACAGGTCTCCCGTGTCGTCCACGGCGAGGCGATGCGGCCGATGAAGACGACATGGCCATCCGGCGGCATATCGGCCGGGTCGGTCTCCAGAAGCCTTTCACCGCTGCGCGTCTCGAACATGGTTTCGCCTCTATCATGTTTCCCGCCTGGCGTGACCGAAAACCGGTTCCCCGACTGGAAACCTGCCATGGCTGCAGGATCACGCATGCGCCATTTTTTTGTCCGAAAGCGACATAGTGCTTGCAAGGCGATGAAAATCGACATAAACATATGTTTATATCTTTTCAAAGAGAATACGCCGATGCATGTCGCGCTCGACACGATGGTGGATACGTTGAAGGCGGCGGCCGAATCCAGCCGGTTGCGCATCCTGGCGCTGTTGTCGCGCGGCGATCTCACCGTTTCCGATCTTACCGAAATCCTCGGCCAGTCGCAGCCGCGCGTGTCGCGCCATTTGAAGCTTTTGCTGGAAGCCGGACTGATCGGCCGCTACCAGGAGGGCTCATGGGCCTTCTTCCGGCTGTCGGATACGGACGCGGCGCGCGATTTCGTGCTCAGGCTGGTCTCCGGTATCCGTGGCGCCGACCCGCAGGTCGAGCGCGATCTCGAACGGCTGGCTTCGGTCAAGCGCAAGCGGCAGGACCGCGCCGCCGAATATTTCTCCGAAAACGCCGCAAGCTGGGACCATATCCGCTCGCTGCATGTGCCGGATCGCGCCGTCGAGACGGCCCTGCTGAAGCTCGTCGGCAAGCGGCCGTTCCAGTCGATGCTGGATCTCGGCACCGGCACTGGGCGGCTGCTCGAAATCTTCTCGCCGCTCTACCGGCGCGGCGTCGGCATCGACATGTCGCGCGAGATGCTGACTGTGGCGCGGGCCAATCTCGATAAGGCCGGCATTTCGAACGCGCAGGTGCGGCAGGGCGATATTTTTGCGCCGCCGGTCGAGCGCGATGCCTTCGATCTCGTCACCATCCACCAGGTGCTGCACTACCTCGACGATCCCGCCCGCGCCATCCGCGAGGCGGCGAGGCTGCTGCGCCCGGCCGGCCGGCTGGTGATCGTCGATTTCGCGCCGCACACACTGGAATTCCTGCGCGACGCGCATGCGCATGTGCGGCTCGGCTTTTCCGACCGACAGATCGCCGATTGGTTCTCCGAGGCCGGGCTCGACCTTGAGGACAGCCAGGAATTCGAACCGCGCGGCGGCAATGAGGCCAGGCTCACGGTGAAGCTGTGGCTCGGCCGCGACCGCCGCATGCTGATCGCTGATCCTTCCAACGACCGCCAAGCGGTCAATGCATATCCAATAGGGGAAACCGCCTGATGAACCAGTTCCGCTTTTCCCGCCGTCCCGATATCGGCGACAAGATCCGGGTTTCGTTCGAGTTCTTCCCGCCGAAGAACGACGAGATGGAGGCAAGGCTGTGGGACACCGTCACCCGGCTGGAGCCGCTCAGGCCGAAATTCGTCTCCGTCACCTATGGCGCCGGCGGTTCGACGCGCGAGCGTACGGCCCGCACGGTCAAGCGCATCCTCAACGAAACGGCGCTGACGCCGGCCGCGCACATGACTTGCGTCAACGCCGCGCGTCACGAGGTCGACGCGGTGGTGCAGGAATTCGCCGATATGGGCGTCAAGCGCTTCGTCGCCCTGCGCGGCGACCCGGCCGAGGGCGTCGGCGCGGCCTACCAGCCGCATCCGGACGGCTATGCCAATGGCGCCGAGCTGGTGGGGGCGCTGAAGGGGATTGGCGATTTCGACATCTCGGTCTCCGCCTATCCGGAGAAGCACCCGGAAAGCCCGGACTTCGCCACCGATTTCGACATGCTGAAGCGCAAGGCCGACAATGGCGCGACGCGGGCGATCACCCAGTTCTTCTTCGACAATGATCTCTATGAGCGCTATGTCGAGAAGGCGCGTCGGGCCGGCATCTACATCCCGATCGTGCCGGGCATATTGCCGGTGCATAATTTTACCCAGGTCGCCAATTTCTCGTCGCGCTGCGGCGCGCTGGTGCCGGCATGGCTGGCAGAACGCTTCGACGGACTGCAGAACGACCCGCAGACGCATGCGCTGGTCGCGTCGGCGGTGGCGGCCGAGCAAGTGCTGGATCTTGTCGAGCGCGGCGTCGGCGATTTCCACTTCTACACGATGAATCGCGCCGATCTCGTCTTTGCCATCTGCCACATGATCGGCATCCGCTCGCATGAGGTGGAGGCGGCGGGCTCAGCGGCGGCATAAGCCCGCCGACCTTCAGAGGAATGCAAAAAGGCCGGGTAAAAACCCGGCCTTTTCAATGATTTAGCTTATTCGTGCTGGTCTCTCCCCGCTCTGGCGGGTCTACGGAAGAAAGCCCATAATGAGGGCTCCGATGAAGGCAAACGCAGCACAAATCATCAGTGCGTTGATTGGCCTCGTGAGTCCCATTCCATAGCCTCCTCTTAAAGAGCTATGTCCGAGAGTCTAGGTTCATTTGTGCCACAGGCAAGCGGAAAATGTGCTGCAATGCGACGAGATTGTGGAAATTGCGACCCGCTTCCTGCCCTTAATCATTGAAACTCTTCGGCAAAAGCCGGCTGCGGCCTTGTGAATAAATTGTGGCAAAGCCTAGGCCATATTGAGGATGACAGAGCTGGATCGGCCCGAAATCAGAATCGATTTTCGGACCGAGGCGACGATTCAAGGTGTCGGAGCAGCTCCAATCCGACGCGGGGCGAACATGCGCCCGTCGATGGTGACGAGGCCGAAGGCGATCAGCGCCATGCCGCCGAGCTCGAACAATTCGAGCCGTTCGCCGAGGAACAGGAAGCCAAGCAGGATGGCGCTGGCCGGTACGATCAGCGTGACCAGCGAGGCGTTGGTGGCGCCGGCCGAGGCGACGAGGTTGAAATAGAGAATGTAGGCGAAGGCGGTGGACAGCAATGCCAGCGCCAGCACCGCCGCCCAGATCGGCGGCGAGGCAGCAAACAGGCCGGTCGGGCCGTAAGCGATGAGCACGACCGGGATCATGATGATGGTCGAGGCGGTCAGCTGTCCGGTGGCGATGACCGGCGAGGGCACACCCTTGAAGCGACGGGCGATCATCAGAGCGATCGCATAGGATATCGATGCGCCGATCAGCGCGAATTTCGCCCACACCGGGCCGCCCAGCCCGGCAAGCAGGCCGGGCCCGATCATGACAGCAGTACCGGCGATGCCAAGCGCGATGCCGGCAAGCTTGTTCCAGGAGAGTTTTTCGTCCGATGTCAGCGCGTTGGCAAGGATCAGCGTCCAGAACGGCGTCGTCGAATTGAGCACGGAGGCGACGCCGGCGCCAAGCTCGGTCTGGCCGGCGAAGATCAGCGAGAAGGGGATGACGTTGTTGGCGAGCGCCAGCAGGAAGAACAGGCCGGCATGCGGCAAGGCAAGGCGGAAGGAGGGACCGCGCAGGGTGAGATAGAGCTGAAGCGCCATTGCCGCGATGGCGACGCGAAACAGCACCAGCACCAGCGGGGTAAGTTCGGCAACCGCAATGCGGGCAAAGAAGAACGAGCCGCCCCAGATCGCGCCAAGCAGCAGGAGCTGCCCCCAGTCCTTCAGCACCATGGGTCCACGTGTCGTGGCCGTGTTGGCAGCTATGGCCATGTGAATTGTCCCTCCTCCGGGCCAGTCAGGCTGAAGCCAATAGCGGGTCCCGCGACAAGAGCCACCCGAAACCCGATTATTGGCTTAGCATTCCCGCCATCAGGCCTAGCCCCGCAGCGTCAGGGGCGCGAGACACAGAATTGTTTTCATTCGCGCATAGCTTGGATTAATTGTGCGCAGCCTCAGTCAAGGGATTCGTCCATGCAGCGATTCGAAAATGCCCGCGAAGCGGCGCTGGCGCTTCGCCCGGACGATCCGGTCTATTGCTTTCGCCCACAGGTGCTGAAGGCCGACGCCAGGCAATTCATGGGCATGTTTCCCGGCAAGACCGCCTATGCGGTCAAGACCAATGGCGAGCAGATCGTGCTTAAGGCGCTGGTCGAAGCCGGCGTCGGCGCCTTCGACGTCGCCTCGCCGGGGGAATTCGCCGCCGTGCGCGCGGTCTCGCCCGATGCCGAAATGCTCTACATGCATCCGGTCAAGGCGCAGTCGGACATCAAGCTGGCGCTGGAGAAATACGCCATCCGCGTCATCTCGCTCGACCATGAGGACGAGCTCACCAAGCTGACGCGCGTGGTGCGGGCGCTCGACATCGACCCGGGGGCCATCACCGTGTTCGTGCGCATCCAGACCAAGGGATCGGCCGCTTATGAGTTGTCGAAGAAATTCGGCGCCGGGCCGGCCTATGCGGTGGAACTCGCCGAGCGGCTGAACCGGACCGGCTACAAGGTCGGCCTATGCTTCCATGTCGGCTCCCAGATCGAGGATCCCGACACTTATGAGCGGGCGCTGGCCTCCGCCGACTGGGTGCGCAACCGGCTGACCTTCGATGTGGCGGGACTCGATGTCGGTGGCGGCTTTCCGGCCGAATACGGCCATGATCCCAACCGCAAGCAGATCGAGATGCCGTCGCTCGGCCAGATCATGTCGCGGCTTTCCGGCGACCTGAAGGAGTATCAATTCGACCAGATGCCGCTGGTGGCGGAGCCGGGCAGGGTGATCGTGGCGCGATGCCTGTCGCTGATCGTTCGCGTGCTGCTGCGCAAGGGCAAGCGGCTCTACATCAATGACGGCATCTGGGCGTCGCTGTCGGATTCATGGACCGGCAAGATCACGTTGCCGGCGCGCTTCATCCCCGATCCCGCGATCCGCTCGCGCAATGGCGCGGAGAAGAACATCGTGCCGTTCAAGGTCTGCGGCGCGACCTGCGATTCCGTTGACATCCTGTCGCGCCCATTCTGGCTGCCGGAAACCGTCGACACCGGCGACTGGATCGAGATCGGCCATATCGGCGCCTACTCGCTGTCGCTGCGGACCCGCTTCAACGGCTTTTATCCCGACACATTCGTCGAGGTGACGACCCCGTTCGACGAGGGCGACGCGCCGCAAGGGTTTGCGAGTTTGGAGACGATGGCGGACTAAGCCGCAAGCAGTCAGTGGCAAGGTGGCTGCATCAGCACCAGATCGATGGCCAACCTTCGTGCCAGCGCGCCGCCAGGTTGGCGCGGCTTTCCTGTTTCGGCAGCGCGACGTTCAGGATCAAATCCTCGTCGCGCCAGAACAAGCGGTAAGGCTCCATCTCGTCGACGAGGTCGGCGATATCGCGTTCGCTGCAGCCAAGCTCCTGCGCAACATTGCCGGCCGATCTTGGCTGCGACGCGAATGCCAGGAACACGGCGCGCTGCCAGCCGTCGAGCGCGACGAGCGTCTCGTCAGCGGAAAAGCGGGTATCCGACACATAGATGGTCCCGCCGCGCTCCTCATAGTCGAGCCAAACGTGGCGCTCGCGAAATTGCCGCTTCCAATGGTTCACCTGCCGCACCAGCAGTGAGTGCGCCTGCGCCAACTCTTCGGGCGGGTGCACGTACGAACGGAAGTAATAGGCATAGTCGTTGAGGTTTATCCCGTTCTCCTTCTTGTACTCGCCAGAGAAGAGGATCTTGTAGCAGTCGTGATGGACGATCTCTCCGTCGTAGCCAAATCGCTTCGGATTCGAATGCAGCGGCGCAAACCGCGTCACGAACGCTTCCGAACGGCTGACGGGCGGGATCAGATGGTAGATCCTCGGGATCATCTGGAGGACGTTGGCATAGTCCTCCACGGTTTCGCCCGGGATATTGAACAGAAGATTGTAGTGGATGATTACACGGCGCAGGCAGCCGTTCTTGATCGTCGTGACATTGGCTGCTGATGTAACGCCCTTGTCCATCAGCCGCAAAATGCGGCTTGAGAAGGATTCGATGCCCGGCTGCAGTTCGACGAAACCGGCGCGCGCCATTGCCTCCATGCGCGCCGGCGTCTGGTTGGCCTTGATCTCGCTCGACAGTTCAAACCTCGGCGTGTGCTCGGCGAGCTCAGGCAAGGCGGCAACCAGTTCGCGCGACATGATGTAGTCGGAGAAACGATACTTCATCGCGCCATATCGGGCGTGCATGCGGCCAAGCATATCGACCACCGCGGCGCGCGATTTCATGCGGTATTTCAGAGCCTTCTCGTCGATGCCGCAGAATACGCAATGATGCTTCTGACCCCACCAGCAGCCGCGCGACGCCTCAACTGGCAGAAGCTTGGTCCTGACCTCGACCTCGGCTTCGGCCCTTAGCTCCGTGACGTCCGCGAACCAATCGTCGTAAACCGGATCCGGGCTCTCTTCGATGATGCCAATATCCGCCGGCAGACTGACGCGGTTGCCATTCGCGCACGACCATGTGACTCCGGCAATCTTCGGCCGTTCGTCGCCGTGCGTCACCGAGGCGCGCGCCAAGGCCGCCACCACCGGCTCTCCGTCGCCACGCACGACCGCGTCGATCCACGGAAAGGCACGCAGCACAACATCGCCAGGCGGGCCTTCGAGCGCATAGCCACCGAGCACGACCAGGACTTCCGGCCGCGCGGTCTTGATCAACCGCGCCAGTGCGATCGAGGCGACCGTCTGATCGAACATGCAGGTCAACCCCACCATTGTCGGATTGATGGCGAGGATCTTCCGCAGCGAATAGTTGAGAAAATCAGGTACGATCTTCTCGCGAATGCGTAGTGCGGCTTCAGCCACCTCAAGCGGCTCGCGGTAACGCGAGTGCCGCTGGCTCAGCCCTTCGGAGAGCCTTAGCAACTCATCGTATTGATCGTCGCTCAGGGTTTCCTGCAACACGCCCGTGAACAAGAATTCGTTCAGCCCCCACTCTTCCGAGAAGAAGCGGTAGGTTTCCGCCGTCATCGTGCGGAGCATATCGAGGTAGAGATGAAAGACGCGGGCTTCAATCCCGTCGCGCGCCAGCTGCCCCTTGAGGATGGACAAGCCAAGGCTCGGCTCGGACATGTCAGCCCAGGGCAAGGCAGCGAGTGCGACGCGGGGGCTGCGAGCAACAAACATCGCCCGGCCCGCTACATCTTCAGTTCGACGGCCTGCGAATGATCTATGATGATTTCGCGGATATCTCCGGGCTTGGCCGCGCAAGCAATGACGATCACCACCGCCACGACAATCGTCACGTCATTGCCCATCTCGGCAGGCATGGTGACGCCGGCTGCGCCAACCACGACATCCAGTGCTTTCTTCGAGACCTTGACGCCCAGCTCCTTGGCCACGTCCTGGCCGCGATCGCGCAGCTGCCAGATGTAACGGCCATCGGCCACGACCTTGTTGTAGAAATCGAGAGCCTCCATCGCCAGCTTTCGATCGATTTCCATCGACCTGAATTCCTTTCGGCGTGAAACGATATCGATGAATGCTTCAAGTTCGCTCGCGGACCGGACGAAATGATGCCGATCGCCCCAGCGCCTGACCAGTTCCTCGCGCGCGAAGAGCGGCTGCTTGTAACTTATCAACGGCAAGGCAAGCTTGGTAGCCATGGTTCACCCCCGCATGGTTGAAGGTGAACACAGTATAGTTTCGCATATTTCTAAGCGACGGGCGGATTAATATTTCTTTAGTAAAGGTAAATTATTTCTTACCGGTAATTGACGTTTGCAGTTGCAACTCGGTTTAGGGGTTCAGGCGTTGATTCCGCGATGCTCCACGCCAATTTCTACAACTTCGCCAGAAGGTCCGGCGTCGGCCAACCATCGACGGGGAGGCCGAGCCGCTTCTGCTCTTTGCGTATCGCTTCGCGGGTGTTGGTGCCCAGAATGCCGTCGACCGTACCCACGTCATAGCCTTTGGCTTCGAGCCTGGTCTGCAGCGCCTTCATCTGGTCGCCATTGAGGCCGAGTTCGGGATTGCGCGGGTCGATCTGCGGGGCGCCCGCCAGCCTGGCGGCGAGATTGGCCGCGGTCAGCGCATAGGTGAAGGACTGGTTCCATTCGAGATAGACGTCGAAATTGTCGTAGGCCAGGAAGGCCGGTCCCTTGCGGCCCATGGGCAGCGCCAGACCCGCCTTCAGGCCATTGTCGACAAGCGGCGTGCCGTCGAGATTGGTGACGCCCCACTGCGCCCACTGCGTCAGCGGCAGCTTGTTGGTGCGCCCCGTCTGGTCCCACGGCATATCGTCGGGCACGCGTACTTCCTCGATCCAGGGCTGATCGCGTTTCCAGCCGCGCGACATGATCTTGCTGGCCGTGGTCATGATCACATCGGGCGCGCTGCCGCGCAGGTCGATCACTTCGTCGCCGTCGCCATCGACGCCGCGGGTCAGATAGTCGGAAGGCAGCATCTGCGTCTGGCCGATCTCGCCGGCCCAGGCGCCGGTGACGTCGGCCGGCAGTACGCCCCGGTCGATCAGCGTCAGCAGCGGCACGATCTGCGGCCGGAACAGTTGCGGGCGGCGGCAGTCATGCGAGAGCGTCACCAGCGCATTCAGCGTGTGGAAATTGCCCTGCACGGCGCCGAAATCGGTTTCCAGCGCCCAGAAGGCGGCGATGACCGGCGCCTGGACGCCGAATTCGCGATCGGCGCGGCCAAAGACATCGGCATATTTCTTCAGATTGACCGCGCCCTGCTTCAGCCGGTGGGGCGAGATCATGCGGTTGGAGAATTCGAGGAAGGTCTGGGTGAACACGCCCTGGGAGCGGTCGCGCGCCAGCACCTTGTCATCTATGGTGGCTTTCTCCAGCGCATCGAGGCCGGCACTGCCGACACCGGCCGCCCTGGCTTCCGCCGCCACACCTTGCTTCCAGGCCTCGAAATCGCCGCCGCATTGCTGCGCCGCCGCCGGCAGGGCCGAAGCGGTCAGGAACAGCGCCGCGAGAATTTCAAAGCGCAATCGCATCGCGATCCTTTCGAAACAAATGCGGTCTTCCAAGACGGGCGTCCAAGACGGGCGTCACGTAAATCCGCTACCGGCTGTGTCGAAAGCAGGCGACAGGCCCGGTGTCAACGGGTGTTCTGCCGCAGCCATTTGTTCCAGGCGGCTTCCGAGCCGTTGAAGACATTGATGTCGGCCTTGCCCGGGATACCCGGCACGATGCCGGTTCCTGTATACTGCCAGAAGGTGAAGGGGTGGCTGCCGTATCTCTCGCGCGGGTGGCCGGCCACCGAACGCAGCCAGTAGGGATAGCCGCGGAAGGTCGACAAATTGTTGTCATCGAAGAAATCGATCGAGGTGTAGATGATCGGCTTCTTGCCGTAATGCTTCTCGAGGATATCCAGGAAGATGCTCATCTCGCTGCGCACCGTTGCAGCGTCGGGTCGCAGCTTGCAGGTCGGCGATTGTGGGTTCCATTCCATGTCGAGAACAGGCGGTAGCGCCGACCGGTCTCTGGGCACGTTGCGGATGAACCAGCGCGCTTGCGTGGCGGCGGGCGTGCAAAAATAATAGAAATGGTAGGCCGCGCGCGGAATTCCGGCCGCTTTCGTGCGGCTCCAATGCTCGTCAAAAAAGTTATCGAAGCGATCGCCACCTTCGGTCGCCTTGATGAAAACGAAGGAGATGCCGCTGGCCCTGGCCGCCGGCCAGTCGACCGAGGTCTGGTACTTGGAGACGTCGGTGCCGTGGACGGCATAATTCCACGGCGCGCCGCTGTCCCATTCATGCGGATCGGAGTCGGCGAAACGGGGAGCCCGTACCGCAACAGTCGGACTGGAGCCTGACGGCGCCAACGGCGCAAGATCGTCGACTGTCGAGCAGGCGCCAAGCAGTGCAAGCATGATGAGGACCGCGAAACGGCGCATCACTACTCCTGAGCCGGTTTCAGCCGGCCGCTGATGGGTCTGTTTCCTGGGTGCCCCCTCGGTCTGGCCCCCTGCCGGACGCTCACCCCATGGGATCGCCCGATATCCTTGTTTGATGCATGTCGCCCAAAACCGCTGGGCACTTTTGGGCGACATGCATCCGTGATCGCCGATCATGGTTGATAACAGGTTGACGGCGCTCGACAAGAAGCACGATTTGCGGAAGCAATGGCGGCAAATCGATGACATAAGCCTTGTGCCGACCTAGAAAGCGGAAAATGCGGACCGTTGCGAAGATCGTCAAGTGGCTGCTGGGGCTGGTCGTGCTGGCGGTCGTCGCACTCGCTGCCTGGCTCTATTTCGCGCCGCCTGAACTGATCCGCGTCGGCTCGGGCTATTCGGCCAAGATCGTCTGCTCGAATGTCTTCATCGCGGGACGCGATGTCGACGACGTACTTGCCGTCGATGTACAGGCGCCAGGCCATCCGCTGTTGAGGCTGATGCGGGTGACGGTGGACAAGGAAAAGGGCACGGTTTCGGCCGGGCTGTTCGGTGTGTTTGGCAAGAGCGTCGCGGTCGTTCGCGACGGGCTTGGCTGTGCTTCGGTTCCGGACGGCGACATCGCCGCTGCCAATACCTTCACCGGGGCGGCGTTGACGCCGGCGCCGCCACCTGACGCGCTGTGGCCGGAAGGCGACAAGGTCGACGCCTCGCAGAATCCCGAAATCGCCAGGATTCTCGACGATGTGGCGCTGACCGGTTCCGGCATGCGCGCCGTGGTGGTGGTCAAGAACGGCCGCATCGTCACCGAGCGCTATGGCGACGGCTTTTCCGAGAAGTCGCCGCTGCTCGGCTGGTCGATGACCAAGACGGTGAACGCCGCCATCGTCGGCACGGTGGTGAAGGACGGCAAGATGGCGATGACCAACCAGGGCCTGTTCGGCCCCTGGAAAGCCGATGGCCGCGCCGCCATCAGCCTGGCCGACATGATGGCGATGTCGAGCGGGCTCGAATTCAACGAGGATTATGGCGACGTCGCCGACGTGACGCGCATGCTCTATCTCGAGCCTGACATGGCGGGCTTTGCCGAATCCAAGCCGCTGACCGGCGACGTCGGCAAGGTGTTCTCCTATTCGAGCGGCACGGCGGTGATGCTGTCCCGGCTGTGGCAGGATGCGATCGGCGACAAGGACAAGGCGCTGGCATGGCCAAGGGTCGCCCTGTTCAATCCCCTCGGCATGCAGAGCGCGGTGCTCGAGGCCGACGAGCATGGCACCTTCGTCGGCTCGTCCTATCTCTACGCCACGGCGCGCGACTGGGCGCGCTTCGGCCAGTTCATGCTGCGGGACGGCGTCTGGAACGGCAAGGAGATCTTGCCGGCCGGTTTCGTCGGCTGGATGCGGGAAGCCACACCCGCCTCGAAAGTCTACGGCAAGGGCCAATTGTGGATCGAAGGTCCGGGCGACGAGGAAAGCCCCGGCGCCGGCGTTGCCGCCGGCCTGCCTCAAGATACATACTGGATGGAGGGGCATGACGGGCAGACGATCGCCATCATTCCCTCCGAGAAGCTCGTAGTGGTGCGGCTCGGCCTGACACCGGCCAAGCTCGGCTACCGGCCGCAGACGATGGTGGCGGCGCTGGTGAAAGCGCTTAAATAACGCCACCAGCCGATCGGAAGAAGGTTTCGCTAGCCGACGATCGCCAACCAGGCGTAGCCGCGATAGAGCGTTCTGAACCGAAGGCTTGCGCCAACTCTTGCGGATTCCGATTCCAGGACGTCGCGCAACGCTTTACGCGGCTCGACGTGGAATTTTCCCAGCCAGCCTCGCAGCAGCGTGCGGAACCAGCGGGGCAGGGCTTCCTGCTGGCCGAAATCGACGACATGCAGCGAGCCATCAGGTGAAAGGGCGGCAAGTGCGGCCGACACGGTCTTTTCCCAGCCGGGGATCATCGATAGCGAATAGGACACGAAGATGCGGTCGAAGGTGGCCAGGCCGAACAGCGTCTTCGCATCGAAATCGGTGGCGTCGCCGCGCGCCAGCGTAACACGGCCGGGCAGGCCTTCGCGGGCCATGGCCGCACTGGCCGTCTCCAGCATTTCGGCCGAAATATCGAGACCGAAGAAGCGGGCATCGGGATAGCGGCGGGCGGCAAGCACGATGTTGCGGCCGGTGCCGCAGCCGAGTTCGAGCACGGTGCCGCCGGCCGGCACGTCGAGTCCCGATATCAGCCGGTCGCGGCCGAGCAGGTAATATTTGCGGGTCAGGTCGTAGAAATGGCGCTGCCAGCGATAGACGCCGTCCATCAGTTCGGCATGCCCGATCGGCGGTTCGCCGTGCCCGGCCGGCAGCTCGCTCGTGCTCATGCGTCCCGCTTCACATAGAGGTGGAAGCCGCCATAGATGGCCGAACGGTCGCGGGCCGAGAATTCGCGCGAGGCCTCGTCCTCATAATTCCACTGGTCGAGCAGCGAATTCGAGACGCGGCCGGGCAGAAGGCTGGGTTCGGCGGCGGTGCGGAAGATGACGCGGGCGCCAGTGGATGCGGTGCGGGTGATCTCGGCCCACAACGCATTGAGCTGGTCGTCGGTCATCCAGTCCTGCGCGTCGAGCAGCACGAAACGGTCGACCGAGCCGGCATCCTTGGCGGCGAGGAATTCGATCAGATTGGCGTGGTTGATGGCGACGCGATCGACATTGTTGCGGATCGTCTCGTAGTTGCGCTTTTCGAGATAGGCGGGGAGCGCTGCTTCGCCCGGGTCGGGATAGCGGCGCGCAAAAGCTTGCCAGGCGAAGTAATTGGTCTGCAACGGAAAATCGCAGGCGAGCTTTTCCAGCCTGGCTTTCAGGACGCTGGCCATGGTGCCGTCGCCCGAGGTGATCAGCGAATCGTACTGGGCCGGCGGAATGCCGAGGCCGAACAGCGAGGCTTTTCGCGAGGTGGCCCATTTCAGCAACGGTTTTTCGAAGACGGGCGCCAGCTCCTCGTTGAAGAAGCGGCGCTGGTCGGCCAGGCTCTTCGCTTTCATGATGCCAGCGGGATCGACGCCGAAGAATTTGGCCGTGCGGTGGCCCATGGCGATGAACAGGCCGAGCAGGCCGGTCTGGTAGAAGTTGCGGTCGAAGACGGCGATGCGGCGACGGCCGAGCCAGTTGCGCCGCTCCCAATAGTGGCGGCTGACCGCATCGAGATGCGGAGCGATGAAGCGGTCGTAGGCCTGTGAATTATGGCTGGTGTCGGCGGCGCCGAAGAAGCGAAACAGGTCGGCCTGCGACGGCAGATGGCGCACCGCCTCCAGCTTCATGCGGTTCAGCGCGATGTGGGCGGCGTTGAGATCGATGGCGTCGATGCTTTCGGGCGAGCGGGTGAGATAGGCGAGGATGTTGCAGCCGCCGGACGCAATGGTGACGATGCGATGGCCCTGGCCAAGCTGCATCGCCTCCATGTCGACATCGGGGTCTTCCCAGATCTGCGGGTAGACAAGGCCGGAAAACAGCAAGGCGAACAGCCGCTCGGAGATACCGGCTTTCGACAGCGGACGGTTCTGATAGACGGCTTTTCCAACTTCCTTGCCACGTCGAAAAACGAGTTCCCCGGAAAGATCCGTCATGACAAGCTGATTCCCCGTTTGCTTTGCCGCAAGCGGGTAGCGCAGCGTCATGACAAGCCGGTGACAGTCTTGTTGGTGCCTCCTTATCGCTTGCCGAAGCCGCCTGGCGTGGGTGTCGTGAGGATGACGGCCTCGCCGGCGTCGAGCACGGTCTGGTCGCAGGCTTTCAGCATCTCGACCGTGCCACTCTTGCGACGGACCTTGGTCGAGCCGGCCTCGCCGTCGCCACCGCCGTCGAGGCCTTGGGGCGGGCGGTTGCGGTGCGAGGACAGGATCGCGCATTCCATCTTTTCGAGGAAACGGATGGTGCGTTTGGTGCCGTCGCCGGCACTCCATCTGCCCTTGCCGCCGGAGCCTTCGCGGATATGGAAATCCTCGAGCAGCACGGGGAACCGCAGTTCCAGCACTTCCGGGTCGGTCAGGCGCGAATTGGTCATGTGGGTGTGGACGCCGGAGGTCCCGGCAAAGCCGCGGCCGGAGTTCATCCGGCCGGCCGGCGAACCCGAGCAGATCGTCTCATAATATTGGTACTGCTTGTTGCCGAAGGTGAGGTTGTTCATCGTGCCCTGCGCATTGGCCATCGCGCCCATGGCGCCGAACAGCGCGTTGGTGACATGCTGCGAGGTCTCGACATTGCCGGCGACGACGGCAGCGGGGTAGGCGGGTTTCAGCATGCAGCCATCGGGGATGACGATGTTGATGGGGCGCAGGCAGCCGGCATTCATCGGGATCATGTCCTCGACCATGACGCGGAAGGCGTAGAGCACGGCGGCGCGCGCCACCGGCTCGGGCGCGTTGAAATTGTTCTTCTCGACCTTCGACGTGCCGGTGAAGTCGACCGTCGCCTCGCGCTTTTCCCGGTCGACTGATATCTTGACCTTGATCACCTGGCCGGTGTCGGTTGGATATTCGTATACGGAACTGTCGGGCAAGCGCTCCAGCACACGGCGCACGCTTTCGGCCGCATTGTCCTGGACATGGCCCATATAGGCCTCAACGACATCGAGGCCGAAATGCACGACCATCCTGCGCAGCTCGGCGACACCCTTTTCGTTGGCGGCGATCTGCGCCTTGAGGTCGGCGATGTTCTGGTGCGGGTTGCGCGCCGGGTAGGGGTGATCGGTGAGCAGCGTCTCCAGTTCCTTCTCGCGGAAGCGGCCGCGATCGACGATGCGGAAATTATCGAACAGCACGCCTTCCTCGTCGACGGTGGTGGCGAGCGGCGTCATCGAGCCGGGCGCCGTGCCGCCGATATCGGCATGGTGGCCGCGCGAGGCGACGTAGAAGAGGATATTCTTCCTGGCGTCATCGAACACCGGCGTGACGACCGTTATATCAGGCAGGTGCGTACCGCCATTGTAGGGTGCGTTGAGGGCGAAGACGTCGCCGGAGTGGATGTCGCCCGAGTTGAGCCGGATGATGGTTTCCACCGAACGGTCCATGGAGCCGAGATGCACCGGCATGTGCGGTGCGTTGGCGACCAGCGCGCCATGGCGGTCGAAGACGGCGCAGGAGAAATCCAGCCTTTCCTTGATGTTGACGGAATAGGCGGTGTTTTGCAGCGTCACGCCCATCTGCTCGGCGATCGACATGAAGAGATTGTTGAAGACCTCCAGCATGACCGGATCGGCCCCCATCTTCCCGGAGAGACCGGTGCCGAGCGCCGCTTGCCGGAGCTTTTTTTCGACGCGGCGCAGCAGCACGTGGTTCTTGGCGGTGATTTCGGCTTGCCAGCCCGGTTCGACGACGATGGTCTGGTTCGGCTCGATGATCAGGGCAGGGCCAGCAATCTTGTGCCCTGGTTTAAGCCCCTCGCGGCGAAAGACGCCGGCATTGCGCCACTCTCCTTCGGTGAAGATTTCGCGGGTCTGCGAAGGGTTTAACGTGAGATCTTCGGTTTCTGAATCACTTTCGTCGCGGCCGGCGCCGCCGGTGTCGGTGCCTTCGACGCCGACCGTCTCGACGATCATCGGCTTGTCGTCATAGACGAAACCGAACTGCGCCTTGTGGGCGATTTCGAAATCGCGCCTGGCCTGGAAAATCGAGTCTCCCTCGAAATTCACCGGCAGTGTCGTGTCGGTGCCGTCATAGCGAATGTGCAGCACCGGCTTCGCGGCAACCGCGTCCTCGGCGATGCCTTGCACCGAGAGTTCGGCGGTGACGGCCCTTCTCAAGCTGGCAATGAGGTTGCCGATCTCGGTTCGGGACTCTTCGGCAAGAGGTTTGAGCAGCGCCTGCTGGCGGGAGGCAAAGACCGAGGACAAGCCAATGCCATAGGCCGAAAGCAGGCCGGAGAAGGGGTGGATCAGCACCGCCTCCATGCCGAGTGCGTCGGCAACCAGGCAAGCGTGCTGGCCGCCGGCGCCGCCGAAGCAGTTCAGCAGATATTCGGTGACGTCGTAGCCGCGCTGCACGGAGATTTTCTTGATGGCGTTGGCCATGTTCTCGACGGCGATGGTGACGAAGCCTTCCGCGACCGCCTCGGGCGCGCGGCCATCGCCGATTTCGGTGGCAAGTGCTGCGAATTTGCCGCGGACGACCTCCACATCGAGCGGCTCATCCTGGCCGGGGCCGAAAATCGCCGGGAAGAAATCGGGCTGCAGCTTGCCCAGCATGACATTGGCGTCGGTGACGGCCAATGGCCCGCCGCGCCGGTAGGCGGCCGGGCCGGGATTGGCGCCGGCCGAGTCCGGGCCGGCGCGGAAGCGACCAGCCTCGTAATGCAGGACCGAGCCGCCGCCGGCGGCGACGGTGTGGATGCGCATCATCGGCGCACGGATGCGCACGCCGGCGACCTCGGTGTCGAAGGCGCGCTCGTAATCGCCGTCATAATGGGCGACGTCGGTCGAGGTGCCGCCCATGTCGAAGCCGATGACCTTGTCGAAGCCGGCGAGCTTCGCCGTCTCGACCATGCCGACGACGCCGCCGGCCGGGCCGGACAACAACGCGTCCTTGCCCTGGAACATGTCGGCGGCGGTGAGGCCGCCCGACGACATCATGAACATCAGGCGGGGGGATTGGCCGATGTTCCCCCTTGTGGGGGAGATGCCCGGCAGGGCAGAGGGGGGCGTGACAGAACGAGACGTTGGCGGGACAGCGCCCCCCTCTGTCGGCTTCGCCGACATCTCCCCCACAAGGGGGGAGATTGGCGCAGCGCCCAGCTCCCCCGCCACCCTGTGCACATATCTCGACAGGATCGGCGAGAGATAGGCGTCGACCACGGTGGTGTCGCCGCGGCCGACCAGCTTGATCAGCGGCGAGACTTCGTGACTGACCGAAACCTGACCAAAACCCAATTTCCTGCAGACTTTGGCGACTGCTTTCTCATGGTCGGGATATTTCCACGCATGCATGAAGACGATAGCCACCGCATCGATACCCTCAGCCTTGGCCTGCTCGATGGCCGGCCGGCACGCGGCGATGTCGAGCAGTCTTTCAACGCTGCCGTCGGCGCGTACGCGTTCGTCGATCTCGATGACGCGCTCATAGAGCTGTTCGGGAAGGACGATCTCCTTGGCGAAGATGTCGGGCCGTGCCTGATAGGCGATCCTCAGCGCATCGCGAAAGCCCCTGGTGATGAGCAGCAGCACGCGGTCGCCCTTGCGCTCCAGAAGCGCGTTGGTGGCAACGGTGGTGCCCATCTTGATGTCGCCGATCAGGCCAACGGGGATCGGAGCGCCGGATTTCAGCCCGAGCAGCTCGCGAATGCCCTGGATGGCGGCGTCGGCATAGGCTTCAGGGTTTTCGGACAGCAGCTTGCGCGGGTGTAGCGCG
Source organism: Mesorhizobium helmanticense (assembly GCF_003034915.1). Taxonomy (GTDB): domain Bacteria; phylum Pseudomonadota; class Alphaproteobacteria; order Rhizobiales; family Rhizobiaceae; genus Mesorhizobium; species Mesorhizobium helmanticense. The sequence goes on along the minus strand of NZ_PZJX01000045.1, from coordinate 3,998 downwards.
CCCTGGGGGTCACGGCCGATGACATCGGTGAAGGTGCCGCCGCGGTCGATCCAGAAATCCCATTTTGCGGTCACGACACGGCTCCCGGCATTTTCACTGTCCGATCCTGTTAGTTCGAGATGCCCCGGCGGGCAATCGCCAAAGGATATGAAGATGTTACAGGTGGAAATGCAACGTTACGAAACTGATGTCCGCCTCATGCATTTTGTCCTCGACCGCCACCGGTAACGGCGGCGTGATCAGAGGAGAAAAAGTTATGAAAAAGCTCATTCTTGCGTCGGTTTCGGCGCTTGCATTGCTCGGCGTTGCGGCCTGCAGCGACAGCGGCACCGATAATACCACAACGCAGAGCACCAATCCGCCGGCCGCCGAACAGCCGATGCAGCCGGCCCCTGACGCCACGAAGCCAGCCGAACCGGCTCCGGCTCCTGCGGCGCCTGCTGCCCCGGCGCAGTAGTTCAGACGACCAATTTGGGGGAGGCCGGTCAACGCCGGCCTTCCCTTCATCTCGTTTAAGATACGCGCGCCTAGCGCCGCAAAGCCGCTATTTTGTGCGCCACCAAATTGGTGGCGTGGAGCATTGCGGCATTGTCTTCGCTTGATAGCGGTGGCCGGTTGGTCCTATTAAGCCCTCATGTCGATTTGGGACCGCTTCGGCGACTTCATTACCCGCGTTTCGTCTTCAGCCTCGTCGGGTGTCGCCGATGTCGTGGAGGCCGTGCGTACGGTTTTCTCCGGCGATGCCGATTTGCGCCGGCGCGTTGCCTTCTCGGTGGCGATGATCGCGCTGTCTGCCAAGATGGCCAAGGCCGATGGCATCGTCACGCAAGATGAGGTGCGGGCCTTCCAGGAAATATTCGAAGTGCCGAGAGAGCAGACGCGCAATGTGGCGCGCCTCTACGATCTGGCCAAGCAAGACGTTGCCGGGTTCGAGACCTATGCCGAGCGCATGGCGCAGCTTTGCGGCTCCGGCCATACAAACTGCGTGATGCTGGAGGACATTCTCGACGGGCTGTTCCACATCGCCAAGGCCGACGGGCTGGTGCATGAGCGCGAAGGCCAGTTCCTGCATCGCATCGCCGAGATCTTCCGGATCGAGGAGGCGCACTACCAGAGCATTCTGGCACGTCACGTCAATCTCGGTGCCGGAGATCCTTATGTCGTGCTTGGCATCGAACGTGGAAAGCCGTTCGAGGAGGTCAGGAAGCGTTATCGCAAGCTGGTCTCGGACAACCATCCCGACCGGCTGATCGCACGCGGTCTGCCTCAGGAATTCATCAAGATCGCGACGACCAGGATCGCCGCGATCAACGCGGCCTATGAGATGATCGAGCGAGGTCTGCGGCACGCATGAGCGGCTTCCTGCCCGACGAGCCGAACGCCGAGGTAAGGGTATCGCCGAATTTCGGTCCGCGACGCGAAACGATCAGGCCCGACATGATCGTGCTGCACTACACCGGCATGAAGACCGGCGCGGGCGCTGAAGCATGGCTGTGCGATCCGGCCAGCGAAGTCTCGGCGCACTATCTCGTCCATGAGGACGGCCAGATCGTCCAGATGGTCAGGGAAAGCGACCGTGCCTGGCATGCCGGCAAGAGTTCGTGGTTCGGACGCACCGACATAAATTCCTGTTCGATCGGTATCGAGATCGTCAATCCTGGACATTCGCTGGGCTATCGCAGCTTCCCTAAACGGCAGATCGACGCCGTGATCGGCCTGTGCAAGGGGATCGTCCATCGCCATTCCATTCCACCCCAGCGGGTGCTCGCCCATTCAGACGTGGCGCCGGGACGCAAGATCGATCCGGGTGAGAAGTTCCCGTGGAAGGCGCTGTTCGAGGCCGGTGTCGGCCATCTCGTCGAAGCTGCATCCATCAGGGGCGGCGCGGCGCTGAAGACCGGTGATGCAGGCGCCGAGGTGGAGGCGTTGCAATCGATGCTAGCGCTCTACGGTTATGGGGTGGAGATATCGGGGGCTTTCGACCGGCAGACCGAAATCGCGGTCGACGCTTTCCAGCGGCATTTCCGGCAGCGCAAGGTGGACGGCCTCGCCGACGGATCGACGATCCGTACGCTGGAACGGTTGCTCGCTTCCGCAAGGACAGCTTCTTCCAAGTAGTCTTTTTACGCCCTAAAGTTACAACCTGTCACTTAAAGTGACTTGCCTCGCCTTGTTTGGTGCCAAATCGACCGTCAAAGGCGCACTGTGCAAGTTGTCGGGCGTCTAATCCTCCCGGATGTTCCGATGTTGATTTAGCGTATCTGCGTGAAGTTCTTCGCGCGGTTCAGACAGAACAGGATCACATGCAGAAATTGACCGTTGTAACGGCAGCTGTTGCTGCCGGCGTAATGACTTTTGCCTTCAGCACGGCGAATGGCGCGCCACTGAGCCAGCGAGCAGACCAGGGCTTCACTGTCGCAGCCGGCAAGACCGCCATGCCGAAAGCCGGCCAAGGCGCAAAGGCAAAGAGGACAGCCAGCGCGAAAGTTGAAAAAACGGCTGGGGTAAAGGCCAAAAAGGTGACTTCGGCAAAAAGGGCGACCTCGGCGAAGAAGGCAGTCTCCAAGCGGCATGTGAAGCGCAACAGGAAGCATCTCGACCGGACGACGACGGCCTCGATCGACCGCAAGAGCAGGGCGGTGCCGACCGCGGTGGCTGGCGGCACTGGCCAGTATTCGGCGATCATCGCCCGTTATGCCGCCACCTATGGCGTGCCGGTGTCGCTTGCCAACGCCGTCGTCAAGATCGAGAGCAATTACCAGCCGAACATCGTCGGCGGCGCCGGCGAGATCGGCCTGATGCAGATCAAGCCGGCGACAGCGCGGATGATGGGCTACACCGGCTCGGTCAAGGGCCTGTTCAATCCCGACACCAACATCAGATACGGAATGAAATATCTTGCCATGGCGCGCGGGCTCGGCGGCGGCACCACCTGCGGCACGATCCTGAAGTACAATGCCGGCCATGCCGCCAAGCGCATGAACCCGGTGTCGGCGGCTTATTGCGGCAAGGTCAAGGTGCAGATGGCCGCGCTTGGGTCGCCTGCATGAACTGCTCATAAGTCGCTTTTTTCGTTTGCGTTTTTTGGCGTGAACCCCTTTATACGCCTTGCCAGCTGGCCGGGCGGCCGCACTCGCGAAGCCGAAAGGCTGCGGGTGAGGAAAGTCCGGGCTCCATGGAGACACGGTGCCGGTTAATGGCCGGCGGGGGCGACCCCAGGGAAAGTGCCACAGAAAGCAAACCGCCACGATCCGGCTTTGCCGGATTCGGGGCAAGGGTGAAAGGGTGGGGTAAGAGCCCACCGCGCGACTGGCAACAGGAGCGGCACGGTAAACCCCACCGGGAGCAAGACCGAATAGGGACGGTGCGAGGGGAAACCCTCGGGGGCTGTTTCCGGCTCACCGTCCGGGTAGGTTGCGTGAGGCGCATGGCAATATGCGCCCAAGATGAATGGCCGCCACGTTCTCGCGCCGCAAGGGGCGAGGGCCATACAGAACCCGGCTTACAGGCCAGCTGGCAATTTTCTTTCCCGATCGTATGGAAGTCCGCGATATCAGCAGGTTGCGCCTTCGGGCGCACCTGTTGATTCAGGCGTTTTCAGCAACGGAAATCAGCACGCCGAAAGGTATGGTACGCGCGGGTAGTGTCTCCGTTTGAAATTGCGCAAACGCCATTTCCGGTTGGGAAAATTGTGCACTGTCTGGTACAACTTCATCCGCGTTCAAGAGACGCTAAAAATGTCGCCTGCATTGGCTGCAGGCGTTGCCGACAAGCTCTGGTCGATGGACGATCTTTGCGAGATGATGGACGCGGTTGCGACTAGGGTGAGACCGCGCGGACCGTGCAAAACGAAAGCCGTCGCCTGATGTCGATAAAAGATAGCACCGGGCGGGCCGCGTGAAACGCGCGTTTCTATTCGGGCTCACGGCCCAGCTAATCTTCATTAGCGCGATCTTTCTTGTTTTTAATGATCTAATGATTCCAATGACGCGGTCTCG
>NZ_PZJX01000044.1 GCF_003034915.1 Mesorhizobium helmanticense | reverse complement strand
TCGACCGTGAACAATGAGGTTGGTCAGGCTTCGATCTTGTTTGGCTGACTTTGGAGGGCTGCGACGAGAAGCCACAAAAGCTGCCTGAACCAGTTGAGCAGGAGGGAGAAGTTGTAGCCGGCGGCCGCCAGGATGGCGTTGAGGACATCGCCCTGCTGGCCGGCGAGGTAGTTGCGGCCCATCCGATGCTCGGCCTTGATGTGGCCGATGACGGGCTCGATGGCGGAGCGGCGGCGCATCTGGCGCTTGATGGCTGGGGTGACGCGGCGCTTCTGGCCGGCGGTGAAGACCCTGAACTTGTGGCTCTGCGGTGCGTTGTGGCCGCGATAGCCGGCATCGGCGAGGATGCGGCCGATCTCGTTGCCGATGGTCTTTTCCATGTCGGGGATGACGCTTGCCAGCGTGTGGCCGTCATAAGGATTGCCGGGCAATGCTTTTGCATGCAGGGCGAACTGGCCACCCTTGGAGCGCTTCAGCGTGGTGGCGACCGACACCTTCACCCCGAACTCGTAGGGCATATGCGCCTTGCCCTTGCCGATGCATTCCACCTCGTGCGCGTGCAGGCTGTAGATCTTGCGACCGCGCTGGCGCTGGCGTTGCTCGAGAACGGTGGCGGCCTGGTAGAGCGGCCATTTGAAGAGCGCGTCCAGCCTCGCATCACCGGCGATCTGGCGGGAGATGTCGCGAATGGTCCGGCCGAGATAGGTCTTGAGCCTGCGCAACGCCTTGTTGGCCCGCTTGAACTGCTTGGCGTGGGCATAGCGCTGGTGGCTGATCAGCGCCAGCTTGGAGACCCGCACATAGCTCTGGCGCAAATGGAGACCCGTCCTCTTGGCCAGCCGCACCAGCCGTTCGCGCGCCCGGTGGATGAGCTTGGCGTCGGTCGGGAACATGACGTTCTTCGGCTGCACGGTGGTGTCGACGATCACCTGGCGCGTGTCGGCCGGCTTCATCGCCCCGGTCTTGACCGCAAGGCTGAGGCTCTCCTGCAAGAGCACGACGCTCCGGTCTTCGCCCATACGGCTGCGCCAACGCGTCATCGAGGAGCGGTCGAACGGCAGCGTATGGCAGAAGAACGTCTCGCCGGTGAGATACTGGAAGTAAGGGTTCTCCACCCAGCGCTCGCACAACACCTCATCCGACAGGTTGAAGGTGTGCTTGAGGATCGCCAGCCCCGCCATCAGCCGGGTCGGCAGCGGCGGCATGCCGGGGCCGTCCGAATAGACGGCGCCGAAACGCTCCTCCAGCACCGGCCAGTCGATCGCCTGCGCCAGCCGCACCAGTTCGTGCTTCATGTTGATGATCTGATCGAGCCTGGAGCGAAATAGGTCCTGCTCTCCCGTCTCGCGCCTCTCGCGTGGCCTGGACATTCGCCGTCCCCTCGATTCGCCGCCGCCGAACCGAGTGAATCACGCTCCGCAGCACAAGGGAATCGCAAAACCGATTTGCAGGAAAACAGCGCCCAAATACCGCTAATCTTGCAATTCCAAACCTGCCGTCCGCCCTAATCAACGTGCCAGATCAACAGCTTGCGGATAGTTCACGGCCGACG
>NZ_PZJX01000043.1 GCF_003034915.1 Mesorhizobium helmanticense | reverse complement strand
CCCCTCGAGGGGGGAGATTTGGCGGCGCGCATCACAAGGGCGTCATCGCCCGGAAACAGCCTTCAGATTTTCACGATCATTGTGTAAAGCTTCCCAAGTCGGCTTACAAACTTTGACGTTTACGTAATTCCCATTGTTTCTAACCGATTGAAATAATTCACTCGAAAATAATCGATTGAATATTTTCCGAGCCGGAGCTATTGGGTGCGGCTAATTCTCGCGGGTTCTCCGCTGCATACCGGCCTCTTCCTCACGCCGTCATCAAGTCGTTAAGATTTGGGCGCAGTCACAGACAAAGGGAAAACATCCTGACATGGCACGCAACAAGATAGCCCTCATCGGCTCGGGCATGATCGGCGGCACGCTCGCTCACATGATCGGCCTCAAGGATCTCGGCGACGTGGTGCTGTTCGATATCGCCGAGGGCATTCCGCAGGGCAAGGGCCTCGATATAGCACAGTCGTCGCCGGTCGACGGGTTCGACTCCAGGCTGACCGGCGTCAACGACTATGCCGGCATCGAGGGCGCAGACGTGTGCATCGTCACCGCCGGCGTGCCGCGCAAGCCCGGCATGAGCCGCGACGATCTCCTGGGCATCAATCTGAAGGTGATGGAACAGGTCGGCGCCGGTCTCAAGAAATACGCGCCGAAGGCCTTCGTCATCTGCATCACCAATCCGCTCGACGCCATGGTCTGGGCGCTGCAGAAATTCTCAGGCCTGCCGAAGACCCATGTGGTCGGCATGGCCGGCGTGCTCGACAGTTCGCGTTTCCGCTACTTCCTGGCCGAGGAATTCAAGGTCTCGGTCGAGGACGTCACCGCCTTTGTGCTCGGCGGCCATGGCGATTCCATGGTGCCGATGATCCGCTATTCGACCGTTGCCGGCATTCCGCTGCCCGATCTCGTCAAGATGGGCTGGACCTCGAAGGAAAAGCTCGACCAGATCGTGCAGCGCACACGTGACGGCGGCGCCGAGATCGTCGGCCTGCTCAAGACGGGCTCGGCCTATTACGCGCCGGCCGCCTCGGCGATCTCGATGGCCGAAGCCTATCTCAAGGACAAGAAGCGTGTGCTGCCGTGCGCGGCGCATCTCTCCGGCCAGTATGGCGTGAAAAACACCTATGTCGGCGTTCCCGTGGTGATCGGCGCCGGCGGTGTCGAGCGCATCATCGAAATCGAGCTCTCGAAGAGCGAGCAGAAGATGTTCGACAGTTCGGTAGCGGCGGTGCAGGGCCTGACCGAGGCCTGCGTCAACATCGCCCCACATCTTTCCACCAAGTGACATCTCGCCTCGAAGTAACCCGGAGATAGTAAGCCATGAACATCCATGAGTATCAGGGCAAGGCGCTGCTGAAGGGTTTTGGCGCACCGGTGGCCGAGGGCGTGCCGGTGTTCGAGGCGAGCGAGGCGGAAGCCGCCGCCAAGGCGCTGCCCGGCCCGCTCTATGTGGTGAAGAGCCAGATCCATGCCGGCGGCCGCGGCAAGGGCAAGTTCAAGGAGCTGCCCGCCGACGCCAAGGGCGGGGTGCGGCTGGCGAAGTCGGTGGCCGAAGTCGTCGCCAACGCCAAGGAGATGCTTGGGCATACGCTCGTCACCAAGCAGACCGGCCCGGCCGGCAAGCAGGTCAACCGCCTCTATATCGAGGACGGCGCCGACATCGAGCGCGAGCTTTATCTGTCGCTGCTGGTCGACCGTTCGGTCGGCCGCATCGCTTTCGTCGTCTCGACCGAGGGCGGCATGGACATCGAAGGCGTCGCCCATGACACGCCGGAAAAGATCATCACGCTGGCAATAGATCCCGAAAAAGGCGTCACCGCCGGCGACGTCAAAAAAATCAACGCAGCCTATCATCTGGATGGCGACGCGGCCAAGGACGGCGAGACGCTGTTTCCGCTGCTCTACAAGGCCTTCGTCGAGAAGGACATGAGCCTGCTCGAGGTCAATCCGCTGATCGTCATGAAGAACGGGCACCTGCGCGTGCTCGACGCGAAGGTGTCGTTCGACAACAACGCACTCTTCCGCCACCCCGACGTGCTGGAATTGCGCGACACCACCGAAGAGGACGAGAAGGAGATCGAGGCGTCGAAATACGACCTCGCCTATGTCGCGCTCGACGGCAATATCGGCTGCATGGTCAACGGCGCCGGCCTTGCCATGGCGACGATGGACATCATCAAGCTCTATGGCGCCGAGCCCGCTAACTTCCTCGATGTCGGCGGCGGCGCGTCGAAGGAGAAGGTGACGGCGGCGTTCAAGATCATCACCAGGGATCCGGCGGTCGAAGGCATATTGATCAACATCTTCGGCGGCATCATGAAGTGCGACGTCATCGCCGAAGGCGTGATCGCAGCGGTCAGGGAAGTCGGGCTGAAAGTGCCGCTGGTGGTGCGGCTCGAAGGCACCAATGCCGAGCTCGGCAAGAAGATCATCAACGACAGCGGGCTGAACGTTGTTTCGGCCGACGATCTCGACGACGCGGCCAAGAAGATCGTGGCGGCGGTGAAGGGCTGAGCCTGTGCCTCCGCGCAAGATAAACCTCGTCGAAGCGGCGGATCAGAAGATCAAGCGAGTCTTCGATCCGCATGTTGCCGGCGACGTGAATGACAGTCAGGCGAAGGTTGCCAAGTTCGGCGATGTCTTCGACTGGCATGCGCATGACAATGAGGACGAAGCCTTCCTCGTGCTGCGTGGCCGCATCGCCATCGATTTCCGCGACGGTCCGGTCGAGCTGGGCGAGGGCGATTTCATCGTCGTGCCACGCGGCGTCGAGCATCGGCCGCGCTCGCTCACCGCGGAGCCGGTGGTGCTGATGTTCGAGCCGGCGACGACGCTCAATACCGGCAACGCCAAGAGTGATCTCACCGTCGCCGACCTGAAGCGGCTCTGACCCATGAACGCTGCAACCTTCTCTTCGCTCTCGGCCGATCACCAGCGCCTGCAGGCGCTGGTCGGCGCGTGGCGGGGCGAGGAAGATGTGGCGGAAACACAGTGGGCCGATGGTGGCCCGGCGACGTCGGAAGTGACGGCAGAGGCACAGTTCGGCGGCCTGTTCGTGGTGCAGCGCTATCGCCAGCGCCGCGACGGCACGGTCTCGTTCGGTGCGCATAGCGTCTTCGGCTTCGACCAGCAAAACAGCGTCGTCACCATGCACCAGTTCGATTCGATGGGTTTTGTGCCGGCCTCGCCGGCAACCGGCGCGTGGGAAGGCAACACCCTGACGCTGCTGCGCTCATCGCCGCGAGGAGCCGCACGTGTCACCTACGACTTCGACGGCAGGGACAGCTATCGCATGCGGTTGCAATTCCAGCCCGTGGGCAGCGACGCTTGGCAAGAGATGGTGAGCGGGCTTTATCGGCGCGTTCCGCCTTCCGAGTCGGGGGAAGGCTGAGCGATGGAGATCGCGCACAGGACAGTTGATGGTTTACACATAATCACACATATTAAGACTGTGGATTTATGTGGAGACGAGCGATGAAGAATGTCACCCTAGCCATGGACGAGACCCTGCTTGAACAGGCGCGAGGCCTTGCCGAACGTCGCAAGACGACGCTTAACGCCCTCATTCGTTCCCTGCTTGCGCATGAAGTGGAGCAGGAAGACCGGATTGCCTGGGCGCGGGAAGGTATGCGCAAGCTCATGGCCGAAACTCCGCTCGACCTGGGCCCCGCATACAAATGGAGTCGGGACGAGATCTATGCTGAACGAGAAGATAGAATGCTTTCTCGACTCGAACGTCCTCCTGTACGCGGCTTCGGAGAGGACAAGTGATCCCCGCCGACACGATATCGCAGAAAGGCTTGTGCTCGAGACCGCTTTTGGCGTCTCTGGGCAGACGCTGGTTGAGTTCGCGAATGTCGCACGGCGAAAATCCGTCACTGCCGATGCCGTTGTCGACCAGTGGCTGGTGTTTCTCGGCACGTTCCCGTTTGTCCCGGTCGATCAGGACTATGTCATCGCCGGCTTGCGCGTCGCGCGACGCTATCAACTCAAATATTACGACGCAGCGCTCCTCGCTGCCGCTGAGCGCCTCGGCGCACCGATTTTCTACACCGAAGATCTCAACCACAACCAGGTTTATGGCTCGGTGCGGGCCGTCAATCCTTTCTTGTAATCGCTGAATTCAGAGGCGTAATCACCCATGTCCATTCTCGTCGACAAGAACACCAAGGTGCTCGTGCAGGGCCTGACCGGCAAGACCGGCACGTTCCACACGGAACAGGCGCTGGCCTATCACGGCACGAAAATGGTCGGCGGCATCCACCCCAAGAAGGGCGGCGAGACCTGGACCGGCGCCAAGGGCGAGAACCTGCCGATCTTCGCAACCGTCGCCGAAGGCAAGGCCAGGACCGGCGCCAACGCTTCGGTCGTGTATGTGCCGCCGGCGGGTGCGGCCGAGGCGATCCTGGAAGCGATCGAAGCCGAGATCCCGCTGATCGTGTGCATCACCGAAGGCATTCCGGTTATGGACATGGTCAAGGTCAAGGCAAGGCTCGACCGCTCCAAGTCGCGGCTGATCGGGCCCAACTGTCCGGGCGTGCTGACGCCCGACGAATGCAAGATCGGCATCATGCCGGGCAACATCTTCCGCAAGGGCTCGGTGGGCGTTGTTTCGCGCTCGGGAACGCTTACCTATGAAGCTGTGTTCCAGACCACCAATGTCGGCCTCGGCCAGACCACCGCCGTCGGCATCGGCGGCGATCCGGTCAAAGGCACGGAGTTCATCGACGTGCTGGAGATGTTCCTCGCCGACGACGAGACCAAGTCGATCATCATGATCGGTGAGATCGGCGGGTCGGCAGAGGAAGACGCCGCGCAGTTCCTCAAGGACGAGGCTAAACGTGGCCGAAGCAAGCCGATGGCCGGCTTCATCGCCGGCCGCACGGCGCCGGCCGGCCGAACCATGGGCCATGCGGGCGCGGTCATCTCCGGCGGCAAGGGCGGCGCCGAGGACAAGATCGCGGCGATGGAATCGGCCGGGATCAAGGTTTCGCCGTCGCCGGCAAGGCTTGGCACGACGTTGGTCGAGGCGATCAAAGGTTAAGGCAGTAAGGGAGTAGGGCAGTATGGCAGTAGGGGAATAGGAAGAACGGGACCGAGCGCGGCAACCGCCAGCTTTCCCTACTGCCTTGCTCCCCTACTGCCCTACTCCCCTCCAAAAAAAGGAGACGGAGCCAGGCTCCGCAGACAAAATGGCAAGACAAGATCAGGCCAACGACCAGTTTTCGCTTACCTCTTTCCTCTATGGCGGCAACGCCGACTATATCGAGGCGCTGCATGCGGCCTATGAGGACGATCCCGAATCGGTAAACCCCGAATGGCAGGATTTCTTCGCGGCGCTGAAGGACGATGCCGGCGATGTCCGCAAGAACGCCGAGGGCGCATCGTGGGCCAGGCCGTCCTGGCCGATGCAGGCCAATGGCGAGCTGGTGTCGGCGCTCGACGGCAATTGGGGCCTCGTCGAAAAGCATCTGGAGAAGAAGGTCAAGGAGAAGGCGGTCGTCAACGGCGCCGTGCTTTCCGATGCCGATGTGCACCAGGCGACGCGCGATTCGGTGCGCGCCATCATGATGATCCGCGCCTATCGCATGCGCGGCCATCTGCACGCCAATCTCGACCCGCTCGGCATCGCCAAGCCGCTCGAGGACTATAACGAGCTGTCGCCGGAGAATTACGGCTTCACCGCAGCCGACTACGACCGGCCGATCTTCCTCGACAATGTGCTCGGGCTCGAATTCGGCACCATCCGGCAGATGCTGGACATCCTGACCCGCACCTATTGCTCGACGCTCGGCGTCGAGTTCATGCATATTTCCGATCCCGAGGAGAAGGCCTGGATCCAGGCGCGCATCGAGGGCGCCGACAAGGAGATCACCTTCACCGCCACCGGCAAGAAGGCGATCCTGCAGAAGCTGGTCGAGGCCGAAGGGTTCGAACAGTTCGCCGACGTCAAGTTCAAGGGCACAAAGCGCTTCGGCCTCGATGGCAGCGAAGGGCTGATCCCGGCGCTGGAACAGATCATCAAGCGCGGCGGCCAGCTCGGCATGAAGGAGATCGTGCTCGGCATGGCGCATCGTGGCCGGCTGAACGTGCTCTCCCAGGTGATGGCCAAGCCGCACCGCGCCATCTTCCACGAATTCAAGGGCGGCTCGGCCGCCCCCGACGAGGTCGAGGGCTCGGGCGACGTGAAGTACCATCTCGGCGCTTCGTCGGACCGCGAGTTCGACGGCAACAAGGTGCATTTGTCGCTGACCGCCAATCCCTCGCATCTGGAAATCGTCGATCCGGTGGTGATGGGCAAGGCGCGGGCCAAGCAGGACTATCTGTTCGGCCGCAGCCGCGAGGAGATCGTGCCGCTGGAAGAGCGCGCCAAGGTGCTGCCGCTGCTGCTGCATGGCGACGCCGCCTTTGCCGGCCAGGGCGTGATCGCCGAAATCCTCGGCCTGTCGGGCCTGCGCGGCCACCGGGTCGCCGGCACCCTGCATTTCATCATCAACAACCAGATCGGCTTCACCACCAATCCGCGCTTCTCGCGCTCCTCGCCCTATCCGTCGGATGTGGCCAAGATGATCGAGGCGCCGATTTTCCACGTCAATGGCGACGACCCGGAAGCCACGGTCCACGCCGCCAAGGTGGCGATCGAGTTCCGCATGAAGTTCCACAAGCCTGTCGTGGTGGACATGTTCTGCTATCGCCGCTTCGGTCACAATGAGGGCGACGAGCCGGCCTTCACCCAGCCGATCATGTACGCCAACATCCGCAAGCATAAGACGACGGTGCAGATCTATGCCGACCGGCTGATCGCCGAAGGCCATATCACCCCGGCCGAGTTCGACAAGATGAAGGCCGACTGGCGGGCGCATCTAGAGTCCGAATGGGAGGTCGGCCAGCACTACAAGCCCAACAAGGCCGACTGGCTGGACGGCGCCTGGTCGGGGCTGCGCTCGGCCGACAACCAGGACGAACAGCGGCGCGGCAAGACCGCCGTGCCGGTCAAGACCTTGAAGGAGATCGGCAAGAAGCTGACCGAGGTGCCCAAGGATTTCGAGGCACACAAGACCATCATCCGCTTCCTCGAGAACCGCCGCCAGGCGATCGAGTCAGGCGAAGGCATCGACTGGTCGACGGCCGAGGCGCTGGCCTTCGGCGCCATTCTGCTCGACGGCAACCCGATCCGGCTGTCCGGGCAGGATTCGGAACGCGGCACCTTCTCGCAACGCCATTCCGTGCTCTACGACCAGCGCGACGAGACCCGCTACATCCCGCTCAACAATCTGTCGGCCGCGCAGGCCGGCTTCGAGGTCATCAACTCGATGCTGTCGGAAGAAGCCGTGCTTGGCTTCGAATATGGCTACAGCCTGGCCGAGCCGAAGGCGCTGACACTGTGGGAGGCGCAGTTCGGCGACTTCGCCAATGGCGCCCAGGTGGTGTTCGACCAGTTCATCTCCAGCGGCGAGCGCAAGTGGCTGAGAATGTCGGGCCTCGTCTGTCTGCTGCCGCATGGCTATGAAGGCCAGGGCCCCGAACATTCCTCGGCCAGGCTCGAGCGGTTCCTGCAGCTTTGCGCCGAAGACAACATGCAAGTGGCCAATTGCACGACGCCGGCCAACTATTTCCATATCCTGCGCCGGCAACTGAAGCGGGATTTCCGCAAGCCGCTGATCCTGATGACGCCGAAGTCGCTGCTGCGCCACAAGCGGGCGGTGTCGACGCTGCCGGAAATATCGGGCGAAAGCGCGTTCCACCGGCTGTTGTGGGACGATGCCCAGCTGCTGTCCGGCCAGGCGATCAAGCTCGTCAAGGATTCGAAGATCCGCCGTGTCGTGCTGTGCTCGGGCAAGGTCTATTACGACCTCTACGAGGAGCGCGAGAAACGCGGCATCAACGACATCTACCTGCTGCGCGTCGAACAGCTCTATCCGTTCCCGGCCAAGGCGCTGATCACCGAACTGTCGCGCTTCCGCAATGCCGAGATGGTGTGGTGCCAGGAGGAGCCCAAGAACATGGGCGCCTGGTCGTTCATCGATCCGTATCTCGAATGGGTGCTGGCGCATATCGACGCCAAGCATCAGCGGGTGCGCTATACCGGCCGGCCGGCCGCGGCGTCGCCGGCGACCGGACTGATGTCGAAGCATCTTGCCCAGCTTGCCGCCTTGCTCGAAGACGCGCTCGGTGAATAGAACAGAATTGGGCGAATAGAACCTCAAACGAGACAGAACGGACAGGCACAATGGCTACCGAAATCCGCGTTCCCACTCTCGGCGAATCCGTCACCGAGGCGACCATCGGCAAATGGTTCAAGAAGGTGGGCGACGCGATCGCCGCCGACGAGCCGCTGGTCGAGCTCGAAACCGACAAGGTGACGGTGGAAGTGCCGGCGTCCGGCGCAGGAACGCTGAGCGAGATCGCCGCCAAGGAAGGCGAAACGGTCGAGGTCGGTGCGCTGCTCGGCATGATTTCGGCGGGCAACGGCGCCAAGGCGGCAGCTCCCGAAGCCAAAGCCGCTCCGGAGAAGCAGCAGGCTGTGTCGCAGGCCTCGTCGCCGAATGCCGCGTCCACCGTCAAGCAGGCAGCGGCCGAGACCGCCAGGATCGCCGGTGACGCCGGCCCGATCGAGGCGCGCACCATGCCGCCGGCGCCGTCGGCCGCCAAGCTGTTGGCCGAGAACAATCTCGCGGTCGATCAGGTCCCGGGTTCCGGCAAGCGCGGCCAGGTGCTGAAAGGCGACGTGCTCGACGCGATCGCCAGGGGCGCGCCGTCGCAACCGGCCGAGATGCCAAAGGCGGCCCCTGTCGCTGCGCGCGCGCCGACCTCGGGTGACGATGCTGCCCGCGAGGAGCGCGTGCGCATGACCAAGCTGCGCCAGACCATCGCGCGGCGGCTCAAGGAAGCGCAATCGACCGCCGCCATGTTGACCACCTTCAACGAGGTCGACATGTCAGCGGTGATGGCGCTGCGGACCAAGTACAAGGATGTGTTCGAGAAGAAGCACGGGGTGAAGCTCGGCTTCATGGGCTTCTTCACCAAGGCCGTCACCCATGCGCTGAAGGAAATCCCCTCCGTCAACGCCGAGATCGACGGCACCGACATCATCTTCAAGAACTATGCCCATATCGGCGTTGCCGTCGGCACTGACAAAGGCCTCGTCGTGCCTGTCGTGCGCGACGCCGACCAGATGTCGATCGCCGAGATCGAGAAGGACATCGGCCGGCTGGGCCTCGCCGCTCGTGACGGCAAGCTCTCGGTTGCGGATATGCAGGGCGGTACGTTTACGATTTCCAACGGTGGCGTTTACGGGTCGCTGATGTCGACGCCGATCCTGAATGCGCCGCAGTCGGGCATTTTGGGCATGCACAAGATCCAGGACCGGCCGGTGGTGGTCGGCGGCCAGATCGTGATCCGGCCGATGATGTATCTGGCGCTCAGCTACGACCACCGCATCGTCGACGGCAAGGAAGCGGTGACCTTCCTCGTGCGCGTCAAGGAAAGCCTGGAGGATCCCGAGCGGCTGGTGCTCGATCTCTAGGGTTTGCTCGGTGACCGACCCCGTCGAACCAATTGATCTGTTCGAACTTCTGGCGACAGGCCGCGCGGGGCCGATAGAACTCGGCAAAAGCAACCGGGAAACGATTCGCGGCTTGATAGATCCCGATGATCTGCGAGCGGACGATCCTTATCGTCACGGAGATACTACGTCAGCGTGGTGTATCTACGGTGCGAATTGCGAATTCTTTTTCGGCCCCGATTTTCGCCTGAGGTCAATCATGGTCGAGCCTGTCTTTGGAAGATTACAGGTCGGCGGGATGATGACGACCTGGCAAGGCGATCTGGACATCGATCTGGGGCGACATCCCGCAATTTTTGCAGGCAGCAAACCGATAGCGATCCACAGCCTGCCCAAGGCATTGCAGTTACTGAATAAGCCCGAATTCAAGTGGACAATCGGTGGGGGCGATGAGCGTGACGTTTATATCGAGCTGGCGGAAGGCTCTCGCAGCCTGACCCTCAAATACGAGGTAAACGCCATACCGGTCGGCGCGCGCGCAAACGTTGCCTTCGAGATAGACTATTTTTTGGCCACGATCTTCATGGTCGATCGGAACGTTCAAGGCGGATAGAACCGACAGATGACGATCCGTTCCTTCCACCAGTATGCGATTGTGTCGGCCGCATCGCTCGCGGCCGGGCCAGTCATGTTCGCATCGGCGGCTTTCGCCGCCTGCCCGCTGGAACTTGCCGTCTATGGCGATGCCGAAAGCGAAGCCGGCATCGATTTCAGGCCGACCGGGGAATCGCCCGTCGTCACCAATACGTTCAAGATGGTACTCGACAATAGCGTCGTGCTCGACGGCATCGTCATGTGGACGGAAGGCGTGGCGCGGCCGCATGGCTCGCTGATGTACAAATGCCCGACCGGCGACGTGACCGGCGACGAGCTCGCCGCCTGCACGGTGTGGGAGGGCGTC
Source organism: Mesorhizobium helmanticense (assembly GCF_003034915.1). Lineage (GTDB taxonomy): Bacteria > Pseudomonadota > Alphaproteobacteria > Rhizobiales > Rhizobiaceae > Mesorhizobium > Mesorhizobium helmanticense. The sequence continues at coordinate 155,828 of NZ_PZJX01000043.1, read as the reverse complement.
ATCTACGGTGCCGATGAGCAGGGCAAGATCGCCTTGCTGCCGGCTGAAGGCGTCAACGCGCCGAAGACGCTGATCTTTCCCGACCTCGGGCCGTCGCTGCAAATGTCGGCGGCCTATGGTGAGAACGGGTTTTCGAAAGTGCCGTGGGATGTGTTTGAGCTGAAGGGTTGCCAGGAATGAGCGCTGCGCAAAAGGTGCTACTGGTCACCGGCGGCAGCCGCGGCATTGGCGCCGCCATCTCCCGGCTGGCGGCTGCGGCCGGCTACCGTGTGGCGGTCAATTACGCGTCGAACGAGGCTGCCGCCAAGGCGCTGGTCGCTGAGATCAAGGCTGCTGGCGGCGAGGCGATCGCGGTCAAGGGCGATGTCGGCGTTGAAGCCGATGTCATTGCCATGTTCGACACGGTGGACGGCGCTTGGGGGCGGCTCGACGCCATTGTCAACAATGCCGGCATCGTCGACGTCAAGGCGCGTGTCGACGAGATGAGTGCGGCGCGGCTGGAGCGCATGATGCGCATCAATGTCGTCGGGCCGTTTCTCTGTGCGCGCGAAGCGGTCAGGCGCATGTCGACCCGCCATGGCGGCAAGGGTGGCGCGATCGTCAACATCTCGTCGGCCGCATCGGTACACGGCTCGGCGGGCGAATATGTCGACTATGCCGCGTCGAAGGGCGCGATCGACACGTTCACCGTCGGGCTGGCCCGCGAGGTGGCGACCGAGGGCGTGCGCGTCAATGCGGTGCGACCGGGCATCATCGACACCGAGATCCATGCGTCGGGCGGCCAGCCGGACCGGATCGCGCGGATGAAGGACATGCTGCCGATGAAAAGGGCGGGCACGGCGGATGAAGTGGCGCATGCGGTTCTCTATCTATTGTCGGACGAAGCGTCCTATACGACGGGCGCGATCCTGAATGTGAGCGGCGGCCGCTAGAGCGCTAGCGCGAATCCGAAAGGCGAGAAGGACACCATCATGGCTTATGACGTCGTTATCATCGGCTCCGGACCCGGCGGCTATGTCTGCGCCATCAAAGCGGCGCAGCTCGGCCTGAAGACGGCGGTGGTCGAGAAGGACGCGACCTTCGGCGGCACCTGCCTCAACATTGGCTGCATTCCGTCCAAGGCATTACTTTACGCCTCGGAGATGTTCGCCGAGGCCGGCCATTCCTTCGATACGCTGGGCGTCGAGATATCGGCGCCGAAGCTAAACCTGAAGAAGATGATGGCGCACAAGGACGCGACCGTGACGGCCAACGTCAACGGCGTCGCCTTCCTGTTCAAGAAGAACAAGATCGACAGCTTTCGCGGCACCGGCAAGGTGCTGTCCGCCGGCAAGGTCTCCGTGACCGGCGAGGACGGCAAGGTCGAAGAGATCGAGACCAAGAACATCGTCATCGCCACCGGCTCGGACGTCGCCGGCATTCCGGGCGTCAAGGTCGACATAGACGAGAAGGTGATCATGTCCTCGACCGGCGCCTTGGCGCTGGACAAGGTGCCTGGCCATCTGGTGGTGGTCGGTGGCGGCGTCATCGGGCTCGAGCTCGGCTCGGTGTGGGCGCGGCTCGGCGCCAAGGTAACCGTCGTCGAATTCCTCGACACCATTTTGGGCGGCATGGATGGCGAGGTCTCCAAGCAGTTCCAGCGCATGCTGGCCAAGCAAGGCTTCGAGTTCAAGCTGGGCGCCAAGGTCACCGGTGTGGCCAAGGCCAAGAAGGGCGCGACCGTCACTTTCGAGCCGGTCAAGGGCGGTGCTGCCGAGACGATAGAGACGGATGCGGTGCTGATCGCGACGGGACGCCGGGCCTATGCCGACAGCCTCGGGCTGAAGGAGGCGGGCGTCGACGTCGACGAGCGTGGCCGGGTCAAGACGGACGGCCATCTCCGGACCAACGTCCCCGGCATCTACGCCATCGGCGACGTCATCGCCGGGCCGATGCTTGCCCACAAGGCCGAGGACGAAGGCGTGGCGGTGGCCGAGACCATTGCCGGCCAGGCCGGCCATGTGAATTACGACGTCATCCCGAGCGTCGTCTACACCAGCCCGGAAATCGCTTCCGTCGGCAAGACCGAGGAGGAGCTGAAGAAGGCCGGCGTCGACTACAAGATTGGCAAATTCCCATTCACCGCCAATGGCCGGGCGCGCGCCATGCTGCACACCGACGGTTTCGTCAAGATCCTGGCCGACAAGGCCAGCGATCGCGTGCTCGGTGTCCATATCGTCGGCTTCGGCGCCGGCGAGATGATCCACGAGGCGGCGGTGCTGATGGAGTTCGGCGGCTCGTCGGAAGATCTCGCCCGCACCTGCCATGCACACCCGACGATGTCGGAAGCGGTGAAGGAAGCGGCGCTGGCCACCTTCTTCAAGGCTATTCATATTTAAAGCCGACGGGTTGAACACCCCGATTTCGTCATCCCAGGGCGGAGCAGGAGCGAAGCGACGTCGCGGAGACCCTGGGATCCATGCCATGACATCGGAGCGTCGCTGCGATGCAGGTTTCTGCACCGCTCGAACTCTGTGACGGCAGTCGCGGCATGGATCCTCGGGTCAAGCCCGAGGATGACGAATGCGCGTGGGCGGCATCCCGCTCAAAACGAAACGGCCCGCTTTTCAGCGGGCCGTTCGTCGTTGAAATCAGGAGCCTGATCAGTTGGCCGGTGCGGCAGGAGCCGGTGCGGGCGCCGGGGCTGGCGCGGGTTCGGCCGGTGCAGGCGCCGGGGCCGGCGCGGGTTCGGCCGGTGCAGGCGCTGCGGGAGCCGGTTCGGCGGGCTTCATCGGTTCAGCTGGAGCAGGCGCCGGTGTGCTAGCGGCCGGTGGTTCGGCAGGCGCGGGCGCCTCGGCCTTTCTTCCAAAAACATAGTAGGCGACAATGGCCAGGATAAGAACGACAAGGGCAATCAGCCAGCCACTGCCGCCGCCGCCCGCTTTGGGCGTGGGGCTCGGGGTGGTGAACGGGTCGTTGGGATTCGCCATAAAAGTGTCCTCCGTGGATGAAAGGTATCAATCAACACACATCAACGCGCAATCGTTGAACGGGTTTCACATAGCGCCCGAAAACGCCGAAAGCAGGGCAATTTGCGCCTGAAAGCGTTTATCTGCAAGCATTTAACCGGCAAATCCCCCAGAGATCGTGCAAAAACGAGCCCTTTCGACCTTCCTTGAGCGTTACGGGTCGACCCCTGTGCGCTGGCGATTCGCGCAAGGCTTGCGGAAGGCATCGGTGATTCGGCCTGCAACCCAGCCGTGCAGGTCAGCCGGCGATGGTGATGACAGAGCCCGCCGGAGCGTGCGTCTGCGGGACAGACAGCGTGTTGGCGCCGGTCCGAACCGGGATTTCGGTCTGCATTCTGCCGGCGGCAAGCAGTGCGATGACGAGGAAGGACAGGAAAAACAGGACGTTGAGTGCGACAAGCAGCTTCAGCGACCCGAGAGCCGCGCGATCAGCGATGGCGATGGCATACTTCATGCCTCGTTTTTAGGCGCAAAAGGCAGCGAAACAGTTAACCGGCATTGCAAAATTGAATGCGTTTTCCACCGCGGGCGATGTCGCGGCCTCGCTTACGCCCGTGGATGGGATGCTTCGTAGATTTCGAGCAGCCTTGCGGTGTCGACGCCGGTGTAGACCTGAGTGGTCGACAGGCTGGCATGGCCAAGCAGTTCCTGGATGGTGCGCAGGTCGCCGCCACGGCCAAGCAGATGCGTGGCGAAGGAATGGCGCAAGGCATGCGGTGTCGCGGTGTCTGGCAGGTTGAGGGCCGAGCGCAGTTTCGCCATGTCCCGCTGGACGATGGCCGGGTTGAGCGGGCCGCCTCGGGCGCCGCGAAACAAAAGACCCTTGGGATCGATGTCGAAGGGGCAGAGCCGGCGGTATTCGGCGATGGCGCGCAACGCCACCGGCAGCACCGGCACCAGCCGCGTCTTGCCGCCCTTGCCGGTGATGCGCAGCACCGTGTCGCTGGGCAAGGCCAGCTCGGCACCCGACAGGCCGAGCGCTTCGGAAATGCGCAGGCCCGAACCATAGAGCAGCGTCAGCACGGCGGCGTTGCGGGCGGCGATCCAGGGTTCCTCGGCCAGTTGGCCTTCCACCGAAACGACATTGATGGCATCGCTTGCAGTCAGCGGCTTGGGCAGCGACTTCGGCTGCCGTGGCGCGCGCAATGCCGCCGCGCCGGCCGCATTGACGAGGCCGCGCCGCTCGAGAAAGCGCAGCAGCGAACGGATGCCGGCCAGGCCGCGCCCGAGCGTGCGGGCGCCGGCCCCAGCGTTGCGGCGAGCGGCGAGGAAGCCACGCAGGTCGGCCGGACGCAAATTGGCGATGTCGGAAATGCCTGGCGAACCGCCGCAATGGCCGGTCAGGAAGTGCAGGAACTGGCGCGTGTCGCGCTCATAGGCTTCAACCGTTTCTGGCGACAGCCGGCGCTCGCGCGCCAGCATCTTCAACCAGCTTTCGCGGGCCGCCTGGAGGTCCGGCTTCGCCGGGATGAGGAATTCCTGCATGGCTTTCTTCCAACTCCGGATCATTTTCCGGCAGCCGGGTTAGGAAGCGGTGAAGAGCCATCATTGAAACGACAATCGGCTGGGGTTAGGAGAGTCGTCGGATTGGTGGCAAGCTACAAACCTTGGTGATTGGCTGAAACGCAAGGTCCCTTCGTCATCCACGGGCGGAGCAGGAGCGAAGCTCCGTCGCGGAGACCCGAGGATCCATGCCGTGACCTGCGAGCGCTGCTGCGTTACAAGTCTGATAACTTTGCAGTGGAGACCATGCGGAATGTCCGCAAGTAGAGAGTTGGCAGGGACGAGACGCGTGATCCTTTCTGAACTGCCGTGCTTTTTGGTCGCCGTAACGGAATGGATCCTCGGGTCTGCGCAGCCGCTTCGCGCCTGCTCCGCCCGTGGATGACGAAGGTAAAGGTGCCATGAGCAAGCCGCAAAACCCCGTCCAGATGGCTGTGATCGGCGCCGCCCACGGCATCAAGGGCGAATTGCGCGTCAAGACCTTCACCGGCGAGCCGCTGGCGCTGGCCGATTACGGGCCGCTCTACGCCAGGGACGGGCGCGCCTTCCAGATCGTCGACATCAGGCCCGCCAACACCGTCGTCGTGGTGCGCTTCAAGGGCGTCAATGACCGCAATGCCGCCGAGGCGCTCGCCGGAACGGAACTGTTTGTCGACCGCTCGATGCTGCCCGACGATGGCGAGGAGGACGAGTTCTACCACGCCGACCTTGTCGGGCTCGAGGTCAGGGACGATACCGGTGCTGACATCGGGAAGGTCGTGGCCGTGCATAATTTCGGCGGCGGCGACATTCTCGACGTGACGCTTGGCGAGCGCAAAGGCGTGCTGATCCCGTTCACGCAGGCCGCCGTGCCCGATGTGTCGATCACCGAGGGATTTATCCGCGTCGATCCGGCAGCCGCCGGCCTCTTGGACGATGAGGATGGCGAGGCTCCCGGCCCTGAGGGTTTCGACCCGAAGGGCAGGCCGCGCGGGCCGAGGGACGCCGGGGGCAACCGGTGAGCTTTGCCGCCTCGGTGCTGACGCTCTATCCCGAGATGTTTCCCGGCGCGCTCGGCGTGTCGCTGGCCGGGCGGGCGCTGGAGACCGGCACCTGGTCGCTCGAGACAGTTCAGATCCGCGATTTCGCCAGCGACCGCCACCGCACCGTCGACGATACGCCGGCCGGTGGTGGCGCCGGCATGGTGATGCGCGCCGACGTTTTGGCCAAGGCGATCGACCATGCCTCGCCGCCGGGCGATCCGCGGCCACGGCTGCTGATGAGCCCGCGTGGAAAACCGCTGACGCAGGCCCGCGTGCGCGAACTGGCCGCCGGGCCGGGCGCCGTCATCGTCTGCGGCCGCTTCGAAGGCGTCGACCAGCGGGTGATCGAGGCGCGTGGACTGGAAGAGGTCTCGGTCGGTGACTTCATCCTCTCCGGCGGTGAGCCGGCAGCCCTTGTGCTGCTCGACGCCGTGGTGCGGCTTTTGCCCGGCGTCATGGGCAACGCGGTATCCGGCGAGGAAGAGAGTTTCGAGAACGGCCTGCTAGAACATCCGCACTACACGCGGCCGCAGGAGTTCGAGGGCCGGCAAATCCCGGAGGTTCTCACTTCGGGCAATCACAAGAAGATCGCGGCGTGGCGGCGCGCCGAGGCTGAGAAGCTGACGCAGGAGCGGCGCCCGGACCTGCCGGGCGCTTTGCCTCAGCCCTTGGTGAAATAATAGAAGGCGAGAAAGAGGCCGACCCCAACGACGAAGCCGCGCACGGCAATTTGCGGCACGCGCTTGGCGATCCAGACGCCGGCATAGCCGCCCAGCGCTCCGCCCGGGATCATGACGATCGCCTGCGGCCAGGCGACGACGCCGCCCGAGACGAAGACCAGGATGGCGATCGCCGCGATGACCACGGCCAGCATGTTCTTCAGCGCGTTCAGCCGGTGATAGTCGCCGGGCTGGGTGAGGCCGAGCGTCGCCAGCATCATGACGCCCATGCCGGCGCCGAAGAAGCCGCCATAGACGGCGGTCGCAAATTGAGCGAGCGAGCCGACGAGTGAACCCACCGACGCTTCATGCCCGGGCTTCGGGGCCGGCTTCAGCCACGGCCCGGCGCCGAAAAGCGCGGTCGCCGCCAGCAGCAGCCAGGGCACCAGGGCGCGAAACGACGGATTGTCGAGCGCCAGAAGGATGAGCGCGCCGGCCAGTGCGCCGAAAGCCGAGATCACACTGAGCAGCAACGCGCCGCGCCAGAAATGCTTGATGTCGGCCCAGTATGCGAGCGTCGAGGTGATATAGCCGGGAAATTGTGTCACCGACGAGGTGGCGTTGGCGACGATCGGCGGCAAGCCGACCAGCGTCATGGCGCCAAAGGTGATGAACGTGCCGCCGCCGGCGACCGCATTGACGGCGCCTGAAGTAAAACCCGCGAGAAAAAGCAGGACCGCGTCGAAAACAGACATTGGGATGCCGCCGGAAAAAACTGTGCTTTGCCCGGCTTAGGAAGGTTGAAGGGTGGGCGCAACCCGCAGTGGACGATTGCGATGATGCCATGTGACCAAAAAAGACACGGCCAAGACGTGACAAAGCGCCGAAATAGCTGTATGTGCCCGCCCGTACCGGCAAGAACAAACTGCCGGACCCGTCAACAATGACGGTGTAGTCGCCCCTGCCCGATGTCTCCCGATACAATGTCTTGGGACAAAGGGCATAGCCGAGCGGTCAATGGAACTGCAAGGCGAGTGTCGGACGCTCTGACTGTCGGAAGAACAAGAAGTGGATTATTTGAGATGGATATCCTCCGTCAGCTCGAGGCCGAACAGGCCGCCAAGATCGAAGCCAAGCGCAAGCTTCCCGAATTCCAGCCCGGCGACACCGTGCGCGTCCAGGTCCGCGTGACCGAAGGCACCCGCACCCGCGTGCAGGCCTATGAAGGCGTCGTCATCGCCCGTTCCGGCGCCGGCTTCCAGGAAAATTTCACCGTCCGCAAGATCTCCTACGGCGAAGGCGTGGAACGCGTGTTCCCGGTCTACTCGCCGATGCTGGAGGGCGTCGAGATCGTGCGCCGCGGCAAGGTGCGCCGCGCCAAGCTCTATTATCTGCGCGACCGTCGCGGCAAGTCGGCCCGCATTTCGGAAAACACCGGCGTGCGCGCCCGCAAGCTGAACGACGAGGAGCGCGATGCGCTGAACGCCGAGAAGGCGCGCATCGAGGCCGAGAAGGTGGCCGCCGCACAGGCGCTGGCCGCCGAGAAGGCAGCGCAGGACGCCGCCGAGAAGAAGGCCGCCGAAGAAGCTGCTAAGGCAGCCGACGAGGCAGCCAAGGCCGCGGAAGCGACCCCGGCCGAATAATTTTTCGCCACGCATGGTTTCGGAAAGGCGGCTTCGGCCGCCTTTTTTCGTTTCAGCCCCTTCTGTCGGAAAATTCTCCACGGCTCGGTTGACGCCAATTATATTGTGCACTAAATAATCGTGTACAATCTAAATGGAGACACGAAATGCCTGCACTCTATTCCACGCAAGCCCGCGCCGTCGGCGGCCGCGCCGGCCATGTCCAGACCAGCGATGGTCTGCTCAGCGTCGATCTCGCGCTGCCGAAGGAGCTTGGCGGCAAGGGCGGCGCCACCAATCCCGAGCAGCTGTTTGCCGCCGGCTATGCCGCGTGCTTTGAAAGCGCCATGCGCTTCATCGCCGGCAAGCAGAAACTGCCGCTGAGCGATGCCGCGGTGACGGCCAATGTCAGCCTGCACGACAACGGCCAGGGCGGCTTCGCGCTCGGCGTGGCCCTGGCGGCGGAGACGAAAGGTCTTGATCAGGCCGCCGCGGAAGCGCTTGTATCGGCGGCGCATCAGATCTGCCCCTATTCCAACGCCATCAGGGGCAATGTCGAGGTGGCGCTTTCGGCAGTGGCGCTTCCGCCAAAGGCAGCATGACGATAAAGACCGCAACCGGACCCAGGCAAGCCCCGGCGCTATCAGCCGGGGTGGCAAGGCTCGACCAGCAGCTCTGCTTCGCGCTCTACTCGGCGAGCGGGCAGATGACGAGGCTGTACAGGCCGCTGCTCGAACCGCTCGGCCTGACCTATCCGCAGTACATCGCCATGCTGGTGATCTGGGAAAAGGCGCCACGCACGGTGGGTGAGCTCGGCGAGGCGCTCGGCCTCGATTCGGCGACGCTGACGCCGCTGCTCAAGCGGCTTGAGGCGGGCGGCCTGGTCACACGCCGACGCGATGCCGCCGACGAACGCCGGGTGCTGATCGAGCCGACGGCGAAGGGCCAGGCATTGCGCGAGCAGGCGAAAAGCGTGCCCGCTGCCCTGGCTTGTCAGTTGCCGCTCGAGGCTGGCGAGTTGAAATCCCTGCACGCCACCTTGACCCGGTTTGTCGGCGAACTGCGCAAGGCGGCCGCAACATCGCTGGACGGCGATTGATCGCCGATCACTGCACGAATCGTTCCGGAATTTCGCAGTCGGGAAGCAACGGAATCCGTTTTCCCGGCACGCCGCGCATCGGGCCAGCTTGCAAGGCGCTTGCGGAAAGCTAAAGTCGGCGCTTCCTGCAAGCCCCGGCTATGCCGGGGCGGTTCATCCCCTGGGAGCGCGTCATGACCAAATCGAAACTGCTGCTGGCCGGCCTGCTGGCCCTCATTCTGGCGCCTGTCGCCGCCTTCGCGCAGACGCTGCCCGACCTCGGCGGCAGACAAGTGGTGGTGGTGACGGAAAACGCCTATCCGCCGCTGCAATTCATCGACGCCAAGACCGGCAAGCAGATCGGCTGGGAATATGACGCGATGGACGAGATCGCCAAGCGGCTGAATTTCAAGGTCGAATACCAGAACACCTCCTGGGATGCGATGATCCAGGCGGTTTCCGACAACCAGTACAACATCGGCATGACCGGCATCACCATCAAGGACGACCGCAAGCAGAAGGTCGACTTCTCCGACCCCTATATGCGCTCGGAACAGTTCATGCTGGTGCGCGGCGACGAGAAGCGCTTCACCGACGCCAAGACGTTCGGCGCCTTCAAGGAGGGGCTGATCGGCGCGCAGGCCGGCACGACACCCTTCTACACCGCCGTCTACAGCGTGCTCGATGGCAATGAGCAGAACCCGCGCATCAAACTGTTCGAGACGTTCGGCGCGACGGTGCAGGCGCTGAAGTCGGGCGACGTCGATGTGGTGCTGACCGACGGCACCGCTGGCAAAGGCTATGTCGACGCCTCCAATGGTGGACTGAAGCTGATCGGTGGGCCGCTCGGCACCGAGGATTTCGGCTTCATCTTCCCCAAGGGCTCCGATCTGGTGAAGCCGGTCAACGCCGCGATCGCGGCAGTCAAGGCCGATGGCACGCTCGAGGCGCTCAACAAGAAATGGTTCCTTGATTACAAGATGGGGCAGTAGTTCGTCTTGGTGCAGGTGTGGGGTGATGCACAGAAACTCGCGCTGACTCTGCGCTTGAACACCCCCCTCTGTCCTGCCGGACATCTCCCCCTCAAGGGGGGAGATCGGATGTCGCCTTGGCTTTCGCCAATTTTCAGCGCCGAAAAATGGGCGGCGAGGCCGAAGCTGCCAATCTCCCCCCTTGAGGGGGAGATGTCCGGCAGGACAGAGGGGGGCCGCCTGGCGCGACGCAATTTCGTCGGCACGCCCTGATGCCTCCCGCATCTTCCACCTCCAAAACCGACTTCCCCTGGTGGCTTGCCGCGGCGATCGCACTCGCGCTGGCCGCAGCCGTCTTCATCGCCGCCAGCGATCTCTACGCCCAGGTCTTCGCCACCGTCGCCAAGGGCATCGGCATCACCGTCTTCGTCACCGTGGTCGCCTTTGCGCTGGCCTCGGCTATCGGGCTCGGCGTTGCGCTGATGGGGCTGTCCCATTCGCGGTGGTTGCGCCAGATCGCCCGCTTCTATGTCGAGATCATTCGAGGCGTGCCGATCCTGGTGCTGTTGTTCTGGATCGCCTTTGCCGGTGCGCCGGCCTTCGTCGCGGCCTGGAACGCGCTGACCGCGCCGTTGCAAAGCGCCGGCCTCCTCGGTGAACTACTGGTGCGCGACGTGTCGCTATTGTGGCGCGCTATCATGGCGCTGACCATCGGCTATTCCGCCTTCATCTCGGAAGTGTTCCGCGCCGGCATCCAGGCGGTCGAGAAGGGCCAGATCGAAGCGGCGAAGGCGCTTGGATTGACGCGCGCGCAACGCTTTCGTCTGATCGTGTTTCCGCAGGCGATCCGCACCATCCTGCCACCGCTCGGCAACGACTTCGTCGCCATGGTCAAGGATTCCTCGCTGGTCTCGGTGCTGGGTGTCGCCGACATCACCCAGATGGGCAAGATCTACGCCGCCGGCTCGTTCCGCTTCTTCGAGACCTATTCCATCGTCGCCTATATCTACCTCATACTGACCGTCGGCCTGTCACTGGCCTTGCGCGCGCTGGAGAAACGGCTACGCCGCCAGCATGAGGAATAGAAGGCAAGCGAAGACGGCACTACATCAGGGGAAAGCCAATGCCGGAGAATCCCATGATCGTCGACAAGGCCAATGCCGCGCTGGATTCGGTCTACACCGCCGAGACGCCGGAAGCCTTGGCTGGCGCCTATGCCGCATGGGCCGCGACTTATGACAGCGAGACCGCCGCGCTCGGCTATCTCCTGCCGTTCCTGATCGCCGCCTGGGTGACGCGCCATGTGCCGGCGGGCGAAGGGCCGCTGCTCGACGCCGGCTGCGGCACGGGCCTGTCGGGGCCATCGCTCAAGGCGCTCGGCTATGACGACATTGCCGGGCTCGATCTCTCCGACGACATGCTCAAGATCGCCGGCAGCCGGCAGGCCTACAGCGAGCTGAAACAGGCGATGCTCGGCGGGCCGCTGCCCTGGCCGGACGGCCATTTCCGCGCCTTCTTCTCGACCGGCGTGTTCACCATCAGCCACGCGCCGGCTTCCGGCCTGCATGAACTGGTGCGCATCACGAAAAAGGGCGGCCACGCCATCTTCACCGTGCGCGACCAGGTTTTTGCGAGCGGCGGGTTTCAGGCTGTGTTCGGCGAACTGGAGCGGGCGAAGAAATGGCGGCCGGTCGAGGAAAGTCCCTGGTTCCGCTGCTATGCGATCGCCGAACCCGAAGCGTTGGTCAAGACGTTCGTGTTTGAAGTGGTTGAGTAAGCCTGGCGATTGTTCCTCTCCCCCGCTTTGCGGGGCGAGGAACCCAGGTTCTGCGAAGGCGGCCGCCAATTGCCGAAAACCCAAAACATTGATATGAGCAGCGCCATGGAAGAGCTTTTTGGCGATCCGGCCTACAAGGGTTTCGTGCTGCAGGACAGAAAACGCCTGCCGTCGCGTTTCTCCGCGCGCGTTTCTGGCGCTCTGACCAGCCGACTTCGCTGAACCGTTTTTCGCCGGGCCGACCCGGTGCCTCCCCTTCCCATTTTCATATCGACGGATTTACGCAAATGAGCGCACCGCGCACCCTCTACGACAAGATATTCGACGACCATGTCGTCGACCGCCAGGACGACGGCACCTGCCTGCTCTATATCGACCGCCATCTCGTCCATGAAGTGACCAGCCCGCAAGCCTTTGAAGGCCTGCGCATGAGCGGCCGGAAAGTCCGGCATCCGGAAAAGACGCTGGCCGTCGTCGACCACAATGTGTCGACCTCGCCGGAGCGCAAGTTCGGCATCAAGAACGAGGAAAGCCGCATCCAGGTCGAGGCGCTGGCCAGGAACGCCAAGGATTTCGGTGTCGAGTATTATTCGGAGAACGATATCCGCCAGGGCATCGTCCACATCATCGGGCCGGAGCAGGGCTTCACGCTGCCGGGCATGACCATCGTCTGCGGCGACAGCCACACCTCGACGCATGGCGCTTTCGGCGCGCTGGCGCATGGTATCGGCACTTCGGAAGTCGAGCATGTGCTGGCCACGCAGACGCTGATCCAGCGCAAGGCCAAGAACATGCTGGTGCGCGTCGACGGCGTACTGCCAGAAGGCGTTACCGCCAAGGACATCATCCTGGCGATCATCGGCGAGATCGGCACCGCCGGCGGCACCGGCTATGTCATCGAATATGCCGGCGAGGCGATCCGTTCGCTGTCGATGGAAGGCCGCATGACGATCTGCAACATGTCGATCGAGGGCGGCGCGCGCGCCGGCCTGATCGCAGCGGACGAGACGACCTTCGCCTATGTCAAGGACAAGCCGCGCGCGCCCAAGGGCGAGGCGTGGGATGCAGCACTTGCCTACTGGAAGACACTGCAGTCCGACGAGGGCGCGCATTTCGACAAGGTCATCGTGCTCGACGCGGCCAAGTTGCCGCCGATCGTCTCCTGGGGCTCCTCGCCCGAGGATGTCGTGTCGGTGCAAGGCATCGTGCCGAACCCGGACGATATCACTGATGAGAACAAGCGCACCTCCAAGCAGCGCGCGCTCGACTATATGGGGCTGACGCCGGGAACCAAGATCACCGACATCTCGCTCGACCGCGTCTTCATCGGCTCCTGCACCAACGGCCGCATCGAGGATCTGCGCGCCGTCGCCAAGGTGGTCGAAGGCAAAAAAGTCAGCCCGCATGTCGATGCCATGATCGTGCCGGGCTCCGGACTGGTCAAGGAACAGGCGGAGGCCGAGGGTCTCGACAAGATCTTTGTCGCCGCCGGGTTCGACTGGCGCGAGCCGGGCTGCTCGATGTGCCTTGCCATGAACGACGACCGGCTGAAGCCGCATGAGCGCTGCGCCTCGACCTCGAACCGCAATTTCGAGGGCCGGCAAGGTTTCAAGGGCCGCACCCATCTGGTGTCGCCGGCGATGGCGGCGGCGGCGGCGATCGCCGGCCACTTCGTCGACATTCGGGAGTGGAAATAGACCGGGCCGCGGCAGTCCGGATTCTCGTATACCGAACCCCGGGCCGCGATGCGGTTCGGGGTTTTGTTTGGGCCGATCCCTTCCAAGGCTTCTTCGCGACGGCCTGACGATTTTCGGCTACGACTTTCCGGCATATTCGAATTTGCTTAACCGCTTGTTTGGTCTTCCGCCTTAAGGTCTTCCCGTAAGCGAGGGGAAGTCATAGTCCTTTGGACACCGGTCTGCTGATAGCGTTGCTCAACCCGACGATCGCGCTGGCGCTCGGCGCGTCGTTCCTCGTTCTATGGCTTTATCAACGCCATCGCCCCTATCTGGTCGCACTTGCCGCGGCCTACTCGCTCTCGGCGGCCGGCTTCCTGTTTCAGGCCTTCACACTGCCCATCGGCCTGATGCCATCCAAGTTGCTCTCCATTACATGCTTCAGCCTTGCCTCCTGCTGTTTGTGCAGCGCGGTGGTGGCGCGCTATGGGCGGCGCGTGCCCTATGTGGGGATCGGCGTCCTGTCGGGCGGCGGGCTAGCCGCTCTCTGCTGGTTCATGTTCGCCCAGCCCGATCTCACCTGGCGGATCCTGGTGATCAATTTCGCCTTCGGCGGCCTCAGCCTGCTCGTTGCCGCCGAATTGCGCGTGGTGCGCAACGAGGGTCCGACGGAAATGATCCTGTTCGTGCTGTCGCTGCTTTCCGGGCTCAACTTCTTCGTGCGCACCTTGATCGTCATCATCGCGCATGGACGGTTCGACAACTATGCCGACCTCTACACCTCGTCCTACTGGACGACTGCGCTTCTGTCGCATGCGCTGCTGTCGCTGCTGATTGCGCTTTGCCTGATCTGCGCGGCCGGGCTCGACGTGATGAAGGCGCTGAAGACCGAGACCCACACCGATTCGCTGTCGGGCCTGCTCAACCGCCGCGGCTTCGAGGAGCGCGCGACGCTGGTCCTTCAGCACTGCATCACGGCCAGATTGCCGGTTGCGCTGGTGCTCGCCGACCTCGATCATTTCAAGGCGCTCAACGACCTGCATGGGCATGCGGCGGGCGATCGCGTGATCGCCGACTTCGCCGCCAAGTTTCGGTCGGCCGCCGGCGCGCGCGGCGTTGCCGGCCGTATCGGCGGCGAGGAGTTCGCGGTGCTGCTGCCGCTGAGCGACCTTGCCGCGGCAAGACTGTTCGCCGAAGCCGTGCGCACGCTGCACTCGGCGGGCAGCGTTGACGGCCTGCCTCCGGGCACCAGGGTGACCGCGAGCTTCGGCGTCGCGGCCCGCACCAGCCACGAAGGGCTGGAGTTGTTGATGCACCGTGCCGACGAGGCGCTCTACGAGGCCAAAAGAAGTGGCCGCGACAGCGTGCGCCTGTTCCAGGAGCGACCAGAAATGGTCGTCGTTCCGGCGGCGGCGCTCAAGGCCGGCCTATCCTCGGCCTAGAGCCGGATGGTTTCAGGAAATCTGAATCCGGCTCTAAATCAAAGAGATGGAGCATGATGTCGTCCGAAAGCCGCTTCACACTTTTCGGCATCATGCTCTAGCAGGCTGCCGTTAACGTCTTTTTCGGCCATCGGTGATTTGCTGTCGCGCTGGGGGCGTGGAAAACCATATGGGCGGCGCGAACTTCATCCTTGCAATCAACCTGTTCGTCGCAGGCTTGCTGGCAGCGGCTTTCATGGCGATCACGCTCTACGATGTGGGGCGGGCGTCGGCGCGCTGGCTGGCCTTCGGCTATCTGCTCGGGATGGCCTACTATGCCATCGAATTCGCCATTCCGGTCTTCGACAATGCGCGGCCCGCGGTCGTCGCGGGCTTCTCGGTTTTCCTGGGCGCCACCATCGCCTTCAATGGAGGGCTTGCCCATAAATACCAGGTGGCGCCGCCCTGGACGCCGATGCTGGTCTTCTTGGCTGCGGCCTCCATCGCCGTCTATGCGGTGCAGGATCTGCCGCGTCAGTCGCTGGTCCGCATGATGGCCTACCAGCTTCCCTATGCCGCCATGCAATTCGTCGGCCTCGGCATCGTCCGGTCGTCCAGGCAAAGACGTGACCGGCTCGACCATGTGCTGATGGCCGTTCTGGGCGCCAGCGCCCTGCAATTCGTCTCAAAGCCGTTCATTGCCGCCGCGCTGGGCGGCTGGGGCGCCAATCCGCAGGCCTATCTGCAGAGCAATTACGCCCTGGTGTCGCAGTCGCTCGGCACCATGTTCGCCCTGGCGATCGCGCTTCTCATCCTGGTCATCATGGTGCGTGACGTGCTGGTCGAGGTCAGGTCGCGATCGGAGATCGACACGCTGTCAAGGTTGCTCAACCGGGGCGGGTTCGAGCGCCATGCCGAGCGCGCCATGCGTGAGGCCGCGCGCAAGGGTATTACGGTCACGCTGGTCATCGCCGATCTCGATCATTTCAAGAATATCAACGACAATTTCGGCCATGCATCCGGCGACCGGGTCATCGAGGCCTTTGCCGGTTTGCTGCGCGAGGCGGCAGCCGACCATCACGTCACCGGCCGCCTCGGCGGCGAGGAATTCGCCATTATCCTGCCGGGAACCAACCTCGCCGCCGCCCGGCTCTTCGCCGAAGGCACGCGCAATGCGTTCGGCACGCTGCCGGTCGAAGGGCTGCCGAAGGATCATCGCTGCACGGCGAGCTTCGGTGTTGCCGAACTTCAGCCAGGCGAAGGCTTCGCCGGCCTGACGCAGCGCGCCGACGAAGCGCTCTATCAGGCCAAGCGCGGCGGGCGCGATCGCGTGCGCATCTCGCTCGGCCCGGTCCAGCCGGTCGCCAATACGGGGTAGGGGCGTAGAGGTTAACGGCAGGGGCTGAGTTCGGGCATCTCGCCGTCGGAAAGGCCGTACATATAGCTGCGGCCCTTCACGAAAACCGGTGGCCTGTAGCAGTCGCGGGCGGAGACATCGTCGGATTCGTTTTCATAGACGACGCTCGGCTGGCCGGCGCCGGTGTAGTCCGACAATTCCTTGGCCAGCTTGCCCTCACCGACGAGGATGCGCTTGTAGCCGGCGGAGCTCTCGATGACGAGATTGCCGAAGGAATCGGCATAGACGCGGTCGCGATGGCCTTCCGCGAGCGCCGGCACGGCGAAACCGGTGGCCAACGCCACTAGGACAAGCGCCGGAAGGCGTGATCTGCCTGAATTCGAACGCATGGCATCCCTCCTTGGTTAGGGGCAAAGCCTCCTCGAATCAGAAATTAACCTTTTATTAACCTTTGTTAAGAGGGCAACCTCGTTTGACCCAAGGTCTCGGCAAACATGGTTAATATCCGGTGGCCATCATTCGGCCATGCTTGCCCGCACCATCGCGGCCGGTGTCGAGGTGGCTAAGAATGTCGCCGAACGACCTTGATCTAGCATGGCGGCTGGTTTGCTGCGCGGAGGACAGCTCATGGCGTTATACCGGACGGTTCGGATGACGCTGGTTCTGGGCCCATTGCTGGTTGCCGCGGCATGCGTCTCGCAGACCAATGCGCCGAAATCCGGAAATGCGGGCGCGGCCGACGCTGCCGCCGATCTGACGCCGCAGCCGCGCACAGCGACCTACAATTGCGCCGATGGCGGCAAGATGACAATTGAAAACCTCGGCACGTCGGTCCACGTGCTTGGCCCGGACGGCACCAGCGAGGATCTGCCGGCCTCGCCAGCCAATCAAAGCAGCCGTTTCGGCCAGGCGCATGACGCAATCGTGATCGACGGTCGTGAAGCGCTGGTGATGAAGGGCGGGAAGACGCCGCTGGCCTGCAAACGCTAGGGCATGCCGATATTCAGGTGAGGCCGGCCTGCAAACAGTGGTTCCCTGCGCTTCCGGTGCTCACGCACCCAAAAGTACGCTCCGTTCCGGCCTTCGCCGACCGAAGCCCTCGTAGGCACCTCCGCCCGAAGGCTACGGCCGGCGTAGGCCGGTTCTCGGTAATCACTGTTTTCGACTCGGCCTGACCTGCATCTCGACACATCCGGGCCTTGAGCTCCATAGACCTACCGCACTGCAGCGAACATTGCGCCGGCTCCCGGTCGCGCCCTAATCGATTGAAGCAAAGACCGCCGCTTTTGTCAGACTAAATTACGTTTTCGAAACGGTTTTCTGGCTTTGACGCGGTGCAAAAAGAGCATTAGAAACCGGCTGTCCGAAGTCGCAACCGGAAGCGGCAATGCCGCATTTCCACCTGGGGCTCCAGAGATGTCGAACTGGGGGAGCCATGAGCAAATCACCAGCCACCCGCGCAACTGCCAGACGTGAACGGCCGCTTTCGCCGCATCTGAGCGTCTACCGGCCGCCGGTCACCATGACGATGTCGATCATCCATCGCATCACCGGCGGCGCGCTGTATTTCGGCACGTTGCTGGTCGCTGTTTGGCTGATGGCGGCGGCGAGCTCGCAAGCCACCTTCGACTGGGTCAACTGGGCGTTCGGTTCCTGGCTGGGGCGGCTGGTGCTGTTCGGCTACACCTGGGCGCTGATGCACCACATGCTGGGCGGCGTGCGCCATCTGGTCTGGGACACCGGCGCCGGCCTGGAAAAGCACACCGCGTCGAAGATCGCCTGGGCCACGCTAGCCGGCTCGATCGTGCTGACGCTGCTGATCTGGATCGCCGGCTACATGGCGCGGGGAGCCTGACATGAGAGGCACCAACACCGACATGCGCACGCCGCTGGCCAAGGTCCGCGGCCTTGGCTCGGCCCGCGAGGGCACCGGGCATTTCTGGCGGCAGCGGCTGACGGCGATCGCCAACATCCCGCTGATCCTGTTCTTTGTCGGATTCCTGATCGCACTCAACGGCCATGGCTATATCGAAGTGCGCGCGGCGCTCGCCAATCCGTTCGTGGCGCTGGTCCTGGCGCTGGTGCTCATCTCCGGCCTCTACCATATGCGGCTCGGCATGCAGGTGATCATCGAGGACTATATTCATGGCGAGGGCATGAAGCTGGCGCTGATCGCGCTCAACACATTTTTTACCATAGCGGTCGGCGTCGCTTCGCTCTTCGCCCTGCTCAAACTGGCATTCGGAGGCTGATTTTGGCCAAGGACGCGAAAACAGCCAACCCGGCAGGCTATACCTATGTCGACCACAAATTCGACGTCGTGATCGTCGGCGCCGGCGGCGCCGGCCTGCGCGCCACGCTCGGCATGGCCGAGCAGGGCCTGCGCACCGCCTGCATCACCAAGGTGTTCCCGACGCGCTCTCATACGGTTGCGGCGCAGGGCGGCATCGCCGCCTCGCTCGCCAATATGGGGCCCGACAACTGGCAGTGGCATCTCTTCGACACGGTCAAGGGCTCGGATTGGCTGGGCGACATCGACGCGCAGGAATACATGGTCCAGCAGGCGCCTGCCGCCGTCTATGAGCTCGAGCATTACGGCGTGCCGTTCTCGCGCACCGAGGAGGGCAAGATCTACCAGCGGCCGTTCGGCGGCATGATGATGAATTTCGGCGAGGGGCCGCCGGTGCAGCGCACCTGCGCCGCCGCTGACCGCACCGGCCACGCCATGCTGCACACGCTCTACGGCCAGTCGCTGAAGAACAACGCCCAGTTCTTCATCGAGTATTTCGCGCTCGACCTGATCATGGAGCCGGACGGCACCTGCACCGGCGTCGTCGCCTGGAACCTCGACGACGGCACCATCCATCGCTTTTCGGCCAAGATGGTGGTGCTGGCGACCGGTGGCTATGGCCGCGCCTATTTCTCGGCAACCTCGGCGCATACCTGCACCGGCGATGGCGGCGGCATGGCCGCACGTGCCGGCCTCCCCCTTCAGGATATGGAATTCGTTCAGTTCCACCCGACCGGCATCTACGGCGCCGGCTGTCTGATCACCGAGGGCGCGCGCGGCGAGGGGGGCTATCTCGTCAATTCCGAGGGCGAGCGTTTCATGGAGCGCTACGCGCCGTCGGCCAAGGACCTAGCGTCACGCGACGTGGTCTCGCGCTGCATGACGCTGGAGATCCGCGAAGGCCGCGGCGTCGGGCCGAAGAAGGACCATATTTTTCTCCATCTCGACCATCTCGATCCGGCGGTTCTGCATGAAAGGCTGCCCGGCATTTCGGAATCGGCAAAGATCTTTGCCGGCGTCGACCTGACCAAGGAGCCGATCCCGGTGCTGCCGACGGTGCACTACAATATGGGCGGCGTGCCGACCAATTATTGGGGCGAGGTGCTCAACCCCACTGCCTTGAACCCCGACCAGGTGTCGCCCGGGCTGATGGCGGTCGGCGAAGCCGGCTGCGCCTCCGTCCACGGCGCCAACCGGCTGGGCTCGAACTCGCTGATCGATCTGGTGGTGTTCGGCCGCGCGGCGGCGATCCGCGCCGGCCAGGTGATCGACCGCACATCGGCGATCCCATCGCCCAACGAAGCTTCGGTCGAAAAGATCATGGATCGCTTCGACAAGTTGCGCCACGCCAACGGCTCGACGCCGACGGCGGTGTTGCGCGAGAAGATGCAGAAGGCGATGCAGGAAGACGCGGCGGTGTTCCGCACGCAGGACTCGCTGGACAGTGGCTGCAAGCGCATTTCGCAGATCTGGGGCGAGCTTGGGGATATCAAGGTGTTCGACCGCTCGATGATCTGGAACTCCGATCTGGTCGAGACGCTGGAGCTGGAAAACCTGATGGCCAATGCCATCACCACGGTCCATGGCGCGGCGGCGCGCAAGGAGAGCCGTGGCGCGCATGCGCGGGAAGATTTCTCGGCTCGCGACGACGCGGTCTGGCGCAAGCATACGCTCGCGCGGCTCAGCGAAGACGGCAAGGTGACGCTCAGCTACCGGCCGGTGCATACCGACCTGCTGCTCAAGGAAGCGGACGGCGGCATCAACCCGGCCAAGATCGCGCCCAAGGCCAGGGTGTATTGACCATGGCGTTGGCGGCCACGGGATATTCCGGCACGCCCCTGCCGGCCAAGCTCGGCCTGAAGGACGGGATGACCGCGGCTTTCATCGCTCTGCCGGCGGAACTCGGCGATCTGCCCGATGCTGTGGACTTCGCCCATGTCGACAGGCTGGCGGACTGGTCGAAGATTTCCGGCGCTGTCCTGAAATACGATGCCGTCCACGCCTTCACCCGGCAGCGTGCCGAGATCGAGGATCGCCTCGCCGATGTCGAGGCGGCGATCAAGCGTGACGGCATGGTCTGGGTGTCCTGGCCGAAGAAGGCGTCGAAGGTGCCGACCGACGTCACCGAAGACGTGATCCGCACGCAAGCGCTCAAGCTCGACCTTGTCGACGTCAAGGTCGCCTCCGTGAACGAAATCTGGTCCGGGCTGAAGCTCGTCATCCGAAAGGACCTGAGGTAATGGTCGAACTGACGCTCCCCAAGAATTCGCAGATCAAGCAGGGCAAGACCTGGCCGAAGCCGGAAGGTGCGACCAATCTGCGCGAGTACCGGATCTATCGCTGGTCGCCGGACGATGACGAGAACCCGCGCATCGACACCTATTTCGTCGACATGGACGATTGCGGGCCGATGGTGCTCGACGCGCTGCTCTGGATCAAGAACAAGATAGACCCGACGCTGACCTTGCGCCGCTCCTGCCGGGAAGGCATTTGCGGCTCCTGCGCCATGAACATCGACGGTTCCAACACTCTGGCCTGCACCAAGGGCTGCGACGACATTTCCGGCGCGGTCAAGGTCTATCCGCTGCCGCATATGCAAGTGGTCAAGGACCTGGTGCCCGACCTCACCAATTTCTATGCCCAGCACGCCTCGATCGAGCCATGGCTGAAGACGGTGTCGCCGCAGCCGGCGAAGGAATGGCTGCAGAGCCATGAGGACCGCGAAAAGCTCGACGGGCTTTACGAGTGCATCCTGTGTGCCTGCTGCTCGACCTCCTGCCCGAGCTATTGGTGGAACGGCGACCGCTATCTCGGCCCGGCGACGCTGTTGCAGGCCTATCGCTGGCTGATCGATTCCCGGGACGAGGCCAAGGGCGAACGGCTCGACAATCTCGAAGACCCGTTCCGCCTCTATCGCTGCCACACCATCATGAACTGCGCCCAGACCTGCCCCAAGGGGCTCAACCCGGCCAAGGCGATCGCCGAGATCAAGAAGATGATGGTGGAGCGAAGGGTGTAGCCGGACGGGAAAGATCATCCAAAAGGAAGCCATTCAATGAGCGATGACCTTCCCATCCTCTCCCCCGCCGAAGCGCGCGTGCTCGGTTGCCTGATCGAGAAGAAGGAACTGACGCCCGATATCTATCCGCTGACGCTCAATGCCGCGCATCAAGCCGCCAACCAGAAGACGGCGCGCGAACCGGTGATGGCACTGGAGCTCGGCGAGATCGCCAGGGCATTCGGCCAGCTCGAGCAGAAAGGTCTGGTCAGGCGCGCCTTCGCATCGCGCGTCGAGCGCTATGAGCACACTGTCGCGCAGCACTTTTCGCTGACCTCGTCGCAGATCGCGGTGATCGGCCTGTTGCTGTTGCGCGGCGCGCAGACGGCGCATGAATTGCTGGCGCGAGCCGAGCGCATGGCGCGGTTCTCTTCCATCGAGGCGCTTCGCGGCGACCTCGACCTTCTGATCGGCCGCAGGCCGCCGCTGGTTCAGTTGCTCGACCGGGCGCCGGGCCAGCGCGAGGAGCGCTATGTGCATCTTCTGAGCGGGCCAGTGGAGGTGCCGGCAGTAGCGACGCCATGGCAAGCGCCTCGGCCGGTGTCCGATCTCGAAGGCCGGGTGCGTGCACTGGAGGATGAGGTCGCCGCACTGCGCGCGAAGCTGGAAGCGCTGAGCGGCGGAGGCCGCTAACAAATCATTCGAGATGTCGGAGGGACAGCGCCCCCCTCTGTCCTGCCGGACATCTCCCCCACGAGGGGGGAGATTGAACGTCACCTCGGCTTTCGCCAATCTACAATGCTGCAAGAGGGCGGGACGGCGAAGCTGCCGATCTCCCCCCTCTGCCCGGTAGGGCAGAGGGGGGCGCGAAGGATCGCCCGCTCGCCGAAGGCTAGGCTTCAACCCAACCTGGCGTCGAGCGAGACATTTATGGCGCCGAGCGCCTTCGACACCGGGCAGCCGGCCTTGGCCATTTCGGCCAATTCCTTGAATTTCGCCGCATCGATGCCCGGCACCTTGCCGACCACCGTGAGCGCGCTGCCGGTGATCCCGGTGCCGGGAACCAGCGTGACGACCGCCTTGGCGTCGAGTTCGTCGGCGGGTGTGCCGTTCTCGGCGAGGAAGTGGGAGAATTGCATGGCAAAGCAGCCGGCATGGGCGGCGGCGATCAGCTCTTCCGGATTGGTGCCGGATTTGCCGCTCTCGTCCTCGAAGCGTGCCTTGAACGAATAGGGCGTGCCCTTCAGGGTGCCGCTCTGGCTGTCGAGCGTGCCCTTGCCCTCCTTGAGGTTGCCTTTCCAGACGGCGTTTGCGGTGCGGTCCATGAAATTCTCCTTGGTTGACTGCCCGGCCCGGCGCCGGCGTTCTCTACGACTATAGCGCGGGCGCGGTCGAAGACCACCGCGCTCTTTGCGCAGCTGCGCCAAGTTGGCGGCTGGGTTGAATTTTTTCTTGAAAAAAATGGGCGTGCAAAAATGTCGATTTCCATCGGCCTCAACCGTCCTGCGGGCGGTCGCGGATTTCGCGGCCGGATGGAGGTTCACATGGACAATCTGTTTTTCGCACTGTGGAAGATGCCAGGTCGCAAGGTCGTGCGGCAGGAAGATTACTGGTTGCATCCGCCGCCTTCCGGTTTCGGCCGGCTGCTGGCGGCGGTCGCCATCATCGGGGTCGCCGTATGTTCTCTTGATCACGCGGCAGGCAAAGGTGCGGCTGACACCGTGGTGGCGGCATCCTATGGTTCCTCACAACAAGGGAGATAGACATGAAATATGTTTGCCTGGTCTACGGCGAAGAAAAAGATCTTCACGCCATGACCCCGGACAGGTTGGCAAAGCTCGACGCCGATTCGCTGGCTTATGACAGGTCGTTGGACCAGCGGGGCAAGCTGATCATCGCGCAGGCGTTGCAGTCGGTGAAGACGTCGAAGTCGGTGCGGCGGCGCAAAGGCAAGCGTCTGGTCACCGATGGTCCGTTCACGGAGACCAAGGAGCAATTGCTCGGCTTCGTCATGATCGAGGCCGGGGATCTCGACGAGGCGCTGGAGATCGCCGGCGCGATTCCGCTGGCCGAGATCGGCACCATCGAGGTTAGGGCGATCTACAACGTGCCTGGTTCCTAGACAGAAGCCGCTGTGAAGGAACGCCCCGGATTCTTCGATGGGCGCAACTTTTGCGTGTTGAAGCCAAACGCCACTTCTCTTATCCTCACCGAGGCTTGGGGGAATTTGGCATGCCTTTTCTGATTGCAGTACTTGGCCTGCTGGGCGCGGCGGCGTTCTGGTGGTATCGGATGAAGGCCATGAACGACGCCGCGCGTGAAGTTGCCGACGTCGTTGGGCGTGTGCAAGGCAATATAAGGCGCAAGAAGCTGCGCAAGCAGGCGGCGCTTTCGCCGCTGACGGCGATCGATGATCCGGTCGTGGCAGCCGCCACGCTGATCACTGCCATCGTGTCCGAGAACGGCCCCGTGCTGCCGGAGCGAGAAGCTATCATTCGTTCGGTGATTTCGGAGATCGCAGACACCAAGAAAAAGATGGACGAGGCGGTGGTCTACGCCAAATGGGCGGCATCACAGATCGACGACACCACGATCGTCATCGACAAGCTGGCGCCGTTCCTGCGCGAACGTCTCGACGTGACGGAGCGAAACGATCTGCTGCAGATGGTGAACCGTGTAGCGCAGACCGGCGAGCAGCGCCTGCAGATATCCGACCAACGCATGCTGCGGCTGCGGCAGAAACTCGGCTTCGAGGTCAACTAGGGTGTGCCGATATTCAGGTGATGCCGGCCTGCGAATGGCGGCTTCCTGCGCCTCCGGTGCTCACGTACCCAAAAGTACGCTCCGCTCCGGTTCTCGGAATCCGCCATTCTCGACTCGGCCTGACCTGAATCTCAACACACCCTGGCCTGTCGCGAGTCGGTCAGATCGCCTCGCCCTTGAGCAGCCTTGGCGTGTCGCCGGACAGGCCGGATGCCTGGCGGATGAAGAAGTCCTTCAGGCGCGGCATGCGCTCGACCAGGCCGAGGCCGATGTCGCGTACGGCGCGCAGCGGGCCGATGTCGTTGGAAAACAGCCGGTTGAGCACGTCCGTGGTGACGCCCATCTGCACCGTGTCGAAGCGCCGCCACTGCTGGTAGCGCTCGAGCACGTCCAGCGCGCCGATGTCCTGGCCAAGCCGGTCGGCCTCGACCACCACTTCGGCCAATGCCGCGACATCCTTGAAGCCGAGATTAAGGCCCTGGCCGGCGATCGGATGGATGCCATGGGCGGCATCGCCGACCAGCGCGATGCGGGGTGCTGCGAAGGCACGGGCAAGCGTCAGGCCGAGCGGCCAGGCGCGCGGCTTGTCGGCGACGCGGATTTCGCCGAGCTTCAGGCCAAAACGCAGTTCAAGCTCATGCTCGAAGACGAGATCGTCGCCATCGACGAGCTTTTGCGCATCCTCCGTTCGCTCGGCCCAGACGATCGACGAGCGGTTGCCGTCCTTGCCAGGCTTCAGCGGCAATGTGGCGAAAGGGCCGGCCGGCAAGAAATGCTCTTCGGCGCGGCCATTGTGCGGGCGCTCGTGGGCGACGGTGCAGACGATGCCGGACTGGCCATATTCCCATTTCACCGTCTTGATGCCGGCCATGTCGCGCAGCTTCGAATTGACGCCGTCGGCAGCGATCAGCAGCCGCGCCTTCAGCATCGCGCCATCGGCAAGATGCACGGTGACGCCGGCGCCGCTCGGATCGAAGGCGCTGACGGCAACGCCCTCGATAATGTCGATGCCGAGTTTTTCCGCACTGCCACGCAAGGCGCCGTTCAGGTCTCTGTTGGCAACCATATGGGCGAATGGTTCGCCAGGCGCGACCTCGCCGTCGAAAGTGAGAAACACCGGGCGCACCGGATCTGCCGTGCGCGAATCGGTGACGATCATCTCGGTGATCGCCTGCGCCTCCGGCGCGATCTTCGCCCAGACGCCGAGCTGGTCGAGCATGCGGCAGGCGGCGGCGGCGATGGCCGAGGCGCGGCGGTCCTTTTGCCAAGCGCCGGCTGGTGCGGCGTCGACGACGGCGATGGCGAGGCTCGGACGCGCCTGTTTCAGCGATACCGCAGCGGCAAGCCCGACATAGCCGGCGCCGGCGACCAGAACGTCTAGCGAGTTTTTTGCGTTCGCCTTGCGGTCCACCATGGCAAATTCCCTTCCGGCCAAATTCCTTCCGGCCTTGACTGCCCGCCATTCCTGTCGGAAACCGCCATAACACTTTTGCTGTAAGGGCGCGAAACATGACGGCGGCCATGGACGAGCTACTCGACATTCTCGACCTCGAGAAGCTCGAACACAACCTGTACCGTGGTCGCAGCCCCAAACTCGACTGGCAGCGGATTTTCGGCGGCCAGACCATCGCCCAGGCGCTGGTCGCGGCGCAGCGAACGGTCGAGCCCGAACGCCACGTACATTCGCTGCACGGCTATTTCATGCGGCCCGGCGACACCAAGGTGCCGATCATCTACGAAGTCGACCGCATCCGCGACGGCGGCTCCTTCACCACGCGCCGCGTCGTGGCGATCCAGCACGGCCAGGCGATCTTTTCGCTGGAGGCCTCGTTCCAGCAGGACGAAGTCGGCCTCGAACATCAGGTGCCGATGCCGCTGGACGTGCCGGCGCCCGACACATTGCTGTCGCAGCGCGAATTGCTGGGCAAGTTCGGCGAGGCCGTGCCCGACGGCATCAGGCGCTACTGGGAGCGCGACCGGCCGATCGAGATGAAGCCGGTGATGCTGAAGCACTATACCAGTCGCGAGAAACTGGAGCCGAAGCAGAACATCTGGATACGCACCACCGGCCCGGTGCCTGCCGACCGCGCTATCCAGGCAGCCGTGCTCGCCTATCTCTCCGACATGACGCTGCTCGACACCTCGACCTTCGCGCATGGCCGCGCCATCTTCGACCGCGACATCCAGGCGGCAAGCCTCGACCATGCCATGTGGTTCCACCGCAGCCATCCGCTCGACGACTGGATCCTGTACACGCAGGACAGCCCCTCGACGCAAGGGTCGCGAGGCTTCACGCGTGGTTCGCTGTTTGCCCGCGACGGCACGCTGATCGCCTCGGTTGCGCAGGAAGGCCTTATCCGGCTGAGGCGTCCGCCCGCGGAATAGGCATTTTCCAAAAATTGCCTATTTTTTAATCAGGCGCAGTGCCGCAACTCTGAACAGTCGGCTGCTGATGGCCGGCTAATCTCTTTGTTTACAACAGGTTAATGGGCTGCTTCGGCAATTGGCACGGAGCTTGAATCCTCGTGGGTACTCTCCGGCTCTCATGGGATCGGCGAAGTCGTGCAAACGCGGGGGACCCGCAACAGCAAAGGGTGAAACCTTATGAAAATCGTGATGGCAATCATCAAGCCGTTCAAGCTCGACGAGGTGCGCGAAGCGCTCACCGCAGTCGGCATCCAGGGCCTGACCGTCACCGAAGTCAAAGGCTACGGGCGTCAGAAGGGACACACTGAAATCTATCGCGGGGCGGAATACGCAGTCAGCTTCCTGCCGAAGATCAAGATCGAGGTCGCGGTGGGCGGCGACATGGTCGACAAGGCCGTCGAAGCCATCACCGCCGCGGCCAAGACCGGACAGATCGGCGACGGCAAGATCTTCGTCTTCGGCATCGACCAGGCCGTGCGCATTCGCACGGGCGAAACAGACACCGACGCGCTTTGAGCCGCGCACGTATTCCAATGGAGAGTTCAATGAATATTTCTTCCACCTTGAAATCAGCGGCGCGCACCGCGCTGCTGGGCGCGGCCACGCTCGCGGCGCTGGGCACGGTTGCCGCCTTCGCGCAGGAAGCAACTGCTCCCGCAGCCGCCGCGCCAGCGGCGGCGCCGGCTTTCACTGTCGACAAGGGCGACACGACGTGGATGTTGGTTTCCACAGTGCTGGTGCTGTTGATGACCGTTCCCGGCCTTGCGCTGTTCTATGGCGGCCTGGTTCGCACCAAGAACATGCTGTCGGTGCTGATGCAGGTCTTCACCATCACCTGCGTGGTCATGATCATCTGGGTGTTCTACGGCTATAGCCTTGCCTTCACGCCCGGCAATGCCTTCGTCGGCGGCCTCTCCAAGATGTTTCTTTCCGGCGTCGACGTGACGACGCTGTCGGAAACCTTCACCAAGGGCGTCGCCATTCCGGAACTGGTGTTCGTCCTTTTCCAGATGACCTTCGCCTGTATCACGCCTGCCCTGATCGTCGGCGCCTTCGCCGAACGCATCAAGTTCTCCGCCGTGATCCTTTTCACCATCCTGTGGGTCACCTTCGTCTATTTCCCGATCGCGCACATGGTCTGGTTCTGGGGCGGCCCGAGCGCTTATAGCGACCCGACCGGGCTCATCTTCAGCTTCGGCGCCATCGACTTCGCCGGCGGCACCGTGGTTCACATCAATGCGGGCATCGCCGGCCTTGTCGGCGCGCTGATGATCGGCAAGCGCATCGGCTACCAGAAGGACGTCATGGCGCCGCACTCGATGACGCTGACCATGGTCGGCGCCTCGCTGCTGTGGGTCGGTTGGTTCGGCTTCAACGCCGGTTCGAACCTCGAGGCGAACGCCTATGCGGTGCTGGCCATGGCCAACACCTTCGTCGCCACGGCGGCGGCGGCATTGACCTGGATCGTGCTTGAAACAGTGCTGCGCGGCAAGGCGTCCATGCTTGGCGCCGTTTCGGGCGCCGTCACCGGCCTCGTCGCCGTCACGCCCGCCGCCGGCTTTGCCGGACCGATGGGCGCCATCGTGCTCGGTATCGTCGCCACCTGCGTCTGCTACTTCTTCGTCTCGGTGGTGAAGAACAAGTTCGGCTATGACGACAGCCTCGATGTCTTCGGCATCCACTGCGTCGGCGGCATCATCGGCGCGCTCGGCACCGGCATCCTGGTCAATCCCGCTCTCGGCGGCGCCGGCATCGTCGATTATTCGACGGCCGACTTCGCCGCCGGCTATGCCGGCACCGCCACCCAGTTGTGGGCGCAGTTCAAGGGTGTGCTGGTAACCGTGCTCTGGTCGGGCATCGGCAGCGCCATCCTCTACAAGATCGTCGACATGATCGTCGGCCTGCGCCCGACGGCCGATGCCGAGCGCGAAGGTCTCGACCTCACCTCGCACGGCGAAGCGGCCTACCATCCGTAAGCCCTGTTAGGGGCGGCCTCGGTCGCCCCCGCATCCTCCCATCCCGTCGTGACGCTCCCGTAAGGGGCTCACGCCTTGAGGCCCGGAGATTTTCCGGGCCTCTTTTTTTTGTGCGCCGATGGCGGGCCAGTGCCCGCCATGTGGGTCTGCCGGTGTCGCCGGTTCACAGACGACTCAAGCGATCGTGATTCCGCGCTCGCTGCGCTTGCTGGTAGAACCCATCGCGATCCACCCCCCGGATCGATCTGCGGGCGAAATCCCACTTTCGCCCGGTCAAGATAAGGCCTCGCTGGCTCTGGCTCGCGAGGCTTTCTTGTTTCACCGGGCACCTCGTGCAATGTGCCGCTCAACCGCCGGTGACAAGCGATAGCGCTCTCAACCTCTTATAGTTAATGCGGCTTTAACCTTCCCGCCGATACTCTGGTGTCCGAATCTGCCGGAGTGCGTCATGCGCTCGGGCCGGGCAATGACAGACGGGGAAGAGCATGCGTTCAGGGGCTTCAGCACCGCTCGCGCTGGCCGATACAGGGCAGGGCATCCGGGCGTTCGCGCGGCGCCAGGTCGGCCGGCTGGTCGGCGCCGGCCTGTTTGCGCTGGTCGCCTTCGGCGTCGCCAGCCTCGCCACCTGGAACGTCGCCGATCCGAGCTTCTCCCACGCCACCGGCAACATCGTCACCAACGCCATGGGCTATGCCGGCGCTGTCTTTTCCGACATTGCCATGCAGTTCTTCGGGCTCGCCGCCGTGGCGGCCCTGGTGCCGGCGGTGATCTGGGGATTTCTGCTGTTTTCGGCGCGCGGCGTCGACCGGCTGCCGAAGCGCGGGCTTGCCTGGTTCGGCTTCGCGCTCACTGCCGCCGCGATCGCCGGCTGCGTGGTGCCGCCCAAGACCTGGCCGCTGCCAACCGGCCTCGGCGGCGTGTTCGGCGACATGGTGCTCCATATCCCCGGCCTGCTCATCGGCGGTTATCCGACCGGCCTCATCGCCAGTGTGATCGCCGTGATTCTGGCCGCGCCGGCGCTATGGCTGTTTGCCTATGGTTCGGCGCTGATTGCCCGCAAGAACGGCTTTGCCGTGATGGAAGATGAGCCGGCCGCGCCCGATGCGCGCGAGGACGAGCTGCTCTTCGACGATGACGAGGACGAGGACGACGAAGGCATACTGGCGCTTGGCGCCATCACCCATTGGTGGCTGTCGTTTCGTGGCTATCTTCGCCGCCGCGCCGCACGGCGCCGCGAGCATGACGATTTCGAACCCGAGATGGAACCGCGTCCCAGCGCCTGGCGGCGTGCCGCCGAGCGGGTCGAGTCGGCCGAGTTCGCCGAGGCGCGAATGAGCCCGGATGGCCGCGCCCGCGTCGAACCGGAATTCTTCGCCGCCATGGTCAACGACCGCAGCGCCTCGCTCGACCCCGATGATGCCGATGTCTTCGACGATGACGACGATATGGACTTTGCGCCGGAACCGACGGGCCAGCGCCGCGCCGCGCCCAATGCGAAGGTGCAGAACTTCCGCTCCGACGCGGCGACGCGAGTCGAAGCGCCGGCGCCGCGCCCGGCTCCGGGCGCCCGCGTCCAGCGCGAGGCGCAGACCTCGCTGATCGGCTCGGACACGTTCGAGATGCCGTCGCTGCATTTCCTGTCCGAGCCCAAGAATGTGGTGCGCGACGCCAGCCTGTCCAAGGATGCGTTGGAGCAGAATGCGCGCCTGCTCGAAGGCGTGCTGGAGGATTTCGGCGTCAAGGGCGAGATCATTGCCGTGCGCCCGGGTCCGGTGGTCACGCTCTACGAGCTCGAGCCGGCGCCAGGCATCAAATCGTCGCGGGTCATAGGCCTGTCCGACGACATCGCCCGCTCGATGAGCGCGATCGCCTGCCGCGTCGCCGTGGTGCCCGGCCGCAACGCCATCGGTATCGAACTGCCGAACGCCAAGCGCGAGACCGTCTATCTCAGGGAGATCATGGCCAGCCGCGATTTCGAGACGACCAAGGCCAAGCTGGCGCTGGCGCTCGGCAAGACCATCAATGGCGAGGCGGTCATCGTCGACATTGCCAAGATGCCGCATGTGCTGGTCGCCGGCACCACCGGCTCGGGCAAGTCGGTCGCCATCAACACCATGATTCTCTCGCTGCTCTACCGGCTGACGCCGCAGGACTGCCGGCTGATCATGATCGATCCGAAAATGCTGGAACTCTCGGTCTATGACGGCATCCCGCATCTTTTGACGCCCGTCGTCACCGACCCGAAGAAGGCGGTGGTGGCGCTGAAATGGACGGTGCGCGAGATGGAGGATCGCTACCGCAAGATGTCGAAGGTCGGCGTGCGCAACATCGACGGCTTCAACGCCCGCGTCAGCCAAGCCGACAAGAAAGGCGAGAAGATCTCGCGCACGGTGCAGACCGGCTTCGACCGGCAGACCGGCGAGGCGATCTACGAAACGGAAAACCTCGATCTCGAGCCGATGCCCTATATCGTGGTCATCATCGACGAGATGGCCGACCTGATGATGGTCGCCGGCAAGGACATCGAAGGCGCCGTGCAACGCCTGGCGCAGATGGCGCGCGCCGCCGGCATCCATGTCATCATGGCGACGCAGCGCCCTTCCGTCGACGTCATCACCGGCACGATCAAGGCCAATTTCCCGACCCGCATCTCCTTCCAGGTGACGTCGAAGATCGACAGCCGCACCATCCTCGGCGAGCAGGGCGCAGAGCAACTGCTCGGCATGGGCGACATGCTCTACATGGCCGGCGGCGGCCGCATCCAGCGCGTGCACGGCCCCTTCGTGTCCGACGACGAGGTCGAGAAGATCGTCGCGCATCTGAAGCTGCAGGGCGTGCCGGAATATCTCGACGCCATCACCGAGGACGACGACGAGGACGACGACGAACCGTCGGGCAAGGGCGGATCTGGCGGCGGTGGCGGCGGCAATTTCGAGGATTCCGACGATCCCTACGACCAGGCGGTCGCGGTGGTGCTGCGCGACGGCAAGGCCTCGACCAGCTACATCCAGCGCCGGCTCGGCATCGGCTACAACCGCGCCGCCTCGATCATCGAGAAGATGGAGAAGGAAGGCATTGTCGGCCCGGCCAACCACGCCGGAAAGCGCGAGATCCTGGTGCCAACGGAGGACGACAAGTTCTGATTGGCCGGGGCGGTGCAATAGACCGCCGGCCGGCAACCTTCGGACCTTGCGGTGCGTTGATAGGCTGAGCCTGATCGATCCGCCAAACTTAAGCCCAACTGGGGGCCCAGAGACTACGATAATAGACGAACCACAAGAGAGTGACCGGCATGAACAACTCATCTTTCGCCCCAAACCGCCGCCAGCTGCTTGGTTTCGGCCTGGTGCTCGCCGGCGCCGCGGCCGTCAATGTCGTGCCCGGATTCCAGTTGCTGGCCTCGGCGCAAGCGGCGGTGCCACAGACGGCGCAGAAGATCGCCGACCACTTCTCCTCCGTCAAATCGATGAGCGGCGAGTTCGTCCAGTTCGGGCCCAAGGGCGAACAGACCGGCGGCAAGTTCTTCCTGGAACGGCCGGGCAAGATTCGTTTCAACTATGACGGAGCGTCGAATTTCAGGGTGATTTCCGACGGCCAATCGGTGGTCATCCTCAACAAGAGGCTGAAGACGTCCGACCTCTACCCGCTGTCGAAGACGCCGCTCAAGCTGCTGCTCGACAACAGGATCGATCTCTCCGGCGGCCGCGTCAAAAGCGTCAAGGAAGAGAACGACCTGACGACCATTCAGCTCGCCGACAAATCGGTGTTCGGCAATTCGAAGATCACCATGATGTTCGATCCGAAATCCTACGAATTGCGCCAGTGGACCATCACCGACGCGCAAGGCAAGGACACGACGGTGATGATCTTCAACGTCAAGGAAGGCGTCAACTTCGCTCCCGACACCTTCGCCATCGACTACACCGCCAATCGCGAGCTCAACACCAAGTCGCGCTAAACCATCTCGATAGCTGTGGATAGAAGCGAGCCGCGCCCCGCAGGGCGCGGCTCAGCTTGTTTTTGAGGCCTGCGGCTGGCAGGTTCCGGCGTCGCCCGCTGGATCCTGCGCATGCCCTTTTCCGTCGCCACATGGAACATCAATTCCGTCCGCCTGCGCATGCCGATCGTCGAGCGCCTGGTTCAGGAGCAGGCACCGGATGTGCTTTGCCTGCAGGAAACGAAGGTTCCCGACGAGCTGTTTCCCGAAAAGGCCTTCCGCAAGCTCGGCTACGAGCACATCGCCTTCCACGGCCAGAAGGGCTATCACGGCGTGGCGACCGTGGCGCGCCGGCCGATCGAGGTGGTCGAAAAGCGGCGCTTCTGCGAGATCGACGACAGCCGGCATCTGTCGGTCACGGTGCGGGCGGGCGGCAAGGCGATCCTGCTGCACAATTTCTATGTCCCGGCCGGCGGCGACGAGCCCGATCCGGAGATCAACCGCAAGTTCAGGCACAAGCTGGATTTCGTCGCCGAAATGAACGCCATCCGCGCCGAGCACGACGAGGTGTCAGGGTCGATCCTGGTCGGGGATCTCAATATCGCGCCGCTCGAGCACGATGTCTGGTCGCACAAGCAGCTCCTGAAGGTGGTCAGCCACACGCCGGTCGAGACGGAAAGTTTCGAGGCGATGCGGCTGGCCGGCGACTGGATCGACCTGATGCGGCTCAACGTGCCGCATGAGCAGAAGCTCTACACTTGGTGGAGCTACCGCGCGCAGGATTGGGAAGCATCGGATCGCGGCCGGCGGCTGGACCATGTCTGGTCGTCGCCAAACCTGGTGCCGAACTTTACCGGCTACGAGATCCTGCGGCTGGCGCGCGGCTGGGACCGGCCCTCGGACCATGTGCCGGTGATAGCGCGGTTCGATTTAGAGTAGTGCCGATTGCCGCCGCGGCTCAGCCGTCGAAACGCGTTGCCAGTTTCTCGATGCGGCGGATCATCGCCTGGAAATCCTCGGAGATGCGCTGGTGCAGATGCACCGCGATATCGGGATATTCCTCCAGGATACGGCGGAACATCTTGCGGCTGAGCCGCAGCACTTCCGAATCGATTTCGGCGAAGGCGCTGGTCAGCCGGTTGGTGTCGGCGATCAGCGCCAGTTCGCTTAGAATCGTGCCGGGGCCGGCCGTGCCGATCGGCACGCGATCGCCATTCTGCTCGCGATAGAGCACGATACGCCCGCTGACCACGATATAGGCGGAATCGGCCACATCGTCCTCGCGGTAGAGCTTGTGGTCGGCCTGCAGCATGGTGGTTTCTGCGCCGAAGGCGAGCAGACGCAATTGTTCCTCCGTAAAGTCCTCGAAGAGCCTCACGGTGGACAGGATGCGGATATCGTCATCCAGCGCCATCTAGCTATGTCCCCGAACCGACAGTCCGACGCCTCCCTCTAGAGCGGTTCATCGTTTCACGGAAACGCCGAACCGCTCTATCTCTTTGTTTCGGAGCAATTCCGGACGGAAAACCGTTTCACACTTTTCCTGGAGTTGCCCTAGCTCGACCCGGAACCTCCTCCAGTTTCAGGATCGTACCGGAACGCAGTCCTCGTCCCGACCGCTTAATAGATGATGAAATGTTTAAGGAACCAGCTTGTAGCCGCCGCTTTCTGTCACAAGAATTTCCGCATTGGAAGGATCGCGCTCGATCTTCTGGCGCAACCGGTAGACATGGGTTTCCAACGTGTGCGTGGTGACGCCGGAATTATAGCCCCAGACTTCCTCGAGCAGCACGTCACGCGTCACCACCTTCTGGTCGGCGCGGTAGAGATATTTGATGATCGAGGCTTCCTTCTCGGTCAGCCGCACCTTGGTGCCGCGCTGGTCGATCAGAAGCTTCTGGCTTGGCTTGAAAGTGTAGGGACCAACCGAAAAGGTGGCGTCCTCGCTCTGCTCGTGCTGGCGAAGCTGGGCGCGGATGCGGGCCAGAAGCACGGCGAAGCGGAACGGCTTGGTCACATAGTCGTTGGCGCCGGCTTCGAGACCGAGAATCGTGTCGGAATCGGTGTCGTGCCCGGTCAGCATGATGATCGGCGCCTTGTAGCCGCCCTTGCGCAGTATCTTCACCGCCTCCCGGCCATCCATGTCGGGCAGGCCGACATCCATGATGAGCAGATCGATGAGGCCGCCGCGGGCCGCGGCGACGCCTTTGGCGGCGTTTGCTTCCTGCAGGACATCGAATTCCTCGTAGAGGGACAATTGTTCGACGAGTGTGCCGCGCAGGTCGTCATCATCGTCAACGATCAGAATGGTGCGTGAGGTCATGGATCAATCCGTTGTTTTGAAAAGAAAATTCAGTTGACCGCCCCCCGTTTATGCTGAAGTTGACCGACACAACAGCCGATCACAGTGATTTGTTCCGTGACACGATCATACAAGAAAAAACGGCAGCGCAATGCAGCCGGCGCATTTTTGCCAAAAGGGGTTCGCGTGCTCACCGTGCGGGCCAGGCCCGGCAATGCTGCCCAAGGGCTCCTGCAGGCCGGCGGACTGGTGTTTCCATGCGCGCTGGGACGCGGCGGCATCTCGGCCGGCAAGCGCGAAGGCGACGGCGCCACGCCGCTCGCCTCGATGCGGATCCTATCAGGATATTTTCGCGGAGACCATTTTTCCGAGGGCCGCAAAACCCGACTGGCGATGGCGCCGATCGGGCCAGACCTCGGCTGGTGCGAAGTGCCCGACGACCGCAACTACAACCGCCCGGTGAAGATCCCCTATGGCGCCAGCCATGAGCGGATGCGGCGCGCCGACCGGCTCTATGACGCCTGCCTGGTGCTCGACTGGAACATCGCGCCGCGCCGACGCGGGCGCGGCAGCGCCATCTTCTTCCATTTGGCACGAGCCGATTTCACGCCGACGCAAGGTTGCGTGGCGGTGACGGCACGCACGATGGCGCGGTTGTTGCCGCTACTGTCGGACAGGACGGTGGTGAAGGTGGTGAGGTAGGGGAAGGCAGTAGGCAGTAGGCAGTAGGCAGTAGGGAATAGCAGTATTCTCTCTTTCCACTGCCTATTCCCTACTGCCTACTGCCCTCTATTTCCGCGGCAATTGCCAGCCAATGTCGAGCAATCCCAGCCGGCCCAGCTCCCGGTCCATGGCGCGGGCGACATCCTTCCGCTCGGCGCCGATGTCGCGCAGTTGGCGGTCCGAGAGGTCCTCGATATTTTCACGCGGGAGGCTGTGCTCAGGCCGGAGGTTGATCGCGATTTTCGCGTGGTGGAGCCATTCAATTGCCGCGCGCAGCCAGACTGGCCCGGCAGAAGGAGACTTCAAAACGATGTGTGACATGACGTGATCCGTTCCATCCGGATATCAAACCCGGTTTGATAGTTTCTCGATGGTCACATCATGCCGGATTGAAATTTAAGAGGGAAACGAGTAGTTCTTTCTAGATCATCAAGTTTTATTTGTGGATCCGAGGCGATGATCCTGCCAAAAATCATCCCGCGCTGATGGCCCGCCTGCTGCCGGGAACGCGTGCCCTGAGGACGCTGGAGGCGGCGGCCCGGCACCTCAATTTCACCCGCGCCGCCGATGAGCTCGGCCTGACGCCGGCGGCGGTCAGCCACCAGATCAAGGAGATCGAGGATCAGCTAGGCCTCGTGCTGTTCACGCGCACCAGCCGCACCATCAGGCTGACCGAGGCGGGTACGGTGCTGTTCGAGGCCTCGGCCGACGCGCTCGACCTGCTTGGCCGGGCGGTTTCGCGAGCGCACAAGATGACGCGCGGCACGGCTTTGCTGAAGATTACGCTCGACGCGCAGTTCGCGACAAAATGGCTGATGCGGCGCGTCGACGATTTTCGCAGGCACCAGCCTGAGATCGACCTGCGCTTCGACATCTCCTATGAAGTGCGCGACTTCGATCGTGACGACGTCGATGTCGGTATCCGCTTCGGCACCGGGAAATATCAGGGGCTTTGCAGCCATCGCCTGTTCGACAACATGATCATTCCCGTGTGCAGTCCGGCGCTGCTCAGGGCGGGACCGCCGCTGAAGGAGCCGCGCGATCTCTTCCATCACACGCTCGCCCATATCGCGTGGTCGCGGCAAGGCGTGACCTGGCCGAACTGGCGCATGTGGATGGCGGCCGCGGGTGTCGACGATTTCGATGACAGCCGGACCATTGTCTTCGGCAGCTCATCGGATGCGGTGCAGGCCGCGCTCGACGGCAATGCAGTGGCGCTCGCCGAATTCGCCATGGTGGCAAACGATCTTTCCGAAGGCCGGTTGGTGCGGCCGTTCGCCCTGGGCATCAAGGTTGCACCCGACTTCGCCTATCACCTGGTCTACCCGCAGGCAGCCGCAGATGATGCCAGGATCGTGGCGTTCAGGGATTGGCTCCTGAACGAAGTCCACAACCCGCAGCCAGATCCGACACGTCGAAGCTGGGACGAGCTTTAGCGTCGCCCCATTCTCGGCGGCAACGCTCAGCCCGCGACTTCAGCCACGCCGAACCAGCCGATTACAGCGCCGATGAGCAGCAGCACGCCAAGCCAATGGCCGGCGTCGATCAGGGTCAGATCCCAGCCGAAGCCTTCATAGCGATGGTTGACGGAGAGCGTCGTGGCGACGAAGCCCAGCCAGAGAACGAAGCCGAAGACCAGTCCGGCGACGAGGCTCGGCTCGCCGCCGGTCATCGCGCCGACGATCAGGGCGGTGACAAGCGCCATCAACAGTTCGGCGATGAAGGAGATGACGAAGGGCAGCGGCGATTTCTTCATCGTTGCCGGATCAAGCTTGGCGGCCTTCAGCCACGGCTTGCTCAAACCCATGTACCAGACCGCGCCGAACAGCCACGCCACCACGGCGGCGACGATCACCGCCAGCCAGTTCACTGCTGAAAAATCCATGAGTTTCCCTCCCCGCAAGCATGTCGCCCAAAAGCATGCCCTCGGTCTTGAACCGAGGGTGCCAGCGGTTTTGGGACAACGACATTCTCATAATCGATGCGCGATGGAACGCCTGTTCGGCGTTGCCGTCAAGAAAGGCGCCAGACGGTGGTGCGCTTGACCTCGGCGTCCTCGAGGGCCCGCGTCACCGCCACCTCGTAGACGGCAAGCGGTTCCAGCCCAGTCTTCGGCA
Organism: Mesorhizobium helmanticense; assembly: GCF_003034915.1. GTDB lineage: Bacteria > Pseudomonadota > Alphaproteobacteria > Rhizobiales > Rhizobiaceae > Mesorhizobium > Mesorhizobium helmanticense. Next base: position 118,201 of record NZ_PZJX01000043.1, on the reverse strand, counting down.
GATAGGCGCGGCCGGGGTCGCCGACGAGGATTTCGGCGCCGCGCGCTCTCAGCACTGCGAGCCACGGCATCAGACGATCGGCTAAAGGCTTGTCGTAAAAGACGTCGCCAGCCAGAACCACATCCCAGCTGGCATCGGTGCCGATGCAATCCGTGCCGAGGAAATTTATCCCGGCGCCATTGGCTTCGGCATTGAGGCGGATTGCGGTCGCGCAGAACGGGTCGATGTCGGCGGCGATCACCTCCGCCGCGCCGGCCTGCACGGCTGCGATGGCGACAAGGCCGGAGCCGGAAGCGAAGTCGAGCACGCACTTGCCGCTCACCGTCGCAGGATTGTCGATGATATATCGGGCAAGGCCCTGGCCGCCGGCCCAAGCAAAGGCCCAGAAGGGCGGCGGCAGGCCGATTTCGGTCAGCTCGTCCTCGGTGCGCTGCCAAAGATCATGTGCCTCGTCGGCCAGATGCAGGACAATCTCCGGCACATGCGGCGGCGCCATCAACGCCGTGTTGTCGAGGATGAACTTTTTTGCGCTGTTCGGCGTCAGCGCCGTCACGGGGCGGGTGACAGGCCGCCCATGCGGCAGACCTCTTTCCATTCGGCCGGCGTCACCGGCTGGACGGAAAGCCGCCCGAGCCGGACCAGCGCCATTTCGGCCAGCTTGGGATTGGCCTTGACCTGTTCCAGAGTCGGCGGGTTAGGCACGTCCTTGAAGGCGCGGATGTCGACGCATTCCCATCGGGGATCGTCAGTGGTGGTGTCGGGATGGGCAAGCGCGCAAACCTCGGCGATGCCGACGACGTTAAGCCCTTCGTTGGAATGGTAGAAGAAGCCGAGATCGCCGATCTGCATCGCCTTCATGTTGTTGCGCGCCGCATAGTTGCGCACGCCGTCCCATTGCGTGCCGGCCTTGCCCTTCGCCTTCAGCGCCTCGAACGAGAAGACCGAGGGCTCGGATTTGAACAGCCAGTAATTCATTTGCTCCTCCTTGCGTTCGCTCGTCCGCGATCAGGATTAGTTAGCCGCCGGCTTGTTGAAAACCCAATTCCACTGCCGGATTTCGACACTTTCGAACAGTCCGGCCCTAGCATAGGGATCGGCGGCCGACAGCGCTTTCGCCGCAGCCAGATCGGGCGCCTCGACCACCACGAGGCTGCCATTCGGCTTGCCGTCGGCATCGAGGAACGGACCGGCGAAGGCCAGTTTCTTCTCGCTGTTCAGCCCTTCCAGGAAGGCAACATGTTCTGGCCGTGTATCGAGCCGCACCTGCAGCTTTCCAGGCTTGTCCTTGCAAATCCACGCAAACAGCATCTTTTTCAGCTCCGGGTCGTTCGAATTTATAGGTCGGTTTCGGTCTTCAACGGTCTGGTCATCAGCGCCGTCACAGCCTGGCTTATGGTGACCGTGCCGTCCAGTATCGCCGCGACGGCTGTGATGATCGGCGCGTCGATTCCGCGCTCGACGGCGATGCGGGCGGCGATCGCCGCCGTCGGCACGCCTTCGGCCAGCGGCAGGCCGGCAAGCGGCTTGCCCTGGCCCAGCGCCAGCCCGTAGGCGAAATTGCGCGACTGGGCGGATGAGCAGGTGAGCAAAAGGTCACCGAGGCCGGAAAGCCCCATCAGTGTTTCCGGTTTCGCGCCGAAGGCCGCACCGATGCGGCGCAATTCGACGAAGCCGCGCGTCACCATGGCGGCCTGGGCGCTGGCGCCGAGCCCGGCGCCGGTGACCGCACCCGCGGCAATCGCAAAGACGTTCTTCAGCGCGCCGCCGATCTCGACGCCGATCAGGTCGTCGCTTGAGTAGCAGCGCAGGTTCTCGGCCGAAAAGCGGGCGGCAAGGTCTGCCGCCAGACCCGCGTCGCGAGCGGCGACCACTACGGCGGTCGGCAGGCCCCTGGCTACGTCGGTGGCAAAACTCGGGCCGGACAGAGCGGCGACCGGATTTTTCGGCAGAATTTCCTCGACTATCGCCGACAGCAGCGCGCCGGTGTCGCGCTCGATGCCCTTGGCGCAGAGAACCAGCGGGACGCCTTGCGGCATATGGTCTTTCGCTGTTGCCAGCATGGTGCGCAGCGACTGCGCCGGCGTCACCGCCAGCACGCAATCGGCGCCGTCGAGCGCGGCCTTGATGTCGCTGGTCGCCACGATGCCGGGTTCGATCGCGATACCCGGCAGATAGCGCGGATTTTCGCCGTGGTCGATCGCGGCGACGGTCTGCGGGTCGCGCGCATAGAGGCGGACGAAATGGCCAGCGCGCAGCATTGCCAGCGCCAGCGCCGTGCCCCAGGCGCCGCCGCCAAGCACGGCGACGCGCCAGCCGCTTGGTGTCCTATCCTCGCCGCCGGTCATGCCCTCGTTGGTCATGCTTTGGCTCCGCGCCGGCCCGAACCGATCATCGGGGCGGAGACGCTGTCCAGCGGCCAGCGCGAGCGCGGCACGAAATCGGCGGCGTTTTCTTGCACGATGCCGGCGCGCAGCCGTTCAATGCCGGCCCAGGCGATCATCGCGGCGTTGTCGGTGCAGAGCTTCAGCGGCGGCGCGACAAATTGAAAGCCGGCCTCGGCGCACAGGGCTTGCAGTGTCGCCTTGATCGTGCGGTTGGCGGCGACGCCGCCGGCGACGACCAGCGCCGGCTCCGCCTTGCCCGGAAACTCCTGACGGAACCGGCTAAGCGCTCGCGAAACGCGGTCGCCCAGTGCATCGGCGACTGCCGCCTGGAACGAGGCGCAGATGTCGGCGACGTCCTGGTCGCTCAGCGGGGCAATCGCCGTTGCCGCCTGGCGCACGGCGGTCTTGAGGCCGGAAAAGGAGAAGTCGGGTTGTGCCGAGCCCTTCATCGGGCGCGGAAAGGCGAAACGCGTGGCATCGCCGGTCGCTGCCGCCTTCTCGACATTCGGTCCGCCGGGATAGGGTAGGCCGAGCATCTTGGCCGTCTTGTCGAAGGCTTCGCCCAGCGCATCGTCAATGGTCGTCGCCCAGCGCTGATAGTCGCCGACGCCGCGCACCGCGACGATCTGCGTGTGGCCGCCCGACACCAGCAGCAAGAGATAGGGGAAATCGAGGCCATCGGTCAGCCTGGCGGTCAGCGCGTGGCCCTCGAGGTGGTTGATGGCGAGCAGCGGCTTGTGTGCCGCCGCGGCAATCGCCTTGGCCGTCATCAGCCCGACGATCAGCCCGCCGACGAGGCCCGGACCGGCGGTCGCGGCGATGGCATCGATGTCGGCGAGCTTTGCACCCGAATCGGCAAGGGCTGCTTCAATAATGCCGTCCAGCGCCTCGACATGGGCGCGCGCGGCGATCTCCGGCACGACGCCGCCAAAGGCGGCGTGCTCCTCGATCTGGCTGAGCACGATATTGGACAGGATTTTTGGCGCGGCATCGCCTTCCAGCGTGACCACGCTGGCGGCAGTCTCGTCGCAACTCGTCTCAATGCCCAGAACGCGGATCAATTCGTCGCTGTCCCTAGTGATTGTGCAACCAGCCTTTCCCCGTTAGGAGAAAGCCCGGAAAAACGGCCTCAATCTGCCGGGGGTTATCACGGACCGCGCGCCATGCAAACAACCTTGAAAATCGGAACACGCGGCAGCCCGCTGGCGCTGGCGCAGGCGCATGAAACGCAGGCGCGGCTGATGGCGGCGCACGACATGCCGGCTGAGGCGTTCGAGATTGTCGTCATCTCGACCAGCGGCGACCGTATCCAGGACCGGCCGCTGTCGGAAGCCGGCGGCAAGGGCCTGTTCACCAAGGAGATCGAGGAGGCGCTGCTCGAGCGGCGCATCGACATCGCCGTGCATTCGTCCAAGGACATGCCGACGCTGTTGCCCGATGGGCTGGAACTCAGCGCCTTCCTGCCGCGCGAGGATGCGCGCGACGCTTTCATCGGCAAGGCGGTGAAGGCGATCGCCGACCTGCCGCAAGGCGCCAAGGTCGGCTCGTCGTCGCTCAGGCGCCAGGCGCTGATCCGGCGCATGCGGCCGGACCTCGACGTGGTGATGTTCCGCGGCAATGTGCAGACGCGGCTGCGCAAGCTGGACGAAGGCATCGCCGACGGCACCATTTTGGCCTATGCCGGGCTGAAGCGGCTCGGGCTCGAACATGTCGTCACCGACCTGATGCCGCTCGATCTCTTTCCACCGGCGCCCGGGCAAGGCGCGATCGGCATTGAAACCCGTATCGGCGACCGCGATGTGGAGAAAGTGCTGACGGCAATCCATGACGTACCGACCGGCCAGGCGCTGGCCTGCGAGCGCGCCTTCCTCGCGGCGCTCGACGGATCCTGCCGCACGCCGATCGCCGGCCATGCGACGATATCAGGCGGGATACTGTCCTTCGCCGGATTGATCATCTCGCCGGATGGCACGGACTGGCATGAGGTCAAGGCGCAAGGTCCGGCCGGGGATGCAGCGCTGATCGGTGCGGACGCAGCCAGGACGGTGCGGACCAAGGCCGGCGAGAAATTCTTCGACGGCTGGGCCTGACATGGTCCGCGTCCTGGTAACGAGACCGGAACCGGGCGCGTCGCGCACCGCACGGCGGTTACGGGACATGGGTTTTCAGCCGATCCTGCTGCCGCTGACCGAAACGGTTCCGGTCGATGCCGGCGCCGTTCCGGACGATGCCGTGGCCGTTGCGGTCACCAGCGCCAATGCGCTGCGCCATGCGCCGAAGGCGTTGATTGCGGCGCTCGCCGCCTTGCCTTGCCATGCCGTCGGCAAACGGACGGCGCAGGCCGCGCGAGAGGCCGGGTTTGTATCCGTCAGCGAAGGTTCCGGAGATGCCGAAGCGCTGGCCGATGCACTTGCGGCGAGCCTCTCCGGCAAGACGATCGCCTATCTCTGCGGCCGCGTGCGTTTTGCCACCTTCGAGGAGCGGCTTGAGGCGGCCGCGGTGCATGTCCGCGCCGTCGAGACTTACGACACCCTCGCACTGGACTATTCCGACGGCGATATCATCGACCGACTCGTCGGCCAACCGGTCGAGACGGTCCTGCTTTATTCGGCCAAGGCAGCGGTGGCGATGCAGACCATGATCGAGCGACCAAAGCTGCATGATCTTTTTGACAATACTCGGTTTCTTGCCCTCTCGGGGCGTATCGCCGCAGCGCTTGGGGGTATTTCCAGCGAAAGAATGCAGATTGCGAAAGAACCCAGTGAAGAGGCGCTGTTGGCGCTTTTGCAGGAGTGGCGCTGAGCCGCGTCATCACACCGCCCCTTTTCACCGCTTGGTGATGTGCTAGACCCATCCTGAACCATCCCGAAGCGGATTTTGCGGAGCCCAAGCATGGTCAAGACGCCGAAGATGCGACATTCGAAAAGCCGTCGCGAGCCGGTGACCATCGAACTCGAGCCTGGCTCCGTCTCGCGCATCGTCGAGGAGGATGCGGCCAAAGCTCTGGAGGATGCGGCGCAGACCGACGAGGCGAAGGTGGAGGAGGCGGCGAATGCGTCGCAACCGGAAATGCCCGAAGAGCCGGTGCATGCCGACCAGACCGATCTCGAGCCGTGGGAGCACACCGACGCGGCGCAGGCCGGGCAGGAGGCTGCCGGCACAAAGAGTTCCGCAGAAGCGGAGCTTCCTTATCCGGCTGGCTCGGACGCGCCACCGAACCGCGCCTTCGACTACGGTTTCGATGATGCGACCGGCAAAGCCAGTGAGGCCGGGGCCAGTGGAACAGGCGCCGGCAGCGCCGAAGACGCGCCGAAAACAACCCAGACGAGGAACGCGGACATGGCAGCGCAGCCGAAGCGTGGCGGCATCAACGGCATTGCCGCAGGCATCATCGGCGGCGTCATTGCGCTGGCCGGGGCGGGCGGACTGCAGTTTGCCGGCCTGCTCGGAGGAGCGGAATCCGGCACTGTATCGCTCGACGGCGTCAACGGCGAAATCGCTTCGCTGAGGAGCGAGATCGTAGGCTTGAAGGAAGCCGGCGACAACAGTGATGCATCGGCCAAGGTGGACGGGCTGGCGTCGGCGCTGGACCAGGTCAAGACGGATGTCGCGGCGCTCAAATCGACGGTCGGGCAGGGCGGCGCAGGCGACACTGCCGGGCTTGCGGCGCTCGGCGACAAGGTCAAGCAGATCGAGACGGCGGTCGCGGCACTTGGCCAGGCCGGCAATGCGGCGCCGGTCGACCTCGGCCCGCTGAACGAGAAGCTGGCCGGGCTCGATGCGGCGCTGAAATCCGCCGGCGAGGCGGCGACGGCGCAGGACAGCCGGCTTACCGCGCTGGAACAATCGGTGGCGCAGCTCTCCGGCAAGGTAGAGGCGCAGGCCTCGCAGCCGAAGATCGCGCTCGCCATCGCGGCGTCAGCGCTGAAGGCGGCGCTCGACCGTGGCGCGCCGTTCGCCGCCGAGCTCGAGACCTTCGCGGCGATCTCGCCGGATGCACCGGAGTTAGCCGCGCTGCGGCCCTACGCCGAAAAGGGCGTTGCAAAGCGCGCCGATATCGCGGCCGAAATGGAGGCAGCGGCCAATGCCATGGTCACTGCCGCGGCACCTGTCGACCAGAATGCCGGCTTCCTGCAGAACCTTTTGACCAGCGCCGAATCGCTGGTCAAGGTCAGGCCGATCGGTGCGGTCGAAGGCGCTGGCGCGCCGGAAACCGTGGCGCGCATGGAGGTGGCGGTCAACCAGGGTGACTACGCCAAGGCGCTCAGCGAATACGCTACGCTGCCCGAAGCCGTAAAGGCCGCCGGCGCTGACTTTGCCGGCAAACTGAAGGCGCGCATCGAGGTCGAGACGCAGATCGATTCGCTTATCGCCGGGGCGATGAAGGCGTGAGATGAGGAAAACAAGATGATCCGCATTCTCTTTTTCCTCGCCGTCGTCTTCGCGCTCGGGCTGGGCTTCGCCTGGCTGGCCGACCGGCCGGGCGAGATGGTCGTCACCTTCAGCGGCTATCAGTACCAAGTCAGCCTGATGGTGGCGGCGGTGGCGGTGGTGGCCGTGGTCGCCGCGGTCATGATCGCCTGGTGGCTGATCAAATCGCTGTGGAACAGCCCCTACACCATCTCGCGTTACTTCCGCGTGCGCCGCCGCGACCGTGGCTATCAGGCGCTGTCGACCGGCATGATCGCCGCCGGCGCCGGCGACGGGGCGCTGGCCCGCAAGAAGACCAAGGAAGCGGCAAAGCTGATCCGCTCCGACCAGGAGCCGCTGATCCATCTGCTCGAAGCGCAGGCCTCGCTGCTCGAGGGCGACCATGAGGGCGCGCGCGAGAAGTTCGAGACCATGCTCGACGATCCCGAAATGCGGCTGCTCGGCTTGCGCGGGCTTTATCTGGAGGCCGAACGCCTCGGCGACCGCAACGCGGCAAGGCACTATGCCGGGCGCGCCGCCGTCATGGCGCCGCAACTGGCCTGGGCGGCCGAATCGACGCTGGAGGACCTGACCGGTCGTGGCGACTGGGACGGCGCGCTGAAGCTGGTCGAGGCGCAGAAATCGACGCGCCAGATCGAGCGCGACGCCGCCAACCGCCGTCGCGCCGTGCTGCTCACCGCCAAGGCGCAGGCGCTGGCCGACAGCGATCCCGACGCCGCCAGGACGGCTGCGCTCGAGGCCAACCGGCTGCGGCCCGATTTCGCGCCGGCGGCGGTGGCCGCCGCCAAGGCGCTGTTTAGGCAGAACGACATGCGCAAGGGCTCGAAGATCCTCGAAGCGGCATGGAAGGCCGAGCCGCATCCCGAGATCGCCGAGCTCTACACGCACGCCCGGCCCGCCGACGCCGTGCTCGATCGGCTGAACCGGGCGAAGAAGCTGCAGGAGATGAAGAAGAACCATGCCGAATCCTCGCTGACGGTGGCGCGCGCCGCGCTCGACGCGCAGGATTACAAGACCGCCCGCCAGGAGGCGGAGGCGGCCATACGCATGGATCGCCGCGAAGGTGCCTACCTGCTGCTGGCCGATATCGAGGAAGCCGAGACTGGCGATCAGGGCAAGGTGCGCCAGCTTTTGTCCAAGGCGGTGCGCGCGCCGCGCGATCCGGCCTGGGTCGCTGATGGCGTCGTCTCCGAACGCTGGGCGCCGGTATCGCCGGTCACCGGCAAGCTCGACGCCTTCGAATGGCGCGCGCCGATGGAGCGGCTCGGCCAGTTGATCGACAGCGATGAGGACAGGCCGGAGGCGCCAAGCATTGCGGCGCCAGAGAAGCCGGCGAAGGAAAAGATGATCGAGCTGACGCCTGCTGTCGCTGCCGAAGAGCCAACCGTCGCCACCACGACGGCCTCGGAACGAAACGAGGATCAGGTCGCGCCGATCACGGCAGCGGCCTTTGCCGCCGTGCCGGAGGATGCCGAAGCTGTCGAGCCGGCCGAGGAACTGGCCCGGCTTCCTGACGATCCCGGTGTCGATCCGGACGACAAAGAAAAATCGCCACGCCGGTTCCGTTTGTTTTGATCTGGCCTGAAATTGATCATTCCGGCCTGTTGGGAATAGCCATATGTTCGAACGTGTTCTGTCATTTCTGAGGGATCTGCCGGCTGGCGGCGGCGCTCGCAGCAACGGTGATGACCCGCGCATTGCCGCGTCGGCCCTGCTCTTCCATGTGATGAGCGCCGACGGCGTCCGCCAGGACGTCGAATGGGAGCGGTTCAAGGCGGTGCTGGCGGAGGCCTATTCGATCAGCGGCGACGAACTCGAGGCGCTGGCCGCGGCCGGCGAGCGCGCCGACAATGAGGCGATCGACCTCTACGCCTTCACCAGCGTGCTGAAGCGTCATCTCGATGCGGACGCGCGCAAGGCCTTCATCGGCCTGATGTGGGAGATCGTCTATGCCGACGGCGAGCTGCATGAGCTCGAGGACAACACCGTCTGGCGCGTCGCCGAGCTGATCGGCGTCGATCGCCGCGACCGCGTCGAGGCGCGCCGCAAGGCGGCGGCGCAAGCGCCGGGCGCCACCGGAACGTCGAGCGACGAATAGACAGGACGAGCCCGAGCATGCCGCGAAGTCCAAGGCCAAAGATCCTGATCGTGCTGCATCAGGAGAATTCGAGCCCCGGACGCGTTGGCCATATGCTGATCGAGGAAGGTTTCGACCTCGACATGCGCCGCCCGCCGCTCGGCGATACCTTGCCGGAAACGCTGGACGGCCATGCCGGCGCGGTGGTGTTCGGCGGACCGATGAGCGCCAATGACGAGGACGAGTTCGTCCGCCGCGAGACCGACTGGCTGAACGTTCCGCTGAGGGAGAACCGGCCTTTCCTCGGCATCTGCCTCGGCGCCCAGATGCTGGTCAATCATCTCGGCGGCAAGGTCGAGGGCCATGGCGAGGGGCTGGTCGAGATCGGCTGGTATCCGCTGAAGGCGACCGAAGCGGGCCGCAAGCTGATGCACTGGCCCGAGATGGTCTACCAGTTCCATCGCGAGGGCTTTTCGCTGCCGAAGGATGCGACGCTGCTGGCAACGGCCGAGACCTATCCCAACCAGGCCTTCCGCTATGGCGACAATGCCTGGGGCATCCAGTTCCATGGCGAATTGACCAGGGCGATGATGCAGCGCTGGGTGGTGCGCGGCGCGCATCGTTTCGAACTGCCCGGCGCCCAGCCCGGCCGCGACCATCTCGGCGGCCGGCTGATCTGGGACATGCATCTCAAGCGCTGGCTCGGCGAATTCCTGCAGACGATCTTCGGCAAGCCGGCAGCGCGATAAGGAGGTCCGCGTCAGTTTCGCCCGTCGAGGTGGCGCACCTTGCGCAATTGCGGGAACAGCACCGCCCACAAGCCGGCGACGATCACGGCGCCGACACCGCCGATCACCACCGCCGGCACCGTGCCGATCAACGCCGCCATGGTGCCGGCGCGAAATTCGCCGACCTCGTTGGAGGCGCCGACAAAGACCTGGTTGACGGCGTTGACGCGGCCGCGCACCTCGTCCGGCGTCCACAACTGGATCAGCGTCTCCCTGATATAGACGCTGAACATGTCGGTGGCGCCGAGGAAGGCGAGTGCGACAATCGACAGCCAGGTGAGGGTCGAGAGGCCGAACAGCACGGTGAAGGCGCCGAACGCCGCGACGAAGCCGAGCATGATCACGCCCGCATGGTTGCGGATCGGGTGTCCGGCCAGCCAGACCGCGACGCAGATGGCGCCAATGCCCGGCGCCGAGCGCAGCAGTCCGAGGCCCCAAGGGCCGAGCTGGAGGATGTCTCGGGCATAGACCGGCAGCAGCGCCGAGGCGCCGGACAGTAGCACGGCGAAGAGGTCGAGCGAGATGGCGCCGAGCACGATCTTCTCGCCCCAGATGTAGCGGAAGCCGGCAAACAGCGTCTCCATCGTCGGCTTGTCGGTGGCGGTCTGCTGGGCCGGCTTCGGAATCGTGTAGATCAGCAGGGCGGCCACCGCCATCAGGACGGCGGCCGTGGCGTATGCGACTTCGGCCGAGAGGCCATAGAGCAGGCCGCCGGCGACCGGGCCGACAATGGTCGCCGTTTGCCAGGCGGATGAGTTCCAGGCAATGGCGTTGCCGAAATCCTGCGGCGGCACCAGATTGGCGAACAGCGAGGACGAGGCCGGTCCGTAAAAGGCGCGCGCCACGCCAAACAAAGCGAGCACCACGAAGATCGGCAGCGGACTGACGAGACCGCGCAGCGTCAAATACAGGAGGATGAGCGCGCAGGCGGCCTCGATCAGCGTCGACAGCGCCATGATCAGACGGCGGCCGAAGCGGTCGGCGACGACACCGGTGACCAGCACCAGAAGCAGCGACGGCAGGAACTGGACGATGCCGACAATGCCGAGATCGAAAGGATCGCGCGTCAGGTCATAGACCTGCCAGCCGACCGCGACGGAGACGATCATGGTCGCGAAAGTGGTGAGGAAGCGAGCCGCCCAATAGCTCAGGAAGGCTCTGTGCCGGAAGGCGGCATAGCGCTGGTCGGGTGAGGTTTGTTCGGCTGTCATGGAGTATGGGCCCCGTTGCGATGTCGGCGGGGCACTTCCACGATGGGCGCTGGTCCGACCAATGGAACTTGAGAAGTTCGCGGGGGATGTGCGCCAAAATCGACGCCGGATCAAGGATTTTCGGCTCGCCTGGCCGATCGCATGAGGAAATTACTGCCGCAGCGCGGCGGAAATGGCTTCGAGGCCGCCCCTTAATTCGGCCTCCTGCGGCCAACCGAAGCCAATGCGGAAGAAGCGCTTCGGCATGTCGAACCAGTGGCCGGGTCCGACATAGGTGCCATGGTTCTCCAGCAGGTTCACATAGAAGCGGTCGAGATCGAAACCGGCATCGACATTGAGGCGTGGGAAGCCGACAACGCCGCCTTGCGGCCGCACCCAGTCGACCAGCGGCTCGCGGTCGATCCAGGCCTGGACGATGTCGCGCCGCTTCGCCATCTGCGGCAGCAGCGCCGCCAGGAAATCGTCCCGGCGCTGGAGCATGTTGCGTGCGATGGCCTCATCGATGACGCTGCCGCAGATGCCGATCTGTTCCTTGGCGGCGAGGAATTTTTCCTGAAGCTCCGTGTCCCTGGTGACCAGCCAGCCGATGCGGATGCCGGGAATGCCGAAGGCCTTGGATAGCGACGAGACACTGATCGCCCGTGCGCTCAGCGACGCCGCCGAAGGCAGGCGCCGTCCATAGGAGAGGTCGCGATAGGTCTCGTCGACCAGCAGATGGCAGTTGCGGCTTTCAGCGAGGCCCACCAGCGCATCGAGGTCGGCCTGGCTCATCATCGTGCCGGTCGGGTTGTGCGGGCAGGTAACGCTGATCAGACGGGTATCTGGTCGCATCTGGGCCGCGACGCGTCCGACATCGATGGCGAAGCCCGCGTCGAAGTTCAGATCGACATAGGAGATGGCGCAGCCGATCGCCTTGGGCGTCTCGATGTTGGTGGCGTAATTGGGCCTGACGACGACGAGGTGATCGCGCTCGGACAAAAGTGCTGTCGAGATGATGAACAGCGCGCCCGCGGCACCGGCGGTGACCAGCACGTCGTCGGGCGAAAGTCCCTCGTCCTGCGCCGCTATCAGCGCCCGCAGATCCTTGTCGCCCCGGTGCTCGCCGTAGAAGAGCGTGAGGTCGGGCAGCGACAGGCCGATATCGGAAAGCTTCTGGTCGGCGATCGAGCTTTCGGAGAGATTGTAGCGGATACGGTCATAGCCGTATTCCTCCGGCGCCTCTTTCTCGATCACCATCCTGGTGTAGTTCATGGCCGCGCTCCCCCCGTCTGCCGGCGCGAGATCGTCGGCAGAACGACCAAATCCGCTCTCGCTGTGGTCAGGCCGTGGCCTTGGACTTCCTCGCCTTTTTCACGGGCGCCGGCGGCGGGGCGGCCTTGCGGCCAAGGCCGATCGCCTTCGCCAGCTGCGAGCGCGAGGCCGCATAGTTGGGGGCGACCATCGGATAGTCCGACGGCAAGCCCCATTTGGCGCGATAGGCGTCCGGCGTCAGCCCGAAATGAACACCAATATGGCGCTTCAGCGATTTGAACTTCTTGCCGTCTTCGAGACAGATGATGAAATCCGGCGTCACGGACTTCTTGGGATTGACCGCCGGCGTCAACGGTACCGGAGCCGGAACGGCGGGTTGTCCGAGCCCGCCTATGGAGGCGCTGACGCTGGCGATGAGATCGCCGAGGCCGGAAACGGGCAAGCGGTTCTTTTCGACGTAGGCGGACACGATGTGGGCGGTCAGTTCGAGAAGGTCAATGTCCTTGCGAGCGTCGTTGCTATCGTCGGTCAATCTATTTTCTCCATCCGTGGGGGTGGCAGAATTCCTAGTCGGCAAATCCGCGCAATGCAATGACGCCGCGCCACGTCACACATTATTTTGAATAACAATACTAACGGCAGGGCCAGATCAACAGCCTGGCCGCCAGCCATCACAATATCAGACGATCAGTGATTTGTCGCGCCACAGTCGAAATCCGCCTTCAAAGGCGCGCGTGTTGTCGCCGCGTCTGGAATCAACCGGCAATTCCTCAAGTTTGTCGACATTGCCGCCGCCGATGACCACGTAATCGGGCTGCATGGCGACGCGCAGCCGATCGGCCACGTCGAAAACGTGTTTGCGCCATTTCTTCTTGCCGCGCTTTTCCAGCCCGCGTTCGCCGACATAATCCTCGAAACTGCCGCCCTTCCTGTAAGGCAGATGCGCAAGCTCCATCGGCTGGGCGACATTGTCGACAATCATCGCCGCGCCCAGGCCGGTGCCCAGGCCAAGGAACAGCATGCGGCCGCCCTCATAGCTGCCGACGGCCTGCATCAGCGCGTCGTTGACGATTTTCACCGGCTTGCCGAACGCCGCCGCGAAATCAAAGCCGGCCCAGCCCTTGCCGAGATTGGCGGGGTCCATCAGCGGCCTGTTGTGGTTCACCGGACCGGGATAGCCCATCGAGATAACGTCAAACGGCAGGCCGTCGGCCAGCGTCATTACTGTCTGGATCATCTGTTGCGGCGTCAGCCCGGGTCCGGAATCGGCGCGGCGCTCCTCGCCGCCGGCGCTGGTCAGGATCTTGACGTGGGAACCGCCAATGTCGATCGACAGCACGATCTTTTCGCTGTTTGCCGCGGCGGGCTTCACCGTCCTGGCCATTTTTTACCTCCCGGCGATTATTTCGATGGGTTGATCCAGCCATTCGGTGGCCCGAAGCCGTTCATGGCGTCTTCCGGGCCCCAGGTCTTGGGCTCATAGACATGCGGCGGCGTCGCGTCGCCAAGCACCGGGCCGACGATGCGCCAGGCGAGCTCGCTGGCATCCTGGCGGGTGAACAACTGGCGATTGCCGTTCATGGCGTCGCCGATCAGCCGCTCATAGGGCGGCATGTCGCCTTTCGAGTCGTCGAGCGCCGTCAGTTCGACCTGTTCGCCGATCATGTCGTCGCCGGGCTGCTTGCGCTGGGCGCCGATCGAGATCGCCACCTGCGGGTTGATGCGGAAGCGCACGTGGTTGGCGTCTCCAGGCTTGATCGGGTCGAAGACGTCGAGCGGCGGCTGCTTCAGCCGTACGATCACTTCCGTGGCATGCACCGGCATGTTCTTGCCGGCGCGGATGAAGAAGGGCACATCCCGCCAGCGCCAAGTGTCGACGAAGAAGCGCACCGCCGCGAAGGTCTCGACCGGCGAATTCGGCGCGACACCGGGCTCGGCGAGATAGCCCTTGAATTGACCGCGCACGACATCGTCTTTCGTCAGCGTGCGGATGGCTCTCAGCACCTGCACCTTCTCGTCGATCAGGTCGTCGGCCGAGCGCCCGACCGGCGGCTCCATGGCGAGCAGCAGCAGGATGTTGAGGAGATGGTTCTCGATGACGTCCCTGATGCAGCCGACCTCGTCGTAGAAACGACCGCGACCCTCGACGCCGAAATCCTCGGCCATGGTGATCTGCACGCTCTCGACGTAGTTGCGGTTCCAGATCGGCTCGAGGAAGGAATTGGCGAAGCGGAAATAGAGCAGGTTCTGGATCGCCTCCTTGCCGAGATAATGGTCGATGCGGAAGATCGACTGCTCGTCGAACACCAGATGCAGCACCCGGTTCAACCAGCGCGCCGATTGCAGATCGTGGCCGAAGGGCTTTTCGATCATCAGCCGCGCGCCATGCGCCGTGCCGGATTGCTCCAGGCCCTGGACGACGGTCTCGAACATGGTCGGCGGCACCGCCATGTAGTGGAGTGGCCGCTGCGCCGATCCAAGCGCACTCTTCAGCTTGTCGAAGGTCGCCCCGTCGCGGTAGTCGCCGCTGACATAGCGCAACTGCGAGGCGAATTTGGCGAAGATCTTTTCGTCGATCTTGCCGATGGCGTTGACGATGCCGTCACGCGCACGCGCCTGCAGCTTGCCGAGATCCCAGGGGTCGAAGGCGACGCCGATTACCGGCTCGGTGAGGCTGCCCTTGGCGACCATCTGGTAGAGTGCGGGAAATATCTTCTTGTGGGCGAGATCGCCGGTTGCCCCGAAAAGCACCAGCGTGTCGGACCGTTCCTGGCTCATCGTGTCTTCTCCGCTCACACGCCGGTCTTCGGCTTCTCGACATGGCCGCCGAAGGCAAAGCGCATGGCGGACAACAGCTTGTCGGCGAATTCGGATTCGCCTTGCGAGGAAAAGCGATCGAACAGCGCCGAGGACAGCACCGGCGCCGGCACGCCGGTGTCGATGGCCGCTTTCAGTGTCCAGCGGCCTTCGCCGGAATCCGAAACCCGGCCGCCGAACTGGGTCAGCGCGGAATCGCTCTTCAGCGCGCCGGCCGTCAGGTCAAGCAACCACGAGCCGATGACGCTGCCGTGCCGCCAGACCTCGGCCACCTCGGCAAGGTCGATGTCGAACTGGTAGTATTGCGGGTTTTCCAGTGGGCTGGTCTCGGCGTCCGCCGTGCGCTTCCGCTTGCCCGCATTCGCCGACTTCAGGATGTTCATGCCCTCGGCATAGGCGGCCATGACACCGTATTCGATGCCGTTATGGACCATCTTGACGAAATGGCCGGCGCCGCTCGGCCCGCAATGGAGATAACCGAAGGGCGCTGTTCCGGCATCCTTGGCCGGAGTGGCGCCGGCGTCGGCGCCCGGCGCCAGCGTCGCAAAGATCGGATCGAGATGCTGGACCGCGCTATCGGGGCCGCCGATCATCAGGCAGTAGCCGCGCTCGAGGCCCCAGACGCCGCCGCTGGTGCCGACATCGACATAGTGCAGGCCCTTGGCCGCGAGCTCAGCGGCCTGGTCGACGGCGTCGTGGTAGTAGGAATTGCCGCCGTCGATGATGATGTCGCCGGGCTCCATCAGCGCCGCCACTTGATCGGCGATCTTGCCGGTGATCGCCGCCGGCAGCATCAGCCAGGCGCTGCGCGGCTTGGTCAGCTTGCCGACAAACTCCTCCATGGAGGCGGCGCCGATCGCGCCATCCTTGACCAGAGCCGCGACGCTGGCCGGGTTGATGTCGTAGACGACGCATTCGTGGCCGTCGCGCAGCAGGCGCCGCACCATGTTGGCGCCCATCCTGCCCAGTCCCATCATTCCTATCTGCATGGTCTTGTCCCGATCGTTTGAGGAATCGAAATCACTGGCTGTCGATGCCGACGGAAAAGTTGACATTCTCCCATCGGCCGGCATCGGACCAGAGAAAAGTGAAGACGATCGTCGTGCCCGGCGGAGCATCGGCAACCGGCAGATCGGTGAGATGGATGCCAAAGGCGTTCTCGGTGGTCCGGCTGTCCTGGGCGGTCGCCCAGTCGTCGCGGCTCCAATGGACGATCGCCGGCGCCAGCAGTTCCAGCCGCAGCACCTTGCCGGCGGGTATAGTGCGGACCTTGTGGTTGAAGCGCCATGTCCGCAACGGCGACACTGTCTTGTCCTTGATATAGCGCTTCACGCCCTGCGGCGGCATGTCGAAGACCGCGCCGTCGCGCAGCGAACGCAGCAATTTGATATGCTCCGAATGCGCCCAGACCAGCGGCATGGCACTGCCAGACGGCCCGCCGCGCCGCAATTCGCGTTCCGGCATGTCGGGGCCATCCCAGACCTGTTCCGGCAGCAGGCCGCCATGCCCGGCCGAGGCCTCAAGCGTCTGGAGCAGACTCGCCGCTCCGCCCTTGCGCCCCGCAGCCAGCTCGTAATGGGCGCGCTCGCCAGTCAACAGCGGCCAGGCGCGGCCCTGGCCGGTGCCGTCGAAGGGCGCGCCATCGGCATGCTCACCGTAGCCGTCGCCGGTGTAGCGGTACCAGACCGGTCCTTGCGGCAGGTCGCAGCGCAACGTGGCGTCGATAATCTTCAGCGTGTCGAGGATGCGCGGATCATCGGCGGCCCTGAGGCCGAAGCGGACCAGTGCCAGCGCATCCGGGCTGACGATTGCCTCGGCCGGCCGGTCGGTATTGCCAGGCGGCCGGTTCTTGATCGGCACATAGCCGTCCTTTGGGGACGCCGCACCGGCTGCGTCGCGCGGCGCAATGCGAACGTAGTAACCGTTGACGCCGACGTCCTGGCAAAGGGAAGTGCCGGTTACATACGTCCAGCGTTCGACCTGGTCGTTCCAGACATCGGCGGTTTCGCGCAGATAGTTTGCCGACTCATGTTCATCGCAAGCATCGAACATGTCGGCGGCGGCGAGCAGGGCGGATATCTCGACGGCCAGCGTGAACGGGCTATAGCCGGCGTCCTCTTCCCAGCGGTCCTCGCCGGTGACCGGGCCATTGCGCATGACATAGGAAGCAGCCCGCTCGATCATCGGCATAAAGGCCGTCAGTTTGGCGTGCGGCAGGTGGCCGGCGCGGCGCAGCGCATCGGCAAGCAGCAGCGGGAAGGCGCATTCGTCCATCTGGATGCCGGGCCAGTAGGGCGACCCGTCCAGCCAGCAATTCTGCGGCCAATGGCCGTCGGGCTGCTGGATGGAACGGAGATAGCCGAGAATCTCCAGCGCCTGTTCAGGGTCGCCGGCGGCCAGAAAGCCGCCGGCGGTTTCGACCAGGTCGCGCGGCCACACCAGATGATAGCCGCCGAGATCGTCGTCACCCTTGTTGAAACCCCAGGGGATGGACAGGCTGGCGACGGCAGCACCCGGCGTGGCAATCGACCGATGCGCCGCCAGAACCGCCGTGCTGACGCGGTAGCTGTTGATCCCGGACGCCGTGTGCCGGTCGAGCGGCAGCAATCCCGCCTGCCATTTGCGCCATTTCTCGACATAGCCCTTGGCGGCGGCATCGAAGCCTTGCTCCAAGCTGGCAAAGGCGACCTCCGCCGCCTCTTGCGGCGTCGCGCCAAAGCCCAGCGCCAACAAGACCTTCGCGTTCTCGGCCGAAAAGCCGATCTCCCCGGTCAGCGCTACATTGCCGTCCTCTGTCCTTTGGCAGGCCGGATCGAGCCGGCCAGCGTTCTGCAATTGCTGCCAGCCGTCGGAGAAGCCGACATAGCCGGCGGAGCACGTGCCCCACGGCAGCGAGGAAGCGAGCGCGAGGCAGACACCGCGCCCCGAGGCGAACAGGACAGTCTTTCCCTCGTGGTCGCCGACCCAGGCGGTGTTGCCCATGCCGGCGTTGACGAGATGCGGCGCCAGCAGCGCATAGACGCTGTGGTCAAAAGCGCCGCCTTTCAGCGGCGTGAAGGTGATTTCCTGCAGCAGAGCAGGGCGTTTCGGATCCGTAATGATCCGCTTTTCGATCCGGTAGGCGCCGTCGGCCGCTGTGTTCAGCAGCCTATAAGCGGGCACGCCGTCCTCGAACGGCTCGACACTGTGCTCGGCGTCGCGTTTCTCCTCGGAGAAATAGCCGCCGGGGCCGGTGACGATCAGTCCCATGTCGCGCGTGCAGGCGCTGTCGAGGTGGGGATAGTAGATCTCGTTGAGGATGCCGTGGCTGATCGTGAACCAGACGCGGCTGGCCAGGGAAAGCGCGGTGCCGACACCGCTCTTGGCGCTTGATGTCCAGCGCGCCGGAATTCCGGGCGCGCCCGGCGCAACTGTCGGCGTCACTGCCATCCGATTTTGGCCTCCGGTCCCTTCCCTAGCCCATGAGCCGAGGGCTTTTCAATCTTTGCACCGAGAGTTGATCGCCAATCCAGCTCGTATTGCGGTTGACAGCTTGCGAGCCATCTGCATTTGTCTGACAATAGATAAAAAACAGAGACGTGGATTTTTAACCGCCATCAGCAGTCACTTAAGACCAACACTCAGGGAGGAGTATGACATGAAGAAAATGCTTGTTTTGGGTGCATTCGCGGCGATGCTCGCGTCAGGCACCGCGTTTGCCGACACCAGCGGCAAGAAAATCGCTTTCTCCAACAACTATGCCGGCAATTCGTGGCGCCAGGCGATGCTCGACAGCTACGGCATCGTCACCAAGAAGGCGGTCGAGGACAAGGTGGTCGCCGCCGCCGACGTCTTCACCACGGCCGACAAGGAAGTGCCGACCCAGGCGGCGCAGGTGCAGAACCTGATCCTGCAGGGCTACGACGCCATCGTCATCAACGCCGCCTCGCCCGACGCGCTCAACGGCGCCATCAAACAGGCCTGCGATGCCGGCATCGTCGTCGTTTCATTCGACGGCATCGTCACCGAACCCTGCGCCTACCGCGTCGTCGTCGACTTCAAGGACATGGGCAAGCAGGAAGTCGAGCAGATGGCCAAGTTCCAGCCCAAGGGCGGCAATCTGCTGGAGATTCGCGGCCTTGCCGGCACCTCGATCGACGACGCCATCCATGCCGGTATCCTGGAGGGTGTCGCTGCCCATCCCGAGTTCAAGATCGTCGGCTCGGTCACCGGCGACTGGGACCAGACAACGGCACAGAAAGCCGTCGCGACGATCCTGCCGTCATTGCCCGACATCGTCGGCATTGTCGACCAGGGCGGCGACGGCTACGGCGCGGCACAGGCCTTCGCCGCCGCCGGCAAGCCGCGCCCGACCATCATCATGGGCAACCGCCAGGACGAGCTGAAGTGGTGGAAGGAGCAGAAGGACAAGGATGGCTACCAGACCTGGTCGGCTTCAATCGCGCCTGGCGTCTCGTCGCTTGCCTTCTGGGTGGCGCAGCAGGTGCTCGACGGTCGCACCGATATCCCGCACGATCTTCTGGTGCCGTATCTCGCCTTCACCCAGGACGATTTCGAGGCCGCGCTGCCGAAGATCAAGGAGGGTGGCGTCGCCACGCACGAATACAGCCAGGAAGACGCGATCGCGGCCATCAAAGCCAACATCAAGTAATGGCGGACATGTTGCCGCCGGCATCGCCGACCGGATATCGTTGAGCATGCTCAAGGCGAACACCGACATCATCAGACTGGACGGCGCCGAAAAACGTTTCGGCGCCGTCCGCGCACTCTCCGGCGTCGACTTTCATGTCCGCGCCGGCGAATGCGTCGGCCTCGTCGGCCACAATGGCGCCGGTAAATCGACGCTCATGCATATGGTGGCGGGCACGCTGATGCCCGACAGCGGACGGATCGCCGTGCGTGGCGGCATCGAGGACCACTATTCGGTGCCGCGCGCGCTTGAGCTCGGCATACGCTGCGTGTTCCAGGAACTGTCGCTCTGCCCCAATCTCAGTGTCGCTGAAAACACGCGTATCAACCATGCCTCGCTCAGCGGCTTCGGCTGGCGGCGCCAGGCGGCCGATCTCATCACCGCCAAGCTCGACGAGATCTTCCCTGGCCACAGCATCTCGGCCGCCGACATTGCCGGCGACCTTTCCATCGGCAGGCGGCAGATGGTGGAGGTGGCGCGCGCTTTCACGGTGACGCAGGATCCGCTCGATCTGGTCATCCTCGACGAGCCGACATCCTCGCTCGACGCGCATACGGCCGGCCAGTTGCTGGCCTTCGTCCGGCGCTTCGTCGCCAGCGGCAAGAGCTGCATCCTGATCTCGCATCTGCTGGGCGAGGTGCTCGGCAATGCCGACCGCATCGTGGTGATGCGCGACGGCAAGGTCGTCGCGTCCGATGCGGCGAAGGCCTTCGACCGCGACAGGCTGGTCACGGCCATGGGCGGCGCGGAAGCGCGCCAGAAGGCCGCAGCCGAGACCGCCAGCAGGCCGTCGGCCGGGCCTCTGCGGGTGCGGGCGCGCCCGGCCAGGCAGGAGGACGGCAAGGAGCTTGTGGCGCATGCCGGCGAGATCATCGGGCTGGCCGGACTTGCCGGCCATGGCCAGACCGACCTGCTGCTGGCGATCTTTGCCGCGGCGTCGCGCGCCAGGGCCGGCATCGAGGTCACCGCGCCGGTGGCGCTGGTGGCCGGCGACCGCCAGTCGGACGGGATCTTCCCGCAATGGTCGATTGCTGAGAATATCGGCATCCGCTCGCTGGCGCGGCTGCGCAGCGGCCTTCTGATCTCGCCGCGGCGCGAAGCCGAACTCGCCAGCTTCTGGCGCGAGAAAATCGGCATCCGCACACCCGACATGAACAACAACATCCTCTCGCTGTCCGGCGGCAACCAGCAGAAGGCACTGTTTGCCCGGGCGCTCGGTTCCGACGCCGGGATCGTGCTGATGGACGACCCGATGCGCGGCGTCGATATCGGCACCAAGCTCGAAGTCTACGATCTGGTGCGCGAAGAGGCTCGCAACGGCCGCACCTTCCTCTGGTACACAACCGAAACCGAAGAGCTCGACAATTGCGACCATATCTATGTTTTCAAGAACGGCCGGATTGTCGCCAATCTTCGCCGCGACGAGCTGACGGAGGAAAAGATCATCCAGTCCTCGTTCGGCGACGCGGCCTGAGATGACAGCGGCATCCGTCGAGAGTGGGCTCAGGGGGGCTGCCGAGCGCGACAAGCTGGCGCGGGCGCGCATGCTGCGCGGCCTGCTGCCGGCCCTGTCGCTGGTGCTGGTGCTGCTGGCGATCGCCTGGCTCAACCCGCGCGCCATCAGCTATTTCGGCTTCAGCCTGATGCTCAACCTGGCGATCCCGATCGCGCTGGCGACGATCGCGCAGATGTTCGTCATCGCCGGCAATGAGCTCGATCTCTCGATCGGCACCTTTGTCGGTTTCGTCGGCTGCGTCACGGCGACATGGCTGAAGGATGCGCCGCTCATCGGCGTCCTGATCCTGCTCGGATCGATCGGCGTCTACGCGCTGCTCGGCGCGCTGATCCATCTGCGCAATCTGCCCTCGATCGTGGTGACGCTGGGTATGAGCTTCGTCTGGCAGGGGCTGGCCATCCTCGTCCTGCCGAAGCCCGGCGGCAAGGCGCCGGACTGGCTGCTGTCGCTGATGGCCTTCAAGCCGCCTTTGATTCCGTTCCCGATCATCGCCGCATTGCTGATCGCAGCGGTCGTCCATTTCGGATTGATGCGCACCTCCTATGGCGTGATCCTGCGCGGTTCGGGCGGCAATGCCGCGGCGCTCGAACGCGCCGGCTGGTCGCTGCTTCGCACCAAGATCGTGCTGTTTGCGCTGGCCGGCCTGTTTGGCGTGCTGTCGGGCATGGCGCTGATCGGCATCACCACCTCGGCCGACGCCAATATCGGCAATGGCTATACGCTGCTGGCGATCGCCGGCGTCATCCTTGGCGGCGGTGAATTCGTCGGCGGCCGGGTGTCGCCGATCGGCGCTGTGCTCGGGGCGCTGACGCTGGCGCTCGCCGCCTCGCCATTATTGACCTTCATGCACATTCCGCCCGACTGGCAGGTGGCGGCCAACGGCGCCATCCTGATCATCGTGCTGGCGGCCCGGGTGCTGATCAGCCGCAGGGAGAGATGAGCCATGGCTTCGCTGCGATTGCTGCTCGCCAAACCCTGGATCTGGTCGTTCATCGGCGCCTTGCTGGTGTGGCTGGCGACAATCGCCTTCACCGGCGGCTATGGCGGCGGCGGCATGATCACGGCAGCCCTTTCGCTCGCCGTCTTCACCGTCATCGTCGGCGTCGGGCAGATGTTCGTCATCACGCTTGGGCCAGGCAATGTTGACCTGTCGCTGCCGGCCAATATCGGCCTTGCCAGCGCGGTCGCCATGAAGGTCATGGACGGCAATGACGCGATGATCGCCGTCGGCCTGCTGGCAGCACTCGCCTGCGGCATGGCGATCGGCGCCGCCAACTATCTCCTGATCTGGGCGCTGCGCATTCCGCCGATCATCGCCACCCTGTCGGCCAGCTTCATCATCCAGTCGATCGACATCAGCTATGGGCGCGGCCTGCAGATCAAGCCGCCGCCGGGCTTTGCCGATTTCACCAACTGGCAGATTTTGGGCATTCCGGTGCTGGCGATCCTGACGGTGGTGTTCACCATAGGTGCCGCGATCGCGCTGCAGCGCATGATCTACGGCCGCTCGGTGCTGGCGATCGGCCAGAACATCCGCGCCGCGTGGCTGGCCGGTGTCAATGTCGGCCGCATCCGCTTCCTCACCTACACGCTGTCCGGTGCGCTCGGTGGCCTCGACGGGGCGCTGCTCGCCGGCTATTTCCGCGGCGCCAATGTCGACATCGGCAATGAATATCTGCTGGCCTCGATCGCCGTGGTCGTCATCGGCGGCACGTCGGTGGCCGGCGGCAAAGCCAATGTGCCAGGCGTCTGGGGCGCGGCGCTGTTCCTGGTGCTGCTTTTGACCATGCTCAACACATTCGGTGTCAGCGCCGGCGTCCGGCTGTTGCTGACCGGGCTGATCATCGTCGGTGTGATTACGGCAGCGGGTGGGCAGAAGGCGCTGCGCTAGGGCGCCTGCTTCCATTGATCCAGCGCTGGCAGAATACCGAACTCGCCGGAAATCCGGTTCCAATCGGGACACTGGCCCTGTAAACACCCGCAGGCGCGATTTGCTATTGCGAGAGGTTTTGCTTGTCCAATTTCGTCAGCGTTACCAGAGATGGCGGCGTCGCGGTCGTCAGCATCGACAACCCACCGGTCAACGCGCTGAGCTTCCATGTCCGCGAGCCGCTGATGCAGGCGCTGGTTGCCTTGCGGGACGAGCCTTCGGTCGACGCCATCGTCATCGCTTGCGCCGGGCGGACCTTCGTCGCCGGCGCCGACATCACCGAGTTCGGCAAGCCGGTGCAGCAGCCGGACCTGCGCGCCATCATCGCCGTGCTGGAGACAATCGCCAAGCCGACGGTCGCCGCCATCCATGGCACGGCGCTCGGCGGCGGCCTGGAACTGGCGCTCGGCTGTCATTTCCGCGTCGCGGATGCGGGCGCCAGGCTCGGCTTGCCCGAGGTGAAGCTCGGTCTGTTGCCGGGCGGTGGCGGCACGGTGCGCTTGCCGCGCCTTGTTGGCGCGGTGAAAGCGCTCAGGATGATCGTGTCCGGTTCGCCGATCGGTGCGGATGAGGCGCACGCTGCCGGTCTCGTCGATGCCGTCTTCGAAGGCGATCTGATCACGCATGCCGTGAACTTCGCCAGGGAAATCGCCCGCAAGGGTGGTCCCTTCACGCCAGTACGCGATCGCAACGACGGGCTTGGGGAAACCGACCTGGTGGGCTTCGACGCCGAGGCCGCGGAGCTTGCCAAGAAGGCACGGGGCCTCGAAGCACCGATCGCCTGCGCGCAGGCGGTGCGCAATGCCATCACGCTGCCCTTCGACGAAGCGCTGGCGGCGGAGCGTGCGCTGTTCCTGAAACTGGTGGGTGGCGACCAGTCGCGCGCCCAGCGGTATCTGTTTTTCGCCGAACGTGAGGCGGCAAAGATTCCCGGCAAGGATATCGCCAGGCGCAAGATCGCTCGTATTGGCGTCATCGGCGCCGGTACGATGGGCGGCGGCATTGCCATGGCCTTCGCCAATGGCGGCTACCCCGTCACCTTGCTGGAAACCAGCGGCGAGGCGCTGGAGCGCGGCTTGGCGACGATCGACAAGAACTATGCCGTTTCCGTCGCGCGCGGCTCGTTGAGCGAAGAGGCCAAGCGCCAGCGGCTCGGCCTGTTCAAGGGCACGACGGATTATGGCGATCTCGCCGATTGCGACCTGATCGTCGAGGCGGTGTTCGAGGAGATGGCGGTCAAGAAGGATGTGTTCGGCAGGCTCGACGCAGTGGCCAGACCGGGCGCGATCCTGGCCACCAACACCTCCTATCTCGACGTCAATGAAATCGCCGCCTCGACCTCGCGGCCGCAGGATGTGCTCGGCCTGCATTTCTTTTCGCCGGCAAACGTCATGAAGCTGCTGGAGATCGTGCGCGCCGAGAAGACCGCGCCGGACGCGCTGGCGACGGTTGTCGAGCTGGCGCGGCGCATCGGCAAGGTGCCGGTCGTCGTCGGCGTCTGCCATGGTTTCGTCGGCAACCGGATGCTCGCCGCGCGTGGTGCCGAGTCCGAGGCGCTGCTGCTCGAAGGCGCGACCCCCAGCCAGATCGACCGGGCGTTCATCGATTTCGGCTGGCCGATGGGGCCGTTCCAGATGGGCGATCTTGCCGGTCTCGACATAGGCTGGCGCAATCGCAAGGCGCGCGGCCAGACGGCGGTGATTGCCGATACGCTCTGCGAACAAGGGCACTTCGGCCAGAAGACCGGCAGCGGCTTTTACCTATACGAGAATGGGTCTCGTATACCGGTAGCCAATCCGAGTGTCGAAGCGCTGATCCGCGCCAAGGCGGCGGAGAAGGGCATCGCACCGCGCACGATTGGTGCCGACGAGATCATCGAGCGCACGCTCTATCCCCTGGTCAACGAGGGCGCCAAAATCCTGGAGGAGAAGATCGCCGCCCGCGCCTCCGACATCGATGTCGTCTGGGTCAATGGCTACGGCTTTCCGGTCGGCAAGGGCGGGCCGATGTTCTGGGCCGGCCTCGAAGGGGTGGACAAGATCGTCGCGCGGCTCGACCATTGGCACGAGCGGACTGGCAAGGATATCTTTCGGGTGACGCCCCTGCTCCGGCAGATGGCAGTGTCCGGCTCATGGGAGGGCGTCGCCAGCTAACAGCTCGAGCGAGGCCATTGCGAAATTATGGACTACTGAATCCGCGCGTCGATGATCTCGACAAAGCGCGCGAAGAGACCGGCCTGCGACTTGATATTCAGCTTGCGGTAAATATTGCGGCGGTGGACCTTCACCGTTCCCGGCACGATCCGCATGGCTCTGGCGATCGATTCCGTGGAATGGCCCTGCAGCACCAGGTCGACGACCTGCTTTTCGCGCGGCGTCAGTGAAAGGCTCTTCCAGATGTGGGCGCGGTCGAACTCATGGGCCGGAGCGATCGCTTCGTATTGTTTCGTCCTCGCCGGTTCGTCATTCGGAAGAGCCGGCCAACGCAGTCTGACGAAACCGATCACTGCCGGCGCCATATCGCGCAGCAGCCTGGCTTCGGCGGTTCCGAATGGTCCTGAAGTGCGCAACCGCATCAGCGACAGCACCAGTGCATCCTTGCCCGGCAGCGGCACGAAGAAGCCGACCTCCTCGGCCAGTTTGGTCTGGCTGTAGTAGGAGCGATGGTATTCGCTTGCATAGAAGCGGTCCGGCGCGAGTTCGCGCATGCGCCAAAAACCCTCCTTGCGTTCCACCGCCGCGTGATGGAATGGATCGAGCAGATAAGGCCCTTCCTGGTAAAGCGCCACGAAGACGTGGCTTTCGGCCGGCGAGAATGTCTCGAACAGCAGCGGCGGGCGCGAGGCGCCGCGATAGCCGAAGATCACGCAGTGATCGAAGCGGACATGCTGCCGGAGCCAGGCGACCATCGCCTTGCCGAAAAGCTCGCCGCTCGTTTCCCGTGTCGCAGCGATGAGTGTAGCGAGCTGGCCGTATTCGTCGCTGCGGGACACGTTCAATTTATACCCCTTTGAACGAGAAAATTGATCAAATATACCACCCATGAGGTATATACTAGCCGCCATTGGCTCTGATAGCGTTTCGATATTAGCTGGAGCCCTGAGCCTTGACCGCAGTGCCCGACATCGAGTTTCGCGGCGTCACCAAGCGCTACGGCAGCGTGACCGCCGTCAGCGGCATCGATCTCGCCATCCCGCCTTCCGCTTTTGTCGCGTTGCTTGGACCATCAGGCTGCGGCAAGACGACTTGCCTGCGCATGATCGGCGGCTTCGAACAACCAAGCGAAGGCGCGGTCTACATCCGTGGCCGTGACATGGCCGGCACGCCGCCCTATCGGCGGCCGGTGAACATGGTGTTCCAGCAATACGCGTTGTTTCCGCATCTGGATGTCGAGGACAACATCGCCTACGGGCTGCGTCAGGCAAGGCCGCGGCTGTCGTCGCGGGAGATCAGCCTGAGAGCAGGCGAGGCGCTGGCCATGGTGCGGCTTGCCGGCTACGGCCGCCGCAAGATCCACGAACTGTCCGGCGGCCAGCAGCAGCGGGTCGCGCTCGCCCGCGCGCTGGTCAACAAGCCGGCCGTGCTTTTGCTCGACGAGCCACTGGCCGCACTCGACAAGAAGCTGCGCACCGATATGCAGATCGAGCTGCAGAACCTGCAGCGCGAGATCGGCATCACCTTCGTGCTCGTCACCCACGACCAGGAGGAAGCGCTGTCGATGAGCGATTTCGTCTGCGTCATGAATGGCGGCCGCATCGTCCAGCTCGGACAGCCGAGCGAGATTTATGACGAGCCCGCCGATCTCTTCGTCGCGGACTTCGTCGGCAAGACCAATCTTCTAAGCGGCAAGGTCACCGGGCACTCGGGTGAACTCGTCGACGTGGTGCTTGCCGACGGCAACGTCATTGCCGCACGAAAACGGGTTCCGCTCAGCCAGGGGGACACCGTGTCGGTCAGCCTGCGTCCGGAATCCCTCAGCCTCGGGCCGCCCGGAGCCGGCAGCCTAAGGGGCATCGTTCGCAACCGTATCTTCCTGGGGTCCACCGCCGAATATGCGATCGAGGTCCAGGGCATTGGATCACTGCTCGCCAAGGCCGATCACCATATCGGCCAGGGCAACCTGTTCAAGCCGGGCGAACCCGTCGCCATCGGCTTTGCCGCCGGAACGCCGCTGGCGTTTCCTGATACCAAGAACAACGGGACCAACCAGAGGGAAAACCAACATGTCGAAATCATATCGTGACGGACTGCCGACAAGCCCGGAGAAATTCGTCGATCAACTAATGCGTCTCAAGCGCGGCTCGATCGGCCGGCGCGAGTTCCTCGGCCTCACCGGCCTGGGCGTTGCAACCGCGGTGATGGCGCGCGAACTCGGCATTATGCCGACGCCCGCATACGCCGCGGAAAACCTTGGCGACCGCATGTCGATCGCCACCTGGCCCAACTACCACGACCCGGCAACGTTCGAGAATTTCAAGAAGGATACGGGCGTTGCCGTGGAGGTGAACGTGTTCGGCTCCAATGAAGAGATGCTGGCCAAGCTGCAGGCCGGCGCTTCGGGCTGGAGCCTGTTCGTGCCGACCAACTACACGATTTCCACCTACAAGAAGCTCGCCATCATCGAAGCGCTCGATATGGCCAAGCTGCCGAATTTCGACGGTTCGCAGGAGGATCCGCGCTTCACCTCGGAAGGCACGATCGACGCCGTGACCTACGCGGTGCCGAAGAACTGGGGCACCACCGGCTTTGCCGTCAACACCAAGAAGCTGACCACGCCGATGACGAGCTGGAAGGAGTTCTGGGATACCGCGATGGCCGAAGGCGACGGCCGTGCCATGGTGCATGACTACCAGCTCACCACGATCGGCAACGCGCTGAAATATCACGGCTTCTCGTTCAACTCGCTGAAGCCGGACGAACTCGCCAAGGCGGAGGAACTTCTGCTGAAGGTCAAGCCGCATTTGTTTGCGGTCTCATCCGACTATCAGCCGTCGATGCGCGCTGGCGACGCCTGGATGACCATGTGCTGGACCAATGATGGGGCGCAACTCCACCGCGACATCCCTGAGATCGCCTACGTGCTCGGCAAGGAAGGTGGTGAGATCTGGACCGACTTCTACGCCATTCCGAAGGATGCGCCGAACAAGCCCGCCGGCTATGCTCTCCTTAATTATCTGATGAACCCGCAAGTCGCGGTCAAGGAACACCTGGCCAATGGCGCACCCTCGACCGATGCGCGGGTCAACAAGCTGCTGCCCAAGGAGGTGCTGGACAATCCGATCCTCTATCCGGCGGCAGACCTTTTGACGCCGCTGGAATTCGGCGCGGCCGCGACGCTGACCGATCCGGGCCGGGCCGAGCTGATGGCGCGCTTCAAGTCCGCTTGAACCGGACAGGTTACGAACCGATCCAGACACCTCCGCCGGCGGGCCAATATCCGCCGGCGCCGAAACGGCTTTTTCAATGCGCGACAATTTCCTTCGCAAGAACCTCGTGACAGCGCTGCTGCTTGCGCCGGCGACCCTGTGGCTGGTGGTATTCCTGGTGCTGCCGTTCATCGCCATCGCCGTCTTCAGCGTTGGCGAGCGCGCGCCCGAAGGCGGCTATCAGGCCGCCTTCACCCTGGCGCAATATGCCAACCTGCCGGCGCGCGCGACCGCCTTCTGGAACACTATGGTGCTGGCGCCGGCCGGAGCGCTTGCCTGTCTGCTCGTCGCCTATCCTGTTGCCTATTATCTCGCCTTGCGCGCGCCGGAGCGGTGGCGGCTGATCCTGCTCGCGCTCGTCGTCATCCCGTTCTGGACCAGTCTGCTGATGCGCACCTATGCCTGGATGTATGTGCTCGGCGGACGCGGCATACCGGCGCTTCTGGCTTATGTCGGGATAGAGGATATCAGGCTGATCAACACGCCCGGCGCGGTGCTGCTCGGCATCGTCTATGGCTATCTGCCGCTGATGATCCTGCCGATCTATGTCAGCCTCGAGCGGCTCGACCGCCGGCTGCTGGAAGCCTCCGCCGATCTCGGCGCGACACCCGTCTCGACCTTCCTCGGCGTGACGCTGCGGCTGTCGCTGCCCGGCGTGATGACCGGTTTTTCGCTGGTGATGATCCTGCTGCTCGGCGAATACCTGATCCCGACGCTGCTCGGCGGCGGCAAGGTGTTCTTTATCGGCAACGCGTTGGTCGATCTGTTCCTGCAGTCGCGCAACTGGCCGTTCGGATCAGCCATCGCCATCACGCTGGTTCTGGTCTCGGTGGTGGTGCTGATCGCCGCCAACCGCATCTCGACCCGGCTCTCGGGCGCTCGCCGGGTGGATCTGATGTAATGCGCGCCTTCGTCTTTGCGGTTTTCGCCTTCCTCTACCTGCCGATCGCGCTGGTCGTGCTGTTCTCGTTCAACGCCGGCCATCATGCCAGCGAGTTCACCGGCTTCTCGGTGCAATGGTACGGCAAGGCATTGTCGAACCCATTCCTGGTCGAGGCGTTGAAGAACAGCCTGTTCATCGCCACCACCAGCGCCTTGCTCGCGGCACTCTGCGGCACGGCGGCGGCGCTTGGCTTGCAGCGCGTCGGCGCGCGGACCCGGGCTGTCTTCGACGCGCTGCTCGGTGCGGCTATCGTCGTTCCGGGCGTCGTCATCGGCATCTCCACGCTCGTGGCACTCGTCCAGCTGTTCGGGGTCGTCAATCCGTTCCTCGCCTCGCTGTGGCCAAACGATCAGCCGCCACGCCTGGCGCTCGGCTATGGCTCGATCATCGCAGCGCACGGCCTGTTTTCGATGGCGCTGGTGGCGATGATCGTCGGCACGCGTCTGGGCAGCCTCGACCGCAATCTGGTCGAAGCGTCGAGCGATCTCTACGCCACCCCGCTGACGACATTCCGCTCGATCGTACTGCCGCAGATCATGCCGGCGGTGATCGCTGGCTTCCTGCTCGCCTTCACCTTTTCCTTCGACGATTTCATCGTCGCCTTCTTCGTAGCGGGTGCGCAGACGACATTGCCGATCTATGTCTTCGCCTCGATCCGGCGCGGGGTGACCCCGGAAATCAACGCCATCGCGACGATCGTGCTTGTCGCCTCGGTTCTGCTTGTGGTGCTTGCCCAATGGCAATTGCGCCAACGAAAACCATCGCGCTGAGAGACGGATCATGATTCTGAAAGATCGCATCGCCGTGGTGACAGGCGCAGGGTCCGGCATCGGCCGCGCCGGCGCCATGATCATGGCCCGGGAAGGGGCGGTGGTGGTGATCGCTGACAGGGACAAGGTAGCCGGCGAAGCAACAGCCTGCGACATCCACGCTGTCGGTGGTCGCGCCGAAGCGGTCACGACCGATGTCGGCGATGACGCGGCGGTCGAGCAGCTCATTGTCGGAACGCTGGACAAGCACGGTCGGATCGACATCCTGCACAACCATGCCGGCATCCAGGTCGGCGGTACGCTGACCGAGGTCGGCACCGACGGCATGGACGCCTCCTGGCGGATCAATGTGCGAGCACAGTTCCTCGGGGCAAGAACCGTCATGCCGTCGATGGTCGCACAGGGCGGCGGCGTCATTCTGAACACGGCTTCGAATTCCGGCGTGTTCTACGACCGCGAGATGATTGCCTATGCGACGTCGAAGCATGCCGTGGTGGCGATGACCAGGCAGATGTCGCTCGACTATGCCCAGCACAATGTCCGCGTCAACGCGCTCTGCCCGGGCTGGGTCGACACGCCGTTCAATGGGCCGTTCATCGCCCAGATGGGGGGGCGCGACGCAATCGAAAATTATGTCCGCACCAAGATTCCGATGGGGCGCTGGGCCAGTGCAGAAGAAATCGCCGAAGCGATCCTGTTCCTTGTCTCCGACCGTTCATCCTTCATGACCGGTCAGGCGCTGGTGATCGACGGCGGCGAAAGCATCGCTTGAGGCCTGTGCTTTTCGTCATCGACTTCTCTTATTTCAACGCCTTTCCAGCACAACCTCAACCCGTGCTATGGCCGACCGTAGGACTATGGTCTGGCGGACATAGGACTTCAGTGCCACGGCGGTTTAAGGGCGTCGATTTGTGTTTGATATCAAATGGTTATGGTGCCACCTGGTTGCAAGGCCGCGTATTGGGCCCGCATTTGTCTAAAGTTCGCTCTATACAATTAGCGATTTCTCATACGATGGTTCCCTAGCGGTTGTGGCGAAGGGTGGCGATTCCCCGAGGAGGTTACCATGACAAATCGAAAAACGCTGTTCGCGGGGCTTGCCGCATTGGCGCTTCTGGCGTCTCCCGCGCTCGCCGGTGCCGGCGGGCACGGTGGTGGCGGCGGGCACGGCGGCGGCCATGCCGGCGGCAGCAGTGGCGGCAGCGGCCATGGCCATGGCAAGAGCGGCGCTTCGCACGGCAAGTCGTCGGCCCGGGGGCAGGCAGCCAAGGCGAAAACCACGGTCGATGCGACCACGCAGGTCTCGTCCGTGCAGAAGGAGAAGAACATCCACGCCAAACTCGGCCGGCTGAACTCGCTGCAGCGCAACATCAATGCCTATATGAACTCGAAGAGCAAGAAGTTCGCTGCCATTCAGGCTTTCGTGATGCAATCCGCGAAAGCCAAGGTCGCCCAGGCCGCGGCTGACACGGCCCAGGCTCAGCTCGATGCGCTGAATTCGCAGTTGAGCGCGCTGACGTCGCTGACGCCCGATCAGATTGCCGCCATGTCGCCCGAAGACCAGGCGGCCCTGCCTGGGAAGATATCGGCTCTGCAGGCCGAGGTCACTGCCCAGGAGGCAGCAGTCACCGCCGCCAATGACGCGGCGGAGGCGGTATCCGCCGGCACCGATGATGCATCGCTCGACGCGGCGCTGACGGACATGGCAAACAAACCCGTCGACGCCGAGGTCACGGCCTGGGCCCAGGGCGTCCTTGCCGACAAGATCGACCAGACAGCCGCCGCGATGCAACCGACGCCGTAGCGAATCGCCGCCGAAACGGCAGTAGCCAGTCAAGGAAGATGCCGCCGGGTTTCTCCCGGCGGAATTGCTGTTTTACACCTCACACATGCTTGCGACCGCCGGCCTCGCGGAACCAGCTGTCGGGATAGGGATACCACCAGCCCTGGATCTCGGGCTTATGGTCGATGATCACCATCTTGGAGCGGCGGAAGGTGTCGAGCCCCTGGCGGCCGAGTTCGCGGCCGAGGCCCGAGGCCTTCCAGCCGCCGAAGGGCAGGGCGTCATTGTCGATCAGCGGGTTGTTGACCCAGACCATGCCGGCCTCGAGCCGTTCGGCTGCCTCATGCGCCTCGGCAAGATCGGTGGTGAACACCGAGGCGCCGAGTCCGAACGGGCTGTCATTGGCGAGCCTGATCGCCTCGTCGAAATCTTTCACCCGGCAGATGGCGGCGACCGGCCCGAAACATTCCTCTCGCACGATCGCCATGTCGGGCGTGATGCCGGTCAGGATCGTCGGCTCGTAGAACCAGCCGGTGTTGTGGGCTGGGGGAATGCGTCCGCCGGTGACCGCCTTGGCGCCATGGGAGATCGCATCGTCGACCAGCCGCATGACCTTGGCCCGCGCCGCCTCGCTGACCAGCGGCCCAATCTCGCTCTTGTCCAAGCCGTTGCCGATGCGCAGCGCGCGCGTCTTTTCGGCGAACAGCTCGACGAAGCGATCGTGCACGGCGTCGACGACAAAGAAGCGTTCGGCCGAGGTGCAGACCTGGCCGGTGAGGTGGAAAGCGGCGGTGACGGAGCCGGCTGCCGCCACCTCGAGCGGCGCGTGTTCGCTGATGATCAGCGGATCGCTGCCGCCGGCCTCGATGACGCAAGGCTTCATGCGTTCGGCGCAAGCAACCGCGACGGCCTTGCCGGCGGCGACCGAGCCAGTGAAGGCGACCGCATGGGTGCGCTCCGAAGCGATCAGCGCCTGAGCGGTGGCAGCGCCGCCGGGCAGGCAGGAGATCAGGCCCTCCGGCAGCGAGCGGAACACCTTGATATAGTCGAGCGTCGACAGCGTCGTCGCCTCGGCCGGCTTGATGACGCAGGCATTGCCGGCGGCAAGCGAGGCGGCGACCGTCCAGCACATCAGCAGGATCGGGAAGTTGTAGGGCATGATGTGCACCGACGTGCCATAGGGCTCGTAGCGTGCATATTGGAACGAACCGGCCTGCGTCGTGCCCGCGACCTTGCCGGCCTCGTCGCGCGCCATCTCGGCATAGTAGCGGAAGATCGGTGCGCAATTGGCGATCTCGCCGATCGCTTCCGGATAGGGCTTGCCCATCTCGCGCACCATCAGCTCGGCGCAGCGGGTGAAGTCGGCGGCCTCGATGGCGTTGGCAACGGCGTGCAGATGTTTGGCGCGGCTCTTGGCGTCGAGTTTTTTCCAGGCGACTTGCGCCTTGGTCGCCGCTGTGAGCGCGGTGTCGATCTCGCCGTCGCTGGCGGCGCCAATTTCGCCCACGGTCTCCAGCGTCGCCGGGTCGATCACCGGTTTTGCCGTGCCGGTCATCGGCCGATAATCCGGATTGACGAAGAAAGCCGGCCGGTCAGCGGAGAAATCCATGGTCGTCCTTTCAGGCCCGCTCAGCGGATCATGTAGACTTTCTTGATCGTCTCATGGACGGTGCAGACGCCTTTCCAGTCCTGCGGGAAGAACGCCGCCGTGTCGGGCTCGATCTCGATCACCTCGCCGGATTCATGCACATAGGTGCAGCGGCCCTCGAGGAAGTGGCAGAACTCGTCACGGGTGACATGGCAGTGCCATTTGCCCGGGGTGCAGACCCACAGTCCGCATTCGGAGCGGCCTTCCGGCCCTTTGTGCAGCAGTCTGCCCGAGGTGCGGGATTCGCCCTCGATCATGGTCGGGATGACGCCCCAGTCGACCAGGTCGGTGATGGCCAGCGGGGATTGCATGATTGGCGTGGTCATTTCAGGAACTCCGGTGGCCGGCTTCAAGCCAGCATGTAGATGTTGCGGATGGTGTCGTGCACGGTGCATTCCCCGGTCCAACCGGCCGGGAACATGACCACCGTGGCGGCGGCGACTTCCAGCACCTCGCCGTCATCCGATCTGTAGGTGGCGCGGCCGGCGACGAAGTGACACAGTTCGTCGCGCGGAATGGCCAGCCGCCAGCGGCCGGGTGTGCAGACCCAGATGCCGGATTCCGGCTGGTTATTCGGTCCCTTGTGCACCAGCCTGCCGGTGGAATGCGAAGCGCCTTCGAGTGCGTCGGGCTGGGCGCCCCAGTCGACGAGATCGGTGCGGGTCGAGGCCTGGTGGAGGTGCGGGGCGGAGGAGGTCATGCGGGGACTCCGCCATGCTTGGCCCTGTTAGACCTCCGCTCTACGGCGCCCCCCTCTGTCCTGCCGGACATCTCCCCCTCAAGGGGGGAGATTGGCAGCTTCGGGTACCACGCCCTTTCAGCAGCCGGGGAGATTGGCGAAAGCCGAGGGGGCATCCAATCTCCCCCCTTGAGGGGGAGATGGCCGGCAGGCCAGAGGGGGGTGCCTTGGCTCGGCATGTCAACCATCGCACTCACAGCAGCTTCTCCAGCAAACCCGCCGCCTTCTCCGGGCCGTTCTGGGATTGCATCTGCGCCGAGGTCTTCGCCAGCTTGGCCTTCATCGCCGGGTCGGTCAGGCAGGCTTCGATCCTGGCGACCAGCTCGGCGTCGCTCCAGTCGTAGCGCGGCATGCCGAAGCCGTGGCCGGTTTCCTCGACCCTTGTGGCGTTGTCGTGGCCGTCCCAGACATACGGCATGATAATGGCCGGCTTGCCGAAATAGAGGCATTCGGTGAAGGAGTTGTTGCCGCCATGGTGGATCACCGCATCGACCTGCGGAATGACCGAGGGTTGCGGGAACCAGCTCTCGACGATGACGTTGCCTGGCACGTCAGTATACTGGTCCTTGTAGCCGCCGACATTGACCAGCGCCCGGTAGCGCGTCTTGCCCAGCGTCGCGATGATGCGCTTCAACAAATCGACATCGCCGGCCCCGAGGCTG
Organism: Mesorhizobium helmanticense; assembly: GCF_003034915.1. Taxonomy (GTDB): domain Bacteria; phylum Pseudomonadota; class Alphaproteobacteria; order Rhizobiales; family Rhizobiaceae; genus Mesorhizobium; species Mesorhizobium helmanticense. The sequence goes on along the minus strand of NZ_PZJX01000043.1, from coordinate 83,136 downwards.
CCGAAGGACACGTAGAGCAGCGGCCCGTCATTGTTCTTCGCGAAGGTCGGCACGGCGTAGGGTTTCTCCTGCCGCACGCAGCCTTCGAGATACTGGAACTTCGCCGGGTCGAGCGGATGGCGACGCTTGAACTTCGCCGCCTCGGGGTAGAGCAGCAAATTGAGATAGGGCGAAGCCTCGAAGAACTGGCCGATCGGATAGGGGGCTTCGTTGTTGGCGGTCAGGAACGCGTTGAAGTCGTCATGGATCGGCTTGATCACCGCGTTGAAATGGTCGCGGTAGCGCTGGTGCTCGGCATGGTCGTCCTCGCCGCAGCCGGAGAGATGCGGCGGGATGTCCTCGTCCTCGATCTCGTTTTCGGAGCAGGAAATGACGCGCACCCATGGCTTGCCATACTGCTTGATCGCCGGAAACAGGATGACGTTGTCGACGCAGATGACATCGGGCTTGATGGCATCGAGAACGCGCGGCAGATCCTTCTGTGCCCACTTCGCGCTGTCGACGATCGCCGTCCAGCAATCCTTCACATAGTTGTCGACCTGGTCGTAGGGCGATTTGCGGAAGTTGGGGATGTGGCCGTTGATGAAGTCCTCCCAGAACTTGGCCATCTGTTCCGGCGGCATCGGCTCGGAGAGGTTCACCGGATGCGCTTCGAAACCATAGCCCTTGTAGACGTCGACGAAGCCGGGATCCGACAGGAACACCGTCTTGTGGCCACGCGCCTCGACCGCCTGGGCGATGCCGACGGAATTGAGCGCCGGGCCAAAGGCGGCTTCCGGGAAAAACGCGATCGTCTTCTGCGCCATCAGGCTTCTCCATCAATCCTTGAAAATTCTGACATCGGCGGCGTCCCAGCCGAGTTCGATCGTATCGCCCGCCGACACCGGCCGGCGGTCGGCGGCATCGGCGGTAACGCGCACCAGGAACGGTTTTGGCGACAAGGGCGTGCGGACATGCAGCTGCAGGTCGAGGCCCTGATAGGCGAGCGCTTCGACGGTGCCGGAAATGCGGTTGGCGGTCTGAGCCTTGGGGAATAGCCGGATGCGCTCAGGCCGCACTGAAGCGACGGCTGTCGCACCGGGCGAGAGCGTTGCAGGAAGCTTGCCCGCAATCCGCGCGCCATTGGCCGCCAGCACGCCGTCGGCCGTGGCCTTGCCCGGCACGAAATTCATGACGCCGATGAAGTCGGCGACGAAGCGGTCGGCTGGATACTCGTATACCGCGTGCGGCGTGTCGCATTGCAGCAGCTTGCCGTCCTTCAGCACCGCCATGCGGTCGGCCATGACCAGCGATTCCTCCTGGTCGTGGGTGACGATGACGAAAGTGATGCCGACTTCATGCTGCAGGCGCTTCAGTTCAAGCTGCATGGCGCCGCGCAGTTTCTTGTCGAGCGCGCCAAGCGGCTCGTCGAGCAGCAGCAGCCGGGGCCGCTTGACCAGTGCCCGGGCAAGCGCAACGCGCTGCTTCTGGCCGCCCGACAATTGCTCCGGCTTGCGGTCGGCGAAAGGCACCAACTCGGTTGTCGCAAGGATAGCATCGACGCGCTCGCGGATTTCAGCAGCCGGCAAACGTTCCATTTCCAGGCCGTAGGACACATTGGCCCTGACGCTCATATGCGGGAACAATGCGTAGGACTGGAACATCAGGTTGACCGGCCGCTTGTTGGGCGGGGTTCGGGCGATGTCGCGGCCGTCAAGCAGGATGCGACCGTCATTTGGCGTCTCGAAGCCCGCCAGCATGCGCAGCAGCGTGGTCTTGCCGCAGCCCGAAGGTCCGAGCAGAGCAAAGAACTCGTTCTCGCGGATGTCGAGCGAGATGCCGTCGACCGCCGTTACCCGGCCGAAATTCTTCGAAACATGATCGATTTGAAGCAGCGTGCGGGGCTCACTCATTGGCCGATGATCCCGCGATTGAACCGTTGCGACAGGGTCAGCGCGGTGATCGAGACCGCCATGACTATGGTCGCCAGGGCGTTGATCTCCGGCGTGATGCCGAAGCGGATCATCGCATAGATCTGCATCGGCAAAGTGGTCGAGGCGCGCCCGGCGCCGGCGGTGAAGAAGGCGATGATGAACTCGTCGACCGACAGCGTGAAGGCGAGCAGCGCGCCGGCGATCACCGCCGGCAGGATCACTGGCAGCGTCACCCGCCGGAAGGTGGTGAGTGCCGAAGCGCCAAGGTCGGCGGAAGCTTCGACGATCGACCAGTCGAAACTCTTCAGCCGCGCGCGCACCACGGAGCAGACGAAAGCGAGGTTGAAGACGACATGGGCGAGGATGATGGTGTGCAGGCCCATGGTGAGGTTGAGCATGGAGAAGAACGAGAGCAGCGCGATGGCCAGCACGATGTCGGGAATGATCATCGGCGCGAAGATCAGCGCTTCCAACCCCTTGCCGTACTGGCGGCGCATCTCGATGCCGATCGCCAGCAGGGTGCCGAGAAGCGTGGCGATCGCGGTCGAGATCAGCGCCACGATCAGCGTGTTGAGCGCGGCCGAAAGGATCTCGGAATTGCCGGTGAGCGAGACGTACCATTTCAGCGAAAAACCGGACCATGCTGTCGGCAGCCCGCCTTCGTTGAAGGACAAAGCCACCAGCACCGCAATCGGGATGTAGAGGAAGGCGAAGACCAGCGAAAGCACGAGCCAGAGCGCGCGTCGCGTGGCGGGGGAGCGCTCAGCCATCGACGTTGCTTCTCGCTTCGGCAGCATGGCCCGACGCTCGATCGGTGGCGATAGCCTGCGCCATCAATACCAGCAGCATGATGGCGATCAGCGCCATGGCGAGCGCTGCTCCGAACGGCCAGTCATTGGCGGTCAGGAACTGGTCGTAGACGAGATTGCCGATCATCTGGAAGCGGCCGCCGCCAAGCAGCGCCGGCGTGACGAAATTGCCGATCGACAGCACGAAGACGAAGACGGCCCCGGCGGCGATGCCGGGCACGGTCAAGGGCAGGATGACCCGTCGAAACGTGGTCACGACCGAGGCGCCGAGGTCGCGCGAGGCTTCGGCGAGTTCCGGGTTGAGGCGCGACAGCGGTGCGTAGCAGGCAAGGATGACGAAGGGCAGATAGTTGTAGACCAGGCCGGCGATAACGGCGCCTTCGGTGTAGAGCATCGATGGCGGCTCGCCGGTGTAGCCGAACCAGCGCAGCAGCTGGGTGACGAGACCTTCGCGGTTGAGCAGCACGATCCAGGCATAGGTGCGGATCAGATAGTTGGACCAGAAGGGCAGCACGGCAAAGAACAGCAACACCGGCTGCAGCCGGCGTGGTGCGGCCGCGATGGCATAGGCGGCGGCGTAGCCGATGATGACGGCGATCAGGGTCGCGGTGCCGGCGATGCGCGCTGAATTGAGGAAGATGCCGGCATAGAGCGGGTCGAAGACCAGCCCGAAATTTTCCAGCGTGAATGTGTATTCGATGCCGCCATAGGTGCCGCGCCGGAAGAAGGCGAGCGCCAGCACCAGCGCACATGGCACCACCATCAGGGCGGTCAGCCAGGCCAGCGCCGGCGCCATCAGCAGGGAGGAGCGAAGTCTGATTTGGGACACGATTGCGGTACCGCATTCAACGATCGACGGCGGAAGCCCGCCGTCGATCGTGATCTCTGACTTTGAGGCCGCCTATTGCGCGGCCTTGATCTCGCTGACGATCTTGGAATAGTCGCGCTGGGCGTCGCCGACATCGCGCAACTGCTCGAACTTGACGAGGTCGGCCACCGGCATCGCCATGTTGGGGAATTTGGCCAGGAAGTCGGCCGGCAGGCTCTCCATCGCCGGCTTGTTCGGCACCTTGTAGTCGATGTTCTGCGCCGCCCAGGCGTGGTTCTTGGCGTCGAGCATGAAGTTGATGAACTGGAAGGCGGCGTCCTTGTTGGCCGAGGCCTTCATCACCACCATCGTATCGACCCACAGGTCCGAGCCTTCCTTGGGGATGACATATTTGATCTCGGGCTTTTCGGCGATGCCGTAATTGCACCAGCCGTCCCAGGCCTGCACCAGCAGCGCCTCGCCGGAGACCAGCTTCGAATAGAAGGTGGTGTCGTCATAGGCGAGCAAGGTCTTCTTGGCCGAGATCAGCAGGTCCTTGACCTCGGCCATCTTGGCCGGATCGGTCTCGTTGACCGAATAGCCCTTGTCGAGCTGTCCGGCGGCCAGCAGCCAGCGGTCAGTCGCCAGCATGGTGGTCTTCCCCTTGAGATCGTCGGACGGGGCAAGCAGATCGCTCCAGCTGGTCGGCGCCACCTTCACCAGATCCGAGCGGTAGCAGAGGCCTGTCGTGCCCCAGGTGTAGGGTACGGAAAAGGCGTTGCCGACATCGTGCGGCAGCTTGGTCGCCTCGGGATAGAGGTTGGCGAGATTGGCGACCTTGGCGTGGTCGATCGGCTCGGTCAGGCCGAGCTTGTTCAGCACCTCGGCGAAAGGCGAGGAAACGAAAACGACGTCATAGCCCTTGCCGCCGGAGGCGACGAGCTTGCCCATGATCTCCTCGTTGGTGGCGTGGACCACGACCTCGCCGGAAACGCCGGTCGCGGTCTTGAAGGCGGCCATGGCATCGGGCGCCATATAGCCGTCCCAGTTGGAAATAACGAGGTCGGCGGCAGAAGCCGGCGCCGACAGCGCCAGGGCAAAGCCAAGCGCGATCGAGGACATTTTCAGCGAACGGTGCCGCGGTGTGGTGGCTGTCATGACAGACTCCCATTCTGGTGGATCGTCGAATTTCATTCGTCGGACCAGCGCTTGCGACCGTGCCGCCGCTTCGATCCTGTTCCCCGGTCTTTTTATTGCCGATTGATCTGACAGTACTATTGCAGAAAAAAGTACGTCAATCCATAATTTGTCGGACGCTGAAGGAATCTGGCCGATTGCCTTCGCAGGGATGATCGGCCAAACCGTACCGGAGACGTCCGTTCACGGGAATTGCCATGCAAGCCGCCGCCAGACGACCGCGCACCAACCATCTCGATCTCGCGCAGCGCATCCTCGATGTCGCCCGGCAGCGCGGCTTCGAAGCCGGCGCTCATCTGCCGGAACAGCAGATCGCGTCGCTTTGCAATGTATCGCGGACCCCGGTGCGGGCCGCGCTGCGCCTGCTTACCGAAAAAGGCGTGGTGCGCTGGGAAGCCGCCTCGGGCTATCGCCTGGCCATCGACCTGGCGGCGCAGGCGACCATGACCGCCGACCTGCCTGTTACCGAGGAGGACGAACTCGCCGAAAAGATCCTGCGCGACCGGTCGGCGCGCCGGCTGGATCAGACGGTCACCGTCGGAGCGCTGATGCGGCGGTACGACGCCGAGCGCAAGACGGTACTAAAATCCTTAAAGAAACTGACCGAGGAAAATCTGCTGGACCGCGCGCCGGGACAGTCCTGGCTTTTCCGGCGAACACCGGACGATCCGGAGGCACAAGGCGAAAGCTACGAGTTCCGCCTGATGCTGGAACCCGCCGCCATTCTGACACCGGGCTTCCGGCTCGACGGGACACGGGCCGCGGCCTTGCGCCAGGGCATGGAAGCGTTGCTGGCGCTACCCGATGCGGCCTTCGATAGCAGGGAGTTCCAGCGGCTGGACATCGAGTTCCACTCGATGATCGCCGACGGTTGCGCCAACCGCTTCGTCACCGATGCGCTGTCCGATCACCTCAGGCTGCGCCGGCTGCCGGGCGTTTATGCCGGTGTCAACGTCTTCCGGCTGAAGCAATCGCTGCGCGAGCATCTCACCATACTCGACCATCTGGAGGGCCGGCAGTTCGAGGTTGCGGCCGACCTGCTTCGCGTGCATCTGCGCCTGTCGCGCAACCAGCGGCCGCAGGCGGCCAGTCGCGGGGCGCCTGCATTGTTCGGCATGATCAGCCGGCCGGATTGAAGAGGCCCATTTTGACGCGCAAAGCCAGCCCGACCATCGCGCTGTTTCCGGAAGCGAGCTTCGGCGCGGCGCTCAATTGCGTCGGCATCGCGCAGGCGCTCCGCGCTCGCGGCGCCCGGCCGGTGTTCATCTGCCATGCCGGATTTTCCGGTGTCTTTGCCGACTACGGTTTTCAGGAATACCAGCTGCCGACCGACGATCCGCTGAGCGACAGCGAACGCCAGAGCTACTGGCAGGCTTTCGTGCGCCGCCATCTGCCGCATTTCAAGCTGAGCCCGGTCGACCAGCTCGAAACCTATGTCGCTCCGACCTGGCAGGCGATCGTCGACACCGCGGCCAATGCCGAGGCGCCGCTGCGTCAATTGCTGGCGAGGCTGAAGCCCGACGCGGTGGTACTCGACAATGTCATCATGTTTCCAGCACTGGCTGCCGCCGGCTGCCCATGGGTGCGCGTTGTCTCCTGCGCCGAGACCGAGCTTCCCGATCCTGAGGTGCCGCCCTATTTGTCCGGCCTTGCCGCCGACGATCCGTGCCGCGCGAGTTTCGAGGCGCGCTACCTCGCGGCGGTTGCGCCGGCGCACGACCGGTTCAACCGGCTTCGTACCGAGGCCGGCCTCGCTCCGCTGCCCAAGGGGCTATTCCTGGAGGCCTCGCCCGACCTCAACCTGCTTTTGACCCCGTCGATCGTGCGCCGGGAACGCGCCGAGCCGCTCGACCCCTCGCGCTTTGCCTATCTCGAAGGCTGCGTGCGCTCGGAAGGGCCATTCGAGGTGCCGGTCTTTCCGCGCAATGGCGGGCCGCTGGTCTATGTCAGCTTCGGCAGCCTTGGCGCCATGGACGTCGGGCTGATCGAGCGCATGCTGGCTGTGTTCGACAGGTTGCCGGCGCGCTTCATCGTCAATGTCGGCGGCTTGCGTGACAGCTACCGGGCAGTGCCGGACAATGTCTATCTCGATGCCTGGTTTCCGCAGCCTTCGGTGGTGGCGAAGTCGGACCTGTTCATCCATCATGGCGGCAACAACAGCTTTTGCGAGGCGCTGCGTTTCGGGGTGCCGTCGCTGATCATGCCCTATTGCTGGGACGGGCACGACAATGCGCAACGCGCCGAGGAAACCGGCGTCGGCAATCATATCGGCCGTGACGGCTGGACCGAAGGAGTATTGGAGAAAGCCATTCTCGGCCTGCTGGCCGATAATGAAATGCGCGCCCGCCTCAGGGAAAATGCAGCTGATATGGCGCTGAAACCCGGAACGGATGTGGCCGCCGAAGCGATACTCTCCCTGATACGGACATGAATCAATGCCTGACAATCACACAACCACTGCGTCGTCTCTAAGCGGCACCAACGATCCAAAAAGCTGGCTGGCCGCGCATGCGATCAGCGAAGTCGAGTGCCTGGTGCCCGACTTGAACGGCGTGCTGCGCGGCAAGGCCTTGCCGATGGCGAAATTCCTCAAGGCGCTGGAGGACCGCGCGCTCTATCTGCCGAGCAGCGCCTTCTTGGTCAGCATCGACGGCCGCTATTCCGGCTCGATCGACGAGGGTTTTGCTTATTCGGACCCCGACATGCGCATGGTGCCGGATGTTTCAACGCTCTGCCTGGCGCCCGGTGCCGGTGCGGGGAAAGCCTATGTGTTCGCCGATGCGTTCCACATGGACGACCGCCCGTGGATGGCCTCGCCGCGTCATGTCTTGAGGGCCGTGCTCGATCTCTACCGCCAGCGCGGCTGGCGTGCGGTGGTGGCGCCGGAGCTCGAGTTCTATCTGACCGCGCCCAATCCCGATCCCGACCGTCCGTTGACCGCGCCGGTCGGCGGCAATGGCCGCGCCGAGACCGTGCAGCATCCCTACGACATGGCGGCACTGGAGGAGTTCGAACCGGTGATCCGGCGCATCTATGATTACGCGGCCGCCGCCGGCCTGCCGCTCGACACACTGATCCATGAATCAGGGCCGGGCCAACTGGAGATCAATTTCCTGCATGGCGACCCGCTGGCGCTGGCCGACAAGGTGCTGCTGTTCAAGCGGCTGACCAGGCAGGCGGCACAGGCGAGCGGTATGCACGCCACCTTCATGGCCAAGCCAATCGCGGCGCAGGCCGGCAGTTCGATGCACCTGCACATGTCCGTGGTCGACGAGGCCGGCAATACACTGTTTGCCGGCTCGGATGATGCCGACACACCAATGTTCGGGCATTTCATCGGCGGCTTGCAAAAATACGTCCCCGAGATCATGCCGCTGTTTGCGCCGAACGTGAATTCGTTCCGCCGCATCCGGCCGAACCACAGTGCGCCGGCCAATATCGAGTGGTCGCATGACAACCGCTCCTGCGGCCTGCGCGTGCCTGCCGGCGGGCGGGCGGCGCGGCGGGTGGAGAACCGGCTGCCCGGCGCCGATGCCAATCCCTACCTGGCGATGGCAGGCTCGCTTATCGCAGGTTATCTCGGCGTCGAGGAGAAGATCGCCCGTTCGGCCGAGGCGTCGGGCAATGCCTACAAGATCAAGAGCACGCTGCCGAAAACCATGGAGGAAGCGCTCGACCGGTTCACCGCTTGCGGTCCGGTGCGGGCGCTGCTCGGCGAGGATTTCTTCCAGTCCTATCTGCGCGTCAAGAGCGTCGAGCTCGACCTGTTCCAGAGCGTGGTGACGTCCTGGGAACGCGATCATCTGCTGCTCAAGGTGTAATGATGGGGTTCAATTCCGAGGGTTTCAATTCCGGTTTGGATATCGGCAAATCCTATTATGTCGCCACCGTTAATCCGTCCCCCAGCTATCCCGCCCTGCAAGGCGAGGTCGACGCCGACCTGGTGGTCGTCGGTGGCGGCTGCACCGGGCTTTCCGCAGCGCTTCATGCCGCTGAACGTGGGCTGAAAGTGGTGCTGCTCGAAGGCGGCAAGATCGGCTGGGGCGCGTCGGGGCGTAATGGCGGCCAGATGATCCCCGGCCTGCGCAAGGGCGCCAAGGGGCTGGTCAAGGCCTTTGGCTCGGAGCGGGCGAAGGCGCTGTTCGATCTCGCCTTCGAGGCGCGTGGGCTGGTGCTGGATATCATCGAGCGCCATGCCATCGACTGCGACCTCAGGCTGACCGGCCATCTGGTCGGCGCGGTCAATGGCTCCGACCTGCGTGATCTCGAAGAAGAGGCCGAGTGCCTGGCCACGGTGATGAAGTTCCCGCATGCCGAAATCCTGTCAGCGGCGGAAGCGCGCGCCAAGGTGGACACGCCCTATCACGGCGCGATGTACGAGGCGCTTGGCGGCCACATGCATCCGCTGAACTACACGTTGGGTCTTGCCCGCGCGGCTGTCGCGGCAGGTGTCGTCATCCATGAGAATTCGGTGGCCGTGCGTCTGGAGCGCGAGCCGTCCATCCGGGTCTCGACGGCCAAGGGCTCAGTCCGGGCAAAACATGTCGTGCTGGCCGGCGATGCGCTGCTTCACGGGCTGGAGCTGCGCGTCAACAGCCGCATCATGCCGGTCGGCAATTACATCGTCGCCACCGAACCGCTGGAGGGCAAACGCAATGTCATCCCGGCCAATGTCGCGGTGTCCGACACGCGCTTCGTCGTCAATTACTACCGCATGTCGGCGGACGGCCGGCTGCTGTTTGGCGGCGGCGAGCGCTACACGCCGGCGCCGCCGGCCGACATTGCCGGCTTCGTGCGGCCGCATATGGAAAAGACCTTTCCACAACTGAGCGGCTGCCGCATCGATCATGCCTGGGGCGGACTGGTCTCGGTGACGACATCGCGGCTGCCGCATGTCGGACACTATGGCGAGGTCTATTTCGCGCATGGCTATTCCGGCAAGGGCGTGATCCTGTCGACGCTGTCGGGCAAGCTGCTGGCCGAGGCGATCACCGGCGACGCCTCGCGGCTCGACCTGTTTTCGACGCTCTCGCCCATGCCGTTCCCTGGCGGCACGGCGCTACGCGGGCCGCTCTATGTGCTCGGCATGCTGTGGTATGCGATGCGCGACCGTATCAAGCATTGAGTGCAGGCGGGCGTAGCGACGAAACCTGTTAGACGACGAAGAAATCCTCGATGCGCTGCTTGGCCGCGAGCAGCGCCGGGAGGATCTCCCGTTCCATCTCGGCGACGGAAAAACGGGCCGACTGGGTCGAGACATTGATCGCCGCCACGGTCCGTCCGGTGCGGTCGTTGATCGGCACGGCGATGGAGCGCAGGCCGAGTTCAAGCTCCTCGTCGATGATGGCAAAGCCGGTCGCCTTCGCCTTGCCGATGGCCTCTGTAAGCGCTGTTCTCGCAGTGATCGTCTTTGGCGTGCGTCTCTCGATGGTCACCTGACCGAGGAAGGTCTCCAGTTCACCGGGCGCGAGGCCGGAGAGCAGGACCCGTCCCATCGAGGTGCAATAGGCGGGCAGCCTGGTGCCGACATCGAGCGAGACGCTGAGGATGCGCCGGCCGGGAACACGGGCGACATAAACGATGTCCTCACCCGACAGGATGGCGGCCGAACAGGATTCGTTCAACTGCGCCGCGATCTCGCGCATGATTGGGGCGGCATAAGTCCACAGCGAGGCGCCGCCGAGCCAGGTGCGGGCGACAGTCAGCAGGCGCGGCGACAGCGAAAACTGCCGGCCGGCCTGCGTCGCGTAACCGGCGGCGGCCAGCGTCAGCAAAAAGCGGCGCGCGCCGGCGCGGGTCAGTCCCGCTTCCTCCGCCATCTCGGTCAGCGTCATGCCGGCGGGGTGCCGGGCCAGTATCTCCATGACCGCAAGCCCGCGTTCGAGCGAGCCGATATGGTCGCGGGAAGCGGCCTCGTCGTTCATGTGGCCTCCTGAAAATGGCGGCGCTGCCAGATTGACTTTACGCCAAAACTCGACGTAAAAGTATCCCATATAAAACATAAGTTCGCAATACGAACTTTTCGAGCTTTGGAGCGTGGACGATGGTCAAATTCCTGCCGCTAAGCGAGGCCGTGGCGGGGAATCTGAACGATGGCGACACGGTCGCCTTCGAGGGCTTCACCCATCTGATCCCGACGGCGGCGGCGCATGAAGCAATCCGCCAGGGGTTTGAAGAGCTGACGCTGATCCGCATGACACCGGACCTCGTCTACGACCAGATGATCGGCATGGGCATGGCGAGGAAGATCGTCTTCTCCTATCTCGGCAATCCCGGTGTCGGTCTGTTGCGGCGCGCCCGCGACGCCATCGAGAACGGCTTTCCCCGGCCGATCGAGGTCGAGGAACACAGCCATGCCGGCATGGCCAATGCCTATGAAGCGGGCGCGGCCGGTCTGCCTTGCGCCGTGTTCCGTGGCTACCGCGGCGCCGGCCTGGCTGCGGTCAATCCGAACATCAAAACGGTCACTTGCCCGTTCACCGGCGAGGTGCTTGCCGCGGTTCCCGCCATCCGCCCCGATGTCACCTTCATCCATGCGCAGAAGGCAGACCGGAAGGGCAATGTGCTGGTCGAGGGCATCATCGGCATCCAGAAGGAAGCGGTTCTGGCGGCAAAGCGCGCCGTGGTGACGGTCGAGGAAGTGGTCGACAGTTTCGACGAATTGCATCCCAATCTGACCGTGCTGCCGAGCTGGACGATTTCGGCCATTTCAGTCGTGCCGGGTGGGTCGCACCCGTCCTATACGCATGGCTACTATATCAGGGACAATGCCGCCTATCTCGAATGGGACGAGATCGCGGCGGACCGTGAGAAATTCCAGGGGTGGATGCAGGCGAACGTCATCGAAAGGACCGCCGCCGATTTCGCTGGCCGCGTCGAGCATCTGAGGATTGCGGCATGAGCGACAGCGAGTCGGGTTTCACGCCCAATGAAATGATGACGATCGCCGCCAGCCGGGCGCTGAAGAACGACGATGTCTGTTTCGTCGGCATCGGCGCGCCGTCGGCCGCCTGCAATGTCGCGCGGCTGACGCATGCGCCCGACATCACGCTGATCTATGAGAGCGGCACCATCGGCACCGCACCGCAAGTCTTGCCGCTGTCGATCGGGGACGGCGAATTGTGCGACACCGCCGTCACCACCGTTTCGGTGCCGGAGATGTTCCGCTACTGGCTGCAGGGCGGCCGCATCTCGATCGGCTTCCTCGGTGCTGCCCAGCTCGACAAATTCGGCAACATCAACACCACGGTCATCGGCGGCTATCCTCACCCGAAGACCCGGCTCCCCGGCGGCGGCGGTGCGCCGGAGATCGCCACCTCGTCGAAGGAGATCTACATCACCATGGCGCAGTCGAAGCGCGGCATGGTCGAGACCATCGATTTCTTCACCTCCTTCGGCCATGGCGAGGGCGGCGATCACCGAAAGCGGCTCGGCATCGAGACAGCAGGGCCGACGCTGCTGATCACCGATCTCGCCATCTGGAAGCCTGACCCGGTAACCAAGGAATTCACGGTAGTGTCGCTGCATCCCGGTGTCTCGCGCGCCGAGGTGCAGGCGACCTGCGGCTGGACGGTGAAATTCACCGATGCGCTCGAAGAGACGCCAGCGCCGACCGCGCTCGAACTGAAGACGTTGCGCGACCTGCAGGCCCGCACCAAGGCGGCGCATGCGGGGACTGGAAAAGGGAAGGCTGCATAGATGGCCGAGGCCTATATTTGCGATTACATCCGCACGCCGATAGGGCGCTTCGGCGGGGCGTTGGCTTTAGTCCGCGCGGACGATCTCGGCGCCGTGCCGCTGAAGGCATTGGTCGAGCGCAATCCAGGCATCGACTGGCAGGCGGTCGACGATGTCGTCTATGGCTGCGCCAACCAGGCAGGGGAGGACAATCGCAATGTGGCGCGGATGTCCCTGCTGCTCGCCGGCCTGCCCAGGGAGATTTCCGGCTCGACCGTCAACCGGCTGTGCGGTTCGGGCATGGATGCCGTCACCATCGCCGCGCGCGCCATCAAGGCTGGCGAGGCGGATCTCGTGATTGCCGGTGGCGTCGAGTCGATGTCGCGTGCGCCGTTCGTCATGCCCAAGGCCGAGACCGCCTTTTCGCGCAATGCCGAGATCCACGACACCACCATCGGCTGGCGCTTCGTCAATCCGCTGATGAAGCAGCAGTATGGTGTCGATTCGATGCCGGAGACCGGCGAGAACGTGGCGGAAGAGTTTGCCGTCTCCCGCGCCGACCAGGATGCGTTTGCGGTGCGCAGCCAGGACAAGGCGGTCGCAGCACAAGCCAGTGGCCGGCTGGCGAAAGAGATCACAGCGGTGACCATCCCGCAGCGCAAGGGCGACCCGGTTATCGTCTCGAAGGATGAACATCCGCGCGCGGGCACGACGATCGAGGCGCTGGCGAAATTGCCGACGCCGTTCCGGCAAGGCGGCACGGTCACCGCCGGCAACGCGTCGGGCGTCAATGATGGCGCGGCGGCGCTCATCGTCGCCTCGGAAGCGGCCGTGAAGAAATATCGCCTGACACCGATCGCCCGCATCCTCGGCGGTGCGACCGCTGGCGTTGCGCCGCGCATCATGGGCATCGGCCCGGCGCCGGCCACGCAGAAGCTTTGCGCGCGGCTCGGCCTGACGCCGCAGCAGTTCGACGTGGTTGAACTCAACGAAGCCTTTGCCTCGCAAGGCATTGCCGTATTGCGCCAACTCGGCATTGCCGAGGACGCCGGGCACGTCAACCCGAATGGCGGCGCCATCGCGCTCGGTCATCCGCTCGGCATGTCGGGTGCGCGGATAGCGGGCACGGCAGCGCTGGAACTGCGCGAACGTGGCGGCGCCTATGCGCTTGCCACCATGTGCATCGGTGTTGGCCAGGGTATTGCGATCGTGCTCGAACGGGTTTGATCCCTGGTCTTTCGGCCGCGGTGGCGGCTGAATCCTGGCGCCTTCAAATTTGACCATGTGGACAAAAGTCCGACGCCGTTCCATAGTTCCCCGTCTTCGAAAATCTACCGAACAGCCGGCTCGACATGGCTGTCGAACAGAGGGGTATGAGAATGGAAAACGGGAAGAGCAGATTCCAATTGAAACGCGAAGGGTTCTCGCGCCGCAATGTGCTGGAGCTGGGCGCACTCGGCCTGGCGGCGGCCATGCTGCCGGGCAAGGCCTGGTCGCAGGACAAGAAGCTGAAGGTGGCGGCGATCTTCGCCACGCCGATCGAGGAGCCGTGGGACAATCAGATCCATGTCGCCCTGCAGAGGGCCGAGAAGGAACTCGGTATCGAATACAAATGGTCGGAAAAGGTGCAGACGGCGGATTTCAGCCGCGTCATGCGTGAATATGCGCAAGGCGGCTATGAGCTGGTGCTGGGCGACGCCTTCGCGGCCGAGCGCGAATCGCGCAGGACCGCCAAGCAGTTCCCGAAGGTCGCGTGGCTGTTCGGCTCCGGCGCCGGACCGGCGGAGCCGAATTTCGGCGTCTTCGACAACTGGATCCACGAACCGGCCTATCTCTCCGGGCTGATCGCCGGCAAGATGTCGAAGAGCGGTACGGTCGGCGCGGTGGCGGCGATGGGCATTCCCGAGGTCAACCGGCTGGTCAACGCCTTCTTTGCCGGCGCCAAGGAGGTCAATCCCAACATCAAGAAGAAGGTCGCCTTCATCGGCTCCTTCTTCGACCCGCCAAAGGCCAAGGAAGCCGCGATCGCGCAGATCGATGCCGGCGTCGACGTGATCTATGCCGAGCGCTTCGGCGTCATCGAGGCGGCGGTGGAGAAGAAGATCCTCGCCATCTCCAACATGTCCGACCAGTCGAGTCTCGGCCCAGACACGGTGATAACCGGGCCGGTCTGGAACATGTATCCGACCGTCGAACAGGCGATCAAGCTGGTCAAGGCCGGCGTGTTCACGGCGCAGGATTACGGCGATTTCTCGCGCATGGCCAAGGGTGGTTCCTCTCTGGCGCCCTACCACAAATTCGACAAGACGCTGCCGGCGGACGTCAAGGAGCTGGTCGAGAAGAAGAAGGCCGAAATCCTCGACGGCAATTTCCGTGTCGACGTGGATGAGAATACGCCGGTCTCGGATTGAGTTCTGGTCTTTAGGGGTCGGTGCTAGGCGCCCCCCTCTGTCCTGCCGGACATCTCCCCCTCAAGGGGGGAGATTGGCCGCTTCACCGCCATGCGCCGGGCACGCCCTCACAGTTCAGGAGCACCCTTGTCCGCCCCCCTCATCGAAATGCGTGGCATCACCAAGAGCTTCGGCGCCGTCAAGGCGAACGAGGCCGTCGATCTCAGCGTGGCGCCGGGCGAAATTCTTGGGCTGCTTGGCGAGAACGGCGCCGGCAAGACGACGCTGATGAACGTGCTGTTCGGCGCCTATGCGCCGGATGCCGGCGAGATCCTGGTCGAGGGCCGGCCGGTGACGATCAACAGTTCGGCCGATGCGCTTGCCGCCGGCATCGGTATGGTGCACCAGCATTTTCACCTGGCGCCACGGCTCTCGGTTCTGGAAAACCTGCTGATAGGCATTCCCGGCAAGTCGGGTCGCATCGATCGCGCCGGTGGACTGGCGCGGCTGGCCGAGATCGGCCGGCAGCACGGGCTGACGCTCGATCCCGATCTTCCGGTTGCGGCGCTGTCGGTCGGCGAACAACAGCGGCTGGAAATCGTCAAGGCGCTGTTTCGCGGGGCCAGGCTCCTGATCCTGGACGAGCCGACGGCGGTGCTGGCGCCGACCGAGGTCGACGGGCTGTTTGCGGCGTTGCGGTCCATGGCCGCCCAGGGCCTCGGCATCATCTTCATCTCGCATAAGCTCAACGAAGTCCGGGCGCTGACGCATCGCTGCGTCGTGCTCAGGCACGGGCGCGTCGCGGGACGTGTTGATGATCCGGCCAACACGACGTCCTCGGAGATGGCGCGGTTGATGTGCGGCCACGAGATCGTTCCGCCGGCCAGGGGACCGTCGACGCCAGGTGCAGCTGTACTGACGCTGGATGGCATTTCCACGTCGCGTCATTCGGGGATGGCGCTGCGGGACGTCTCGCTCTTCGTCCGTGCCGGCGAGATCCTCGGCATTGCCGGTGTCTCGGGCAACGGCCAGCGGGCGCTTGCCGAGGTGATTTCCGGCGTGGCCGCGCCCGATGCCGGACGGATGACGATAGCCGGCAAGAAAGTCGAGCAATTCTCGCCACGCGCGGTGCAGGCGCTCGGCCTCGGCCGCATCCCGGAAGACCGCATGACGACGGGTCTCGTCACCAACCTGCCACTTGCCGACTCCATGGTGCTGCCGCGCATCGGCACGGAGGCGTTCAGCCGCAAGGGGTTGCTCAAGCCCGATGCGATCCGCGCCTTCGCCGAGGCGCAGATCAAGGCCTATGACATACGCTGCCCCGGGCCGATGACGCGCGCCGGTGCCTTGTCCGGCGGCAATCTGCAGAAGGCGCTGCTGGCGCGGGAGCTTGCCTTCGACCCACAAGTGCTGATCGTGTCGCAGCCGACGCGCGGCCTCGACATCGGCGCCGCCCGTTTCATCCATGAGAAATTCCTCGACATGCGCGCCAAGGGCTGCGGCATCATCGTCATCGGCGAGGATCTCGAAGAGCTGCTGATGCTCTGCGACCGCATTGCGGTGATGTATGAGGGGCGCATCGCCGGCACGCTGGACAGCGCCGACGCCACGATCGCACGACTCGGCCTGCTGATGACCGGAGCCGGGCAGACCGAGGAGGCAGCGTGATGTTCCGCCTCGAAGCCCGCACCTCGACGCCCGCCTGGTTCAATCTGGCGCTGCCGCTGCTGGCGATCGCGGCGACGCTTATCCTGTGCAGCGGTCTCATCGCGCTGGCCGGCGCCCGTGTGGTCGAGGCCTATGGCGTGATGTTCTCAGCCTCACTTGGTGACAGCTACGCCATCACCGAAACGCTGGTGCGGGCAACACCGATGATCTTCACCGGGCTAGCTGTCGCCGTCGCCTTCCGCGCCAAATTCTGGAACATCGGCGCCGAGGGGCAATTGCTTGCCGGCGCGGTGGCGAGCTGCGCGGTCGGCGCCATTCCGATGCCGGGGCCGCTCGCCATGCTTCTGATGGCGGTGGCGGGTGCGGCCGCCGGCGCCGCCGTTGCCCTGGTGCCGGCGACGCTGCGGGTGAAGTTCAAGGTGGACGACGTGGTCAGCTCGCTGCTGCTCAACTCGGTCATCTTCTATGCGCTGATGGCGCTGATTGAAGGGCCGTGGAAGGATACATTCAGCGGCTATCCGATCTCGCCGCCGATCGAGGATTCAGCGAACTTCCCGGTGCTGATGGAAGGCACCAGGCTGCATGTCGGGGTGCTGGCGGCTCTGGTCGCGGCACCCCTGATCTGGTTCCTGATCGCGCGCACGACGCTCGGCTTCAGGATCAGGGTGACCGGCGAAAACCCGGAAGCGGCGCGCTATGGCGGCATCAATGTCGAACGCGTGCTGCTTTCGACCGCGCTGCTCTCCGGAGGGCTTGCCGGGCTGGCCGGCGTCGGCGAGGTCGGCGGCGTGCATTTCCAGGTGATGAGCGATATCTCGCCGGGCTACGGCTATTCCGGCATCGTCGTCGCCATGCTGGCCAGGCTCAATCCGCTCGGCGTGGTGCCGGCGGCGATCTTCCTTGCCGCCGTGATGACCGGCGCCGAGGCGATGTCGCGGGCAACCGGCGTTCCGGCCTTCCTCAGCGACGTCATCCAGGGAACCGCATTGCTCGCCATGCTGGTGGCGCTGCTGTTCACGGCCTATCGCATCCGCCGCGTCGGGGTGGCCCGGTGAGCGTGGTGCTGGAACAGATTTTTCAGGTCGGCTTCCTCGCCGCCATCATCCGCATCGCCACGCCGCTGGCTTTTGCGACGCTCGGCGAAATGTTCTCCGAGCGGGCCGGCGTGCTCAATCTCGGCATCGAGGGCATCATGCTGTTGTCGGCGATGACCGGTTTTACGGCGACCAGCCTCAGCGGCAGCCTGTGGCTCGGCGTGCTTGCGGCGGTGCTGACCGGTATGCTGATGGGCGCGCTGCATGCGCTGTTTACGGTGGCGTTGGGCTTGAGCCAGCATGTCTGCGGCATCGGCGTGACGTTGTTCTCATCGGGTCTCGCCTATTTCCTCTACCGGCTGATCTTCGGCCAGCAATCGGTGCCGCCGAACATCAAGGGTTTCGCCACGCTGCCGATCCCTGTCCTCTCCGACATCCCGGTGCTCGGGCCGGCGGTGTTCAACCAGTTTGCGCTGGTCTACATGGCGATGTTGGCCATTCCGCTCGCCGCCTTCGTGCTCTACCGCACGCCATGGGGCCTGTCGGTGCGCATGGTCGGCGAGAATCCCCGCGCCGCCGACTCGGCCGGGGTCAGCGTGATTGCGACGCGCTTCCAGGCGGTCATTCTCGGCGGCGCGCTGATGGGGCTGGCCGGCGCCTTCCTGTCGATGGCGCAGTTCAACGCCTTCACCTTCGGCGTCGTGTCGGGTCGCGGCTGGGTGGCGATCGCGCTCGTCGTGTTCGGCCGCTGGGATCCGTGGCGCTCTGCGGGGGCGGCATTGCTGTTCGCCTTTGTCGATGCCTTGCAGTTGCGCATGCAGGCGAGCGGGCTTGGCCACATCCCCTACGAGGCGTTCCTGATGCTGCCCTTCATCTTCACCATCGTTGCGATGGCGGTGATGTCGCGCAATGCTGTCGCGCCTTCGGCACTGCTCAAGCCGTTTCGCCGGGAAGAACGTTGACAGCCCAGCGAAATGCCGACGGACAGTTACCTCTCGACCGGCTTAGTCAATTTAGCATGGAGAAGACGACATGTTAGCCGGAAGCGGAAGATTTGTCCGATCCCGCCATACCGCCGGGTTGCCGGCCCGAAGGGAATTCTCAGCCGCCGCTGAGCGCCCGCATCACATTCGGCAGCGCCGGCAGCGTCAGCAAAACCGTACCGGCAAGCCAGATAGACGAGACGACGATGCTACTGGGCTGCGCCGACCAGCGCTCATAGAGGGCCGCCGGCACGCCGGCGAGCATGATGGTCACCGTCGACAGGATCAGCGCACTTGCCATGTAAACGATCTGACTTAAGGGAGGCGCCCAGCCCGGATACCAGACCGGATAGAACAGGAACACCATCAGCACCCACGGCGAAAAGATACCGTTGACGATGGCGACCGCCATGACTGGCACAAGAGCGCTCCTGTCCATTGCCTCAACCCCCTTGTGAAGCCATCGGCGCGATGCCGAAATTGATCAGCAAGACGAGATAGCCCACGCGCAAGGCCATAAGCCAGAGCACGCTGAAGACGATCACCACCGGCTGGGTCAGGATCGACGGCGTGATGGTTCGCACCATCCGCAGGATCGGGTCCGTGACGCTCTTGAAGAAGCGCCAGATGTAGTTGTCCCAGCTTTCGGGCACGAAGAGGCCGAGCAGAAGACGCCCCATCAGCGTGTACATCGCGGCGGCAAGGATGAAATTCGGTATGTGGAAATACCAGTAGGACCAGAAATCGTTCATGTGGAATTTTCCAAGGAGCGGCGCCGCCGCGTTATGACAGCGGCGCCCCCGAAATGAAAGCGGGGTCCGTCGCCGGACCCCGCCTCGAGCACCGATCGCTATACGAGATCAGGCAATCTTTTCTTCCATCATCTGCTTGCCGCGCGGCACACGGATTTCCTCGATGAAATCCTGCATATCCCGGGACGGCGCCTTGGTGAGAAGGCTCACGATGATCATCACGGCGAAGCCCACCGGCAGACCAAAGGCCGCCGACGAAATGTTCTTCACCCCCCACCACAGTTCCATATTGGGCGTCGCCTTGTCGAAGTCGGCGCCGTACTGCGTCATGACGAGGTAGAAGATAGTGATGCCGAAGCCCGCGATCATGCCGGCGACCGCGCCAGCCGAATTGGCCCGCTTCCACCAGACGCCGAGCACCAGGGCTGGGAAGAGCCCGCCGGCCGCGAGAGAGAACGCCCACGACACCATCGACAGGATGTCCGACGGCTTGGTCGACGCGACGTAAGCGGCCAGTACCGCAACCATAACCAGCAAGATGCGCGACACGATCAGACGCCGCGACGTCGGCGCGTTCTGGTCGATCATCTTGTAGTAGATGTCGTGGCTGAGCGCGTTGGCGATGGCCAGCAGCAGGCCATCCGCCGTGGAGAGCGCGGCGGCAAGGCCGCCGGCGGCGACGAGGCCCGAGATGACGTAAGGCATGCCGGCCATTTCGGGCGTGGCCAGCACGATCATGTCTGCGTTGAGGTTGATGTCGGCGAAGGAAAGTGCCGTCACGCCCTTTTCGGCGCAGGCCGCGACGATCGCCGCGGTGTCTGTCGCCGCTTTGCCGCAGATCTGCACGAGCGTATTGTCGGCAGCGGCCCAGCGCATCATCCATCCGGCTTTCTCGGCGATGTTTTCAGGCGTCAGGCCCGACGCCACCAGGTCGAGCATCGTCCATTTGGCGAACGCCGC
This sequence comes from Mesorhizobium helmanticense, assembly GCF_003034915.1. Taxonomy (GTDB): domain Bacteria; phylum Pseudomonadota; class Alphaproteobacteria; order Rhizobiales; family Rhizobiaceae; genus Mesorhizobium; species Mesorhizobium helmanticense. The sequence continues at coordinate 62,945 of NZ_PZJX01000043.1, read as the reverse complement.
GTAGGCGGGCGCCGTGAAGTAGAGGATGAAAATGAACAGCAGCGACCAGGCGACCGAGACGCGCGCCTCACGTACCGACGGGGTGGTGAAGTATCGCATCAGGACGTGTGGCAGGGACGCCGTTCCGACCATCAGGCAGAGGATCAGCAGGAAGTAGTTCTTGGCATCATAACCGCCATGCGCGAATGGCGTGATGTGATGAAGCGTGATGCCTTGCGCCGTCTCAAGCGCGGTGATGTTCGCCAGCGCCTGGCCCTGCATCAGTTGCGGGATCGGCACGCCGGTTTTCACCGTCGACATCCAGATGACAGGGATGAGATAGGCGATGATCAGCACAATGTACTGCGCGACCTGCGTCCAGGTGACGGCGCGCATGCCGCCGAGCATCGAGCAGACGAGAATGCCGGCCAGGCCGACATAGACTGCGACGTTGAAGTCGATGCCCAGGAAGCGGGCCGAGATCAGCCCGGTGCCGAAAATCTGCGCGACCACATAGGTGAACGAGCAGGAGAACAGAACGATCACGCCGATCAGACGGGCAAGATTGCCGCCATAGCGGGCCGACAGGAAGTCGGGAACCGTGTAGGCGCCGAACTTGCGCAGATATGGCGCAACGAGGATGGCCACGAGCACATAGCCGCCGGTCCAGCCGAGCACGAAGCCGAGGCCGTCATAGCCGAGCAGGTATAGCGAACCCGCCATGCCGATGAAGGAAGCCGCCGACATCCAGTCGGCGCCCGTCGCCATGCCGTTGTAGAGCGCCGGTACGCGACGCCCCGCGACGTAATATTCGCCGACCTGCATCGTGCGGCTCAAAACGCCGATCACCGCGTAGATGACGATGGTGAAGCCCATGAACAGGTAGCCGATTATAACATTCTCGACGCCCATGGCGCTCAGGATAGCCATCAGGATGATGAAGGCGATGAAGCCGCCAGTGTAGATGCCGTAGATGCGGCCGAGATTGGAGGTGAAATCGCCTCCGCCTGCGGTAGTCGCTGTCGTGTTAGCCATTGAAGTTCCCCCGATCATTCTTCATTGACATGATGCTCTTCGTCGATCGCGTTCTGGCGTCGTGCGAACCAGAACAGCATGACGACGAAGGCGATGAGCGAGCCCTGAGCGGCCATGTAGAAGCCGAGCGGAAAGCCAAAAATAACGATGGTGTTGAGTTGCTCCACGAACATGTGGATGATGTAGCCGAAGAACACCCACAGGCCCAACATGACGAACATGAGGCTCTTGGTCTTGTTCCAATAACTTACGCGGTCTGGCGTCGCCATGGCGTTGAACCCTCCCTTGGTTGGGCAGCTTGCGAACCGTCTCGACCGCAAGGCGCCGTTTTAAAGCTTGCCTCTTCCGCTAACGCGGAAGTCCTCCGGCAAATGTTGCGGCCAGGTATAGAATCAGCCGACCGTAACTTTATAGAGGTAACACTTCTTGTTGCTGCTGTTCATACGACTTTAGAATCGGTGAGAGTTGACTGGCGGCGCGGTGTCGCGAAGGCTAAACGGTCAATATCGATCGGAAATAAAAAAGAAGGGAGAGCGCCGTGAGCCTGCTGAACAAGCTGTTGCCCGAGTTCCTGCGCAAGCCACAGCCGATCGGCAGCGCTGCCGAACTGGCTGACTTCATGGATTCGCGCGCCGCCTTCCTGGCGCAGAAAAGCATCGTCGAGTTCTGCCGCGTCAGGGCAGGGGTCTACTGGCAGAAGCTGTTCAGCGAGAAGGAGTTCCAGGCGGCGCTGAACCATTCGCGCTGGCGCGCCTATCCCGCGTGCTACGCCATCGTGGCGGAGATGGTAGAGGGTGCGCTGCGTGAACCTGCCGGCTTGCGCCAGCGAGGCCTGCCAGCGGCGCTGGAAAAAGTGGCCTTGGCAAGCTTCTCCAGATATGCCGTTCCGGAGGGCTCGCCCCCCACTTTCTGGGAGGACGCCGCCGAGCTCACACGCCGGCGCCTCGCCGCCACACAGATCGGTCCGCCGCGGCCGGTGCGTGAAATCCCCGAGCCGCTGGCGCGGACCGTTTTCGAGATGGTCCCGATCCATCCCAATCTACTGACCAACGACTACGACTACATTTTCAACTTCCTGAGAATGAATTTGCTGCGCACGCATGAGGATTTCCTTGAGCAGGCTGACCGCAGCGCCCTGGTCGACGAACTGCTTGGCGCCGCGCGCATCTGAATTTGTTCCTGCCCTCCGAAATCCAAGGTTCCCTTCGACCTTGCACCGTTCGAACGTCGCCGGCTATGCGAACATCAGGTCCCGCATCAGGTCGGGTACTGATTGAAGGCGCTTGATGAGGCTCTTGAGTTCTGCCTGCTGCTCGCGCGTAAGGTCATCGATCGCGATGCGGTTGGAGGCAGGAATGCCGGCGTAGATGTCATGCGTCTGCTGACCGAGCAGCAACCCGATCAGCATGGCGTGGCCAGCCAGCATTGCCTTGATGTCGCGCTCGCCGCCAATGTCCAGCGCGATCAGTTTCTCGAACCGGGCACGTGTGCTCCGTTCGCGGATGCCGTGGCGGATTGCAAGAGTGCGAGCGGTCGCAACGATCGGAAAAAGGCCATGCTTCTTGATGTCCAGCCGGCCATTTTCAAGCTGAAAGCCGCCAAAAAGAGTGAAGGGATTGCCGGCTGCTATCTGCTCGCCGAGAAGCTTCGCGAAGACCGGCTCGGCGTGGCCGCGGTCATATGCATGGTCGATGAACCGCGCGGCCAGCGTCATGTCGCCGTGAACCGGCCTCTGGTCGTAAACGATATCGACGTTGAGCAGGTCCTCCGGCCGTAGGCGGCGTACCCAATCCTCGACGCGCCCCTTCCAGGTGTCGAGGCTTCCGCGGAATGCCGCGTTCGCGGCCATTACCCCGCCTCTGCAATACGGCACGCCGGAGATGTCGAGCATGTCGGCGAGCTTGGCGCCGAGATTTTTGAACCAGCCGTCTTCCGGCCCGTCCGGCTCGCCATGTGCGAAGACGATGGCGTTGTCCTGATCGGCTGCCATCAGGCTTTCGCCACGGCCGCCTGAGCCGAGCACGAGCACGGCGTAGGCACAGGGCGGCGGGCCGTGGCCTTCGATCAGCATCTGTTGTTCCGCAAGCGCGGCGGCGCGGCGCGTAAGGGAGCAAAGTTCCTCGCTGATGATTTCCGCCACCACGCGCGGGTCGATCTCCTCGCCGATGAGCGACCGCGTGACGCCCGGCAGCATCGACCAGGCGGCCGCCAATTCGGCGACGTCCTTGGCATGCTCGATGGTGTCGTCGAGATTGATGGCCGCGGTGGCGCGCAGCCTCAGCAGGTCGCGCGCCGAAAGCACGCCGACCAGCATGCCCACCTCGTCGCGGACGGCGAGGTGGCGAACTTTCAGCCGATCCATGCGCCCGATCGCTCGATAGGCGAATGCAGCGGCGCGGATGCTTATCAGCGGTCGCGTTGCGATGCTTCCGATCGGCAGGTCAAAAACGCGCTCGGCGTCGGATGATATGCGGCGCAGCAGATCGCGCTCGGTAACGATGCCGTACTCCACGACCGGTTGGTCCGGCGCTCCTCGGTCGGACACGAGGACCGAGCTGATCTTGCGCCTGACCATAAGGTCGATGACCTGCTTGGTCGGTTCGGCCGATTTCACCACGACTGGCGGGTCGCTCATAAGACTGCCGACGCGATGGCGATAGGCATACGGATCGACCGGCTGAAACGCGGGAATCTGGGGTCGCGACACCGGCTCAACCCAGCCGGCACGATGGCCGGCTTCGAGAGTGTGCGAAAGGGCAAGGCAGGCGACCTCGGCTTCTCCGAGCGTTCGGATGTTGCGCTTGCGCAATTCCGGAATCAACGCGGCAAAGATGTCTCCCGCCGCGATCGCATCGCCCAGTGCCGTATGGCGGCCAGCTATCTCCAGGCGAAGCCAGGCGGCGATCATGTCCAGCGAATGGTCCGCCAGATCGGGATTTGCTATGGTTGCCAGAAGCCGGACGCACAGCGACCGAGGCTTTTTCCATGGCAAACGGGCGCGTTGGCATTCGCGTTTCAATACCGCCAGGTCGAAGCCGATCGAGTGGCCGACGAGGATGCGGTCTCCAACGAACTCCTGGAATGGCGCCCACGCATCCAGGAAGCTCCCGGCTCCGTCAACATCGGCATCCGTGATGCCGTGGACGCGCGAGGCCTCAGGCGGGATTGCTTCACCAGGATCGATGAGGAGATTGAACCGAGGTTCCTGGACGATTTTGCCATGCGCGATGCCGATTGCGCCAATCTGGACCACGCGTGCCTTTGTGGCGTCGAGCCCGGTTGTTTCGGTGTCGACGGCCGCAGCCGCTATGGCAATCAGTGGTGTCGCGCCGGTCGCCCGTTTCATTCCCATCCCCTTCGACATGGCCGAAAAGCCTTCTCCTGCCGGATGTCCCGCAGCATAAGGCCCGCCGGCAGGCCGCGTCGACGGCTGAATTTCGGGCTATGGCGTTCGCAACGATGCGCCGGGTCAGCCGGAGCTGCGCCGGCATGTCCATTCGCCTTAAAGTGACTTGATATGGTCGAAGGGCTCGCACATTCTTGGCCAGTTTGTTGCCGAGGCAGCCGATGGACGAGATCAGGCGGGTCGCTGTGGAGTGCATCGGGCGCGCCGTGATGTTCGGATCGCTTGCCATCGGCTGTGTCATGATCGGATTCTCCTTCAATCCGGTATCCGCCTTTCGCTCCGGCGCGTTCCTTACGCTGGCAATGGCACTGGCACTGATGTGGAAAGCCATGACCGCAGGCATCAAGAATCCCAAACACACCGAAGTGTGGCTTTATCTCGACGAGAAATCGCGCCCGGCCGATGGCTCGGCACGACGGGTGTTCGGCACCGTCTTGAGCGACGTCTACAAACTCTACGCCCGGATTGCGCTCGGTGTGGCGGTCGGTTTCTTCCTGGTGTCGCTCGTCCTGATGCTGTTCGGCATGGAAGGCTACGTGCCGCCCAGCGACAGGAGACTGCTTGTCCCGTAACATCGCTGCCCGCTTGCGCGGCGATGCTATGCCCCATGCCAAGCGAAATGCCGGACACGGCGAACTCTCCGCCGGCGACCGGCCAGCCAGGGTCACGAAACGGGCAAACTAATTTATTGCGTATTTTGAGTACATTATTCCAATATTCGCCCGAAAATAGCACTCGACAAAGTCTACTAATTTTATAGATTAATGGCGAGACGGAGGTTCGACATGTCCTATATCCAGAACGCTCAGACTGATCGTGGCGGCCAAAAGCTGGACTATGCGCAGAGCTTTCGTCCGGCCTATGCAGGCGCTTTTGCCTATCTCGTCTTTGCCCTTGCGTTCGTGTTCACCGGGGCAGTCGTTCTGGGGCTGATTCCCTGATCCTTGGGGGTCTGATCCCGTCGGTCAGCGGCTGACCGTTTCAGAAATAGCCGCTTTCAGAAATGCCGGAGTTGAATGAGCCGAATGCCGGAGCGCTTTCGTGCGCCCGTTACTCAACGTGATGCCCATGTTTCCAACGTGATGGAGGAGATGGCAATGCCGATCGAGTTCACGCATGTCCCCGGTAAATCACGCCCTGCCCACGCCAGCTTTTTCTACGATTTCGTCGAGACCGCGACAAAGCTGTCGCTGATCGAGGATGCCGGATTCCGCAAGATCGTCGTCGACGATCCGGCAGGGCTGTTGACCAATATGGATCTTGCCGCTCAGGCGCTGGGTCGCACCTCGTCGCTGGAGGTGGTTCTTTCCCATTGGGCTGGCGTGATCGAGCCGACCGTGGCGGCGCGGCAACTGGCGGCCCTCGACGCTAAAAGCGGCGGGCGGCTGTCGCTCAGGATGCTGAGCGAGCCGCTGAGCGACGACGATGCCGAGATGCGCCCGGTCGGTCACACCGTCGTCTGGCAGCGCACCGACGAGTATATGGTGCTTTTGAAGCGGCTGTGGTCGAACGACCGGCCCTTCGACCATGAAGGCGCCTTCTATAGCATCAAGGCCGGCTATGTGCCACGCAAGGGACCGCACGGCGCCGACGTGACCATCCGCATGGGCGGTCAGTCCGGAACCGCGCTCAAGGTCGCGGGGCGGCATGCCGATGTCTTCGAGCTGACGCCAGGCTCGCTCGACGAGATCCGGCAGCTGATCGACCGGGTGCGCAGCGCCGCCGCCGAACATGGCCGGGCCGGCAAATTGCGCTTTGCGCTTCCCGTCCGGTTTGGTTCGCATGGCAATACCGTCGCCTGCCAAAAGGCGGTCGAGATCGCCGGGCCGCCGGCGCAGGTGGCGCTGGCACTGCTGCCTTACGCGGCTTTGGGTATCCAGGAGTTCATGATTGTCGGCGTCGACAGGCCGCGCGAGATCGCGTTCGCCGCCCGTGAAACGATCGCGCTCCTGCGCAATTCGCTGGCGCGTCGCGAGGCCGATGTGCCGCAGCCTGGGGCGTTTGCCTCGCGCGTGACAGGAGAAGCACGCGCTCCTTCCTGACGCGGGCTCTCGCGTCATTTCAGGACGCGCTCGACAATCGCGCCGAAGGTCGGCGGGTCGAATGCCGGCAGGATGAGCGGTTCGACGAAGCCGTCGCGCCGGGCCGTCAGCACGTATTGCAGCATGGCCTCGTTGTCAGGCATCTCGAAGACCTGAACGAAGTCATAGGCGCCGAGCGTGGCATAGAAGGCGAGGGATTTGCCGCCGAGTGCCGCGACCCGCTCCTCGCTAACCTTGCGGCGATCGGGGCTGCCGGCGAGCTCGGCCAGTCCCTTGTCCGTCAATCGCATCAGCGAGATATAAAGCCGGCTGGTCGTAGCCGGTGTGCCGGCAGTCTCGTCAGGCATTTCAGTGGCCCCTGCCGGAGAGTTGCGACAGGCCGGCGATGACGGCGGTTGAATCCGTCAGTGCGCCGAAGATGCCGTTCTCGACCGTCACCATGTGCAGCGCGGCCTCATGCGCATATCTGTCGCCGCTGGCGCAGGCATCCGAGATGGTCAGGCACTGGAAATTGCGGTCGCAGGCCTCGCGCAACGTCGTGTGCACGCAGACATCGGTCGTGCATCCCGAAAACATGAGATGGGTGATGCCTTGCGCGCGCAACACATGCTCGAAATCGGTGTAGGTGAAGGCGCCGTTGCAGGTCTTGTCGACGATAATGTCCTCAGCCGCCACATCGATCTCGGGAACGATCTGGAAGCCGGGGCTCGAACGCAGCAGGATGTCGGTCCCCTCGAGACCGGCCCGCTTGCGGCGCCATTTCTCGTAGGGCGTCATATCGGCCATGTCGGCCCGGTAGCCTTGCCTTGTGTGGATGATTTTCAGGCCAGCCGTACGCGCGGCCGCGATCAAGCGGTTGACCGTCGGCAGGATGGCTCGCAGCGGGCTTGGATCGTAGCCCTGCCTGGCGAAATAGCCCGATGTCGACAGGAAATCCTCCTGCAGGTCGATGACGATCAGCGCGGTATTTTCAGCAACCAGCCTGCCGTCATAGGGGAAATCGAAAGGTGTCGCCTTGATCATTTTTCTCTCTTCCGCGGCCAGATATGCTCGTCGGCTCAAGACCCCTTGGCTTCGTTCGGCAACACGCCGATGGCGGATGGGGCGATCCGGCAGTCGATGGTCTGCCCCGGCACGGCGGCGATGGCCGCTTCCGAACGCAGCGTTGCCACGATCTCTTCGCCGGTCGCCGTCCGGAGCAGGATGCGTTCGAGCGCGCCGACGAAGGAATTCTCGACCACCGTCGCGCGAAAGCCGATTTCATCCCCCGTCGCCTGGCCGACGCGGATGTCCTCGGGGCGCACCCATACGGTCAGGCTGTCGCCGGGCCGCTCGCGGCCTTTGGCCAGGGGAAAGCCGAAGCGCGTGCCGAACGCCTCGACCGCCGTCTCATCGTCATCGGCGCGGTGGCCGGTCAAGAAATTGTTCTCGCCGAGGAAGCCGGCGACGAAGCGTGTCGAGGGTTTCTTATAGAGGTCACGCGGCGGTCCGATCTCGACAATGCGGCCGTGGTTGAACACGGCGATGCGATCGGACATGGCTATCGCCTCTTCCTGGTCGTGAGTGACGTAGACGAACGTCACGCCGGTCTCGCGATGCAGCCGCTTCAGCTCCTTCTGCATGGTTTCTCGCAGCATGCGGTCGAGCGCCGAAAGCGGCTCGTCGAGCAGCAGGATGCGCGGTCCGAAGGCCAGCGCCCGGGCGATGGCGACACGTTGCTGCTGGCCGCCCGACAATTCGCGTGGCTTGCGCTCGGCCAGATTGTCGAGGCCGACCAGTGACAGCATCTCGCTCACCCGCGCCGCGATCCTCGCTTTCTCCCATTTGCGAACCCTGAGCGAGAAGGCGATGTTGTTGGCGACGGTAAGATGCGGGAACAGCGCATAACCCTGGAAGACGAAACCGAAATTGCGGTCTTCTGGGTCGACATGGGTGATGTCCTTGCCGTCGAGGCTGATCGTGCCCTTGCTCGGCGTGGTGAAGCCGGCCAGCGACATCAGCAAGGTCGTCTTGCCGGACCCCGAGGGGCCGAGCAAGGTGACGAACTCTCCCGCCTCGACCGAGAGGTTGATCCCGGTCAAGGCGGTGACCTTGTCATAGGTCTTGGCCAGATCGTCGATGACCAGCAAAGCCATGTCAGTTCGGCGCCATATCAGATGGGGCCATGTCAGATCGGGTCCCTGATCAGCGGCGCCGTCGAGCAATGCAGGCCGCCGCCACCAAGCTCGACCGTCTCGTAATTGCAGGTCAGCACGGTGATCCCGGCGGCGTCGAGCCTGTCGGCCAGGCGCTTCGAGCGGCTGCCATGCATGATGACGCGACCGGGCGCGACGGCCAGGCAGTTGAGCGACATGGCGCTGTCCTCTGGGGGCAGTTCGATCATCCTGATGCCGCGCTTCTCCAGATATTCGATGAACGGGTAGGGCAGTTCGTTGACATTGACGATCGCCGTCTCGACGTCGACCATAATGAAAGCGCCGTCGATGTGAATACGGTATCCGGGCATCGGCACCTTGATCAGCGTCACGCCGAGGCCGGCGAGGATGCTTTCGACCTGCCGCACGCCCTCCGGATTGCAGGCGATGGAGACCGTGCAGACCGCGGTCTTGGCATCGATGAAGGCAAAGCCGCCGCCTTCGAAGACGGCCGAGCCGTGGATGGTGCCGAGAATCGGGCAGCCGGCCTTAGCCAGCGCCCGGGTCACCGGCAGTTCCTCACCACGCCGCACCCGCCGCGCCAGGCGGGTGACGATGGCGCCGCCCGGAATGCCGATGACGCTGTCGCGCGTGTAGATCTGCTTCATCGCGCCGGGGGCGGCCTTGTCGACGAGAATGACGTCGACGCCTTCCGAGCGCAGCAGGCCGGTGAATTCGTCATGGGCGCGCTGCATGGCGGGCAGGTCGGGCATGGTGCGGCCCATCCAGTACCAGCCTTTTTCCGGGTCGCCGAAACCGCCGACCTCGGGCATCGGCTTGTTCTCGACGACGGAAAGCTCGTCGCCGGGCCGATGCATCAGTACGGCGCGCAGCTTGCCGACATCGTTCGAGCAGCCCCAATGGCGGCCCCATACCGGGATCTGCTCCTCAGCCGTGTCGAAGCCCGGTTCCGGAACGGAGCCGAAGATGCTGAAGAACTTGTTCTCGCGGTACTCGTTGTCGCTCATCGCGGTGCTCATGGATATTCCTTTCCTTTCGATTGTTTCGAGGTGTTTGAACTAGGATTTTCGCATCTGCTGCCGGTGCTCGATCAGCGCCCGTGCGACCAGCGCCAGCACGGTGACGACGAGCAGGACGGTGGCGATCGCCGCCAGCGCCGGGTCGACGGCATCCTGGATGCTCGTCCAGATGCGGCGCGGCAGCGTGACGACGGCGCGTCCGGTGATGAACAGCGTCACCGTGATCTCGTCCCAGGACGCGACGAAGGCGAGCAGGGCGCCGGCGGCAACGCCCGGAACGATGTTCGGCAGTATAACCTTGCCGAACACGGTCATCGGCCTGGCGCCGAGACTTCTCGCCGCTTGCACCAGCCGCTGGTCGAGATTTGAGAGCGACGCGCCGATGGCCAGCACCGTCAGCGGCAGGGCCAGCACGACATGCACGAGGACGACGCCGGTATAGCTGTCGAGCAGCGACAGCCGCGCCCACAGCTTGACCATGCCGACGGCGTAGATGATCGGCGGCACGATCATCGGCGACAAAAGCAGGATGCGCATCAGCGACGGCCACCAGCCGCCCGCCGCCCAGGCGCCGACGGCGAAGGCGACGCCGAGCGCCGTGGCGATGGCGGCGCAGGCCAGCGCGATGCCGGCGCTGGTCAGCATGCTCGGCAGCCAGCCCTTGCTCCAGTCGGCCAGTGCCGCGAAATGCTGCATCGACACGCCGTCCTGCGGCAGCGACAGGTAATCGCGGTCGGTGAGCGCGACCGGGATCACCACCAGGATCGGGACGAACAGGAAGCCGAGCAGGCACCAGGCCAAAAAGCGCGGCAGGCCAACCTCGATGATGCGCCGCGGCTTCATTGCTGCGGCCTCGCGACGAAGGCGGCGCGCAGCGCCGGGCTGCGCATGGCGGCAAAGACGATAACGCCGACCACCAGAAGCAGCATGGTCGACAGCGATGTCGCGAGGTCCCAGCGCGAGGTGCTCGATATCTGTACCGAGATGTATTCGGCGATCATCAATGTCTTGCCGGCGCCGAGCAGAGCCGGCGTGACCAGGAAGCCGAGCGAGAAGACAAAGACGAACAGGGTTGCCAGCGCGATGCCGGGCAGGCTGAGCGGCAGCCATACGCGCCAGAAGATCGTCGCCGGACGCGCGCCCAGCGAGCGCGCCGCCTGCATGATGCGGCGGTCGATGTCGGACAGATTGGCGTAGAGCAAAAGGATGGCGAACGGCATCATGTAGTGGACCATGCCGACGGTGACGCCGAAGAGATTGTAGACCAGGTCGAGCGGCGTCGAGATGACGCCCATGTCCATCAAAGTGCTGTTCAGCACGCCGCGCCGGCGCAGGATGGTGATCCAGGAGAACGCCCTGACCAGCACCGAGATCCAGAACGGCACCAGCACCAGGAACAGTGAGATGCGGCGCCAGCCGGCCGACATGTGGATGATGGCGAAGGCGACGATATAGCTCGCCAGCACGGTCAGCACCGTCGTCATGACCGAGACTTTGACCGTCGTCATCACCACGCGTCCGACCGCGGCATTGGCGAACAGGCCCTGATAGTTGGCCAGGCCGAACTTCGGCTCAGTCAGGCTCAACGCCAGAACCTGCAGGATCGGCGCCGCATAGAGCCCGATCGCCATCAGGCTGGCGGGAACCGTCAGCAGCAGGGCTGTGGTCTTGAAATTTCGCATCGGATCAAAGTCGCATCAGATCGATTTTCGCATCAGATTTGGGGGCCGCCGCCTTGCCGGCGGCAGCCCTTCCTCTGTTGGCGCCCGGTCAGCTCGAGATGAAATCCAGATACTTGTTCTGGAGTTCGGTCTCATGTTCGGCGTAATAGGCCGGGTTGAGCATGATCTGCGAGGCCGCATTCTCCTTGGTCGTCGGATTGACCTTGGCATCCTCCGGCGTCATCAAGGCGAGGGTCTTGGGGTTGGAAGGCCCGTTGCCCATGATCTGCAGCAGCACGAGTTGGCCGGCCGGATCGAGCGTCGAATTGATGAACTCGAACACTTTCTTGCCGGCGGGATTGCCCTTGGGAACCGACCAGGCGGAGGCAGACAGGATGTTCTGCTCCCAAATCCACTTGAACTTGTCGGGCGTCTCCTTGTTGAGCAGATTGGCGCGGGTGTGCCAGATATTGCCCATCACGACTTCGCCTTCGCGGAACAATTGCTGCGTCTGCGCCCCGCCTTCCCAGAAGATGATGTCGGCCAGCATCGGCTTCAGCTTCTTGAATGCCCGGTCGACATCGAGCGGATAGAGGTCGGCGGGCGCGACGCCGTCGGCCATGAGGACGAATTCGAGCTGGCCCTGGATCCATTTGCACATCGTGCGCTTGCCCGGGAATTTCGCCGTGTCGAAGAAGTCGGCCCAGCCGGTCGGCGCGACCCCCTTGGTGGCGTCGGCGTCGTAGGCGAGCACGTTCGAATAGACATAGTTCGAGACGCCGAATTCGCCGGCGAAATTCTCCGGCACCTGCGATTTGTCGACGATCGCGTAGTCGATCTTCTCGACCAGATTGCCCTTGCCCAGCGTCAGCGAGTCGATCATGCCGCCGTCGGTGGCGTCCCAGATGACCTTGCCGGATTCGACCATGGCGCGGATGGTGCCGACCGCCGGGCCGGCCCCATCGATCACCACCTTCATGCCGCTCTTCTTGGTGAAGGGGTCGCCATAGGCCTTGGCGAAAGCATCCGCCGCGGCCCCGCCCCAATTGCAGACGACGATTTCAGAAGCGTCGGCCCGGGCAACGCCAGGCTTGAAGGCGGCCGCAAGTCCGAGGCCGCCAAGTGCTATCAGGAACGAGCGGCGATCTATCTCGCCGCGGTTGAATTTTTCCAGCGCGATCTCAGCCGCGTCTTTTGCGAAATGCGAGCTTGTCATTGTTCATTCTCCCATTGTTGATGTTGACTTGAGGTCTTCGCGGATTTGATCCGTCTCTGTTAAATTCCCACTCTTGCCGGCGGGAGTTTTCCCGCCAAGGCGTTTCCAGCCAGTTTCCAATGCGCCTTGCGCGGTGCGGCCACGGAGTGGCGCACGATGAGCTTCACCGCGACCGGCGCTGCGTCCGGTATCTCGGCGCCGTTGATATGGTCGATCAGCAGGCCGACCGCGCGGCGGCCGAATTCCTCCGCCGACTGGTGCACGGCCGTCAGCGGCGGATCGAGAAGATCGACATTGCGGATGTCGTCGAAACCGACCAGCGACAGATCGGAAGGCACGGCGATGCCGAGTGTGCGGCAGCCTTGCAAAATCCCCAGCGCCAGCATGTCGGCGGAGGCGAAGATGGCGGTCGGCGGATTGTCCAGAGCGGCAAAGCGCAGGAAAGCCTCAAGACCGGACTGCTCGTCATAGTCGCCGAAGAAGACGTAATCCGGGTTCACCTTCAGGTCTCGTCGCTTGAGACTGTCCTCGAAGGCGCCGAACCGTTCCTTGCTGCTGAGCAGCGCAGGAGGGCCGCCGACAAAGGCGACCGCCCGGTGGCCATGATCGAGAAGATGCTCGGTCGCAAGCCGGGCGCCGAGACGATTGTCGGCAAACAGGCGCGGCGCGATGGCGCCGGGAACGTCCTCGTCGACCAGCACGACATTGCTGCAGGCATTGATCTTCTGGACCAGCGCGCCGTCGTCGGGATGGTTGGTCATCAACAGGATGCCGTCGACCTGCGCGTCGTCGATGCGCGACAGGAAGCCCAGTTCCTTGGCGGCGATGTTGCGGCTGTTGAACATCACCAGGCTGTAGCCGAGACGGCTCGCCTCCTCTTCCGCCGCGCTCGCGATGGCGGCAAAGAACGGGTAGGAGATGTCGGAGACGATCAGGCCGATGGTTTCGCTGCTGCCTTTGCTCAGGCGTCGCGCAATGGCGTTGGGGCGATACTCAAGTTTGGCCACGGCCGCCCGGATGCGCTCGCTGGTTTCGGCCGGCAGCTTGATGCGGCCGTTCAGGTGACGCGAGACGGTGGTGACCGACACGCCGGCCGCGTGCGCCACATTCCTGATCGTCGATGCCGTAGGCTTTTTCATGAGGCGTTTTCGCCAGTGTTCCCTTTGACCAGGATTTCAGCATAGGAAATGCCAGATGTAAACCGCTTTACTAAACCGGTTTCATAAATTACGCTTTTTCTCCAGATCGGCAGGGCCGGTGAGCGCCGCCATAAAAAAATCGAAGGGAGAAAAGGATGGCTACGACAGGACGCGTTCTGATTGCCGGTGAATCATGGACCGTGCACAGCACCCACCAGAAGGGGTTCGATAGTTTTTCGACGGTTGAATATGCGGAAGGGATCCGCTGGCTGCGCGATGCGCTGGAAACCGGCGGCTGGCAGGTCGATTACCAGCCGGCCCATGTCGCCGCGCGCGACTTCCCGTTCGATGCGAAAGCGCTGTCGCATTATGATTGCGTGATGCTGAGCGATGTCGGCGCCAACACGCTGCTGCTCCATCCCGATACATTCGTGCGCTCGGTCGCCTTGCCCAACAGGCTGCATGCGATCCGCGACTATGTCGCGGCGGGCGGCGGCTTCGTCATGGTCGGCGGCTATATGACGTTCCAGGGCATCGAGGCCAAGGGCCAGTATTCCGGAACGGCGATCGAGGAGATCCTGCCGGTCAACATCGCCGCGACGGACGATCGGGTGGAGTCGCCGCAAGGCGTGACGCCGCAGATCCTCGAGACGGCACATCCGATCGTTGCCGGCCTCGGACCGGTGTGGCCGCATCTGCTCGGCTACAACCGCGTCACGCCAAAAAGCGACGCCACATTGGTCGCGAAGGTCGGCACCGATCCGCTGATCGTCGCCGGCCATCACGGCAAGGGCAGAAGCGTCGCCTTCACCTCCGATTGCGCGCCGCACTGGGCGCCGGCCGCCTTCGTCGAGTGGCAGGGCTACGCGCCATTGTGGAGACAGCTGGTGGGCTGGGCGTCGGGCAAGTGATCGCGCGTTTATGGAAATAGCCGCGGCCTCAGGCCGGCGGAGAGCTTGCCGCCACGCTTGCCGATGATAGTGCCGTGGCCCGCCGGCAGTCCGGCGATCATGCCGTCGAGCCCGTCGCGATTTCCGGTGATGAGCGCGTCGAGGCGGCCATAGGCGATGTCTTCGCGCGTCGTACCGCCAAACGGGAACACGTCCTGCCGGACGATGCCGATCTCGCCGCAGCGAGGCGAGCTTCATGTCTCTCCGATATCGAAGCCGTCGATGCTGATTGAGCCCGAAACAACCCCGTAGAGGCGCGGCAAGAGCGAGCAGCAGATGGTGGTCTTGCCGGCGCCAGACGGGCGCGGGTGCGCATGCCCACTTTTCCGGATTTCGAGGCAACGCGGACGCATCGCGACATTTTGTTGACTCAAATAGTCATCTTCAATGTTGACTAGTAAAGTCATGTTTCATAGTCAACCGGGCAGGGACCGCCGAAACCAGATTGGTGAATGCCGGCCGCGCTGGAGATAGACCTTGACCGGAACCGATGCCCAGACTGCCTTCCACATAGACGCCGTGCGCTTTGCCGTCGGCGAACGGACGCTGCTCGGTCCTGTCACGCTCGAACTGCAACGCTCGCGCGTCTACGGGCTGATCGGTCACAATGGCTCGGGCAAATCGACACTGATCAAGCTGATGGCGCGCCAGCAGCCGGCAAGCGCCGGCGGCATCACTTTCGCGCAGCGCCCGCTGGTGCAGTGGGGGGCGCGGGAACTGGCCCGTGCGCTCGCCTATCTGCCGCAGACGACGCCGGCGGCGACCGGCTTGACCGTGCGCGAGCTGGCAAGCCTCGGGCGCTATCCCTGGCATGGCGCGCTCGGCCGTTTCGGGCATGAGGACAGGCGGCATGTCGACGAGGCGCTTGTCCTGACCGATATGGCGGATTTCGGCGACCGGCTGGTGGACGAACTGTCCGGCGGCGAACGCCAGCGCGCGTGGCTGGCCATGCTGGTGGCGCAGAATGCCGGCGTCATGCTGCTCGACGAGCCGATCTCGGCGCTCGACATCGCCCACCAGGTGGAGGTGCTGGGGCTGGTCAGGGAGCTCAGCCGCAAGCGCGACCTCTGCGTCGTGGTGGTGCTGCACGATCCCAACATGGCGGCGCACTACTGCGACGAGTTGATCGCGCTGAAGGAAGGCAGGCTGCTGACGCGCGGCACGCCCGACGAGATCATGCAGGGCGACGTGCTCAAAGGCATTTTCGGCGTCGAGATGGGCGTGTTCGCGCATCCCGTCACCGGCCAGCCCATCGGCTATGTGCAGTGAGGCCAGTTGTGAGAATTGCGAGAATAGGGAAGAAGCCCTTGCCCAGACAGCATTGGTCCAGACATGGTTTGTTCGCGGCGTTGATCGCATCCGCCCTCCTGTCGGCTGGCGGCGCTGTTGCCCAGGAGCAACCGGCTGCCCCCGCTCCGGCGATCGAGACGCCCGCCTCGCCCCCTGCCGGGACGCCCGATGCGACGATGGCGCCCGAAGCCGGCGTGTCCACGCAAGCGGAGGCGGATCCCTCGGCGATATCGCTGACCCTGCCGCATGATCTGTCGCCCTGGGGCATGTTCCTGGCCGCCGACATCGTCGTCAAAGGGGTGATGATCGGGCTGGCCTTTGCCTCCCTGGTCACCTGGACCATCTGGCTGGCAAAGTCGCTGGAAATCCTCGGCGGCAAGCTCAGCGCCCGCCGCGCGGCACAAGCGATCGGCAATGCCGCCACGCTGAACCAGGCCAGGCGGGCGCTTGGCCACACCGGTGGCCCCGGCGCCCTGCTGGTGCGGGCGGCCGAGGAAGAGGCGGCGCTTTCGGCCGGCGCGCTCGAGCATGTGTCCGGCGACGGGCTGAAGGAACGGGTCACCTCGCGCCTGTCGCGCATCGAGGCGGCGGCGGCGCGGCGCATGTCGCGCGGCACCGGCGTGCTGGCGACAATCGGCTCGACCGCGCCCTTTGTCGGCCTGTTCGGCACCGTCTGGGGCATCATGAACGCCTTCATCGGCATCTCGCAGGCGCAGACGACCAACCTCGCCGTCGTGGCGCCAGGCATCGCGGAAGCCTTGCTCGCCACCGCGATGGGCCTGGTCGCGGCGATCCCGGCGGTGGTCATCTACAACGTCTTCGCGCGATCCATAGCCGGCTACCGGCAGATCCTCGCCGATGCCTCGGCCGGGGTCGAACGGCTGGTCAGCCGGGATCTGGATTTCCGCAACGTGGCGCCGGCAACGGCGCTGGCCGCGGAATAAGGAGCGGCGCCATGGCGGCCAGAATTCGCGAAAACATCGACGTTGATCTCGAGGAAAACCACGAGATCAACGTCACCCCTTTCATCGACGTCATCCTGGTTCTCCTGATCATCTTCATGGTAGCGGCGCCGCTGGCGACGGTCGACGTCAATGTCGACCTGCCGGGTTCGACGGCGACGCCCGCGCCGCGGCCGGAGATGCCGCTGTTCCTGACGCTGAAAGACGACCTCAGCCTGGCAATCGGCAATGACAGCGTGCCGCGCGGCGTCTTCGCCGCCACGCTGGACGGCAGGACGAAAGGCGACAAGCAGACGCGCATCTTCCTGCGCGCCGACAAGGCGGTCGGCTATGGCGACCTGATGGAGGTGATGAACCTGCTGCGCGGCGCAGGCTATCTGAAGATCGCACTGGTCGGCCTCGAAACCTTGCCCGCGGCCGACGCCGCGACGCCGGCGCCGCAAGACGGAACGGGCCAATGACATCGCTGGCCACCGCTTCACCCACGGTTGGCCTGCCGCGCTTCGGCGGGCGCCAGATTGTCTTGTGGGCGGCGGCGGCGGCAGTGGTCCTCACGGCTCATGTCGTGATCGCCTATGCGGTGCAGGATTTGCGGCCAGCCGAGATGGATGGCGGGCCGCCGCCGGCGCAGATGATCGAGCTGTCGCCAATGATGATCACGCCGGCGGAAGAGGCCGACGTGTCTGACGTGGTGACGCCGGATCCGGTCGAGGAGATCGAGACAGCCGAAGCCAAGCCGTTGACGGAACCTGAGCCACCCGTCGAGACGGCCGAGCGAGTGGCCGAGCCGCCTGTCGAGCAAGCGGAGCCGCCGCAAGCGGCTACGACCGACGCGATCGAGCCAACCCCGCCGCCTATGCCTGAACGGGTCGACCAGCCACCGCTGGAGGAGGTCGTGCCCGATATCGTCGACACCGTCGCGCCGGACGTGGTCATTCCGCTGCCGCAACCGAAGCCGGCCGAAACCCCCGTCGAGGCCAAGGTGGCGAAACCGCTCGAGCCCAAGGCGAAGACGCCGGTCAAGGTGAAGAAGCAGGCCGAGGCCAAGAAGCCCGTCGAAAAGGCCAGGCAGCCTTCGAAAAAGGACAAGACTGCGCCGCCCCGGACGAAGACGGCCAGCGTCGCCGGGAAATCAGCACCCAGGGTGGCAGCCCCGAAATCGGCCAAGGTTGCCTCGGCATCTCGCGGGGACTCATCGAAGTGGAATTCGAAGCTGACATCGTGGCTCAATCGGCACAAGCGCTATCCGAGAGCTGCCAAAGCCCGCCGTGCGGAAGGAACCGTGAGGGTCTCCTTCACGGTTGCCACCTCAGGCCGCGTGACGTCCGTTCGCATCATAGGCTCCTCCGGCGACTCCGATCTCGACCGCAGTGTCCTCGACATGCTGCAGGGCGCCACGGTACCGGCGCCGCCCGAAGGCGCCAACCCGCGTGTCAACGTGCCCTTGCGGTTCAGCCTGCAGTAATCAGCCGAGAATGGCGCTAAACGGCTGAATCAGGAGACAGCGTCGAAAACCACCTTCTGGGAAAGGCCGCCGCCCGGCCGGTTCTCCAGTGTGATGGTGCCGCCGTGGCGTTCGATGATTTCCTTGGCGATGGCGAGGCCGAGGCCGGCGCCTGGAATGGACTGCCTGCGGCCGGGATCGACGCGAAAGAAAGGCTCGAACGCCTTGCCGAGCTGCTCCGTCGGAATGCCGGGTCCGCGATCGGCGATGGTGAGGGTGGCGCGGTTGTCGGCCGCGGACAGGGAGATGCCGCAGCCCTTGCCATGCGTGGCGGCATTGACGATCAGGTTGCGCAGCGCGCGGCGCAGGCCGAGCGCGCCTGCCCTGACCGAGACCTTATCGAGATGGCCGACCGAAACGGCATGGCCGAGCGAAATCATCTCGGCCTCGATGTCGTGGACCAGCCGGTCCAACTCGACCGGCTCGACGGCATCCTGGTCGACCTCCTCGCGCACCAGCCTGATGGCGCTGTCGGCGATGCGGTCGAGTTCGTCGAGGTCGTGAAGCCATTTCTCGCGGTCGTCGTCGAGGAATTCGGCCCGCAGCCGCATCCGTGTCATCGGCGTCCTGAGATCGTGGCCGGCGGCGGCGACCAGCCGCATGCGGCTTTCCATCGCCGTCTTGAGCCTGGCGGAGAGCTGATTGAGCGCATGCGCCGTCGCCCTGACCTCGGCCGATCCTTCCTCCGGAACCGTGACGAGCACGCCGTCCGATCCGATCTTGCTGACGGCGGCCTCCAGCATCTCCAACGGCCGCACCAGCACGGCGGTGAAATAGACCGCCACGGCAGTGGCGCCGAGCACGATCAGCGTGATCCAGCCCGCAAGCACGAAGAAAACGTCTCCCGTCGGTCCAAAATCGGGGATATCGACGATCATCCAGCGACTGTCGGGCAACGCGACCGAAGCGACCATACCCGGTCCGCCGGCATTGCGGCTGACGACGGCCGAAAGGTTGACCCCGTCACGATGCAGAATGTCGTTGAGCACCCGTGTATGCCTACGGTCCTCGATACCGTCGGCGGGACTGGCGCTGAGATTGACCGGCGCGTCGCCCGCGCCTGGCACATGGCCGGGGATCAGCTGGACCATGAACTGGATCTGACGAGCGACCGGCCCCATGATCAGTTCGGGGGACGGCCCGCCGAGCACCTTGATCGCCACGGTCGTGGCAAGGCCGACCACACCGACGATCGAAACGACCAGCAGGATGATCAGGCGCCGGCGCAGCGACTTCATGCCTCGGCCTCCACCGTATCGACGCGCGCGGTGAGCTGGTAGCCGCCATTGCGCACGGTCTTGAACAGCGGCCCGTCGCCGGCATCGGCGAATTTTCGGCGCAGCCGGCTCATCAAGACGTCGACCGAGCGTTCGAGCGGGTCGCGCTCGCGGCCCTGCGTCAGATCGAGCAGCTGGTCGCGCGACAGGAGCCGGCCGGGGCGGTCGAGAAACACCTGCAGCAGGTCGAACTCGGCGCCGGTGAGCTCGATGAGCGCGCCCTCGGCATCCGTCACCTTGCGGGTGTCCGGCTCCAGCCTGTAGCTGGCGAAGCGGTAGATGCGCGGGCGCTGCGCAGCCGGCGGCTCCTCGGGCGCTGACCGCCGCAGCACGGCGCGGATGCGGGCGATGAGCTCGCGCGGATTGAACGGCTTGCCGAGATAGTCGTCGGCGCCGAGCTCCAGGCCGATGATGCGGTCGACATCCTCCTTCAGCGCAGTCAGCAGGATGACCGGAATGTGTGGTTTGCGGTCACGCAGGCTGCGGCAAATATCGAGCCCCGAACCATCGGGCAGCATGACGTCCAGCACGATCAGGTCGAACTGGCCCGAACCAAGCTTCTGCTCGCATTCGCGACGGTCAGCCGCGACCGAGACGCGAAAGCCCTGGCCGTCCAGGTAGCGCTGGAGAAGCGTCCTGATCTCGCGATCGTCGTCGACGACGAGGATATGGGGTTGTGACTGCATTGCCGTGCCGTTCCGCCTTGCTTGCCATCGATTATAGGGAGAGCCGAGCCCAAGGGGCATGGAAAATTGTCACCGAATGTTTCCGACCGGCCGCGAGAAACATTCGGAAACAAATTGCCCTTTTGCGGAAACCTTCGGCAACAGAGCGAAGCGAAGGGGAAAAGGAGGCCTCCTATTCTGCCGCTATCCGAAGCATGCGAGAAAGGATTACATCATGCAAAGCAGATTTCTTGCTCTCGGCCTCTTCTCGGCCGCGCTCATCCATCCGGCGCTGGCGCAGCCGACCGACCCTGCCGGCGGACCCGGCGGGGAGCTTCCGGTTGTCGCGATGCAGGACGGCGCGAATGACGGCCCGATGCCGTGGCCCGGTCCACACCGGTCGATGCGGTCGGGACCGGAAGACCCGCAACAGTTCGGTCCTCAAGGCATGGGTCCGCATGGTATGGGACCGCTTGGCATGGGGCCGCGCCGCATGGGGCCGCCGCCGGAAATGCTCGCCGCCCGGCTTTCCGCGCTCGAGACCCGCATCGGCATCAGGACGGAGCAGCTCGACGCCTGGCGCGACTATACCAGCGCGCTGCAGGCGATGCTGGCGCGGCCCGATCATGGCCCGGGTGGCGCCGACGCGGAAGCGCCCGGCGCCAAGGCTCCGCGCGCCTTCGCTTTCCAGGAAAGACTGGCAGACGATCTAACCCAACGCGCCGCCTCGGCTGCAAAGCTGAAGGAGGCGATTGCCGCGCTTCGCGTCAAGCTGACGCCCGAACAGCTCGAAATACTTGCTTCGGCGGACAGACCTCATGGACCACCCCGAGGGCCATGGGACAATCCGCCGGATGATGCAGCCGGCCCCGGAGGCCTGCCCGATTCTGGCAGGCCGCTTCCGCCACCCCTACCCCGGATGGGCGGGCAACTCTGACCGGCTGCACCGGCCGGCCCGTTTGGCTTACCCCCGCGATCGGGCCGGCCGGCCTTTTGTGAAAGAGACTTCTATGTGGGAGATGTTCCTGATGCTGCGGCTGCTGATGGCAGCCGCGCCCGAACAGCATCGCCGCGGTTCGGCGGCGACGCTGCGGTCGCTGCAAGCCTTCACCGGCGCCACCAGGCTCGTCTTCGGCACCTGGCGGCTTTCGCTCGGCGCTCCCCTCATCGAGAATTCAGTTGACGGTGAAAAGACCTATGGCCGCTAGTTCATCGCGCAAGAAATACCTGCTGCTTTGCGCCGTCATTCTTGCCATCGTGGTCGCCGCAATACTCAAGGCCTATGGCCGCGGCAATGCCGATGCGGGCGAGGCCGGCGCGGCAGCGAACCGTGTGGCGGTGGTCGCGCAGGCCTCGCTGACGGTTTCGGTCGAAACGGTGCGCAAGGATGAAATCGCCGCGGCGATCACCGCCACCGGCACGGCCCAGGCATGGCAGGAAGCCGCGATCGGCGCGCAGACCAGCGGCCTGCAACTGACCGAGGTCCTCGTTGCCGAAGGCGACCATGTCAGCAAGGGCGAGGTGATCGCGCGCCTCGACGATACGGTGCTGCAGGCCCAGCTTGCCGAGCAGAAGGCAGCCATCGAGCAGGCGCGCGCCTCGCTGGAGGCGGCCGAGACGGCGGCGGCCCGTGCCAGGAAGCTCATCGCCAGCAATGCGATCAGCGCCGAGACGGCCGAGGAAAAAGCAACCACGGTCAAGACCAGCCAGGCGCAGCTCGCCCAGGCCGAGGCGGCGGCGGACAATATCGCCGCGCAACTCGCGCGCACCGAAATCCATGCTCCCTTCGACGGCACGGTTTCCACCAGGCCGGCGGTTGCCGGGTCCATCGTTCAATCCGGCACGGAACTGATGAGAATCGTGCGCGACGGCAAGGTCGAGGTCGCCGTGCAAGTGCCCGAGAAGGATCTGGCCGCGATCACGACCGGCCAGGCGGCGACCATCACCGACGCTTCCGGCAAGGTGTCTTCCGGCAAGGTCGGCTCGATCGCCGAGAAGGTCGACGGCACCACAAGGCTGGGCACGGTCTATGTCGCGCCGCAGGACAATTCCGGGCTCAAGCCCGGTATGTTTGCCCGCGTCTCGATCGCCACGTCCACGGCGGAGGTGCTGAACGTTGCCGAGAGCGCGCTGACCTGGCGCGACGGCAGACCGGGAGTCTTCGTCGTAGGCAAGGATGGCAAGGTTGCGGCGCGCGGCGTCGAGACCGGCAGCCACAGGGATGGCCGCGTCGCCATTGTGTCCGGGCTGACCGAGGGCGAGAGCGTCGTCGTCTCCGGCGCCGGCCTGCTCAATGACGGCAATCTCGTTCGCGTTGCAGCGGGCGACAGCGACCAGGCCGTGTCGAGCGCGGAGATGGCGCGATGAACGCCATTTCCTCCTGGTCGATCCGCAATCCGGTTCCGACCATCGTCCTGTTCCTGTCGCTGACGATCGCCGGCCTCTACGGCTTCATGCAACTGCGTACCAACAACATGCCTGACATCGACCTGCCGACGGTCACCGTCACGGTGACGCAGGCGGGTGCGGCGCCGAGCGAGATGGAAGTGCAGGTCGCGCAAGTCATCGAGAACGCCGTGGCCAGCCTGGATGGCGTCGACGACGTCTCGACTTCGCTCAGCGAAGGCTCCTCGGTCACCACGGTCGAATTCACGCTCGATACCGATCCCGAGACCGCCGCCAACGATGTGCGCAATGCGGTTTCCGGCGTGCAGTCCAGCCTGCCGGCGGCCGCCCAGGCGCCGGTGGTGGCGAAGGTCAATGCGACGGGCAATTCGGTGCTGACCTATGTGGTCGAGGCGCCAACGATGTCGCCCGACGCGCTGAGCTGGTACATCGACAATGACGTCGCCAAGGCGATACTCGGCGTCGACGGCGTGTCCAAGATCACCCGTTCGGGCGGCGTCGACCGGGTCATCCGCGTCGAACTCGATCCCGATCGGCTTGCCGCACTTGGGATCAGCGCCGGCGATGTCAGCCAGACGCTCGCGTCCATCAACGTCAACCAGCCGGGCGGCCGCACCACCATCGGCAGCCAGGAGCAGTCGGTGCGCACGCTGGGCAGCGTCACCACCGTCGAGGCGCTGGCCGATACGCGCGTTGCGTTCTCGAAGGCCGGAGACGTCAAACTCTCCGACCTCGGCAAGGTTGTCGACAGCTGGGAAAAGCCGCGCCAGTCCGCCTATCTCGACGGCAGGGAGGTCGTCGCCTTCAACATCTACAGGTCCGTCGGTTCGAGCGAGATCGACGTGGTCAAGGCCGCGCGCGCCGCGATCGCCGAGATGGGTTCGAAGACGAGTGCGGCAAAGTTCACCGAGGTCACCTCGTCTTCCGGCTTCGTAAGGGAAAGCTACGATGCGGCGTTCGAGGCGCTGTGGCTCGGCGCGCTGCTTGCCATCGGCGTCGTCTGGCTGTTCCTGCGTGACATCAGGGCGACGCTGGTGTCGGCGGTCGCCATGCCGCTGTCGCTGATCCCGACCTTTGCGGTGATGGCGGCGTTCGACATCTCGCTCAACAACATCACGCTGCTGGCCCTGTCGCTGGTGGTCGGCATCCTCGTCGACGACGCCATCGTCGAGATCGAGAACATCGTGCGCCACATGCGCCAGACCGGCGTCAGCGCCTATCAGGCGGCGATCGAGGCCGCCGACGAGATCGGGCTCGCCGTGGTGGCGACCACCGCCACGATCGTCGCCGTCTTCCTGCCGGTGGCCTTCATGCCAGGCATTCCCGGAAAGTTCTTCTTCAGCTTCGCGGTCGCGGTCTGCGTGTCGGTGCTGTTTTCGCTGCTGGTGGCGCGCATGCTGACCCCGTTGATGGGCGCCTACCTGGTGCGCGCCGGCGGCCACAGCGAAGACGACACGCCGGCCTGGGTGCCAACCTATCTCTGGCTGCTGCGCAAGGCGCTCGACCGTCGCTGGGTCACGCTTTTTGCCGGCATCGCTTTCTTCGCCGGTTCGATGGCGCTGGCGACGCAGCTGCCGACCGAATTCATGGCGGCGACCGATCGCGGCCGCTCGATGATCTCGGTCGAACTGCAGCCGGGATCTACGATCGAGCAGACAACGGCCGTGGTCAAGGACATCACCAAACGCCTGGAAGCTGATCCGGCGGTCGACAGCATCTTCGCCACGATCGGCACGGCGGCCGAGTCGGGCGGCGGACCGAACCGTGGGTCGAGCTCGGCCGAAGTGCGCAGCGCCAATGTCACCGTCAATCTGAAGCCGCGCGACGAGCGGACGGTCAGCCAGCAGGAATTCGAGGCCGCGGCCTCACCGAAGCTCAACGACATTGCGGGAGCCCGCGTTCAGTTCGGCGCCGATGGTTTTTCCGGCGCCAAGGTGTCGATTACACTGGTGGGCGACAATGGTGATGCGCTGCAGCAGACCAGCGATGCGCTGATCGACCAGATGAAGTCGATTCCCGGCCTCAGCAATCCAACCTCGACGGCCGCGACCACCAAGCCGGAGCTGATCGTGCGCCCCGACAGCGCCAAGGCGGCCGAGCTCGGCATCACCCCGACCGAGATCGCCCAGACCGTGAAAATCGCTACCGTCGGCGACACCGACACCAGCCTGCCGAAATTCAATCTCGGCGACCGCCAGGTGTCGATCGTCGTGACCTTGCCCGATGGCGCCATCGACGATCCCGCGAAGCTCGCCATCCTGCCGCTGACCGGCAGCAAGGGCACGGTGCCGCTTGCCGCCATCGCCGACATCAGCTTCAGCGCCGGCCCGAACAGCATTGCGCGGGTGGACCGCAGCCGCAGCGCCACCGTCGAGGCGGACCTTTCGGGCATCACGCTCGGCGAGGCGACCACGGCGATCCGCGCTCTACCGGTTATGCAGAACTTGCCGGCGGGCTTGCATGAACTGGCGCGCGGCGACGCCGCCCGCATGCAGGAACTGTTCTCAGGCTTTGCCACGGCGATCGCCGCCGGCATCCTGCTGATGTACCTGACGCTGGTCCTGCTTTTCCGCGGCTTCGTGCAGCCGGTGACGATCCTGGTGGCGCTGCCACTGTCGGTCGGCGGTGCGCTCGGTTTCTTGCTGATCACCGGCAAGGCGCTTGGCATATCGCCGCTGATCGGCATATTGATGCTGATGGGCATCGCGGCCAAAAACTCGATCCTGCTCGTAGAGTACGCTCTGGTGGCGGAGAAGGAGCGCGGCATGAGCCGCTTCGAGGCACTGCTCGACGCTGCGCGCAAGCGGGCGCGGCCGATCGTCATGACATCGATCGCCATGGGCGCCGGCATGCTGCCGATCGCGCTTGGCATCGGCGCCGACGCCGAGACGCGCGCGCCGATGGCGATCGCCGTGATCGGCGGACTCATCTCCTCGACCCTGCTCAGTCTCGTCTATGTGCCGGTGGTCTACACCTTCATGGATGACATCCAGCGCTTCCTCGGCCGGCATCTCAGCTGGCTGCTGGTGGAACCATCCGATGCCGGCAGCCAGGCGGCTTCAGTAATTTCAGGGAAAGATCCAGGCCATGCGCATCCAGTCTAGTCAGTCTCCGCTGCCGGTACGCCGGCTCGCGCCCTGGGCCGGAATGCTGTGCGCGGCGCTTCTTTTGGCTGCCTGCTCGCAGGAGCAAAGTAACGCCCCTGCAGGCATGGGCGGTGTCGGCAAACCCGAGGTCGGCGTCGTCACCTTGCATCCGCAATCGGTGGCGATCACCGCCGAGCTGCCGGGGCGCACCGCGGCTTCGCTGATTGCCGAGGTCCGGCCGCAGGTGAATGGCATCATCCAGCAGCGGCTGTTCAAGGAGGGCAGCGAAGTGGTGGCGGGGCAGCCGCTCTATCTCATCGATCCGGCAAGCTACAAAGCGGACTATGACAGCGCCGTCGCGGCCCGGCAGAAGGCGGAGGCTGCCTTGCCTTCCGCGCAGGCCAAGTTCGACCGCTATGCCGGATTGCTGAAGCAGAACGTGGTCTCGAAACAGGATTATGACGATGCCGCCGCCACGCTTGCACAGGCCCAGGCGGATGTGGCGTCGGCCAAGGCCAGCGTCGAGACCGCGCGCATCAGTCTCGACCGCACCTCGATCACCGCGCCGATCGCCGGCCGCATCGACAAATCCACGCTGACCCCCGGGGCGCTCGTCACCGCCAACCAGGAGACCGTGCTGACCACCATCCGTGCGCTCGATCCGATCAATGTCGATGTCACGCAGTCGAGCACCAATCTGCTCAATCTGCGCCAGGCCATTTCGGAAGGGCGGCTGAAGTTCAGCGGCCCCAATGTCAGCGTCAAGCTGAAGCTCGACAACGGCACCATCTATCCGCAGACCGGCAAGCTGGAATTCTCTGGCGCCAATGTCGACCAGACGACCGGCACTTTCGCGCTGAGAGCCGAGTTCCCCAATCCGGACCGCCTGCTGCTGCCCGGCATGTATGTGCGGGCCCTGGTCGAGGAGGGCGTCGCCCAGAACAGCTTCCTGGTGCCGCAGCGCGGCGTCAGCCGCAACACCAAGGGTGAGGCGACGGCGATGGTCATCAATGCCGAAGGCAAGGTCGAGACCCGCGTGCTGGCCGTGCGCAACAGCGTCGGCAACAACTGGCTGGTGGATTCAGGCGTCGGCGATGGCGACCGCGTCATCGTCGAGGGCATGCAGCTCGTGCGCGCCGGTGGCGATGCAACCGCAGTCGAAGTGACGATCGACGAGGCGACCGGAGAGATCGAGGAGCGTCAATCCTCGGCCGCGCCCGCTCCCATGCAGGCAGC
Organism: Mesorhizobium helmanticense; assembly: GCF_003034915.1. Classification (GTDB taxonomy): domain Bacteria; phylum Pseudomonadota; class Alphaproteobacteria; order Rhizobiales; family Rhizobiaceae; genus Mesorhizobium; species Mesorhizobium helmanticense. Next base: position 35,916 of record NZ_PZJX01000043.1, on the reverse strand, counting down.
CGATAGCAGCCAGAAACCGGCGCAAGGCGCCTCAAGCAACAACTGAGGCAGGTCATGTCCGCGTTCTTCATCAACCGGCCGATCTTTGCCTGGGTGATCGCCATCGTGATCATGCTGGGCGGTCTGCTGGCGCTCACCTCGCTGCCGATCTCGCAATACCCGCAGATTGCGCCGACCACGGTCAATATCAGCGCGACCTATCCCGGCGCCGATGCCCAGACCGTGGAAAATTCGGTGACCAAGGTCATCGAGCAAGGCATGACCGGCATCGACAATCTCGACTACATGACGGCGACGTCGACCTCGACCGGTTCGGCCTCTATCACGCTGACCTTCACCACTGCCGCAGATCCCGACACCGCCCAGGTGCAGACGCAGAACAAGCTGCAACTGGTGCAGTCGCAATTGCCGCAGGTGGTGCAGAGCAACGGCATCACCGTTTCCAAATCCTCGACCGGCTTCCTGATGGTCATTGGCTTCGTCTCGAGCGATGGCAAGATGAACTCGACCGATCTCGCCGACTATGTCGACGCCACCGTCAACGACACGCTGAAACGCGTCGAGGGCGTCGGCTCGACGCAGCTTTTCGGCTCCGGCTATGCCATGCGTATCTGGCTCGACCCGGACCAGCTCGCCAAGTATGCTCTGATGCCGAGCGATGTGGCTTCGGCGATCGAGGCGCAGAACACGCAGGTTTCGGCCGGCCAGCTCGGCGGCCTGCCGGCGCGCAAGGGCCAGCAGCTCAATGCAACGGTGACCGCCAAGAGCCGGCTGCAAACCGCCGAACAGTTCCGCAACATCATCCTGAAGAGCCAGACGGACGGGTCGCTGGTTCGGCTCAACGACGTCGCCACCGTCGAGCTCGGCGCCGAAAGCTATACGACGCAAGCCAACTACAACGGCAAGCCGGCAGCGGGCGTCGCCGTCAATCTGGCGACCGGCGCCAACGCCATCAACACCGCCGAGGCGGTGCGCACGACGATCGCCCGGCTGAGCTCGACCTTCCCGCAAGGGGTCGAGGTCGTCTATCCCTACGACACCTCGCCCTTCGTGCGGCTGTCGATCGAGGAGGTGGTCAAGACGCTGGCCGAGGCGATCGTGCTGGTGTTCCTGGTGATGTTCGTCTTCCTGCAGAATTTGCGCGCGACCATCATCCCGACCATCGCCGTGCCGGTGGTGCTGCTCGGCACATTCGGCGTGCTGTCGCTGTTCGGCTATTCGGTCAACACGCTGACCATGTTCGCCATGGTGCTGGCCATCGGCCTACTCGTCGACGATGCCATCGTCGTCGTCGAGAATGTCGAACGCGTGATGCAGGAGGAAGGGCTGCCGCCGAAAGAGGCGACGCGCAAGTCGATGAACGAGATCACCGGCGCGCTGATCGGCATCGCCACAGTGCTTTCGGCCGTGTTCGTGCCGATGGCTTTCTTCGGCGGCTCCACCGGCATCATCTACCGGCAATTCTCGGTGACCATCGTCTCGGCGATGGTGCTGTCCGTGCTGGTCGCGCTGGTGCTTACGCCGGCGCTTTGCGCCACGATCCTGCGGCCGCCCAAGGACCACGCGACGCAGAAAGGTCCGTTCGGCTGGTTCAACCGTGTGTTCGACCGCGGCACAACAGCCTATCGCGACGGCTCGCACGGCATCATCAACCGGGGCAAGCGCTTCCTGGTCGTCTTCCTTGCCATCGTCATTGCCATGGGCTGGATGTTTGCGCGGCTGCCGAGCTCGTTCCTGCCGGAAGAGGATCAGGGCATCCTGATCACCAGCGTGCAACTGCCGGTCGGCGCGACGCAGGACCGGACCGAGCGCGTGCTGGCCCAAGTGACCGACCACTATCTCAAGCAAGAAAAGGATGCGGTCGAAGGGGTCTTCACCGCCTCAGGCTTCGGCTTTGGCGGCGCCGGGCAGAATGTCGGCATCGCGTTCGTGCGAATGAAGGATTTCGATCAACGCAAATCGCCGGCCTTGGCCGCGCAAGCGGTCGCCGGCCGTGCGATGGGCGCCTTCTCCAGGATCAGGGACGCCCAGGTCTTCGCGCTCGCTCCGCCGGCCATCCAGGGCTTCGGCAACACCAACGGTTTCGACTTCTATCTGCAGGACGTCAATGGCGCCGGCCATGACGCGCTGATCCAGACGCGCAACCAGCTTCTGGCCCTGGCCGGGCAGAGCAAGCTGCTGGCCAACACAAGGCCCAACGGCCAGGAGGACCAGCCGCAATTTTCGGTCGACATCGATCAGGAAAAAGCCAGCGCGCTGGGCGTTAGCCTTGCCGACATCAACAACACGCTGTCGACCGCCTGGGGCAGCGACTACGTCAACGACTTCATCGATCGTGGACGGGTGAAGCCGGTCTATCTGCAGTCGGACCCGAACTTCCGCATGCAGCCGGAAGACCTGGAGAAATGGCAAGTCCGCAATTCCAACGGCGCCATGGTGCCGTTCTCGGCCTTTGCCTCCAGCCACTGGACGTTCGGCTCGCCCAGGCTCGAACGCTACAATGGTTCGGCGGCGGTCGAGATCCAGGGCGCGGCCGCCGCCGGCATCAGTTCGGGTGCCGCGATGGACGAGATCGACAGGCTGGTGGCGCAGCTGCCCGCCGGATATTCCCACGAATGGACGGGACTGTCGCATCAGGAGCGGCTTTCCGGCAACCAGGCGCTGTCCCTCTATGCGATTTCGGCGCTGGTCGTGTTCCTATGCCTGGCCGCGCTCTATGAAAGCTGGTCGATCCCGTTCGCGGTCATGCTCTCGGTGCCGATCGGCATCTTTGGCGCGTTGCTGGCGGCGACCCTATTCGGCCAGACCAACGACGTCTATTTCAAGGTCGGGTTGCTGACGACGATCGGGCTTGCCGCCAAGAATGCCATCCTCATCGTCGAGTTCGCCATCGAGCGGCAGACCGCCGGCATGGGGTTGGTCGAGGCGACGCTGGAAGCGGCGCGACAACGGCTGCGGCCGATCCTGATGACGTCGCTGGCCTTCATCCTCGGCGTGACGCCGCTTGCGATCGCCAGCGGCGCCGGCTCGGGGGCGCAGAACTCCGTCGGCATCGGCGTGATGGGCGGCATGATCGCGGCGACGGTGATCGGCGTGTTCCTGGTGCCGCTGCTGTTCGTCACGGTGCGGCGCATCTTCAGGGGCAAGGCGGCCAAGCAGGATACTGGGCAGGATACAGGCGAAACACCACCGGTAACAGCCAACCAGCAATAAGGGTCTTCATATGACAGGTTTTGAACGTGGCTTGGTGGCCGCGAGGCGGACGGTCGTGCCGATTTTCACCGCTGTCCTGCTCGCGGGATGCGTCGTCGGTCCGGATTATCAGAAGCCGCTTTTGCCGATGCCGGCGAACTGGAGCGGCCAGAAGCCGGCAAAGGCCGCCAGGCCGGCGCAACTGTCGAAATGGTGGCAGCGGCTGCGCGATCCTCAGCTGAACACGCTGGTCGAGGAAGCGGTTACCGGCAATCTCGATGTCGCTACCGCCAAGGCCAGGATCCGCGAGGCGCGCGCCAGCTATCGCCAGAGCGCCGGCACATTGTTCCCGTCCGCCGACGGCTCGGCGTCCGCCACACGCAACAAGACGGCTGCGACCGCATCGGGCGGAACTGCCAGCGATGCCTACAGTCAATACCAGGCCGGCTTTGACGCCAGTTGGGAACTCGACCTGTTCGGCGCCAACCGCAGAAGCGTCGAGGCCGCGCGCTATGGGATGGACGCCTCCGAGGAGGAGCTGCGCTCGACGCTGCTGACGCTCGTCGGCGACGTGGCGTCCAGCTATGCGCAGGCGCGCGGCTATCAGGCCCGCATTCAGCTCGCCCGGCGCGCAGCCGCCTCGCAAAAGCAAACGGCGGTGCTCACCCGCGCCATGGCGCAAGCCGGCACGGCGACAGCGGCCGATGTCGCCAAGGCGATGGGACAGGCAAGCAGCACCGAGGCAGACGTTCCGTCGTTGGAAGCAGGCTACGCCGAAGCGGTGCATCGCCTTGCAGTGCTCACCGGCCGTCCGCCTTCCGCCTTGAACGAGCGGCTGAGGCGCAGCGCGCCGATTCCCACGCCGCGCCTGCCGATCCCGGCCGGGATTCCGGCCGACATTCTGCTAGCCCGCCCCGACGTGCGCATGGCCGAGCGGCAATACGCGCAATATACCGCCAAGATCGGCCAGGCCGAGGCGGCGCGCTATCCCTCGGTCAGCCTGACGGGAGACATCGACACGTCAGCCTTCAAGCTCGGCGATCTCGGCAAGAACTCCTCGATCGGCTGGTCGTTCGGGCCGACGCTGAGCGTGCCGCTGTTCAATGCCGGTCAGCTGAAGGCGGCCGTCGAGGTCGCCAAAGCCCAGCGCGATCAATATTTCATCGCCTACCAGGCCTCCGTGCTGACGGCGCTCGAGGATGTGGAAAACGCGCTCGTTGCGCTACGCCAGGAGCGCATCAGGAACAGCAAGCTCGCTTCCTCCGCGAAATCCTACGCAGACGCGGCACACCTTGAAGGCGCGCTTTACAAGGCCGGGGAGACAAGCCTTCTCGAGGTGCTGGACGCTGAGCGCTCGCTCTACTCGGCCGAGGACGATCTGCTGCAAAGCCGCATCGCCATCGCCACCGACTACATCGCGCTCAACAAGGCCCTCGGCGGCGGCTGGGACGGCACGATCAATGCAGCCAAGCCCGAGATCGTCGACGTCAAGACTGGTCCGCGCCTGGTGTCGAAGCCTGTAACGCAGTGAACAAATGAACCATCAACCAGAGGAGAGAGAAATGGCTGAGGCCGGCTCAAAAGACACGCTTGTAAAACTCATGGCAAACGTGGTTTCCGCATACGTTTCGAACAACCCCGTTCCTGCAAGCGAACTTCCATCTTTGATCGACCAGATCTACCAGTCTCTGGATTTGCTGCGGTCCGATCCTTCAATCCAAATTGCGGTAGAGCCATTGAAGCCAGCGGTTCCAATCAGGAAATCCGTCACGCCGGATTTCCTGATCTCGCTGGAGAATGGCAAGAAGTTCAAATCCCTGAAGCGTCACCTGCGCGTAAGCTACGGTCTGTCGCCGGACGAGTATCGCGCAAAATGGGGCTTGCCCTCCGACTATCCGATGGTCGCTCCGAACTACGCTGCATCGCGTTCGCTCCTGGCAAAGAAATTCGGCCTGGGACGAAAGCCGCAGCAAACGAAAAGACCTGCTGCCAAAAAAACAAGAGAGAGCAGAACGAGCGTGGCGGAAAGGTTGTGACGATCAGGAGGGCAGGTTCTGTTTAGCTTCGGTCGCGGCTTTGGGCCGACGGCCTGAACAGAACGTGGTGTTCCGGTTGGCAAAGTCTCTACAAATCCCGGGTGACGGTGCGCGCACGCCCGCCTCCCGATTGCCGCACGGTTCCTGATTGCGAGCAGATCTGTCGGCTGGCATCCACCAAAGCATCCTCGGACGGAACCGGAAACGTTTCGTCACAAAAATCGGGTCGGCAGAAACATTCGGATACGTACGGAAATAACCGGGAAAATCACCTAAGTTATCCTAGGCATGGAATCACTTTGTCGCCTGTTCAGAAATTTCTGAAAGGCACGAAAGCGAAGAGCTATGCGTTATCCGGACAAAGCACAAAGAACTGCGAAGCGCTTCTTTTGCTTGCGGAGAACTCATAGAGCGCTTTTGTTAATGTCTCCGCTTGCGCTTGGGTATCTATTTGTAGTGGCGGGCCTACTCACTGCTGACGCAGCGGACCGCAAAACAATAGAGAGCCAGGCACCAAGCGGCGTTAAACGCGTAAAGCTTGGCCTCAACAAGGCTCTGGTTTTGGATATCCCGACGGATGCCAGCGACATTCTGGTCGGGAATCCTTCAGTGGCTGACGCTGTCATGCGTACATCGCGGCGGGTGTATGTCTTTGGCAAGCAGGTCGGTGAGACGAACATCTTCGTGTTCGACGCCAACCAGGAACAAGTTGCCGATATTACCCTGATCGTTGAGCGTGATGTAACAGGCCTGGAAGCTTATCTGAAGCGATTCATTCCCAACTCGAAAATCACTGTCGAGCTTCTGAATGACAATGTTGTGCTGAGTGGAAGCGTCGAAACCCCGATAGACTCCTCGCGCGCTGTCAGCCTCGCAGAAATTTTTGTCAGCGGCGGCGAAGCAACCACCGGTCAGTATTCGCAAACCGCGAGCGGCGGGTCATCTGAAAGCGGGGTAGCGATCGACAACCCCGATAGCGACCGGCGAGAAAGCAAAATCATAAATCTGCTGGCGATATCTGGCGAGGATCAAGTCACTCTGAGGGTGACTGTGGCGGAGGTCAGCCGCGTGGTGATGAAGCAACTGGGCGTGAACCTGAGCGCCTCGGGCACCAGCAATGGCATCAGTTGGGGCGCAGTCAGCGACAACCCCTATGGTCTTGGAAAGGCCCTTTCTGGCTCGGGCGTCAGCATAAGTACCTCGGCACTGGACGCCTCAATCAACGCGATGGAACAAGCCGGCGTCATGAAGACGCTCGCTGAACCGACGCTGACCGCAGTCTCAGGCGAAAAGGCGACTTTCCGGGTTGGTGGGGACTACAACATTGTCAGCAATGCATCGACCAGCGATGGAAAGACCGACTACAGTTTCGAAAAGGTCGAGTACGGTATTGGACTCGAATTTCAGCCTGTGGTCCTCTCCCCCGGCCGTATCAGCCTTAAAATCCGTACCCAGGTGTCCGAGCCCACACTTGAGGGATCTGCATCGACTTCCGGAAGCAGCACAGATGATGGCAGCGGCAGCAAAAGCTACACGCCAGGCTCAAACATCCTGTCCATTCGCAAACGTCTTGCCGACACGACAGTCGAACTGCCGTCCGGTGGTTCGATGATGATAGCAGGCCTGGTTCGCGACGACGTTCGCCAGGCGGTTAGCGGATACCCTGGACTTTCAAAAATCCCGGTGCTGGGCACGCTGTTTCGAAGCCGGGACTTTGTGCGCAATGAAACAGAACTCGTAATTATTGTGACGCCATACCTGGTGCGTCCAGTGCCTGCCAATGAACTGTCGAAGCCAGATGATAATTTCAGTGCCGCGGGTGACGAGGCTGCAATGTTCATGGGCCAGGTGAACAGACTATACGGTGGGGGTGATGCCAAAGCGCCTGATCAGAAATACCATGGGACGATCGGGTACATCTACAAATGAGGGCCGGAACGACGGTGACGCGGCTCGGCCAGTCGTGGCATCCCGGCAGGAAAGCTGAAGTGATGTCGTGCCCTTGGCTATTAAGACGCTTCCTGGCCTGTAGTGTCTTGCTTGCTGTTTCATGCCTGACCGTCTCCGCGCGGCAAGGCGGCACTGATGGCGGCGAGAGACACGGTGGGGATTGGCTTCTCGTTCAAGCGCCTGTCAATAACCAACGCGGCCCAGCAGGCGGTCAGGACACACCGGTAACGCCGCAGGGCACTCCGATACTACCAAATGGGGCTACGTCCATCTCCGAAGTCTACGGCGCATGGACTGTCCAGTGCAGGGTTGTCAGCAACAAAAAGCTCTGCACATTGAACCAGGTTTTGGCGAACCAGAAAACGGAACAAGTTGGGTTTGCAATAGACCTATTCCCATCAGAAGGCAGTGTGTTAGGCCATGTTCTGTTGCCCCTGGGGATACGGCTCGCGGATGGGCTGGTGTTGCAGGTCGACAAGCATGATCCTGCCTCAAAGCTTCAGTTCACCCATTGCGTCGCGGCAGGATGTATTGCCGCAGTGCAATTCAACCATGCCGACACCAAGACGCTGGAAGCCGGAACAACGCTCGCCGCGCGGGTTACGGTCGAAACCAGCGGCCAGCCACTCACCCTTCAAATTTCACTTGTCGGTTTTGGGGCGGCATTGGCGCGTACATCGCAATTGCAGCGATAGCTTCCCGCACGCGCGGCGGCTTCTCAGGCTCAGGCTGAGAATCGTCTCCCCTATTTACGGACTGGGCAAAATCTGGATATTTGGATCGGGGTCGCTTGCCTGCCGTCATCCAGCTGTCATATGTTGGCGCTAAATATCCTTAACTCTGGATGTATAGATACATGGACAAGAAAGCCGCTCTCCTTGCATTGGCAGCGCTCGGTCAGGACACCAGGCTGGAAGTCTTTCGCCTGCTGGTTCGGGCGGGCGCGGCCGGCATGCCGGCCGGCGAGGTCGCTTCGCGGCTCGATGCGGTGCAGAATACGATGTCGGCGCATCTGAAGGTGCTGGACCATGCCGGCCTCGTCCGCGCCGAGCGCGAGGGCCGGACGATCCGCTACGTCGCCGACATGACCGGCTTTCGCGATCTGCTTGCCTATCTGATGGAAGATTGCTGCAACGGCGCGCCGGAGCTGTGCCGGCCCGTCATTCAAGCTGTCACTTGCGAATGTTGAAGGAGGATGTGTGATGAGCGAGCCATATAATGTTCTTTTTCTCTGCACCGGCAATTCGGCACGGTCGATCCTTGCCGAAGCGATCCTCAATCGTGTCGGAGCCGGCAAGTTTAGGGCATATTCGGCCGGATCGCACCCGAAAGGAGAGGTCCATCCGTTCGCCCTTCAGCTTTTGAAAACCCTCAATCACGATACGTCCTTCGCCCGTTCGAAAGACTGGCAGGAATTCGCCGTTGCCGGCGCGCCGGAGATGAACTTCGTCTTCACGGTCTGCGACAACGCGGCCAATGAATCCTGTCCGGTCTGGCCGGGCCAGCCGATGACGGCGCATTGGGGCGTGCCCGACCCGGCCGCCGTCGAAGGCACCGACGCCGAAAAGCATCTGGCTTTCGCCGAGGCCTATCGCATGCTCAACAACCGGATTTCGATCTTCGTCAGCCTGCCGATGAACAAGATCGACAAGCTCGCCCTGCAGAAGCGGCTCGATGAAATCGGCCGCAATCTGCCGAAGGTCGGCTGAGGAAGGAAGATCGTATCGTGACGGATCATGCTCTGAATACAGGCGATGTGCCGCGTCCCGGCATTGGCTTCGTCGAGAAATATCTGACGGTCTGGGTGGCCTTATGCATCGTCGCGGGTGTGGCGCTCGGCCACCTACTGCCGGGCCTGTTCGGCGCGATCGCGGCGGCGGAGGTCGCGAAGGTCAACCTTCCCGTGGCCGTGCTGATCTGGTTGATGATCGTTCCGATGCTTCTGCGGGTCGATTTCGGTTCGCTTGCCAAGGTCGGAACCTATTGGCGTGGTATCGGCGTGACGCTGTTCATCAACTGGGCCGTGAAACCGTTCTCCATGGCGCTGCTCGGCTGGCTCTTCGTCGGCTGGCTGTTCCGGCCCTTGCTGCCCGAGGCGCAGATCGATTCCTATATTGCCGGGCTGATCATTCTCGCCGCCGCCCCATGTACGGCCATGGTGTTCGTATGGTCGAACCTGACGCGCGGCGAGCCGAATTTCACGCTTTCGCAGGTCGCGCTGAACGATGCGATCATGATTGTCGCATTCGCGCCCATTGTCGGATTGCTGCTCGGTCTTTCGGCAATCACCGTGCCCTGGGGCACGCTGGTGCTGTCCGTCGCGCTTTACATTGTGCTGCCGGTCATCGTCGCGCAACTCGCTCGTGCCCGGCTGCTGGCGACGAAGGGGCAGGCCGCGCTCGATGCGCTTCTCGCCAGGATGCAGCCTTGGTCGCTGTTCGCGCTGCTGGCGACGCTGGTGCTGCTGTTCGGCTTTCAGGGCGAGCAGATCATCGCCCAGCCGCTGGTGATCGCGCTGCTGGCGGTGCCGATCCTGATCCAGGTCTATTTCAACTCCGGACTTGCCTATCTCCTCAACCGCGTGTCCGGCGAGCGGCACTGCGTCGCCGGGCCATCCGCCCTCATCGGCGCGTCGAACTTCTTCGAACTGGCCGTGGCCGCCGCGATCGCGCTGTTCGGACTGAACTCGGGCGCCGCGCTGGCAACGGTTGTCGGCGTGCTTATCGAGGTGCCCGTCATGCTGTCGGTCGTGTGGATCGTGAACCGAAGCAGGGGCTGGTACGAGCAGGGCGCCGCAGTCAGGAACACGATGTCGACGGAAAAGGCCGAGCAATGACAATCACCATCTATCACAACCCCGGCTGCGGCACCTCGCGCAACACGCTCGCTATCATCCGGCAGTCCGGCGAAGAGCCGGAGGTGATCGAGTATCTGAAAAACCCGCCATCGCGCGAGCGGCTGGTCGAGCTCATCGCGGCGATGGGGATGGCGCCGCGCGAATTGCTGCGCGAGAAGGGCACGCCCTACGCCGAACTTAATCTCGGCGACCCGAAGTGGAGCGACGATGAGATCGTCGACTTCATGCTGGCGCATCCGATCCTGATCAACCGGCCGATCGTGGTGACGCCGCTCGGCACCATTCTGGCGAGGCCTTCGGAAGCGGTTCTCGACATCCTGCCCAATGCGGATATCGGGCCGTTCACCAAGGAGGACGGCGAAGTGGTGATCGATGCGTCGGGGCGGCGCCTCATCTGAATTCTAATATTTCGAGAATCCTGGAAATAGCGCTTGACGGCACGCACCGGCAGGCGCTAGCGTACTTCCATGAAACTCGAACAAGCAGCAAAACAGCTTGAGGCGCTTGGCAATCCGACGCGGCTCAACCTCTATCGCGCGCTGGTCAGGGCAGGCGAGGCCGGGCGACCGGTCGGATATCTGCAAGAGACGCTCGGCATCGCCGCGTCGACCCTGTCGCATCATCTCCACCGGCTCATCCTGACCGGCCTGGTCACCCAGGAACGGCAGGCAACGACACTGATCTGCCGCGCCAATTATCCCGTCATGAACGAGCTCCTCGGTTTTCTCGCCGATGAATGCTGCGTCGACGCCGCATGCGGCCCGGCCTCCAGCGAGGCGGCCGCATAATTTTTTGCCCAATATTTCCATGATCCTAGAAAGATGGAAGGTACGCCATGGTTCTCGACAGCAATCTCCCGGTCGCCATCATCGGCGGCGGACCGGTTGGCCTGGCCGCGGCCGCCCAACTCATCAGCCGCGGTCTCCCGGTCAAGGTCTATGAGGCCGGATCAGCGGTCGGGTCGAACCTCTCGGACTGGGGCCATGTCCGGGTTTTCACGCCATGGCGCTATTGCGTCGACGCGGTCGCCCGAAAACTTCTCGAAAGCCATGGCTGGCCGATGCCGGAGCCGGAGGCATTCCCCACGGCCAACGAGATCGTCGAACACTATCTCGCTCCGCTCGCCCGGCTTGCCGAACTGGCGCCGTCGATCGAGACCAATGCCCGTGTCGCCGCCGTTTCCCGCTGGGGCGCCGACAAGGTTTTGAGCAAGGGGCGCGAACAAAAACCCTTCATGCTTGTGGTCGAGACAGCACATGGCCAGCGACGCGACATGGCTCGCGCGGTCATCGATGCCTCCGGCACATGGCGGACGCCGAACCCGCTCGGCGCCGGCGGTATTGCAGCCGAAGGCGAGGTCGAGTTCGGCGACCGGATTGCCTATGGCATACCGGATGTCCTCGGCCGGGACCGTCACCTCTACGCGGGCCGTACGACATTGGTGGCCGGTTCCGGCCATTCCGCCGCCAATGCGTTGCTGGACCTGGCCAGGCTGGCGCAAGCCGAACCGGGCACCTCGGCACTCTGGGTGACGCGCGGCGCCGATCTTGTGCGCATCTATGGCGGGGGCGATGCCGACGCCTTGCCGGCGCGGGGCGAGCTCGGTTCAGATACACGTGATCTCGTCGAGAGCGGCCGCGTCCGGCTGGCGACGGGCTTTGCTACCGTTGCCATCCGTGAGGTCGACGGCCGCCTGATGGTCGAGGGGCAGACGAAGGACGGATTGCGCACGCTCGGTCCCGTCGACCGGATCATCGCCGCGACAGGCCAACGTCCCGACCTCGCCTTGACCCGGGAGCTTCGGCTGGACCTCGATCCGTGGCTCGAAAGCGTCAAGGCGCTCGGCCCGCTCATCGATCCCAACGAGCATTCCTGCGGCGACGTGCCTCCGCATGGGCACCGTGAGCTCAGCCATCCGGAACAGGATTTCTATACGGTCGGGATCAAGAGCTATGGCCGGGCGCCGACCTTCCTGCTGCTGACGGGCTACGAGCAGGTCCGCTCGGTGGCAGCGGCGATCGCCGGCGACATGGCGGCGGCCGATGCCGTGCACCTGTCGTTGCCCGAGACCGGCGTTTGCGTGGTGCCGGTATCTGTTTCAAACACTTCATCGCAAGGTTGCTGCGGCGGGCCGGCGCCGGCGGCGGTCGATGCCTGCTGCGTCGCGGACGCCGAGGCAAAGGCGGGCGGCAAGGCTGGATGCGGCTGTGGCAACACGCAAGCCATCGTCGCGGCGCGCAGCAGCGAACAGGTCATGGATGCCGCTCGATGATCGACCGGAAGATCCCGACTGCCGCGCTGTGGGCATTGGGGCTGACGCAGATCATCGGCTACGGCACGCTCTATTACAGTTTCAGCATCCTGGTGCCATCCATAGCACTCGAGTTCGCCTGGCCGGAGCAATGGGTTTTCGGCGCCCTCTCGGCCTCGCTGTTGGCGGGTGGGCTTTTTGCTCCCACTGCCGGGCGTTGGGCCGATCGCTTCGGTGCCGGCCGCATCATGACCTTCGGCTCGGTTGCCGCGGCGGTATCGCTTGTTGCCTGCGCGGCAGCACCCGGACGGGTGACCTTCGTGCTGGCGCTGATGGCCATGGAACTGGCGTCCGCCTTCGTGCTCTACAGTGCGGCTTTCGTCGCGATCGTCCAGATCGGCGGAGCCAAGGCGCAGCGCAGCATCACCCATCTGACGCTGATCGCCGGTTTCGCCTCGACGCTGTTCTGGCCGCTGACGGCGACGCTGCACCAATATCTCACCTGGCGCGAGGTCTACCTGGTCTTTGCCGTCATGAATGTCGCTATCTGCCTTCCCATCCATGCCTGGCTGGCGCGGTTGTCGCATCGGACAGATGAAAGCGCATCGCCCGCTTCAGTGGCCGTGGGGCCGGCAGGCGGCGCGGCGTTCAACCCGCCCAACCGCGCCAGAGTGTTTCTGCTCATGCTCGGCGGTTTCGCGGTCGAGGGTTTTGTGCTGTCCTCGATCCTTGTTCACATGGTACCGCTGACCACGGCGCTCGGGCTTGGCTCGGCCGGGCTAGTGGTGACCACGCTTTTCGGCCCGTCCCAGGTGGCAAGCCGGCTGATCAACATGCTGTTCGGTGGTCGGCTGGCGCAACGCTGGCTCGCGGTCATCGGCGCGACATTGCTGCCGCTTGGCCTTGTCGTCCTGCTGGCGACGACACCGTCGGTGGCTGGCGCCATCGCCTTCGTCATCCTGTTTGGATTGGGCTCTGGCCTCGCCAGCATCGTCGGCGGCACGCTGCCGCTGGAACTGTTCGGCCGGGAGCGCTATGGCGCCCGGCTTGGCTGGGTGACCGCCGCGCGTCAGTTTTCCTCGGCGCTTGCGCCTTTTGCCCTCGCCATGGCCATGGCAGGCATGGGCGTCCATGCCTCGCTCTGGCTGACTGCGGTGGTTGGCATGCTTGGTATTCTGGCCTTCTCGGCGATCGTGCTGCTCAGGCGGCAGCCTCTCGCGCCCGTAATGCTTACGACAGCGAACTGACATCGCCCCATCACGATCTGCCGAAGCGGATGCGGCGCTCTGGCATCAGCAGCGTCCAGCCTGTGCGCAGACGGAAGCTGTCGGCCATGAGTGCTCGACGGGCTGCGATCGGGTTGATAAGCCCTCTCGGCCAAGGAGAGTCGAGACATGACCGTTGCGATCGAGATGGGGCAAACGACCGCGGGCGCCCCGGCGGCCCTGGACCTTGAGGAGTTGCTGGCGACCCGCCTGCTGGTGCAGGGCAATTCGGGCTCCGGCAAATCGCATCTTTTGCGCCGGCTGCTGGAGCAGAGCGCGCCCTGGGTGCAGCAGACCATCATCGATCCCGAAGGCGACTTCGTGTCGCTGGGCGAGCGTTTCGGCCATCTGGTGATCGATGCCGAGGAGCACACCGAGCGCGGCCTGCAAAGCGCCGGCGAGCGGGCGCGCATCCATCGCGTCTCGACGGTGCTCAATCTCGAAGGACTCGACGCCGAGAACCAGATGCGGCGCGCCGCCGCCTTCCTTGGCGGGCTGTTCGAGGTCGCCCGCGACCACTGGTATCCGATGCTGGTGGTGGTGGACGAGGCGCAACTGTTCGCGCCGGCAGTCGCGGGCGAGGTTTCGGACGAGGCGCGCAAGCTTTCGCTCGGCGCCATGACCAATCTGATGTGCCGTGGCCGCAAGCGCGGGCTTGCCGGGATCATCGCCACCCAGCGGCTGGCCAAGCTCGCCAAGAACGTCGCGGCCGAGGCTTCCAACTTCCTCATGGGCCGGACCTTTCTCGATATCGACATGGCCCGCGCGGCCGATCTTCTCGGCATGGAGCGGCGGCAGGCGGAGGCCTTTCGCGACCTGGAGCGCGGGCACTTCATGGCGCTCGGCCCGGCGCTGTCGCGCCGTCCGCTCGGCGTGCGCATCGGCCCGACGGACACAAGTCCGCGCAATGGCACCCCGCGCCTGATGCCGCTGCCGGAATCGGCACTTGAGGACGCGCGCGCGATCATCCTGGCCGCCCCGCCGCCGGAAACTGTCCGGCCGCAGCGCCGGTCGTCACCGGACCTGCTCGACCAACTGATGGCGGCGAAGTCGGCGGCGCTGGAGATCCGCCCCGAACCGGTGGAGGCGCCGGTCAGCGCCGAGGATCTGGCGGAGCGGCGCGAGCGAGTCGACCGGGTCCTGCGCGCCATACTGGCGCAGCCCGATGCGGGGTTCCGTGTCATCGGCGTGCTCTATCAGGAGTTCGTGGTCCGCTGCCGGATCGAGGGCCTCGCCTCGGCCGTGCCGGACCTGCCGGAGTTCCGCCGCATGCTGACGCGGGCGCGGGCCGGCCTCGGCTCCGACATGGCGGGGGATGACGCCTGGCAGGATGTCTCGGTGCGCGCCTCGCTTTTGCCCGAGGACATGCAGGGCGTGTTCATGATGATCGCGCGCGCGGCGAAGGAGGGCTGGCCTTGCCCGAGCGATGCGGCGATCGCCCGCGCCTATGGCTCGCACTCGCTGCGCCGGGCCCGGCGTCTTTTGACCTATATCGAGGAACAGGGGCTGATCGTCTGCCAGCTCGACGGGACCGGCCGGCGGACGGTGACGCTGGTCGAATTGGCCTGGGCAACGGCGCCGGGGGATCCTAATGCGGAGGCGGCGGAGCAGGGGAGTTTGGCGGTGTGAGGGGGCGTAGTAAAAAATGTCCTCAAGCCGTGGCTATAGCCAAACGGCAAATGTAGCGCCAAAGCTTGTTTCGCGCCATGAGGGCGGCCTGCGCACCGACTTCCAATGTCTTGTTTGGGGCCGAATGCTGACTGGCAGCTTTGAGGTTCGGATCATAAAAAGCGGACCTTCGGGCCCCCGCGAGTACCGACGTGATCTGACCCAAACCGGCGCGCTTGCAGAGCCGATTGGGCGGCTCGTAAGCGGATGTTGACTGGAACCAGCGACTTTGCCGCGTTCTTGTCGCTCCAATTGAAATCGGCTACGGCACTAGGTGACCCCGCTCCAGTCGTTGCCAAAGCCGTGGGCTTCTCCAAGCCGCCGATCAGCGGCATGGGAGTGGCATGTCCCTTAGCCTGCTTGAGCGCGGTGAACGTCCAGGCGGGGCGATGCTGACGTCGCGACTTTGCCAAGCTGGAAGACCTCCGTCGCTTCGCCGCGCCCCCGCAACCTGTGCTTGCCCGCCGGGATCGTTTCGAACTTTTCGTCGAGCCGCGACGCGGTCTCGCCGGAAATCGCGATGGCGGTCGCGGCATCCGGTTCGAGCTGCTTGCCGAGATCCTGCAGCCGCTGGCTGACGTTCACGGTGTCGCCGACTATCGTATAGTTGACGCGGTCGGATGCGCCAATGTTGCCGACGATGACGGAGCCCGTATGGATGCCGATGCGGACATGAAGCGGAGGCCGGCCTTCGCCGGCCGCTTCCAGATTGTCTTTCTCCAGCTCCTCGCGAATGGCCGCGGCGGCGCGGACGGCCGCGGCGGGATGGCCCTTCAGACGGTCCGGCGCGCCGAAGAATGCCAGCATGCCGTCGCCCAAGAACTTGTCAACCGTACCGCCATGCGTGTCGACCGCGCGGCACAGGATTTCAAAATGATGGTTGAGGAGCCTGGCCGCAGCGGCAGCGTCCATCCGCTCCGACAGCGTAGTGAAACCGGCGATATCGGTGAACATGACAGTGACGACCGCCTCGCGCGGTTCGGCGATGCCGATCTCTCCGGTGCGCACCAGCTTGGCCACCAGCGAGCGCGGAATATAGGTCGAGAATGCACGCAGACCGATCAGCATAGCATTGAAGGCCGAAGCCTGGTTGTCCAACTCCAGCACCCTGCTGCGCGGCAGCGGGGTCACGCCGTCGAGATTGAAATCGGCGACGCGCGTGGCCTGGCCGGCGATCGCCTGGATCGGTCGCGACAGGCGCCTGCCAAGCAGGATCGCGACTATGACCGCCACGGCCATCGCCCCAAGACCGAGCAGGGCCGATCCCATGACGCGCTCGATCTCGTCGCTGATCTGGCTGGTCTCGAAATACGCGCCGAGCGTCCAGGGCTCGTCGCCATAGCCTGCGATCTTGCGGGTAATGGCGATGTACGTGGTGTCGCCGCTCCACTCGGACGCATTGTCCACGCTGGGGTCGATCTCGGCGATTTCTATGTCGCGGGCGTGGCGCGTGTCGAACTGCCGCTCTACCTTGCGCGAGCTATATGCGGCCAATACCGGATCGCCATACGTGGCCAGCGGCGTCAGTGGCAGGACGCCATTTTTCAGAGCGTCGGGATCGGCCAGCCTTTGGTCGGCGAGCACGCGATCTTCGCCATCGAGAATGAAGGCATGCGTGCCAAATCGCGATGACAGTTCCCGCGTGATATCGGACAGTTTCTGCAATTCGACCGCCGCGATCACCCAGGCCTGCGTCACGCCATCACGTGCCAGCGGCACGGAGACATGCGCGTACAGGCCGAACTCGTTGGCCACGAACGCACCCCATTGGCGTCCGTCGACCTGTCTGCGTTGCTCGAGGGCGGCGCGGACTTGGGACGACTTCTCGGGCTTGGCCGGAAAATGCTCGATCGCGCCCGTTGAAACGTTGTCTTCGACGGACCGCGCGGCGCCGCGGCAGACGAGGTCGGGGGTGCAGATCAGCATCGCCTCGATCCCCGAAGAGGCAGCCAGAGCACCGGCAACGGCTGCAGACATCGCCTCGTCGTCGATCCGGAACTCGCCCTGGGCATACAGCTGCGCGATGCCGTCCACCGCGTTCTCGGCGTTTCCCATCTCGGCGCGCAGCGAGTCCTCCATCGCATCGATCAGGAGTGTCGACTGGGCGCCGAGCAAGTCGAACGTGTTGCGAAAATTGGCGCCGACCGACAATGCGAGCACGCCGCCGACCGACAAGAATACGAGGCTGCCAAAACTCAACGCCATGATGACTGCAATGGGGATGCGACGCCGCTTCTTCTCGGGGCGGACCAGACGCACTGGTTGTGCGGAGGTGCTCATGCAGCCAATGTCGCAATGCGCCACCGAATTGCAAGCCCGGTGACGGCTTTAAAGAGAGGGCGCGCCCCGAATGCACGAGCCTCCTTGCTTCGGTGCCTAATGCATCAACCGAATGTCCACTCAATTTCTGCTCATGGCGCGACCGCGACTTCCAGAGAGGTCGCCGGTTATGTCCGCTTCCGGGCGGTGGCAATGCTGACCTTAACGGCCGAAACGCGGCGCGAAGCTGCCGTTCCCGCCTTGGAAGACGTGCGGCCGTTTCGGATCAGAACCTGCCGTTGCCAGCGCCTTCCCTACCTCTCCTCCACAATCCGTAAATACGCCGCCGTCACGAACAGCACGATCAGGTCGAACAAAATCCGCCGCGCGCCTTCGGGCATCTGCGGAATGATCAGCAGCGTCTTCAGCACGGTGAGGATCAGCGCCCCGATGATGGGTGCCGGTGAAGCCGCCGCGGCCGCCGAAGATCGATGTGCCGCCGATCACGGCGACGGCCACCGAAGGCAGCACCAGAGGTTCGGCCAGCGACGGCGATGGCGCTGTGATCAGGCCGACATAGAGCGGGCCGGTGACGCCGGCGAGAACTCGCGGTGAAGCTCACCGCTGGACACTCACAACGCTGCGAGGGCCATCATGTTGGAGTGTGGTCATGCCTTCGTGGCCTATGCCGCGTCGACCTGCCGCCACGGTCCGTCCTGCACGTTTCCTGGCGGGTGCTGAACAAGATGTGTTTCGCCTGATGGCGCGAGGCCATTTATGATCGATTCGCGGGTGGCAGCACCCGCAAGGGAATCGCAAAACGGCTTTGACAGGAGAATTGACCCGGTGCGGGTAAGATCTGTCCCTCTCATCCTCAGCCTTTTCGTCGCCGTCATCGCCTTGACGGTGTCGGCCCGATCCTTTGCCGCCTTGCAAGGATCCGATGTTCCGGCCTGGCTAAAGGCGCATGTCGGCGACGGCGAAGGCCAGATCGCGCAAGTGGTACTGGAGAGGGCACGCGCGCTCTATCTGAAGAAAATCGGCGAAGGCGCCGTCAAGAATCCCTGCTATTTCGCCATGGATGCGACACGCCCCGGCGATCTGGGCAATGGCGTGCTCGGGCGCCGCTATTACGTCATCTGCGAGGCCAGCCGGTCGTTCCGCGCGGTCTCTGCGGGTCACGGCGGCGGCCGCAATTTGAAAGGCGTCGTCGATTTCGCCAATGGCAGACGCTGCGCGAAGAATTTCGGCAATGCGATGGATTCGGAACTGACGGCCGGCGGGGCCTATGTGACCGGCGAGACGAAGACGTCGTTCAAAGGCTATTATCGCACAGGGGCGAAACAGGACGCGGTTTTTCTGCGCGCGTTCGTGCAGTTTGACGGCGAGGGCGAGGCCGCGAATGCCAGGCAGCGGGCAATCGGCGGGCACGTGGCCGAGGTGTTGAGGGGGATGTGCCTGCGGAAAAATCCGAACAGCCCCTACGCCAACCATGACGGTTTCGTCCCGGCCGGCAGGCTGGTGAACTACGCCGCCGGCCGCAGCAATGGCTGCACGAGCTGGTCGCCGGCGGACGCTGAGCAGATCATTCCGATGATGAAGGACAGCCCGACGACGCTCTACATCTACCCTGAATCACGCGACATCGCCGCCGTCGCGAAGACAGTGGCGAGCGGTGGTTCGCCGTCGGGCACCGGACCTTATTGGAATGCATCCTGCCTGAAGGAGATCGGCGCTCCGAAATTCTGGCCGGGAAAGACCCTCGAGCCGATCATCGCCCGGTACAAGAAGGATCACCCGGCGGCGCCGCCACGGCCCGTGCCGATCTGCACGGAGCCGTGAGTCTTGTCGCGTGCACAGCCGCGCCCGGCATGCGCGATGCGGCCGTGGCCCCACAGTTCTACTGGTTGATCTCGGGTTCGACGAGCCTTGCCAGGTTTCTGAGCGACTCCTGCCAGCCGAGATAGCAAGCCTCGGCCGGAATGGCGTCTGGAATGCCTGCCTGCGTGATATCGACTTCCGTGCCGACCGAAACTTTCTTCAAGGTCACGGTCACCTGCATTTCGCCGGGCAGGTTGGGATCGTCGAACTTGTCGGTGTAGCGCAGGCGCTCGCTGGGAACGAGCTCGGCATACTCGCCGCCGAAGGCGTGGCTGTCGCCCGTCGTGAAGTTGCGGAAGGACATTTTGAAGGTGCCGCCGACTTTCGCGTCGAGGTGATGAACCGTGCAGGTGAAGCCGTTCGGCGGAAGCCACTTTGCCAGCGCGTCGCCTTCGAGGAACGCGCGGTAGACCTTCTCCGGGCTGGTCGCCAGAACGCGGTGCAAACGTACAGTGCTTGGCATATCGTATGTCCTTTCTGATTGCGTATCGATGCCCTAAGGACGAACAGGGCCTGGCAATCCCGACACACGCTCCCAGATTTTTTGCAGCACAAGCGGAGTCCTAGAAACGTGACCCTGACCAATCGAGACATTGTCGAGCTTACGGCATGGCGGCGCAAGCTGCACCAGCAGCCGGAAATCTCGAATGAGGAGGAGAAGACCGCGGGCGAAGTCGTCGATTTCCTCGCCGATACGAGGCCGGACAAGGTGCTGACCGGACTGGGAGGGCATGGCGTGGCGGCGGTGTATGACAGCGGTCAGGCAGGGCCGACGGTGCTGTTCCGCTCGGAGCTCGATGCCTTGCCGATTCATGAGCTTTCGGGCGTGCCGCATTCATCGCTGGTGCCGGGAAAGTCGCATATGTGCGGCCATGACGGGCATACCGCGATCCTTGCGGCACTGGGCCGGCAGCTTGGGCGCGAAAGGCCCGCCCGCGGCCGCGTCGTGCTGATGTTCCAGCCGGCGGAAGAAACCGGCAATGGCGCCGCCGGCGTCGTCGCCGATCCGCGCTTCGGCGAGATCGCGCCGGATTTCGCCTTCTCGCTGCACAATCTGCCGGGCGTGCCGTTCGGCGAGGTGCGGGTCAAAACCGGCGTGGTCAATTGCGCGTCACGCGGCATGCGCATCATGCTGGAGGGCAAGACCGCGCATTCGTCCATGCCCGAAACCGGCGTCTCGCCAATGATGGCGATCAGCCAGCTGATGCCGGCGCTGCCCGCGCTCGGGCACGGAACCTTCGCCGACGACGATTTCAGCATGGTGACCGTCACCCATGCGCTGATGGGTGAAGCCGTGTTCGGCATTGCGCCCGGCCAGGCGCATGTCTGGGCGACACTGCGCACCCGGCGCGACGACCGTATGGCGGAGCTTGTCGCCGCGGCGGAAGCGCTGGCCGCGAAGATCGCCGGCGAGCACCATCTTTCCGTCCGCTGCGACTATCACGAGATATTCGTTGCCAGCGTCAACGCGCCGGATGCGGTGGAGCATCTCAACCGCGCGCTCGACGAAGAAGGCGTGCCGCGCACCGAGGACAGCCTGCCGATGCGCGCTTCGGAGGATTTTGGCGTCTTCGGCCACAGCGCGGCGTCCGCCATGTTTTTCCTCGGCGCCGGCGAGCGGTACCCTGCGCTGCACAATCCCGACTATGACTTTCCCGACGATCTGATACCGATCGGATCAAGAGTATTCATGCGCACGGCGCGCAATCTGCTGGGATGAGCGGCTGACGCGGAACATCGACGTTCCTGAAATTGTTCTAATGGCGCTTGAAGTACTGAACCTCGCGCTCATGCTTCTCGGCGGCTTCCCGCGATTTGAACGTGCCGAGGTTTCTGCGCTTGTGCGTCCTGGGATCGACCTTGCGGGAATAGAGGCGGTGCTCACAGGACTTCAGCTTGCGGATCATGGCAACCTCCTATGCCCCTATAATCCTTGCGGGCCGCACCGGTTCCATGCACGCCCGGGCAGTCAGCGCCACCCCAATGCCGGGGCCACGTGGGTCAGGATCGCCTCGATGACGTGGGCGTTGTAATCCACGCCGAGCTGGTTCGGCACGGTGAGCAGCAGCGTATCGGCCTCCGCAATGGCCTCGTCGCCCCTCAACTGCTCGATGAGGACGTCCGGCTCGGCGGCATAGCTGCGGCCGAAGACGGCGAGTTTTTCGGGCTCGATGTAACCGAAGTGATCCTGGCTATCGCTGCTGCCGAAATAGGCGCGGTCGCGATCGTCGACCAAAGCGAAGATGCTGCGGCTTACCGACACGCGCGGCTCGCGCGGATGTCCGGCCTCCTTCCAGGCGGCGCGGAAGCCGCGGATCTGCTCGGCCTGCTGGATGTGGAACGGCTTGCCGCTCTCGTCGAATTTGAGGGTGGAACTCTGCAGGTTCATCCCCAATTTTGCGGCCCACTCCGCCGTCGCGTTGGTGGCGGCGCCCCACCAGATCCGCTCGCGAAGCCCTTCGGAGTGAGGCTCGAGGCGCAGCAGGCCGGGCGGGTTCGGGAACATCGGCCGCGGGTTCGGCTGGGCGAAGCCTTTGCCCTGGAGAATATCGAGGAAAACGCTGGTGTGACGACGCGCCATGTCGGCGTCGCTTTCGCCCTCCGCCGGCGCGTAGCCGAAGTAGCGCCAGCCGTCGATGACCTGCTCGGGCGAGCCACGGCTGATGCCGAGCTGGAGGCGCCCGCCGGCGATCAGATCGGCGGCACCCGCATCCTCGGCCATATAGAGCGGGTTCTCATAGCGCATGTCGATCACCGCGGTGCCGATCTCGATGCGGCTGGTCCTGGCGCCGACCGCGGCCAGCAGCGGGAACGGTGACGAGAGCTGGCGGGCGAAGTGGTGCACGCGAAAATAAGCGCCGTCGGCGCCAAGCTGCTCGGCGGCGACGGCGAGCTCTATGGATTGCAGCAGCATGTCGGAGGCGGAGCGCGTTTGCGACTGGTTCGAGGGGGTCCAGTGTCCGAACGACAGAAAGCCGATTTTCTTCATGATTGGGTCCGCGTCAGCTTGAGAGGTTTGTGTCATCTAGTGATGAAACCGTCGGTTCGCCATGCGAAAACCAATCTCGGTCCAGACGCCCATGGTTCACTGAACACATTTTGGCTGTAACGCGAAGTGGCTAGCCGGGCCTGGCGATTTGCTTCTATCAGCAGTGCAATCGCATATGACGCTCCCCCTCTCCGTCTCGGAGAGGGGGCCGGCGCTGCCATGTGCGATTGCTCTGCTTCCGACAGGGTGGAGAAAAGAGGCTGGCGACCTATTTCGGAAGAGGAGACATCTGTTTCAACGGAAAGGAACATGCGAATGCCGATCCCGAAGAATACGATTTGCCTGTGGTACGACAAGGACGCGGAGGCCGCGGCCCGCTTCTATGCCGAGACCTTTCCCGACAGCAAGGTAAGCACCGTCCACCGTGCCCCCAGCGACTATCCGTCCGGCAAGAAGGGCGACGTATTGACGGTCGAATTCACCGTTGCCGGCGTTGCCTGTCTCGGCCTCAATGGCGGTCCCGCGTTCAAGCAGAGCGAGGCCTTCTCGTTCCAGATCGCCACCGACGACCAGCAGGAAACCGATCGCTACTGGAATGCCATCGTCGGCAATGGCGGCCAGGAAAGCGCCTGCGGCTGGTGCAAGGACAAATGGGGCCTGTCCTGGCAGATCACGCCGCGCACGCTGACCGAGGCGATGGCGGCAGGCGGCGACGAAGCCAGGCGCGCCTTCGATGCGATGATGGAGATGAAGAAGATCGACGTCGCCGCGATCGACGCGGCGCGGCGCGGCTGACGCGCCATGCCCGCGTAGCGCCAGGCGTTCCCCTCGTCGGCGAAGGAAGGCAGTGGTGCCTATGGATATTTCGTCTGACTTGCACCCTGGGGAGCGCCCTCCAGCGCCTTTGGCAGCGGCAGATTCGAGCACCGCAAGTGCACCTCGCGGGCGAACAGCTTTCGCTGCTTCTGCTCATGCTCCTTGATGGCTGCCACGAGCCCCAGTGAATACGGGCCAAGCAGGACGCCGAAGCCCCAGCCTGGGTGCTCTTTCTCGCGTGCGGCGTAATCCGAAGCCGCCATGCGGGCTTGCTGGCATTCCGGCGACAGCCATTTCGGGTCTTGCTGCGAAAGCGACGCTTCGTACTCGACCGGAGAGCTCACACATCCGGCCAATGTCGCGGCCAAGGCGACGACTATCGCAATTCTCATCCCCAAGCCTTCCCTGAGCGTTTTGGAGAGTTATACAGAATTCCTCGCCCGTCGCTCGCAAGATTTCTAGGCGACGCGTGGTTGCGCCGGCCTGGGCTTGAGCACGGTGGCGAGCACGATGCCGGCGACGATGAAGGCAGCGCCGACCAGATCGTAGTCGTGCAAGCCCTCGCCGAGCAACAGATAGGCGAGTATGGCGACGAACACCGTCTGCAGATAGAGCAGCATGCTCGCCCGGCTGGCGCCAAGCGTTTCCACGCTTTTGTTGTAGAGATAGTACATCAAGGCGCCGCCGGGGCCCGCCAGATAGGCGAGCGCCAGCACGCTGTCGACATCCATGGTGGAGCGTTCGTCGTTGAACAATTCCCACAGATGGAACGGCAAGGCGACCAGCGCGCCGGCGCCGAGCAGCAGCACGACCATCGGCAACAGTTCGATGCCGAATTTGGCACGGCGCAACAGAACGGTGTAGAGGCCCCAGCAGAACGCGCTGCCGACGATCCACAGTTCGCCGGCGTTGAACTTGAGTTGCAGCAGCGCCGTCAGGTTGCCGTGGGCGACGATGAAAACCATCCCGGCCAGCGCAACAACCGCGCCAAGCGACTTCCACAGCCCGAGCGGCTCGCCAAGCACGAAACGGGCGAGCACCATCGTCATCACGGGCGACAGCGCCATGATGATGCCGGCCGTGGTGGCGTCGGTGTCGTTGAGGCCATGGTAGATCATGCCCTGGCACAGCGTCAGGCCGATCGCTCCCACGGCGACGACCTCCACGGCGCGCGTTCGCAAAAGCCCGATCATCGCCTCGTGATGACGGTGCACGATCGGCAGCAGGATGGCGCAAGCCAGCGCCAGCCGCCAGAAGCAGAGCCCCCAGGGCGGCATCTCAGGCGCCACCCACTTGGCCGCGATATAGACCCCGGCCGAAAGCAACCAGCACAGCACGGCGGTTGGATAGCCGGCCATGGAGGATGTGGGCGCGAGGGCAGGTTGCGCCGCTTGATGCGCTATCGGCACTGCCTGCATGTCATGCCCCCCTTCAATGACGTCAGCCCGAGGGGGTAATATAGCTTGTGGCGTGGGGTCGTGCATCCGTTTTGAATGGTGGGGTGGAAAGGGGACCGTGGCCGCTGCGGTGGTGGAGTGCGAAGGTTCCTTTCCTTCACGGGATGCAACGGCCGGAAATGGGGCCGGAAACGGAATGGCAGTTTTGGGATGCAAGCGGCCTAGCCTGCCGTAGTTGAGAATGTAGCGTTACCGGACGCATGCGTCTTCGACAGTCACTTTGATCCCCTCCGTGAGGAAGTCCTTACGACTTCATTTCTACCCTGATGCCATGAAGTGTCTTGCCAGAGGCATTCAGGACCCGGCCTGCCGGTTGCGGAGCCATGTGCACGACAAGGCAGCCCTTTCCGTCCCACGCCTGGATCGCCTGGATCACGTCCCGGTTCGGCGGCATCATGGTGCCGTCCGGCGCGAAGTCGTGGATCGGGCCCTGGACCTGGTCGAACACGAAGACAGAGGGCCAGCGGTGATGGTGAACCGGCTCTTCCTCGTCGGGTCCGAGGATCACTTCGAGGACGCGCAGCCGGTCGTTCTCGAATACAATCTTGTGGTTGGCGGGCGCCGCGATGACCGCGTCGAGTGTCGGATCCCACAGTGCCGGGTCGGTCTGATCGTCAATCATGATCGTCATTGCTGTCTCCATGTGGCGCCAGGCTCCGTGGGCGGGCGCCGGTGACTTGCATTCTCACACTGCTCCTTCTGCTGGTTCGGGGCCGTTAGGCAGCCGCCGCCGGTTGAATTGCGCCCTGCGCGCAGAACAGCCCTCCGTCAGCCAGCCGTGCATAGTTGTGGACGATATCGTTCTCGTGATCCTGAATCTGCACTACGAAGGTACCACTTTGCTCGGTCCAACTCATGACGAAGAGGCCCGGTCGAACGCCGGTGAGGGTGCTGCTCACGACCTCGTCGATCTCCGTCGAGCCAATCGTCGCCTGCACCCGCAATTCGTTCGGTGAGAGCACCGTCAGTCTCGGCACGAAAGCGCCGAATGAACAATCGAATGTCTTCCCGACGAGCGAGGTCGGGTCTACGCTGAAGCCAGTCATCCTCATTCTCCCTAATGTGGAGGCAAAGCCAGGTTCCGGGCGCAGGACTGCGCGGCATGGTGGCAAATTCAACGCAATCGGACTTATGCCGCCCGGCGACTATGCTATTTCAGACATGATTCGAAGCCCATATCTGCGCGAACTCACCCTTGGTGTAGCGCAAGCCTGCGACGAAGCAGGGGCGACGCTGAGTCTCATAAACGGCACCGACTCCAGCCGCGCCTCTACCATCCGGAAGGCTCTGGTAGATGGCTTCATTCTGGGCCACAGCGCCGACATCGAGCTTGTCTCCTCGGCGAAGCGGCGGCGGTTACCCTTCGTGATCCTCGAGAGCGATGCTGGGGCGGACGTCAACTCGATCCGCATCGACGGAAAGGGTGGCGCACTCCTTGCCGTCGAGCACCTGGCGGCGCTGGGGCATCGCCGTTTTGTCATACTGTCCATACGGCGGACCGCCGGGCCGCCGATCGTCCACATGCCCTTCACCGCTGGTCGCATGATCACGGCGGGCTTCCAATTCGACCGTCAGAGGCTCGACGGGTTCGCCGAGGGTCTGGCGAAAGTCGGCCTGTCGATCGACAACGTTCCGATCATCGAGACGACGCCTGGGGATCCGTCCGCCGGAGCCGTCGTCTTCGACCGGGCTCCCGAAGCAACCGCAATCTTGACCATGTCCGATTGGCAGGCGATCACGGTGCTGAATGAGGCGGTTCGTCGAGGCATTTGCATACCCGAGCGGGTGTCCGTCGTGGGCTTCGATGGCACTTCAGAGTCGGCGCGCACGGTGCCTCCTCTCACGACCATTGCGCAGGACATCGTCGGAAAGGGGAAGCTTGCTGCGGCGATGGTGTTGGCAAACGATCGACCGCGGCAGATCGTGATGCCCGTAAAACTACTCGTCCGCGGCTCGACCGCCCCTCCGCGTTCCTGAGTCCTTAGTGCACGGGAAGGCGGCGGCAGTGACTGCTCTCCGGAAATACCTAAGGCTACCTGAACGTCTGATTTTTGTGCGCAAAGCTGCCGTCAACATCTTGGCAGACGTAGGTCGACTTTGCGTCCCCCCTACCGTTCCTCCACAATCCGCAAATACGCCGCCGTTACGAACAGCACTATCAGCCCAAACAATATCCGCCTTGCCCCCTCCGGCATTTGCAGGATGGTCAGCAGCGTCGTCAGCACGGTGAGGGCGCCCATGATGGTGCCGGTGTAGCCGCCGCCGAAGATCGAGGTGGCGCCGATCACGGCCGCCGAAGGCAACGCCGGCGGACGGTCCCGTGGGCGCTCTGTCGCCGAGTTGTACGTCACGGTGCGCGCTTGACCAGCCACCCCGGCCATAGCGCCAATGCCAAGCATGCACTAACATTCCAGCTTGACCCCCTGTTGGGGCTGGCCTGTTCAAATTGGGGAAGTACCCATGACCAATCATTGCTGTGGACCGGGCTATGCCTCTCCAGCAGAGGCGATCAGGGCACCTCGCGAAAAGCTGCTCTATACGATTGCCATCTACACTGGCACGGGCATTCAGAAGCCGGACTATTTGTGTACCATTGATGTCGACCCGGAGAGTTCGACCTACAGCCAGGTGATTTCACGTTTGCAAATGCCTGACATTGGCGATGAGCTCCATCACATGGGCTGGAACGCCTGTTCGTCGTGCCATGGCGATGCGGGCATGGAGCGCAAGTATCTGATTGTGCCGGGTGTGCGCTCGACCAATCTGCATATTGTCGATTGCGGAACCGATCCCCGCAATCCGACACTGTTCAAGGTCATAGACGGCGCTGAAATCAAAACCAGGACCAATCTGTCGGCGCCGCACACGGTGCATTGCCTCGGCTCGGACATCATCGTTTCCATGCTTGGCGACGCTCAAGGCAATGCCCCAGGTGGCTATTTGCAGCTCAACAAGGAGTTCGAGATTGTCGGCCGTTGGGAAAACTCCATGGGCGGCATCAAGTTTGGTTATGATTTCTGGTACCAGCCGCGACATAACGTAATGGTCAGCTCGGAATGGGCCGCGCCCAATACCTTCATGCCTGGTTTTGACCTGGAGGAGGTTGGCCACCTGAAGTATGGCCGGGAGATCCATTTCTGGGATTTTGAGAAAAAGGAGCCAAAGCAAACATTCTATCTCGGTGAAGATGGTTTGCTCCCGCTGGAAGTGCGGTTCCATCATAATCCCGATAGCAGTCACGGCTTTGTCGGCGCGGCCCTGTCCGCAAATATCATCCATTGGTGGAAGGATACGGCGGGTGACTGGCAATGGGAAAAAATCGTCGATGTCGGCAATGAGCCGCATCCCGAATGGCCGATCCCGATACCGGGCGTGATCTCGGTCATTCTGCTCAGCATGGACGATAGATACCTCTATCTCTGCAACTGGCTGCATGGCGACATCCGCCAGTACGACATCTCGGACCCGCACAACGCCAGGCTCACCGGACAAGTGTGGATGGGCGGACTTCTCGGCCGTGCGCCCGAGGTCAATGGCGTGAAAGTGACTGGCGGGCCGCAGATGATACAGCTCAGCCTCGACGGCAAGCGCCTCTATGTAACGACCTCGCTGTTCTCGACCTGGGACAATCAGTTTTATCCGGAAATCCGCACCAATGGCGGATGCATGCTGATGGTCAATTGCGATACGGAAAACGGCGGCATGGAAATTGATCCGCGATTTGTCGTCGATTTTGGCAAGGAACCAAATGGACCTAGCCGCTGCCACGAAACCCGTTATCCCGGCGGTGACTGCACGAGCGACATCTGGGTATGACCAGCTTCACCATCACCCTCGCCAACCAAGGCGGTGCGGCCTTTGACGTCGATCATCGCAAGCCCCTCTTGCAAAGCCTGCGCGAGCAGGGCGTGGACCTGCCCTACGGCTGCAAGTATGGCGGCTGCATAACCTGCGCGGCCAAGCTGATCAGCGGCAAAGTCAGTCAAAAGGCGCAGCGCGCGCTGAACAACCGCCAGATCAACAATGGCTATATAATCCTCTGCGTTGCCCGCCCTATGAGCGACTGCACGCTGGAGGTCGGCGTTGAAAGCCACGACAAGCTCTATCGCAACCCCTTCCTGGATCCCTTGGCCGCACATGAATTGAAAGCCGATATCGCGACCCCGTTGGAAGCAAAGAAATGACCCATATGAATCATGATGAGCCCTATTCGGAGGCTTATCTGCAAGACATTCTGAAGTCGGTCAAAACCATCGCGATGGTGGGGGCCAGCCCCGACAAGACCAAATTTTCCTATGGTGTTCTCAGGGTTCTGCACGAAACCGGCTATGACATGATCCCGGTCAATCCCGCTCCCGGTCTGGATGAAATTCGAGGGCTCAAGGTGTACCCGTCACTGGCGGCCATCGACCGGCCTGTCGATATGGTTGAGGTTTTTCGCCGCTCCGAAGATCTGCTGGAAGTCGCACAGGAAGCCATTGCAATCAATGCCAAGGTTCTGTGGGGGCAGATCGGGGTGCGCGATGACGCGGCCGCCCGGCTGGCGGAGGAAGCGGGCCTGAAAGTGGTGATGAACCGCTGTCCGAAGATCGAGTTGTTCCG
This sequence comes from Mesorhizobium helmanticense, assembly GCF_003034915.1. Classification (GTDB taxonomy): domain Bacteria; phylum Pseudomonadota; class Alphaproteobacteria; order Rhizobiales; family Rhizobiaceae; genus Mesorhizobium; species Mesorhizobium helmanticense. Next base: position 6,693 of record NZ_PZJX01000043.1, on the reverse strand, counting down.
CCCCTTCTGGAAGCCGAAGTTGCACTTGGGAATATGATCGCGGGGTCACGGAATTCGGCGTTGCCGCGGCAGCTGAGCTATTCGCTTGGCTTTGTAGCGGTTCATCGTTTCACGGAAACGCCGAACCGCTCTATCTCATTGTTTTTCCGCAATTCCCAAGGGAAAGCGCTGCGCGCTTTTCCCGGGAAAACTGTTTCACACTTTTCCTGGAATTGCTCTTAGACGTTGTTTGATCTTTGCCTGAGGTAAGCTGCCAGATGGTCGCTGAGATCACGCGCGTCGTCGCCGGCGCCGTCGATCAGCGCAGACTTGCGGCGGCGCAGAAACTGCATCCCCATCAGGTACATGCCCGGATGTTCCGCAACGCCGCCGTCGTGACGGACGTAGCCTTTGCGGTCGAGGACCGGCAACTCCAGCCAGGAGTAGTCCGGACGGTAGCCGGTGGCCCAGATAATCGTCCTGATCGCGCCTCCGGTAAGGTCGAGGCCGAGCGGCGGATTGTCCTCGACACGGGTCGGCGGCAGGCGATCCGGCGGCCCGACCGTGGCGTCAAGGCCGTTGGCGCGCGCCCATTCGTCGATGAGGTCGAGCAGCCGGGCCATCTTGAGATCGGAAAGCGCGCACATGTTGCGCAACGACCCCGCAAACTGGGCCTTGCCGTCTTCGGTGATGCCAGCCAGGCGGCCGATGAGCCTGACACCGAGGTCGACCAACGCATTGAGGTCGAGGGTCGTGCGGTCTTGTGTGCCGGCAAGCTGCAGCGAAGGAACCCGTCGCGCCCGTCTGATGTCGTCTACCTCGTCGTAGCGCTCGTCGAGCACGCCTGCGGCGTCCATCCACCATTCCAGGTCCTTGCCGCGATAGACGCGCGGCGCCCGAATGTGCTCGCCCACCGACAGGGTCACCTGGCGCCCCGCACGCTGCAGCTCCTGTGCGATCTGGGTGCCGCTGGCCGACGCGCCCGCCACCAGCACGCCACCGTCGGCGACCTGAGCCGGATTGCGGTAGGACTGTGCCGTCAGCATGGCGACCGACGGCGGCACGCGGACGGCGAAATCGGGCAGGCGCGCGACGTTGCACGCGCCCGACGCCAGTACCAGGGTCCGGCAGCGCCACTCGCCGCGGTCAGTGCGCACGAGATATCCCGCCCCGTCGCTGCGAACCGAGGTAACGGTCGTGTGTGTTCTGACCGGCGCCGAGATCGACTTGGCATAGTTTCCGAGGAAGTCGATCACCTCAGGCATCGTCCGGTAGCCGTCGGGGTCGTCGCCATCATAGCAGAAGCCCGGCAGCCGGCTCTGCCAGTTCGGGGTGAGCAGCCGCAGCGAATCCCATCGCTCGGTGCGCCAGGTATGGGCGATCTCGCCGCGCTCCAGCAGCACATGGTCGATAGCGCGCTCCGCGAGGCAGCGGCTCATCGCGAGCCCCGCGTGCCCTGCACCGACGATCACTGTGGTGACGGAACTAATCGCGCCCTCTCGTCAGGAGAGTCTACGGCTCGAAGTGCCTTTCAGTTCACCACGACCGTGACGTTCGTCGGATTGGTGACAATGTCATAGACTGCCGACCGCTTCTGCGACTGAGCGACGATAGCCTCGATGTCCTCGCGCTTGGCGTCGGCGTCGATGTTGTATTTTACCGTGATGCCGCTGAAGCCGTTGCGGACGTCGCTGTCGATGCCGAGTATCCCCGCGAGATCCATGTCGCCTTCGATGGTCGCCTTCACCGACTTCAACTGGATGTTCCGGTTCTGGGCAACAGCGGCGATGCCGGCGGTCAGGCAGCTCGCCAGCCCGACCAGTACGTATTCGACAGGCGTGGCGCCCTTGTCCTGGGAGGCAAAGACCTCCGGATGATCGGCGTCGAATGTGAAGGTGGTCTTGCGATGCTGATCCTCGCCGAGACCGTAGAAGCTCTCGACCGACGAGTGGCTGTGTGTGCCATCCTTCCATTCGCAGGCCGCGCGCCACTTGAACTGCGCGGCCTCTGGGGCGTTGGTAAGCGCTTCGCGTGCGCCGAGCAGCGCCTCGACGTTAACGCCATTGTTTGCCTGTACTTCGGAAGCCATCATAATCCTCCCTACTTTGCACTGGCTTAAAAAACCCGACCGATCCCACTGAGCTCCTGATCAGATTTCACCAGGGGATGGCATGCTATGGGCAGCGAAGCGTTTCTTCAAGTTGTTTCCGTAGGGGCAGTGTCGCCCCTCGTCTGCTTCCGGGCGGAGGCAAAGTTCGCCTCTATGACCGACACTAGGCGCAAAGCCGCCGTCAACATCCGCCCCCTACCTCTCCCCCACAATCCGCAGGCGCGTCGCGCGCTCATTGTCGCCGACGGCGGCGTAGATCGACCAGCCGCATACCTGGAACCAAATGACGGGCTAGACTGTTCAAGTTTGATTCGACGCTGACGAACCCTGCCTGTTGGGTAAGCTGCGATCTTGAGGAGCTCTCATCATGAATATTTCGTCCAGCTTTCGTTCCCTCGCGGTTGCCGTCATCGCCGCAGGCGCTGTCAGCGCTGCAAGTGCCGCGCATGCCGACAGCGGCACGATCCGCTTCACCGTCTACAAGGCGGCATTCTTCGTCGGTGGCTCCGGAGGCGAGGGCACGCTGACCTTCCATGGCCGCACCTATCCCATCTCGGTCGGAGCCGTCTCGGGCGGCTTCGCCTTCGGGGTTTCCAAGACCTATTTCCGGGGCACCGTGCGGCATATCCGCAGGGTCCGGGATGCGACTGGGGTTTACGGCGCCGCGGGCGGCGGCGGCGCGCTCGGCAAAGGCGCCCAGGTGATCGTCATGACCAATGACAAGGGCGCCCAGCTCGAACTCACGGGCAGGCAGGTAGGCCTGCAGGTGAACGCCGATCTCAGCGGCATGGCCATCTCGTTGAAGTAAGCACTGTCCGTCACATCCTGGTCGGGCAAGCCTGGCTTGCATGCGAGGCTTGGCCCAGATGCAGGAATGATGGCCATGGCATGCGCATCAACCGATGGCGGCTTTCAGCAAGGCGCCGTCGAATCCCGTGTGGTCTGGATCGGCCGCAATGCGGCCCCCTTCCCTACCTCTCCTCCACAATCCGCAAATACGCCGCCGTGACAAACAGCACGATGAGCCCAAACAATATCCGCCTTGCCCCCTCCGGCATCTGCAAAATGGTCAGCAGCGTCGTCAGCACTGTCAGGATCAGCGCGCCGATGATGGTGCCGGTGTAGCCGCCGCGGCCGCCGAAGATCGAGGTGCCGCCGATCACGGCCGCCGCTACCGAGGGCAGCACCAGCGGTTCGGCGAGCGACAGCGATGGCGCCTTGATCAGGCCGATATAGAGCAGGCCGGTGATGCCGGCGAGCACGCTGGAGATGACGTAGAGCGCGGTGATGACCTGCCAGTATTGCACGCCCGACAGGCGCGTCGCGCGCTCATTGTCGCCGACGGCGTAGAGCAGGCGGCCGAAGCCGGTGCGGCTCAAAGTGAAGACGATGAGGGCTGCCAGCGGCACGAACAGGAGCAGGGCGTTGGGAAAGCCATAGGTGACGCCGGTGCCGAGCCAGGCGAGGAAGTCCGGGATTTTCGCGCCCGACGCGATCACCGTGCGCTGGTAGACCTGCAGGCAGCCGGTGCCGATCAGGCTGGTGCCCAGCGTCATGATCAGCGGGTGGACGCGAAAGACGCCGACGCCGATGCCGTTGACCAGGCCGATCAGCACCGCCGGCATCATCGCCAGCAGGAAGGCCACCGCCGGGTCCTGGTTGACGACTTGCGTGGCCATGATGAAGGCGCTCATCGTTGCCACCGTGCCGACCGAGAGATCGATGCCGCCGGTCAGCATGGTCATGGTCTGGCAGCCGGCGAGGATCGCCAGCGGTATGGCGAATTTGATGGTGTTGGCGATCCAGCGCTCGTTGACGATGCCGGGGCGCAGGATCTGCAGGATCACCACCAGAATGACGAGCAGGATGATCAGCGGGATCAGCGGCCGGTCGGCCATGAAGCGTTTTACGCGGCGGCCGAAGGGGACGGGGGTGATGGCGGTTGTGCTCATGAGGCGGCTCGCGATGGTGGTGGCGCGATGCGTCTTTCCCTTCTCCCCTTGTGGGAGAAGGTGGATCGGCGCGCAGCGCCGAGACGGATGAGGGGTGCTGGACGGAATGAGGCGTCGGTGTTTTCTGGAACACCCCTCATCCGACCTCGCTTCGCGAGGCCACCTTCCCCCACAAGGGGGGAAGGGAGAAGGGCATGCCGATGCTTTCCCATCATTGCCGCCCCCGCATGGTAATAAACGCGCCGAACATCACCACGGCGACCATGATGGCGCCTTCGATGATGGCGGTGACGTTGGGGTCGATGGCGAGCAGCGTCAGATCGGTGCGCACCAACCGCAGCACGAAGACGGCGACGATCGGTCCGAGCAGGCCGCCCTTGCCGCCGCCGAGCGCGACGCCGCCCAGCACCACGGCGGCGACGCTGGCCAGCAGATAGGGGCCGGGGATGGGCGCGCCGATGCCGGTGCTCATGGTCAACGCCAGCCCGCCAAAAGCGGCGAACAGGCCGGACAGCGCATAGGCGATAATGCGGGTGCGCGCCACCGGCACGCCGCTGCGGAACGCCGCCAGTTCGCTCGAGCCGATGGCGTAGATGGAGAGGCCGAGCTTTGAGCGCCTCAGCGGTATCCAGATGACGCAGAGGCAGATGACCAGCACCAGCAGCGCCTTCGGCAGCCAGGCGTCGATGGCGTCGGGCAGGCCCGGTATCGGCACGGTGCCCGATATCAGGCCCTTCAGCCATTCGGCGACCGCGCCGCCAGGCGCATCGAGCACCAGCAAGGCCGCGCCCTGCAGGACGAAGAGGGTGGCCAGCGTGACGACGATGTCGGGCACACGGGTGACGACGATGAGGATGCCATTGACGGCGCCAAGCACAAAACCCATGGCCAGCACGAAGGGCACGACGAACAGCGCGTATTCCTCCGAGGCGCCGTTCATCATCGAGGCGGCGGTGACGCTGGTCAGCGCCATCATGGCGGCGACCGACAGGTCGATGCCGCCGGCGATGACGACCACGGTCTGGGCGGCCACGGCGAAGGCGTAAGGCAAGACGGCGCGCGCGAGCGAGCCGAAATCGCTGCTGCCATAGCCAGGCTGGATCAGCTTGGTGATGATGAACAGGATGATGAGCAGGGCGAACAGGCCGGCGACCCAACCCTGGCGGCGCAAGAGATGGCTCATGGCGTCGCCCCCGGTATGGTCGAATCCGAAGAGCTTGATGTCGGGTCGGCAAGGATGCCGACATCCGCCTTGGCGCCGCGCGGCAGGCCATAGGCGGCGCGCATCAGCGCCGGCTCGTCGGCCTCCTCGACCGCAAAGATATCGACGACGCGGCCGCCGAAGATGACGATGACGCGGTCGCAGACACGCTGCACCTCCTCCAGCTCGGAGGTGTAGAACAGCACCGACTTACCGTGGCCGGCGAGCTCGCGCAGCAATTTGTAGATCTCCTGCTTGGTGCCGACATCGATGCCGCGCGTCGGGTCGAAGCACAGGATGGTGCGGGCGTCCGCCGCGATCCAGCGGGCGATGGTCACCTTCTGCTGGTTGCCGCCGGACAGGCGCTGCACTTCCCCTTGCGCGCGGGTGTCGATCTGCAGCCGCTCGATGGCGCTGACCACCTTGGCGCGCTCCTGGCGCATGTTAATAGGTCCCCAGTTGCGCAAGGCGGCGCTGAAGGGAAGGGCGATGTTCTCGCGCACCGAGCGCTGCATGGCGAGCGCCTCGGCGCGGTCGCCCGGCACATAGGCGAGACCGGCGCGGATGGCGTCGATCGGGTGAGAGAATTTCACCGGCTGGCCGTCGACCTCGATGGTGCCGCCCGATGGCCGGATCGAGCCGGCAAGGGCGGAAAACAGCTCGTCCTGGCCCTGGCCTTCGAGAGCGACGACGCCGGCCACTTCACCGTCAGCCAAATCGAACGAGACATCGTTGAGCTTGGTGCCGACGCGCAGATTGCGCACGCCGAGGCGCGGGCGGGCAGGGGCAGGCGCTGCCTTCTGGCTGGCGGTGCGGGCTGCGACATGGGTCTTGACGATGCGGGCGCCGAGCATCAGCTCGACGATCTTTTCCTCCACACCCGGCACGATGTCGACGACGCCGACGGTCTCGCCGTCGCGCAGCACCGTGGCGCGGTCGCACAGCGCCGAGATCTCGACGAAGCGATGGGAGATGAAGATCACGGCGCGGCCGCTGTCGCCCTGGCGGCGCACGACCTCCAGCACTTTCTCGGCAAGGTTGGCGGGAAGTGCCGCGGTCATCTCGTCGAGCAGCAGCACGTCGGGCTCGACGGCCAGCGCGCGCGCCAGGTCGAGCACGCGCAGCACCGCCAGCGGGATGTCGCGCGCGGTGTCGCGTATGTCGAGGTCGGGAATGCCGAGTTCACGCACCCAGGCGCGGAACGGCTCGACCGGCGTGCCGGTCAGGCGCAGATTGGAGAGCACGTCGAGATCGGGGATCAGCGATGGCTCCTGGTATACGGGCAGCAGGCCGGCGCGGCGCGCGGCGGCGGGCGAACGCACGTCGCGCGTTTCGCCGCGGATCAGGATGCGGCCGGCATCGGCGCGAATGGCGCCGGTCAGGATCTTCACCAGCGTCGACTTGCCGGCGCCATTGGCGCCCATCAGCGCGTGAACCTCGCCGGGCAGGAC
>NZ_PZJX01000042.1 GCF_003034915.1 Mesorhizobium helmanticense | reverse complement strand
AGAGGGGGGCGCCGTAGAGCGCTAACCTATCATGCCTTTGCATAGCGAGGACGGCAGCCCGCCGACCTCGCCACGCAATTCAAGCCAGCGCCCTACTCGCCCGGGCCCTTGCAGGCCACGATCTGCTCCTTGGTATATGTCGTCCAGTCCGGGATCGAGATGGAGACCGGCCATTCCGGGCTGAGCGACGGATCGGCCGCGGCCTTCAGCTTGGCCTTGCCTTCCTCGGTGGCGTTCTCCCAGAGCTGCGGCTCGACCAGAACGGTCTGCTGCGCCGGCTTCTTGCCGTCGAGGATCTGCAGCGCCAGCGTCACGCCGGCGCCACCGATCGAGCCGGGGTTGGTGACCGCGGCGCCGACGAGATCCTTGACCGAGGTCAGCTGGCCGACGAAGCCGGCATTGTCGGCGCCGACCACCGGCACCAGCGGCGCCTGCGATTCGACCAGCGCGTCGACGATGACGTTGTCGATGCCGGACGTCCACACGCCGTTGAACGGCGTGCCGGTGGCGAGGAAGGACAACATCTGCTGCTTGGCCTGATCCTGCTGCCAGCCGGTGAAGACTTCCTGCGCGACCTTCACGTCGGGGAATTCGGCCAGCGCCTTCTTGAAGCCCTTGTCGCGGTCGGAGTCGGCGGAAGCGCCGGCGGCGCCGCGCATGTAGAACACCTCGCCCTTGCCGCCCATCTGCTGGAACAGCCATTTGGCGCCGAGATAGGCATATTGCTCCTGGTTGTTGGAGATGATGTAGGCCGACGGTTCGGTGACTGCCTGGTCGACGGCGACGACGACGATGCCGGCCTTGGTGGCTTCTTCCAGGCCCGCCTTGATGCCGGCCGGATCGGCCGGGTTGACGACGATGGCGTCGACCTTGGCGCTGATCAGATTGCGGATGTCTTCGAGCTGGCCGGCCGCGTCGGTGTTGCGATGCGCGATGTTGAGCTTGGCGACCTCGCCGGAGGCCAGCGCCTGCGCCTTCATCGCGCAAACCATCTCCTCGCGCCAGCCATTGCCCTGCACGGTGTTGGAGATGCCGATCGTGTATTTGCCCTCGGCGGACGAGGCGCCCACCGATGCCAGGAAGGCCGCGCCGGCAAGCAGCGGGACCATTGTCAGGTATTTCTTCATTTCAGACTTCCTCCACTTTGTTTTTCAGTTTCAGGGCCTGATCCTGTCGAGCTGCGACAGGATCAAAGCCAAGCTCTTTGCGCCGTCATTTGACGAAGGGGCGCAGCACGTCGCGGGCGAGCAGGAAACCCCGCTTGACCCTGTCGTCGCTGCCTTCAAACCGCCGGTCCTCGTGCTCGATGATGATGGGTCCGTCATAGCCGGCCCGGTAGAGGCCGGAGAAGATGACATTCCAGTCGACATCGCCGAGCCCCGGCATGCGCGGCACCTGCCAGCCTATGCCAGCCGAAAGGATTCCGCGCTCATACAACCCATCATGATCAATCATCAGGTCCTTGGCGTGGGCATGCAGCATGTAAGGGCCGAATTCCCGGATGAAGCGGGCCTGGTCGATCATCTGCCAGACCAGATGCGAGGGGTCGAAATTCATGCCGACATCGCCGCCCCAGGCTTCGAGAATGCGGCGCCAGATCTGCGGCGAATAGGCGATGTTGTGGCCGCCCGGCCATTCGTCATAGCTGAAGATCATCGGGCAGTTCTCGAAGGCGAGCTTGACGCCATGGTCGCGCGCATGGGCGACGATGGCGGGCCAGACCTTGAGCGCTTCCTCCCAATTGACGTCGACGGTTTTGGAAGCATCGCCGCCGCAGAAAGTGTTGACGACAGGCACGCCCATATTGGCGGCCAGCACGATCACCTTCTTCAGATGGCCGATGACCGCCTCGCGATGCGCGGCATCCGGGTGCAGCGGATTGGGGTAATAGCCGAGGCCGGAGACGGTGAGGTTCCTTTCCGCCAGCGAGGCCACGATTTCCCTGGCCTGCGCCGGCGACGTCGAAGCCGCGTCGATATGGCTGGTGCCGGCATAGCGCCGGCGGGCGCCGGAAGATTTCGGCCAGCAGGCGATTTCCAGCGCCTCGAAGCCGACCGAGCTCGACCAGTCTGCAACCTCGCCGAGCGGCGTCTCCGCGAATGGTGCGGTGAGCAGTCCAAGCTTCATTTTGCCTCCCTTGGCCGTGTATTCACGACCGATCCTACTATGCCGATTGTACCGGCCGCTTCAACCTGTGGCTGTCGCCGGTAGTGGGTCAGTTTGAAATCTGCCTCGCCTGAACGTGTCTTAATAGCCAGACGACATATCGTTCCATATCAAGCCTGCGAGCGGTTCCAAGTACACTTGCCCAGGTATCCTGAGGACTGGCGCCAGACGCGATCATGGCCGGTACGTTGTGAAATGAGTCAGCGATCATCCGTGCTTTGGATAGATCATCAGTCGCGCGAATTTCGACGAGAACGATGCCAAGAGCCATCAGAATATTTTCGTTCGTGATGGGTTTAGGATCAATCAATTGAGACGCCTCTCTTCCGGCTTCAAACTGACCCACTGCCCTGCCGCCTTGTTCCAGACTGTGCCTGACGGCGGCCATCGGATCGTTCGACAGCAGCCGGTCAAGGGCTGATGTGACGGCTCTGCGGAACGCATCGTTCCCGGCAAGGCCCGGGTCGAAAATGCTGTCGATGGCAAGGACCCCTGCCGCCAGCGCTTCGGGGTCATGGCCGGTTGCGTCGGCTATATCAGCGATCTTGCCGGCATAGGGGTCCGACACCGGCCAGCGCTTGCCGAACCGTGCCGAAGCCTGGATCAGATAGGCCATCCAGCCGGCGACCGGCACCGACAGAAGCGCGATGCTTTCGCCCTTCGCCAGGCGGTCGCGGATCGGGTTGAGCAGGCGCTGCACGATCTTCTGCGACCCGTCGGTGGCGATCTGGTGATTGCGGTGGCGGATCGCGGTGTTGCGTAGACGCCCGAGGCTCTGCTCGACATAGGCCAGCGGCTCCACGCCTGGCACCGGCATCAGGGTCGGCAGCGTCTCCTCGACCAGCATGCGGCGAACGAAATCGGCGAGCAGCGGGTCGGCGATCGCATCAAAGGTGTGTTCAAGGCCGGCCAGCACGCCGAGCGTGGCCAGCGCGGTCTGGGCGCCGTTCAGCACCCGCATCTTGAGGTGCTCGAAGGGCATGACGTCGCCGACGAAAGTCGCGCCGACCAGATCCCAGCGCGGCACGCGGCCGGCGAATTTCTGCTCGATCACCCATTGCCGGAACGGCTCGCCGACGACGACGCCGGCGTCGTGGTAGCCGAAACGCTGCGCCACCAACTCGATGTCGGCCGGCGTGGTCGCCGGCGCAATGCGGTCGACCATGGCCGAGGGAAAGGCGACATTGGCTGATATCCAGTCGGCCAGGCTGTTGTTGCGCCGGCTGGCAAGGGCCTGCACGACATTTTCCAGGATGACGCCGTTGGTCGGGATGTTGTCGCAGGAGAGCAGTGTCACCGGACGCCCGTGCGAGGCCATGCGCAGTTCCAGCGCCCGCGCCAATATGCCGGGCACGCTGCGCGGCGTCCGAGGGTTGGCGAGATCGTGGACGATATCAGGATGGTCGAGGTCGAGCGCGCCGCTCGAGGGAATGTGGCAATAGCCTTTTTCGGTCACCGTCATGGTCACCAGTTCGATATCCGGCGAGGAAAGCACCTCGAGCGCCGGTGCAGCACTCTCCTGGCTGTCGACGACCCTGACGATGCTGCCGATGACGCGTGGCTCGACCTGATTGTCTTGCCGGATCAGGCGCGTGTAAAGGCCGCCTTGCTGGCCCAGCGTCTCCGCGAGATGAGGCGGGCGGATGTTGATGCCGATCACGCCCCAGGAATCCAGACGGTGGGACAAGAGATCGTCGGTGTATTCTGCCTGATGGCAGCGGTGGAAGGCGCCGACGCCGAGATGCGCCATGCCACGCGCAAGCACAGCCCGGTCGTAGGATGGTTTCTGGACGGCGAGAGGAAGCCGGCTAAGCAATTGCGGGCCGAGCGTTTCGAGCGGTGCGGCGGCGACCCTCACCGGTTCGCTCCCACGACCCATTGCTCCTGGTCGATCAGCGCGCCGGTCATCGGTCCGGAGGCGTCGGAAAGCAGGAAGACGGCAAGGTTCGCCACCTCTTGCGCCGCCAGCAGGCGGCCAAAGGGCTGCGAGGCGTTGGCGGCGTCGAGCCAGCCGGGGCCAAGCCCAAGCGTCTCGCCCTGCATTTTGCGTTCGGCCGGCGTGTCGGTCCAGCCGACATTGATGCCGTTGACGCGGATGCGGTCGAAGCGGTGCGCGTTGGCGGCATTCCTGGTCAGCGTGGCGAGCGCGCCCTTGGTGGCGGAATAGACGGCCAGTTCCGGCGAACCGCAATGCGCGTTGATCGACAGGATGTTGACGATGGCGCCGCCTTGCCCGCGCTTGACCATATCGGCGATGGCGGCCTGCATCAGGAAGAAAGGGGCGCGGGCATTGACGGCGAAGAGCGAAGCCCAATCGTCGAGATCGGCATCGAGGAAGGAAGCGCGGTCGGTGAGGCCGGCGGCATTCACCAGCCCGTCGATGCGCCCGAAGCGGGCAATGCAAGCTTCCACCAACCGCACCGGGGCAGCAGGGTAGGCAAGCTCGGCGGCGACAAAGGCGGTCGGCGCGCCCGTGGCGGAAAGCTGAGCCGCGGCCTCCGCGCCGCGCTGTTCGTCGCGGCCGGTGATCAGCAGGCCGCCAGCGCCACAACGCGCGAGTTCCTCGGCGATCGCGCGGCCGATGCCTTGCGTGGCGCCGGTGATCAGCACCACCTTGTCGTTGAGCTGAAGCTCCATTCCTCCTCCCGGAACAAAGTTTCTATTTTTCTAAATATGGAACGATAGTTCCCGATAGTCAATTATGCCAGTGACGATTTCAAGCGGCGCGCCGCGCGACCACGCCGTGCACGAGCGCCATGCCGACGGCGAGCGAGGCTGCCAGCGATCGGAAGCCGGCGAAATCCTGCTCGACCACCTCCAGCCAAGTGTCCGAGAGCTTGACCAAGGGAGAAAACGTGCTGTCGGTGATGGTGACGATGCGCGCCTTGCGCTCATGGGCGACCGCGACGAGATCCGGCGTGATCGAATTGTAGGGGCTGAAGGAGACCGCCAGCACCGCGTCGCGCGTGCCGATACAGCCGACCTGGTCAAGCGCGGTGGAGCCGACATTGTCGACCAGCACATTGCGCACGCCCTGCTGCGACAGAGTGAGCGAGAGATAGGTGGTGACGGGAAAGGCGCGCTTGGAGCCGATCACGTAGATAAGCTCGGCCATCGCCAGGTGATCGACCATGCGCTCGAAACTGGCGATGTCGAAGCCCTTGTCGATGCGGCCGAGCGAGGCCTGCGAGGCGTCGACCAGGCCGTTCAGGAAATGCAGATTGGCGTTGGGTTCGGTGGCGGCCTGTTCCTGCCCATCGCGCGCCCGTCCTTCGGGCCAGGAGCCCTTGACGTGGTCCTTGAACAGGCCCTGGAAATCGGAAAAGCCGGCATAGCCGAAGATCTGGGCGAAGCGCACCAGCGTCGAGGGCTGCACGCCGGCCTGTTCCGCGACCTGGGCGATGGTGCCCAGAGCGACATCGCTCGGATGCTGCCACAGAAAGATGGCGACCTGGCGCAGGCGCTTTGGAAAATGCACCGTGCCGGACGACAGCACGGCGCGCAGTTCCTCATAGGTCTGCGGCTTGGTGTAGCCGAGCGCGGCCAGCGAGCGGCCGCGTTTGCGGGTCGCCGCCTCGTCGGCAATGGATTGTCCAGGTGATTTTTGTGTTCCCGTCATGGCGTCACGCTAGCGCGATACAATCGTTTTACAATATGGAAACTGGAAATCCTGTTCGAAAATGGTATGCCTCCCAACGCCGTCATTCCTGGAGCGAAGCAGGAGCGGAGCTCCGTCGCGGAGACTACAGGATGACGAAGCGACAGGTGGAGGAGCTTGAAAATGGTCTACGCAACATCGGACGGATCGACGCACCAGCGCTTGCGGGTCGGCATGGTCGGCGGTGGCCGCAATGCCTTTATCGGCGCCGTTCACCGGCTCGCCATGCGGCTCGACGACCAGATCGCGCTGGTTGCCGGTGCGCTGTCTTCCGATCCTGAAAACGCGGCCGCTTCCGCTGAAGAGATAGGCATCGCCCAGGATCGAAGCTATGCCGACTATCATGCCATGGCGCGGGCGGAGGCGGCGCGGCCCGACGGCATCGAAGCCGTCGTCATCGTGACGCCCAACCATCTGCACGCACCGATCGCCACCGCCTTTCTCGAAGCCGGCATCGACGTCATCTGCGACAAGCCGCTGTCGACGACGCTGGCAGAGGCGCAAGCACTGGTGGCGCTGGCGCGGGCGAAAAACCGCAAATTCGTCGTCACGCTCAACAACACCGGCTATGCCATGGTCCGCCAGGCGCGCGAGATGGTGGCGGCGGGCGAGCTCGGCCGCATCGTTTCGGTGCACGCAGCCTATATCCAGGACTGGCTGACCCTGCCGATCGACGCGCAGGGCCAGAAGCAGGCGGAATGGCGCACCGACCCGGCGCGGACCGGGCAATCGGCGGTGCTGGCCGACATCGGCGTGCATGCCTTCAACCTTGCGAGCTTTATCTCGGGCTGCGAGGCTGAGGCGGTTTCGGCCGATCTGTTCACCGCGGTGCCGGGGCGGCGGCTCGACGACAATGCGCATGTGCTGGTGCGCTGGACGGGTGGGGCGCGCGGCACCATCCTGGCCAGCCAGACATCGCCCGGCCACTACAATGATCTCTCCGTGCGCATCTATGGCGACAGGGCCGGGCTCGAATGGTCCGGTGCGCGGCCGGAGGAGCTGCGTTTCTCCCGATATGGCGAGGAAACGCGCACGCTGGTGCGCGGCGGCCATGGCTCGACCGAGGCGAGCCGGCGGGTGTCGCGCATGCCGGCAGCCCACCCCGAGGGCTATATCGAGGCCTTCGCCAATTTCTACCGCGATGCCGCCGACATCATCCGCGCCCATCGCTCGGGCGGCGTGGTCGATCCGGCGCAGGCCGCCCAGGTGCCCGACGTCGTCGATGGCGCGCGCGGCGTAAAGTTCGTCGCGGCGGCCGTCGCTTCAAGCTCCGCCGGTGGGACCTGGACGCCTGCCTTGTTTTCCTGAGTGTGTGGCCTCAGCCGACACTATCGAGCGGGCGGTGCATGAAGGCTTGCGGAAGGTGTTCCGTCGATCGAGGTCATCGGCCGCGGGGACATAAGTAATTCGGCCCCATTTAATGGCTCGGGCCTTCGCTGCCGTGTGCTTGAGCGATTATCGTTTCTCTCTCTTTGCTTTGACGCAATTCCCTAGGGAAAGTACTACGCGCCTTTCCCGGGAAACCGTTTCATACTTTTCCAGGAATTGCCTTAACTCATTATCTTTCATCCGTTTGACCGATGCGCCGCGCCGTTGGAAAGTGAAATTTACAGCCAGTAAGTGCGGTCATGGGCAAGTTCCTTGGGCCCGATCTTTTTGGATGAAAGACTGACAAACCTTGTCGCATGTAGGATCACCTATCATCACAGCAAGAATTGCTTTTCTGGCCATCTTGGCTGTCGTCCTCCTGCTAACCCTTTCACCGGGGTGGCTTTTGCAGATGCTTGGCATCGCCATCAGCCTTGGTCATGACAAACTCAATCACGTCGCTGCGTTTGCCGTGTTGGCGACTATCGGATTTTTTGCCTGGCCGGACCACAGGGCAAAGCTGACTGTGCTCCTCGTTCTGACCGCCGCCGCGATCGAGGTTCTTCAAGGCTTGCAACCGATTGGACGCTACCGGGATGCCTGGGACTGGGCTGCCGGCTGCGTCGGCATGGCGTGTGGGTTGCAAATCGCGAACTGGACCAGGAATTTCACCGGCGCCCTGAGATACGAAAAGCGAAGATCCCTGTAGCTTTAAGCGATCCCGTCCGTCTCACTTTCCTTATCCTGCGTCCGGACTGACGCATAGGGATTGGTTTCCAGCCACTCACGCAACACGATTTGAATAAGCTCCGCTCGAGCGATCTTCATCTCGGTGGCGATGGAGTTGAGTGCATCCCCTGTCGCGGGCTCAAGCGAAATACCGGAGACGTTCCTGAGCACCAGTGCTGCGCGGCGAAGGATAATCTGCAAATCGCCACGCGAGACCTCAGTGATGCGATCTGCAGCGCTTTCCAGTTCTTTGGCGATGGACAGGCGTGCCACGTCGATGTCCAGTCAAGTTGCATGGGCGGTGATGCTGTTAGTCAAACGAAGCTTCGACGGATTTGCTTCCCGGCCTTCTATCTTTTGTAACGCCTGATCGGATTTCTGGCACAGGGATCAGAGTATGCGGGCATAACGATCTTTTCAGAGAGCGCTGAGCAGCCCGCCGTCATTCTCAAATACGGTGGTAAAAAGCAGAAGTTTCACTGAAAAGCTGGCCGGCGCCAGTTGGCGTGAAAGCTTGGGGTCGGCGCTCTAGTACCGGTCGTTCGCGGCCTTCACGCGGGTATAGCCGAACAGGCGGGGTGGATTGCGCTCCAGCTGTACGACCGCAGGAGGTCTTACGCGGCTCCTCTGGCCCTCGGCGAAGGCGAGGGCGAAGGTTTTCAGCACGAACGAGTATGTGCGTTCTTCGTCATCCTCAATCACGCGAACGGCCCATTCGCCGTCGGCCTCAAACATTTCGACACGGATTCCTCCGCCAAAGCTGGCCAGATAACCACGGACATCGCGCTGGGGATTAGACACTGATTTTCCTCCCGCCTGAACGAACGGGTATTATACCTAGCCAGCCTCCTTCAATAATCTATGACATACCTCACACGGGTTTCTCGCGGTCCAAGCTCGTTGCGCCGCGATAAACGGCTCGCCCGCACAGTAGAGGTGCGAAGGAAGTGGGGATAGTTTCGCCCACTTTGCAAAACCATTTAAAATCATGATGTTATGATAAATCCGCTGGTGGAGCTGAGGAGGATCGAACTCCTGACCTCGTCATTGCGAACGACGCGCTCTCCCAGCTGAGCTACAGCCCCGTCCAGCGGATGGCGCATTTATCGGGCGCGGCGGTTTGCTGTCAAGGCTGGGTTTTGCGCCAAGGGCCTCGTTTCAGCCGTCGATGCGGCATGCGGAGGAAGCCGGCTCTTGCCGGTTTGGCGCGCAATGGCTACATGTCGGCAACAATTGGAGACCGGCATGATCGCCCTTATTCAAACCATCGTCATGGCGCTTGACCTTTATTGGTGGATTATCATCGCCTCGGCGATTTTTTCCTGGCTCTATGCCTTCAACGTCGTCAACTCGCGCAACCAGTTCGTCGGCAGTGTCGGCAACATGCTCTTCAGGCTGACCGAGCCCGCGCTTCGGCCGATCCGCCGCTTCATGCCCGACCTCGGCGGCATCGACATCTCGCCGATCATCCTGCTGCTGATCCTGTTCTTCATCCGGCAGTTCCTGCTCACCACGGTGTTGTCGCTAGTCGTCTGAGCCGTTCGATGAGCGCGCCGTTTCGCACGCGTAACGACGGCGTCGACCTGTTCGTCCGGCTGACGCCAAAAGCGGCGATGGACAGGCTGGAAGGCATCGAGATTTCGGCGGACGGGCGAAGCCACCTCAAAGCCCGCGTCCGCGCCGTGCCGGAAAACGGCGCCGCCAATCAAGCGCTTGAGAGACTTGTCGCCAAGGCGCTGGGCGTGCCGGCCTCGGCCGTGTCGGTTGTCGCCGGCGGCACTGCCCGGCTGAAGACATTGCGCATTTCCGGTGATGCGGCGGCGCTGGCGAGAAGCATTGAGCTGCTCGGCAGCGCTTGAGACGCCTCATTCCTTCGCGCCCCCTCTGTCCTGCCCGTCCTCCGCAGCAGCTGCGGAGGGTGGACCGGACATCCTCAAGTGGGGAGATTGGCAGCTTCGGCGTTCAGACCAGCCCGCGCTTGACCATCATCGCTTCGGGGGACGGCATCTTGCCGCGGAAGGCGGTGTAGAGCTCCTCCGGATCCCTCGAGCCGCCAGCGGCGTAGATGTTCTTGCGCAGCCGCTCGGCCAGCGCCGGGTCGAACGGGTCGCCCGTCTCCTCGAAGGCGGCGAAGGCGTCGGCGTCGAGCACCTCCGACCACATGTAGGAATAGTAGCCTGCCGAATAGCCGTCGCCGGAAAAGACATGGCCGAAATGCGGGGTGCGATGGCGCATGGCGATGGTGTCGGGCATGTCGAGCTTTTCCAGCGTTTCGGCTTCGAAACGAAGCGGCTGTTCCGGGGCATCCGATCGCGCGTGATAGGCCATGTCGACCAGTGCCGAGGCGGTGAACTCGACCGTGGCGAAGCCTGCGCCGAAGGTGCGTGTCGCCAGCATCTTGTCGAGCAGGGCCTTCGGCATCGGCTTGCCGGTGTCGACATGCAGCGCGTGCTTTTCCAGCACCGCCGGCACCGTCAGCCAATGCTCGTAGAGCTGCGAGGGCAGTTCGACGAAGTCGCGGCTGACCGAGGTGCCCGACACCGACGGCCAGGTGACGTCGGTCAGCATGCCGTGCAGCGCGTGGCCGAACTCGTGGAACAGCGTCTTTGCCTCGTCGACCGACAGCAGCGCGGCCTCGCTGGCCGGCGGCTTGGCGAAGTTCATGATGTTGTAGATGACAGGGCTCGCACCATCGCCGAGCTTATAGCCGGACTTCAGCGCGCTCATCCAGGCGCCGGAGCGCTTTGATGGCCGCGCGAAATAGTCGGCAAGAAACAGGCCGCGTTCGCTGCCGTCGGCATTTTTCACCACGAAGACGCGCGCGTCCGGATGCCAGGCGGTGATGCCCTTCTTCTCCTCGAAGGTGATGCCGAACAGCCGTGTCGCCACGTCGAAGCAGGCGTCGATGACGCGGTCGAGCTGCAGGTATGGCTTCAGTTCGGCCTCGTCGAAGGCGAATTTCTCGGCGCGCAATTTTTCCTGATAGAAGCGCCAGTCCCAGGCGGCGAATTTCTCGTTGCTGCCGGCCTCAGCCGCCAGACGCTGCAATTGCGTCTGGTCGGAAGCTGCCTTTTCCAAGGCCTTTTCCCAAACCGGATCGAGCAGCGTATGCACGGCCTTCGGTGTCTTGGCCATGGTATCGTCGAGCTTCAAGGCGGCGAAGGAGGCGTAGCCAAGCAACTTCGCCTTTTCGGCGCGCAGCCGCAGCATGTCGCGCACCACTTCGGTGTTGTCGGTGGCGCCGCCGTTCTGGCCGCGCATGGTGAAGGCGCGATAGGCGGTCTCGCGCAGATCGCGGCGTTCGGAGAAGGTTGTGAACGGTTCGTAGATCGAGCGCGAGAGCGTGATGGCATAGCGGCCTTTCTGGCCGCGCATCTCGGCCGCCTCGGCCATGGCGCTTTTCAGGAAGTCCGGCAGGCCGGCAAGGTCGGCCTCGTCGAGGAACAATGCCCAGTCGCGCTCGTCGGCCAGCACGTTCTGGCCAAAATTGGTGCCGAGCGACGACAATTCCTCATTGATCGTCGCCAGCCGCTTCTTGCCGTCGGCGTCGAGTTTTGCGCCGGAGCGGACAAAGCTCTTCCAGGTCTTTTCCAGCACACGCAGCGTCTCGGCGTCGAGCTTCAGGCTTTTGCGGCGCTGATAGAGGTCGTCGATGCGGGCAAACAGCCGCTCGTTCATCGAGATCGCCGAGAAATGCCTGGACATCTTCGGTGAAATCTCGCGCTCCAGCGCCTGGATCGCCTCGTTGGTGTGGGCGCCAGCCCGGCACCAGAAGATCGATGAGACACGGTCGAGCGCCTCGCCGGCGAGTTCAAGCGCCGCCAGCGTGTTCTCTATCGTCGGTGTCTCGGCATTGCCCGATATCGCCTCGATCTCGGCCTCGTGCGCCTTCAGCGCCGCGTCGAAGACCGGCGAAAAATCGCCGTCACCGATGCGGGCGAAATCAGGCAGGCCGAGCGGCCCTTGCCATGCGGTCAGCGGATGGGCGGCGAGGTCGACGGCTTTTGTGGACGGCATGGGCAATCTTTCGCTGATTGGCGGGAAGGTAAGTTGGCGGGGAGGCAAGGTCGTCACCGATGTAGGGCGCTGGCTTGCGGCACGCAACAGCGCGGCGGGCCAATGATCCGGTCAGTAGCCGTCACAGTTTTCCGCGATCGCCGCCTGCGAACTTGCGGTGATGCGGTTGTCGGTCACCGCGAAGGTCTCCTGCATCAGCATGTCGTTGTTGGGAAAGTCGTAGCAGGCGATCACCGTGGTGACGCCGCCCTCGGTCTTTTCGATCCGGTGCCGGATCGCCGCGCCGGCGACGGCGCCCTGCCAATCGTCGATCGAGGCGATGAATTCCTGCTTGTTTTGCACGACGCCGAGGTCGTCGAGTTTAATGCGGACGTCTTCGGCAAGCAGGTCCGACAATTCGGTGCGATCGGCGACCAGAAGTGCGGAATACCAGCGGCCGATGATCGCGCTGTCGTCGGCGCGGGCGGAAATGGCGCAAAACAGCAGCGCTGCCAGAGCAAAAGCGACCGAACGGCAATTCCGTACCATTTGCTGCCTCCTATGCCATCTCCAGCCGCTCGAAATCGCCGGTGTCCTTGTTCATCACCCAGAGCTCGCCGGTCGAGATGTCGAACCAGGCGCCGTGCAGCGACAGCCGTCCCTTGCCCTCCAGGATCGAGACACAAGGAAAGGTCCTGAGATTGGCGATCGAATAGCGGATCGAGATGCGTTCGAGCGCGGTCTGGCGCTCCGTCGCCGTCATGAAGGTGCTGGACGACACGGTCTCGGCCGCCGGCGCGATCAGGCTCATCCATTTGCCGATGAAGTCGCCGGGCGAGAGCGGCGCGGAATTGGGGTCGAGCGCGGCGCGAATGCCGCCGCAGCGGCCATGGCCCATGACGACGATGTTCTTGACCTTGAGGCTCTGCACGGCGAATTCCAGCGCTGCGGACGTCGAATGGAATTCTCCATCCGGCGCATAGGGCGGCACCAGATTGCCGACATTGCGCAGCACGAAGAGCTCGCCCGGGCCGGCGTCGAAGATCGCTTCGGGGGCCGAGCGTGAATCGCAGCAGGCGACGATCATCGTTTCCGGCGCCTGACCTTCGCGGGCGAGGTCGCGGTAGCGCCCGCTTTCGGCGGGATAACGGCCGCTCATGAAATTGCGGTAGCCAGTGAGAAGGTGTTCGGGGAGGTGAGGCATGGGCGGCGTCTGGACCCTTTCCGGGTTGGATGCGGCACGGCCCGCCGATATTCAGGTGATGCCGGCCTGCAAACGGCGGCTTCCTGCGCTTCCGGTGCTCACGTACGAAAAGTACGCTGTGCTCCGGTTCTCGGAAGCCACCATTTTCGGCTGGGCCTGACCTGAATCTCGACAGACCTAACTCTGGGAGAAGGCTCTAACGGCAAAAGGCCGTCGCGGGCAATGCCGAATTGCGGCGGACTGCAATTGCTGCGCTGCAAGACCCCTCATCCGGCCGCTTCGCCGATGCGATAGCCTCGCCGATAGATGGGACGGCAGGATTCACGCCCAGATGGCGATCGGAATGCCGAAACGGTCGCAAAGCGGCGGATCCGGAGACGGTCTTGCCTCGCCATTGGCGATGCGAGCTGCAATCAGCATCATCACTGCGGCGTCGAGGAAATCGTCGGCCGCCGCACCGCGTGGCGGCGCCCGGTCGAGAAAAGCCTTGTCATAGCCGTGCCGGCAAAGCAGCGCCTTGCGCTCCGCCATGCCGGCCGGGTTGACCGCGCCCTTGATCTTCTTCGGCAGGCCCATGGCCCGGTCGCCGTTCAGCCGGCAGAAGGCGACTTCCGGGTGCGATTCAAAGATGCGGCCGCGCAACTCCGGCCGTGCGATCAGCAAGCCGTCGATCTCGCGGATTTTGGCAAAGATGCCGAAGGCCTGGATCGAAACGCCGCGCGGTGGATCGGAACTTGCCTTCGCCACCGCGCTTGCCCGGCGATGCGCGGCATACCAGGCCTCGACCGTGGTGAAGTCATCCGTGTCGGCATAGAGCGCGGCGCGCGAGGGAATGGCAAAGACGCTGGATTGCCTGTTGCCAAGCAATGGTCGCACCAGCGCTTCCGGCCCGCGCCCATTTTTTCGCGAAAAATCCGGCAGGCCGATCGGCATGTCGACGGCTACGAGTGCGTCAGGAGGCAAGGTGTCAAGCAGTGCCGCGAAGCTTGGAAAGACATCGACCGAAAATGACGCACCGGGGCTACGAAGTATCGAACCAGGGTTACGAGGTATCGAACCGAGGTTACGAGGTATCGAACCGGGATTACGAGGTGTCGAATCGGGATCGCGGTGGACGGCGATCCAGCCAGCCTTGCAGCCGTCGACGCCGACGAGGACGGGGCTGCCGTCCGAGGTCACGCCCTTTTGTCCCGCTCCGGATGCAGGAGGTGGCGAAGCTG
Organism: Mesorhizobium helmanticense; assembly: GCF_003034915.1. Lineage (GTDB taxonomy): Bacteria > Pseudomonadota > Alphaproteobacteria > Rhizobiales > Rhizobiaceae > Mesorhizobium > Mesorhizobium helmanticense. Next base: position 73,398 of record NZ_PZJX01000042.1, on the reverse strand, counting down.
CACCATCGCCATCGGGTTCGACAGGCTCTGCGCATCGGTTTCGAGCTGCAATTCGTCGCCGCCGCGCTTGGCCGTGCGCGCCAGGATCTCGTAGACGGCCGCCGTGGTCGACTGCAGCGCCTTGATCGCGGGCTGGCCGGACAGGATGCGCGCCAGATAGACGGCCGCCGTCAGGTCGCCCAGGCCGTTGGGCGGCTTGTCGATGAGGCGATGTTCGGCAAGCAGCGCCTGGCGGCCGTCGAGCAGCAAATTGCCGGTGCCGCCCGCCATCATCGACGGCGCCGAAGTGACCAGCATGGTCGACGGCCCGGCATGAAGGGCGGCCGCCATAACCGATTTCAGGTCAGGAAGCTGGGCTCCCGCCATCCATTCCAGCTCATAGCGGTTGGGGGTGGCGATGTCGGCGATCGGCATCAGCCGATCGCGCAAGGCGATGGCGGTTGTTTCAGGCACGTAGAGGCCACCCTTGTCGCCCATCACCGGGTCGCAGATATAGACGGCATCCGGCGTCCTGGCCTTCACCGCGCCGACCAGCGAGGCGACGGCGTCGGCCTGGCCGGCCTCGCCGAGGTAACCCGACAGCACCGCGCCGACTTCGCCCAGCCATGGCGCGCGTTCGAGATCGGCCAGCAGCGCCTTGAACTGATCGAGCGGCGGTACGATGCGGGTCGCCCTGCCATGGCCCGGGTGCCAGGGCAGGATGACGGTTGGTACCGCCCATACCGGGAAGCCCAGCGTCTCCAGCGCAAAGACGGCGGCGCGATTGCCGACCGAGCCACGCGCGACATGGCTGGAGATGACGATGACCGCGCGCGGCGCGTCGCTTTGTTCGGTGCTCACGGGATTCCTAACTTCGAGTGACGAAATACACGAGCCAGACCAACAGGCCGATGGCGATGAGCAACCCCAGCGTCCGGCCGATGCGGGTACCCCAATATTCGATTGGGTCCGACCGGTCGGCGTCCGCTGCTGCGACGTGATCGCGCGCGCCCTTCGCGGTCCGCGCGATGAACGAGGTGCCGCTGGGGTCTGTCTCGCGCGCTACGCGCTCGATAATGCGGCGCGATTCGCTGTCGTTGTCCTGGCGCTCCGCCATTGCGATGTCCTGGGCGATGTTACTGGGCGATGTCCTGTTTTTCGCGGCGACCTTAACCCGTTCGCCCGGCCAATCACAGGGCCTGGCGACGAATGATAAGAACCAGTAGCGCCTCCCGGCCGCAGTCATTCTCTTACGCTCAGATTGTGGTAATGCTTCGCGTGCAAATCCTATCGAGGGACATAACCATGTTTGCCCAACGCCTTTCTTCACCGCTCGCTTTCCGTAACCTGCCAGCCTTCCTGATGATGGCGATCATGCTGCCGCTGCTCGCCGGCTGCGGTTACAACACCATCCCGACGGCGGAGGAAAACGCCAAGGCCGCATGGAGCGAGGTGCTGAACCAGTACCAGCGCCGCGCCGATCTCATCCCCAATCTGGTCGAGACCGTCAAGGGCTACGCCTCGCACGAAAAGGATACGCTCGACGCCGTGGTCGAAGCGCGCGCCAAGGCGACGCAGGTGACGGTGACGCCGGAAACGCTGAACAATCCAGAAGCCTTCAAGAAATTCCAGGACAGCCAGGCCGGGCTGACCAGCGCGCTGTCGCGGCTGCTGGCGGTGGTGGAGAATTATCCGGACCTCAAGGCCAACCAGAATTTCCTGGCCTTGCAGGCGCAGCTCGAAGGCACCGAGAACCGCATCGCGGTCGCCCGTCGCGACTATATCCAGGCGGTGAGGGACTACAATTTGACGCTGCGGACCTTCCCGTCGGTGATCTGGGCGACCTTGTGGTTCCGCGGCAACCAGCCATTCGCCAACTTCACCATCGAGGAAGACAAGATGCAGACGCCGAAGGTCGATTTCGGCACCAAGCAGGGCGGGTGATCGGCGACGCCGGCAAATCTTAATACCAATTCCTGACGAGACGGACTGCAGGCGTGCGTACACCCCCCTCTGTCCTGCCGGACATCTCCCCCGCAAGGGGGGAGATTGGCGGTTTCGCCGACGGCGCCTGCTTTGCAGCATTGAAAGTTGTCGAAAGCCGAGATGACAACCGATCTCCCCCTTTGCGGGGGAGATGTCCGGCAGGACAGAGGGGGGTGGGACAGAACTCCGGCCTGACCGTTCTGCTCGCCTTCCTAAGCCTTCTCCTCTGCTCTCTCATCGCCTTCGCCGCCGACCTGCCGGCCCTGACAGGACGGGTCGTAGACAATGCCGGTATCATCGATGCCGCGACCAAGGCGGAACTGACCCAGAAACTCGCCGCCTTCGAGGCCAAGGGTTCCGACCAGATTGTCGTCGCCACCATTCCCAGCCTCGACGGCGAGGAGATAGAGCCCTACGCCAACCGGCTGTTCCGGTTCTGGAAGCTTGGCCAGGCGAAGGAGAACAATGGCGTCCTGCTTCTGGTGGCGCCGAACGACCGCAAGATGCGCATCGAGGTTGGCTACGGGCTGGAAGGCACGCTGACCGACCTGCACACCAAGCTGATCATCGAGAACGACATGGTGCCGGCCTTCCGCGCCGGGGATTTCTCCGGCGGCATAGCCAAGGCCGTCGACGACATGGTGATGGTGCTGGAAGGCAATCCCGAGGAACTCGAAGCGCGCGGCGAGCGCAATCAGCAGGCGCCATTCAACACCGACGATCTGTTCTTTACGGTGTTCATAAGTATCTGGGCGATCATCTTCTTCGGCAGCATCGCTGCCTCCATCCTGCCGCCGATCTTCGGCCAGAAGATCGGTCCCGGCCGCTATCGCTGGCTGGGCATGACCTTCGAGCCGAGCCGGCGATCTTCCCGTGGCGGCTGGTCGTCGGGAAGTTCCGGCGGAGGCTGGTCGTCGGGCTCGAGCGGTGGCGGCTTTTCCGGCGGCGGTGGTTCGTCGGGCGGCGGCGGCTCCTCGGGGAGTTGGTGAGATCATGACAGAACGCGTTCTGCCAGCCTTCAGCCGCTTCACCGCCACGACCGGCGCTGCCTTGATGGCCACGGCGGTGCTGCTGCTTGTCTGCTTCGCAGCGCTTGCCGCCGAATTGCCGGCCCTGACCGGCAGGGTCGTGGATGACGCCGGCATCATCGACGCCGCGACCGAGGCGGCGCTGACCCAGAAACTCGCCGCCTTCGAGGCAAAAGGTTCCGACCAGATCGTGGTGGCCACCATTCCCAGCCTCGACGGCGAGGAGATCGAGCCCTACGCCAATCGGCTGTTCCGGTTCTGGAAGCTCGGCCAGGCGAAGGAGAACAACGGCGTCCTGCTTCTGGTGGCGCCGAACGACCGCAAGATGCGCATCGAGGTTGGCTACGGGCTGGAAGGCACGCTGACCGACCTGCACACCAAGCTGATCATCGAGAACGACATGGTGCCGGCCTTCCGCGCCGGGGATTTCTCCGGCGGCATAGCCAAGGCCGTCGACGACATGGTGATGGTGCTGGAAGGCAATCCCGAGGAGCTGGAAGCGCGCGGCAAGCGCAATCCGGCCGACGACAGTTCCGTCGATCCCATCGTCACGCTGTTCATCATCCTGTGGGCGACGATGTTCCTCGGCGGCCTGGCGATGGCGTTCCTGCCGCCAATCTTCGGCACCAAGCTGGCGCCCGGCGTGTATAAATGGCTGGGCATGACGTTCCGCTATGGCCAAAGATCGGGCTACACGCGCAGGGGCGGCGGCGTCTGGACAACGGGCACTTCGTCCGGCGGCGGCTGGTCGTCGGGAAGTTCCGGTGGCGGCTGGTCGTCGGGCGGCGGCGGGTTTTCAGGCGGCGGCGGCTCGTCCGGCGGTGGCGGTTCTTCAGGAAGCTGGTGAGACACGAGATGGCAACACGACCGATCAGCCCCGAGGACCATGACCGCATCGCCGACGCGATCCGCGCCGCCGAGACAAAGACCGACGGCGAAATCTACTGCGTGGTGGCGCAAGCCAGCGACGGCTATTTCTTCCCGGCCGCCTCCATGGCGACCGTGGCCATGCTCGTCGTCAGCCTCGCCGTCGCCTACGGGCTGGAGGCTTGGTGGCTGTCGATCCGCCTGCCGCATTTCGTGCTTGCCCAACTTCTGGCGCTGGCCAGCGTGCTCGTCCTGTTGTGGGCGCTGCCCGGCCTGCGCATGCATCTGGTGCCGCGCCGGCTGCGCTACCAGGCCGCGCACGCCAATGCGGTCAAGCAGTTCCTTGCCCGCAACGTTCACCGCACCACGTCACGCACCGGCGTGCTGATCTTCGTGTCGATCGCGGAACACTACGCCGAGGTGGTCGCCGACGCCGGCATCAATGCCCAGGTCGGCCAGCATGTCTGGGACGGCGTCGTCCGCGACCTGACTGCGCATGCCGGCGACGACCGCCTCGCCGATGGATTCGTCAAGGCGATAGAATCGGTCGGTGTGGTGCTGGCCGAGCATTTTCCGGTCTCGGCCGGCGGCAGTAACGAGCTCGACGACCATCTGGTCGAAATTTAAGTCCGTTCAAAGCGTGCCCTGACACCGTCCCCCACGGTGTGCGATCACCTGTGCGAAAGCATGGCGGCCCGTTGACCGGACTCTTTGCAATCGGGCGATGCGGGTTTATGGTTAACCAATCATGAACACGCTGAGCATCGACATCAGGAAAGCCGAGCCGCGAGACGCAGGCGCCATCGCCGACGTGCACCAGCAGGCTTGGAACGGCGCCTATGCCGGCATCATCCCGCATCGCACGCTGACATCGATGATCAACCGCCGCGGCGCCGACTGGTGGGCGAATGCCATCCGCCGCGCCGCCACCGTGCTGGTCGTCGAGATCGGCGGCAAGATCGCCGGCTACGCCACGATCGGCAAGAACCGCGCCCGCGAGCTCAGGCAGCAGGGCGAGATCTACGAACTTTACCTGCGCCCCGAATATCAGGGCATCGGCCTCGGCAGCCGGCTGTTCTCGGCCGCGCGGGCGCGACTGGCCGACCATGGCCTGAAAGGCATGGTGGTGTGGGCGCTGGAGGACAACCAGAACGCGCTCGCCTTCTATGCCGGCGCCGGTGGCCGCGACGTCGCCGAAGGCGTCGAGGTCTTCGAGCAGAAGGCGCTGAAGAAGGTCGCTTTCGTCTGGGAATGACGGTCAGGCGGCTTCGCCGTCGATCTTTCGGTACGATTTCGGCACTATTGCCGCATTGCACCATGCGCCTTGGCCCGCTATCGGTCTCCAAATCGAGAGAGGGACCAAAGCCATGCGTATCGAAGCCATAGCCACCGGTAAGAACCCGCCCGAGGACGTCAACGTCATCATCGAGGTGCCGATCGGCGGCGAGCCGATCAAATATGAGATGGACAAGGAGGCCGGCACGCTGTTCGTCGACCGCTTCCTGCACACCTCGATGCGCTACCCCGGCAATTACGGCTTCGTGCCGCACACGCTGTCGGGCGATGGCGACCCGATCGACGTGCTGGTCTGCAACACGCGCGCGCTGGTGCCGGGTTGCGTCATCAATGTGCGGCCGATCGGTGTGCTGGTGATGGAGGACAATGCCGGCCAGGACGAGAAGGTGATCGCGGTGCCGTCGCCCAAGCTGACACTGCGCTACGAGAACGTCACCGAATACACCCAACTGCCCGATATCACGCGCGACCAGGTGCAGCACTTCTTCGAGCACTACAAGGATCTCGAACCCGGCAAATGGGTCAAGATCGAGGGCTGGCACGATTCCAAATTTGCCAAGAAGATGATCGTCGAGGCGATCGAGCGGGCGAAGAAAAACAAGTAGGCCGCTTAGCTTCGCCGAAATGCGTGGCGGAACAGAATTCTGCACCGTTGCGGCGCTTTGACGTCACGGCATGGATCCTGGGGTCTGCGCTGCGTCGCTGCGCTCCTTGCTCCGCCCCAGGATGACGAAGTCAGTTGTCGACGCGGCCGAAAGCGGGTACGTCGCCGACCGTCACGCGCATGTCCTTGCCGCAGGCAAAACTGGGCGCCTTCTCGTCGGCGAGCTTGCGCGCTTCGTCGTTGGCCGCCGGATTGCCGGTGGCCAGCACCAGTCCGACCGTGCAGCCATCATACTTCTCCGGCTGGGAAACCTTGGCGACGACCAGCACCTCGGTCGACTTGCTCTCGTCCTCTGGATTGCTGATCGAGCGGCGGTGGATGACCGCGAACGGCACGGCACGGTCGCCATTCGTCTCGATGCGCCATTCGAGCTTGGGGCCAGCCGAATTGAAGCCGACGAAGCTCTCCCACACCGTGGTCATGTCGCTGGAGGGGAAACCGTAGAACAATGATTCGCGCGCATCGTCGTAAGCGATCAGCACGGGGTAGCCGCGATAGCCAGAACAGGTGAGGCTCGCCCAGTCGCCGTCGCCTTCCTCGGCCTGCGCATAGGTCACGCAGTCCTTCTTCGAGTCGAGATCGGTATAGGCGCTCGATATGTCGCCGGCCTGAGCGGCATTGCAGAAGCCGGCGAAGGCGAGCGGGATCAAAAGAGCGCGCATGCGGACATCTCCGTTGCTGACATCGCCGTTTGGGGCTTGCCGCAGCGTATCGTCAAATTTCGTAGCCGTCAGGGTGCTGCAGCCGATCTGGTAAACGGAACGCTATTTCTTCAGGCTCGCTTCGATCAAGAGATCGGCGTTGCGGGCCACCGATTGCGCCGGCCCGCCGAGCCCGAACAACTGGCCGCTGATATAGGCGCCCTCGATCAGAAGCAGCAGCCCATCGCCCAGCGTGTCCGAATCCTCGGCGCCCATAGTCGCGGCCATGGCGCGCAGGCGGCGGCGCAATTCCTGCTTGTTGGCCTCGCTCACGACGCGGGCAGGGTGGCCGTGCTCGGGATATTCGACCGCCGCATTGGTCATGCCGCAGCCACGATAGTCGGGCCTCTGCGTGCGCTTGCCTATCCGGGTCAGGAAGGCGGCGATCTGCGCGCGCGGATTGCCGGGATGGGCGTTCACCGCGTCGTCGAAGCGGTCCCAGAATTCGAGGTCGTATTGCCGCAGATACGAGGCGGCCAGTTCGTCCTTGGAGGGAAAGCTGCGGTAGAGGCTTGGCTTGGTGACGCCGGCGCGCTTGACGATCTCATCAACGCCGATCGCCCGGATGCCCTGCCGGTAGAACAGGTCGCGCGCCACACGCAGGATCTTCTCGCCGGCACGAGGGGGCGTCACTTCATCCGGATTGATGGTTGGTTCAATGCTTTTCATGGTCGATATGCCGTGGCCTGCTTGACGTGTTACCGATCGGTACGTATACCTTTGCCCCAACTGCAACGTACCGGTCAGTAACATGATAGCTCAATCCCGTCCATTTGGCCAGCGCTACGCTTTCGTCGTGGTCGGCGTCATCTTCCTCTGCCTGCTGATCGCGGCCGGCCTGCGCTCGGCGCCCTCCGTGATGATGTTGCCGCTGGAGGAGAGCTTCGGCTGGCGGCGCGATGTCGTTTCGCTGGCCGCGGCCATCGGCATCTTCCTCTACGGCCTGACCGGGCCGTTTGCCGCCGCGCTGATGGAGAGGATCGGGCTGCGCCGCACGTTGCTTGCAGCCCTTTTGCTGATGTCGGCATCGACTGCGCTCAGCCTGTTGATGACCAAGCCGTGGCACCTGCTTCTGACCTGGGGCGTCTTCTCCGGCGTCGGCTCGGGTGCCGTCGCCACGGTGCTCGGCGCCACCATCGTCAACCGCTGGTTCAAGACCAATCGCGGCCTGGTGATGGGACTGATGTCGGCCTCCAGCGCCACCGGCCTGCTGGTGTTCCTGCCGCTGCTCGCCTCGCTGGCGCAATCGGGCGGCTGGAAGCCGGTCGCCATCGCCATCGCGGTCGCCACTGCCGCTCTCGTGCCGCTGGTGTGGCTGCTGGTGCCGGAACGCCCGGCTTCGATCGGCATGGTGCGCTACGGCGCGGAAGCCGACGACGTGCCGCCGGTTCCGCCGGCCGCGCAAGGCAATTTCCTCGCGCACACGCTCACCACGCTGCGGCGCGCCGCCGGCACCCGCGTGTTCTGGTATCTGTTCGCCACCTTCTTCGTCTGCGGCTTCACCACCAACGGGCTGGTCGGCACGCATCTGATCGCCTTTTGCGGCGACATGGGCATCGGCGAGGTGCAGGCCGCCGGCCTGTTGTCGATGATGGGCATATTCGACCTGATCGGCACGACGTTGTCAGGCTGGCTCACCGACCGATTCGACCCGCGCAAGCTGCTCGGCGTCTATTACGCGATCCGCGGCCTGTCGCTGATCTATCTGCCTTATTCCGGCTTCTCGGCGACCAGCCTGATCATCTTCGCCGTGCTCTACGGGTTGGACTGGATCGCCACCGTGCCGCCGACGCTCAGGCTCTCCAACGAGGCGTTCGGCGACCGCAGCGGGCCGATCGTCTTCGGCTGGATCGTCGCCGGCCATCAGGTCGGGGCGGCAACCGCCGCCTTCTTCGGCGGCACCATGCGCGAGCTGCAAGGCAATTACGAACTGGCTTTCATGATCGCCGGCATGACGGCCATCGCGGCGGCCTGTATCTCGCTGCTGATCAACACCAGTAAGCCGGCGTTCGACCCGGAACCGCAGGCTGCTTAAGGTGTGCTGATGTTCAGGTGAGGCCGGCCTGCAAACGGCGGGTTTCTGCGCTTCCGGTGCTCACGTACCCAAAAGTACGCTCCGCTCCGGTTCTCGGAACCCACCATTTTCGGCTCGGCCTGACCTGAATCTCAACACACCTTCGCGGCCGAAACTTCAAAGCGTGGCCTGACGACCAGGCTGCCCGTTCGCATGACTTTTTTCCTGTCGATTGTAATGAAACCTTCATGGTTTCGAGATGCGGCTGAAACATTGAGGCTGGACTTTGGTGGCGACGTTCAAGCCATCCAGGAGACAGCCATGAACAAGATTTCACGCCGTGCTTTCGTCACTTCCGCGAGCGCCGCCGGCCTCGTCGGCGTCTCGGGGCTTGCGCTTCCCTATTATTCCCGCGCCAGCCAGCGGCCGGCTTTCACGCATGGCGTCCAGTCCGGCGATATCGATGAAACCAGCGGCATGGTGTGGACGCGCACCGATCGCCCGTCGCGCGTCATGTTCGAGGTCTCGTCGACAGAGAACTTCGCCAATGCCACCCGTCTTGCGCCGCTCGATACCTCGCCGGCGAGCGATTACACGGTGAAGCGGCTGCTCACCGACCTCGCCGCCGACCAGGACATCTTCTATCGCATGATCGCGGCGGATCTCGCCGACATCAACGCCGTCTCTGAGCCAATCGTCGGGCGCTTCCGCACGGCACCTGCCTCCAAGCGCGATATCAAGTTTGCCTGGTCGGGCGATACCGCCGGCCAGGGCTGGGGCATCGACGAGACCGGGATGAAGACCTACGCCACGATCGGCAAGCATACGCCCGATTTTTTCCTGCACTCGGGCGACACAATCTATGCCGATGGCGCGATGAAGGACGAGGTCGATTTGCCCGGCGGCGGCAAGTGGAAGAACGTGGTGCTGATCGACGGCAAGCGCAAGGTGGCCGAGACGCTTGAGGAATACCGGGACCAGTGGAAATACAACATGATGGACAGGAGCGTGCTTGGCCTCAGCGCCATCTGTCCGACCTTCTACCAGTGGGACGATCATGAGGTGCTGAACAACTGGTCGGATTCCAAGGATCTCAGCGCCGACGATCGTTACAGCGAAAAATCCATCCATGTGCTGGCGGCCCGCGCGGCGCGCGCCTTTCATGAGATGACGACGATCCGCTACGAGCCATCGGAACCCGGCCGCGTCTATCGCAAGATCGCCTACGGGCCGCTGCTCGACGTGTTCTTCCTCGACATGCGCTCCTATCGCGGTCCCAATGGTCCGGCCATGCAGGAGACGATGACGCCGCAATCGCGCATTCTCGGCGAACAGCAGACCAAATGGCTGAAGCGCGAACTGGCGAACTCCAAGGCAACCTGGAAGATCATCGCCGCTGACATGCCGCTCGGCCTCGTCGTGTGGGATGACGGCGCCAAGAAGGTCGGGGCCGAAGCGGTCAGCAATGGCGATAATGGTGCGCCAAAGGGTCGCGAGCTCGAGATCGCCGATCTTCTGCGCTACATCAAGAACGCCGGCATCGACAACACCGTCTGGCTGACCGCCGACGTGCATTATACCGCGGCGCACTACTACAATCCCGACAAGGCGCAGTTCCAGGATTTCAACCCGTTCTGGGAGTTCGTCTCCGGCCCGATCCATGCCGGCACGTTCGGCCCCAATGATTTCGACATGACCTTCGGGCCGGAGCTGAAATTCATCAAGGCGCCGACCGCCGAGCAGGGCCAGAACCTACCGCCGTCGGCCGGCCTGCAATTCTTCGGTCTCGTCGATATCAACGGCGCCACCGAACAGATGACAGTGCGGCTGATGGATCGCGACGACAACGAGCTCTACAAGGTGACGCTCGATCCGGTGCGGTCGGCGTGAGGGGCACGGGTCATCCTCTAGGACCAGCAGCGTCGCGCTGCCCCTCATTGCCCTGCCGGGCATTTCTCCCTGTGAACGGGGAGAAAGCAGCTTGCATCGAAGATTTCGCCAATCGCGAACGTTGCAGAAGGAGGGTCGACATTGCGCGCAGCGGGCTTCTCCCCGTTCACGGGAAGAAGGTGCCGGCAGGCGGATGAGGGGCCGCGCCGGCGTCGACAAGATTCAGGAAGGTTCGATCTGATCTTTCGACAATGTGCCGAAAGCAGTCTTAATCCGGATAGCAAACGGTCGGAATCTTGGGCCAGACCGCGCTGTCGCAGCCGGCGGCCTGCTGCTTCTGCTTGAAGGAGGCACTCACCGGTCCGGTCACCACCGGGTCGACGCCATAGGGGGCGTCGGCGAAAAGCTCCTCGGCCGTCTGTGTGCCGGACTTCAGGCCAGCGCCCGCATCCTTGACCGTCGCGGCCGACTGCGCGGCACCTGCCGCGAGAATCACGGCGAGAACTGCCCATGCCAGGACCGGACGCAATCTGCTGAGGGGATCGATCATGAAAATTGAACTGCCCGGAGCCGGCAAGGTTCCGCCTTGGTTAACAAAAAACATTTGACACGAAGAGGCTTAAGAATTGGTGACCAGATATTTGGGTATCGGCATCCTCTTTCGCAAATGCGAAAAACCCTGTATGAGCCGCGCAACTGAAAGAGGCGGCGCCTTTTGGCCTGCTGCCTGCAACGCTCCCGAGACCACAACATGAAAATTCGTAATATCGCGATCATCGCGCACGTCGACCATGGAAAAACCACCCTCGTCGACCAGCTTTTGAAGCAGTCCGGCTCCTTCCGCGACAATCAGCGCGTCGCCGAACGCGCCATGGATTCCAACGACCTCGAAAAGGAACGCGGCATCACCATCCTGGCCAAGGCGACCTCGGTCGACTGGAAGGACACCCGCATCAACATCGTCGACACCCCCGGCCACGCCGATTTCGGCGGTGAGGTCGAGCGCATCCTGTCGATGGTGGATTCGGCCATCGTGCTGGTCGACGCCGCCGAAGGGCCGATGCCACAGACCAAGTTCGTCGTCGGCAAGGCGCTCAAGGTCGGCCTGAAGCCGATCGTCGTCATCAACAAGATCGACCGGCCGGACGCCCGCCATGTCGAGGTGGTCAACGAAGTGTTCGACCTGTTTGCCGCACTCGACGCCACCGACGAGCAGCTCGACTTCCCGATCCTCTATGGCTCTGGCCGCGATGGCTGGGTCTCGGAAAACCCCGAAGGTCCGAAGGACCAGGGCCTGGCGCCGCTGTTCGATCTCGTCATCAAGCATGTGCCGGCGCCTACCGTGCATCCCGGCCCGTTCCGCATGATCGGCACCATACTGGAAGCCAATCCGTTCCTCGGCCGCATCATCACCGGCCGCATCGAGAGCGGCACGCTGAAATCCAACCAGGCGGTCAAGGTGCTGCACCATGACGGCACCCAGATCGAAACCGGCCGCGTCTCGAAGATACTTGCCTTCCGCGGGCTGGAGCGCCAACCGATCGACGAAGCGCAGGCGGGCGATATCGTCGCCATTGCCGGCCTGTCGAAAGGCACGGTCGCCGACACGTTCTGCGACCCGGCGGTGAGCGAGCCGCTACATGCGCAGCCGATCGATCCGCCGACCGTGACCATGTCCTTCCTCGTCAACGATTCGCCGCTGGCCGGCACCGAAGGCGACAAGGTGACCAGCCGCGTCATCCGCGACCGGCTGCTGCGCGAGGCCGAAGGCAATGTCGCGCTGAAGATCGAGGAATCGGCGGACAAGGATTCGTTCTTCGTTTCCGGACGCGGCGAGTTGCAGCTTGCCGTGCTGATCGAGACGATGCGCCGCGAGGGCTTCGAGATCGCCGTGTCGCGGCCGCGCGTCGTCATGCAGAAGGGCGACAATGGCGAATTGCTGGAGCCGGTCGAGGAAGTCGTCATCGACGTCGACGAGGAGCATGCCGGCGTCGTCGTGCAGAAGATGTCGGAGCGCAAGGCCGAGATGGTCGAGCTGCGCCCGTCCGGCGGCAACCGCCAGCGCATCGTCTTCCACGCGCCGACGCGCGGCCTGATCGGCTACCAGTCGGAACTGTTGACCGACACGCGCGGCACCGCTGTCATGAACCGGCTGTTCCATGCCTACGAGCCTTACAAGGGCGAATTGCCCGGCCGCACCAATGGCGTGCTGATCTCCAACGAGCAGGGCGAGTCGGTGGCTTACGCCATGTGGAACCTGGAAGATCGCGGCCCGATGGTCATCGATCCGGGCGTCAAGGTCTATCAGGGCATGATCATCGGCATCCATAGCCGCGACAACGATCTCGAAGTGAACGTGCTGAAGGGTAAGAAGCTCACCAACATCCGCGCCGCCGGCAAGGATGAAGCGGTGAAGCTGACGCCGCCGATCCGCATGACGCTGGAGCGGGCGCTGGCCTGGATCCAGGACGACGAACTGGTCGAGGTGACGCCGAAAACCATCCGGCTGCGCAAGCTCTATCTCGACCCGAACGAGCGCAAGCGTTTTGAGAAGTCGGCCAAGGTGGTCGGCGCGGCGTAAGCTTTTCTCGGGGAATTAAGTGAGGACTCGCATGCTCGCGCGCCGCCCTCGCGGGGGCGTTGTATAAGCAGAACCTATTGTAGCGGATCGATTTTTGTCGGCCTCTTGGCTCGCCGTTTGTCCTTTGGAGGCTTTGACGTTGGCGGATCAAATCTTGCTGCCAACGTGTCGTCCCTAGTGATTGCTCGCACAACTGTGCCTAGCAACTGGGACCCAAAGCCCTCCTCCTCAAGCGCAAAGCTGGCTTTGCCATAATATCTCGAAACATCATGTCCGATACCTGCGCCTAATAGCTCAATATTAGCCTGATCCCGGATCCATTGAGCAGTGGCTATTAGATGTTCATGGAGTATTCTTGGATCATTCTCAGACAATGTTGAGTCATCAACCGGCGCACCATCGCTTATAACGAGGACAATCTTTCTGTCGGCAGTTTGTTTTAATATGCGAGACCGAGCCCAAAGCAATGCCTCTCCATCAATATTCTCTTTCAAAAGTCCTTCGCGCAACATGATTGCGAAGTTCGGCAACCCTTCTTGGAATGAATTTCCATACTCCTTGTACAGCAGGTATCTGATGTCGTTCAATCTGCCGGGCGATTCCGGCTTGCCGTCCATGAGCCAAAGCTCTCGTGACTGTCCTCCCTTCCATGCGCGGGTGGTGAAGCCCAAAACCTCGTGAGGAATCTCAACTTTTTGGAGCATATTGCTGACTATCGAGATCCACGTGGCGACAGTGCTTATTTTGTCCCCGCGCATGCTCCCGGAGTTATCAATTAAAATCGTGATTGCGATTTTGCTCCGATCAGAGATAGCTCCGAGTAAATCTTCGGCCATTTTTATTATAGAATTATGAGATCGTTGATTAATTCCTACCCTTCTCACTAGCGAAGATTGTAGCTTGAGGGTGTCCGATGGCTCGGACAGCATGGTTGGCACGATTATTTCGTCAAAACGAGTTGTGTAAGCGAAGTAGTCCCTGGATCTGAGTTCCTCCAAGCGCGCTGGTTCAATTTTTGATCCTCGCGCGGCTTCGACTATGGGTGAGTAGTCTGCTATTCGTGGTCGCGATGGTGGGCTTGGAGGTAAGGGGGAGATCTTTTCCGAAACAGGTTTCGCCGTTGCGGCTCTCAAAACTTCATGTAGTTCATCCATTGCCATTCCAATGGTTGAAGCCATTCCAGCGATAGCCTTCTTTATTTCCGGGGCGCTAAGTGGATCGAACCGATATTGACGCCAATCAGCCCAGTTGCGTGTCTTCAACACGTCGGCAATTGCGTCTGTTCCTCTGGGGAAGCCGGCTTCTAACTGCTTCGCCTGTACATAGTAGATGGGCAAGATAAGCCGGTCCTCTCCGAGGGCGCTTTCTCGGATAAGGAAGGTCTCGAACTCCTTTCTGCACATCTCGCTTCTAAAATAGGTCGGTGTAATGATCGGAATCAGAAACGTAATGTCCAGGATTGTGGTCTCGATTCGTTCCTTCCAGACCTGACCCCACTTAATGTCATTGCGATCTTGAAAGATCGGAAAGTCTTCGCCGGTCTGTATCTTGACCTCGCCCTCAAGGCGTTGGCGTAGTTCCGTTATTCGTCCAGAATCGTGATCATCGTCTGATCGCACGTAGCTGAGAAACGCAATCGGTTGCTTTGATGTCATCTGCCCGCCCGGGAACATTATTCAATGTGACTATAGCTGTGATCCAACGGCCGCAATAGACGCTCTCCTCCCGCGACTCGGTTATTAACGGGCTGGGCTGCAGGTCCGATGTTCTGTCAACTCAATCGGACTCTCACGTGTTTTGGTCGAAATGCTGGTCGAGTTCCGGTCCGCAATTTTTTACGGCAATCTTGGCCAAGTCAGCCCCCCGCAGTGCCCTTCCTCGCGGTGCTACCGTCGCAAGAGGAGTTGCGCTAATGTTAAAGTTGAACCAACCGTCTCAAACAAAGTCCCGGTCATGCACCTCACCTCGCTTCTGATCTTTGCCGGCGCCCTGCTTGTCGCTGCCGGCTCGCCCGGCCCGTCGATTGCGGCGCTCGTGGCGCGGGTCATCGCAAAAGGCTTTCGCGACGTGTTCCCGTTCCTGCTCGCCATGTGGATCGGCGAGGGCATCTGGCTGTCGCTGGCGGTGTTCGGGCTGGCGGTGGTGGCGCAGACCTTCCACTTCGCCTTCGTCGTCGTGAAGTGGGTCGGCGTTCTCTACCTCGCCTACCTTGCCTGGAAGATGTGGACGGCCCCTGTCGAGGCGCGCGAGGGCGAGATGCCACGCGAAGATTCGGCCGTCAAACTGTTTTTCGCCGGCATGGCGGTGACGCTCGGCAATCCCAAGATCATGATGTTCTACCTGGCGCTGTTGCCGACCATCATCGACCTCGCCTCGGTCAGCCTCGTCGGCTGGATCGAGCTGACGGCGACCATGGCGGTGGTCCTCATCGCCATCGATCTCGCCTGGGTGCTGGCCGCATCGCAGGCGCGAAAACTGCTGCGGAGCAAACGCGCGATGAAGATCGCCAACCGGATCAGCGCCGGCACCATGGCCGGCGCCGCGGCGGCGATCGCGGCGCGGTCCTGAGCGGCGTCACATCATTTCGACGATCGGTGCGATCTCGACGCTGAAACCCGGATCGGTCAGGATCGGGCAATCCTTGGCCTTGGCGACGGCATCGTCGATGTCTTTGGCTTCGATGATCGTATAGCCGGCGGTCGGATTGCTGCCGCCATTGTTCTCGACCTTGCCGCCCGGCAGCACGGTCTTCGACATGCCGACCGGATTGCCACCGTCGACAATGGCCGAGCCGAGCTTGGCGTACCAGCCGGTCCAGGCATCCATCGCTGCTTTTCGCTCGGCCTCGTCGGTCGGCATCTTGCCCGAGCCATGATAGACGTAGAGAAATTTCGCCATGTTCTCCTCCCTGATCAGCGGCATCGAACCGGCACGCGGTCATGCCGCATGCCGATCATCGGGCCAAACCGGCCAACAAGCAACGAGAATGCGAAACAGCTAATATAAGGCGCGGCTGGTTCGCAACCGCGATGCCTCACTGCGCCATTGAGCGGGAGGCATCGTTTGGTCGTGCCTGTTTTATGCATGTCGTTATCGCAAAACCGCTGCACACTTTTGCGAGACATGCATTAATTGGGCAGCACGCCGGCAGTCGGCGCCGTTGCACTCTTCGGCGCCTGCGGTCCGCCCGGATAGAAATTTGCGGCCGGATTGTCCTGCATGAAGTCATAGGCGACCATGCCGAGCGGGCGCCTTGGCCGCTCCGCCGCCGGCTGATGCCAGGGGATCACCTTGCGGAGCGCCGCGAGCGCGGCCGTCGGCGCCTCGCCGAACTTTCGCTCCGGCTTTTGCGCCTTGCGCAGCTCCATCCAGTAGCTCGCCGTCAACAGGTCCTGCGCCACCAGATGAAACGACACGTCGACGGCCTCGCGAGCACGCGTCGTCTTGATGCGGGTCTGCGCCTCCAGATCCTCGACTGTGGCGACGATTGCCTGTCCGGCCGGGGTCACCGGCGTGCCGCGGTCGGCAAGGTCCTGCCACAGATCGGTCGGCAGGTAACCGTCGAAGGTCGGGATGTCCTTGCGCTGGTCGGCGCTCAGCACATCGGCGGGCTTGATCACCGTGAAGAAGGGATTGCGAAAGCGCTCGATACGCTGGGCCACGGCGACGCCCAGATTGGTCAAGGCAAGCGTGAAGGCCTCGACCTGGTTGGCCATCGGATATGGATCCCAATTGGCGTTGGAGAAGATATAGCCGGACTTGCCGTTACTCAGCTTCCCGCCCTTGATGTAATATTGCATGAATTGCGGCGTGCTCAGCTCCGGCGAACTTTGCGGCGTCAGCCCGGGCAGGACGGCCGGATTGTGATCCGACGAATTGATCGACAAAAGCACGGAATCGCGCAGATCGGCCCAGGCCTGCCAGGCCGAGCCCTGGCGTTGGCTGGAGGCGCGCATGCTTTCGGGATCCTGGATGATGCGGGCCGGGTCTTCGTCGAAGAGATAGCTGCCCTTGATCATGTCCATGATGCGGGCCGCATCCCAGGTCAGCCATGGATACGGCCGCATCGCTTGCACTGGTGCCGAGATCGGCGTGACGCTGGAGTTCATGCCATTGAGGCCCATGGCATAGCTCAGATCGGTCCATTCCAGCAACTTTCGCGCATCCTCGACCAGCAGCGCCGCCTGTGCCTGCGCATAGGCGTTGGTGCTGATCAGTGCCGCCTGATCGGCGGCGAAGGGTTCGAGCGGCTTCAGCCCGGCCTCGGCCAGCGCCTGCGCCGCCGGCATGCGGACACCGCGAAAATAGGCCTCGCCTTCGCCCACCATGGCGGCGCCGATATTGCCCAGCGTCGCAAGGTCGCCTTCGCCCAGCGTGCCGCGTGATTGCACGACCGGTGTCACGCGCTTGTTCAGCATGTCGACGAGGGCGCGAGTCAGTTGCGGGCTTGCCGCTTCGTAGGACATGGTGTTGGCGCGGATCGCCATGATCGCGCGCACCAGCGCTTCCTCCTGTAGTTCCGGTCCGTAGCCGCGTGTCACGCCGCCCTTGAAGCGGGCCAGCTGCTGGTCCTTGAGAAGCTTGGTGTTTTCCGGCGTCGTCGGGTCGCCGGAGAAGATAACGGTCTCGCGCTGGTCGCCGGCGCCGCGGTTGAACCAGTAAATGGTGACACCTTCGGCCGCGCCCTCCAGCAGCAGGCCATAGGCATCCGCCGAACGCTGCAGCGCCTCGGGACTGAGCTCGACCTTGGCGCCGTTGCGGGCGATGTCGATGACCTGGTCGATGGTCAAGTCATGGCCGGTCAGTGTTATCGTCTTGGCGGCGGCAGCTTCGGCGATCGGCTGGTAGGTGGTGGTCGCCTCGAAGGCGAGGGCGGGGGCTGCGAAGAGCGCCACCGTCACGGTCAGGGCGCAGAGAGGGATTTTGGCAATTCGTTCCAGCATAAGGGGCTCCCATTGTCGAAGCAGGGCTTCGGGTCACGAGTTTCACCCCCTGGAAATTTTGTTTCCTGGAAAACTAGCTGTCAGCGTCCGCCTGTCAAACGATTGTTGCCCCAGGACCGATAGTGGAGCCAATCTGGCCCTATCGCGCCATGGCGTGGTATTCGTCGTTCGGCCGCATGTCGATCGCCGCCGCCAGCCGGTTCGACATGTTGAAGAAGGCGGCGGTCGAGGCGATGTCCCAGATGTCGCGATCGGAAAAGCCGGCCTCGCGAAGTGTCGCCCGATCGGCCTCGACGATCCTGGCCGGCTCCTCGGTCAGCTTGACCGAGAATTCGAGCATGGCCTTTTGCCTCGGGGAAAGATCGGCGGCGCGGAAATTCATCACCATCATCTCGCCGAAGGCCGGATCGCCGGAGAGCTGGCGCACCGCCGCGCCATGGGCGACCAGGCAATAGTAACAGTGGTTGACGCAGGAGACGGCGACCGCGATCATCTCGCGCTCCAGCTTCGACAGGCCGGAGTCCCCCAGCATCAAATCATTGTACATGTCGGTGAAGGCGCGCAGCTTTTTCTCGTCGAAGGCGTAGGCTTTGAGCACATTCGGAACGAGGCCGAGCTTCTCCTCGCATTTGGTGAAATAGGCCTTGGTCGCTTCGCTCAATTCCGCCTGCTCGAGGTCAAGTGACGTAATCCTGCCTGTCATGGACACGCTCCTCATCATTCATCCGTGATTTGCGCCGATTTCCGACATTTCGTCGCAAGCCGTCAAACCTTTGTCGCCAAATACCGGTCATCTGCTACCATAGTTGCAAAAGCATGTGACGGGAGGGACTTCGCATCATGGCCAGCGTGAAAGCCGCAAGCCAGCCGAAAAGGACAGCTACGGTGAGGGGAGGCGCGGTAAAGGCGAGCGAACGACAAGGCAGTCTAGGGGACTATCTCTTGGCCCGCGCGCCTGCCGAAGACGTCGCCGCCTACGGCGCCGCCGACCTCGAACGCGCCGCCGATCTCGCCAGGCGCGCCGTCGCCAAACATAAGAAAGGCGATTGCGTTGTCGCCATCGACGTCGATTCCGGCGTCGTGCGCCAAGGCCGGCCGATGACGATCATCACCGTCGTCAATGACAACATGCCATTCCTGTTCGATTCCATCCTCGGTGAGATCACCGACAGCGCCGGCGAACCGCTGCTGGTTACTCATCCGGTCATCGTCGTCAGGCACGGTAAGGGCGGCGTCGAGGAAATCCTCGGCGATGGCGGTTTCGCCAAGGGTGATCCCAGCCATGACCGACTGAGCGTCATCCACGTCCATATCGGCCGCCTTCCGGTCGAGCAGGCCGAGGCTTTGGCCGGGCGATTGAAGAAGCTTCTGGGCCAGGTGCGCGCCGCGGTCACCGACTGGAAGCCGATGCTGGCGCGGCTCGACCAGGCGATCCACGAATTCCGCTATGCGCCGGTGCCGCTCGACAAGGCCAGCGTCACCGAGGCGATCGCCTTCCTCGAATGGCTGCGCGACGACAATTTCACCTTCCTCGGCATGCGCGAGTTCAAATACACCGGTGGCGAAAAGAGCGGCACGCTGGAACGCTCGGAGAAGCCCGGCCTCGGCATCCTGTCCGATCCGGACGTGCTGGTGCTCAGGCGCGGCACCGAAGCGGTGACGACGACGCCGGAAATCCGTGCCTTCCTGCACGGGCCAGAACCGCTGATCGTCACCAAGGCCAACGCCAAGTCGGCGGTGCATCGCCGCATCTATCTCGACTATATCGGCATCAAGACCTACACCGCCAAGGGCGCGCTTGCGGGCGAATTGCGCATCGTCGGCCTGTTCACCTCGACTGCCTACACGCGTTCGGTGATGAAGATTCCCTATCTCAGGTCGAAGGCCGAGACCATCATCGCCAAGTCCGGTTTCAATCCCGGCGACCATTCCGGCAAGGCGCTTACCAATGTGCTGGAAAGCTATCCGCGCGACGAATTGTTCCAGGTTCCCGTGCCAGTCCTTCGCAAGCATGCCGAAGCCATATTGGGGCTGGTTGAGCGGCCGCGCGTCAGGGCGCTGGTGCGCGCCGACCAGTTCGACCGTTTCGTCTCCATCCTCGTCTTCGTGCCGCGCGACCGCTACGACAGCGTGGTGCGCGAGAAGATCGGGGCCTACCTGAAGACGGCGTTCGAAGGCCGGCTGTCGGCCTACTATCCAGCCTTCCCCGAAGGCGGTCTGGCGCGCGTCCACTTTATCATCGGCCGTTCCGGCGGCAAGACGCCGAAGATCGAGCAGGCCACCATCGAGGCGGCAATCCGCGACATCGTGCGCACCTGGGATGACGCGCTGCGTGAAGCAGCCGCTGAGACCGGCGCCGAGGCGGCGCTCACAGCCATCGCCTCGCGTTTCTCGGAAAGCTACCGCGACAGTTTCCCGCCGGCGGTGGCGCTGGCCGACGCCAGGCGGATCGCCGGGATCGATGCCGGCAATCCGATCGCCATCGATTATTACCGCCATGCCGACCAGAAGCCACATCAGGCCGCGCTCAAGATCTATCACCACGGCGAGCCGGTGGCGCTGTCCCGGCGGGTGCCGGTGCTGGAAAACATCGGCTTCCGCGTCATCAGCGAGCGCACCTTCGAGGTCGGCGACGATCGCTCGGGCATGATCAATAGTGATCAGCCCGGCATGGTCTTCATCCACGACATGGAGCTTGAAAACAGCTACGGTAAGCCGATCGACCTCAGCGACAGCGGTGCATTGTTCGAGGACGCGTTCCTGTCGGTGTGGCGCGGCGACATCGACAATGACGGCTATAACGGGCTTGCCCAGACCGCCGGCCTGTGGTCGGGCGAAGTCACCATCCTGCGCGCCTATGGCCGCTATCTGCAGCAGGCGGGCATCCCGCAGAGCCAGGATTTCATCGCGGCAGCACTCAACCGCTATCCCGACATCGCGCGCGGCCTGCATGCGCTGTTCGTCGCCCGTCTTGGGCCGATGGCCGAGGGCGAAGGCGCGGTGGCGGCCAAACATCTCAAGGCCAAGATCAAGGATGCGCTGGAAGAGGTGCCCAACATCGATGACGACACTATCATCCGCCGCTATCTCAATCTGATCGAAGCCTCGCTGCGCACCAATCATTTCGTTGCCGATACGAAGGCGAAAGGCCAGTCGCTGGCGATCAAGCTCGACTCGCAGGCGGTCGACGGCCTGCCGGCGCCGCGGCCGTGGCGCGAGATCTTCGTCTACGGTTCCGAGGTCGAGGGCGTGCATCTGCGCTTCGGTCCGGTTGCGCGCGGCGGCTTGCGCTGGTCGGACCGCGCCCAGGACTACCGCACCGAGGTGCTCGGCCTGGTCAAGGCGCAGCAGGTCAAGAACGCGGTGATCGTGCCGGTCGGCGCCAAGGGCGGTTTCTATCCGAAGAAACTGCCAATGAGCGCCGGCCGCGACGCCATCTTCGAAGCCGGCACCTCGGCCTACAAGAACTTTGTATCGAGCCTGTTGTCGATCACCGACAATATCGGCCTGGACGGCGTCATCCCGCCGGCCGGCGTGGTCAGGCGCGACCAGGACGATCCCTATTTCGTCGTCGCCGCCGACAAGGGCACGGCGACCTTCTCCGATACCGCCAATGCGATCAGCGAAAAGCATGGCTTCTGGCTCGACGACGCCTTTGCCAGCGGCGGCTCGGCCGGCTACGACCACAAGAAAATGGGCATCACTGCCAAGGGCGCATGGGAAGCGGTGAAGCGGCATTTCCGCGAGATGAACCGCGACATCCAGACCTCGCCCTTCACCGTCGTCGGCGTCGGCGACATGTCGGGCGACGTGTTCGGCAACGGCATGCTCCTATCACCACAGACAAGGCTGATCGCCGCCTTCGACCATCGCGACATCTTCATCGATCCCGATCCTGACATGGCGGCCTCGATGGCCGAGCGCAAACGCATGTTCGATCTGCCGCGTTCGAGCTGGCAGGACTACGACAAGACCAAGCTGTCGGAAGGCGGCGTCATCGTCTCGCGCAGCCAGAAATCGATCACGCTGCCGCCGGCCGCGGCCGCCGCGATCGGTCTTGCCAAGACGACCGCCTCCCCGGTCGAGATCATGAGCGCCATCCTCAAGGCGCCGGTCGACCTTCTGTGGTTCGGCGGCATCGGCACGTATCTGCGGGCATCGACCGAAACCAACGCGGATGCCGGCGACCGCGCCAACGACGCCATTCGGGTGACCGCGCTCGACGTGCGCGCCAAGGTCATCGGCGAGGGCGCCAATCTCGGCGTGACGCAGCGCGCCCGCATCGAGTTCGGGCTGGCTGGCGGCCGCTGCAATTCGGACGCCATCGACAATTCGGGCGGCGTCAACTGCTCCGACGTCGAGGTCAACATCAAGATCGCGCTGGCCTCGGCCATGCGCAAGGGCGCGCTGACGCGGCCTG
Source organism: Mesorhizobium helmanticense (assembly GCF_003034915.1). Lineage (GTDB taxonomy): Bacteria > Pseudomonadota > Alphaproteobacteria > Rhizobiales > Rhizobiaceae > Mesorhizobium > Mesorhizobium helmanticense. Next base: position 51,029 of record NZ_PZJX01000042.1, on the reverse strand, counting down.
TGCGCAACAAATTGCTGGCCGAGATGACCGATGAGGTCGGCTCGCTCGTGCTGTCCAACAACTACCAGCAGACTTTGGCCCTGTCGGTCGCCCGCAAGCGTGGCCTGGCCGACATTGCGCATCAGAGCCGCTTCATGACGGCGCTGGAAGCGCGCGGGCTGCTCGATCGCGCCGTCGAGACGCTGCCGTCTCCCGCGGCCCTTGCCGAGCGCGAGGCGCGCGGCGAACCGCTGACCAGGGCCGAGCTCGGCGTGCTGCTCGCCTATGCCAAGATCGTTCTGTTCTCCGACATCGTCGCCAGCGACGTGCCCGACGATCCGCATTTCGACAGCGACCTGATGGGCTATTTCCCCGATCGCATGGCCAAGAAATATGCGGCCGAGATCCACGACCATCGCCTGCGCCGCGAGATCATCGCCCGTGTCGTGGCCAACGATCTGGTCAATCGCGGCGGCCCCTCCTTCGTCAACCGGCTGCAGGAAGCAACCGGACGCACGGCGGCCGACGTGGTGCGGACCTTCGCGGTTGTCCGCGACGGTTTTGCGCTGCCGGCGCTCTACAGGGAGATCGACGCGCTCGACAACCAGATCGACGGCCAGGCGCAGCTCGACCTCTACCAGTCCATTAGCCGGCTTATCTATGTGACCAGCGGCTGGTACCTGAAGAACGATGCCGGCATTGCACCGCTCGGTCAGCGGATCGCCGAGTTGCAGGAGGCGCGCAAGGCGCTCGAACCGAAGCTCATTTCGCTGCTGCCCGCCTATTCGCGCGAACGGATCGAGGAGCGGCGGCACAGTCTGTTCAAGGGCGGCGCGCCGGAAAGCCTGGCCGTACAATTGGCACAGAGCGATGTCGGGGAACTCATCCCCGACATCGCTCTGGCGTCACGGATGGCGAATGCCGACATCGTTGCCACCGCGAAGGCGTTTTTCGCGGTCAGCGATGCCTTCCGCATCCCGCGCGTCGAGGACGCGGCGCGCTCGATCTCGCCGTCCGACTATTACGATCAATTGGCGCTTTCGCGCGCCACCGACACGATCGGCGCGGCCAGGCGCGGCATCGCGGTGGCCGCGCTCACCGGCCATGCCAAGGCGGCGGACCCGGTCGCGGCATGGCTGGAGGCCGGGGGCGAGCGGGTGGCGCGCATCCGCGAGCGGCTGCAGGCGCTGACCGAAGGCGGCGAGATCACGGTGTCCAGGCTGTCGGTGGCGTCAGGGCTGATGAGCGACCTGGCGGGGATGTAGACTGGGCTTGGGTTCCTCGCCCCCCGCCAGAGCGGGGGAGAGGTGGCCGCGAAGCGGTCGGAGAGGGGGTTTCGTAGAGCGGAGCCCCTTCTTGAACGATCAACTCAAGCTTGGGATGGCGCATTTCCCCCTCTCCGTCTCGGCTTCGCCGAGCCACCTCTCCCCCCCACTCCGTGGGGGCGAGGAATGCAGGGCAATGAGCGGCGGCACTATGCTTGTTCATTTGCGTCGCAGTTCGAAAACATGCAGACATGGCGCCGCCGACAAAACGAAGGCGAGCGGAGGGGACATGGCCGAGGTAGCAGTGCAGCGGACGTCGAGGCGCGGCATCTGGGGCTGGATGCTGTTCGACTGGGCGGCGCAGCCGTTCTTCACGGTCATCACCACCTTCATATTCGGGCCCTATTTCGTCTCGCGCATGGCGAGCGACCCGGAGACGGGCCAGGCGGCCTGGGGCTACGGCATCGCCGCTGCGGGATTGGTCATCGCCGTGCTGTCGCCCATCCTCGGCTCGATCGCCGACCAGACCGGGCCGCGCAAGCCATGGATAGCATTCTTCGCCTCGATCAAGATCATCAGTCTTTGCCTGCTATGGTTCGCCGCGCCCGGCTCGAACCTTTTCCTGGTCGTGATGTTCTTTTCGCTCGCCTCTGTGGCGGCGGAATTCTCCACGGTCTTCAACGACTCGATGATGCCGCGGCTGGTGCCGAAGAGCGAGATCGGCCATGTCTCAAACGTGGCCTGGGGCCTTGGCTATCTCGGCGGGATGATCGCGCTGATCTTCGTCGTCACCTGTTTGGCGGGCTCGCCGGAAACCGGCAAGACGATCATCGGCATTGACCCGCTCTTCGGCCTCGATCCGAAACTCGGCGAGGATGCGAGGGCCACCGGACCGCTGTCGGCCGGCTGGTATTTCCTGTTCATCCTGCCAATGTTCTTCTTCACGCCCGATGCCATCAAAGGCCTTCCGATCGGGCCGGCGGTGCGCGAAGGATTGTCGGAATTGAAGTCGACGCTGGCCGAGGTGCGGCAGCGCAGTGGCATCTTCCGCTTTCTCATTGCCCGCATGATCTATCAGGACGGCGTCAATGCCCTGCTGGCGCTGGGCGGCACATTTGCGGCAGCGATGTTCCACTGGTCGATCACCGAGATCGGCATGTTCGGCATCATCCTCAATGTCGTCGCCATCGTCGGTTGTCTGGTTGCCGCGCGCCTCGACACGGCGCTCGGCTCCAAGATCATCGTGATGATCTCGCTCGTCCTGCTCAGCATCGCCACGATCGGTATCGTCTCAACCGGCCCAGGCTATACGCTGTTCGGTGCCTGGATCATGCCCGAAACGGATAGCGGCGGCTTGTTCGGCACAGCGGCGGAAAAAGCCTATATCTTCTACGGCCTGCTGATCGGCCTGGCCTTTGGCCCGGTGCAGGCATCGTCGCGCTCCTACATGGCGCGCAGCGTCACCGCCGCGGAGTCGGGCCGCTATTTCGGCATCTACGCGCTGGCCGGGCGGGCGACCAGTTTCGCCGCGCCTTTCATGGTGGCAACGATCACCTTGGCCAGCGGCTCGGCAAGGCTCGGCATGGCGGCCATCGTGTTGTTCCTCGGCGTCGGCATAGCGATCCTGATCAAGACGCCATACCCGGCGGACCGGCTGGCGGAATAACTCCGTTTCCGAGCGAAGCTCGGTCGGATGAGGGGTGTTCCAGGGAACGCCAACGTCCCATTCCTTCCAACACCCCTCATCCGTCTCGGCGCTGCGCGCCGATCCACCTTCTCCCACAAGGGGAGAAGGAAAAGGGGGCGCTCAGTGCCGGAAGTGCCTCACGCCGGTAAAGACCATGGCGATGCCGTGCTCGTCGGCGGCGGCGATGACGTCGTCGTCGCGCATCGAGCCGCCGGGCTGGATGACGGCGGTGGCGCCGGCTTCGATCGCCGACAAGAGCCCGTCGGCGAAGGGGAAGAAGGCATCGGAGGCGACGACCGAGCCCTTGGTCAGCGGCTCGGAGAGACCAGCGGCCTCGGCGGCATCGAGCGCCTTGCGCGCGGCGATGCGCGAGGAATCGACGCGGCTCATCTGGCCGGCGCCGATGCCGACCGTGGCGCTATCCCTGGCATAGACGATGGCGTTCGACTTGACGTGCTTGGCGATGCGGAAGGCGAATTTCAGATCGGCCATCTCGGGCGGCGTCGGTGCGCGCTTCGTCACGACCTTCAGTTCCAGGTCGTCGACCACCGCGTTGTCGCGGCCCTGGACGAGCAATCCGCCGGAAACGGATCTGACGGTGGTGCCGGCGGCGCGCGGATCGGGCAGGCCGCCGGTGACCAGCAGGCGCAGGTTCTTCTTGGCGGCGACGATCTGAACCGCCTCCTCCGAGGCGCCCGGCGCGATGATGACTTCGGTGAAGGTCTTGACGATCTCCTCGGCGGCCTCGGCATCGAGCAGGCGGTTCATCGCAACGATGCCGCCGAAGGCCGAGACGGGATCGCAGGCCAGCGCCTTGGCATAGGCCGCCTTCAGTGAAGCGCCTTCGGCGACGCCACAGGGGTTGGCATGCTTGATGATGGCGACAGCGGCCGAGCGGGCCGGGTCGAACTCGCCGACCAGCTCGAAGGCGGCGTCAGTGTCGTTGATATTGTTGTAGGAAAGCTGCTTGCCCTGAAGCTGGCGGGCCGTGGCGACGCCTGGCCGCTTGTCGCCGTCGACATAGAAGCCGGCGCCCTGATGCGGGTTCTCGCCATAACGCATGATTTGGTCCAGCCTGCCGCCGAAGGCGCGCCAGGTCGGATGCTCGATCTCGAGCGCTTCGGCGAACCAGCCGGAGATCGCCGCATCATAGGTGGCGGTGCGGGCGAATGCCTTGGCCGCCAGCTTCTTGCGGAAATCCAGCGACAGCGCGCCGAAATTCATCTCCAGCGCATTGAGCACCGAGGCATAATCGCCAGGATCGGTAACGATGGCGACATAGGCGTGGTTCTTGGCCGAGGCACGGATCATCGCCGGGCCGCCTATGTCGATGTTCTCGACGATCGAGGCGTAGCCGGCGCCGGAGCGGCGGACCTCCTCGAAGGGGTAGAGATTGGAGACGACGAGATCGATCGGCTCGATGTTGTGATCGTGCATGGCTTTGGCGTGGTCCGGGTCGTCGCGCACACCGAGCAGCGCGCCGTGCACCGAAGGGTGCAGCGTCTTGACACGGCCGTCCATGATCTCGGGAAAGCCTGTCAACTCGGACACGTCGCGCACAGCCATGCCGGCTTCGGCGATCGCCTTTGCCGTGCCGCCGGTGGAGACCAGCTCGACGCCGGCCGCGGCCAATGCCCTGGCGAAATCGATGAGGCCGGTCTTGTCGAAAACGGAGAGCAGCGCGCGACGCACGGGAACGAGGTCGGGCGCGGGAATGTTCTTGGCGGCGACGGCCATGGGGTGGCGGCCTTTCGATTTGGAAAGTGTCCGCGCGCCGTAGCACATGACATCAGGAAATCAAGGTGGAAGCTCAATCAAGCCGGACGCTTCATCACCGGCAGACACAGTCAGCTTTTCTGGGGATAGCCGGCGATCACGGTCCGCGTCAGTTGCCAGTGGACTTCCGATATCTCCGAGGCCTTGAAGGCCAGCACGATCTGCCGGCTGCGGCGCGGTCCGCCAAGGCCGGCGAAATAGATCGATTCCTCGACGTCGGGCGCAACTTCGGTACAGGTGAAAACCCAGGTATCGGCCTGGTCGGCGGCCAGCACCAGGCGGTCATGCTCATCCTGGAGCAGGTTTATGTCGGGATGTATGTGGAAGCGCACGGTGACGAAATCGCGGCCATTGTTGCGGATGGCAGCATTGCCCGGCCGCTGGAACCGGTCCCTGCCGGCGAGCACATTGCCGTCGGTGGTCAACTTCAGCTCGCGCTCATGCAAAAAGCCGAAGCGCGCGACATAACCGTCATGGCGGGCCAGAAAACCCTGGCTGCCTGGGTGGTCGGTGCGTTTGCAGGGCACATTCTGCGGGCCGCCAATCAGCGGCGTGCCAAGCAGGTCGTTGACGCGCAGCGAATGACTGAATCGCGCCGACGAAGTGTCGTTGATTGTGGCGGTCGAGTGGGCGGCCGTGGCGCGGGCAAGCGGCCGGAATTCGGCGGCGCCATAGGTGTCGACGCCGGCATTGACGATATAGTGCTGGCGGCCGGAGGACAGTTCGAAAGCAAGGCAGCCGGCGTGCGCGGCGTTGGAAACATCGACGGGCGGCGGCGGGCCGGTATCGGCAATGACCGTCACGCCGCCCATGGAGAGGCGCTCATAGCCCGAATGCGGTGCGTGCAGTAGCGGCGCGCCGGCGGTGTCGTCGTGGCGCAGGATGGTGGCGATACGATCGTGGATGGTCGCGCCCATGCCGTTGAAGCGGGCGAGACTGCCATCCTGGTGGCGAAAGAAACGCAGCGCCGGCAGCATGCGGTCGATCGCCCCCATCAGGGCCGCCGGCGGCGTCTCCGCTTGGTTGGCATAGGTCTGGCGCAGCGGCAGAAGGTCGGCAAGCAGCTCGAGAACGGTCATCGGATTGCGGGAGATATGACCACCATCGGGCAGGATCTGGCGATCGAGCTCCTCGGCGAGGTTGCGCGTCGCGTTGCGCAGTCCCGATGCGGGCGCCGGCAACGACAGAGCGGCAAAGGCGAGCGCTATACGGGCGCGCAGTCTGTCCTTGCCGTCCGGCATCTCGCGCGCCATCGCCCTGAGGTAGCGGATCTGGACGGCGAGCGATTTCAGGAAGGCGCGGTAGAAGGGAAATTCAGCGCCTTGCAGCACCACCGAGGAATGCTGCAGCCAGGCAATGACGCGCTTGGCCGTCGTGCCTGGATCCCAGCCGACGCCGGAAATCTGGCCGCCATGCATGGCGATCCAGTCGGAAACCAGCGCGCGGGCATTGGCCGCGGCGAGTTCGGAGCCGGCAGCGCGCATGTGGCGCAGCCAGCGAAAGCCATGCAGCGTCTTTTGCCAGCCGGGATTGGGCACCGCGATCTGGAACGGCGACTTGCCGCCGGTCTCCACCATATGCCCTGACAGCGGATAGCGGCCATAGTAGATCTCAAGCGCGATCTGTGGGTCGGCGAGGCGCAGGTCGGGTGGAGCAATCAGGACGCGTTCCGGCGTGCGGCCGGAATAGCGCCAGCGATAGACAGGCCCGGCACGCAGGCGCCGGCGCGCCTTGCGCCAGAACTCCCTCGCGACAAGCGTCCATAGACGCGTCGTGCTGCCGGCAGCGAGTGCCAAAACCCCTCCTCAACGCCCTCAACCCGAAGACAAGCTTATGTGATTCAAGAACTTATGCGAAGGCGAATTCCACGGAAGTCCTGGAGTTCAACCCGCTTTCCGCATGGTTCTCCCCAAAAAACTCGACAAATTTTCTGGGCCCAAGTCTTTAAAGAGCCCTGCGCATGCGGGCGGCGAAGAAGCCGTCCAGACCGGAAACCTCTGGGGATTCGAGCTCCATGTCGGCGGGCGTCGTGCGCAGCGTGCCTTGCGGCGTCAGGAACGCATCGATGCTCGCGACTTCGCCTGGGCGCAGCGGATCGTCGACGATATCAGCCGTTCCGGCGAGGAAGGCGCGGTGAAGCGCCTCGCCTTCGAGCGGGTCGAGCGAACAGTTGGAAAAGACGATGCGCCCACCCGGCCTGACCAGGGTCACAGTGCGGGCAAGCAGCCTTGCCTGCAGGGCGGCAAGCTTTTCAACGTCGGCCGGTGTCTTGGTCCAGGGTACGTCGGGATGCCGCCGCACCGTGCCGGTCGAGGAGCAGGGCGCGTCGAGCAGAACAGCATCGAACAATTCGTTCGGCTGATAAGCGAGCAGATCGGCCTGGACGATCTCTGCGGCGAGGCCGAGGCGCTCAAGATTCTGCGCCAGCCGGGCCAGCCGGTTCTTCGACGTGTCGACGGCGGTGACCTGCGCGCCGGCAAGGATGAGCTGGGCCGTCTTGCCGCCGGGCGCGGCGCAGAGATCGGCGACGCGAAGCCCCCTGACATCGCCGAACAGCCTCGCCGGTAGGCTGGCCGCGGCATCCTGCACCCACCAGGCGCCCTCGGTGAAGCCGGGCAGTTCGGTGACGGATGCGCTAAGTTTTTGGACGCGCACAGTACCGGTCGGCAGCACGATGCCGCCGAGTTTTTCAGCCCACAGCGCGGGGTCGGACTTGACCGAGAAATCGACCGGCGCCTCGACGCGGTGGGCAGCGAGGATCTGCCTGGCCTTGTCGACGCCGTAGGTCGCCTTCAGCCGGTCGGAAAACCATCTTGGTGCTTCGTCGGTGGCGGCAAGGGCGGCGGGTAACTCTGTCTCCTTGGCACGCGCCAGCGTGCGCAGCACGCCGTTGACGAGGCCGGCAAAGCGCAGCGTGCGTGGGTCGGACTTGGCATGGGTCACGGCAAGATCGACGGCGGCGCTGTCAGGAATGTCGAGGAACAGGATCTGCGCCGCCGCCACATGCAATATGTGCGACAGGGCGGTGGCGTTGGGCGGCAGCGGCTTTTCCAGGCGGCGCGAGAGCAGCCCCGTGATGGTCATGCGATAACGAAGTGCCGTGACCAGTATGGCGCGCACCAGCGCCCGATCGCGCAAGTCGAGCGCCTTGTATTGCGGGTGGCCATTCTCATGGTCGGTCAGCCCGTCAAGCGGCGTCCTGGCATCGATGACGGCGGCCAGCAGACGCGCTGCCGCCTTGCGGGCAGCAAGGCCGGCGACAAATTCGCCACCGGAATTTTGCTGATGATCACTTGCAATTGCGCGTCTAGATCCTTTGTCCGCCACGCTTAAGACCACCGGCCTTTAGGCCCGGTCGGATTGCGTCCCCACGGATTGGTTTTCGGCTTGGCCGGCTCTGCGGGCTGCTCGGGCCGCGCGACCTGATCCCAAGGGCCTGACGGCTGTTCTTCGTCCGCCTGCCGTGGCGAGGGGGCCTGGCGCGGGGAGGTCTGGGTTTCGCTGCCACCCATCTCGCGCGCCATCGCCTGCAAGGCGGCGATGCGGTTTTCGGTGCTCGGATGGGTGGAAAACAGACTGTCCATGCGCTCGCCGGAAAGTGGGTTGATGATGAAGAGATGGGCCATGGCCGGGTTGCGCTCGGCATCCGGATTGGGAATGCGTTGGGCGCCGCGGGCGACCTTGTCAAGGGCTGAAGCCAGCCAGAGCGGGTTCCCGACAATTTCGGCGCCGCGCCGGTCGGCCTCGTATTCGCGCGTGCGGCTCACCGCCATCTGCACGATCATAGCGGCGAGAGGAGCGACAAGCATCGCCACCAGCACGCCGACAAAGCCGAAGGGATTGTTGTTGTCGCGGTTGCCGCCGAAGAAGAAGGCGAAATTGCCGAGCATCGAGATCGCGCCGGCAAGCGTGGCGACGATGGTCATGGTCAGCGTGTCGCGGTGCTGCACATGGGCGAGCTCGTGCGCCATCACCGCTGACACCTCCTCGTGCGAAAGCCGCTGGAGCAGGCCGGTCGAGGCGGCCACCGCGGCATTTTCAGGATTTCGGCCGGTGGCGAAGGCGTTGGGTTGCGGATTATCGATCAGATAGGTCTTCGGCATCGGCAGGCCGGCCTCTTTGGCGAGCGCCTGCACGATGGAATAGTATTCGGGCGCATTCTTCTCGTCGACCTCGACGGCGTGGTTCATCGACAGCACCATCTTGTCGGCGTTCCAATAGCTGAACAAGTTCATGCCGGCGGCGATCAGCAGTGCGATCATCATGCCGCCGGAGCCGCCGATCAGAAAGCCGACGCCCATGAAGAGTGCGGTCATGGCGGCCAGAAGCATGGCAGTGCGAAAGGTGTTCATCGTCTGCTCCGTTTCTGCCCGCGCTGCGGAAAGGGGGTCGATCGTTGTAGGCTCATCGCTATATGATGGGAAACAGCTGCCACTGTTTCAATCCACCGGGATTATCGCATGATCGACCAACCCAGTAAAACTGATGCCGGCTCCCCCGACGAGGCGCCACAAAAGACGCTGACGCCGGCCGCCAGGCGCGCGCTCGCCGAAGCGCAAGCGCGGCGCGAAAATTATCGTGCTAAGGAAGCCGCGCTGCCGAAGGAGATCGGTGGCCGCGGCGGCAAGGAACCCGGCCGCTATGGCGATTGGGAAGTCAAAGGCCTGACCAGCGACTTTTAGCCCAAGAATCGCCAGTCAGCGAAGCTCAACAGGCCTCGACGGCACGCTCCGGCCTGAGAGCGATCCAGCCACTCTCGTCGACCGCGATGCTGACCGTGTCGTAACTGATGATCGCCGTATGTCGCGTTTCCAGCGCATGCTGATGCGTGGCGTTGATCACCATGACCGCAGCTCCGGCGGCCTCGGCTGCCATAATGCCTGCCGGCGCATCCTCGAAAACAAGGCAGTCGCGTGCATCGACACCGAGCCGTTCCGCGCCGAGCCGGAAGCAGTCGGGCGCTGGCTTGCCGAAGGTAACATCCTCCGCCGCGACGAGGACAGAGGGGACTGGGATGCCAGCAGCCTTCATGCGCAGCAGCGCCAACTCGCGAGGCGCCGAGGTGACGATCGCCCAGCGCTCGGGCGGCAATGACCCCAGAAACGCCACGGCGCCGGCGATCGGATGAATACCATCCAGATCGGCCGCCTCGGCTTTCAAAAGTGCATCGGCTTCGCGGATCGGATCGACACCTGGAAGCGCCAGCCGGCCGATGGTCTCGATCGCCCGCACGCCGTGGATCGTCGGCAGGAATTTCGCAACGTCGAGACCTTGCCGGTGCGCCCACTGCGCCCAGACCCTTTCTGCCGCGGCAATCGAATTGATCACCGTGCCATCCATATCGAACAGGAAGGCTGCGAACTTTCTGCCTGCGAACATCTGAGATCCTGGGTGTTTCAGGAGGGGTAAAAGGAGTTGTTTGACCGTAGCGTGAACGTCTTGCCATGGGAAGGTTAGGGGTGGCTTTTCGATCAATGGCTGGGAACCACGGCCTTCCTTTCGCGTTGAAAAGTTGACTTCCAGAACGACCGCAGGGGGCAATCGCCATGCTGATCCGGCTCGGCTATGAAATCGCTATCGACTGTGTTGCCGCCACGCCGGTCATTTCACTGCTCGATATCCACCGGGATCGCCAGCCCGACATCAAGCGGCAGACGCGCGTGCTGACGTCGCCTTCTGTGCCCACCACGGTCTATCATGATCTCCATGGCAATGCCTGCCGCCGCTTTACCGCGCCGGCCGGTGGCTTCCGCATCCTCTACGATGCGGTTGTCGAAGACAGCGGCGAGCCGGACGAGGTCAACACACTGGCCAGGGAATTGCCGGTGGCGGAATTGCCCGACGATGTCCTCGGCTACCTGCTCGGCAGCCGCTATTGCGAGACCGACCATCTCAGCAATCTCGCCTGGCAGCATTTCGGTCATCTGCCCTCCGGCTGGGCGCGGGTGCAGGCGATCGTCGATTACGTCCACAACCGTCTGTCCTTCGGCTATGGCTACGCGCGTTCGACCCGCACGGCGGCGCAGGCGCATGAGGAGCGGGTCGGCGTCTGCCGCGACTTCGCCCATCTGGCGATCACGCTCTGCCGCTGCATGAACATTCCCGCCCGCTATGTGAACGGCTATCTCGGCGACATCGGCGTGCCGGTCGACCCGGCGCCGATGGATTTTTCGGCCTGGATGGAAGTGTTCCTGGACGGCAAATGGTACACGTTCGACCCTCGCCACAATGTGCCGAGGATCGGTCGCGTGGTTATCGCCCGCGGCCGCGATGCGACAGACGTGCCGCTGCTGCACAGTTTCGGCTCGCATCGGCTCAGCCTGTTCAAGGTCTGGACCTATGAGCAGGAAAGCAACCTGTTCAATCCTCCCCATCATGGCATCGACAGGACCGTCAGCGCGCAGATGTTGGCATAAGCATGCGGGCGCTGCCGGCGCCGTTGCGAAGGCCTCCCGGGTCGGGTGCACCTGATCCGCTTCGGCACAGCATCTCTGTGCCGGATAGGGACCGAGTTTCCGGACGGCGCGGTGGCGAGCGGATCATGGTAAGCGCTTCGTAAACGAAACGGCCACTGGGCCTTCCCGTTTACCGATTGTTTACCATGCCGCGTTTTGAAATATAGCAGAAACAATGGCTTGCCGCGAGCAACCGGCGTTCCGCGCCATGGCCAGGTCATCCGGCCGGGATCCTGCAACTGCGCCTTCACATGGCTACGAGGCCGTGATGATGGAGGCGAAAAGCATGCGGCATTTTGGGGGTCTTGCTCAGTCGATCGGCGGTTTCGGCAGGGATCGCAGCGGAAACATCGCGGTTCTTTTTGGCGTTGTCGGGTCGGTTCTGGTGCTGGGCGCCGGCTTTGCCGTTAACGTTTCGCAGCTCTACAACGCCAGATCGAGCCTGCAAGGCGTGGTCGATGCGGCGGTGACCTCGACGGCGCGCGACCTGACGACCGGCGTCATCAAGGAGGCCGACGCCAGCAAATCGGTGCAGGTCTTCCTCGACGCCAACCGCACGGCCGGTATCCTGCAGGCCGACCAGATCGTCCTCGACAAGTTGACGGTCGACAGGACCGCCAATACGGTCCGGGCGGACGCGCATGTCGATGTCGGCCTCTATTTCCCGATCTTCGGCCTTGAAAGCGCGCGGCGCGTCACCGCATCCACCACGGCCCTTTATTCGGACAAGACGGTCGAGGTGGCGATGATGCTCGACATCACGGGGTCGATGAAGAGGAGCGGCAAGAAAGACAAGATCGGTGATCTGAAAGCAGCGGCAAAAAACGCGGTCGAGACGATGCTTCAGAACCAGGATCCGAAGAACCCCCGCATTCGCGTCGCGCTTGTGCCTTATGCCTCCGCCGTGAATGTCGGCAAGCTGGCGGAAAACGTCTATGCCGAGAAGCAGGGGGGCTCTGACCTGCCGCCCGTCGCCGGCAGCTCGCTTCTCGTCACCAAGACGGGCAGTAAGCTGCTGCCGTCCTTCAGCGACTACATCTCCATCGTTGGCGCAGCGGCGCCCCGTTCCGACGATTGCGCCACGGAGCGCAAGAACAAAAACGGCGATCCGGATTTCAGCGCCGACGGCCCCGACACGGTTCGCACGGACGGGAACGGCAAGAAATATTATGCCCTGGTCAACCGGGATGATCATCTGGGTGGTGGAGGAATGAACAAGTGCCCTGACGCGGCGGTGATCCCACTGACAGCCGATTCCGGCGCCTTGCTCGATTCGATCGACGACTTCCGGGCCGATGGTTACACCGCCGGCGCGATCGCCATTCAGTGGACCTACTATATGCTGTCGCCGCAATGGCGCGCGGCGATCAAGAATGCCGGTCTCGGCAGCGGCCCCGCGGATATCAATGCGAAGAAGATCGCCAAGGTCGCGATCCTGATGACCGATGGCCAGTTCAATACAGCCTTCGCCGGCGCCGGGGGCAGCTACAACAGCCAGGGCAACCTTGCGCGCGGCAACGCTGAAACGCTATGCGGCAACATGAAAAGTGACGGCATCGAGATTTTCACGATCGGCTTCGACCTCAACGACAAGGATATGTCGGCAACCGAGCGGGATCAGGCGAAGGCGGTGCTGAAGGACTGTTCGTCGAAAGACGTCTCCGCCGCCAACAGACATTATTTCGAGGTTTCCACCGGAGTGGAACTGGACGCCGCCTTTCAGGAAATCATCCGAAATACCGAAAAGGTTGCACTCACCCACTGATCATCAAACGGAAAAGGCCGCCGCTTCCTTCGAAGCCGGCGGCCTTCCGTGTTTCCGTCCATGGCGCGGCTCATTGGCGGCGGCGCTCTAGCGTCGCCCGCCGCGCATCTCGCGCCTTAACGGGAAGACTGCTTCCCGAAAGTGCAATCCGCTGAGGCCACGTTCTGGAAAACGAAATCACTCGACATCGGATCACCTCCTTTCGATTTGTTGAACACACAATGATGATGGGGTGCGCCGCAGCAAATGGCAAGGCGTCCTGTTGAAAAAGCCGCATGTGATGTTTTTCGGCACCGGCGCGGCTTGCGGTCCACCGGCCAACCGGACAACATTGTCGCACTGGACTGCCGGCATCCGGCGCGTCGGGGAAGGAAATGGAAGCCAGCAACAAGGCGGCACGGATCGTTCGAACGGTCATCGAAACGCTGAAACCGGGTTTTGCGGTCAGGCTGTGGACCGGCGAGCGGATCGGGCCCGCCACCGGCCCCGTGCTCACCATCAACGACCAGGACATCGTCTGGCAGGTGGTCCGCCGCCCCACCTTGTCGACGCTGATCGAGATGTGGGTGTCGAAGGCCATCGACGTCGAAGATGGCTCCCCACTCGATCTCTACGCAATACCTTTCGAAGGCAAGCTGCGCCTTAAGCTGAAATCACTACCGAAGCTGGCGATTCTGCGCGATCTGCCCGCCGTGCTGTTTTCGCGCAAGCAGATGGCGGCGCGCAGCGATCTCGCTGGCCGCAACCCCTTCGTCAGCGGGTCGAGCAAGCAGGCAATCGAGCACCACTATGACATCTCCAATGCCTTCTACCAGCTCTTCCTCGACGAGAGGATGGTCTACAGCTGCGGGTACTTCACCGACTTTGCCAATGATATCGACATGGCACAGGCCGACAAGCTGGAACACATCTGCCGCAAGCTCAGACTAAAGCCTGGCGACCACCTTCTCGACATCGGCTGCGGGTGGGGCGGAATGCTGATCCACGCCGCCAAGAACCATGGTGTGATCGGGCATGGCGTCTCTCTGTCGGAGGAGCAAACGGCATTTGCCCGCGAACGGATCCGTGCCGAAGGGCTGGAAAAACGGATCACCATCGATATCAAATCCTATACCGATCTCACCGGCAGCTACGACAAGATTTCCTCTATCGGCATGTTCGAGCATCTCGGGCTCGTCAATCATGCGGCGTACTTTTCGACCATACATCGCCTGCTCAAGCCAGATGGCATCTACCTGCACCACGCCATAACCAAACGCGACAAGGGCAGTTTGAAGAAGACGCTGCGCAAGGACCCCGGATACAAAGCGCTGGTCAAGTATATCTTCCCGGGCGGCGAACTCGACACGATCGGAATGACGGTCGGCAATCTCGAGGCGCACGGGTTCCTGGTCTACGATGTCGAGAATTTGCGAGAGCACTACGCGCAGACCTGTCGCCTGTGGGCGCAACGGCTGCAGGCGCGGTTCGGCGCGGCGGTGGCCGAAGTGGGCGAGCCAAGGGCGAGGCTTTGGCTGCTTTATCTCGCCGGATGTTCGCAGATGTTCAACAACGGTTCGACGCAACTGTTTCAGACGGTGGCGACAAAGAGGAGGCGGGGGCCAAGCAGTTTGCCGCCGACGCGGGCGGATCTGTATCGGTAATCCAAAGCGACCGTGGCGTCTCGCCGTCCTTGAAGCTGCCCGGTCGGTCGACGGTGGTGGGTTGCGGCCAACTGATCCGGCGGGCAAAATCCTGTCGGTGTTCTGGGGCGGGTGATGGATATGGAGGCTGCCGACAAGGCCGCACGGATTGTTCGAACGGTTGTCGAGACGCTCGATCCGGGTTTCGCCGTCAAATTGTGGACCGGCGAGCGCATCGGTCCCGCCACCGGCCCCGTGCTCACCATCAACGACCAGGATATCGTCTGGCGGATGGTGCGCCGCCCCAGCTTCTCGACGCTGATCGAGATGTGGATTTCCAAGGCCGTCGATGTCGAGGACGGTTCACTGTTCGATTTCTACGCCCTGCCGTCGCGGGGCAATATCAAGGCGAAGCTGAAAACACTGCCGAAGCTGGCGATCCTGCGCGACCTCCCCGCGGTGCTGTTTTCGCGCAAGCAGATGGCGGCGCAGGCCGACCTTGCCGGGCGCAATCCCTTCGTCAGCGGTTCCAGCAAGGAGGCGATCCAGCACCACTACGACATCTCGAATGCCTTTTACCGGCTCTTTCTCGACGAGCGCATGGTCTACACCTGCGCTTATTTCACCGACTTCACCAATGGCATCGACCAGGCGCAGGTCGACAAGCTCGATCATATCTGCCGCAAGTTGCGGCTGAAGCCTGGCGATCGGTTGCTCGATATCGGCTGCGGCTGGGGGGCGATGCTGATCCATGCGGCCAAACACCATGGCGTCATCGGTCACGGTGTCTCGCTGTCGGAAGAGCAGACCCGGCTGGCGCGCGAACGCATCCGCGCCGAGGGCCTCGAGGATCGTGTCACCATCGACATCAAATCCTACACCGACCTCAGCGGCAGCTACGACAAGATCTCGTCGATCGGAATGTTCGAGGCGGTCGGCCTGGCCAATCACGCGACCTATTTCTCGACCATCCATCGCCTGCTCAAGCCGGGTGGCATCTATTTGCACCACGCCATCACGCGGCGCAGCAAGGGCAGCGCGAAGAAGACGCTGCGCAAGGGCGCGGAATACAAGGCGCTGATCAAATACATTTTTCCGGGCGGGGAGGTCGACACGATCGGCATGACGCTCGGCAATCTCGAAGCGCACGGTTTCCTTGTCTACGATGTCGAAAACCTGCGCGAGCATTACGCCCGCACCTGCCGTCTGTGGGCGGAGCGCCTCGATGCGCGCTTCGACGAGGCGATCGCCGAGGTCGGCGAGGCCAAGGCGCGGCTCTGGCTGCTTTATCTTACCGGCTGCTCGATCACCTTCGAGCGCGCCTCGGCGCAGATTTTCCAGACCGTCGCCACCAAGCGGGCGCGCGGCCCGAGCGGCCTGCCGCCAACGCGGGCGGATCTGTATCGGTAGTTCACACGAACCGCATAGGGGCACCGATTTCCACGCTGGCTGGCCGGTCGACGGTGCAATAGACGCCGATATTGTGGGCGTTGTGGCGAACCAGATTGCGCAGGATTGCCGGGTCGTGGTCAAAGCCATCCTGGGCGATGATAGTGAAGCCGCAGCGGCGACACGGTTCCGATATGGTCAACAGCAGATCGCCGATCGCCAGCTTGCGGCCGATCCATTCCGTTTCCGGGAACGATCCCTCGATGGCCGCCATGTCGACCACGATGTTGGGGCGGAAGCGGCGCGGGTCGGGCGTTCCCAGGGGATGCAATGCTTTCAGGCGCGCGATCGAGGCGGTGGTCAGCAGGTGGATGGGCGCCTTGCGATAGCGCTCCGCGGTCAGCGGGCCGGAATAATCCGGCGCAACGTTTTCCCTGCGAAACGGCCGGATCGAGGCCTCGAAACCGAGATAGGCGGAAACGACGCGGTCGCTTTCGGCGCCGGGCGCGGCCAACCAGTCGCCGCCGGGAACGGCGATCTCGAGCGCGCATTCACCGGTCAACCGGGTGCGGATCAGCGGCACCTTGTGCCATTTCGCTTCGCGGTCGGGCCGTGCGATCTCGTTGTTCGAGGCATCGACTAGGCCGAACAAGCGATCGCCATCGATGGTCTCTTTTCCGACCGCGATTACGTCCTGGCGCTCGCCGGCGAGCGAGCTCGCCGGATAGCGCCAGAGCTCGCTGACAGTGCCGATCTCGGTCGCGGCCGGCATCAGGCCTTCTTGTTCTGCCGGTTGGCGACGAGATCGTCGACCACCGCCGGGTCGGCCAGCGTCGAGGTATCGCCAAGTGAGCCAAAGTCATCCTCGGCGATCTTGCGCAATATGCGCCGCATGATCTTGCCCGAGCGGGTCTTGGGCAGGCCCGGTGCGAACTGGATCTTGTCGGGCGTGGCGATGGCGCCGATCTCCTTGCGGACATGGGCGACGAGTTCCTTGCGCAACTCCTCGCTCGGCGTCTCGCCGGCCATCAGCGTGACGTAGCAATAGATGCCCTGGCCCTTGATGTCGTGGGGATAACCGACAACGGCAGCCTCCGAGACCTTGTCGTGGCTGACAAGCGCCGACTCAACCTCGGCCGTGCCCATGCGATGGCCGGAAACGTTGAGGACATCGTCGACGCGGCCGGTGATCCAGTAGTAGCCGTCGGCATCGCGGCGGCAGCCGTCGCCGGTGAAATATTTGCCCTTGTAGATCGAGAAATAGGTCTGCACGAAACGCTCGTGATCGCCATAGACGGTGCGCATCTGGCCGGGCCATGAGTCGGTGATGCAGAGATTGCCGTCGGCCGCGCCCTCCAGCACCTTGCCGTCGCCGTCGACCAGCTGCGGCTGGACGCCAAAGAAAGGCCGCGTCGCCGAGCCTGCCTTGAGGTCGGTGGCCCCGGGCAGCGGCGTGATCAGGATGCCGCCGGTCTCGGTCTGCCACCAGGTGTCGACGATCGGCACCTTGCCGTTGCCGACGACGTTGAAGTACCACTCCCAGGCCTCCGGATTGATCGGCTCGCCGACCGAACCCAGCACGCGCAGCGACTTGCGTGAGGTCTTCTGCACATGCGCGTCGCCGGCACCCATCAGCGCACGCAGCGCCGTCGGCGCGGTGTAGAAAATGTTGACCTTGTGCTTGTCGATGACCTCCCAGAAACGGGATTGCGAGGGGTAGTTCGGCACCCCTTCGAACATCAGCGTGGTGGCGCCATTGGCGAGCGGCCCATAGAGGATGTAGCTGTGGCCGGTGACCCAGCCGACATCGGCGGTGCACCAGTAGATGTCGCCGTCATGGTAGTCGAAGACATATTGGTGGGTCATCGAGACGTAGACGAGATAGCCGGCGGTGGTGTGCAGCACGCCCTTCGGCTTGCCGGTCGAACCCGACGTATAGAGGATGAACAGCGGGTCCTCGGCCTTCATCTTCTCGGGCTTGCATTCCGCCTTAACCGTGGCGACTTCGTCGTGGTACCAGACGTCGCGGCCCGGAGCCCAGCCGATCTTGCCGCCGGTGCGGCGCACGACGACGACGTTCTTCACCATCACATGCTGCCTGGCGGCAATGTCGATCGCCTTGTCGGTGTTCTCCTTCAGCGGAATCGCCTTGCCGCCGCGCAGGCCTTCATCGGCGGTGATGATGAAAGTCGATTCGCAGTCGACGATACGGCCGGCCAGCGCGTCCGGCGAAAAGCCGCCGAAGACCACCGAATGGATGGCGCCTATACGCGTGCAGGCGAGCATCGCATAGGCCGCCTCCGGGATCATGGGCATGTAGATGGTGACGCGGTCGCCCTTCTTGACGCCGTGCTTTTTCATCACATTGGCGAGCCGGCAGACATGCGCGTAAAGCTCGTTATAGGTGATCTTCTTGTCGTCGTAGGGGTTGTCGCCTTCCCAGATGATCGCAGTCTGGTCGCCACGCTTCTTCAGGTGCCTGTCGATGCAATTGTACGATACGTTGGTCAGCCCGTCCTCGAACCACTTGATCGAAACCTTGCCGTCGAAGGAGGTGTTCTTGACCTTGCTGAAGGGCTTGAACCAGTCGATGCGCTTGCCGTGCTTGCCCCAGAATTTGTCCGGGTTCTTCACGCTGTCGGCGTACCATTTCAAATAAGTGTCATTGTCGATCAGAGCATTCTTCTTCCACGCCGGTTGGACGCGGTGGACATGAACATCGGACATTCTTGGCTTTCCTCCCAAACCATGCCGCCGGCTTGACGCACCAGCGGGCTCGCGGCGTTGCGGCCGCGAATTCGCGCGCATTATTAACAGTTCCGCCGTGACGGCAACATTAGACGTTGGATTCGCGCGGCGGGATGCCGCAGCAGCCTTTTTCAATGCTGTCAGCACTCGGGTACGATCGCTGCTAACTACATGTTTTTGCGTAGTAAACTTGGCCTAGACTGCGAAATATCAATAGACGGTTAAGCAAATAGCGCGCACAATTTCACACTGGGAGGAAAGGAGAATCAACCTGGGGGCTGCAATGCGCGACCATTCAGAAATGGACCTGATGCTTAGGGGATATGGCTTGACCACGGCCAAGATTCTTTATCACTTCCCCGACCACCCGCATCTCTTACAGAGCTTCATCTGGCAGGACTACGACATCGCGCCGAAATTCCCGGTGCTGATAAGGTTCATCGAGTTCTGGAAGGCGAGGCTCGACGGGCCGCTGCACTCGGTGAGTTATACGCACCAGAAACTGATCTCGCCGAACGAATGGCGCAAGGTCGATGGAGAGTTCGTGCTGCATTAGTTCCTTGTCGCAGAAGTTTGACGGACCGTGTTTGCATCAGCGGACCACACGCCTTGGCGATTGGCGGAAACATCAATCACTTCGTCATCCACGGGCGGAGCAGCCGCGAAGCGGCGTCGCGAAGACCCGAGGATGACGAAGTTGAGGGGGCTTCGGCTACGCCCCGATGTCTATGATGATCCCGAAACGAGGATCGCGACGCTTACACCGCTGGCGGGTTCAACCGGGCGAAACCCTCCTGGCGCCGATACGGAAAATACGGGTAGGGCGCGGTGACTTCGCTTGCGGCGTCGAGCTTTTTCATCTGCTCCGGGGTCAACGTCCAGCCGACCGCGCCGAGGTTCTGGCGAAGCTGCTCCTCGTTGCGGGCGCCGATGATGACGGACGATACGGTCGGGCGCTGCAGGAGCCAGTTGATGGCGATCTGCGGCACGGTCTTGCCGGTTTCCCCGGCTATCGCGTCGAGCGCGTCGACGACCCGGTAGAGATGTTCGTCCTCGACCGGCGGCCCGAAGCTTGCGGTGTCGTGCAGCCGGCTCTTTTCCGGCAACTTCTTGCCACGGCGGATCTTGCCGGTCAGGCGCCCCCAACCGAGTGGGCTCCACACCAGCGCGCCGACGCCCTGGTCGAGACCAAGCGGCATCAGCTCCCATTCGTAGTCGCGCCCGACCAGCGAATAATAGACCTGGTGGGCGACGTAGCGCGGATATCCGTGCCTGTCCGCCAGGCCGAGCGATTTCATCACCTGCCAGCCGGAGAAATTGGAGACGCCGACATAACGCAGCTTGCCGGCGCGCACGAGGTCATCCAGCGTCGACAGCACTTCCTCGATCGGCGTGCCGGCATCGAAGGCGTGCAGTTGCAACAGGTCGATATAGTCGGTGCCGAGACGTTTCAATGCGTCCTCCACGGCTCGGATCAGCCGCGAACGCGACGAGCCGTAGTCAGCCGGCCCGTCGCCCATCGGCAGCGAGGTCTTGGTCGAGATCAGCACGGCGTCGCGGCGGCCTTTGATCGCCTGGCCGAGCACCTCTTCGGAAGCGCCATTCGAATAGACGTCGGCGGTGTCGAACAGGTTGACGCCGGCCTCAAGGCAGATGTCGATCAATCGCCGCGCTTCCGCCGCGTCGCTGTTGCCCCAGGCGCCGAACAGCGGCCCGGAACCGCCAAAAGTTCCAGCGCCGAACGAGAGCGCCGGGACCTTCAGGCCCGAGGCGCCAAGACGTCGATATTCCATCTTTTTCTCCTATGATGACAAAGAGGATTTGGATTTCATCGAACTCGCTTACGAGCAGGCGGTTGCCGGTTCGCCGAGCGTCGGGCGATCAAGACGCAGCGCCAGCGCAGCCACGCCGAGCGCCGCGAGCGGCAGCAGGGCGGCGACCCAGGTGACGGCATCGAGACCGGGACCATGGGCGATGACCACGCCGCCAAGCCATGCGCCGGCGGCGTTGCCAAGATTGAAGGCAGCGATGTTGAACGACGAAGCCAGGCTCTGGCCGGCGCCTTCGGCCTTTTCCAGCACCCACATCTGCAACGGCGCCACAGTGGCGAAGGCGGCAGCACCCAGCAGGCCGACATAGATGACGGTCATCGTCTGGCTGTGCAGGGCCAAGGTCATTGTGCCGAGCACCAGCGCCAGCACGACGAGGCTGCCGAGGACGGACGGCACCAGCCAGCGGTCGGCGAACTTGCCGCCCAGCAGATTGCCGGCGATGAGGCCGCCGCCGAAGACAAGCAGGATCGGTGACACGGCGGCTTCCGCAAAGCCGCTGATCTCGGTCAGCAGAGGTGCGATATAGGTGAAGACGGCGAACACACCGGCATAGCCGAGCACCGTGGTGGCGAAGCCAAGCAGGACTGGCTTGCGGCCGAGCACGGCCAGATCGGCGCGCAGGTTGCTTTTCTCGGGAGCGACCTGGCTGCGTGGCACCAGCAGCAGGATGATTGCGAAGGCCGCCAGTCCAACAACGGTCACGGCCCAGAAGGTCGCGCGCCAGCCGAAGGCCTGGCCGAGCCAGGTGCCGAAGGGTACGCCGAGGATGTTGGCGATGGTCAGGCCGGTGAACATCAGCGCGATCGCCGAGGCCTTCTTGTTGGGCGCGACCAGCCCGGTCGCGACGACCGAGCCGACGCCGAAGAAGGTGCCGTGGGCAAAGGCGGTGATCACGCGGGCGCCCATCAGCGTCCAGTAATCTGGGGCGAGCGCGCAGGCGAGATTGCCAAGGGTGAAGATCGCCATCAGCGCCAAAAGCACGGTCTTGCGCGGCCAGCTTCCTGTGGCGATGGTCAAAAGCGGCGCGCCGACGACAACACCCAGCGCATAGCCCGAAATCAACTGCCCGGCGGCCGAGATCGACACACCGAGATCTTTGCTGACATCGAGCAGCAGGCCCATGATGACGAATTCGGTGACGCCAATGCCGAAGGCGCCGGCGGCGAGGGCGTAGAGAGCAAGAGGCATGGTCATCGTCCTGTTGGTGGCAAAGGACGCTGTTTCCCCGCGTCCGACCGGAAGATCGTGTCGCGGTGAACTGTGAACCAGACTTGCCCCAGGCATATTTTCTGTGAAATAGATTCACGAATGGCGAGACCTGACATCAATCGCTCCGGCGAGATCGAAGTGTTCGTTCGTGTCGTCGAGGCCGGCAGCTTTTCGGCGGCGGCGCGGGCGCTGCGAATGACGCCATCGGCGGTGAGCAAGCTGATCGCGCGGCTGGAAGCGCGGCTTGGCGCACGGCTCGTCAGCCGCTCGACACGCAGGTTGCAGCTCACCCCGGAGGGCATCGCTTTCCACGACAGCGGCATGCGCATCCTCGCCGACATGGATGCGGCCGAACGCGAAGCGGCGGCAGGGGCAGCACCCCGCGGCCTGCTGCGCGTCAACAGCTACGTGCCGTTCGGGCAGCACCGGCTGATCCCGCTGCTGCCGCGCTTCCTCGAACGTTATCCCGAGATCTCCGTCGACGCGGTGCTGACAGACAGCGTCATCGATCTGATGGAAGAGCGCGCCGATGTCGCCATCCGGGCCGGACCGCTCCGCGAGTCACGGCTGGTGGCGCGCAAGCTCGGCCAGAGCCGAATGGTGGTGGTTGCCGCCCCATCCTACCTTGAGGCGCGCGGCGCGCCGCGTCTGCCTGCCGACCTCGAACATCACAACCGTCTTGCCTTCGGCTTCGCGCGATACATTGATGGCTGGCCGTTCACCGACACGGCCGGAGCATCTCTTACGGTTCCGGTCACCGGCAATGCGATGGTCAGCGACGGCGAGGCGATGCGGTTGACGGCGCTGGCCGGGGCGGGCATTGCCCGGCTGGCCCGCTGGCACGTCGCGCCCGACATTGCCGCTGGCCGTCTCGTGCCGCTGCTGGAAAAATTCAATCCCGGCGACGAGGAGCCGACGCATGCCGTCTATGTCGGCCAGGGCAAGCACCTGCCGGCCAGGGTGCGGGCTTTTCTCGATTTTCTGGTAGAGAGCGTGCGGCTCTGAAGGACGAAAAGCCGCGCGCCAGGGGGACGCGCGACTTTCCATAAAGGGACCGGACGCTGCCCGCTAGGCCTTCGGCGCGAAAGGCGCGGGCCGCCGGCCGGCAGCCTGTCGCTCCAGCATCCAGCCGGGATATTCGGCCGGCAGCGCGCTGACCTCGTCGAGCTTGGCCAGATCGTCGGCGTCGAGCTTCAGCTCGGTGGCGGCAAGGTTTTGTTCGAGCTGCTCCATGCGGCTGGCGCCGATGATGACGCTCATCACGAAGGGTTTGGCCAGGACATAGCCGAGCGCCACGGTGGCGACGCTGACGCCGTGCTTTTTGGCGATGTCGCGCATGACGGCAACCGCCGCCCAGGCGCGGTCCTCGTTAACCGGCGGGAAGTTGAAGGAGGCGCGGCGACCTTCACCATTGCCGGGCGCGCCAGGGCCGTATTTGCCGGAGAGCAGGCCGCCGGCCATTGGCGACCAGACCATCAGCCCGAGCTTTTCCTCGTTGAGCAGCGGCACGATCTCGCGCTCGAGGTCGCGACCGGCGATCGAGTAATAGGATTGCACCGTCTCGAAGCGGGCAAAGCCCTTGCGCTCGGCGATGCCCAGGGCCTTGGCGATGCGCCAGGCCTGCCAGTTGGAAACGCCGACATAGCGCACCTTGCCGCTGGCAACGAGATCGTCGAGTGCTCGAAGCGTCTCGTCGATCGGTGTCACCGCGTCGGCGCCGTGCAGCTGGTAAAGATCGATATGGTCGAGCTGCATCCGCTCGAGGCTGGCATCGACCGAATCCATGATGTGGCCGCGTGAGGAACCGCGCTGGTTCGGCCCGCCGCCCATGGCGCCGTGTACCTTGGTGGCGATGACCACGTCCTGCCGCTTGACGCCGAGATCCCTGAGCGACTGGCCAAGAAGCTGTTCCGATGCGCCAAAGGAGTAGACGTCTGCCGTATCGAAGAAGTTGACGCCGGCGGCGATTGACCGGGAGACGATCTCGTTGACGCCCTTCTGGTCGAGGCTGGCGATCAGGCCCCATTGGGCATTTTCACCGGCGGCGCCGAAGGTCATGGTGCCGAGGCACAGTTCGGAGACAAACATCCCCGTGTTTCCAAGTTGATTGTAGCGCATGGTGCGGCTCCAGGAGATTTGGTGATGACGCTCAGCAAATAGGAACGATACGTTTCGTTTCCAGTCCTGGCGCAATGAACCTGTTGCAGCTGGCCCCATCGAGCCCTCAACCTTGCTGCCTCATCGAGACGATATTCGTGTCGAAAAAAGTTATCAGAATTCCACGGGTCGGATCATCGTCTCGGGCCGGCGGTTGACCTCCTCGACGAAATCGTCATCCCACGCGGGGCCTGTAAGAAGATATTCCGCAAGCGAAGGTTTTGCGCCGTCCAGTCGGTCATGGTCCTCGAGAGCCAACACGACGGCGGCTGGCTTTCCGCGCAAGGTGATCGTCTGTGGCCCTTGTTCGCGCGCCTGCCGTACAAGCTTCGAGAGATTGTTTCTTGCGTCCCGTAGGTCCCAGTTCAAGAAGAGTAGTCCTCGCTAACTCGGCCGGATGTGCCCGATACACTACCTCGAAAAATCAGGGAACGACAGGCGTCTGGCGAGGCAGGCTATCGGCTACCGAAAATCGCCGAGCCGACCCTGACGCTGGTGGCGCCGAAGGCGATCGCTGTCTCGTAGTCGCCGGACATGCCCATCGACAGTTTTTCGACGCCGGCCTCGCGGGCGAGCTTTTCCAGCAGCGCGAAATGCGGGCCGGGGTTCTCGTCGGCCGGCGGGATGCACATCAGGCCTTCGATGGCGAGGCCATGGACATCTCGACAGCGGGCGACGAAGGCGACGGCCTCGCGCGGTTCGATGCCGGCCTTTTGCGGTTCGGAACCGGTGTTGACCTGGACATAGAGTTTTGGCGAGCGGTCCTGCCTGGCCATCTCCTTGGCGAGTTCGGCGGCGATCTTCTCGCGATCGACCGTCTCGATCACGTCGAACAACGCGACCGCTTCCCTGGCCTTGTTCGATTGCAGCGGGCCTATCAGATGCAGCTCGATATCAGGGAAGGCCGCCTTCAGCGCCGGCCACTTGGCCTGCGCTTCCTGCACGCGGTTTTCGCCGAAGATACGCTGGCCTACCTCGATGACCGGGCGGATGTCAGCGGCGTCGAAGGTCTTCGACACGGCGACCAATGTGACGGCGCCGGCTTCGCGGCCGGCCTCATGCTCGGCTGCGGCGATCTTCGCCTTGACCGTGGAAAGCTGTTCGACGGGGCTCGCCATGCCTATATCCTGCCTGTCTTTTCATGCTCGCAGGATCGCCGCAGTTGACGGGTCCGGCAATCCATGGTGAACACCGCGACGACATTTTCCTGGCCGCCGGCCATTGTCCGGCGGCTTGTGCCTGCTTTTAAGTGAAAAACATCCGATGGCAACCGAACGATACAATCCGCGCGCGTCAGAGCCCAAATGGCAGAAGGCCTGGGACGCCAAGAAGCTGTTCGAAGCTGACAATGACGACCCGCGCCCGAAATACTATGTGCTGGAGATGTTCCCCTATCCGTCGGGGAAGATCCATATCGGCCACACCCGCAATTACACGATGGGCGACGTGGTGGCGCGCTACAAGCGGGCCAAAGGCTTCAACGTGCTGCACCCGATGGGCTGGGACGCTTTTGGCATGCCGGCCGAGAACGCAGCCATGCAGAACAAGGTCCATCCCAAGGAATGGACCTACCAGAACATCGCCGCCATGCGCGAGCAGCTCAAGATGATGGGCCTGTCGCTGGACTGGGCGCGTGAATTCGCGACCTGCGACGTCGACTACTACCACCGCCAGCAGATGCTGTTCCTCGACTTCGTCGAAAAGGGGCTGGTGACGCGCAAATCCTCCAAGGTCAACTGGGATCCGGAGGATATGACGGTGCTCGCCAACGAGCAGGTCATCGACGGGCGCGGCTGGCGCTCGGGCGCGCTGGTCGAACAGCGCGAGCTGACGCAGTGGTTCTTCAAGATCACCGACTATGCGCAGGACCTGCTGGATTCGCTGGAAGGCCTGGGCGAATGGCCGGATAAAGTGAAGCTGATGCAGCAGAACTGGATCGGCCGTTCGGAAGGCCTGCTGATCCGCTGGCCGCTGGCTGTTCCGGTTGCCGGCGAGCATGAGCTGGAAGTCTATACGACGCGACCCGACACCATCTTCGGCGCCTCGTTCATGGCGGTCGCCGCCGACCATCCGCTGGCGAAGAAGGCCGCCGAGGACAATCCGGCGCTGGCAAAGTTCATCGAGGAGGTCCGTCATATGGGCACCTCGGTGGCAGCACTGGAGACGGCCGAGAAGAAGGGCTTCGATACCGGCATCCGTGTCGTTCATCCGTTCGACGCGAGCTGGACGCTGCCTGTCTATGTCGCCAATTTCGTGCTGATGGACTATGGCACCGGCGCCATCTTCGGCTGCCCGTCCGGCGACCAGCGCGACCTCGACTTCGCCAACAAATACGGCCTGCCGGTGGTGCCGGTGGTGATGCCGGAAGGCGAGAATCAAGGAAGCTTCCAGATCATTGACGAAGCCTATGTCGGCGATGGCGTGATGATCAATTCGCGCTTCCTCGATGGCATGAAGCCGGGTCAGGCGTTCGACGAAGTGGCGAAACTGCTGGAGCAGAAAACCATCGGCAACCGGCCGATGGCCGAGCGCAAGGTGAATTTCCGCCTGCGCGACTGGGGCATTTCGCGCCAGCGCTACTGGGGCTGCCCGATCCCGATGATCCATTGCGAGGATTGCGGCGTGGTGCCAGTGCCGAAGGCCGATTTGCCGGTCAGGCTGCCCGACGACATCGAGTTCGACCGGCCGGGCAATCCGCTCGACCGCCATCCGACCTGGCGGCACGTCAACTGCCCGCAATGCGGCAAGCCGGCGCGGCGCGAGACCGACACGATGGACACGTTCGTCGATTCGTCCTGGTATTTCGTGCGCTTCACGGCGCCCTGGGCGAACGAGCCGACCGAGCCGAAGGCGGCCAATGAATGGCTGGCGGTCGACCAGTATATCGGCGGCATCGAGCATGCGATCCTGCATCTGCTCTATTCGCGCTTCTTCACCCGCGCCATGCGCGAGACCGGTCATCTCGATCTGGCCGAACCGTTCAAGGGCCTGTTCACGCAAGGCATGGTGGTGCACGAGACCTACCGCGTCGGCGGTGCCTCGACCAATGGGCGCTGGCTGTCACCGAGCGAAGTCAGGATCGAGGACGTCGACGGCAAACGCCGCGCCATCGAGATATCAACCGGCGAAGAGGCCGTTATCGGCCCGCTGGAAAAGATGTCGAAGTCGAAGAAGAACACGGTGAGCCCGGAAGAGATCACCGACGGCTACGGCGCCGACACCGCGCGCTGGTTCATGCTGTCGGATTCGCCGCCCGAGCGCGACGTCGAGTGGACCGACGACGGCGCAGCCGGGGCGCACCGCTTCCTCCAGCGCATCTGGCGCCTGGTGTCGACGGCTGCCGAAACGCTCGCCGGGGTCAAGCCGGCGGCGGCGAAAGAGGGCGAAGCCGGAGGCGTTTCCAAGGCCGCGCACAAGGCGCTGAAATCTGTCGGCGAGGACATTGAAAAGCTCGCCTTCAACCGCGCCATCGCCCGCATCTACGAGCTTGCCAATGCGTTGACCGTGCCGCTCAACGAGGTGGCGGAAGGCAAGGCCGATCCGGCGCTGAAAGGCGCTTGCCGCCAGGCCGTCGACATCATCGTGCACTTGATCGCGCCGGTCATGCCGCATCTGGCCGAGGAATGCTGGCAGACGCTCGGCGGCACCGATCTCGTCGCCGAACGGCCGTGGCCGGTCTATGATCCGGCGCTTGTCGTCGACAGCGAGATCGTGCTGCCGGTCCAGGTCAACGGCAAGAAGCGCGGCGATTTGACAATTGCCCGCGACGCGGACCAAGGTGCGGTCGAAAAAGCGGTTCTGGCTCTCGACTTCGTGCAGAAAGCGCTCGAAGGTAAGGCACCGCGCAAGGTGATCATCGTGCCGCAGAGGATCGTCAATGTCGTTGCCTGATCCGGAAAAGACAGATGTGACGCGTTTGCTGCGCCGGGTGGCAGTTTGCGGACTGGTCGTTTCGGCTGCGCTGCTTTCGGCCTGCACGGTGCGCCCGCTCTATTCGAGCGCGCCGCTCACCGCCGGCTCGCAAGTCGGCGCCGCCACTGAGCTGGCATCGATTTCGATCAAGCCGGTCAATACCCGCTACGCCCAGCAGGTCCGCAACAATCTGATCTTCGCGCTCGGCCAGGGCGCGGGTGAGCCGGCTTCGCCGGTCTATTCGCTCGATCTCGGCGTCACCGAACTCGTCGAATCCGCTGCCATCGTGCAGATCCAGACCGACGAGGACGAGCCTACGGCGGGCACGGTGACGCTGACCGCCAACTATGTGCTGACCGACGCCAAGACCGGCACGGCGATCGCGAGGGGCAAGCGCTCGATCGCTTCGTCCTTCGACAAGCCGCAACAGGAGTTCGCTTCCTACAGGGCGCAGATCGACGCCGAGAATCGCGCGGCGCGCGAACTGGCCGATCTGCTGCGGCTGTCGATCGCCCAGGATCTGATCAAGCATGGAAAGGCAGTGGCGGGTTAGACTGAGACCCAAAGCTTCCGGCTATTGCCGACACATGAAAAAGGCCGATTGCTCGGCCTTTTTTCGAAATGGGATGCTTTGCCTCAGCCGATCTTTTGGCCGGTCTTTGCCCAATCGGCCAGGAACTGCTCCAGCCCCTTGTCGGTCAGCGGGTGCTTGACCAGCGCCTTCAGCGTCGCCGGCGGCGCGGTGATGACGTCGGCGCCGATGAGCGCTGCCTGCTTGACGTGGTTCACGGTGCGCACCGAAGCTGTCAGGATCTCGGTCGGAAAATCATAATTGTCGTAGATCTGCCGGATCTCCTGGATCAGCTCCATACCGTCCGAACCGGTGTCGTCGATACGGCCGACGAAGGGCGAGATGAAGGAGGCGCCGGCCTTGGCGGCGAGCAGCGCCTGGTTGGCGGAGAAGCAGAGCGTGACGTTGACCATGCGGTTCATCTCGGTGCGGATCGTCTTGCAAGCCTTCAGCCCGTCCAGCGTCAGCGGCACCTTGATGCAGACATTGTCGGCGATCTTGGCCAGGATCCTGGCCTCCGCCATCATGTCGTTGTATTCGGTGGCCACGACCTCGGCCGAGACCGGGCCCTTGACGATATCGCAGATCTGCTTCGTGACGTCGGCGATCTTGCCGCCGGATTTGAGGATCAGCGAGGGGTTGGTGGTGACGCCGTCGAGCAGCCCCAGATCGTTCAGCTCACGGATTTCCTTGACATCGGCGGTGTCGACAAAAAATTTCATGGCGGTCTCCTGAAGATTTTTATGTGCATGGCCTGCACATTCGGGGTCGGCCTTTGCTCTAGACCAAAGTCGAGGCAAGGTCACGTCTCATGATGGAAGATTCGCCCCTTGTCGCGGCCGCGCCGGTGCTGGTGCCGATGCCGGCCGAGCGGCCCTACACCTATGCCGTGCCCGCCGGCATGCGCGTGGTGCCGGGTTCGATCGTACGCGTGCCGCTCGGCCCGCGCCAGGTCGCCGGCATCGTCTGGGACGGCGCCGTGGAAAAGGTCGATGCGAGGAAATTGCGTCCGATCGAGCAGGTCTTCGACTGTCCGCCGATCGACCGCGCGATGCGCCGCTTCGTCGACTGGCTGGCGCAATACACGCTGTCGGCGCCCGGCATGGTGGCGCGCATGCTGCTCAGGGCACCGGAAGCCTTCGATCCGGAACCGTGGATCGAGGGACTGCAACGCACCCTGGCAATGCCCGACCGCATGACGGATGCGCGCATGCGTGTGCTGGACACGGCCGAAGGCGGGCTTGCCTGGACGCGATCCGGTCTGGCGCACGCGGCCGGCGTGTCGTCGACCGTCATCGATGGGCTGAAGGCGCAAGGCGTGTTCGAGACCGTGATGATCCCGCCGCGGCCGGTGGTCGCAGCACCCGACCCTGACTATGCCCGGCCTTCGCTGATGTCGGACCAGAGCGATGCGGCCGCCATGCTGCGCGCCAATGTCGCGGCCGGCGCATTCGGCGTCACCCTGCTTGACGGGGTGACCGGGTCCGGCAAGACGGAGGTCTATTTCGAGGCGGTGGCCGCCGCGCTCGACCGGGGTAGCCAAGTGCTGATCCTTCTGCCGGAGATCGCGCTGACGCATGCCTTCCTCGAACGCTTCCAGGAGCGGTTCGGCGCCAAGCCGGCGGAATGGCATTCGGATCTGCCGCCAAGGATGCGCGAACGTGTTTGGCGGCAAGTGGCTGAAGGCAACGTGCGCGTCGTCGCCGGGGCGCGTTCGGCGTTGTTCCTGCCGTTCAAGGAGCTTGGGCTGATCGTCGTCGACGAGGAGCACGACCCCGCCTACAAGCAGGAGGACCGCGTCTTCTACAATGCCCGCGACATGGCGGTGGTGCGCGGCCATATCGGCGGCTTCCCGGTCGTGCTCGCCTCGGCGACACCGTCCGTCGAAAGCCGGGTCAATGCGCAACAGGGCCGCTACGGCAGGGCAGTGCTTTCGGGGCGCTTCGCCGAGGCGGCTCTCCCCGCCCTGAAGACGATCGACATGCGGCGCGCGCCGCCGGCGCGTGGCGGCTTCCTGTCACCGGTGCTGCTTGGCCATATGCGCCAGACGCTGGAGAGGAAGGAGCAGTCGTTGCTGTTCCTCAACCGGCGCGGTTATGCGCCGCTGACGTTGTGCCGGGTCTGCGGCCATCGCTTTGGCTGCCCGGTCTGCTCGGCCTGGCTGGTCGAGCACCGCTTTCGCGGCCAGCTCGTCTGCCACCATTGCGGGCACAATGAGAAGCGCCCGGAAGCCTGCCCCGAATGCGGCACGCTCGACCATCTGGTGGCGTGCGGGCCGGGCGTCGAGCGCATCGCCGAGGAGGTGGTGACGCATTTCCCCGACGCCCGCACCATCGTGCTGTCATCCGACCTGATGGGCGGAGTACGACGGCTGAGGCTCGAACTCGAAGCCATCGCCAAGGGCGAAGCTGACATCGTCATCGGCACACAGCTTGTCGCCAAGGGCCATAATTTCCCCGACATGACGCTGGTCGGGGTGGTCGACGCCGATCTCGGTCTCGCCAATGGCGACCCGCGCGCCGCCGAGCGCACGTTCCAACTGCTCAGCCAGGTGACCGGCCGCGCCGGCCGCACCGGCAAGAAGAGCCTTGGCCTGCTGCAAACCTTCCAGCCCGACCATCCGGTGATGCTGGCGATCGTCTCCGGCGATGCCGAGGCTTTTTACGAGCGCGAGATCGCCGAGCGCGAGCGGGCGGCGCTACCGCCTTTCGGCCGCCTGGCCGGCGTCATCGTCAGCGCGGTGACGCGGGCGGAAGCCGAGGGCCATGCGCGGGGCCTGCGCCGCGCCGCGCCCGAAGCCACCGACCTGTTCGTGCTCGGACCGGCTGAGGCGCCGCTGTCATTGCTCGGCGGCCGTCACCGCTTCCGGCTGCTGATCCAGGGCGAAAAGCGCGCCGACATGCAAGGCTTCATCCGCGCCATGCTGGCCAACGGGCCGAAGCAGCGCGGCTCGGTCAGGGTGCAGGTCGATATCGATCCACAGAGCTTTTTGTAAGAACGAGGGTTATGCTGCTGGGTCCCCCTGGGCGAACGGATTCAGGTATGGCACGTCGAGAACTGCGAAATGCCGGACATTGGCTGTTAAGACAGACAGGCCATTCAAACGAGCAGTCGCTGCAATCAGGACATCTGCCAGCCCTGGATTGACGCCTCTGGCATTAGCGCTGTCTTCCAGTCGCCCGGCTTCTCGCCCAATTGCAACATCGACCGGGAGAATGCGCTGGTCGAACTCGACGAGCAAACTTTCGAACCATTGACTGATGCGTTCCACCTTCGCATGTCCACCTGACCGCTTCAGTTTCGTGATGCCTTTTTCCAGCTCTAAAACAACGATCGATGACATATGCCAGGAGCCACGCTCTCTTTGATCGGTGACCCATTTCTGCACGTGCGATGGAAGCAGGGGACGGTCAGGTGCAAAGGCGGAGAGAAAAGACGTGTCAAGCAGATAGTCGCTCAAAATTCGACCTCTCGCGACGGCGATTGGTTCCGCTCAAGCTCGATACCGCCTGGATACTGAAGCAAGAAATCCACGAAGTCTTTTTGGCTGCCTTGCGGATAAAGTTTCCGTCCCTGTTCAATCGGTACAACCATGGCAGTCGGCTTGCCATGCTTGGTGATGGTAGTAGGCTCGCCATTCGCCGCCGCCTCCACAAGCGCAGACAAGCTCGCTTTTGCCTCTCGTACCTGCATTGTCCTCATGGGCGAAACTCCTTGTGGTCTCATGTGGTCACAATATAGGAACTATGCGGGAAAAGGAACAGTCCTCATGAAAACCCTTGGCCTTTTGGGCGGCATGAGCTGGGAATCGACGGCCATCTACTATCGCCTGCTCAACGAGATCGTGCGCGAGCGGCTTGGCGGGCTGCATTCGGCGAAGCTGCTCCTGTGGTCGTTCGACTTTGCCGAGATCGCGGAGCGGCAGCACCACAGCGACTGGGACGGCGCCGGCCTGCTTCTGATTCAGGCCGCGCGCAAGCTCGAGTCCGGCGGGGCTGAAGGTCTGCTGCTGTGCACCAACACAATGCACAAGCTCGCCGATGAGGTGCAGGCTGCCGTGTCAATTCCGCTCATTCATATCGCCGATACCA
The DNA here is from genome assembly GCF_003034915.1 of Mesorhizobium helmanticense. Lineage (GTDB taxonomy): Bacteria > Pseudomonadota > Alphaproteobacteria > Rhizobiales > Rhizobiaceae > Mesorhizobium > Mesorhizobium helmanticense. The sequence goes on along the minus strand of NZ_PZJX01000042.1, from coordinate 18,571 downwards.
CGGCGGTCGCCGTCAAGAGCGCTGGCGTCGACCGCCCGGCGCTGCTCGCGACCCGCTTCACCATGGAACAGGATTTCTACAAGGGACGGCTCGCCGACCAATACGGTTTGCAACCAGTGGTGCCGGAGCAGGCCGGCCGCGACATGGTGCACAAAGTAATCTACGACGAACTCTGCCAAGGCATCGTCAGCGCCGAATCAAAGGCGGCTTATATCGACGAAATCGCCCGCCTGCGGCGCGATGAGAAGATCGACGGCGTCATCATGGGATGCACCGAGATCACCATGCTGATCGGCCAGCAGGATTTCGACATTCCGGTGTTCGACACGACGCGCATCCATGCCGAGGCAGCGGTAGCATTCGCGCTCTCTTGATGATCTTTTCCGAAAACCGGAATCCACTTTTCTGGATCATGCTCTAAAGTGCCGGCCACCATCTGGCGCGGGGCTTTTCCTTCGTTAGAATGCCCAAAAATTTCGAAACGATCATCTTCGAGGGGACAAGGATGGAATTTGCGTTTCCATGGCCGATGAGCCAGGGCGAGTGGCTGGCATGGTCGAGCGCCGTCGTGACCTTGGCTCTCGGGCTGCTGCTGTTCCTGGCGCCGGGGCTGGCCTTCCGGATTCTGCGGCTGCAGGTCAAGCCCGAAAAGGCGGCGGCGATCGCGGAGGGGCGCGGCCGCATGTCGGGCTTCTATCTCGGCGTCAGCCTGTGCTGCATCCTCTTGGCGCAACCGCTGCTCTACATGGCGCTCGGCTTTTCCTGGCTGTTCACCGCTTTCGGCCGCCTGCTGTCGATGATGTCGGACGGCGCCAACACGCCTTTCAACTGGGTTTCCATCGCAGTGGAATTGGTGCTGGCCGCCCTGCCGCTTGCCTTCGCCTTCGGCTTTTTGCCCTGAATCCAAAGGCTAATCCGGGAGCTTCGGGTGAACCGAGCCACCGGATGCGACAATAGTGCCTGAAAACCATGCGGAAGGACGCATTGCGGTCTTAAAATGCCTGTGCTAGACGGCAATCGACTTTCGACCGGGGATAGCGGAAGCCGCGCCTCCGTGTTTTGAAAAATGCAGTAAGGTCAAAGATTTAGCCAGAGTTTATTGCTCGCGCCAACAATCTGCGGCCTGTCAGACAAGAGAAAAGACGGTCCGTGGCCCAATCGTCATCGCCAATCTCAGGTGTCGCAGAGCGCTATGCGGGTTCGCTGTTCGAACTCGCCCAGCAGGCAAATTCGGTCGCCAAGGTCGAAGCCGACCTCAACAGCTTCCAAGCCATGCTCGACGGCAGCGCCGACCTTGCCCGGCTGATCAAGAGCCCGGTGTTTTCCAGCGAGGACCAGGCCAAGGCCATCGCGGCAATCGCCGACAAGGCCGGGATCACCGGCCTCACCGGTAATTTCCTGCGTGTCGTGGCTGGGAATCGCCGGCTGTTCGCAGTGCCGGGCATGATCAAGGCGTTCCGCCAGATCGCCGCCGAACATCGCGGCGAGGCCGCCGCCGAGGTCACCTCGGCGCATGCGCTGACGGCGGCCCAGCAGACCGAACTCAAGGCGGCGTTGAAGAGCGTTGCCGGCAAGGATGTGGCGATCACTGTCACCGTCGATCCGTCGCTGCTCGGCGGGCTGGTGGTCAAGATGGGCTCGCGCCAGATCGATACGTCGCTCAAAACCAAACTCAATTCGCTCAAGCTTGCACTGAAAGAGGTCGGCTGATGGACATCCGCGCCGCGGAAATTTCCGCAATTCTGAAAGACCAGATCAAGAATTTCGGCAAGGAGGCCGAGGTCTCCGAAGTCGGCCAGGTGCTGTCCGTCGGTGACGGTATCGCCCGTGTCTACGGCCTCGACAACGTCCAGGCCGGCGAGATGGTCGAATTCCCCGGCGGCATCCGCGGCATGGCGCTCAACCTGGAAGCCGACAATGTCGGCGTCGTCATCTTCGGCGCCGACCGCGACATCAAGGAAGGCGACACCGTCAAGCGCACCGGCGCCATCGTCGACGTTCCGGTCGGTCCTGGCCTGCTCGGCCGCGTCGTCGACGCGCTCGGCAATCCGATCGACGGCAAGGGCCCGATCAAGGCAACCGAACGCAAGCGCGTCGACGTCAAGGCGCCCGGCATCATCCCGCGCAAGTCGGTGCATGAGCCGATGTCGACCGGCCTCAAGGCCATCGATGCGCTTATCCCGGTCGGTCGCGGCCAGCGCGAGCTGGTCATTGGCGACCGCCAGACCGGCAAGACCGCCATCATCCTCGACACGATGCTCAACCAGAAAGCGGTGCACGACAACGGCCCGGAGAAGGAAAAGCTCTACTGCGTCTACGTCGCCGTCGGCCAGAAGCGCTCGACCGTCGCGCAGTTCGTCAAGGTGCTGGAGGAGCGCGGCGCGCTCGATTATTCGATCATCATCGCCGCCACCGCGTCCGATCCGGCGCCGATGCAGTTCCTGGCGCCGTTCGCCGGCTGCACCATGGGCGAATATTTCCGCGACAACGGCATGCATGCGCTGATCAGCTATGACGATCTGTCGAAGCAGGCCGTCGCCTATCGCCAGATGTCGCTCCTGCTGCGCCGCCCGCCGGGCCGTGAAGCCTATCCGGGCGACGTGTTCTACCTGCATTCGCGCCTCTTGGAGCGGGCCGCCAAGCTCAATGACGACAATGGCAATGGTTCGCTGACCGCGCTGCCGATCATCGAGACGCAGGCCAACGACGTGTCGGCCTACATCCCGACCAACGTCATTTCGATCACCGACGGCCAGATCTTCCTGGAAACCAATCTGTTCTTCCAGGGCATCCGTCCGGCGGTCAATGTCGGCCTGTCGGTGTCGCGCGTCGGTTCCTCGGCGCAGATCAAGGCGATGAAGCAGGTTGCCGGCTCGATCAAGGGCGAACTCGCGCAGTACCGCGAAATGGCGGCCTTCGCACAGTTCGGCTCCGACCTCGACGCCGCCACGCAGCGCCTGCTCAACCGCGGCTCGCGCCTGACCGAACTTCTGAAGCAGCCGCAGTTCTCGCCGCTGAAGGTCGAAGAGCAGGTCGCGGTGATCTTTGCCGGCGTCAACGGCTATCTCGACAAGCTGGCGGTCAACCAGGTCGGCAAGTTCGAGCATGGGCTGCTCAGCCACATGCGTTCGGCCGGCAAGGACGTGCTCGACGGCATCCGCAAGGAAAAGGCGCTGTCGGACGATCTGCGCGCCAAGCTGAAGGCGGAAATCGACGCCTTCGCCAAGACCTTCGCTTGAACGAAGCCGGGAATCAGGTTTGAAGCATGGCTTCGTTAAAAGACCTTCGTAACCGTATCGCCTCGGTCAAGGCGACGCAGAAGATCACCAAGGCGATGCAGATGGTCGCCGCGGCGAAGCTGCGCCGCGCGCAGGAAGCCGCGGAAGCCGCGCGCCCCTATTCGGAGCGCATGGGCGCGGTGCTGGCCAACATCACCCAGGCGATCGGCGGCGGCGGCGATGCTCCCGCGCTGATGACCGGCACCGGCAAGGATGACGTGCACCTGCTCGTCGTGTGCACCGCCGAGCGCGGCCTGTGCGGCGGCTTCAATTCGCAGATCGCCCGTCTCGCCCGCGACCATATCCGCAAGCTTCTGGCCGACGGCAAGCAGGTCAAGATCATCTGCGTCGGCAAGAAGGGTTTTGACATATTGCGTCGCGACTACGCGGCGCTGATCATCGACCGCGTCGATCTGCGCGAGGTCAAGACGCTGGGCTTCGTCAACGCCGACGCGATCGCCAAGAAGGTGATCAACCTCTTCAACGAGGGCGGCTTCGACATCTGCACGCTGTTCTATTCGCAGTTCAAGTCGGTGATCAGCCAGATCCCGACGGCGCAGCAGATCATCCCGGCCGGCGTGCCATCGGTCGCCGCCGAGACGACGAATGGCGGCAATGCCGTCTATGAATATGAGCCGGAGCCGGGCGAAATCCTCTCCGACCTCATTCCGCGCAACATCTCGGTCCAGGTCTTCCGCGCGCTGCTCGAAAACGCAGCCGGCGAGATGGGCGCCAAGATGAGCGCCATGGACAATGCAACGCGCAACGCCGGCGACATGATCAACAAACTGTCGATCACCTACAACCGCCAGCGCCAGGCGCAGATCACCAAGGAATTGATCGAAATCATTTCGGGCGCCGAGGCGCTCTAGGCGCGCTCGCCAGGAGGTCTACAACCTTCAGGCGGATCGCGTGAGAAACAAAGGACGAGAAGGGTAAAGACGATGGCGAAAGCAGCGACCCCGAAGACGGCGGCTCCAAAGACCGCCGCGAAGACGGCGCCGGCAAAGGCTCCGGCAGCAGCGGCAAAGGCGGCTCCGGCCAAGAAGGCGGCAGCGCCCGCCAAGGCCGCCGCGGCCAAGGCGCCGAGCGTTTCCATCAAGAAAACCGGCCTCGCCGGCAAGGTTCGCCAGGTCATCGGCGCCGTCGTCGACGTGCAGTTCGGCGAGCATCTGCCGGCGATCCTGAACGCGCTGGAAACCTCCAATGTCGGCAATCGCCTGGTGCTCGAGGTTGCCCAGCACCTTGGCGAAAACACCGTGCGCTGCATCGCCATGGACTCGACCGAAGGCCTGGTCCGCGGCCAGGAAGTCTATGACACTGGCGCGCCGATCACCGTGCCGGTCGGCCCGGGCATGCTCGGCCGCATCATCAACGTCATCGGCGAGCCGGTCGACGAGGAAGGCCCGGTCAACGGCATCGAGATGCGCTCGATTCACCAGCCGGCCCCGACCTATGTCGAACAGTCGACGGAAGCGCAGATCCTGGTTACCGGCATCAAGGTTCTCGACCTGCTGGCGCCCTATGCTCGCGGCGGCAAGATCGGCCTGTTCGGCGGCGCCGGCGTCGGCAAGACGGTGCTGATCCAGGAGCTGATCAACAACGTCGCCAAGGCGCATGGCGGCTTCTCGGTGTTCGCCGGCGTCGGCGAGCGCACCCGCGAAGGCAACGATCTTTATCACGAGTTCATCGAGTCCGGCGTCAACAAGAAGGGCGGCGGCGAAGGCTCCAAGGCGGCGCTCGTCTACGGCCAGATGAACGAGCCGCCGGGCGCGCGCGCGCGCGTCGGCCTGACCGGTCTGACGGTCGCCGAATATTTCCGCGACCAGGGCCAGGACGTGCTGTTCTTCGTCGACAACATCTTCCGCTTCACGCAGGCGGGCTCGGAAGTGTCGGCGCTGCTCGGCCGTATTCCTTCGGCCGTGGGCTACCAGCCGACGCTCGCCACCGACATGGGTGCGCTGCAAGAGCGCATCACCACCACCACCAAGGGCTCGATCACCTCGGTGCAGGCGATCTACGTGCCGGCCGACGATCTCACCGACCCGGCGCCGGCGACTTCGTTCGCCCACCTCGACGCGACGACCGTGCTCAACCGCGCGATCTCGGAAAAGGGCATCTATCCGGCGGTCGATCCGCTGGACTCGACCTCGCGCATGCTCGACCCGATGGTCGTCGGCGAGGAGCACTACCAGGTCGCCCGCCAGGTGCAGTCGATCCTCCAGCGCTACAAGTCGCTGCAGGACATCATCGCCATCCTGGGCATGGACGAGCTGTCGGAAGAGGACAAGCAGACGGTTGCCCGCGCCCGCAAGATCGAGCGCTTCCTGTCGCAGCCCTTCTTCGTCGCCGAAGTGTTCACCGGCGCGCCGGGCAAGCTGGTCGACCTCGCCGACACCATCAAGGGCTTCAAGGGTCTCTGCAACGGCGACTACGATCACCTGCCGGAAGCCGCTTTCTATATGGTCGGCGGCATCGAGGAAGCGGTCGAGAAGGCGCAGCGCCTGGCGGCTGAAGCGGCATAATCAAGGCAATAGGGAGTAGTCAGTAGTCAGTAGTGAATAGCAGCTGGGTAATCAGGACAGTTGTCCGTTTCTCCCTACTCCCTACTCACTATTCCCTACTCACTAAATTGACATGGCTGAAGCTTTCCAATTCGAACTGGTCTCGCCCGAGCGCCTGCTTGTCTCCGAGCAGGTCGAATCCGTCGTCATTCCGGGCGCCGAAGGCGAGATGACCGTGATGGCGCACCACGCGCCGGTCATGACCACGATCAAGCCGGGCGTCGTCACGGTGAAGACCGCTGCCGGCAAGGAAGAGCGCTACGTGGTGTTTGGCGGCTTTGCCGACATCGTTCCGGCCGGCTGCACGCTGCTCGCCGAATCGGCGGTCGCCGTCGGCGACATCGATCGCGCCGACCTTGCCCGCCGCATCCAGGAAGCCAAGGAAGACGCAGCCGACGCCAAGGACGACCAGGCCCGCAGCAAGGCCGAGCAGTTCCTTAGCCAGCTCACCACGCTGGAAGGCGCGATCCTGCCGGCGTAAAGTTTCGCGGTCATTAGCGATTGAAAAGCGGGCTTGCCCCGCTTTTTTATTAGATGCCCAGGGCAGCGAAGGCGCCTGCCGGCCCGCCCTGCCGCAGACGTTCGAGATGGGCAGCAGTCAGTCCAATCAGCGTCTGGAGCTCGGTGTGGTCCTTGGCGAAACCGGCAAGGTCGAACACGGTCGCCACCGTCTCTTCTGTCGGCAGGTTGCGGCCAAAAAGCGCCACCAACGGCAGATCCAACGGATCGGTGAAATGATTTTCCGGCAATGTCCTGCCGCGCGCCTCGCAAGCGGCGATCCAGGCGGCGACGACCAGGGTCAGGCGCTCGGGGACGGCACCGGCCTCGCTGCGCTCGATGGCGGAGGCGACGATGCGTTGCGGGAGTTTCTGGCTGCCGTCATTGGCGATCTGCGCCGTGCGGTGGGCAAGCGCGGTGTTCGAAAAACGCCGGGCGAGCTGGGCGATATAGTCTGCCGTGTCGAGCCCGGCGTCCTGCGGCAGCGTCGGGATGGCCTCGGCCCATAATTGGTCGACAAATTGCCGGATCGCCGGATCGGCGAAGGCGCGGTCGACCGTCGCATGGCCGCTCAACAAGCCGAGATAGGCGATGGCCGAATGCGAGCCATTGAGCAGCCTGAGTTTCATGTCCTCGAACGGTCCGACATCGCCGACCATGGTGACGCCAGACTTTTCCCAGGAAGGCCTGCCGGCCGGGAAATCGTCTTCGATCACCCATTGGCGGAACGGCTCGGTCATGACCGGCCAGGCGTCCTCGACGCCGAGCAGGCCAGATATCCGCGTCCGGTCGGTATCGGTGGTCGCCGGCACGATGCGATCGACCATGCTCGACGGAAACGCCACCTCGTCGGCGATATGCTGGGCGAGCGAGGCATCACCAGTGAGCCTGGCATCCCCAGGGACCCGGGCATCGCCCTGTTGGGCGAGCCTGGCATCCCGCAGCGCGGCGAATTCGACCAGCAACCGGTGCAGTGTCGCGCCATTGGCAGGGAGGTTGTCGCAGCAAAGAACCGTGAAGGGCTGACAGCCGGTGGCGCGGCGGCGCGCAAGAGATTCGGCGAGAAAGCCATGCGCCGTCTTCGGCATATGCGGGTTCGCCAAATCGTGGACGATGTCGGGATGAGCCGCGTCGAGCCCGCCGCCGGCCGCCCGCAGATAAGCCTTTTCGGTGATTGTCAGCGTGACGATACGGGTGCGCGGGTCGGTCAGCGCGGCCAGCACCGCGCCGGGATTTTCCGGCGCCACCAGCAGCGAGAGGATCGAACCTATGACGTTCAAGCTTTCGCCGCCGCTGTCCCTGACCGCCAGCGTGTAGAGACCGTCCTGCGGCGCCAGCGCATCGCGTGTGTCGCCGCTGCGCAGCGAGACGCCGACAATGCCCCAATCCGTCTCGCCCGCCGCCAGACACTCATCGACATAGGCCGCTTGGTGAGCGCGATGGAAGGCGCCGACGCCGAGATGGACGATGCCAGGCGCAATGCGGGCGCGGTCATATGAGGGAACAGCGACCGAAGCCGGCAATGCCTGAACCGTGTCGTTGGAAAGTCTGCTCGTCATGGTGCGGCGTGTCCGGTCGGATTGCGTGGATCATCATTAGGGATGATCGGCGGCGGCGTAACATCCGGCTCCGTTTCGTACAATGGGCAGCTCGCGCAAAGTCATCATACAACAATTCACTTTTTGTATGTTGACATTATTTCCTATCGTCCCTACCGATGATCCTTGGGAGGACCGAAATGGCAGGATTGACCGATCCGGATCTGCTGTTTGCCGGCGAGGGGCGCTCGCTTTTGCTCGCCCGCGATCTCTATGCCGGCATCAAGGATCTGCCCATAGTCAGCCCGCACGGTCATACAGATCCGCGCTGGTATGCGCTCAACGAACCATTTTCCGATCCGGCGCAATTGCTTGTCGTGCCGGATCACTACATTTTCCGCATGCTGTTCAGCCAGGGCGTGCGCCTCGAGGATCTCGGCGTTTCGGGCCTGGACGGCTCGCCCGCGGAAGCCGACGGCAGAGCAATCTGGCGGCGCTTTGCCGAGCACTATTATCTGTTTCGCGGCACGCCGACCCGCTTGTGGCTCGACCATGTGCTTGCTCATCTGTTCGGCATTGAAGAGCCGCTGAACGCGGCGACGGCCGACCGTCACTACGACATGATTGCGACGCTGCTGCAGTGGGAGAATTTCCGTCCGCGCGCCCTGTTCGAGCGCTTCAACATCGAGGTCATCGCGACGACGGACGGCGCGCTCGACGATCTCGAATGGCACAAGGCGATCCGCGACAGTGGCTGGGAAGGCCGCGTCATTCCCACCTATCGGCCGGATGCAGTGATCGACCCGGACTTCGAGGGTTTTTCAGCCTATCTCGACCGGCTTGGCGAGATCAGCGGCTGCGACACCGGCAGCTGGGCCGGCTATCTCGACGCGCATCGCCAGCGGCGCGCCTTCTTCAAGGGTTTCGGCGCAACCGCGTCCGATCATGGCCATCCGACGGCGGAGACCGCCAATCTTTCCGATGCGGCAGCGCAAGAGCTGTTCAACCGTATCCGCCGGGGCTCGGATGATGAGCGCGAGCGCAAACTGTTTCGCGCCCAGATGCTGACCGAGATGGCCAAGATGAGCCGCGACGACGGGCTGGTGATGCAAATCCATCCCGGTTCCTGGCGCAACCATTCACCTTCCATGTTTCAGAAGTTCGGCAGGGACAAGGGTTTCGATATTCCGACGCGGACGGACTATGTGACGGCGCTGAAGCCGCTGCTCGACTGCGTCGGGCTGGAGCGCGACCTGACCATCGTCCTCTTCACGCTCGACGAGACCAGCTATGCCCGCGAATTGGCGCCGCTTGCCGGCGTCTACCCGGCGCTGAGGCTGGGACCGGCCTGGTGGTTCCACGACAGTCCGGAGGGCATGCGCCGCTTCCGCGAGATGACCACGGAAACGGCCGGCTTCTACAACACCGTCGGCTTCAACGACGACACCCGCGCCTTTCCGTCGATCCCCGCCCGACACGATGTGGCGCGCCGGGTCGACTGCGCCTATCTCGCCCGCCTCGTCGCCGAGCATCGGCTGCGTGAAGACGAGGCGCATGAGTTGGCAAAGGAGCTTGCCTATACGCTTGCGAAAAAAGCTTATCGGCTCTGAAGGGGCAACTCGCCCGCAATGCAAAGGGAGGAAACCATGTTGCATTTTTCAAGACTGGCGGGAGCTGCGCTGCTTGCCGCCGCCCTGATGGCCGGACCGGCAAGCGCCCAGACGGTTCTGCGCTCGTCCGACACGCACCCGGACGGCTATCCGACGGTGGAGGCGGTCAAATATTTCGGCGAGCTGGTGAAGGAGCGTACGGCCGGCCGCTACGCGGTCGAACTCTATCATTCCGCGCAGCTCGGCGAGGAAAAGGACACGATCGAGCAGGTGCGCGCCGGCGTGATCGACCTCAACCGCATCTCGATGGCGCCGTTCAACGGGCTCATCCCCGAAACCACCGTGCCCTCGCTGCCCTACATCTTCCGCTCGGAAGACCATATGCACAAGGTCATGGACGGAGCGGTCGGCGACCAGATCGCGGCGGCGTTCGAACAGGTCGGGCTGGTGCTGCTCGCCTTTTATGACGGCGGGGCACGCTCGTTCTACAATTCGAAGAAGCCGATCAACTCCGTAGCCGATCTGGCCGGCATGAAGTTCCGCGTCATCCAGTCCGACATCTTCGTCGACATGGTGGCGGCACTCGGCGCCAACGCGACGCCGATGCCGTATGGCGAGGTGTATTCGGCGATCGAGACCGGGGTTATCGACGGCGCGGAGAACAATTTCCCGAGCTATGACACCGCCAAGCATGCGGAAGTCGCCAAGTTCTATTCGCTCGACGAGCACACGATGGTGCCGGAAGCCTTCGTCATGGCGAAGTCGAGCTGGGACAAGCTGACGCCGGAGGACCAGGCGATCTTCAAGGCGGCCGCCAAGGAAAGCGTCGCCAGGCAGCGCGAGCTGTGGACCGCCAAGGTCAAGGAATCGCGCGCCAAGGTCGAGGCGGCCGGTTCGCAGATCACGACGCCGGACAAGCAGCCCTTCATCGACGCGATGGGTCCGGTCTACGAGAAGCACGTCAAAGACGACAAGCTGAAGGCCATGGTCGAGGCCATCAAGGCCGTGCAGTGATCAAGCGGCGGCGCGGGTATTCTCGCGCCGCCATCCTCCTACGGAGAAAACCGGTGACCTCCAGCCCAGAACAGAGATTGCCCCTATCCGGTGTCGCGCGCGTGATGTCGCGCGTCAGCACAACGGCGCTGTGGATCGCCGGCATCGGGCTGGTGCTGATGACCGTCTTCGTCGCCTGGCAGGTGTTCGGCCGCTATGTTCTGAACCGCTCGCCAAGCTGGACCGAGCAGGGCTCGGTTATGCTGATGAGCTGGTTCATTTTCCTCGGCGCCGCAGTCGGGGTGCGCGAGAACTATCACCTCGGCTTCGACGTTCTGCTCTACGTGCTGCCGAAAGGCGGCAAGCGTTGGCTGCGGATGATCTCGGACCTCGTCGCGCTCGCCTTCGGCATCGGCATGATCTGGTATGGCAGCCAGCTGGTCGCATTGACCTGGGGCGCTACCCTGCCGTCGCTCGGCATATCGGGAGGCTGGGACTACGTTCCGCTTGTCGCGGGAGGCGTGCTCGTCGTGCTCTTCACGCTGGAGCGCATCGTGCTTCGCCTCTCCGGCGAGCCGATCGACGATGTGCTCGATGAATTGCCGCCGGCGGAAGTCGCAGCCGAACTCGACACGGCTGATGTGAAGGTCTGACGCCATGGAACTCTGGATCCTCTTCGGTGTCTTCACCCTTTTGATGCTTATCGGCACGCCGATCGCTTTCTGCCTCGGCGTCGCAAGCTTTGCCACCGTCCTCTACATGGGCCTGCCGCCGCTCATCGTCTTCCAGCGCCTGAATTCCGGCATGAGCGTCTTTTCGCTGCTGGCCATTCCCTTCTTCATCTACGCCGGCGACTTGATGGTGCGCGGTGGCATCGCCAGCAAGATCGTTGCCTTCGCCGGCTCGCTCGTCGGCCATTTGCGCGGCGGCCTCGGGCAGGTCAACATCGCGACCGCTACACTGTTCGGCGGTATTTCGGGCTCGGCGGTGGCCGAGGCAGCGGCGGTAGGCGGCTTGATGATCCCGCAGATGAAGGCGCGTGGATATGGAGCGGATTACGCCGTCAACGTCACGTCGATGGCAGCGCTGATCGCGCTGCTCCTGCCGCCGTCGCACAACATGATCATCTACTCCATCTCGGCAGGTGGAAAGATCTCCATCGCCGACCTGTTCACGGCCGGCATCATCCCGGGCCTGCTGTTGGCCCTGTCACTGATGGTCACCGCCTATTTCGTGGCGCGCTCCCGCGGCTATCCGACCGAGCCGTTTCCGGGCTTCACCGCCGTCGCGCATCTGTTCGCCGTCGCGGTGCCCGGCCTGCTGCTGATCGCGATCATCTTCGGCGGCGTACGATCGGGCGTTTTCACGGCAACCGAGAGTTCCTGCATTGCCGTCATCTATGCGTTGCTGGTTACTGTCTTCGTCTACCGGCAGATGACTTGGGAAAGTTTCGTTCATGCCACCCATGGTGCCGTGCGCACCACGGCCATGGTGCTGCTCATCATCGGCATGGCGGCGTCGTTCTCGTGGTTGATGGCCTTCCTGAAAGTGCCGGCGGCGCTCATCGCCTCCATGAACGCGATCTCGGACGATCCGCTGGTGGTGCTTCTTCTGCTCAACGTCTTGATGCTGTTCCTCGGCACCTTCATGGACATGGGGCCGACGATCATCATCTGCACGCCGATCTTCCTGCCCGTGGCGCAGGCCTATGGCGTCGATCCGGTGCATTTCGGCGTCATCATGATCCTGAACTTCGGCATCGGGCTGAACACGCCGCCGGTGGGCGCAGTGCAGTTCGTCGCCTGCGCCGTGGGCAAGATATCCGTCTGGGAAGCCATGCGCTCGATCTGGCCGTTCTACGGCGCGGGCCTCGTGGTGCTGGGGCTCGTCACTTACATTCCGGCGATCTCGCTCTGGCTGCCGGGCGTGTTCAAATAGGGGTTGGCAATGGCATCTGACATGGCGACCAGCCTGAAGGTCGAACGCAAACCAAAGCTTTCGGAAACCGTTGTCGCGGCGCTCCGCAAGCAGTTGCATGCGGGCGAGATCCAGCCGGGGCAGAAGCTGCCGACCGAGGGCCAGCTGACCGAGACCTTCGGCGTCAGCCGCACCGTCATCCGCGAGGCGCTGGCCAAGCTTGCCGCCGACGGCCTTGTCGAGCCGCGCCAGGGCGCCGGCGTCTTTGCCACCGAGCATATTTCGACGATGTTCGGCGCGCTGGCCGCCGACATGGGAGCCAAGGATTCGATCGCGCTCAACGTGCTCGAGGTGCGGCTGGCGATCGAGATCGAATCCGCCGGGCTTGCTGCCGTCCGCCGCAACGCCGCGCAGGAAGCCGCGATCCAGGAAGCGTTCTTCGAGTTCGAGCGGCTGCTGCTCAATAGCGAGCCGACCGGTCCGGCCGATCTCGCCTTCCATCGGGCGATCGCCCGCGCCACCAACAACCCGTTCTATGTCGAGATGCTCGATGTGCTGGGACGGCGCGCCATCCCTTGCGACGTGACCTCGCCATGGTCCACCGAGATCGCCCAGTCCGACGTCTACCAACGCGGGCTGCAACGCGAGCACCTGGTGATCCTGAACGCGATTTCTGCGGGCGATGCCGAGGCGGCCCGCGAGGCCATGCGCGCGCATCTCAGCGCCAGCCAGCAACGCTATCGCGAGCGTCTGCATGCACGACAGGTTTTTTATGCCGATTCGGTCAAGGCCGCGGCAACCGAATGATCCTCTCGAAGTCAGGGCAGCAATGAATCAGATTCACAATCAAACGGACTTCACATCGCGCTTCGCCATCGACCCCGTTGCCGCCGCGGCGATGGGAACGGACGAGCTTCGTCACAATTTCCTGATCGAAGGCCTGTTTCAGCCCGGCCGCATCAGCCTGACCTATTCCCACTATGATCGTATGATCGTCGGCGGCGCCATGCCCGCTGAGGCACCGCTGCCGCTCGAAGCGATCAAGCCGACGGGGACCAAGACTTTTCTCGACCGCCGCGAAATGATCGCCGTCAACATCGGCGGCGCCGGCGCCGTGAGGGCCGGAGGCCAGTCCTATGAATTGCAGGCGCGCGATATGCTCTATCTGGGCATGGGCGCCAATGAGGTGTCGTTCGCTTCGGTCGATCCGGCCGAGCCGGCTAAATTCTACCTGCTCAGCGCGCCGGCGCATCAGAGCCATCCCAGCAGGCTCATCCGCATCGGCGACGCCAAACGGCTCGATCTCGGCAGCCAGGCGACTTGCAATGAACGCTCGATCTTCCAGTTCATCCATGCCGACGGCGTGAAGACCTGCCAACTGGTCGTCGGCATGACGCAGCTTGCGCCGGGCTCGGTCTGGAACACCATGCCGTGCCACGTGCATGACCGGCGCATGGAGGCCTATCTCTATTTCGATCTGCCGGAAGCGGCGCGCGTGTTCCATTTCATGGGCGAGCCGGATGAGACACGCCACCTCGTCATGCGCAACGAGGAAGCGGTGCTGTCGCCGGGATGGTCGATCCATTCGGGCGCCGGCACCTCCAGCTACGCCTTCATCTGGGCGATGGCCGGCGACAATGTCGACTATACCGATGTTGATCCGGTGGCGATGGAAGAGCTGCGGTGAGCGCCGCTTTCAGCCTCGCCGGCAAGCGCATCCTGGTCACCGGCGCCAACACTGGCATCGGCCAGGGTATCGCCCTGTCGATCGCGCGCGCCGGCGGCGCGGTGGTCGGCGTCGGCCGCTCGGCGATGGACGACACGGCACGGAAGGTCGCGGCGGTGGGCGGGACGTTCGCGGCCGTGGCCGCCGACCTTGCCGATCCCGCTGCTGCCGCCAGCATGCTCGATCGCGTCTGGGACGAGCAGGGGCCGCTCGATGGGCTGGTCAACAATGCCGGCATCATCCGGCGCGCCGATGCGGTCGAATTGACCGAAGCCGATTGGGACGAGGTGATGGACATCAATTTAAAGACGGTCTTTTTCCTCTGCCAGAACTTTGCCAGGCGGGCGTTTGCCGGCGGACGCAAGGGCAAGATCGTCAACATCGCCTCCGTGCTGAGTTTCCAGGGCGGCATCCGCGTTGCTTCCTACACCGCCTCGAAACATGGCGTGCTCGGCATTACGCGGCTGCTCGCCTGCGAATGGGCGACAAAAGGCATCAACGTCAACGGCATCGCGCCCGGTTATATCGAGACCAACAATACCGAGGCGCTGCGCGCCGATCCCGACCGCAGCGCTTCGATCCTGTCGCGCATTCCGGCCGGGCGCTGGGGCGTACCGGAAGACATCGGCGACGCCGCCGTGTTCCTGCTGGCGCCGGCGTCCAACTATATGCATGGCGCGGTGATGCCGGTGGACGGCGGCTGGCTGGCGCGATGAGAGGATGAGGATCTGGCGATGACTGGAACGAAGATTTTCGCCCATGCCGGCGAGGCCGCGTGGACGCCGACACCGGATGGCAACCGCAGGCGCGTTCTGCTGCACACCGACGAGCTGATGATGGTCGAATTCGGCTTCGACAAGGGCGGCGTCGGTGCGCTGCATTCGCACCCGCATGTCCAGGCGAGCTACGTCGCCGAGGGCCGCTTCGAGGTCACCATCGACGGCAGGACGGAAATCCTGGAAGCCGGGAGCAGCTTCATCGTCCCGTCCAGCCTTGTCCACGGCGTCAGGGCGCTCGACGCGGGTCGCCTGGTCGACAGTTTTACGCCGCACCGCGCCGACTTTCTCGACTGACGACATTTCGCAAACGAAATCCCGCGCCTCCGGAGAGGCGCGGGTTGTTGCCTGGGCGCCTTGCGGCGCCGCGGTACTCGAAACATCACCGCAGGACCCGAAGCTGGCGAATCTTGGTGAAGATAGGATTAACCGGCCGGAGTGGTGCGTTCTTTGTACGAAAGCGAACAGGGCTGGAATCACGATCCAATATCAGTCAATGAAGGGGATGCTCTTCAGCCACTCTCCACGCCGCCTTTCCGGGCGGCGCCGATTGTAGAAATTCCCTGATGCAGATATCGCCAATGAGCGCCCCGGCAGAGGATCCCAAACGGCGCGTCCTGAAGGACGTGTTCGGCTTCGACGATTTTCGTCCCGGCCAGGCACCCGTCATGGAGACGCTGCTGGCCGGGGGTCATGTGCTGGCCGTCATGCCGACGGGGGCGGGCAAATCGCTCTGCTACCAGGTGCCGGCGCTGGTTCTGGGTGGGCTCACTCTTGTCGTGTCGCCGCTGGTTGCGCTGATGCAGGATCAGGTCGCGGCATTGCGGCTTGCCGGCGTGGCGGCCGATACGATCAATTCCTCACTCGACCGCGAGGCCAATGTCGCGGCATGGCGCCGCGTCGCGGCGGGCCAGACACGCCTGCTCTATCTCGCGCCGGAGCGGCTGATGACCGAGCGTATGCTCGAGGCGCTGGCAAGGCTCGACATAAGCTTGATCGCCATCGACGAGGCGCATTGCATTTCGCAATGGGGACCGGCGTTCCGGCGCGAATATGAGGAGCTGTCGCGGCTCTCCGGCATCTTCCCAGATGTGCCGATCATCGCACTGACGGCGACAGCGGACGAGGCCACGCGCACCGACATAGCCGCGCGGTTGTTCGCGGGGCGCGTCGAGAGCCTGGTGCTGGGGTTCGACCGGCCGAACATCAAGCTCGGCATCGAGGCCAAGCAGAACAGCAAGCGCCAGTTGCTGGATTTCGTGCAGCGTCATGCTGGCCGCAGCGGCATCGTCTATTGCCTGTCGCGCAAGAAGACGGAAGAGATGGCGGCGTTCCTCGAACAGAACGGCGTCACCGCGCTCGCCTATCATGCCGGCATGAGCAAGGACGCGCGTGAAGCGAATCAAAACGCTTTCATGACCTTGTCCGGCGTCGTCATGGTGGCGACCATCGCCTTCGGCATGGGCATCGACAAGCCTGACGTAGCCTATGTCTTCCACACCGATATGCCGGGCAGCCTGGAGGCTTACTATCAGGAGATCGGCCGCGCCGGCCGCGACGGACGGAAGGCCGAGGCGCATATGCTGTACGGCCTCGGCGACATCCGCATGCGGCGCCTCTTCATCGACGACGAGGACGCATCGGCGGAGCACAAAAGGCGGGCGCATCGCCGGCTCGATACGCTGATCGGCTATTGCGAGACGGCGCAGTGCCGCCGCCAGGTGCTGCTTGGCTATTTCGGCGAGGAAGCGCCGCCATGCGGCAATTGCGACAACTGCCTCGATCAGGTGCCGCGCGCGGATGGTACGGCTGAAGCGCGCATCATCCTGGCGGCCGTTGCGCAGAGCGGCGAACGCTTCGGTGCGGCCCATGTCATCGACATTCTGCTCGGCCATGAAACCGAGAAGGTGCTGGCCAGATGCCATGAAAGGCTCGCCAGCTTCGGCGGCGGAGTGGCGCACAAGAAGGATTTCTGGCTGTCGCTGATCCGGCAGCTTGTCGCTGGCGGTTTCCTGGAGCCGGATCCGTCCGGCCATGGCGGTCTCGCCATCGCCGAAAAGGGCCATGCGCTCGGCCGTGGCGAGATTCCGTTCCAGTATCGCGTCGAGACGCGGCATCGCGCCGCGCGCGGCAAGCTGCGTTCCGCCGGAGGTATTGCGGATACCGAAGGTCTCGATGCTTCGCTGCTGGCCGCGCTCAAGGCGCTGCGGCTGCGCCTTGCCAAGGAACGCCAGGTGCCGGCCTATGTGATCTTCTCCGATCGCACGCTGATCGACATGGCTGAGCGCCGCCCGCGCGACCTCGACGCTTTCGCCGAAGTGAATGGCGTCGGCGCCGCAAAGCTCAGGGAGTTTGGGGAGATGTTCCTGAACGCGATTGCTGCGCACCACTAGGTGGTATGGCTAAGGATCATGGCCGGACCGCGCGAGCTGGGGCAGTCGGAAGTAGCCGCCGCCGAAGGACATTTGGCCCTTCATCAGCGCCGATGAAGCGTCGTTGGCCGTTGCAAGCGCGGATGAAGCGACGGCGTCGTGTTCTCGCTCATTGGCGAGCGGCCGTCGTTGGCCGTGTCCTTCATCACGTTGTGGTCCTCGATGTCGGGTCGGCCGTACGCCGATTCTTGGCAGGCAACGAGGGCCGTCTGTTTGGTCTTGCTTGACCACGGCAGCCCTCGCCGGACGTTGTCCCCTGCCAGAGATCAAGTCACAAAGAATGAGCTTGCGGTAAGCGAGAGGCCTGGAGAAAGGGTGGCGAACTGTATCTGAGCCGCGCCGCCAATGCCGTCGTTGTCGAAAGAGAGCGCCCCGGTTGAGCTGTTGTAGATGATGTGGTCGGAGCTGTCGTGCGCGGCCGCGCCCTCAAAGAAAGCGGCGGCTGTGAGCGCACCCGCGCCCAGCCCGGCAAAAATGGCGTTCTCGAGGTGGATCTTGTCCTGGGACGCGTTGAAGTCGGTGATCCTGTCGACATTGCCGCTACCAAGAGCGGTATTGAAAACGAAGGTGTCGTTGCCGCCGTAGCCTCTCATCGTGTCGGCGCCACCCAAACCGTTGATGACATTGGCGCCGGCATTGCCCTGTATGGTCTGGGCGAAATCATTGCCGGTCAGGTTGATCGCCGCCGTGCTGTCGGCGTTCGTGGTCGTAAGAATCTCGATCTGCGCATCGGACGAACGCGAAAGCGCA
This sequence comes from Mesorhizobium helmanticense, assembly GCF_003034915.1. GTDB lineage: Bacteria > Pseudomonadota > Alphaproteobacteria > Rhizobiales > Rhizobiaceae > Mesorhizobium > Mesorhizobium helmanticense. The sequence goes on along the minus strand of NZ_PZJX01000042.1, from coordinate 489 downwards.
AATGTCGTCGAGGTGCGGACCATGTCGGTGCCGCCGCCCGCCGCCTCGATCACCCTGTCGCCGGCGTTGTCGACATAGTAGGTGTCGTTGCCGCCAAAGCCGCTCATCTTATCGGCACCGCCACCGCCGCTGATGACGTTGGCGCCGGCATTGCCCTGGATGGTCTGGGCCAGCGTGTTGCCATTCAGGTTGATTGCGGTGGTGCCGGCGTCGTTCGTGGTGCCAAGGACTTCGATCGACGAGCCGGCCGCGAGCGCATAGCTCACAGAGGTCCACACCCTGTCCTGGCCCTGGCCAGCGGACTCGACCACTTTGTCGCCGGCATGGTCGACATAGTACTCGTCGTTGCCGCCATAGCCGACCATCGTGTGAGCACCAGTAGCCCGAAGGACATCGCCGCCGCTGGAGCCATAGACAGTATCGGTATCGGTGGTCGGCGGTGGGGTGGTCGGCGGTGGGGTGGTCGGAGGTGGAGTTGTGGTGGTGCTG
>NZ_PZJX01000041.1:57500-86367 GCF_003034915.1 Mesorhizobium helmanticense | reverse complement strand
ACGAAAGTGGGGGAGAGCTGGCTCGGCGAAGCCGAGACGGAGAGGGGGACTGCGCCCTGCGAAAGCCCCCTCTCCGTCCGCTTCGCGGCCACCTCTCCCCCGCTTTGCGGGGGCGAGGAACCCAGGTCTTGAGAGGCTGGAGGCAGCACAAACTTCGACAATTGGATTGTGACTGGGGATCGTGTTTCGTCCCGCCACCCAACGATCCCGCCACCCCTACCGATAGTGCGTCGATGCCTTGAATGCCGCCGGATCATCGGCGGCGAGCGCGCCGGTGAATTCGGGGACCCGCACCAGAAGCATCATCGCCCAGAACAGCGGCCAGTCCGTCCAGCGGCAGAACTGACTGCCCACGGCCTGCGCGGTCTGGCGGTTTTCCTTGAACGACGTCGCCACGGCGCGACAGGCGAGGCCGAGCTTCGAGCGATGCGGTTTCCGGCGCTGCTCCATCCGCGCGAACTGGTAGCCCTTGTTGCGCCTGACGTCCCAGATGAACCCCAATCCCTCATAGGCGTGGATCGAGACGGCCCTGGGCGCCACCTCCATGGCGACGCCGTCCTTGAGCATGGCGTGCTGGCGCAGATGCGAGCTGACGAAGGGGCCGTGATCGGCCTCGAAGCGGTAGCGTTCGAGCACCTGGCGCCGGTAGAGCGCGCCATTGTTGCTGGCATGAATGACCTGGCCATGGCGGTTGCGGCGCTCGATGAAGCCGCGGTCGAGCAGCGACATCACCCTTTTCATCATGCTCTCTTCGCCGTAGCTGGTCCGTCCGGAAACGGCGCCGAGCCGCGGGTCCGTCTCGACGCTTTCGTAGAGGGCCGCCAGCCAGCCCGGCCGCGGCAGACAGTCGGCCTCGACCACTGCAACCAGGTCATGACGGCAATATGCGAGTGCGGCGTCCTTCAGTTGCGAGGATTCGTCGCTATCATGCGTCGCCACGATCACCGACGGGCAGAGCCAGGCGGGTTTGCCGGCGAATTCGGCTTCGATTTTCGAATGATGGCTGCCTGACGTCCGGTCACCTGGCAGCATGATGACGATTTCGCCGGGAATGCCCTGGCGGTCCTGCGCATAGGCCTGCAGCGAGCGCCGCAATTCCGCGTCGCCATCTGCCGTCAGATAGTCGGAAACGATGATCAGGCTGACCGGCAGCACCGGAGATATTCTGTCGAGCAAGCCGCCGATCCCCCTAACGACTTTGTGGGAGTATGCCTTGTACCACATAGCGGACCGCCCTGCGTAGCGTGGCTTCGTCCTCGTCGAGACGATTGGTGAGAAGATGCTTCCAGGCGAAGGAGCCGATCAGGTCGGCGACGAGGGCGGCATCGACATCGACTGCCACCTCGCCGCGCGCCTTGGCGCGTTCGATCATCTGGCCGGTATGGGAGTGGCGTCCTTTCGAATATCCGGCAAGGGCCGCTGCCGCGGCCGGGTCCGACTGCGCCTCGGCGATCAGCGATCTGAACACGCTGCCCGACGAGGTCTCGCGCCAGTGCGAAAACAGGCTTTTGAGGAAGCCGACGAGATCGTCCTCGATATTGCCGGTGTCGGGACTGTCGACACGTTTGCCGCGCTGATAGATTTCGAGCAGCAGGGCCGCCTTGCTCGGCCACCAGCGATAGATCGTCGGCTTGCCGGCGCGCGCCCGCCTGGCCACGGCTTCGATCGAAAAGCCGGCATAGCCGGCCTCGACCAGCACCGCTTCGGCCGCTACGAGAATGGCCTCGGCGCTGTCGGGGTTGCGTCGCGCGCCGATCGACTTGCGCGCGGGGTCAGCGTCTTCGGCCATTCCAGTCATCCTCGCCAACAATTTCGCCGGCAATCATATGCGAGCCGGCGATGAAACGAAACGGGCCGTTCTGCACAGCCAATGCTGACAAATCGCCCGATGCGGGAGTGGCGGAAACCGGAAGCCCCGCGCCCCGGCCGGCCGTGAAAACGCCCTTGCACCGACGCTTCGTATCGGGCAAACCGGCCTTCCCCCCGCGTTTTCCCGCCCGAGGCCTCCATGTCCACGACGATTTCGCCGCTCGCGCCGAAGAAATATCCCAAAATGCCCGCGATCGAGGGCGTGCGCATCGCCACCGCCGAGGCCGGGATAAAGTACAAGAACCGCACCGACCTCTTGGCCATGGTCTTCGACGCCGGCACCACCGTGGCCGGTGTGTTCACGAAATCGAAATGCCCGTCGGCGCCGGTCGATTTCTGCCGGCAGAATCTGGGCCAGGGCAAGGCGCGCGTGCTTGTCGTCAATTCAGGCAATGCCAATGCCTTCACCGGCAAGAAGGGCCGGACCTCCACGGCCATGACCGGCGAGGCGGCGGCCAAGGCGGCGGGATGCACGCCAGGCGAAGTGTTCCTGGCCTCCACCGGCGTCATCGGCGAGCCGCTCGACGCCGGCAAGTTCAGCCATCTGCTCGCCGGGCTGGTCAAGGACGGCAAGCCGGAGCTGTGGACGGAAGCCGCCAAGGCGATCATGACCACGGATACCTATCCGAAGGTGGCGACCGCGACCATCAAGCTCGGCGATGCCGACGTCACCATCAACGGCATTGCCAAGGGCGCAGGCATGATCGCGCCCGACATGGCGACGATGCTCTCCTTCATTGCCACCGATGCAGCGATCGCAGCACCCGTGCTGCAGGATCTGTTGTCGCGCGGCACGGCCAAGACCTTCAACGCGGTCACCGTCGACAGCGATACCTCGACCAGCGACACGCTGCTGATCTTCGCCACGGGTGCCGCCGCCAGGCGCGGCGCGCCTTTGATCAGCGATCCGAAAGATGCACGCCTCGGGGCGTTCCGCCGCGCGCTCGGCAAGGTGCTGAAATCGCTGGCGCTGCAAGTGGTGCGCGACGGCGAGGGCGCGCGCAAGCAGGTCGAAGTCACCGTCACCGGGGCGAAATCGGCCCGCTCGGCCAAGCGCATCGCGCTGTCCATCGCCAATTCGCCGCTGGTCAAGACGGCGGTGGCCGGCGAGGACGCCAATTGGGGCCGCGTCGTCATGGCCGTCGGCAAGGCCGGCGAACCGGCCGACCGCGACCTTCTGTCGATCTGGTTCGGCGACAACCGGCTGGCGCATGAGGGCGAGCGCGATCCTGGCTATTCGGAAGAGGCGACATCGGCCTATATGAAACGCGACGAAATCCGCATCCGCGCCGATATCGGCATCGGCCGCGGCAAGGCGACGGTGTGGACCTGCGACCTCACCAAGGAATATGTCGCCATCAATGGCGACTATCGCAGCTGAGGTATTTGGCGGAGCTGATGACATTGGTTTCCAGACATCCGGCAAGCATGCTCGCCATCGTCCGCCGCTACGAGGCGGCCGGCTTTCGTGCCTGGCCGGCGGCGGCCGTCCATTATGACGGCACCTGGGTGGTGCGGCTGACGGCCGGCCATCCGGCCAAGCGGCTGAATTCGGTCAACCCCCTCGATCCGGGCGACATCCAGCACATTGCCGAGCGCATCGGCCGCGCCAGCCGGCGTTTCGACGCCTATGGCAGGCCGCTGACCTTCCGCATCTCACCACTGTCGGGGCCTGACCTGTCCAGCCACCTCGACAAGGAAGGCTGGAGCATATTCGACGAATCGCTGGTGATGCGCCTGCCGCTGGCGGATGCGCAACTCGACCCGGCCATGGACCAGATCCCGCTGAAGGACATCAGCCGCTTCATCGGCGCGTCGCTCAAGGTCAGCGGCTCCGACGTGGCGCTGCGCCCTGGCCTGTCCGAGATCATCGGCGCGATCCAGCCCGAGGCCGGGCTGTTCGCGCTCGAAGAGGGCAGCGAGCCGCTGGCGACGCTGATCTGTGTCCATGACGGCGATCTTGCCGGATTGTTCGAGGTCGCCACCGACAAATCGGTGCGCAACCAGGGCCATGGCCGCAATCTTATCCTGTCGGCGCTGAAATGGGCCCGGCTGCGCGGCGCCCGCGAAGCCTGGCTGCAGGTCGAGGCCAGCAATGCGCCGGCGCTGGCGCTCTACCGTTCGCTGGGCTTCGAGGAAGTCTATCGCTATCACTATCGCCGGCCGCCCGGCGCATGACCGGCGCGAGCCCCGCCGGCAAGCGCCTGCTCCTGGTCGCGGCCTGCGCTCTGGTCGACGCCGACGGCCGCGTGCTGCTGGCGCAGCGGCCGCAAGGCAAGCAACTCGCCGGCCTGTGGGAATTTCCCGGCGGCAAGGTCGAGCCCGGCGAGACGCCGGAACAATGCCTCATCCGCGAACTCCATGAGGAAATCGGCATCGAGACCGAAACCCCCTGTCTGGCGCCACTGACCTTCGCCAGCCATTCCTACGATGATTTTCACTTGCTGATGCCGCTGTTCGTCTGCCGCCGCTTCCGTGGCATCGCCCAGCCGAAGGAAGGCCAGGCGTTGAAATGGGTGCGGCCGCGCCAGATGCGCGATTTTCCGATGCCGCCGGCCGACGCGCCGCTGATCCAGTTCCTCATCGATCTGCTGTAAGCCGGACTGTAGCCGGGCCCCTGTTTCACCCAGCGTTAATGAAAGATTTATCTTGCCGTGAAAAGTTGAGGCAAAGCGCCGATTTCACCGGGGAGCGACTGCATGAGCCTCGACAGGGACTGGGACTCGATCCGGCCCGACCGTTTGCGTGGCGCCAGCCAAGCGGGCATGGGCCTGTTGCGCCTCACGTTGCTGTTCGGTTCGGCCGCGGTGGCCCTGGCCTTGTTCGCGACGCCTTACCTCGACAACCGGATGCGATTGCAAGCCACCGGCGACGATCTTGCCGGCGTCGACATGATGAGCACGGCTTCGATCGGTCATCGCAACACCTACACGCTGCGCAGGAGCGTGCTGCAGCCGCTGCCCAGTTCAGTCTGCGTCATCAGCAATGGCAGGCACAGCGGCGACTGCTGATCGAAAAGCGCATCATGTCCGGCGCTCTTCATGCGATATGCATAGTTAACAGATTTCGAGAACGTCGCCGGTTCATCGCCTGTTAAGCCTGTGCCGTTAACCTTTCTTAACAGGTCGGCGCTAGGGTCGTGGCAAGCGGGATCGACAGTCATGAAAACAGTGCTGCAACGGTTTTTGGAAGACGAGACCGGTGCGACGGTCGTCGAATATGGGCTGATCGTGGCCGTGTTGTCGCTTGCCATCGTTGGCGGCGTCGGCCAGGTATTCGATGCCCTCGAATGGCTGTTCAGCGACAACAACAGCAGGCTTGTGAATGCTTTCGCGCCGTGATCACGACCGGGCACCTGCATCCGCACAATCCGGTCAATGCCCGCCGGGATTTTCCAGTATTGTCTTCAGCGAGATTTTCGCCGAGCCCGGCTTCAGCGGTTTTTGCTGCGAGGCGTCGGGCGCCCAGCCTGACATCCAGACGATCGGGAAACTCGCCCTGACACGGCCATCGGCATCCGAAAACCGTTCGGCATAGATTTCGGCTGCGCGGGCAAACAGCCTTCGCGTCCCCGGCCGCCTGCTACGGTCGATGAGCGCGCTGGTCTCGCCCATAGCCCGCAGGTCCGCCATCACGCCGAACAGGGAATCGTAGCGCACCGTCACCGTCTCGACATCGGCGACCGGCAAGGCGAAGCCGGCACGTTGCAAGAGCGCGCCGGCGTCGCGCACGTCGGTGAACGGGATGACGCGCGGGCTGGCGCCCCCATAAAGCTCGGTCTCGGCGGCCAACAGGCTTTCGCGCAGCTCGGAAAGTGAGCCGGCGCCGGCAAAGGCGCCGAGGAAAAGACCATCCGGCTTCAGTGCGCGGCGGGTCTGCACCAGCATGCCGGGAATGTCGTTCATCGCCTGCAGCGACAGAAGCGACACAACAAGGTCGAGGCTTTCCGGCTCGAACGGCACGGTTTCCAACGATGAGACCAGTCCCGCCTCGCCCTTGAGGAAAGCCGCGTCCGCCTCGACGCGCACAATGTCCGCCACCTTGCCGCTTGCCGCGAGCACGCTGGCGGCGGCCGGTGTCTGACAAAACAGGACGGCCGCCCTGTTAAATTCGCGCTCGACGGCGCCCAGCCGGTCGGCAAGGTCCTCGGCTGCCCGGCGCATCAGGAAATCCGCACCGCTGACAGGGTGGGCCAATGCCCGGCGCTTGTGCGCCAGCCACAGCGGGATGTCGATTATAGGTTGCAACGGGCAGGTTCCTGTTTTCCCGCGCTTGGATATAGTGGCGCGCAGGACCAACCACGTGGCCGATCCTATGCCAGAGATCAAGCATATTGAGATCAAGGGTATAGCTCGAAAGGCATTGGGCTGGCCGGCGCGCATCCTGTTTCCGCCGGGTTGCGCCGGCTGCCGCCGCCATGTCTCGCAACCCGGCGTGCTGTGCGGCGCCTGCTGGCCGAAACTCAGGCTTCTGGAGCGGCCCTGGTGCCCGGTGATGGGTACGCCCTTCACCCATCACATGGGCGATGGCTTCTTGTCCGCCGAGGCGATTGCCGACCCGCCGCCGTTCGAGCGGGCGCGGGCGGCAGTGGCCTATTCGGGTGTCGCCCGCCAGATGGTGCAAGGGTTGAAATACCAGGATCGCACCGATCTGGCGCCATGGATGGCGCGCTGGATGCTGCGCGCCGGCGCCGAATTGATTGCGGAGGCCGATGTGGTCGTACCGGTGCCGCTGCATTGGCGGCGCTTTTTCAGGCGCCAGTTCAACCAGTCGGCGGAGCTCGCAAGGGCGGTGTCGCAGCTTGGCGGCCTGCCTTTCGCGCCCTCGGCAATCCGCCGTGTCAAGCTCACCCGCCAGCAGGTCGGGCTGGAGCGGCACGAGCGCGAAGAGAATGTGCGTGCGGCATTCAGAGTGCCCGGCGAGGCGGAAATCGAGATCGCCGGCCGCCGGGTGCTTTTGATCGACGACGTCTATACCACCGGCGCCACCGTCCGCGCGGTCGCCAAGGCGTTGAAGAAGGGCGGGGCCGGGGCGGTCGACGTGCTGACCTTCGCGCGCGTGCTGCCGGGGGACTTTCGGGCGGACGAGTCCGCGACTATATAGGTTTGAGGGAAAGGCAGGATTGCTGACAGATGGTCGATGTGACGATCTACACTCGGATGATGTGCGGCTATTGCAGCGCGGCCAAGCGGCTGCTCGAGCGCAAGGGCGTTGCCTATACCGAACATGACGCATCCTTCTCGCCGGAGCTGCGCCAGGAAATGATTTCCCGCGCGCGCGGCCGCTCGACCTTTCCGCAGATTTTCATTGGCGACACGCATGTCGGCGGCTGTGACGATCTTCACGAGCTGGAGGCGCAGGGCCGGCTGGACAAACTTCTCGCCAACGCTTCGGCGAATTTGAGGACATGACCATGGGGGCTTTCAAGGCTGCGGCGATCCAGATGCGTTCGGGCACCAGTCCCGAGCGCAATGCGGTCGATCTGGAGCGGCTGGTGCGCAAAGCGGCAAGCCAGGGCGCGGCCTATATCCAGACCCCGGAAATGACCGGTGCGCTGGTCCGCGACAAAGAGGCAAGAGCCACCTCCTTCACCTCCGAGGACAAGGATATCATCGTCGCGACCGCACGAAAGCTGGCGAAAGAACTTGGCATTTTCCTGCATATCGGCTCGACCGCCATCCTGCGCGCCGACGGCAAGCTCGCCAACCGCGCGCTTTTGTTCGGTCCGGATGGCGCCACGCTTGCCACCTATGACAAGATCCACATGTTCGACGTCGATCTCGACAATGGCGAGAGCTGGCGCGAATCCGCCGCCTATGAGCCTGGCACAGAGGCCGTCGTCACCGGGATCAGCGGCGTTGGGATCGACGGTGCGAGGCTGGGCTTCGCCGTCTGCTACGATCTGCGCTTTCCGCAACTTTTCCGCGCCGAGGCGCTGGCCGGCGCCGATCTGCTTTCCGTACCCGCTGCCTTCACCCGGCAAACCGGCGAGGCGCACTGGCACGTGTTGCTCAGGGCACGCGCCATCGAAAACGGCGCCTATGTCGTGGCCGCCGCGCAGGGCGGACTGCACGAGGACGGCCGCGAGACCTATGGCCACTCGCTGATCGTCGATCCCTGGGGCCGCATCGTCGCCGAGGCGGCGCATGACGAGCCGGCGGTGATCGTCGCCGAGATCGATCCGGCGCAGTCGTTTGCGGCGCGCAAGAAGATCCCGAACCTGAAAAACGCGCGCGATTTTGCCGTCAACGACGGTTCGGCCGACGCACTGCCTCTCAGGGGTGCGGCGTCTTGATCCGCTTTTCCTTGATCTGCGATCACGACCACGAATTCGAAGCCTGGTTCCGCAGCAACGACGATTTCGACGCCCAGAAGAAGCGGGGCTTCGTCGATTGCCCCGCCTGTGGCTCGCACAAGGTGGAAAAGGCGTTGATGGCGCCGGCCGTCTCGACCGGGCGCAAACAGGAAAAGATCGCGCTTGCCATGGGCGAGGCGCAGAAGCAGGCGCTGGCGCAATTGAAGGCGATGGCCGAGAAAGTGCGCGAGAATGCCGACTATGTCGGCGACAAGTTCGCCGAGGAAGCGCGCAAGATCCATTTCGGCGAGAGCGACCCGCGCGGCATCTACGGCGAGGCGACGCTTGAGGAGGCAAAAAGCCTTGTCGAGGACGGCGTCGAGTTCATGCCGATCCCAAGCTTCCCAGACGACCGCAACTGAGTCAGCCAATTTTCCCGAACTGGTTCATTCGCCCGGTTGCTTTTGCTGGTCACCTCGCCGCGATCGAGGAAACATAATGAAATTTCTCTGGGATTCGGCGCTCGGCCTTCTGGTCGTCACCGGCGGGCTGCTCGGCCTGACCCTGCCGTTCGGCAAGCTGGCGACGGCTGCGGGCGTTCCGGCGGTGGTCTGGGCTTTCGTCATCTCGTTCGGCGCCGGCGGCGTGCTGTTAGGCGCCTTGCTGCTCAACGGAGAGCGCATCCGGCTCAGCCCGCACAGGCTGCGCTATTTCTTCGTCACCGCGGCGGTATCCTACGCTATCCCCAATCTCCTGATGTTTTCCGCCATTCCGCACCTTGGCGCCGGCTATACCGGCATCATGTTCACGCTCTCGCCTGTCATCACGCTGGTGTTCTCGATCCTGCTCGGCGTCAGGCGCCCCAATCTGCTTGGTGTGACCGGCATCGCCGTCGGCTTCGTCGGCGCGGTGATGGTGGCGACGACGCGTGGCGAGGCTGGCCGTCCGGCCGAGTTCTTCTGGGTGGCGGTCGGGCTGCTCATTCCGGTCAGCCTAGCCGTCGGCAACATCTACCGCACGGTCGACTGGCCCGAAGGCACCGGCCCGATCGCGCTCGCCGCCGGCAGCCATCTGGCGTCGGCGGTGATGTTGCTTGCCGGCATCCTGGCCTTGCTGGGCGCCGGTGCCTTCGGCTCGCTCGGCGGGGTGCCGCTGGTGACCGTCGCGCAGATGGCTTCGGCGGCGACGATGTTCGCGGTGTTCTTCCGGCTGCAGGCAGTCGGCGGCCCGGTCTATCTCAGCCAGATCGGCTATGTCGCGGCGGCGGTCGGTTTGCTTGCCGGCACGATCTTTTTCGGCGAGCACTACCAATTGCTGACCTGGGCGGGCGCGGCCATCATCGTTGTCGGCGTGTTCATCACCACGAAAGCGCAAAGCCAGACCACCACGAAGGCGCAAAGCCAGGCGGCGTGAGAAGGTTCAGACGGGTGCCTTCTCCGCCAGCACCATGTAGTTGACGTCCATGTCCTTCGACCGCTGCCAGCGGTCGGCTAGCGGATGGTAGACGACGCCGGTGCGGTCGATGATGGCAAGCCCGGCGCCGGCGAGCGCCTTTTCGAGCTCTTCGGGACGCACCAGCTTGCCGAACTGGTGCGTGCCGCGCGGCAGCCAGCGCAGCACATATTCGGCGCCGATGATGGCCAGGCCCAGCGCCTTCAGCGTGCGGTTGATGGTGGCGACGAACATGATGCCGCCCGGCTTGACCATCTCGCCGCATTTGGCCACGAACAGGTCGATATCGGCGACATGCTCGACCACTTCCATGTTGAGGATGACGTCGAATTTCTCGCCGGCGTCGGCCAGGTCCTCCGCCGTCGTGGCGCGATAATCCACCGTCACGCCGACCTCCGCCGCATGCAGCCTGGCCACTTCGATGTTGGTGGCGGATGCGTCGGCGCCGACCACTTCGGCGCCAAGCCGCGCCATCGGCTCGCACAAAAGCCCGCCGCCGCAGCCGATGTCGAGGAAGCGCAGGCCTTCGAACGGCCTCGCCGCGCGCGGGTCGCGGCCGAAGCGCGCCGCCACCTGGTCGCGGATATAGGCAAGCCGGATCGGATTGAACTTGTGCAGCGGGCGGAACTTGCCGTTCGGGTTCCACCATTCGGCGGCAAGAGCGGAAAAGCGTTCCACTTCTCCGGCATCGATCGTCGATCGTCGGGGCTCTGGCATGGCGTCGTCTCCCGCAGACTGAAAAAGTTCAGAGCGCAATCGGATGCAAAACCGGATACCACTTTTGCTGATCGCGCCCTGGTGCGCTAGGAAGTCGGGCGTGAGACAGCGAATGTCAAGGAAGCATTTTTCGCTGCTGACAAAGTGGCCGACTACTCCTTGTCGAGCACCTCGCGCAGTTTTGCTCCCAGTTGATCTATCGTGAACGGCTTGGCCAGGAAGTGCACATCATGGTCGATCACGCCGTTGTGGACCACCGCATTCCTGGTGAAGCCTGTGGTGAAGATCACCTTCAGTTGAGGCATGCGTGCGAGCGCTTCCTCGGCGAGCTTGCGGCCATTCATTGTTGGCATGATGATATCAGTGAAAAGCAGGGCGACAGCCGGGGTTTCCGCCAACTTCTGTAGCGCCTCCTGGCCGCTCGCGGCGTGGATGACGGTGTAGCCAAGCTCACGCATGGCATCCGTGGTGGAAGCGCGTACCCGGGCGTCGTCCTCGACGACGAGGATGGTTTCGGTGACTGGAGCGGCAAGGCTCCCGCTACGCCCGGCTGGCGTGGCAGCCTCCTCCGGACCGAAGAACCGTGGCAGGTAGATCTTGATGGTGGTGCCCTCGCCGGGCTCGGAATAGATCTTGACGTGGCCGCCCGACTGTTTGACGAAGCCGAATACCTGGCTGAGTCCCAGGCCGGTGCCCTTGTTGACCGGCTTGGTGGTGAAGAAGGGCTCGAAAGCCTTGGCCATCACGTCAGGCGTCATACCCGAACCGGTATCGCTGACCGCGACCATCACATACTGGCCGGCTGCGACCTCAGCATGGGTGGCGGCGTAGGTATCATCGAGATGGCTGTTGGCGGTCTCGATGGTCAGCTTGCCATCCTCGTCCATGGCGTCGCGTGCGTTGACAGCCAGGTTGAGAATAGCGTTCTCGATCTGACTCGGATCGGCATGGGTCTTCCACAAGCCTCCCGCCAGCACGGTTTCGATGCGGATGGTTTCGCCGAGCGCCCGCCGAAGCAGGTCCGACATTCCCGTCACCAGACGGTTGGCATCGACGATCTGTGGCGCCAGTGGCTGTTGGCGCGAGAAGGCAAGCAGCCGGGAAGTCAGATTGGCAGCCCGGCTCGCTGCGTCGGTCGCGGCTTCGATCAACTTTTGAATGTCGTGTTCGTCGCGCGCCAGCTTGCGCTGGGCGAGGTTCATCGCACTGATGATGACTGCCAGCATGTTGTTGAAATCATGAGCGATACCGCCTGTCAGCTGACCGATGGCCTCCATCTTCTGCATCTGGCGGATCTGAGATTCGGCTTTCTCGCGCGTCTGGATCTCATTGCCGAGCGCGATGTTCTTGCGCATCAGCTCCTCCTGAGCGACAGCGACTTCGCGGAAGCGGCGGCGGGACAGACGGATCGTGTAGGCGCCGAAGAGAAAGATCGCCAGTAGCGCCCCCAGCGAGCCAAGACGCAGCCACGCCTCGACCTGGTCGGTATGAGCGTCGCGCGCGCTGATGGCGGCGCCGCCAATACGCCGGATCGTGTCCATGCTGGTCCGAATCTGATCCATGGCTGCCTTGCCTTGGCCACTACGGACCAGTTCCAGCGCCTTCGTCGCATCACCTTGATCATAGAGCGCGATCGTCTCGGCCAGTTCAGCCTGTTTTTGTGAAAGCGCGTCCTTGATATGATTGATCTGCTGGACGATTTGATCGTCTGGGACTGTCATGCTGTCGATGCGGGCAAGTTGCCCAGGAATTGAGTCGAGCGCCCGCCGATAGGGTTCGAGGTAGGATTTCTCGCCGGTCAGCAGATAACCGCGCTGGCCAATCTCTGCGTCCTGCGCCAGCGAAAGCAGGCCGGAAAACAATTCCTGATACTCGATTGCCTCACGCGCGGCTTCGCGATTGGCTCTTTGGCCCTCGACGAGCACCGCGCGCGCGCCGACGATCAGCGCCAGCAACGCAAAGCCCAGGAAAAGCGGGAGCGATTGCCATCGCATGGCACGCCGAAGACGAGCGATCATTTGCCGGACCGAACCAAAAGGAATTTCCCCAGAGGGCAGCATTTGGTAAGGGGCGGCGTGGCGGAACGCAATATGCCAACGGCCTGCAGGCGGCAAAACGCCGCCAGCCTTGCGAAAGCTTGATCATTTGGCTAAGGAGGCCGCGCATTCAACGGCCGGCCAACCGGACGCATTCTTTCCGCTTTCGGCCTTCGGTCCGGCATCCAGTCAAAGGCATTTCGCTTCCATGGCGCGCATCGTGATGAAATTCGGCGGGACCTCCGTCGCCGACATCGCCCGCATCCGCAATGTAGCGCGCCATGTCAAACGCGAGGTCGATGCCGGCCATGAGGTCGCGGTGGTCGTCTCGGCGATGGCCGGCAAGACCAACGAGCTCGTGCAATGGACGCGCGAGGCCTCGCCCATGCACGATGCCCGCGAATATGATGCCGTCGTCGCCTCCGGCGAGCAGGTTACCGCCGGCCTTTTGGCGATCGCGCTGCAGAACATGGGGGTGCATGCGCGGTCCTGGCAGGGCTGGCAGATCCCGATCAAGACCGACAATGCGCATGGCGCGGCGCGCATTCTCGACATCGACGGCGCATTTTTGATCAAGCGCTTCGGCGAGGGCCAGGTGGCGGTGGTCGCCGGATTCCAGGGCATCGGGCCGGACAATCGCATCGCCACGCTCGGCCGCGGCGGTTCGGACACCAGCGCCGTCGCCATCGCGGCGGCGGTCAAGGCCGACCGCTGCGACATCTACACCGATGTCGACGGGGTCTACACCACCGATCCGCGCATCGAGCCGAAGGCGCGGCGGCTGGCCAAGATTTCCTTCGAGGAAATGCTTGAAATGGCTTCGCTCGGCGCCAAAGTGCTGCAGGTGCGCTCGGTCGAGCTTGCCATGGTGCACAGGGTGCGTACTTTCGTGCGGTCGTCGTTCGACGACCCCGACGCGCCCGGAATGGGGGATTTGCTCAATCCGCCCGGAACGCTCATTTGCGACGAGGAAGAGATCGTGGAACAGCAGGTCGTCACCGGAATTGCCTACGCCAAGGACGAAGCGCAGATTTCGCTGCGCCGGGTCGGCGACCGGCCAGGCGTGGCCGCTGGCATTTTTGGGCCGCTGGCCGAGGCCAACATCAATGTCGACATGATCGTCCAGAATATCTCCGAGGACGGCAAGTTCACCGACATGACCTTCACCGTGCCGTCCGGCGATGTCGACAAGGCGCTTGCCGTGCTCGAGCGCTTGAAGGCGACGATCGGCTATGACGTCGTGCAATCTGAAGCCGGCATGTCGAAGGTCTCGGTCATCGGCATCGGCATGAGGAGCCATGCCGGCGTCGCCGCCACCGCCTTCAAGGCGCTGGCCGACAAGGCGATCAACATCCGTGCCATCACCACTTCCGAGATCAAGATTTCGATATTGATCGACGGTCCCTATACGGAACTTGCGGTTCGCACTTTGCATTCCGTCTACGGTCTGGATAAGCAGTAGCAAGACTTTGAGTCAGTTTTTGCGTGAGCGCCGGCCGCAGGGGAAACTGCGCCGGCTGACATGCCATTGGAGAAGAAGCCGCGATGCGTGATACGGCCAGTGGCCCGCGCGTTTTGCTGAAACGGCTCCGCGAGCTCATGCAAGAGCCGCTGGAGCCGCAGGAGCGGCTCGACCGCATCGTGCGCGACATCGCCTCCAACATGGTCGCCGAAGTGTGCTCGCTCTATGTGCTGCGCGCCGATTCGGTGCTCGAACTCTATGCCACCGAGGGTCTGAACCCCAACGCCGTCCACCTAGCGCAGCTAAGGCTGGGACAAGGCCTGGTCGGCACCATCGCGGCCTCGGCGCGGCCACTCAACCTTTCCAACGCGCAGGAGCATCCCGCCTTCGCCTATCTGCCGGAGACGGGGGAAGAGATCTACAATTCCTTCCTCGGCGTGCCGGTGCTGAGGGCAGGGCGCACGCTCGGCGTGCTGGTGGTCCAGAACAAGACCATGCGCCACTACCGCGACGACGAGGTCGAAGCGCTGGAAACCACGGCGATGGTGATCGCCGAGATGATCGCCACCGGCGATCTGGCGCGGTTGACCCGGCCCGGGCTCGAACTCGACCTGCGCCGCCCGGTGAGCTTCAACGGCCTGTCCTTCAACGAGGGCGTCGGGCTTGGCCATGTCGTGCTGCACGAGCCGCGCATCGTCGTCACCAATCTGTTTAACGAGGACAGCGAGGAGGAGGTCAGGCGGCTCGACGCATCGCTTGGTTCGCTCAGGCTCTCCATCGACGACATGCTGGAACGCCGCGATGTCGCCTTCGAGGGCGAGCATCGCCAGGTGCTCGAAGCCTATCGCATGTTCGCCAACGACAGCGGCTGGGTGCGGCGGCTCGAAGAGGCGATCCGCAACGGCCTGACCGCGGAAGCGGCGGTCGAAAAGGTGCAGAGTGACATGCGCGCCCGCATGATGCACATGACCGATCCGTATCTGCGCGAGCGGATGAGCGATTTCGACGATCTCGCCAACCGGCTGCTGCGCCAGCTGATGGGGCGCGGACCGGAGGATGTCGCGGCCTCGCTGCCGAAGGACGCCATCATCGTCGCCCGCTCGATGGGGGCCGCCGAGCTGCTCGACTACCCCAGGGACAAGCTGCGCGGCGTGGTGCTGGAGGATGGGGCTGCGACCAGCCACGTCGTCATCGTGGCGCGCGCCATGGGCATACCGGTCGCCGGCCAGATGAAGGGCGCCGTTTCCATGGCGGAAAATGGCGACGCCATCATCGTCGACGGCGAGGAGGGCATCATCCATCTTCGCCCGCAGCCCGATCTCGAAGCCGCCTATGCCGAAAAGGTCCGCTTCAGGGCGCGGCGGCAGGAGGTTTACCGCGAGCTGCGCAAGAAGCCGTCGGTGACCAAGGATGGTGTCCAGGTCGATCTCTTGATGAATGCGGGCCTGGCCGTCGACCTGCCGCAGCTCGCCGAGGCGGGCGCGGCCGGCATCGGCCTGTTCCGCACCGAGCTGCAATTCATGGTTGCCTCGACCTTTCCCCGCGCCGAGGCGCAGGAAAAGCTCTATCGCGACGTGCTCGACGCGGCGCGCGGCAAGCCGGTCACCTTCCGCACCATCGATATTGGCGGCGACAAGGTGCTGCCCTACTTCAAGGGCGCGATCCAGGAAGAGAACCCGGCGCTCGGCTGGCGCGCCATCCGGCTGACGCTCGACCGGCCGGGCCTGCTCAGGACGCAGATTCGTGCGCTTCTGAAGGCCAGCGGCGGACGTGAACTGAAGCTGATGCTGCCGATGGTGACGGAGCTTGGCGAGATCGCCCAGGCGCGCGAGATCATCGATCGCGAGGTGCGGCATCTGTCGCGTTTTGCCCATCATCTGCCGACCAGCCTGAAGCTTGGGGCCATGCTCGAAGTACCGTCGCTGCTGTTCCAGCTCGACGAGCTGATGAAGGCGGTCGATTTCGTCTCGGTCGGCTCGAACGATTTGTTCCAGTTCGTGATGGCGGTCGATCGCGGCAACACGCAGCTCTCCGATCGCTTCGATACGCTGTCGACGCCGTTCCTGCGCGTCTTGAAGCAGATCGCCGATGCCGGCGTGCGCAACCACACGCCGGTGACGCTGTGCGGTGAACTCGCCGGAAAACCCATATCCGCGATGGCGCTGATCGGCCTGGGCTACCGCTCGATCTCGATGTCGCCGGCCTCGATCGGACCGGTCAAGGCGATGCTGACGGAACTGCCGCTGGACGAATTGCAGGCATTCTTCGCAGACAATCTGATGGCGCCGGCGCAGGGGCTGCCGATGCGGGCATTGCTGCAAGCCTTTGCCGACGACCGTTCGATCCCATTGTAGTAGTACCCACCATGATCAACCTGCCCCGCGACCGTATGGATCAAGTCGTCAAGCGTTTCGATATGCTCGAAGCGCAGATGTCGGCCGGGCCGGCGGCGGACGCCTATGTCCGGATGGCCTCGGAATATGCCGACATCCAGGAGATGGTGGCAAAGATCAGGGCGCTGCGCGCCGCCGAGCGAGAGCAGGCCGATCTGGAGGCAATGCTTGCCGACAAGGGCACCGATGCCGAGATGCGGGCCCTGGCGGAGGCCGACCTGCCGGGGGTCGAGGAACGCATCGAGGCGCTGCAGAAGGATATCCAGATCCTGCTTCTGCCCAAGGACGCCGCCGACGACAAGAATGCCATCCTCGAAATCCGCGCCGGCACCGGCGGCGACGAGGCGGCGCTGTTCGCTGGCGACTTGTTTCGCATGTATGAGCGCTACGCAGCGTCCCGCGGCTGGCGTTTCGAGACGGCCTCGGCCAGCGAGGGCGAGGTTGGTGGCTACAAGGAGATCATCGCCACCGTGTCGGGCAAGGGGGTCTTTGCCCATCTGAAGTTCGAATCCGGCGTGCATCGCGTGCAGCGCGTGCCGGAGACCGAGGCCGGCGGGCGCATCCATACCTCGGCGGCGACGGTCGCGGTGCTGCCGGAGGCGGAAGAGGTCGACATCGAGATCCGGGCGGAAGACATCCGCATCGATACGATGCGTGCCTCGGGCTCTGGCGGCCAGCACGTCAACACCACCGATTCGGCGGTCCGTATCACCCATCTGCCGACCGGCATCATGGTGGTGCAGGCGGAGAAGTCGCAGCATCAGAACCGGGCGAAGGCGATGCAGATCCTGCGTGCGCGGCTCTACGACCTGGAGCGCGGCAAGGCCGACGAGGAGCGCTCCGAGTCGCGAAAATCGCAGGTCGGCTCGGGCGACCGCTCGGAGCGCATCCGCACCTATAATTTCCCGCAAGGCCGGGTCACCGACCATCGCATCAATCTGACGCTCTACAAGCTCGACCGGGTGATGATGGGCGAACTCGACGAGATCGTCGACGCGCTGATCGCCGATCATCAGTCGAAGCTGCTCGCCGACATGGGCGTCGATGGCTGACACTTTGCCTGATGCACTTGGGCCGTTGTTGCGGGCGGCGCGGCAACGCCTGACAGAAGCCGGCGTGAATGATCCGGCCCTGGACGCCAGGCTGATTGTCGAACATTTTTCCGCCACGACCCGCACGCAGGCCATCGCCGATCCCGAGCGCAAGGTCGGCCCTGACGCGGTCGCCGCCATCGATGCGGCCCTGAGGCGGCGCATCTCCGGCGAGCCGGTGCATCGCATCCTCGGCTACCGCGAATTCCACGGCTTGCGCCTGTCGCTGTCGCCGGAAACGCTGGAGCCGCGACCCGACACCGAAACGCTGGTCGAAGCGGTACTGCCCTTCGTGAAAGCGACAGCGGAGCGGCAAGGCGAATGCCGCATCCTCGATCTTGGAACCGGCACCGGCGCCATCGCACTGGCGCTGCTCGATGCCGTTCCTGGCGCGGTTGCCACCGGCGTCGATATTTCCCAGGACGCGTTGACGACCGCCTTGCGCAACGCCGGGGATCTGGGGCTGGCCGGCAGGTTCAAATCGCTTCAATCCGACTGGTTCGAAAAAGTTTCGGGCCGGTACCATGTAATTGCCGCAAACCCTCCCTATATACCGACGCAAGACATTGAAAATCTGCAGGACGAAGTCCGCGATTTCGATCCGCGCAAAGCCCTGGATGGCGGCGCTGACGGTCTGAGCCCCTACAGGATCATTGCCGCCGAGGCGGCAGGTTTTTTGGACCTCAAGGGCATAATAGCGGTCGAGATCGGCCATACGCAGCGCGACGAGGTCACGGACATTTTTTCTACAGCCGGCTATGGGCGGACTGCGGTGTCTGGCGATCTGGGCGGAAATGACAGGGTTCTGGTCTTTGAACACAGGTTCTGATCGAGGAACAGACAAAGCCGTGATGCAGTGCGAAAAAACCGCTTGGCAATGCCGGGGAATGCGGCTAGGGTCGCCTTAACCGGATGAGACGAAGCAGGCAGTGCTCTTAGCGATTCGGTTTTCCTTGGAAATAGCTGCCTTCTTGCGCAAACGACGCCCAAGCTTCGTGCGGGAATCGTCCGGCAAGTGATGTAACCGGAACAGGATGACACGTGGCGCCAACGCAATCGATGCGGGCGAACGCCGGTGAAGAAACGAAACGGCTGGCTGCATGAGCGCCTCCGTTCGTGAAGAGTTGTTCGAAAATTTCAAAATGAAGAGAGTCGAATGAGGCCACAACAGCAGAACAGGCGCATGCGCGGTCGCAACAGCGGCGGCGGCGGCAACAACAATAACAACAACCGCAAGGGCCCAAATCCCCTGACGCGCAACTACGAGAGCAACGGCCCGGACGTGAAGATCCGCGGATCGGCTCAGCAGATCGCCGAAAAATACGCAACCCTTGCCCGTGACGCGCACAGCTCCGGCGACCGGGTGATGGCGGAAAACTATCTCCAGCACGCCGAGCACTACAATCGCATCATTGCAGCCGCGCAGGCGCAGATGCCGATCCAGAACGCGCAGCAGAACCGCGACGATTTCGACGAAGATGGCGATGAAGATCGCGACGAGTTCGACAATGCCGGCACCAATGCCGGCGAGGCTTCGGTTCCAGCGGCCAGCCATGGCGCCGGCCCGCAGCCGGTCATCGAGGGCATGCCGGCCGAGTTGGCGTTCAACCAGGAAAACGGCCGCGACAATCGTGACAATGGCCGCGACAACGGGGGCCGCGACAATGGTGGCCGCGATAACAATGGCGGTCGCCATCGCGACCGTCGCCCCAATGGCGGTTACGGCCAGAACGGCCAGCGCGGCGAGTATGGTTCGCGCGGCGAGCAGGGCGGCCAGCGCGGCGATCAGAACCGGCGCAACGAGGCGCCGGTGCAGGCGGAAGCCGTTTCCCAGGCTGAAACCGGTTTGGCGCCCCAGGCCGAAACTGGTTTTGTGCCCCAGGCCGAGCCCGTTGTTGCCGCCGAACCCGCGCCGCAGTTTAGCAATTTTTCGCCGGCCGCTCTCGCCGCACAGGCCGAGATGAACGAGGCCGCGAGCGAAAATGGCGCTGCGCGCCGTCCCAGGCGCCCGCGGCGTCCGCGTGCCGATGCCGCCCAGGGGGTAGATCAGGCAAATGCAAACCAGACAGATAGCGTTAGCGACAATGCCGGTCCCGGCGAAGTGGCAGTGCCGGTTGAAGGTGGTGGCGAAGCTGTCGTTGCCGACGTCGACAACCGATAGACAGACTTTTCCAACCGGGGTTTAAAGCCGGGTTAGAGCCAAGCCAAGTTAGAGCATCCTTACCCCAGGCGGCGGAGAGAAATCTCCGCCGTTTTTGTTTTCGCCCCAGTGGAATATTATGCATTGACCGATATCAAGGCGTCTTGAGAGACCACGGCCTATGCACCATATCTCGCGTGAACAGGATCCGGCTCGAATGGGCGGGTCCGTCACCGCAATCTGATCCGGCGCCGCAAAGCGGGCCGGTGATGGAAGGAGACAGATATGAACCTTGAGAAATATTCCGAGCGTGTGCGCGGCTTTATCCAGTCCGCGCAGACCATGGCGCTCTCGCGCAGCCACCAGCAATTTACCCCCGAACATATCCTGAAAGTGCTCGTCGACGACGAGGAGGGCTTGGCCGCCTCGCTGATCGAGCGTGCCGGCGGCAGCGTTCGCGACGTCAAGCTCGGTGTCGAATCCGCCCTCGAAGCGATGCCCAAGGTGGAAGGTGGCAATGGCCAGCTTTATCTGGCGCAGCCGCTGGCGAAGGTGTTTTCGACGGCCGAGGAACTGGCCAAGAAGGCTGGCGACAGCTTCGTCACGGTCGAGCGGCTGCTGACCGCGTTGGCGGTCGAGAAATCCGCCAAGACCGCCGACATCCTGGCCAAGGCCGGGGTGACCGCGCAGGCGCTGAACCAGGTGATCAACGATGTCCGCAAGGGCCGCACAGCCGATTCGGCGAGCGCCGAACAGGGTTATGACGCGCTGAAGAAATATGCGCGCGACCTGACCGCGGATGCCCGGGCCGGCAAACTCGATCCGGTCATCGGCCGCGACGACGAGATCCGCCGCACCATCCAGGTGCTGTCGCGACGCACCAAGAACAATCCGGTGCTGATCGGTGAACCCGGCGTCGGCAAGACGGCAATCGCCGAAGGGCTGGCGCTGCGCATCGTCAATGGCGACGTGCCGGAATCGCTGAAGGACAAGCAGTTGATGGCGCTCGACATGGGCGCGCTGATTGCCGGCGCCAAATATCGCGGCGAGTTCGAGGAGCGGCTGAAGGCGGTGCTCAACGAGGTGACCGCCGCGGCCGGCGGCATCATCCTGTTCATCGACGAGATGCACACGCTGGTCGGCGCCGGCAAGGCCGATGGCGCGATGGATGCGTCGAACCTTTTGAAGCCGGCGCTGGCGCGCGGCGAGCTTCACTGCGTCGGCGCGACCACGCTCGACGAATACAGGAAGCATGTCGAGAAGGACGCAGCCCTTGCCCGCCGCTTCCAGCCGGTCTTCGTCGACGAGCCCACGGTCGAAGACACCGTCTCGATCCTGCGTGGCCTGAAGGAGAAATACGAGCAGCACCATAAGGTGCGCATCTCGGATTCGGCCCTGGTCGCCGCGGCGACGTTGTCCAACCGCTATATCGCCGACCGGTTCCTGCCGGACAAGGCGATCGACCTCGTCGACGAGGCCGCGTCGCGGCTTCGGATGCAGGTCGATTCGAAGCCGGAGGCACTGGACGAGATCGATCGCCGCATCATGCAGCTCAAGATCGAGCGCGAGGCGCTGAAGGTCGAGAAAGACGAGGCGTCGAAGGACCGGCTTGCCCGCCTTGAGAAGGAACTCGCCAATCTGGAAGAAGAGTCGACCGAGATCACCTCGAAGTGGCAGGCGGAGAAGCAGAAGCTCGGGCTTGCCGCCGACCTCAAGAAGCAGCTCGACGAGGCGCGCAACGAGCTCGCCATTGCCCAGCGCAAGGGTGAATTCCAGCGCGCCGGCGAGCTCGCCTATGGCAAGATCCCGGAACTGGAAAAGAAGCTGAAGGAAGCCGAAGCCCAGGATGGCAAGGTCGGCATGGTCGAGGAGGTGGTCACGCCCGACCATGTCGCCCATATCGTGTCGCGCTGGACTGGCATTCCGGTCGACAAGATGCTGCAAGGCGAGCGCGACAAGCTGTTGCGCATGGAAGACGAGATCGGCAAGCGCGTTGTCGGCCAGGGCGAGGCGGTGCAAGCGGTGTCGAAAGCCGTCCGCCGCGCCCGTGCCGGCCTGCAGGATCCGAACCGGCCGATCGGCTCGTTCATGTTCCTCGGCCCGACCGGCGTCGGCAAGACCGAACTGACCAAGGCGCTGGCCAGCTTCCTGTTCGACGACGAAAGCGCGATGGTGCGCATCGACATGTCGGAGTTCATGGAGAAGCACTCGGTCGCCCGATTGATCGGCGCGCCTCCCGGCTATGTCGGCTACGAGGAAGGCGGCGCGCTGACCGAAGCGGTGCGGCGCCGGCCCTATCAGGTCGTGCTGTTCGACGAGATCGAAAAAGCGCATCCCGATGTCTTCAACGTGCTGCTGCAGGTGCTCGACGACGGCCGCCTGAGCGACGGGCAAGGCCGCACGGTCGACTTCCGCAACACTTTGATCATCATGACGTCGAACCTCGGCGCCGAATATCTGGTCAATCTCGGCGAGGACCAGGACGTCGATCAGGTGCGCGACGAGGTGATGGGCGTGGTGCGGGCATCATTCCGGCCTGAATTCCTCAACCGCGTCGACGAGGTGATCCTGTTCCACCGGCTGCGCCGGCAGGATATGGGCCGCATCGTCGAGATCCAGCTCAAGCGGCTGGAAAGCCTGCTCGTCGACCGCAAGATCGCGCTGTCGCTGGATCAGGAGGCGATCGACTGGCTGGCGGCCAAGGGCTACGACCCGGCCTATGGCGCGCGGCCGCTGAAGCGGGTGATGCAGAAGGAACTGCAGGATCCGCTGGCGGAGAAGATCCTGCTCGGCGAGATCCTCGACGGCTCGACCGTCAAGGTCACCGCCGGTTCCGACCGGCTGAACTTCCGCTCGAAGCCGGCGGTCGTGGCGACCGAGGCGGCGGCCTGAGTTCAGGCGGCTTTTCAGGAAAAGTGCCAGGGGCGCCGCGCGTTCGGAAGGACGCGCGGCGCCCTTGTTTTATGCAAGTCGTTGTCGCAAAACCGCTGCGCGCGCCGGTTCAACCCCCGAGGGCCTTTTGCGCGACATGCATTTGAAAGGGCGCGGGTGACGCTGGACGACTACAACGGCTTTTGCGCTTCGCTGCCTGCGACGACCCATGTCGTCCAGTGGGGCGGCGCCCATGTCTGGAAGGTCGGCGCCAAGGTGTTTGCCATCGCCGGCTGGGACGAGGGCAAGCAGCCCTTCGTCACCTTCAAATGCTCCGAAATCGCCTATGACATACTGAAGGAACAGCCTGGCCTTCGGCCCGCGCCCTATCTTGCCTCGCGCGGCATGAAATGGATCCAGCGCCAGACGGGCGAGAGCATGGATGACGACGCACTGAAGGACTATTTGCGCGAAAGCCACCGCCTTGTCGTGCTGAAACTGACGAAACAGGCGCGGCGGGAATTGGGGTTCGCTGGAAGCTAACGCATGTTGCTCCAGCCTGCCAGAAATCCGCCATCTTCATGCCCGGTTCATGTTGGATCCTTATCGTGGCAACTGATTTGCTGGCGAAGGGGTTCGCCTGCCGCATTTGCCCGAAAATCGAATTCGATTTTCGGAACGCACGATGCGGAGATCTAAAGTGTTAGAGCGTCCTTTGCGCGTCCGAAACGACGCGCGGCGCACTAAAAAGGCAATGCAGGGCGGCGGCATTTGGGACCGGAGAGTTTGACCATCATGTTTCGCGGGATATTCACCCTTTCGGCGCTTGCCATCGGGCTGCTGGTGTCGAATGCGATGGGCTCGCCAATGGCGGATACCGCGCCGCGACCTGTTCGCGCGAGTGATTCCGGCGGCATTCTTGTGGCCCAGAACGGCAATGTCGACGTCTATTACGACGCCAGGGGAAACCGTGTCCTCGTCGATGCCGAAACCGGCAAGGTCATCGCCATCCAGCCGCCGCAGACCAGGTATGACCGCCGTGCGCTGCGCCGCGAGCGCTGGCGCAATCTCGGGCCGGTCGAGAATGACGACGATTATCTCGGCGACCCGCAGGATACAGCGCGCGCTCGCCGCAGGCAGCTGGACGAGCAGGGCCGCATCATCGAGCCACCGGCCGACGGATACGATCCCTACGGCGACAATTCGGTGGAGGCCTTTCCGGAAGCGCCACAGGACGACGGCGGCTACGGCAACACTTACCCGGAAGCGCCGCAGCCGGCAAAGCCGCGCACCATCGAGCGCCAGCCGCTCGATGAAGCCTCGATCGAACCGGTCGAGCCGGCCGCACCGGCCGAGCAGGCGGCGCTGCCGCCGAAGACCGGTGGCAAAACCACGGTCGACCCATCGCTCTCGCTCGGCGCACGCCAGGATATCGCCGGGCTACAGGTGCTGCTCGACCGCGCCGGCGCTTCACCTGGCGTCATCGACGGGCGCTTCGGCTCGAATGTCGACAAGGCGCTCGCCGCCTACAATGAGATCACCGGCGGCAATCTGCGTTCGACCGATGCGGTCGGCATCCAGGCAGCCCTTGCGCAATCGGGCGGCGATGCCTTCGCCTCCTACACGATCACACCGGAGGATGCGGCCGGCCCCTATGTCGCATCGATACCGGAGGACTACAGCCAGAAAGCGCAGCTCGACCGCATGGGCTATACCTCCGTCACCGAGGCGATCGCCGAGCGGTTTCACATGGACGAGAACTATCTGAAAGCGCTCAATCCGGACGCCAATTTCAACCGGCCCGGCACGATCATCAAGGTCGCGAATTTCGGCAAGCTGGTGGCAAAGCCGGTGGCGCGCATCATCGCCGACAAGGGCAAGAAAGAGGTCTTCGCCTATGACGCGTCGGGCAAGCTGGTCGCTGCCTATCCGGCCACCATCGGTTCGTCGGACACGCCGTCGCCCTCCGGCACGCATGCGGTGTCGCGGGTCGCGCTCGATCCCAACTACACCTACAATCCCAACATCAATTTCAAGCAGGGCGAAAACGACAAGGTGCTGACCATTCCGCCTGGCCCGAACGGACCGGTCGGCTCGGTCTGGATCGCCTTGGACAAGCCGACCTACGGCATCCACGGCACGCCCGATCCGTCCAAGATCGGCAAGACCGAAAGCCATGGCTGCGTGCGACTGACCAATTGGGACGCGCGCGAACTGGCCAGGATCGTGTCGCCCGGCGTCACGGTGGAATTCGTCGACTGAACGCAGCCGCTCGGATCGGCCGACGATCCGGTGCAGGAGCGGATCTGCTATCCCCGACCTTCGTCCGCCGATCAGCCCAAGCTGTCCTGCGTACCGGGCCCCCGTCTGGTTTCAACGACTGTAACCTGCTGGCCGGTTGTTGACGATGCATCGGAGGTCTAAGCAGGCCCCATGAAATCTCCAAGCGAAGCCGCCGCCACGCCCCTGACCGGCTCTCTTCCGGCCGATGCGTTCTGCCCGCAATCGCGGCGCAGGTTCGTGCTGATCGCGGCGATCCTGGCTTCCGCGCTCGGTTTCATCGACGGTTCGATCCTGGCCATCGCCACGCCGGCGATCCGCGTCGATCTCGGCGCAAGCCTGGCCGAAGCGCAGTGGATTTCCAATGCCTATGCCCTGACACTCTCGGCGCTGATCCTTATCGGAGGTGCGGCCGGCGACCGTTTCGGCCTGCGCCATGCCTTCGTCGCAGGCATCGCGCTGTTCATTGTAGCCTCGCTTGCCTGCGCGGTGGCGCCTAATCCCGGGGTGCTCATCGCGTTTCGGGCCATCCAGGGCATCGGCGCCGCCATCATGGTGCCGGGCAGCCTGGCCATCATCGCCAAGGCCTATCCGAAGAAGGAGCGCGGCAGGGCCATCGGCATCTGGGCGGCGGCTTCTGCGCTGACGACGGCGCTTGGCCCGGTGCTGGGCGGCTTTGTCCTGTCAGCCTTCGGCGACGGCATCTGGCGGGCGATCTTCGCGATCAACCTGCCGCTCGGCCTTCTCTCGATCTACCTTTTGCTGGCCAAGGTTCCGGCCGACGCGCCGGCAGACAAGCGAAGCCTCGATCTCGGCGGCGCCGCGCTCGCCACATTGGCGTTCGGAGCGCTTGCCTACGGCCTGACCGCGATGAGCGCCGAGGGCGGCGGGCATATGTCGGGACCGGCTATTGTCATCGGCGCGGTGCTGCTTGTCGTTTTTATCTTCTTCGAGCTCCGGCAGCGCGAGCCGATGATCGACCTCTCGCTGTTTCGCATCCGGGCGTTCGCCGGCGCCAACGTCGCGACCTTCTTCCTCTATTTCGCGCTGTCGGCCAACCTGTTCTACCTGCCGATGCTGTTGATTGCCGGATGGGGGCTGAGCACGGCGGAGGTCGGCTTCATCTTCCTGCCGCTGTCGGCCTCGATCGCGCTGCTGTCGGGGCCGGTCGGCGAGTGGTCCGACCGGATCGGGCCGCGTTTTCCGATCGCCAGCGGCAGTCTGGTCGTGGCTTTCGCCTTTGCCGGCCTCGCTCTGCTCGCCCATGCCGGCATCCACAATTTCTGGACCGGGACGTTTCCGCTGATGGCGGTGATGGGGCTCGGCATGGCGCTGGTCGTGTCGCCACTGTCGACCGCGATCATGACCGCCGTCGAGGACAAGGACACGGGCGCCGCCTCGGGCATCAACAATGCGGTTTCCCGCATTGGCGGCCTGATCGCGGTGGCGGCGATGGGCTCGCTCGCGGCCTGGGTCTATTCGACGATGCTGGACACCAACGTCGGATCCGGCATTCCGGGTTTTGGCGAACCGGCATCGGCCGGGCTGGCGCCTGAACTGGATGCAGCCAGGCTTGCCGCCAGCGACGCGGCCTTCGCGGCCGTCTCCATTGCAACCGCGCTGCTTTGCCTGCTTGCCGCGATCATTGCCTGGACGACGATTTCCGGGCAGGCACTGCCTTGGTCGCGCCGCGCGGAAAACCCGCAGACCTGATGCTCAGCACGGTCATTCGGGATTGATTCTGAGGAAGGTCTAACCTTCGATCTTGGCGCTCGCGACCTTCAGCGAATTGCTGTCTTCCTGCTTGAGCAGGTCGTCGATGCGTTCGCGCTCGCGCTTGAAGGCGACGAGATCGTCGCCCTTCAGCACCTTGCCGACCGGCAGGCGAACGCGCATAGGGTCGACCTTGGTGCCGTTGACGATCAGTTCGTAGTGGAGATGCGGGCCTGTGGAGAGGCCGGTCTGGCCGAGATAGCCGATGGTCTGGCCCTGGCGGACACGCACGCCCGGTTCGATGCCCTTGGCGAAAGCGCTCTGGTGATTGTAGGAGGTCTCGTAGCCATTGGCGTGGCGGATGATGATCTGCTTGCCGTAGCCGCCGGCCCAGCCGGCCTTCTCGATCACGCCGTTGCCGGCGGCAATGATCGGCGTGCCGATGGGGGCCGCCCAATCGACGCCGGTGTGCATGCGCACATAGCCGAGGATCGGGTGCCTGCGGGCGCCGAAGCCGGAGCGGAATTTTCCTGCGGGCAGGGGATTGCGCAACAGGAACTGCTGGGCGCTCGAGCCGTCCTCGTCGAAATAGTCGGTGCTGCCGTCCTGCATCTGGAAGCGGTAGAAATTGCGTGTCGTCCCGCCGAAGGTCGCCGAGACGTAGAGCAGTTCGGACTCGTCCGACGCCTGGTCGTCGCCGTCCGGCTGCGAGAACAGCACCTCGATGCGATCCGACGGGCTGAGCCGCGACTGGAAATCGACACCGGACGCAAGCAGCTTGATCAGCCGCTTGGTCATCGCCTTGGACATGCCGTAGGAATAGGCGGCACGGTAGATGCCGTCATAGATGTTCGGCAGATTGCCGCGCACCACCACCGGCGGCGAATCATCGAAGGCGGTCAAAAGTTCGGGATTGGGCTCCGGCTCCTGCGCCGGCACATACTGGCCGCGGTCGTCGAGCGCGATAGTGACGATATGCTGGGTCCTGTCGTAGACGCTGGTGCGGACGACCTTGGCGGTGTCGCCACGGACTTCAAGCCCGACGCGCAATACGGTTCCGGCCTTGAGCGCCGGGGCGTTCAGCAATTTGGCGATCGCTTCGGCCATGCCGGTGGCGTCGTCGCCCGTATAGCCCGAATCAGCCAAGGCTTCCGCTATGTCGCGGTCCTTGGTGAAGGGAATGATTTCCTCGGCAAAAGCCGGCGTCTGATCATCGGCAATGGCGCGCGGCGCCACCGAGACGTTTTCCGGCACGATCTTGACGTCGTAGGAGCCGGCCATCGATTCGGCAAAGGCTTCACCGAATCGCTGCGGGTCGACATAGTGCAGCGACGCGACCTGCACGGCGCCGTCGCTGAGACCAGTGCCGGCCTCGCGCACCACTTTCTCCACCTCGTCGGCGGACAAGTCGCTCCTTTCGTCGAAAGCCGCCGTCTCGATCGGGAAATCGATCGTCTTCAGGCTCATCTCGCTTTCGACCTTGGCGCCATAGATCTGGCTAGGAACGGCGGAAGCTGTTGCCGGCTGGGCATCATCGTCGCCGTCGTTGCCAAATACCTGCATCGGGTCGAAAGGCGGATAGGAGCGGCTGGTCGTTTGCCCGGCAAGCGTCATCTTGATCTGCACGAAAGGCATGGTGTGAATGACATCGCGGTCGCCGACCTTGGTGACCATCGACACTTCCATGCGCCGGCGGTCCTTGGCCTTGGCGATCTGGCGCAGTGCCACCAGCCGCGCCGTCTTGGCGGCCTCGCCGGAATCGTCGCCGCTGGCAAGGCTGATCAGCTCGGCGATCTCGGGTGGAGTCGCCAATTGCTGGCGCCCGTCGAGGGCTGCAAACAGCGCCACGCCCATCAACACACTGGAAGTCACGCCGGTCAGAAAAGTGCCCGACAGCCAGCGCGCCGAAACCTCGCGCCGGTCGGGCGGGCCGCTGCGGCCATCCGCGATCAGCGGCGGCTCGTTGCCAAGTTCGGCTATAACGTCTTCCGTATCTGGCATCCAGAAAGGCTGCTTCTTCCCCGGGGCGGAACGGCTTGTCGTCTTTTATGGCCATGACATTTGCCTGTCACGGCGGGCGAAGTCAACGAAGCGCCTGGCGCCGGTCGAAATCCCCAATCATACGTCTCTCTCGGCGGCTCTCTTATAGTCTCTTATGGGAGGCCCTCTTTTGGTCTCTTATACAAGGCCCTTCCAGGCGGCATTTCGCCGGTGGGACGCATGCCTTCTTTCGTTGGCTTGGTGTCTAACCGCAATGCGGCGGCAATAGGGCTCGACCGGGAAGACCGGACTTGTCATCCCCCGCTTCGCTACCCCTGCCGCAGCGGCAGTCGGCTATTGAAAATCGGCGCCGAAAAATTCGTCGCAAAAAATTCAAAAAAGTTCGAAATCGGTGTTGACACTTTGGACGGCCCCCGACTATATACGCCTCACCAACGAGGGCGGCGCGCCGCTGGCGACGAAGAAGTTCGCTTCTAAATCTGCCCTCTGCGAAATTCAAGAGAGCCGCGTGAGCGACACTCAACAGGCCCCGAAGCCAAAAGCGTAA
>NZ_PZJX01000041.1:0-55000 GCF_003034915.1 Mesorhizobium helmanticense | reverse complement strand
GAACGATCAAGTGTCTTAAGGGCAATTGGTGGATGCCTTGGCATGCACAGGCGATGAAGGACGTGATACGCTGCGATAAGCTACGGGGAGGTGCGAATACCCTTTGATCCGTAGATTTCCGAATGGGGAAACCCACCTAAGGTACTTGGAAAATCACAGCAGCAGGGCAACTTGCTGCTGTGGTTTCCAAGTATCGATAATAGGTAACTTATCCTGAATACATAGGGATAAAGTGGCGAACGCGGGGAACTGAAACATCTAAGTACCCGTAGGAAAGGACATCAACCGAGACTCCGGAAGTAGTGGCGAGCGAACCCGGACCAGGCCAGTGGCGATGATGAGACAAGCGGAACCTTCTGGAAAGTAGGGCCATAGTGGGTGACAGCCCCGTACGCGTAATGCAAATCATCGTCCTCGAGTAAGGCGGGACACGTGAAATCCTGTCTGAAATTGGGGGGACCACCCTCCAAGCCTAAGTACTCGTGCATGACCGATAGCGAACTAGTACCGTGAGGGAAAGGTGAAAAGCACCCCGACAAGGGGAGTGAAAGAGTACCTGAAACCGATTGCCTACAAACAGTGGGAGCCCGCAAGGGTGACCACGTACCTTTTGTATAATGGGTCAGCGACTTAGTGTGACGAGCAAGCTTAAACCGATAGGTGTAGGCGCAGCGAAAGCGAGTCTGAATAGGGCATTCAGTTCGTCGCATTAGACCCGAAACCGAGTGATCTAGCCATGAGCAGGTTGAAGGTAAGGTAACACTTACTGGAGGACCGAACCCATAACTGTTGCAATAGTTCGGGATGACTTGTGGCTAGGGGTGAAAGGCCAATCAAACTCGGAAATAGCTGGTTCTCCGCGAAATCTATTTAGGTAGAGCGTCGACCGAATACCCCAGGGGGTAGAGCACTGGATGGGCTAGGGGTCCTCACCGGATTACCAAACCTAACCAAACTCCGAATACCTGGGAGTACTAGTCGGCAGACACACGGCGGGTGCTAACGTCCGTCGTGAAAAGGGAAACAACCCTGACCTACAGCTAAGGTCCCCAAGTTATGGCTAAGTGGGAAAGGATGTGAGGATCCCAAAACAACCAGGATGTTGGCTTAGAAGCAGCCATCATTTAAAGAAAGCGTAACAGCTCACTGGTCTAAATAAGGGTCTTTGCGCCGAAAATGTAACGGGGCTAAAGCCATACACCGAAGCTTAGGGTTCGTAGCAATACGAGCGGTAGCGGAGCGTTCTGTAAGCTGATGAAGCCATACCCGTGAGGGGTGGTGGAGGTATCAGAAGTGCGAATGCTGACATGAGTAACGTAAGGGGAGTGAGAGACTCCCCCGCCGAAAGACCAAGGGTTCCTGCTTAAAGCTAATCTGAGCAGGGTTAGCCGGCCCCTAAGACGAGGCGGAAACGCGTAGTCGATGGGAACCACGTTAATATTCGTGGGCTTGGAGGTAGTGACGGATCATTGAGGTAGTCCAATCTTATCGGATTGAACGGGCTGCTGCGTGGTTCCAGGAAATAGCTCCTCCTTATAAACCGTACCCGAAACCGACACTGGTGGTCTGGTAGAGTATACCAAGGCGCTTGAGAGAACTATGCTGAAGGAACTCGGCAAATTGCACGCGTAACTTCGGAAGAAGCGTGACCCTTTTCTGCGCAAGCAGAGGAGGGTGGCACAGACCAGGGGGTAGCGACTGTTTATCAAAAACACAGGGCTCTGCGAAGTCGCAAGACGACGTATAGGGTCTGACGCCTGCCCGGTGCTGGAAGGTTAAGAGGAGGGGTGCAAGCTCTGAATCGAAGCCCCAGTAAACGGCGGCCGTAACTATAACGGTCCTAAGGTAGCGAAATTCCTTGTCGGGTAAGTTCCGACCTGCACGAATGGCGTAACGACTTCCCCGCTGTCTCCAGCATAGACTCAGTGAAATTGAATTCCCCGTGAAGATGCGGGGTTCCTGCGGTTAGACGGAAAGACCCCGTGCACCTTTACTATAGCTTTACATTGGCATTCGTAGTGGCATGTGTAGGATAGGTGGTAGGCTTTGAAACCTGGGCGCCAGCTCAGGTGGAGCCACCCTTGAAATACCACCCTTATTACTATGGATGTCTAACCGCGGCCCGTTATCCGGGTCCGGGACAATGTATGGTGGGTAGTTTGACTGGGGCGGTCGCCTCCTAAAGAGTAACGGAGGCGCGCGATGGTGGGCTCAGAACGGTCGGAAATCGTTCGCTGAGTGCAATGGCATAAGCCTGCCTGACTGCGAGACTGACAAGTCGAGCAGAGACGAAAGTCGGTCATAGTGATCCGGTGGTCCCGCGTGGAAGGGCCATCGCTCAACGGATAAAAGGTACGCCGGGGATAACAGGCTGATGACCCCCAAGAGTCCATATCGACGGGGTTGTTTGGCACCTCGATGTCGACTCATCGCATCCTGGGGCTGGAGCAGGTCCCAAGGGTATGGCTGTTCGCCATTTAAAGCGGTACGTGAGTTGGGTTCAGAACGTCGTGAGACAGTTCGGTCCCTATCTGCCGTGGGTGTAGGAATATTGAAAGGATCTGTCCCTAGTACGAGAGGACCGGGATGGACGGATCTCTGGTGGACCTGTTGTGGCGCCAGCCGCATAGCAGGGTAGCTATATCCGGACGGGATAACCGCTGAAGGCATCTAAGCGGGAAACCCACCTTAAAACGAGTATTCCCTGAGAACCGTGGAAGACGACCACGTTGATAGGCCGGGTGTGGAAGAGCGGCAACGCTTGAAGCTTACCGGTACTAATAGTTCGATCGGCTTGATCGTTCTCATTCCTTATGCCCATTTCTGGCGACAATCCTTGGATTGCGCCGAGATGGATGGCACAAATAGACAGCTTCTCGATATAAACATGCGTTTTGCCGACCTGGTGGTTATGGCGGAGCGGCTGCACCCGATCCCATTCCGAACTCGGCCGTGAAACGCTCCAGCGCTGATGGTACTTCGTCTCAAGACGCGGGAGAGTAGGTCGCTGCCAGGTCTGCCAAACGCATGTTTAGAAAATCTTCTCCTCACGATAAGGCCCGCCAACGGGATTTCGGGCCGCGCAAGCGGCCCTTTCATTTGGCCAAGGCTTGAATCTGGTAAGTTTCGGCTTACTTCTAAGGTTGACGCGGGGTGGAGCAGCCCGGTAGCTCGTCAGGCTCATAACCTGAAGGTCACAGGTTCAAATCCTGTCCCCGCAACCAATTCTATCATAAATCAATAACCGTCCCGGTCTAACTGGGGCGGTTTTTGCGTTTTAAGGGCTATTCGACGTTCAGGATGGCTGAGGTACCGCCCGACCATCCCCGGGGCCTCGGCGTGATCGCGGCTCGATACTCTGGGTGGGTCGCGAGCAACAGGTTCGGGCGGGGTATGTCGATCGCCTAAGCCGCGTGACATAAACTGAACATCGCCCGCATTGTGTGCCTGTCTATGGATCCTCAAGTTGGCCCAAGGCTGCCGCTCGGCAATGCGCCTCATGCCGGACATCAGGATCAGATTTCTCACGCTAAGAAGCGGACACTTCGGCCGGGTTGGCGTTGCGCCTCCGAGAATCGCAATCATCTGATCAATCGAATGCTCGAGTACATACGGGAACTTGTCGCAGCTGCCGAACGCGATCGTCATGGCAATTCCGCAGGTTCTTACCGCTGCCGCATGGACACGGCCAGTGACCCTTTACTTTACCTTGGCCCAAGGCCAGCAGAAATGATTGATCAGATATCGGAAGAACGGCGATTCCGAAGAACCTCTGGCACTGCATCTTAGGTCTTAGTACCAGAGGGGCAGCCTGCAGATTTCTACACATTGAAGCGGCCCGGCGGCGGCAACCTTCTCCAACCGTCAGCGCGGCGCGAGCGTGGTCAAATTGAGCGTCTTTTAACGGGGAAGGCAGCTAACCTAGGTGGTGAGACGTTGCCATGGTTGATGCTCATGTGTGAGCCAAACTACTTCAGGATCCAAGGCGTGTACGCGCAACTGGCCCTCGGAACTGGGTTCGTCGAGCTCACCGAGCCAGACCGCCACGTCGCCACCAACAACAATCGGTCGCCCGGCGGTTTCAATGACGACGACCTGCATCCCGTCCGAATGCCCGGGTGCCGGAACGAGGCGGATTCCAGGAAGCAATTCGTACTCGCCATCGACTGGCACATATCGGACGCCTAGTGAATCGACCCATTCGCGAATGGTGTAGTCATCCTTGTTACGGGCGTCCTCAAGCTCTCGCCGCTGCACATAAATGGGCTTACCGGCAAAGAGATGATTGTTGCCGCAATGATCGAAGTGCAGGTGTGTGTTGATGACAATGTCGATGCTGGCAAAGTCGAAGTTCTGCTGGGTCAACGGATAGAGACGAGGTTCCATATCCGCGACTGCCGGATGCGCCTCTCGTATGCCGGTGTCGACCAAGATACGTGCGTCCGGATGATCGATGACATGCACGTTAACCGGCATGCGCACGCCATCGGCAAGCAGATCTGCGACTAGGTAAGGCGTTACGGTTACAGAGGGATAAGTGATCATTTGTGCTCCGTTACGAATCTTAGGCTTGCGTGCTTCCTAGGACGAACGAGGATTGGTTTCGCCGACAGTCGAGCGACAAATTTTTTTCGGATCTTTGGGAGCCGCGCACGGTCTGCCGGAGCACAGTCTGCGCTTGGCCGTAAGCCGGCAGTCGAAAGCGTGTTCAACCCGACGCTGCTCCATCTCGCCGACCGCGTTGCGTCGCCTGCGCGCGAAATCTCTCGCTGGTAGCACGGTCACGGTGAGAGTCCGGTTCGCAGACATTCGGGCCGTCACCAGATCGACGACGATGGATGCGCCGATTTCAGCCACGATGATGCTCGCTGAGATCGCCGAGTAACTGGTGCGCGCCGCACTTGCCGGCTATGCCGGAGAGCGGACAATCACGCTATTGGCGTTGTCGGTTTCGCATCTGAAAAAGCAGCCGGAGATCCAACGCGATCTGCCGTTCGGCCTCCCAACGAAAACCGCAGACCTGGTGCCGGAAAAGGCGTTGCCCGCTGAACCTCTGGTCGCCTCATAGACGCTATTCCCGACCGTTATGGACGTGACGCGATGGGCTGTGCGGCTACGTCGCTTGATGGCCCGCGATCGGTCCAGACGGATTCCGCAAGCTTGCGGAAAAGGACCTGTAGCGGACTAAGGGTAATTCTCGATCGAGCACGATTCACAGGCTATCCCTGTTTGATCCAGTCGTGCCGAAAGCGGTCGCGGATGAAACTGTTGAAATAACTGCCCTTGGAAAACTTAGACTGGTAATGATCCGTCGACTGGGCAACTCGTGAAGGGTCCGGTTCAGGCCCAGGTCGCACAATGCCTTCGCAACATCTCCGCTATTCTGGAGGCTGCGGGTAGCAGTTTGGAAAAGGCGGTCAGTGCAACGCTGATTGTAGCTGACGAGGAAGACTTCGCGGGTGCCAATGAGGAGTGGCTTAAGTGGTTTCCCAGCGACCCACCCGCCCGACAGGGGGCGAAGATGCCGGCCCGCATTCCGGATATGAAAGTCTCGATAGCAATGATCGCCCAGGCGTGAGTCCTCTTCGCGCCCTCCTTCCAGCCGTCAGGCAACCAAGAAAAGCTGCTAGTCTTCTAAGCTGGGGGCAAGGTCACGCCGTCTCGCCGCGGCCATGGCGTGCAACGATCTGCTCTCGACTGTAAAGGCAGGTGCGGGCTTCTAGCGCTCCGAACCTGTCAGGCGACCAGCAGCTTTGCTTTACCGCGGGATTTGCAAACGAATTGTGAGGCCTCTATGGCGGGCATTGCTTTGCCGAAATGGTAACCCTGACCGATCTCGCAGCCGGCCTTGTTCAAGCGATCCAGGATTTCGGAATCTTCAATCCCTTCGGCGGTGGTGGGGAGGGCGAGGCTCTTAGCCAAGCCAAGGATGCCGTACACGATCTTTGCGCTTTCAGGATTGTCCTTCATTGATTGGATGAAGCTGCGATCAATCTTGATCTTGTCGAGCTTAAGTTCGCGCAGGTGATAGAGGCTGGAGTAGCCAGTGCCGAAATCGTCGAGCGCGATCTTGATACCGACATTCTGTAGCGACTGAAGAATCGTCTTCGCCGTCTCCAGGTCCGCAACGAGAGCGTTCTCCGTGATTTCAATCTCAAGCCGATTCGGTGTGAAGCCTTGTTCAGAAAGCACGGCAAGCAGACGTATCGGGAAAAGCAGATCTGACAGTTCACGCGGAGAGACGTTGAGTGAGAGCCTGAGATCGGCCGGCCACTCCTTCGCATCGATGCAAGCTCGCCGCAGCATGGCAAGACTGAATTCCGACATCAGCCCGAGGCGCTCGATGATGGGGATGAACACATCGGGCGCGATCATGCCCTTTTCCGGATGATGCCATCGAGCGAGGATTTCAAATCCGAGCAAGCGTCCGTCGGATAGCTCGATCAACGGCTGATAGTGCGGCTCGATCTCATTGGCCGCCACGGCACGCTGGATATCGGCCTCCAACGCTGCCAGCGCCTTCAGTTCCGTGTCCATGCTCTCTTCATAGAAGCGGAAGGTTCCGCGGCCTGCCTGCTTCGCGCGATACATGGCGATGTCGGCCGCATGCATGAGCGCGTCCCCATTCATTCCGTCCGCAGGACAGAGCGCGATTCCGACACTCGCGCCGACCTCAACAATCCTTGCGGCAATAGTGATCGGCGCCGAGATCGCCGAAATGATGCGCTCCGCCAAGGCGATGGGCGTCTTGGTTAGGTCTCGCCCGTCGACGTCAAGCTCGCAGATAATTGCAAACTCATCCCCGCCGATGCGAGCAAGCGTGTCATTCTTGCGCACAACCGCTTTCAGGCGGGTGGTGATTTCGCCCAGCACGAAGTCGCCGGCACTGTGCCCATGAATATCGTTGACGGGCTTGAACCGGTCCAGATCAATCAACAGCACGGCAAAGGATGCATCGCCGCGTTCGACGCGGCTGAGGGCCTTGTTGAGTTCATCCGACAACACGCGCCGGTTTGCCAAGCCGGTAAGCGCATCGTAGCGAGCCAGTGTCTCGGCAAGTGCTTGGGATTCCTCCAGCGCTACGGCGTTGTTTCGGAAAACCTCAAAGGCCAGAGCCATGCTGCCGATCTCATCGTGCCGGTCGACTTGCGGGATGACGACATCGCGATTTCCGGCGGCAAGTTCGGACAAGGCCTTGGTGATTGAGGCAAGCGGCCGGGAGATCCCGGCGTGAATGACCCAGGTCACCCAGCTCGCCAGGACGAGGGCACATGCTACGACGATCGCGAAGATCGTGCCCGAGGTATCGACGATATTGTCGGCGCGCGCGCCGGCTTCGGCTGCCCCTGCGGCATTGATTGTACTGAGGGTGTCCACGGTGTCATCAACGATCTCATAGAGAGCATGTGCGCGGAGTTGAAAGGCCGGCGACATTGCGAGCCTAGGGTCATGAGATAGTGCTGCCCATGCGCGATGTTCGGCCGCCCATGTGCTCCACTCACGATCGAAGATTGCCAGGAGGCCTAGTTCCTCCTGGGTCTTGTCCAAAAGGCCATAGGCTGTCCTTTGATAGCCAATCGACACAATGTATCCGTCGGCAGCGGCCAATGCGCGGTCGGTCTGGTCTTGGTCCGTCGCGAGTGCCAGGCGCGTTTCCGCCAGACGGGTCTCGGAGAGGAGATCCGCCATTTCTCCAAGAAGCCGGGTGCCCACGACCCACTTGCGGTCAAGCGTCTCCGTCAGGCGATCGAGTGCCAGCATTTGAACAAGCGCGTACGAACTGACACCTATCAGAATTGCGACCGAAAGCAGATAATACGAAATCAAACGAGCGCGAACGGATGATAAATTGAACATAGAAGGCTCCGTTTATTATTATTTTTGAGCTGCCGCATCAGTAAACGGTTGATAAGATGAATGGTTGTGAACAGTCCGCTCTAATGGTTACGCAGATGTTACTGGCAGTCAAATCGCCGTGGATTTGCGATCGTATCTGGGTTGTCGATTTCTTCCATGCGATCGAACAAGGTGATGAACGGCTCTGCGAAGCAGGTGGTCCGATGGCACGTGACGTTCGATGCTGAACTCGTTGAATAGCGCTTCCTGTACCACGATCCGTCGCCCGTCATCGGCTCAACTGAATCAGTGCTTAAGACCGGGTCAGGCTACACTGTTTCACCACAATCGGCGCTGAGCGGTCCGTTTCGGCCGACCCGACGGAGCGCATTGCGCCTCATTCCTGCGTTGCGGCTGTTGGAGGCGTGAGCAGAAGTTGCCCCGGCGCCTCCGGTGACGAAGGGATCCGCACACTTAGCCTGACGGTTAGCGATCACTCCAAGCTCTGGCGTGCTTGCAATTCAATCCATGGACAGCACAAGTCTCGCTGTGTTCTCATCCGTTATCAGCGAATTTGCCAGTCGGCCCTTGAGGGCGGCGCGTATCGCCGGCGCCCGATAGACGCCGGAGGCCACAATGGTGGTGGGCCGATCCGCCGGTTGCGTCCTGACGAAGGAGGTCAGTCGGTCGTGATAGGCCGCGTCGACGATTTCACCGTCGGCCGATATGGCGCAGCCGAGCAGTTCGCCGACCCCGCCGGCGTCCATCGCCTGGGCGGTTTCGGCCGCAGTAATGAAGCCGTCGCGATAGAGCGTTGCCTGGGGTCCCCAAAAGCCTATGCCCATGATGAGCAAGGTGGCCTCTTCCACGAGCGAGCGCAGGACACCATAGCCCGGCTGGGCCTGCAGCACCTCCCGCTCCTCGATCGTATTGGTGACGACAGGCACGGGGAGCGGATAGCACTGGGCATTGAGGCGTTCGGCCAATCGCGTGACGACATCGTAATGCGTCGCACGGCCGTCGCGCGTCAGGTTACCCATCAGCGAGACACAATGATGCTGGGGCCTGTCCATGGGCGGCAGGCGGCGTGAGACTTCGCGCATCGCGCCGCCACTCCCCATGCCGATGGTCAGGGGAGCCTTCTGCTGGATGATGTTCTCCAGATAGAAGGTGGCCTGCGTGGCGACGGAAGGAATATCCTCGCTGCTGCCGCTCTCGCTCAGGCACACGTCGCAATAGATCAGCTCGAAACGATCCCTTAGCCGGTCGGCCAGTTCGATCGACT
The DNA here is from genome assembly GCF_003034915.1 of Mesorhizobium helmanticense. Classification (GTDB taxonomy): domain Bacteria; phylum Pseudomonadota; class Alphaproteobacteria; order Rhizobiales; family Rhizobiaceae; genus Mesorhizobium; species Mesorhizobium helmanticense. Next base: position 45,879 of record NZ_PZJX01000041.1, on the reverse strand, counting down.
CCGCCAGGGGATGTATGAGTTGAAACCGGATCAGCCGCTCGGAGTTGGCGAGCGCGATCAATCGCTGCACGATCTGGCGGGAAATGTTGAGCTCGGTCGCAATCTGCTCCTGCGTCCGGCTTTTGAAATAGTAGAGCCAGGCCGCGCGCGCGGCGAGATCCAGCCGGCGCTCTCCAGCCGGATCCGAACGCTCGATCATCGTCGTCAAGAAAACACCTTCGAAATCATGTCAGCCTACCTCATGCAAGCCTGGCGTCAGAGCTTGAGCAGACGAGCGATATTTCCGCCAACAATCGATGCGTAGCCCTCTCGGTCCTGTGTCGAGCGCTCCATCTTCTTGAACTCGAACTCGTAGTCCACGAATGGAGAATCCGTCCCCCAAATGACTTTGTGGGGACCTAGTCTCTTGACTGCTGTCTGGATCTCGAAAATCGGCGCTCTGGACGTCTCCAGATAAAGATTCTCGAACTGGCTGGCAAAGGAAATAGCCTGATCAACGGCCCAGAAGAAGCCCATATGGGCCATCATCAGCGGTACGCGGGGGAAACGGGCCGCCATCATCGCGAACTCCGGCGGGCTATTGAAAAGGTCGCTTGCGCCATGAACGATGATTGGAAATCCCAGTTCGTCCGCGACCTTGAACAGCGGGTCGACCAGCTCGGGATCGGCGAGGTGAAATCCGTTTATGGTGGGATGAAGCTTCAGCCCCTTGAAACCCCACTGCGTAATGCAATGGCGCACAGTGTCGGCCGCGTCGCGTTCCCAGGGGTTGACCGCGCAATAGGGGATCAGCCGGTCCGGGAACTGGTCATAGGCGTCCTTGACGAAATCATTGGTGAAGTTGCCCTCCACGAACGGAAATACGACCGCCTTGTCGACACCGGCGGCGTCAAGCTTGGCGACCAGTTCCGCACCGGTCTGGCGGGCGCCTGGACGGTCGCCGAGATGGTTGTGGGCGTCGATGATGAGGCTCATGATGATCTCCCTTATTGATTGCGCTTCAGGGCGCCGATGGCCATGGCCAGCAGGATGAACCCGCCATTGAGGGCATAGCGGTAGGGCGCGCCGAGGCCGAGCAAGGTCAGGCCGTTGCCGAGAAAGGTGATGAACAGACCGCCCAGCAGCGTGCCCCAGATGGTTATCTCGGCGCGCCGCGACAGGAGGGTGCCGAGATAGACAGCGGCGAAGGCGTCGAGCAGGTAGGGCTCGGCGCCTCGGGGCACGGCAATGCTGGTGCGCGCAACAAGCGCCACTCCGGCGATGCTGGACAGCAGGCCGGCAAGGACGAAGCCGCCCGCGAACACCGCGCGGACATTGACGCCGGCAAGGTAGGCCGCGCGCGAATTGCCTCCGACCGCCCTGGCGCGGCGCGCGAATGTCGTCAGGTTGGTGACGATCATCATCAGGACGAACACCACGAGGCCAAGCATGACCAGCGCCGACACCGGCCCGATCGAGCCTTGGCCGATGAACAGGAAATCGCGGGTAAGCCCCCTTGGCAGCGTGAACAGGATCTGGGGCTCGGCCCCGTTGGTCATCAGCAGTTCGCCGGAGCGGATCACGAACATCATCCCCAGTGTGGAGATGATCGCGGGTATGCCGGCATAGGCCGTCAGCAGTCCGTTGATGAGGCCTGCGATCAGTCCGAACGCGATCGGAACGAGAATGACGATCCAAAGCGGCTCCCTGTGCAGCATGAGCACTGCGGCGAGCAGCCCGGCGCCGTCGGCGATCTGCGCGATCGACAGATCAACCCCGCGCATCGCCATGACGACGGCGAGACCAAACGACATGATGATGAGGATAACGCTCTGGTGCAGGACGTTGCCGATATTGGCAGCGCTCAGGAAGGAAGGCTTCAGCACCGCAAAGATCAGCAGGACCGCGAGCATGCCGATGACCGGCCCATAGGCGCGAAGCTGATCGAGCAGGAAGGCGTCGGGGGAGCGTTTCGCGGCAGCGATGGATTGCATGGGAGCCGACCTCTAGAAAATCAGGATCTGCCCGATGGAGCGCTTGCGCATCAGGCCGAGCGAAATGGAAAGCACAAGCACAATCCCCTGAATCCCGGGCAGCGCCTGGCTCGATACGCCGATCAGGATCAGGCCGTTGGACAGGGAGGCCAGGAAGATCGCGGCCACGACGGTGCCGATCACGTTGAGTTCGCCGGCGCGCGAAATGGTGCTGCCGAGAAAGGTCGCGGCGAGCGCGCTGATCAGGAAGTCGATCCCGGTGGCGAGCGCCGATGCACCATAGCTGTAGGAGGCCAGGAACACGCCAGCCAGGCCCAGCACCAGCCCGCCGAGCGCGCAAGAAGCGAATGCGTATTGTTTCAGCCCGACCCCGCGCAGCGCCGCCGCCGCCGCGTTCTGGCCCACCGCATACATGCGCAGTCCGAGCCGCGTTTCCTTGAGAATGACGTGCAGGACGAAGGTGAAGGCGACGAGAAGGATAAAGACGAAAGGAACGGGCCCGACATAGCCTTGTCCCAGAAAGAAGAAGCCCGGCGCATCGCTGAGCGTGAGCGCCTGGCCGCCATTGTAAAGCAGCGTCGCTCCCATGATGACGAACATCATGCCCAGCGTGGCGACGAAAGCGGGAATGCGAAGGAACAGGATCAGGCCGGCATTGATGACGCCGATCAGAAGGCCCAGGGAACCGCCAAGGCCGATGGCCGCGGCTGAACCGAACCCGCCGATCAGCGTGCCGGCCGCGACATTGGCGGCGAACTGGCTGGCCGCGCCGGCAGACATATCGAAGCCGCCGGCAATCAGAACCACCGTCAGGCCGAGCGCGATAAAGGCCAGAACGCTTCCCTGCTTCAGCACATCGAAGATATTTCCCAGGCCGACGAACTGCGGGGCAAGGACGGCGATGACCGCGACCGTCAGAAGCATTCCGGCAATCGTGCTCCAGCGCGAGAACATGGTGTCGAGGGCGGTCTGCATCGGCGATCTGGCCGACTGCGCTGTAGCCACTTCGGCCGTTTCCGGGGCCGCGCTGCCCGAGGCCCAGTAAAGCAAGGCCTCCGGCGTTGCTTGCGCCTGATCGTCGATCACCTTGTTGATGCGCCCCCTGCGCATCACCACGGTCCGGTCGCACATGGCCGATATCTCCTCGAAATCCGAAGAGATGAAAATCACCGCGGCGCCGGAACGCGCCAATTCCACCATCTGCCGGTAGATCTCGATCTTGGAGCCGACATCCACGCCGGTCGTGGGCTCGTCGAACAGGAAGACCCGGGAGTCGCCCGTCAGCCAGCGGCCGACGACCACCTTCTGCTGGTTGCCGCCCGAGAGGTTTCGTGCGAGCGTCTTTATGGATGGCGGCTGGATGGCGAGACGGTCGACAAGCTCGCGCGCGGCTCCCGCTTCCAGGCGAGGATTGAGCAGCCCGAACTTCGCCCAGCGCGCGATGTTGGAAAGCGTGAGGTTCTCGCGAACCGGCAGGTCGGCGATAAGGCCTTCCTGCCGGCGATCTTCCGGGATCAGCGCGAAACCTTGCTCATTGGCGATGCGTGGATCGGCGGGATTGGACGGGCGGCCGTCAATGCTGACGGTGCCTGCGTCGCGCTTGAGCGCCCCCATGAGCGTAAGCGCCAGTTCCGAGCGTCCCGCGCCGACAAGGCCCGCTATGCCGAGGATTTCGCCGCGGCGAACCGTGAGGTCGACACCCCGCAGCGCCGAACCCTGCGCCAGGCCGCGGACTTCAAGCAATGGCGAACCGATCGGCACTTTCTCCTTGGGATAGAGCTGCGAGACCTCGCGGCCGACGATCATTTTGACAATGTCGCCGCGCGAGACCCCGGCGGCGGGCGTCGTCGCAACCAGCCTGCCGTCGCGCAGCACGGAAATCCGGTCGACGAGGCCCAGCACCTCATCGAGATAGTGGGAAATGTAGATGATGGTGACACCCTGCGCCCGCAGCGAGCGGATGATCTCAAACAGGTGTTCGGCTTCCTTGTCGCTGAGCGAGGCCGTCGGCTCGTCCAGTATGAGGGCCGTCGGATTGCGCAGCAGCGCGGCAGCGATCGCCACCTGGGCTCTCTGCGCCACGGACAGGTCGCGAACGAGCGCGTTGGGGGAGAACTCGGCCTGGACGCGGTCGAGCGCCTCCTGCACGCGCAGGCGCATGGTCTTGCGGTCGAGAAGGCCACCCAGTCGCACGATCTCAATGCCGAGAAGCGCGTTGCTCACCACATCGAACTGGGCGATGAGCTGCTGATCCTGATGAACGATGGCTATGCCCTTGGCTTCCGCCTCGCGGACGTCGCGCAGACGGACTTCCTTGCCATCGATGAAGATCTGTCCGGCGTCCGCCTGGTAGACCCCGGTCAGTATCTTGACCAGCGTCGACTTGCCGGCCCCGTTCTGGCCGAGGAGAGCGTGGATTTCGCCTTGTGCTATCGACAGGGACACATCGTCGAGGGCAACGACGCCCGGAAAAGACTTCCTTATCGAACGACATTCCACGGCCGGCCGAACAGCCGGCGCGGAGAGCGTTTCCGGACTTACCATGGACATTCCAACGACCTTTAAGAAAGTGCTGGAGCGGGGCTTCCGCTCCAGCGATGCGCATCACGGGAGGACGGGCCGTACGACGATGAGGTCGCTGTCTTGAGGCCAACGGCCTTCCACGTCTTTCTTGGCGATGGCGAGGTCATCCCAGACCGAGGGCCCCCAGCGCTTTTCCGCCGCGGCGGCGCCGTTGGCGTGGGTTGCGACATAGACCTCGGTAAAGATGGCGCTTGGAAAATCCTTCTTGCCGCCGATTGCGGAAACAAGAGCCTCGGCCGCGAGCCGACCGATCGCCGGCACATCCTGCACGATGGTCGCCACGAAGGGACTTCCTTCGTCGAGCAGCATCTGGAAACCGATCCGGTCGCCATCGATGGAGGCTATCTTGATCTCATCGCGTCCGGAGCGTCTGACAGCTTCGACCGCGCCCGACACCAGAAGGTCATAAGCACCCCAGACGCCAGCAATGCTGCCCTTTTCGGGATTGGCGGTCAGCAAATCCTCCATCTGCGTCTGCACCTTGGCGGCGCTGTGCTCGGTCGGCACCCACTGCACCTTGACGTTTGGATAGTCGGCGACGACGGCCTCGAAGACGCGCTTGCGTGTCTCGAGAAGCGGCGCGCCAGGCACCCAGAAGGCAACGACATTGCCCTTGTAGTCGATGCTGGAAAGAAGCGATCGCGCCAGCATTGCGGCCATCAGGGCCTCGTCGCCACCGACGTCGGCGATCGCGCCCTCCGTCTTGGAGCCGATCGATGTCGTGATCACCGGAATTCCGGCGGCATTCGCCTTGGCGACGACCGGCGCAAGCTGCTTTGGATCACCCAGCTGCACGATGATGCCGGCGACGCCGGAATTGACCAGACTCTCGATATTCTCGTTGTGTTTGCGCGGATCTGTCCCGCCATCGGTCACCACAACTTCGGCGCCAGCCGCCTTGAGCACGGCGGTGGCGCCCGCGATGATGTCACGGTTGTAGTCGTTGGTGATCTCACGCGCAGCGATCCCGATCTTCTTTCCAGACAGCGCCTGGGCATAAGCCGGTCCCGCCGCAATCGCGGTGGCCAACGCCAGCAGCACGGCGGCTGCCAGCCCCCTGAGCAATTTCATGGCATTCCTCCCTTCGGTCCTCTCCCGGCGGTGCGCAAGCACACCTCCACATACCGAGCATTTGCTCGACATGAGAATAATTGCGCGGCACTTTCGTAAAGTCAACGGCAAAGTGAGACGTATGCTTCGGGCGTTTGATCGACAGTCAGGCAATTATTTGAATTGCCATCCGACAGGACCAATGACGAGAGGGTATCCGGCGCTAAAGCTGATCCAAGCATGAAGATAAGCCGCCCGGCGGGGCCAGAAAAATCAAGTCCTACCCCTCTCAAGCCAATTCTTCTTAAATTTCAGCCGGTTGGGTTCAGCCGGTTTTTGCGTTTGACGCCCGGCGCGAGCCGCCCGGATTTCGCTATGCCGCCGATATCGACGCCCTTGTGGAGGCAACGGTCACCAGGCACTCCTCCGATCGCAGCAGGCCCAGCGCCTCCTTGGAAGCGCTGTCGTCGGTGATGACTTCGTCAATCTCGGAGATATCGCAGAGCGTGCAGAAGCCAGGCGCCGTAAACTTCGAACCGTCCACAAGCAGGATTGTTCGCCTGGCCGACGCAATCATGGCCCGTTTGAGGGATGCAACCTCGAGCGCCGTCTCGGTGAGAAGGGTGCCGGTTACCGCTGAAGCGCCGGTCATGCAAAGGTCGGCGTGGAGCGTCCTGATGAAGCTTTCACCCGGCTCGCCGGCAAGATGGCGATAGCCCGGCCGGACAGTGCCGCCGGGCAGGATGATGCGCCAGGATTTGATGTCAGCGGCAAAGTCGGCGATCTGCAGGCTGTTGGTCACCACGGTCAGAGGCAGATCGCGCTCGGCAGCCGCGCGAACCGCCTCCATGACCGTCGAGGAACTGTCGAAGATGACACTGTCTCGCGCGCTGAGGCGCAGGGCAGCCTCGCGGCCGATCGCCACCTTTTCCGCGTGCTGGAGTTCGGCGTTGACCGTCATCTCCCTTTCGAAGGTGGCCCGCATCGGCTGAAGCAGGTGCGCACCGCCATGGGTGCGTTCCAGGTAGCCCTTTTCCACGAGATCCTCGAGGTCGCGCCGAACGGTCGATTGAGAACCGCCGATCGTGTCGGCCAGCTCCTGGATGCTGGCCGCCCCATTGATCCGGAGATGCTCCAAGATCAGAGCCCGCCGTTTGGCCGGAACGATGTCGACGCGCTTACTCGGAGACTCCATGCATCACCCGGTTGGTAGCTGGCTATGATGCCGGCCGGTTTCCGATCAATTTCGGTCAATCTCTACCAAATCGTATATCCACAATCCACCACGACCACCGAGCCGGTCATCGCACTGGAAGCACTGGAGGCAAGAAAGAGGATGGGTGCTGCAATCTCGTCCGCCCGCGCCACGCGCTTCATCGGCGTCATGTCCATCCAGACCGGCATGAGTTTGTCGTCGGTGAAGCCGTCGCGGGACATGACAGTGTCCACATAGGTCGGAGCCACACAGTTGACGCGCACGCCCCGCTCCGCCCATTCGCCGGCAAGCGAGCGTGTCAGGTGATGAACGGCCGCCTTGGCCGCATTGTAGTGCGCCTGACGCTGCGGCTTGTTCGAAATTAGGCCGGACATGGAGCCGAGCGTGACGATGGAGCCGCGGCCGCGTTCCAGCATCGGCCTGGCGAATTCCCGGCATGACCAGTAGGCGCCGTTGAGATCGACATCGACCACCTTCAGCCAGACCTCATCCGCCATCTCCTCGCCACCTGTATCGGGCCAAGCGATGCCGGCGTTGGCGATCAGGATATCGACGGCCTGATAACGCTCGTTGGCCGATCGGGCGGCCGCGGCGACTGCCTTGGAATCGGTAACGTCGAGTACGACAGCTTCGACCGTGTAGCCTTTCTCGGTCAATTCCCGCCGGCCGGCTTCGAGCACGTCTGGGTTCATGTCGGAAATGATCACCCGCGCGCCGGCTTCGGCGAGCGCCTCGGCCGTCGCCAGGCCGATGCCGCGTCCTCCACCGGTGATGAATGCCGTTTGTCCATCCAGGCGGAATCGTTCGAGATACATCGGATATTCCTTCATGCTTGCTTGAGTGCGATGCGCGTGTCGGCCCGGCTATGCCGGCCAAGCATCAGCAGGCAACCGGCCGTGAAACTGTCGCCGAGACCAAGTGTGGTGGCGGGCTTTTCGACGTAAGGCGAAGCGCATGCGACGAAGGCCCAGCGCCCTTTGCGCACCGGCATTTCGAATGGCACGGTGTGGAACTGAACCTCGGGCGCCGTGGTAATGATCTCGGCTGGTGCGCCCGTAGCGGCGCGTGAGCTGGCGATGGCGCAGCCAGTCATCAAGGCAAGTTCCTCCTCGCGCGGATCGTTGATCGTGATGGCCGCGGCCCAGGTGTCGGCGTGAACGCAGACGCGTTCAAGATCCAGGCGTTCCGCGAGCGCCATCATCGCCTGCCGGGGTGATTGGGCCGAAGGGTCCATGGCGAGAAGCTCGGAATGGCTCATGCCGAGAGAGGTGATTGTGCCTTTTGCCTGGGCGAGCAATTCTTCCACGGCGGCCAGCGAGGCGTAACCGGCAAGCTCGAAATGAATGGTCTTGAGCCCCGCCGCTTTCCAGGCCCGGCTGAGTTCGAAGACATGCCGGCTGGCCGTGCCGACATTCTCCACCGCCTCGTCATTGAGGCCGGAAAGCAAGCCGGTGGCAGCCGATGACGCCAGTTGCCGGGACAGTGCCTCGAAATCTGCATCGCGCTGGATGCCCCGGTCGCAGAAGCGGACGATGACGCGTGATGAGCGCGGAGGCACCAGCGTGCCGATCGGCTGGCCTGCCGTGTATTCGAAGATAAATATTTCGGGAATGTGCGGTCCGGCCGGCTTGATCGCGTCGACCGTCTTCATCACACCGCCTTCGGCGAGCAGAACACCGCTCGGGATTTGCCGCAGCATCTGCTCGTGGCGATCCTCGAGTGCGATCAGCGCGGGCACGCCCAGCCGCGAGAGAACCCAGGCGGCCTGCGGACCGGTTCCGCCGAGCGCGTAGCGCGGCTCGAGCCGCTCGCGCAGCCAGGCCGGACCTTGCGGCCATTCAAAACGGACCTCGCCGCCGATACCGCGCGCGGCGCGTGAGAGCAGAAGCGATGCAAGTTCCCCGGCCGGGCTTGCTGTGGGCGCATCCAGCAAAGGTTGAATGTCGCGCATGTCGACCCTGGCATCCACGCAGGCGCTTATGCCGCACAGAACCAATCCGGACCGGGACAGGGCGCTCGCGCTCAACGGACCCGATCGCGGGTCCGTCAGGGCGGCATAGCGATCGGCCCATGATCCAGTGAAAATCTCTTGCATGGCCGCGTAAATCCTCCCTACCCGGCAATGATGTCAATTGCTACCATTATCTTCCAAATCGTCAATGCGGTTTTGCGGAAGCCCGCCAAAAATATCCATATCTGGCGAATTCCGGAACCGGCCATAGCCATGAGGTCGAAAATCCCTATTCCCTGCTTCGCGTATGGAAGGGGTATCTGACGGCGTCGATTTTATAGCATAAGCTGTTGTTAATACTACTAATTTTCAATCCATATGCAAAAAGTTCTGCTCATTGATGCCTCTGAACAGGTGTCGACTGGTAAAATTTCGAGAGAGTTAGATAGCTATTGACAGATTATGAAAAGAATCGGCATATGGCTGCAGGTCTTTGGCGGCGAGAGGACGCGCGCCGCGGCCCGAGCCGTCCAGAATTTTGAGGAACACCGATGCTCACGAGACTCGATAGAAAACTGGCGAACATCCGGGCGGGCAACTACAAGCCCACCGACTTCATCATCGCCGATGCCAAGGACAGCGATGTCGGAGCGGGCGTGACCGCGACCGGGTTCGACTATTCGGCAAGACCGCCGCGCCGCCGCAGCCGCCAGGAATTCATCGCGCAGATCGAGGCGATCATCAGGCAGGACATCGTCGACATCATGCTGGTGTCGCAGTCGAATCTCGAACTGCTGGACGAACGTGCCGCCTTTCTCGGCAGCGAGGTGAAGCCGGCGATCCGCGCCAATCTCGAAACCATGTGCTGGGGGGCGGTCCGGCATGGCGTCTATACGCAGACGCCATCCATTCCCTTTCGCGATGCCAATCTCGCCCGCCTCGTTGCCAACTATCCGACGAGCGGCACGAATCTCGGCCTGTACTCGGTCTCCTTCAGCAACAATATCGAGCTCGATATCCGCACGTTGAACGCCTTTGCCGAATTCCGGGCAGAGGCTGCCAGCCACAATTTCAAATATTTCTACGAGGTCTTCAATCCAAGCGTCGACATCGGGCTCAGCCGCGAGGAGATCGGCGAGTTCGTCAACGACAATATCATCAAGTCGCTGGCAAGCGTGCCGCGCGCCGATCGGCCGCTCTTCCTCAAAACCCCGTACAACGGACCGAAGGCGCTGGAAGAGCTCGTCAATTTCGATTCCGAACTCATTGTCGGCGTGCTCGGCGGCGGCGCCGGAACAACGCGCGACACGTTCGAGCTCGTCGCTCAATCCGAGCGCTACGGCGCGCGGCTGGCCCTCTTCGGGCGCAAGATCAACCTCGCCGAGGCGCCGCTTCAGCTGATCATTCTGATGCGAGCGGTCGCAGACGGGGAGATGGGGCCGGAAGAGGCTGTCCGCGCCTATCACGGTGAACTGCAGAAATTGGGCCTTGCCCCCAACCGGTCGCTGGCGGACGACCGGGCCATTACGGAGGACGTCTTGAAGGTCGCGGCCGCCAAGGCCGCCTGACCACTGACAGGGAGACGCCATTTCGTCTCCTTCGGAACGTGGCCCCAGAGGGGTTACGACGCCCGCGAGTAAGAGGCCGCGTGGCGCGCATGCTTGGAGAAAAAAGGGAGGAACATAATGAGGAAAATGCTGTTTCTTGCGACGACCATCCTTACGGCGGCTCTTGCCGCCGGTTCGGCCTGGGCCGACGAGAAGGAAGTGACGGTCTGGTCCTGGTTCATCCAGAGCACGATGGACAAGTCGATCGCGGCTTTCGAGAAGGCCCATCCGGACATCAAGGTCAAATACACCTACTACAACTATTCTCCTGAATACATCACGGCGCTGAAGGCGGCGGCGGCTTCAGGCAGTCTGCCTGACGTCATCGGCCTGCAGCCGGGATCGCTGACACAGCAGTACCGGGACAATCTGGAGGCGGTGAATGAGCGCGCCGAGAAGGAATGGGGCGCGGACTGGGCGCAGAAGATCTTCCCGGTCAATCGCAAGCAGATGCAGATGGGCAATCCGGCGGGAGACAAGAACTACTACATCGTCCCGCAGGAATCGCAGGTCCTCTGCATCTGGTACAACCGCAAGATCTTCGAAAAGCTCAATATTGCCGCGCCGAAGACCTATGACGAACTCAAGGCGGCGGCCAAGGCGCTGACCGACGGCGGCTATATCCCGATGTTCCAGGGAGCGGCCGACGGCTGGCAGAACGAGAACGTGTTTCTGATGCTCGCCAACCAGTTCTCGCCCGGCATCGTCGACAAGGCACAGGCCGGCGAGACGCCATGGACCGCGCCTGAACTGGTCGAGGCCATGAAGGCCTGGAAGGGCCTCTTCGACGACGGCATCTTCCAGCAGGGCGCGCTTGGCGCCCATGCCTATCCGACGGGCGCCCAGCTCTTCGCGCAGGGCAAGGTCGGCATGATGGCGCTCGGCTCGTGGTGGATGCAGGAAAGCAAGTTCCCGCCGCCGCTTTCGGAGTATGTTCAGAACATGGAAGGCTTCGACTTCTTCTACATGCCGCCGGTCAAACAAGGCAATCCGGCGAGCCCGCCGGTCGGTGGCATCGACATCGGCTACGGGCTGACAAAGAACGGCGGCAAGAACCCGGCTGCATGGACCTTCCTGGCGGAGCTGACCAATGGCGCCGGCCTGCAGGAAGCTCTGAACGACCTCAACGATCTGCCGGCCTTCGAAGGCCATTCACCGAAGGGCGATATCACCGACCACGTGAAGGAGATGTCGGCCCGCTTCATGACCGACCTGCCAAAGGCCGAAAACCAGAGGTTTGCCTCGCCGGCCGTCGCCGAGGCTCTGGACAACGCCCTTGCCGCTGTCGCGGCCGGCAGCACCGAGCCGGAGGCAGCACTTGCGACCGTGCAGGCGGCGACCGAAAAGGCGCTCGCCGCTCAATGAACCGCAGCGGCCGGCCGGGCGCCTGCCAGCGCCCGGTCCCCGTTGATCTGACAGGGTGAGCATTATGCGCGCAGAAGCCGTGCGAGCCGGACCCGCGACGGCGATCGAACGGCGGCCGGCATCGAGAACCTCGACGCTTTATCTCTTCGCTCTGCCGGCGACGCTTCTGTTCGTCGTCTTCGTTGCCTATCCGATCCTCTGGGTGGCCGGACAGAGCCTCTACATTCGTTCGGGCAGCGGCGTATCTTCCTTCGCCGGCCTCGCGAACTATGTGACGGTTCTCGGTGATCCGACTTTCTGGATCGTGGTGCGCAACATGCTTTTGTGGGGCGTGATCACAATCCCGGTACAGATGCTTATCGGTGGGCTGCTTGCCTATTTCATCGAGCGGCACACCCATGCGCTGCGCGGTTTCTTCCGCACCATGTTCTTTCTGCCGGTCGTCACCTCGGTTTCGGTCATCAGCCTGGTCTGGGTGCAGATCTATGCGCCTTACTACGGCATCGCCCAGGAATATCTGAAGCATGTCGGGTTCGTCATGATGACCTCGCCGATCGGCGACCCGAAGATGGCGATCTATGCGCTCATCCTCGTCAACATCTGGCAGTGGACCGGCTTTTCGATGCTCATGTACATCGCCGGCATCGCAAACCTGCCGAGCGAGGTGCTGGACGCGGCGCGCGTCGACGGGGCGAGGGGCTGGCGGCTTGCAGTATACGTCATCGTGCCAATGCTGGCGCCGGCGACCAAGTCGCTGCTGCTGCTGGGCGTCATCGGCACGTTGCAGACCTTCCCGATCGTCCATCTGATGACCGGCGGCGGCCCGAACCGCGCCAGCGAGGTGTTCGGCACATTCATCTTCAAGCAGAGCTTCGTGCTCGGCGACACCGGCAGCGGTGCGGCCCTTTCCGTCATCGTGCTCGTCGTCGCGCTGGTCCTTTCGCTGCTCCAGATCGTGACACTCGGCGCCCGCCTGACGCCGGCCGGAAAGGAGCGCGCGTGACCCCGCTTGCCCGCTCCCGTCTTCGCAGCACCGTGATCCACCTGGTTCTCTTCATCGTGCTCGGCTTCTGGATGATCCCGCAGGTCTACATGCTGTCGATCGGTCTCAGGACGCCGGCCCAGGCCTTCGATGCGGCGCTCTTCACCTGGCCGGTCACCTTCGACAACTTCGTCACGGTCATCCGTGACAATCCGCTTGGCGGCATCTTCCTCAACAGCCTCATTGTGACGGTCGCGACGGTGGCGATCGTGGTGGCCGTCGCCTCGCTCTTCGCCTTCGCCTGCGCCATCCTGCGGCTCAAGGGCTCGCTCTTCCTCTACACGACGCTGCTGACGACCCTCATGGTGCCGCTCGCCTCCATGGTGCTGCCGCTTGCCATCCTGCTCAAGAATTTTGGCTGGGTGAACACTTATATCGGCCTGATCCTGCCCTATGCGGCGCTTGGCGTGCCTTTTGCCATGGTCATCCTCAAATCCTTCCTGGAAGATGCGCCGCGCGAGCTTTTCGAAGCGGCGCGCGTCGATGGCTGCAATGCCTGGCAGACCTATTGGCACGTGGCGCTGCCGCTGGTCAGGCCAGCCCTTGTCTTCGTCACGATCTGGCAGTTCATCGTCACCTGGAACGAATTCTTCCTTGCCCTCATCGTGCTCACCAAAGCCGAGATGAAGACACTCACCATCGTGCCGATGCAGTATTCGGGCCTCTACATGGCCAATCCCGGCGCGCTGTTTGCGGTGCTCACGCTGATCGCGCTTCCCCTCATACTCCTCTATGTGCTGGTCCAGCGCGCCTTCGTGCGCGGGCTGCTCGCCGGCGCGGTGAAAGGCTAGATCCATGGCGACGCTTTCGATCGACAAGATCACCAAGGCTTTCGGCAGCGTGACGGTCATTCCCGAACTGTCGCTCACCATTCCTGACGGCGAATTCTGCGTGCTTGTGGGACCGTCGGGTTGCGGCAAGTCCACGCTGCTGAGGATCATCGCCGGCCTGGAGCCGGTCAATTCAGGACGTATCCTGGTGGATGGCGTCGACATGAGCGAGGCCGAGCCGCCGGAACGCGGTGTGGCCATGGTTTTCCAGTCCTACGCGCTCTATCCGCATATGGATGTCGGCCGCAACATCGGCTTCGGCCTCGAGATCGCCCGCACCCCTTCGGCCGAGATCGCCGAGCGGGTGCGCCGCGCCGCCGACAAGCTGCGCCTGTCGTCCTATCTGCGGCGCAAGCCGCGCGAACTCTCCGGCGGTCAGCGGCAGCGCGTGGCGATTGGCCGGGCCATAACCCGCAAGCCAAAGCTCTTCCTGCTCGACGAGCCGCTTTCCAATCTCGATGCGGCGCTGCGTGTCGGCATGCGCGTCGAGATCGCGCGCCTCAAAGCCGAACTCGCATCGACGATGATCTACGTCACCCATGACCAGGTTGAGGCGATGACGCTTGCCGACCGCATCGTCGTGATGGATGGCGGGCGGATCGAGCAGGTAGGCACGCCGCTCGAACTCTACCACCGGCCCGCCAACCTGTTCGTCGCTGGCTTCATCGGTTCACCCGCCATGAATTTCCTCAATGGCCGGGTTGCCTCCGTTCAGGACAAGCAAGCGACGGTCCGTCTGGCGTTAGGCCCCATGCTTGATATCCCCATCTCCAGGCCGCTCGAACCGGGCGATGACGTCGTCCTTGGCGTTCGGCCGGAACATATTCTCCTCTCGGCAGAGGAGCACGCGGATGCACATGTCGTGGAGGCTGGCGTGGTCGAATTGTTGGGCAGCGACACCTTCATTCATGTGCGGAACGGCGAAGAGAACCTCGTTATCCGCGACAGCAGCGGGCGGGTGGCGCGCGCCGGCGATCGCCTCGCGATCTCCTTGCCGCCTGCCGCCTGCCATCTCTTCGACAAGACCGGCCACAGAATCTCCGAAAATGCACCCACGCGCTGGGAACCCATACCCGCAAAGGCGCGGATCAACTGACGGCAGCCAAGGAATACAAGGAGGAAAATATGACGGATTTCCAGGGGCGACCCATTCTGGTCACCGGCGGCAGTGGCGGAATCGGGGGCGCCGTCGTTCGCCATCTAGTGGCGGCCAATGCTGATGTCATCGCCGCCGGCCGTTCGCGCCAGGCACTCGATGCGATCGCAGGCGAGACCGGCTGCCGCACCCTGAGCTTCGATCTCGCCTCGGAGGAGGAAATCCGCAACGCTCTCGAAGGGCTCGACCTCTGGGGCGTCGTCAACTGCGGCGGCTTCGGCGGCGAAATCGCAACGCCCATGGATACCGACATCGCCATCTTCGACAAGGTCATCACCATCAATGCGCGCGGCGCACTGCTCGTCACCAAATACGCCACGCAGTCGATGGTCCGGCTCAAGAAGGGCGGTGCGATCGTCAACGTGTCGAGCCAGGCCGCGCTCGTTGCCCTGGAAGGGCATATTTCCTACGGATCGTCGAAGGCGGCGCTGGAAAACATCACGCGCGTTTCAGCCCTCGAGCTCGGCAAATACGGGATACGTGTCAACAGCGTCAACCCGACGGTGGTGATGACGCCGATCTCTTCCGGGCATTGGAGCCAGCCGCATGTCGCGGAGCCATTCCTGAAGCAGATGCCGCTCGGCCGCTGGGCCACCGAGGATGAAGTCGCAGCGCCGATTGTTTTCCTGCTCAGCGATGGGGCGTCGATGATTACCGGCGTCTCGTTGCCGATAGATGGCGGCTATACCTGTCGTTAAAGCGCGTCGCGTTTGAACGGATCCATGCCATGCGCTTTGATGCATGTCGCTCGTGCCGATAGACCTATGGCCGGTGGCCTGACGAGACAAGCTCGGCCTTGAGCCGCGCTGTCTCCAACCCGATCGCGATGAAGCGGCGCGCATGGCGGGCCAGCTGCATATTGTCGGTCCACAGATTGCGCCAGATCGCGGTCTTCTTCGACAGGTTCTCGTCGACGATCTCGGACGAGAAGGATTCGAAGCTGAGGTCGTCATGATAGCCGATCGCGGTGAGCGCATCGAAGATCGCGGCAAAGTCGATGTTGCCGGTGCCGAGGAAACCGCGATGGCTCTCGCCGATGTGGACGTAGCCGATCTTCCTTGCCGCATGGCGGATGGCCAATCCGACATCGGCCTCCTCGATGTTCATGTGGAAAGTGTCGAGATGCAGGAAGATGTTGTCGGAGCCGGTGTCCTCGATGAAGGCGAGCCCTTGGGCTGCGGTGTTGAGCAGATTGCTTTCGAAGCGGTTGACGATCTCGAGGTTGAGCGTGACGCCGGCGGCCTTGGCCGTCTCCGCCACCTTTGCAAGCGTCGAGGCGCTGCGGTTCCATTGGTCGCGCGTCGGCGCCTCGCTCTGCAATCCGTGGCTGGTCGAGAGGATGCCGGCGACCTTGCTGCCGCCGAGATCGCGGGTCAGCGCGATCGTACGTTTCAGGATTTCGACGCCGTGTGCGGCAATCGTCTTGTCGGCGCTGGAAATGTCGCCATCGGCCGGCAGCCCGATGCTGATCGCCACGCCGAGATCGAGATCGGCGATGCGCTTGGCCAGCCTGCCGATATCGACATTGGCCGGGTCGAGATAGGAGAATTCGATCAGGTCGAAGCCGGCCTCCCTGGTGTTGGCCAGCGTGCGTTCAAGATCGCCCTGCGCCGAGCTCGCCGACCAGACGAAGGAATGGATGCCAATGCGCGACATGATCGTCTCCGGTTGCGCGGGAGCACCGGACCCAAAGCGGGAACCGTTTTTGCAAATCCGCTGCTAAAAAAAGGGTGCGGCCGGTCATCCCGGCCGCACCAGGCCTGGGAGGTTTAGCGGGCCGCGGTCCAGCCCTTGTAGTCCTTCAGGTTCTCGGCCGTGATCAGCTTGGGGTCGAGCAAGACGGTGGGCTCGGCCGGCTTCTTACCGGCAAGCAGGTCAGCCGCCATCGTCAGCGACTGGCCGGCCATCACATAGGGATCCTGAGAGGCAGACGCCTTGATCATCGAGGTGCCGGAAGAGAGCTCCTTCTCGATGTCCGGCGCGCCGTCGACCGCGGTGAAGATGAACTCGGAGCGGTTGAGCTGCTTGGCCGCAAGCTGGGCGCCGATCGCCGTCGGATCGTTGATGGCAAAGACCGCGTCGATCTTGTCGAATCGGGTGAGCAGCGACTGGAACACCTTCAGGCCGCCATCGCGCGAGCCTTCGGCGTTCTGGTCGTCGGACAGGATCTTGATGTCGGGATGCTTTGCCAGCACGTTCTTGCAGCCCTGCACCCGCTCGAGAATCGACGACGACGCCGGGCCGTTCAGGATCACATAGTCGCCCTTGCCGCCAGTGTGGTCGACCAGATACTGGCAAGCCTCTTCGCCGGCCTTGACGTTGTTGGTCATCACGGTGACGTCGGCGCCCGGCGCCGAAACGTCAAAGGCGGCAACCACGATACCAGCCGCTTGCGCCTTCTTCACCGCCGGCGCGATTGCCTTGGCGTCGACGGCGTTGAGCATGATCACGTCGACGCCGGCGGCGATGAAGGAATCGACCTGCGAGACCTGCTTGTTGAGGTCGTAGTCGGCCGACACCGACGTCACCTCGACATTCGGGTTGATCTTCTTGGCCGCATCCTCGATGCCCTTGATGGTGGCGACGAAGAAGGGGTTGCCGAGCAGGCCGACGGAGATGCCGACCTTGTTCAGGTCCTTGGCCGATGCCGGCGCGATGGCGACAGCCGCGAATGCGGCGCCGCAGAGCAGTTTAGCGATGGTCTTCATTGCTTTCCTCCTGATGCCCCGCGCCTCTCACGGTGCGTTACACATGAAACCGGGTCGTTGACGCCGGCGACTAAGGTCAATCACGTTCTTGCTCCTGCCTGGAGCCTGTAGCGGTCGAGGGCGACCGCCACGATGATGACCAATCCCTTGATGATGTACTGCCAGATGTCGGAAACGCCGGCCAAGATGAGCCCGTTGGAGAGCACCGCGATGATCAGGCCGCCGATCAGCGTGCCCCAGATCGAGCCGACGCCGCCGACGAAGCTGGTGCCGCCGAGAATGACCGCGGCGATGGCGTCGAGCTCATAAGACTGCCCGAGCTGCAGCCCGTTGGCGGCATAGAGCCTGGCCGCCGACATGGCGCCGCCGAGCCCGGCCAGCAGGCCGGAAACGCCGTAGACGAAGAGCAGCACCAGCGGCACCTTGATGCCGGTGAGGCGGGCGGCCTCGGCATTGCCGCCGACGGCATAAATCCAGGTGCCGAGCACGGTGCGCTTGAGCACCAGCCAGGACAGCACCACGACCGCGAGCGCGATGATGACCAGCCAGGGAATGCCGAACAGCGAACCGTTGCCGATGAAATCGAACGGCAGGTCCGAATTGAACACGGTCGTGTCCTGGCCGAGCAGGCGGGCGACGCCGCGCACGGCGGTCAGCGATCCCAGCGTGACGATGAAGGGCGGCAGCTTGATGTAGGCGACGAGCAGCCCGTTGATGAGGCCGAAGCCGAGGCCGACCAGAATGGCGGCCGGAACGCCGAGCATGCCCCAGTCCGGCACCAGCGAAACGATCACCGCCACCATCGCCGAGGCGGCCAGGATGGCGCCGACGGACAGGTCGATGCCGCCAGTCAGAATGACGAAGGTCATGCCGGCCGCGAGCACGATGTTGATCGACGATTGCTGCGTGACGATGAGCAGATTGGTTTCGGTCAGAAAACGCGGATTCAGGAACTGGAAGCCGGCCGCCAGCAGGACCAGCACCGGCAACATGCCCAGCGCGGCGAAGGCGGTGCGCAACCGCCGGCTCCTGGCGACGGTTTGGTCGCTTGTGCTCATTGTTCCGGTCGCCCTGTCGGTCATCCCTTGGCCGCTCCCGTTGCAAGTTCCATGATCTTTTCCTGGCTGAGCGGCTCGCCTTCGGATGCCGTCACCTCGCCCGATATGGCGCCGTCGCGCATCACCAGCACGCGGTCGGCGACGCCGATCACCTCCGGCAGTTCGCTGGAGATCATCAGGATGGCGATGCCCCTGTTGGCGAGATTGTCGATCAGCCGGTAGATTTCCGATTTCGCCCCGACATCGACGCCACGGGTCGGCTCATCGAGGATGAGGACCCGCGGCTCGGTCTCGAGCAGGCGGGCAAGCAGCACTTTCTGCTGGTTGCCGCCCGACAGCGAACCGGCATTGGCCGCAACCGAACTGGTACGGATGGAGAGGTCGGAAACGGATTTGGCGGCACGCTTTTCGGCCGCCGTGAAGTCGCGGAATCCGCCGGCCCGCGCATCCCTCGCGAGCACGCCCATGCTGATGTTGTCGGAGATCGACATGTCGAGGAACAGGCCAAGCTCCTTGCGGTCCTCGGTGAGATAGGCGATGCCGGCATCGAGCGCCTCGCGCGGCGAGCCGATGGTTACAGGCTTGCCGTCGAGTTCCAGCGTGCCTGACGTATGCCGATCTGCACCGAAGATCAGCCGGGCAAGCTCGGTGCGACCGGAGCCGACAAGGCCTGCCAGCGCCAGCACTTCACCCTTGTGCAAATCGAAGGAGCAGTCCTTCAGGAGCTTGCCGTCCGACATGCCGCGCACCGAAAGTGCCACCGCGCGCTTTGCGTCCGGCGGTCGGTGATCCTTCTTGTAGAAAGCGGACAGATCGCGGCCGACCATCATCGAAACGAGTCGCGAGGCGTTCAGGTCGGCGCGATCGAGCGTGCCGACATAGCCGCTGTCGCGCAGCACGCTGACGCGGTCGGCGAGCTGGTAGACTTCCTCCATGCGGTGGCTGATATAGATGATGGCGATGCCTTGCGACTTCAGCGTTGCGATGACCTCGAACAGCCGGTCGGTCTCGCGCGAGGTCAGCGACGTGGTCGGCTCGTCCATGACGATGATGCGCGCATTGGTCGACAGCGCGCGGGCGATCTCGACCAGCTGGCGCTCGCCCAGCGACAGGCTGGAGACAAGGGCGCGCGCCGAGAAGGAGACGCCAAGCCGTGTGATGATTTCCTTGGCGCGCCGGTTGCACTGGTCGCGGTCGACGACGCCGAAACGCCGCGGCTCATTGCCAAGGAAGATGTTCTGCGCCACCGTCAGATTGGGCGCCAGCGACAGTTCCTGATAGATCACCGCAATGCCCTGGGCGCGGGCCTTGACCGGATTGCCGGTCACGCTAGGCGCGCCGTCGATCAGGATCTCGCCGCCGGGGTCAGGCCGGTAGGCGCCGGACAGCACTTTCATCAGGGTCGATTTGCCGGCCCCGTTCTCGCCCATCAGCGCATGCAGTTCGCCGGCATGAACGGTGAGCGAAACGTCCTGCAAGGCGCGGATGGCGCCGAAGGTCTTCGAGATATGCCGCATTTCCAGCACCGGCTGGCGCGCTGTCTCGATGCTGGCGGCTACGGTCATCGCGCACCTCCAACGGCTGCGCCAGCCATGCCGCGATCGGCGGCCAGACCGCGCCAGCGATCGCGGTAGCCGACGAGACCGGCGAAGTTCGAGGCGCGAACAGCCTCCGGCGCCTCGGCGGCAAATTCGCGTCCGACACTCTCAAAAGCGAGAGCCGCCGCCCCGGTGGCGCTGCCTTCCAGCGTCGCCCCTTGCATGAAGGCCTGGCCGGGACGCAGCTCAGCCAGCAGGGAAGCGAGCAGGCCGCCAGTATTCAGCCCGCCATCGACGATCACGGTGTTGTTCGAATGGATCAGGTCGAGGCAGAGGTCGATCATCAGCGCCACGTAGAGCAGCGCCACGGCCGAGCGTTCCCCAGCGCTGGGCGTGCGCCCCATCAGTTCGCCGGAGTGGTGAGGCATCGGCCCGCCCGGGGCGAAGCTCGGCAGGGCCATGATGCCGGCGTCGATCACCTGCTGCACCGAGGAGCGGTCGATCGCGCCCTGCCAGTCGCCGCTGATCGTTGCGAACTCGCGCCCACCCATGAAGCGGATGGTCGGCACCGGGCCGCCATCGACGTCGACATTGACGAGCATGTCGCGGTCGCGATCGAGCACATCGAGCGGGCAGTCCGGATTGAGCACGACGACCCAGGTGCCGGTCGAGACGACAGTGACCGGGCCAAGCTGCTGCCTGCGGTAGGCATGGAGCGCGGCATTCGAGTCGTGGACGCCATTGTGGATGGCAATCGGCCGCGCCGCGCCGCCGGGGCGCTGCTCGCCGATGACGGCGCCGGCTCGCTCGAAGGCAGGCATCCGTCCGCGCCAGCCCTCGGCGTCGACCAACGAGGAAAAGTCGCGCTTGCGCGGCGCCCACAGATGCGAGTGACAGCCGAGATAGGACACTTCCGAGACCGCGCGGCCACCGAAACGCCAGCTCCAGTATTGCGGATAGCCGAGGATTGATTTCGCCGTCGTGAAGGCGCCGGGTTCCACCGCCTGCAGCCACAGCATGTGGCGGCTATAGTTGAAGCCGAGCGGCAATTTCGGCGAGAAGGTCTCGGCAAAATCCGGAATGCGGCGATCGATCCCGGCGGCGATTTCCGCAGGCGGCTCCTGCTCGTAGTCGAGGATCGGATGCGTCAGGCTGATATCGTCGACCAGGGCAAAGGTGCAGCCATGGCCCGACACCATCAAACCCTCCACACCGTGGTCATCGATCGCATCGCTGACGGCGCGAACCGCCCAATCATAAAGCGCCGGCTCGTCGAGCACGCTGAAGCCACCCTTGCGCATCCAGTTCGGCCTGGTCCGGCGTTCGTCGAGGATGCGTCCGTCCTGGGCGAAGACGAACAGCTTCGAATTGGTCTTGCCGAAGTCGAGCACGGCCATCTTCACTGGATGGCCCCCGAGGTTGAGGCGATCCGCACCGTCACGCCGGCGTCCTCCAGCATACGGGCGTCGGCGTCGGCGAGGCCGTCATCGGTGACCAGCGTGCCGATGCGCGCCAGCGGCAGCGCCACATTGCGCGCATGGATCGACAGTTTGCGGCTGTCGGCCAGCACCACGATCTGGTCGGCGCACAGGCTGAGGTCGACGATCGAGCGGACCAGCAGCGGATGCGATTCCAGCACGCCTTCCTGGCCAAGGCCTTGCGCGCCAAGAAAGAACTTCGACGCATAGAAGGGCACGGCCTGGGTGAGCGAATGGATGATGCCGGGCTCGCGGTGCAACTCGCCGCCGGCAACCGTCAGGCTGCAATGGCCGTGGTCGCTCAAATAAGCCACGAGCGGCATCGAGTTGGTGTAGAGCCGGATGTTGCGGTCGGCGAGCTTGACGCCGAGGTGAAAGCAGGTCGAGCCGCCATGCACGATGACCGCGTCGCCGTCGCGCACCATGGTTGCAGCAACAGCGGCGATCTGCCGCTTGGCTTCGACCGCGAGGTCGCGGTTCTCGTCATAGGGCCGGGCGTAAGCGACACCTGCCTGCGACGCGCCATCGAGCGCGGAGATGCCGCCATAGACCTTCCGCGCTTCGCCGGCCTCGTCGATCCTGTCGATATCGCGCCTGACCGTCGCTGCCGACACGCCGAGCCGCTCCTGCAGCTCGCGCACCGAGGCGAAAGGCCGATCCCGCAAGAGCTCGACGATCTGACGCTGGCGGCCGGAGTCGCTCAACCGTTTTCCTCCTGAATGCCGTTCTGTGGCGGCTTTGATGCAACTTACTCAACATTGATCAGATTGCAAGCCAGTTTGATGATGTTGGATCACTATTGACGTAACTCACTCGCATCTGCGATACCAGCACCAATAATTGTCCCGGCGACGGGACAGGCAAGCTGCGGGACACGTGGCCGGACTGTTGGAGGAAATGCGCGATGGCGACGCAAGCCGATACGCTGGCGGATGCACGGGAACTGGCCGCTTTGCGGACGCTTTCAGCCAGCATCGGGCGCGATCCGCATTTGACCCAGGCCGCCGGCGGCAACACCTCGCTGAAGGCTGGCGACACGCTCTGGATCAAGGCGTCCGGCACCTGGTTGAGGGATGCGCTGGCCGAGGACATCATGGTGCCGGTGGCGATCCCTCCGCTGCTCAGCGCCGTCCGACAGCGCGACCCGGCCGCCGACCGGCCGCAGGGTTTCGCCATCGAGGCGCTCAATCCGCGCGGGTTGCGCCCCTCGATCGAGACAACGGTGCATGCGTTGATGCCGCAGCGTGTCGTTCTGCATGTCCACTGCGTCGACACCATTTCGCTCGCCGTGCAGGCCGATGGCGAGGCCGAGGCCGCCAGGCGTCTCGACGGCCTTGAATGGGCCTATATCCCCTATCGCCGGCCGGGCCTGCCGCTGGCCCAGGGCATTGCCGAGCGCCTTCGGCCAGGCGTCGATGTGCTGATCCTTGGCAATCACGGACTGGTCGTGGCGGCCGAGACCGTCGCCGAAGCGCAAGAGCTGCTGCGCCGCGTCACGCAGCTTCTGGCACGGTCGCCGCGCAACGTGGCGGAACCGGATATTGCGGCATTGACGGCACTCGCCGGAAACAGTGGTTACAGATTGCCGGCCGACATCGAGGCACATGCCGTAGCGATCGATCCCGAGAGCTGCCGCATGGCATCGGGCGGCAGCCTTTATCCGGACCACGTCATATTTCTCGGCATAGGTTCCATCGTGGCAAGGTCCGGCGAGGATGTGGCCGGTATCATCGAACGGCTGGGCACGGCGCCGGCGGCGATCCTGTTTCCCGGCCTTGGCGTGCTGATGCGCGGCGACGCCAGCGCCGGCGCCAATGCCATGCAGCGCTGCCTGGCCGACGTGACCGCGCGGGTCGACGCCACGGCGAGGCTGAACTACCTTACCGATGCCGAGAATGACGAACTGATCAACTGGGATGCCGAGCAGTATCGCCAGAAACTCAATGCCGCCGGCAGTTAAATCATGATCCCGAACCAAAGGTCAGCGCGGCAAGAAAAGTCAGCGCAGCAAGACTTGGAAACCGGTTCGGGCAAGATCATCGCCAGGCAAGAAGCGCTTGCCATCGGCATCGACATCGGCACGTCGGGCGCACGCGCCGTTGCCATGCGGCCGGATTTTTCCATTGCCGCGCATTCCGCTGTCTCGCTCGAACGATTTGGGCCGAACGGCCGCGACCCCGGCGTGTGGTGGGAGGCGGTTGGGGCGACGCTGGCGGAGCTGCTCAAATCTATCGATCGCGGGGCGGTGCGTTCGATCGCCGTCGACGGTACGTCGGGCACGCTGCTGCCGGTCGACAGTGCCGGGCGGCCGCTGGCCGAACCGCTGATGTACAACGACAAGGTCGCCGCCGACGCCATCCTCGCCGCGGTTGCCCGCGCAGCGCCGGCAACGAGTGCGGCACTTGGGGCGACGTCCGGTCTTGCCAAGGCGCTGTCTTTCCAGCGCTTGCCCGGCGTCGCTGCCGTGCTGCACCAGGCCGACTGGATCGCGGGACAATTCTCCGGCCGCTTCGATGTCAGCGACGAAAACAACGCGCTGAAAACCGGCTACGACGTCGAGACCCGCTGTTGGCCGGACTGGATCGCGGCCACCGGCATGCGCATGGGATTGCTGCCTGGCGTTGTCAGGCCGGGCGATGTCGTCGGCACGATCGCGGCGCGCGCCGCCGAGCTGTTCGGCCTGCCGCGCGATGTGGTTGTCGTCGCCGGCACGACGGATGGATGCGCTTCGTTCCTGGCGACGGGTGCGGCGACAGTCGGCGACGGCGTTACTGCGCTGGGATCTTCGCTGACCATCAAGATCCTGTCCGACCGGCCGATCTCGGCGCCGCGGTTCGGCATCTACAGCCATCGGCTCGGCGATGCCTATCTGGCGGGCGGTGCGTCGAATTCCGGCGGCAAGGTGCTCGCCCAGCATTTTTCGCTTGCGCGCATCATCGAACTCAGCGCGGTTATCGACCCGATGACCGAGACCGGCCTCGACTACTATCCGCTTCCCGCGACGGGCGAACGCTTTCCGATCGCCGATCCGGCGCTGCCGCCACGGCTTGTTCCGCGGCCGGTGGACGACGCGGACCACCTGAAGGCAATGCTGGAGGGGATCGCCGCGATCGAGGCGCTCGGCTATAGCAGGCTTGCCGAACTCGGCGCGCCTCGGCTGACATCGGTCAGGAGCGTCGGCGGCGGCGCGGCAAATCCCGCCTGGACCGCGATCCGCCAACGCAAGCTCGGCGTCCCCTTCCTGCCGGCGCTTTCCGACGAGGCCGCCGCCGGCACCGCGCGGCTGGCGCTGATGGGTGCAGGCACAGCGGAGCTGCTGTGAAAACGGTTGAGCATCTCGACGGGATCGGAGCACTGGCCTCGCGGTACGACGTCTTCCTGCTCGACCAGTTCGGTGTGCTGCATGACGGCACCAGCCCCTATCCGGGCGCGGTGGAAGCATTGTCGGCGCTGAAGCGCGCGCACAAGACCGTCGTGCTGATCTCGAATTCCGGCAAGCGGGCCGAGCCCAACGAGCATCGCCTGCTGAAGCTCGGTTTCGAAGCGGGGAGTTGGGACCACTTCGTCTCTTCCGGCGAAGTGGCGTGGCGGTCCTTCCACGACATGGTGGCACATGGAAGCCTGCGCCCGGGCACGAAATGCCTGCTGATCAGCCGCGATGACGACCGCTCGGCGATCGAGGGCCTGCCGTTCGAACCGGCCAAGAGTGGCGACGATGCCGAACTGGTGCTGATTTCCGCCAGCGAGGGCGACCGTTACGACCTCGATCACTATCGCCGACTTCTCACGCCGGCAGCGGCGCGGCGGGTGCCGTGCTTCTGCACCAATCCCGACAAGATCATGCTGACGGCCGTGGGGCCGCGTTTCGGCGCCGGCCGGCTGGCGGATCTCTACGAGAGCCTCGGCGGCGGCGTCACCCGCATCGGCAAACCCTATCTTCCGATTTTCACCGCCGCCCTGGCGCTGGCGGGCGATCCCGATCGCAGCACGGTGGTATGTGTCGGTGATAGCGTTGAACACGATATCGCCGGCGGGCTTGGCGCCGGCGTGGCGACGGCGCTGGTCTTGTCCGGAATATTGGCGGACACTACCGACCTTGCCGGACTTTTCGACGGGCTGGACGCCTACCCGGATTACACCATCGATCTGTTCAGATTCCGCTGACCGAGCCCGGCAATTTCCGAGGTAAACGACATAGCCAATTGAAGGAGCGGAAGATGCGGCAAGCGCTGATCGTATGGGGCGGCTGGGATGGACACGAGCCGGAACAAGGCGCGCGCGCCGTCAAGGCGATGCTCGAGGAGGAAGGGTTCGAGGTTCGCGTCGAAACCACGACCGAGGTTTTCGCCGACCCCGCGATCGTCGATCTGAGCCTGATCGTGCCGATCTACACGATGTCCAAGCTGGCGAAGAACGAAGAGCTCAACCTGACGAAGGCAGTCGAGAGCGGTGTCGGTCTTGGCGGCTATCACGGCGGCATGGGCGATGCGTTTCGTGAAGCCACGGACTATCAGTTCATGTGCGGCGGCCAGTGGGTCGCCCATCCCGGCAACATCATCGACTACAAGGTCGACATCGCCAGGCGCGACGATCCCATCATGCACGGCATCGACGATTTTTCGTATCGCTCGGAGCAGTATTACATGCATGTGGATCCGTCGAATGAAGTGCTGGCGACCACGACTTTCTCCGGTGAGCACGCACCCTGGATAGACGGTGTCGTGATGCCGGTGGTCTGGAAGCGCCGGCATGGCAAGGGAAGGGTTTTCTACTCGTCGCTCGGGCATGCCGCCAAGGAGTTCGAGGTGCCACAGATGCAGACGATATTTCGTCGCGGCCTGGTCTGGGCGGCACGTTGATGCGACTGCCTCGCTATGGTTTGAACACAGCCTTCAGGCCAGAATTTTCAGCACCGCCTGGGTGCGGTTCTTGACCTGCAGCTTCTCGAAAATGTTCTTGGCGTGGGATTTCACGGTGTTGAGATTGATATGGAGCCTCGTGCCGATCTCGCGGTTCGACAGGCCTTGCCGCATCAGTTCGAGCACGTCGTATTCCCTGGGCGTCAGCAGGAGAGGCTCGGATTGCTGGCGCACGGTGCGGGACGTAGCCGAGGCGGTTCCTTTCTGGCCGGCGCGATCGGGAATAGCCGGCTGCCAGTAGACGAGATCGGCCAGGCTTTGCTGCAATCCCGCCCTTCTTGCCTGCGCGGCCAGCACCACGCGGCGATCCTCGGCAGGTGAAATCCCGGACTGTTCCTGGAACTTGACCTGCAACAGCTCCATGAGGATGGCGCAAGCTTGCCGGTTCTGGGCACGGGCCTGGGCACTGCCTTCGGCGAGCCGCGCAACCGCCTCGGCTGTCTGACCGCGCGCGGCTAATGCCCGTGCGTCGACGATCAGATGGCTCTCCCATATCTGCCATATCGAGGCGGGAAAGCGGGCGCGCGCCTCGTCGAGCTGCGTGCCGAACCGCTCCATCTCGCGGATGCCGTCGGCGCTGCGTCCCTGGCGGAACGCCCGGTCGGCGCGTTCCAGCGCCAGCTGGAACTCCAGCCTGAAATCCTCAGCCTCATAGGCGCGGCGGCTGGCGCGTACGAACAGGGCGTCCGCCGCCTCGACCCGGCCGGTGGCGTCGTAGAGACGCGACAGGCCAATGGTCGCGATCAGGACCCGCTCGCAAAGGCCGAAGACATCGACGGTCTTTTCCGGCGGCATCGCCCGCATCCAGAGTTTTTCGGCGCGCTCGAAATCGCCCTTCTCATAGGCGATCATGCCGAGCAGCGCCGAGGGCAGGGCGACCATGTAGGATTGCTCGGAAAAATAGCTTTCGCCGTTGGCCAGCGCGTCGATGAGCACGGGCTCGGCTTCGCCGGGCAGTCCGCGCGCCATGTAGGCCATCGCCGCTATGCAGCGTGAGTGGATGCCGCCCCAATGGCAGGCGATATCGTCATAGACGCCGCTGGCCTTCCAGGTCAGCCGTTCGGCCGCCTCCAGTGCGCCTTCATGAAAGGCCAGATAGCTGTGGATCGAATCGAGGTCGACCTGTCCGAAGGCCAGATGATCGAGTTCGCGCTCGCCGATGGCGTCGATATGCGACCGGCAAGCGGCGAGATCGCCGCCGTAGGCGCCGATCAGCGCCCGCATCAGATGCAGGCGGCCGCTAAGGTCGAGACCGGTTTCGCGCAGGATCGCCGCGCATTCACCGTCGGGATTGGCCGCGCTGAGCTCGATAGTGGCGAGCGTCTGCTCGGCCTGGGGAAAACGGCGACCGTTGATGTGGCGCCAGACGAGCAGGAACATCAGCAGCGGCCGCGCTTCGCGCGCCTCGCGCGGCAATTGCTGCATCCAGCGGAAATACAGCTCGAAGCGTCCATGGCTGAGATAGTCATAGACGCAGTAACGCTCGATCAGTTCGGCCGCCCATTTCGACTGGTGGGCGAGGAAAGCATGCCGCACCGCCTCGACCGGGCTGCCCGAGCCGATGAACCAGTCCGCGGCCTTGCGGTGCAGTTCGTCGATCCGCGCATCGCCCTTGGCGAGCAGTCGCGTGTAGAGGAATTCCTGGAACAGATGATGATATCTGTACCAGCGCTGCTGCCCCGGCAATGCGACGATGAAGAGCTGCGCTTCCTCAAGATGTTCGAGAATGCCAGCCGAATCCGTGCGCCCGGTCAGCATGTCGCACAATTCGCCGCTGAGCGTCTCGAGGATGCAGGTTTCGACCAGGAAATCGATGATGTGTTCGGGCAATCCGGAAAGGACCTCTTCCAGGAAATAGTCGGCAAAGGCGCGATGGCTTCCGGGCGGCGCCGACGCCATCATGTTGCGGTCGCCATCGCGGCCCAGTACGAGCGAAGCCAGCCTCAGCCCCGCCGCCCAGCCCTCCGTATGCTGACGCATCATGCGGCTTTCGTCGGGCGAGAGTTCGACGCCGCGCGCGGCGCGGAAGAAGTCGGCCGTTTCGTCGGCGCTGAACTGAAGCTGGTCGACGCTGATCTCGATCATCTCGCCATGCGCGCGGTAGCGGCCGAGCGCCAGCGAGGGCCGGGTGCGGCTCGCCAGCACGATGCCGAACTGCGGAAACTCGGCGTCCAGCAGCGCGATAATGGTGGCGGATGCATCATTCTCATCGGCAAGGTGATAGTCGTCGATGAAAAGGACGACTGGTCCCTGCGCCGTCGCCTCCTCGACAAGTCCGAGAAGCCGCGCCACCGCCTCGTCCCGATTCATGGGAAGGCCGCGCGCGCTCTGCCCCTTGGCGGCTCCGCTCATCACCAGCGTCAGATAGTCGGCAAGGCCGAGCGGGTCCCTCTCGTCATCACTGACCGAATACCACGCGGTCGTGGTACCCTCGTTTTTCAGCGCGCTGTACCATTGCGACAGAAGCGTGGTCTTGCCCGAACCGGCCGGCGCATGGACCAGTGTCAGCCGGTAGCGGGTGAGAAGGCCGGCGATCCTGTTCAGACGCGGGCGGCCGACGACATCGAGCGGAATGCGCGGCGGGATGATGCGCCGGTTGGCGAGAAAGGGGCGGGCGGATAAGCGCAGGTCCGACTTCATGGCGCCTTGTCTGGTTTTTCTCGATACCCCTATATCACCCTTACGGGTGAGTTGAACTTATTCTTCAATCCCACCCTTCGGCATCATGCCGGCAGACCGGACGCCGGCTAGGTTGTTGCATCCTGGCTGCCATGGAACCATGTCCCGTGAAACTGAATGAATATTCGAAACTCGACGCAACCGGGCTGGCTGCCCTGGTGGCCGAAGGCACTGTAACGCCAAGCGAGCTTCTCGAAACGGCGCTCGATGCCGTCAGTGCCGTCAATGGTCCTCTCAACGCGGTGGTTGCGACTTTCGCAGACGAGGCCTTGCAGCGCATCGAGGCCGGCCTGCCCAAAGGGCCATTCACCGGCGTCCCTTTCATGCTCAAGGATCTCACCGCTCATTATGGCGGGCAGCCGACCGGATCGGGCTGGCCGCCGCGCCTTGGCTACAAGGCCGCGCGCGACAGCGAGCTCGTCCGTCGATTCAAGCAGGCCGGTCTGGTCATCTTCGCCAAGACCGCCGTTCCCGAACTCGCCATGGACTGGACGACCCGCTCGACCGCGCATGGCGTCACGTCGAACCCATGGAACCTAGGCCATACGGCGGGAACGTCGAGCGGCGGCACGGCAGCGGCGGTCGCGTCCCGCATGGTCCCCATGGGGCATGGGAATGATGGTGGCGGCTCGATCCGCGTGCCGGCTTCCTGCTGCGCCTGTTTCGGGCTGAAGCCGACGCGCGGCCGCAATCCGGTCGCCCCCGCCGGCGATACATGGCAGGGAATGCTGGTGGAGCATGCTCTCACCCGTTCGGTGCGCGACAGCGCCGCCTTGCTCGACGCCACGGCGGGGATCTATCCCGGTCAGTTCTTCAACAACCCGCCCGGCGCCAACTTCGCGGCCGAGGTCGGCCGCGATCCAGGGCGGCTCAGAATAGCGGTCTCGACCAAGGCGCCTTATGGGGCGCCCACTCACTCCGATTGCAAGAAGGCGGTCGCCGAGACGGTCAAGCTGCTCGAAAGCCTCGGCCATGTCTGCGAAGAACGCGACGTCGTGCTGCCCGCTAACGGGTGGGAGGCCTTCGAGACCTTCATTCTCGCCGAATACGCCGCCGATATGCGAGCCGAGGAGAGTGTACTCGGCCGCAAGCTGACACAAGCGGATTTCCCGACGATGCTGTGGGAGATGATCGAGGCCGGCAATCGCATTTCGGCCGTGGACCTCAACATGGCCGTTGCCGGTTTGCACAAGGTGGCCGAAGCGGTAACGTCGGTGTTTTCCGATTACGATGTCTTCTTGTCGCCGGCGCTGGCGCAGCCCCCCTTGCCGCACGACGCTTTCCCGGTTTCCGCCGATATGCGCAGCCATTACGAGTTCTATCTGTCCTGGATGCCCTTCACCCACGTCTTCAACGTCAACGGCTCGCCAGCCGCCTCCTTGCCGCTGCATTGGAACGAGGCGGGGTTGCCGATCGGCATCCAGTTGGCGACGGCACCCGCCGGCGAAGCGCTGCTCCTCAGCCTGGCGGGCCAGTTGGAACAGGCGCGGCCATGGGCGGGCAAACGTCCGCAAATATGCATCGACTAAACAAGAAAAGGGGAACCATGATGAGTGCGAAGATGATCTTGCGAACCACGCTTTCAAGACAGGCGATCCGGCGATCGCTGGCAGCCGCCCTTGTGGCGGCGACAGCAATCGTGGCGCTACCGGCCGCGGCCGCGAACCTCACGGTGGCGCGGTCGGTCGACGCCGACAGCCTCGATCCGCAAAAGACCGGCACCACCCAGTCGCTACAGATCACCAATTTGATCTTCGATACACTTCTGACGATGGATAAGGACGGATCGGTGCATCCTGGCCTCGCCGATAAATGGACCGTCTCCGACGACGGCAAGACCTATGCCTTCACCATCCGCGACGGCGTGAAGTGCCACGACGGCAGCAATTTCGATGCGGCCGCCGTCAAGTTCAACGTCGACCGCGCCGTCGATCCGGCCACCGTCAATCCCAATGCCTCCGCATGGGGGCCGGTCAGTGGAACGACGGTCGACGGCAATGTGGTCACGGTCAAGCTTTCGGAGCCCTATGGTCCGTTTACCTCGTTCCTGACCAACATCCAGTCCAGCCTGGTCTGCCCGTCCTCGGTCTCCGGCGCCGAATTCAAGCCGATCGGTACCGGACCGTTCAAATTCGTGGGCTGGACGCGCAATGACAGCATCCAGCTCGAGGCCAATGGCGAATACAAGAACGTCAATCCGCTGATCCAGAATCCGGGCAAGCCCTATATCGACAAGCTGACGCTGAAGGTGATTCCTGAGGCTGTCGCTCGCATGGCGGCGCTGCGGTCGGGCGAAGTCGACATGGCCGAGCCGTCGCTCGAGGAGGCCGGCGACCTGAAGTCCGATGCCGGCTTCAAGGTCTATGCGGCCGACCTTTCCGGCCAGCAGATGGTCGCTGCCTTCACCTGGAAGATCAAGCCGCTCGACAATCCCGACATACGCAAGGCCATCGGCATGGCGATGAACCGGGACGCCTATGCCAACATTGCCTTCGAGGGGCTGGTCGGCACAGGCAATTGCCCGGTGGCCCCCAATCTCTTCGCCACCGACGAGGCCCTGTGTGCGAGCTGGGGCGTGAAATACGATCCGGAGGCGGCGAAGGCGCTGATGGTAAAGGCCGGCTACGGGCCCGACCACCTGCTGAAGGTGAAGCTTCTGGTGCACAAGCTGCCGGGCTGGGATCAGATGCACCAGATCATGCAGCAGGATCTCGCCGCGATCGGCGTCGATGCCGAGATCGAGACCCGCGAGGTGGCGGCGTTCTTCGACTACATGAAGGGCGTGAACGAAAAGACCGATGGCGAACCGGCCGTGTGGACGATGGGCATGTCGGGCGTCGATCCGGACTATCTCTACTTCCTGTGGAAGCGGCCCGGCTTCGTCAATATGGGCCTCAATGCCGACCTCGACGCGATGCTGGAACAACAGCGCCAGCTCTCCGGCGATGCGCGGGCGGCCAAGATCCATGACATCGAGAAATATCTCATGGAAAATGCCTATGCGATCCCGCTGCTGTCGCCGGGCTGGGGCTGGCTGATGGCGTCGAGCGCCAAGATTGACGGCTTCAAGATGGGCTATATGGTGTCGCTTCTGTTCAACGACGTCAAAGTCGCTGAGTGACGATTCCCAGGCCTTTCCGCCCAGGCAAGGGCGGAAAGGCCATAACGACCCAGGGGTGGATATCGCCACGACATGATCAGGCTGATCGCGAAACGATTGACGGCCGCCTTCGCCACGGTGCTGGCCGTCATCCTGTTGTCGGGCGTGCTCGTGCATGTGGTGCCGGGAGATCCGGTGACGGCGATGATGGCGCAGTCCGTCACCGCGACCCCTGAAGCCATGGACGAGATGCGGTCCCGTCTCGGCCTCGACCTGCCGGTGTGGATGCAGGTCGGCCGCTATGCGCTCAATGCGCTCTCGGGCGATCTCGGCACGACCATTCGCGGCAACGAGCCGGTCGTGCGCCTGCTTCTCGAACGTCTGCCGAATACCTTCATGCTGGCGGTCGCGGGCCTCGGCATCGCCCTTCTTCTTGGCATTCCGCTCGGCTTCGTCGCTGCCGTCAACCGCGGCACGGCCGCGGACGCCGCCGTGATGATCGTCGCCGTGCTCGGTGTGTCGATTCCCGGCTTCTGGCTCGGCCTGGTGCTGATCCAGGTCTTTTCGCTGCATCTGCGATGGCTGCCGGTCGCTGGAACGGACTTTCGCAATCTCATCCTGCCTGCGCTGACGCTGGGTCTCACCTATTGCGCGCTGGTCGCCCGCATGACGCGGTCGGCGCTGGTCGAGATCCTCGCCGAGGACTATATCCGCACCGCTCGCGCCCGCGGCCTGCGCGAACATCAGGTGCTGATCGTGCATGCGCTGCGGCCGGCATTGATCAGCATCGTCACCGTCGTCGGCCTGGTTTTCGCCTATCTGATGGGCGGACAGGTCATCGTCGAGAACGTGTTCTCCTGGAACGGCATCGGCCGCCTTGCCGTGCAGGCGATGCTGCAGCGCGACTACCCGATGATCCAGGGCTTCATCGTCATATTCGCCACATCGGTGGTTGTCGTCTCGATGAGCCTCGACATCCTTTACGGCTTCCTCGATCCCAGAATGAGGCAGCGGTGAGCGCTGTCCTGGAGACGAAGAGAAAGCGGCTGGGCTGGCGTGTTCCCTGGAACGTCGCGCTGGGGCTTGGCCTTGCGGGCATCGTGCTCGCGGCGGCGCTGCTTTCCGCCTGGATCGCCCCCTTCGATCCGACGCGGATGGCGGTTGGTCCGCGCCTTGCCGGACCAAGCGCAAAGTTCCTGTTCGGCACCGACGAGTTCGGCCGCGATCTCTTCAGCCGCGTGCTCACTGGCGCGCGCCTGTCGCTCGGCATCGGCTTTTGCGCCGTGGTGAGTGGCCTTGCCGTCGGCGGCCTCGTCGGCCTTGTCGCCGCTTTCGCCGGCAGGCTGGCCGAGGCGGTGCTGCTGCGCGTCATCGACGTGCTTTATTCCTTTCCCGATACGCTGATCGCGCTGGCGCTTGTCGCCTTTCTCGGCCCGGGCATCGTCAACGCGACGATCGCCATCGCCATCAGCCTGGTCCCGTTCTATGCCCGCGTCGCCTATGGGCTGGCGGCGGCGGAGCGGGCCAAGCCCTATATCGAGGCCGCAAGACTTGCCGGCATCAACTCCGGACGGCTGGTGCGGGTGCATGTGATGCCAAATATCGGCCAAAGCCTGATCGTCATGGCGACGCTCGGCTTTTCCTCGGCGATCCTGTCGGCCGCCGGGCTATCCTTCTTGGGGCTTGGCGTGCAGCCGCCGTCGCCGGAATGGGGCGCCATCCTGGCTTCCGGCCGCAACTACATCACCAAGGCGCCATGGATCCTGATCTTTCCCGGCCTGGCGATCTGCCTCACCGTGCTGTCGTTCAATCTGATCGGCGACAGCCTGCGCGACCTGGCCGATCCGCGCCGCAAGAGGACGTCATGACGGCCTTCCTCGAGGTGAAGAACCTCAGCGTCCGCTTCGAGACGAAGGACGGACCGTTCCTGGCTGTGGACGACGTCAGCTTCGAGCTGGCGCGCGGCGAGATCTTGGCGCTGGTCGGGGAATCCGGCAGCGGCAAGAGCATGACGTCGCTGGCGATGATGCGGCTTTTGCCGGAAACCGCGACCGCCTCGGGCGATATCCGGATCGATGGCGCGGATGTGCTGGCGCTCGGTCGCCGCGCCATGGAGGATGTGCGCGGCGCGCGGGTTGGCATGATCTTCCAGGAACCGATGACATCGCTCAATCCGGTGCTGACGATTGCCCGCCAGATGACGGAAGGGCTGGTTCGCCATCGCCGCATCTCGCAAAGCGAGGCCACTATCCGGGCGCTTGCCGCGCTCGCCGATGTCGGGATAGCAGAACCGGACCGTGTGATGCGGCAATACCCGCATCAGCTTTCGGGCGGCATGCGTCAGCGGGTCATGATCGCGGCGGCACTGACGCTCGATCCCGGCGCGCTGATCGCTGATGAGCCGACAACCGCGCTCGATGTCACCGTGCAGGCCCAGGTGCTCGATCTTTTGGTGGACCTGAAGAACCGGCTCGGCTCTGGCATCCTGCTCATCACCCACGATATCGGCGTGGTCGCGGAAACCGCCGATCGTGTTGCCGTGATGCGGGCGGGCCGGATCGTCGAGATGGGCAATGTCGAGGCCGTGCTTTCGGCGCCGCGGCACTCCTACACCAAAGGGCTTCTCGCCTCGCATCTGACGCTCGACCGGGTCATGACCAAACGCGGGTCCCGCCCGCCCCGCCTTACAGAAAAGGCCGGCGCGGTATGAACGATGCTCCGGTCATGGTCCTGGACACGATCCGGCGTGTATTCACCTCGGGCGGACGGCTGGTCAATGCGGTGAACGGCGTGTCGCTGACGCTGTCGCGCGGCGAAACGCTTGGCGTCGTCGGCGAAAGCGGCTCGGGCAAAACGACCCTCGGGCGGATCGCCGTCGGCCTCGATCGTCCGAGTTCCGGCCGCATCTCAATCATGGGCACGGATGTCACCGACGTTTCGCCCGGGCTGCAGCGCCGGCATTTCCGCCCCTGCCAGATGATCTTCCAGGATCCCTATTCCTCGCTCAATCCGCGGCTGACCGTGGCGCGGCAGATCGGCGAGGCGCTCTACGCGCAGGGTATCGATGACTGGCGGGCCATCCGTGCGCGTGTCGCCCAATTGTTCGACCAGGTCGGCCTGAGGCCGGACCAGCTCGACCGCTATCCGCATGAGTTTTCAGGCGGCCAGCGCCAGCGCATCGCCATCGCCCGGGCGCTCGCGCCAAGGCCGGCGGTGGTGGTGGCCGACGAGCCGGTGTCGGCGCTGGATGTCACGATCCAGGCGCAGATCCTGGATCTTCTCGTCGACATCCAGGAGAGCGAAGGGCTATCTTATCTGTTCATTTCGCACGACATCGCCGTCGTCGCCCATATGAGCGAGAGGATCGCCGTCATGCATCGCGGCAGGGTCGTCGAGTTCGGCCCGACCGGCGAGATCGTCGCCGATCCGCAGCATCCGTATACGAAAAGCCTGCTTGACGCCGTCCCGCGCCTGGGGCGAAGGCGCAATGGCAAACGCAGCCAGCCGGAGCTGTTTCCCAGTCATACGGACGATGATCTTTTCGCCATGGTATCGGCCGAGCATGGCGTGCTCGGCACGGGATCTTGAAGGGGCGAATGCTCCGGAGTTTTGGCACGCTCTGATGCGCCGGGTAGGGCGAGCAAGGAAGGTCTGGTACTTCCCTCCGAGCGACTTAGTCTAGCGCTGGTCCAAATCTGCTCTATTGGAGGCTATGATCCCGCATGCGTGATTTTCAATTCCCCGGACGGTCGCCGGTTCGCGCGACGCAAGCCATGGCCGCGACATCGCACCCGCTGGCGACGCTGGCGGCCGTCGACATGCTGCGGTCGGGCGGCAACGCAATGGACGCGGCGGTTTGCGCGGCGGCGGTGCAGGCAGTCGTCGAGCCGCAATCGACCGGCATCGGTGGTGATTGCTTCGTCCTCTATTGCCCCAACGGCCAGAGCGAAGTCGTGGCCTTCAATGGCTCGGGCCGCGCGCCGGCCGCGGCGCAGGCAGAATGGTATCTGGACAGGGGGTATGAGGAACTGCCGGGGTTCGGCCCGCACGCGGTCACCGTGCCGGGCGCCATCGACGCCTGGTGCCGGCTGCTTGGGGATCATGGCAGGAAGGGCATCGACGCCGCGCTCGCGCCTGCCATTCGCTATGCCGAACAGGGTTATGTCGTGCATGACCGCGTGGCCTTCGACTGGGCCGACAGCGCCGCCTTGCTCGCAGACGACGAACATGCGGCGCGGATCTTCCTATCGGATGGAAAGGCACCGAAGGCTGGCGACCTGCACCGGCAGCCGCAACTGGCCGAGACGTTGCGCATTGTCTCCAACCGCGGCCGCGGCGGCTTCTATGAAGGCGAGGTCGCCGACGATCTGGTGTCGCGGCTCAGCGCGCTCGGGGGACTGCATACGCTTGAGGATTTCGCGGCGACGACGGGCGACTATGTCAAGCCCGTCGGCACATCTTACCGTGGCTACGACGTCCATCAGATGCCGCCGAACAATCAGGGCCTGACGGCGCTCATCATGCTGAATGTGCTGTCGGGCTTTTCGCTCGGCTCCCTGGAACCGAACGGTGCCGAAAGGCTTCACCTTGAGATCGAGGCGGGGCGGCTCGCCTATCAGGACCGCGACGATTTCATCGGCGACCAGAACCACGTCCATGTGCCGGTTGAGGAGTTGCTGTCGAGATCCCATGCGGACC
The DNA here is from genome assembly GCF_003034915.1 of Mesorhizobium helmanticense. GTDB lineage: Bacteria > Pseudomonadota > Alphaproteobacteria > Rhizobiales > Rhizobiaceae > Mesorhizobium > Mesorhizobium helmanticense. The sequence goes on along the minus strand of NZ_PZJX01000041.1, from coordinate 8,928 downwards.
GGCTGCGCGCCGCTATCGACCCGGAGCGTGCGATGACGCATCTGCCTCGCTTGGAGTTGCAGCCGAGCGATACCGTCTATATCTCCGTGGTCGACCGCGACCGCAACGCGGTCTCCTTCATCAACTCGACCTTTCATTCGTTCGGCAGCGGGGTGGTCGGCCCCAGGACCGGGGTCGTCCTGCAGAACCGCGGCAGCAGCTTCCGTCTGACGGCAGGCCACCCAAATCGCATCGCGCCGGGGAAACGTCCCATGCACACCATCATGCCGGGCATGGTGACGGCCAAGGGAAGAGCAGTCATGCCGTTCGGGGTGATGGGCGGCGGCTATCAGCCGTTCGGCCATGTCCACCTGCTCACCAACATGATCGATTTCGGCATGGATCCGCAGGAGGCGCTGGATGCGCCGAGGGTGTTTTATAAACAGGACGCTGTGGAGGCCGAGCGTGGCATCCCGGCTCGCACTCTCGGCGGCCTGCGCGAACGAGGCCACCATGTCTCGATCGCCGCCGAGCCGCATGGCGGCGGCCAATTGGTGCTGATCGATTGGGACAAGGGCACGCTTACCGGCGCGTCCGATCCCCGCAAGGACGGTTGCGCGCTGGGGTACTGACGGCGACATGCATTAGCCGGCGTCCCTGTTCGTCAGGGCGATGTGGCAGCAGCCAGAGCCGTGATCCGGCGTCCAGGTGACGTTGTCGAAGCGTATGCCGGTCGCCTCGAACAGGCCGCGGGTCTGTTATGATGCGTCCTGGCTTGTCGTCGGGGTCATGGTCCGGTTCGGTCGAGTTTTGGCGCCGCCACCACCAGCGCCTTCCCGATGGCCGATTGCGGCGCGTCGATTACCGTGCGGGCATCGCCGCTCTCGGCGATCGTGCCGGCGTCAAGGATGACGAGGCGATGGGCGATGGCACGGACCACGCCGAGATCATGCGAAATGAACAGATAGGCGATCCGTTCCTCACGCTGCAGATCGAGCAGCAGCCTGAGGATCTGTCCGCGTACCGACACGTCGAGCGCCGACACGGCTTCGTCGAGCACGATCAGCGACGGTTTCGTGGCGATGGCGCGGGCAATCGCGACGCGTTGGCGCTGGCCGCCGGAGATTTCGTGGATGGCTCGCGGCGCAAGATCAGGGCTAAGGCCAACGCGCTCCAATAGGGCGGCGATGCGGCGCGGGCGCTCCGACCGGGACGCGATGCCATGGATGCGCAAGGGATCGTCGAGCACACGCGCCACGGTGGCACGGGGGTTGAAAGCGGCGAGCGGATCCTGGAACACCATTTGCAGGCGCGCGCGCCGGGCACGCAAGGTGGCGCCACCGAGGGCGAGAAAATCCTCGCCCTTGAACTGGATATCGCCGGCGTCGGGTTGGACCAGTCTGAGCACCAGCCGTGCGATCGTGGACTTGCCGCTGCCCGATGGTCCGGCCAGCGCCAGCGTTTCTCCGGGTTCGATGTGGAAGGAAACATTATCGACGGCGGCGATGGTCTTGCCGCCGCGACGGTATCGTTTGGTGAGGCCGGAAACGCTCAGCAAAGGACTGCTCATGCCGAAGGTCCGGCCTGCCGCGAAAGCGGTTCGGCGTCGAGGCCGAGATGGGCGTCGAGCAGTGAGCGTGTGTATGCGTGGCGCGGGGCGCTGACGATCTGCCTGGCCGCACCGATCTCGACCAGTCCGCCATGCCGGAATACGGCGATGCGCTCGGCAAGCGCGGCAGCCAGCGCGATGTCGTGGCTGATGAACAGCAGCGTCATGCCGTCCTCGGCCACGAGTTGCCGGATCAATGCAACGATCTCGGCCTGCACGATGGTGTCCAGCGCGCTGGTTGCCTCGTCGGCGATGAGTAGTTTAGGGCCGGCCGCTATCGCGGCGGCGATCGCCACGCGCTGTTTCTGGCCGCCGGAAAGCTGATGCGGAAAGGCGCGCAAGGCGGCGTCCGGATCGGGCAAGCGAACGCGCTCGATCAGGGTTTTTGCCTTGGCATAGGCTTGCGGCCAATTGAGGCCGAGATGGGTGTGGGCAACTTCAGCGATCTGCTTGCCGACCGTCATGACCGGATCGAGGCTTGCCGAGGGATCCTGGAAGACGAAGCCGATGTCGCGGCCACCGAGCGGGGTGTGGTCCGGTTTGGCGGTGGATTTTTGAGCTTTGCGTTCCATGAGGCCCCCCTCTGTCCTGCCGGACATCTCCCCCTCAAGGAGGGAGATTGGCAGTTTCGCTGTTGGGTCCTCTCCTGCAACCTTGGAGATTGGCGAAGGCGGAGATGAGAGCGCAATCTCCCCCCTTGAGGGGGAGATGTCCGGCAGGACAGAGGGGGGTGCCTTGGCACCCAAGGTTGGCGGCGGTCGCAAGAACCAGTCGATGCTGCCATCGATCCTGGCGGAAGCTGGCAACAGCCTGGCAATCGCCAGCGCCAGCGTGCTCTTGCCAGAGCCGCTCTCGCCGATGACAGCGAGGCGCTCCCCGACAGCGATATCCAGGCTAATGTCTTTCAGCGCCGCCACCTCGCTGCCGTCGCGGCGATAGATCACAGTCAGATCGCGGATCGAAAGCAGCGCCGTCACGACAGGCTCCGTCTCACCGCCGTCGTTTCGATGACACCTTCGCCGGCGAGATAGACGCCAAGCACGGTCAGCACGAGCGCGACGCCCGGAATGATCGACAGGAAGGGCGCTGTGCGCAAAACGGCGCGGCCTTCGGCGATCATGCCGCCCCAGGTGACGCGATTGGGGTCGCCAAGGCCAAGAAAGGAAAGAGCGGCTTCGGTGAGGATGGCGGCGGCGACGATGACCGAGGACAATGCCAGCACCGGCGGCAAGGCGTTGGGCAGAATTTCGCGAAAGGCGATCTCCAGCGGGTGCATGCCGATGACGCGGGCGCCGGCGACGAAATCGCGCTCGCGGATCGACAGCACTTCGGCTCTCGCCACTCGCGCTGGCCCGGTCCAGGCGCCAAGCGCGATCGCCACGACGACGACGCCGAGCGAAGGCCCGACGGCGCTGACGAAGGCCAGCGCCAGGAGGAAGCTCGGCACAGTCTGGAAGGCATCGGTGATGCGCATCAGCACGTCGTCGACGAGGCCGCCGGCAAAGCCTGCCAGCGTGCCGACTATCGCGCCGACGGCAAGAGCGGCGGCCGCCGCCGCCAGTCCGACAGCCAGCGACGTGCGGGCGCCGTGAAACAACTCGGCCAGCACGTCGCGACCGAGCCGGTCAGTGCCGAGCGGCAGCGACCAGTCCTGGAAAGGCGGCAGCAGCGCCGGCCCGGCAATGGCCTGCGGATCGCCGGGAAAGATCAAGGGTGCGGCGAGCGCCATGGCGAACAGCACCGCCAGAATGGCCGTGCCGGCGAGTGCTTCCGGCATACGAAGAAAGCGGCGAAGCGGGCTCACGCGCCGGCCTCGCTAGCGCCGACGCGCGGATCAAGCAAGGCGTAGGCGATGTCGACGAGAAGGTTGATGAGGATGACGAGCACAGCGCTGACCAGGATGATGCCAAGCAACAGCGGCGTGTCGCGCGCCGCCACCGCCTCCTGCGCCAGCCGACCAAGACCGGGCACGGCAAAGACGCTTTCGATGACGACGCTGCCGCCCAGCATCTGCGCCGATTGCAGGCCGAGCATGGTGACAAGCGGCAGCAGTGCGTTGCGGGCGACATGGGTGAGCACGATGCGGCGGCGGGAAATGCCCCTGGCGCGGGCGGCGAGGACAAAATCCTGCCGCCAGGCTTCGGCCATGCCGGCGCGCATCATGCGCAAGTACAGCGCCAGATAGATGAAGCCGAGCGCGGAGACCGGCAGGACGAGATGGGTAGCAATGTCGGTGGCACGGGCAAGGCCGGTCTTGGTCGAGGCGATACTCTCGATGCCGCCGATCGGCAGCCAGCGCAGGTCGACGGCGAAGATGACGATCAGCACCAGCCCGAGCCAGAAGCCAGGGACCGCATAGAGCGCCAGGGAGCCGACCGACAGGAAACGATCGCGAAAGCTGCCGGGCCTGGCGCCGGCGTAGATACCAAGTGCCGAGCCGAGACCGAAGGAGAACGCGGTGGCGCTGCCCATCAGGATAAGCGTTGTCGGCAAGCGCTCGAGGATGACGTCGCGGATCGGCCTGGAAAAAGTCACCGACTGGCCGAGGTCGAGATGCAGCAGCGCCCAGAGATAGTTGGCCAGCCGCGTCAGTTCCGATTGGTCGAGACCCCAGCGATGGCGCAGCAGTTCGATCATGCCGGCATCGCCGCCGGTCGAGACGATATAGGCGTCGACTGCATCGCCGGGGGCGAGTTCCAGCAAAAGGAAGGTGCCGATGACGACGATCAGCAGCACGAAGACGCTGCCGACGAGACGGCGGCGGAGGAGGATGAGGGCGCGGTTCATGGGGATGACTTGACGTGGTGCCCGTCAAGAGAGGTGCTGCGCCAAGGCACCCCCCTCTGTCCTGCCGGACATCTCCCCCTCAAGGGGGGAGATTGGCTTGCTTGGATGCCGGCTCTCCCCTCAGCGATGTCCGCGATTGACGCGACGGCATGTGACGGCCAATCTCCCCCCTTGAGGGGGAGATGTCCGGCAGGACAGAGGGGGGTATCGTCGAGCACGGACATTACCAACTTCACCTATTGGCGAAGGTCAATCTCAATTCAATTCGCCAAATACGTGTCCGCCCAGTTCGACACCGCCCAGCGCGGATTGTTGGCGATATTCTCGACCGTCTCGCGGGCGACGCTGATGAAACTCCATTCGGCGACGTTGATCAGCGGCAGGTCGGCGGCGACTTGTTTCTGGAACTCCTTGTAGAGTTCGGTGCGGGCCGATGTGTCGAGCGTTTCGGAGGCCCTGGCGATGAGGGCGTCGAGATCGGCGTTCTTGTAACCGCCCTGGTTGGAGAAAGGCACGCCGTCCGGAATGCCGCTCTGCACCAGAATTGTGGTCGAGATCGCCGGATCGCCGCGAAACACCGGCGGGCCGACGGCAAGGTCGAAGGCATGGTCGGTGTAGACGGCCTTGATATGCGCGGGCGAGTCGTTGTTGACCAGTTCGGCGTCGATGCCGATGGCGGCGAGCGCCTGGCGCAGATAGTCGCCGAACTGCCTGGTCTCGTTGAAATAGGGAGCCGGCAAAAGTTTCAGCGAAAAGCGCTTGCCGTCGTCGCCTCTGATGTAGCCGGCCTCGTCGAGCAGGGCATTGGCCTTGGCGACGTCGAAAGCGTAGGTCGGCACGTCGGCGGTGTAGAACTGCGGATCGTTCTTCGGCACCGGACCAGTGGCGGTGGCGGCATAGCCGAGGAAGATCGTCTTGACGACGAAATCCTTGTCGATGGCGTGCGCGATCGCCTGGCGCACCTTGAGGTCGGCGAGTTCCTTGCGACGATGGTTGATCTCGACGACGAGCTGATAGGTCAGCCCCTCGTAGCCCTTGGTGATCACCTTGAGGCCCGGCACCTTGGAGATGCGATCGAGGTCGGCCAGTGGCACGGCGGAGAAAGCAGCGAGATGGATCTCCTCGGCCTCCAGGGCGCTAGCGGCCGAGGTGCGGTCGGGCAGTACCTGGTAGATGATCTCGTCGAGATAGGGCTCATCCTTGCCCCAATAGTCGGTGTTCTTCTGCAGCCGGTAGTACTGGCCGGCCTTGTATTCGCCGAACTTGAACGGGCCGGTGCCAACCGGCGCATTGTTGGCCGGGTTGTCCTCGATCTTGCCCGTCTCATAGATGTGCTTCGGCACGACGCTGCTCAACGCCGGCAAGGCATTGCGGATCAGCTGGAACGGCGTCGGCTTGGCGAATTTGAACACGGCGGTGAGATCATCTGGCGTCTCGACGGCATCCAGATCCTTGAACACGGTGCGGCCCAGATTCTGCAGCGGCTTCCAGATCTGCAGCGCCGAGAAGGCGACATCGGCCGATGTGAACGGCTTGCCGTCATGCCATTTGACGCCTTCGCGCAATTTGAACGTCGCCGACAGGCCGTCGGCAGTTCCTTCCCAGCTGAGCGCAAGGCGCGGCGCCAGCCCGTCCTTGCCGTCGAAAGAGGCTTCGGCCAGCGTTTCGACGATCTTGCTCGAAATGAAGAAGACGCCGTTGGAGGCGACGATCGCCGGATTGAGATTGCGCGGCTCGGAATCGGCGGCAACCACCAGCCGGCCGCCCCTTCTCGGCGTCTGCGCCCAGCCGATACCGGGCATGGCGGTGGAGGCCAGAAGCATTGCCGAACCGGCAAGCATGGTGCGTCTGGAAATCGTGAAGTCTGACATGATCGAACTCCGTCCTCGCCGTGATCCGGCCGGTGCGCCAATACCCTCGGATACTCGCGAGCCCGCCAGCATCCTGCAACAGCGATTATGGGCTTTGTCCGGGGTTTCGCCAGAGACGGATTTGGCGCATCTTCATGTGGCTTTGAAAATTCTGTCCGCTGGACCAGTTATGGCGAAGCGCTTCTATTCGACCTTATCTGGTAGGACCAGATCAGGTCGATGCCACGACGTGCGGGCGACAAAGCGTGCTAGCGTAGCCGTTCGGCCTATTTCTGGCTGGACCAGACCCAGAAAAATAGTGCAGATGTGATCGACAGCGAGCGTATCGGGATCGAAACAGCCGGCGATCCCACCGGCCGGCCAAGGAATTCAGGGAGAGAGAAATGAACATCGCCCCGGGCAAGAATGCCGTCAGCGCCATTCCGTTCGACCATGCCAGGGTCGACCGGTTGATGGAGGAGGCCGGCATCGATGTGCTGCTCGCCACCTCCAAGCACAATACGCAGTACCTGCTTGGCGGCTACAAGTTCATCTTCTTCGCCGCCATGGATGCGATCGGCCACAGCCGTTATCTGCCCGTGGTCGTGTACGAGAAGGGCGGGCCGGACCATGCCGCTTATATCGGCAACCGCATGGAAGGCGGCGAGCACCAGAACCACCCGTTCTGGACACCGACGCTGCATGCCGCCTGCTGGGGCACGCTCGATGCCGCCAATCTCGCCGTCGAGCACCTGAAGACGATCGGCAGGGGCGGTGCCCGCATCGGCATCGAGCCGGCTTTTCTGCCCTCGGACGCGTATATGCTGATCCGCAAGGCGCTGCCGGACGCCAAACTGATCGATGCGACCGACATGCTCGAGCGCATGCGCGCCATCAAGACGGATGCCGAGTTGGAGAAGCTGCGCATCGCCTCCGAACTGATCACCGATTCCATGCTGGCGACTATCCAATGGGCGCGCGAAGGCACTACCAAGACCGAGATCATCGAACAGCTCAGGCGCGAGGAGACCAATCGCGGCGCGCATTTCGAATATTGTCTTTTGACGCTTGGCTCCAGCCACAACCGCGCCGCCTCGCCGCAGACGTGGAAGAAGGGCGAGGTGCTGTCGATCGATTCCGGCGGCAATTATCACGGCTATATCGGCGATCTCTGCCGGATGGGCATTCTGGGCGAGCCGGACGCCGAACTGGAGGATCTGCTGGCCGAGGTCGAGACGGTGCAGCAAGCGGCCTTCTCCAAGGTCAAGGCAGGCACGCTGGGCGGCGACATTATCTCTCACGCGGAGGGCGTGCTGAAGAGATCCAAGGTCGCGTCCTATACCGATTTCTTCGCCCACGGCATGGGGCTGATCACGCATGAGGCGCCGTTCCTGATGACCAACCACCCGGTGACCTACGAAGGCACCTATGCCGAACAGCCGTTGGAGAAAAACATGGTGCTGTCGGTCGAGACAACGATGCTTCATCCGACGCGCGGCTTCATCAAGCTGGAGGACACGGTTGCGGTCACCGACACCGGCTATGTGATGTTCGGCGACCGGGGCCGGGGATGGAACAGGGGCGGGGTGGCTTAGCGCGCGTTTTTGCGGCCAGAACCCAGTAACTCTGGAAGAGTTCGATCCCCTTGGAAGACGGCGCGAAACCGTCGGTGCCTCGATAGACCTCAGGGCTCGGTTGCGTCGAAATCGATTGCAAATCCCGCGCCAATCGCGCTTCGCGCAATGAGATCGCCAAGTTCCCAATCCGTGAGTTCGCAAAGCGGAAACGCTCTTCTCACGGCGTGGCTAACCTCGGATATCGAAACGCTCGGGTGGTCGACATTGTCGATCAGGTAGCGAACGATCGCAAGGCGAACGTCCGACAAGGTAGGCGTCTGCGCGAGCGCGGGCATCTCCGGCCTTACGAATGGAGCCGTGGTTCTGCGCCCGCGGCCGCCGTCACGTCGAAAGCGACGGGCACGCCGTGAATGACGCATGCCGCCGCCAGCATCTCCTCCAACTCGCGGTCGGTTGCGATGCAAGCCGGCATGAGTGTTCGGATGGCGCGGATTGCCTGTGCGATGGAGAGAAAGTGTGCCTTGCCTCTGGAGAGAACATAGGCTTCGGCGGCTCTTTCAACCGTGACTGTGTGAAAGGTACTGGCCATCGAGAATTTCCTCCCTGAAATTCTGACCAAACATGATTTACGGCCAACACGCGGCGGCCTTCAAGATTATGTCTGAAAGCGGACAATCAGGCGGAGGCCAAACCAAAATAGCGCTGCTCCTCCTCGCCGTAAGCGCCATGGGTCAGCTTTATCATCCCGGCGCGGTCGACAATGGTGATCTCGCCGCGCCTGGCGTGAACCAGCCCCCTGTATTCAAGCATTTGCAAGGCTGTGGTAACGCCGGGACGCCGAGCACCAAGCATGGTCGCCAGGAATTCATGCGTCAGGTAGATCTTGTTGCCTTCACCGCGATCGTGGACCATCAGCAACCAGCGGGCCAGCCGTTCCTCGATTTTCGAATGGCCGTTGATCAGTGCAGTCCGGGACGACTGGATAAGGAACGCGTGGGCATAGCGGAGCAGTGACTCGCGAAGGGACAGGCTTTTTGCAATCGCAGAGCGGAGATTTTCAGCCGGCAGGCTCCAGCCTTTGCTGGCGACCTGGATATAGGTTTCATTGGAAGACCTGTCCTGGCCG